>CAJXQI010000004.1 GCA_913058395.1 uncultured Colwellia sp. | reverse complement strand
TAGCGAAGCGAAACCGAGCCAAACTTTAGCAGTCCCGCTTGAACAGCTTGTTATATGCAAAATCCCATAAACTAGCCTAAAACATTGTGTTGTTGTTTTTAGGTTTTTCTGGAATAGGCTGCCCAACGCCCCAGTGCTCTACAACCATTCCATCTTTCATTCGAAAAATATGTATCAGAGCAGCTCCAAGGGAATCTGGCGTGCGCTTTACATGTAGGTGTAACCAGACGAGATCACCTTCGGAAGCGCTTCGCTTAATAGACATCGAAAGCTTAGGATATTCTTTATATCGACTTAAGAATATGCTGAATAATCCTTCTCGGCCACCGCTTATATGAGGTGAATGCTCAACAAATTTATCGGAATAACACTCGTTTCTTAAAATATTAATCCTTTCGTTAGGTTTAAGATCATTTCTACTTTCTAATATTTCCATACAGTATATGGCTTTATTTAGGTTAGATTCCTCTAACGCAGCTCCTTTCCTTTCTTTCGCATTAAGTTCACCGACTAAAATGAACGTGAAAAGCCCAAAAGCTAAGGCATTAATCAATATTTTTCCGGTAGTCATATTTTCCCTTATATCAGTAGTACTCTGAATTTACTTGCGTATAACGCCCAAATAACAGGCTAAAAATAGTGGGCTAAAATGGAGCGGAGCGAACAGCCCGCTGTTTTTAGTCCTTGTTGATTTGTTTGTTATGTGCGCATTCATTGATTGCTGCAAACCCCATATCAATGTTAGCTACAATATAACCATATTCTTTTTTAGATATTTGCTCAGAGTTGAACTGTTGCTCGGCTAAATCATGAGTCCAAATTTTGCCACAAGCTGGTAATGGAATAGAAGTATCTGTTTTTAACAGATATTCTTCTTTGATTACACCACCTTTTTTAACAATACTTTTAGCGCATAAACTAAGAGCATACTCAATAGCATATTCATCAACACTTGGTGCACCAACGAACTCGTATTCACAGCCAAGTTTTTCGCTACCTTCCGTATCAACATAGTAAAGTTGCCCTGATGTTGTACAAGCAGAACACATTAATATGGTAATGTATAAAGAGAAATGCCTAATGTTCAAGAGAGCTCCTTGTGTACATAACAGTGTATTAATGCGCATCTCGAGTTAATACAAATTCGATCGTGAATTTCAGTACATTCAAGCACACATTTTTACGAATAATTTTAGTAAGTTACCAGTATCCTTTTATCTGTTCAATCTTTACCAAAACACGAGAAAGTGATCATTAAGATATCAACTCTTAACAAGGCATATTATAAACATAATTAAAAATAAGCACTTAAAGAAAAGCCCACAACTGAAAATACTGCTGTGAGCCCATAATAAAATATTTTAAAGCAAAGTTAAGAAGGCTTTTTAAAACGTAAGACAAAACGGTCAGTTTTTCCACGCACTGTAGGATCAAAAACTACTTTGCTGTAATCATCATTGGGATTGCGTAAAAATGCGGCTTCTCCATCTAACTCAAAGCCAGCTTCAGCGAGTTCTTGCTTAACATATGCTTCATTTACCCGATGCAATTTTGGATTATGCTCTTTGGCATTCGTTTCCATATCAATCAAACCTAAAACACCACCAGGCTTTAATGCCTTTTTCAGTTGTGCCAATATTTTCATGCGTTTTTCTTTTGAAGCTGAAGAATAAAGGTCATGATAATTTAGTACTACCGTCACCACATCAACTTCATTAGTTAAATCAAATTCACCAAACTCTTTTTTGTAATGCATTACATTCGGTAATCTTTGATCTACGAGTCTATTGTTAAATTCATTAGCAAAACGTCCATCAAACACCTCCAAAATGAACTTATTATTCTGCGCTATTACTTTGCCTTTATTACCAACTCGATGAGACAAAACCTCGGTGTAATAACCGCCGCTAGAAAGCACTTCCAAAACTGTCATTCCTGGTTTAATACCAAAAAATTTCATCACTTTCTCGGGTTTTCGGCCAACATCTCTATCACGATCTGCCTGTGCTCGGTGCTTCGACTCTAATGCTTTGCTAAAGGAGTTTTCATTAGTATCATGACTTAACGCCATAGTGCTCGTAATAGCCGTCAATAATCCTAAACTTAAAATAGTATGCTTTATCTTCATAATTGTTCTCCTAAGTTATTGTTTTGCTGTTTATTGGGTAATTCGGGTATGGGAACTGTTGCATCAGTATGATTAAAGGTTCTTTTTCTAAATAAGTAGATAACGTAAAGTGCCGCAGAAAAATGACCAAGCATAAGCGCTTGAAACAAACTTGAGTCTGTTGAAATTGAATTTATTGAAAGAATCCCGCCAACAACGGCAAGAGGCAGTAACAAAACTAAGCGATGCATAATTCCAATGGCACATGCCTGTAAAGGTTTACCTTCTGCGTTCAAACATGACTGATAAACAATAGCGAAACCAGCACCAATATAACCTAAGGGTACCCATGTTAAATAAACCGCTAGTAGTTCAGCTACTTCACCTTCTGGGCAAATAAAATAAGACAACATATTGTTGTTTATCAACAGCACTATTGCGAGTAGTAGCTGCACAGTAGCCACAGCAATAAATGCAATATAATAAGCTTGTTTAACTCGCTTGAAATGACCCAACCAAAAGTTTGTGCCAATAATGCATGGCATCGTGGTTGTTAACATCATAGGTAACAACAGGAATATAGGCTCCATACGAAATATGAAAGCAAATGCAGCAACATATGAATAACTAATATTGGCGGCAATAATAGTGAGCAGTGCAATGCTTAACGGGGTAATAAGTTGTTGAAGTACAATGATAAAGCTATTTAATTTCAGTGAGAATATGGCGCGGCGCAATTCAGTTGCTGATGGCCACATTAAGTTCAGGTTTTTATGCAAAAATACAACGGATATAATCGCGAATAAAATATCAACACTGCTATGACTCAAGGCCAGTCCATTAAGCCCTGATAAATGAAAACTGCTTTCTGGAGTTATTAAAAGTATGGCAATAATACTTTTCGTGAATAACCAGAACATCATTATACGACTGGCCAGCTTAGAGTTGCCTAACGCCCGAAAAATGGCATTCACCTGCCAAATTATTCCTAAAAAAATCCAACTAAAATATCGACTATCTAGATAGTTCATTTGACTATGAATTATCTCTATTTGTGGATCTCCAATATGCCCTGACGACCAAGAATGGTTACCGAGTAAAGAAAGTATTTGCTCATTAGCAAAATAAAAAACAATAGAGAAAAGTAAGATGAAAAAACTAGCTTGTAGCAGCGATATTACCACAGACTTTGCTAATTCATGGCTATGCAAGCAGGCATATTTTATCACTTTGTTGTTAGTGATAATGCTCATACCAATAGCAATCGCGGTTATTGCCGTGGTTATTGGCAGCGTAAAACCAAGCGCAGTTAACGCTTGTTCGCCATTAAGTGCAAGCAAGCTTGACTCTAACAAATCATATGCCAATAAAGCTAAAATAGCGCCAAACATTGGCCATGTTGAGTGCCAGATGACTTTAGCTATTTTCTCTTGCGTAAACCAGTTTTTAAGCTGTTGATCCATTAAGGGGTGATTCTTGTTATTGATGACCTCTAACAAGATACGTGAAGCGAGGGATATTATTCATTTGTGAATGTAACATTTCATGTTGTCGAACTTTTGCCAAAGCACTAATTAACCTCATATTATTTAAAATATACGTTACTCTGTATTCTAGCCACGACGAATAACATTAATGATGGTTTATCGACTAAACGCTAAAGAAATATATTTTAACAATATACCCAATATATTTTTCACTCCGAGCCAGAAAGATGTAATTGTGATGCTAAAAAATCACTGAAATAGAAAACATGTCCCTCTGAAATGATATTTAACTAAAGCCTAGTATTACCTAAGCTTTATCGATGAAATACCAACTAAATGGCATGAGAAACAAACGGCTATTAACCTTTCGCTAATAAATAATCCAACAGGCGAGCTGGCAGAATTCGTTTAAATATCGCAAAGAGTTTTGTTGGAGTAGTAATTCGATAGCGTAATTTTGGTCGTTTACTTTCTAATGCATGAATAAGTGCTCGCGTTACATCAAGCGGCTCTAGCGTGAAAGCAGCATTTGATTTTTCACTCGCTAGGCGCTCTATTTGCTGCTGATACTCTGTTTTATGGACGCTTGCCTCTACATTAATATTATCCTGAAAAGCAGCTAAAGCATTAGCACGAAATTGTGTATTAATCGGTCCTGGTTGTAAAAGAACAACATCAATATCCGCCGGTTTTAATTCTAACCGTAAGGTATCAGTCAACCCTTCTATGGCATATTTTGACGCATTATAAGCGCCACGATAAGCCATCGAAACAAAGCCTAAAACTGAGCTACATTGAATAATACGCCCATACCCTTGTTTTCTCATTACCGGAATAACTTGTTTGGTTAGCTCATGCCAACCAAAAACATTAGTCTCAAATTGTGCTTTAAGTGCTTCAGTCGATAAATCTTCCAATGCCCCAGGTTGTCCGTATGCGCCATTATTAAATAAAAAGTCTAACTGGCCACTCGTTTGTTCAAGTACCTTTGCAAGCGTATCTTCAATACTTTCAGTTTTGGTAACATCAAGTAAATAAGCACTTAGCCCTTTTTCTTTTAGTATTACAACATCTTGCTCTTTTCGAGCAGTCGCAAATACCTGATATCCGCGAGCTGACAATGTTAGGGCTGCATGTAAGCCAATACCTGATGAGCAACCAGTAATTAATATAGTTTTGTTCGACATAAATAAGAGTGACAATTTAGTAGTAGATTATCAGCAGCTTACTTGATTACTTGCAAAATTTGAATGAATAGCTGTGGATCATAGTAAGCAAAAGTAACTGAAAACGTGTCATTACATTCTTTCATCTTTTGGTGAGTCCATTACCACGTGAGTTGTAATGGTTCTAACTTGTGGAATGGCGCCAAGTACATTGGCATGAAAGGCTTTAAAAGATTTAATATCTTTGGTTTCAATACGCAATAAATACTCAAACGCGCCAGTCATGTTGTGGCATTCTTTTACTTCATCAGCAATATTAATCGCCTTTTCGAATGCTTGCTGCGACTCAGTAGAATGCTCTCCTAGGCCGATACTTATGTAGGCAATAAAGTTAATACCTAGCAAGTCTGCATCTAAAACAGCACGGTAGCCTTTGATCAAGCCACTACTTTCTAATTCTTGCACGCGACGTAAACATGCAGATGGCGACAAGCCTATTTTTTCTGCCAACTCTGAATTGGCAATTCGGCCATTAATTTTAAGTTCGCGCAATATTTCACGGTTATATCTATCTAACTTAGTCATTTGTTGTCCATTTAGATTTATTATACCAACAACTTGCACGGTTCTTGTGTAGAAATCAATTTATACTTGTTCAACACTCACTGCAATAAAGGATGACTTTGATGAACGCTGAAATACTAACTGCCTTAGCCATTTTCGCTTTTGTATCATCTATAACACCTGGTCCGAACAACTTGATGTTAATGAACTCTGGCGCAAATTATGGCTTTAAACGAACTTTGCCACACGCATTAGGTGTCGGAATAGGTTTTACAGTGATGGTGGCGTTAGTAGGTTTAGGTATTATGCAGTTATTTGATATTTTCCCAATAAGTTATCAAATATTAAAAGTACTAAGCATTGTTTATCTGCTGTATTTGGCTGGTAAAATAGCCATGTCTAATTCATCAATTGAAACAGACAACAGCAACGCTAAACCTTTTACTTTTATGCAAGCCGCCATGTTTCAATGGGTGAACCCTAAAGCATGGACTATGGCGCTAACAGCTATTAGTGTTTACGCGCCAACAAAAAGCTTAGGTGCGGTACTGTTTGTATCATTAGTCTTTGGTTTAGTTAACTTTCCTTGCATCAGTGGTTGGGTAGTTCTTGGGCAAAAAATGCAAGTTTTTCTCACCAATAAAAAACGCTTAAGAGTATTCAATGGTTCGATGGCTGCTTTACTGGTGCTATCCTTATACCCTGTACTTTTGGACTAAAGCTACAAATTAAAAACAAAAAGGTGGCTATTGCCACCTTTCCATTTCAAATATTTGCAAGAAAACTCAACATACGTTGTCACTGTTCTTTCTATTGAGATTAACTGGTTTCGCCTTCATTATTTTTAGAACGAATAACTACAGTACCTGCCATTTTGTCATGCCAGCCCTGCTTTTTAGCATCCCAAGCAATCCAGAAAAAGCCTAAACCTAACGGTATTAATGAAACATAGTAACCAATATAGCGAATAACTGATTGCTTAACGCTTGGTTTATTACCTGTTTTTGCATCAACAATTTTCGCCAATAATGCTATTTTACCTGGCGTCGCTGATTTATAAATCCAGAACAAAATCGTTGCAATCAATGGAAAAAGGTAGCTAATAACAAAATCAACTACACCAGAAACCGATTCACCACCATAGAAGTATTCACCACCATAAATTAGAAACAAAATAGGGAAAGTGATCATAATTAATATTATAGAATCTATGATGCTAGCACCAAATCTAGTCCAAAAACCAACATACTGAAATGCTTCAACATTTTCTTCTACATCACTATTACTCACATTGTTCTCCGATAATAAAATTTGGTTAGGCTTTAAGTTTGTTATCATTTAAAAGCAACTAATAATCCTAGCATTTACTGACATAAGCCTAACTAGCCTAGATCAATATTTTAGTGGGATTAACACCAAGCCAATAAGCCTAACCGTTACAAATATCATCTAAGTAATGTGTTGAGCTTACGTACTTTTTTCTGGTTCTTTTTTTCCCTCATTACTAACTACTTTGGCTTGCCAATATCCTTGTGAGCCTAATTTCTTCCATGCCCATTTCATCCAATTTAAGCCTGAAAAACTTAGCCAAATCACCCAAGCCAACATTAGGCCTTTATAAAACAGAATAGGAATACTGATAACGAAGATTTCCGGTAACAGACCCTCAGACTTATCAGCAAACCACTGTAAATAGTTACCATAGGAATTGTTGCCTGTTATGCCCATATCAGGAGAACTTAACAAGCTAGTTGGTATAGCCGCTAATAATGAAAGTAGTGTAATTATCGACAGACCATAAAGTAATAACTGTGAAAAATTAAAGGCATTACGGTTAAGCGTTTTAGGTCGATAAGTACTCGCAGTTAATGACACAAACCACACTGCCACTAACATTAATATACCCCAATTATTTAAGCTTAAACCAAAACCTAAGGCAATCCAGCTTATGGTGCTTAAAGGTGAAAATGGAACTCTAGCGATTAACACTGCTAATAAAATAAACGCCAGTAATTCCCCCCAGTACAATACCGCAGGCCCAAGCACAGGGCCATCAGCCCATAACACCCAACGCTGTCGAGTTAAATTAATCACACTGGTAATATTACTAATTGGCGCATTCAAGTTAATTGCAGGTGCCGTGAGTGCCAGTTGGTCTGAAATATTTGCTCGCATTAATATACTAATATTATGCTTGCCTGGTAAAATTGGCACCGCTAATTTGCCTTGCTCTAACTGCAAATTTATCAACTTATTATCAGTTTGAATTTCTTTTAGCTGATAATTTTCTGGCAAATCAATAATGTGCTCGCCACCTCTAGTACTGCGGTAATCAAATGACAAATTCAATTTTGAAGTACGAGTTCCTTGCTCAATTTCATATTTAACTCGGTCAATAGCTAAAACATCGCCTTTAACTGCGTTTGGCCTGTTGGTTGCAATCGTTAATGTTTCACCTGGATACGGATAAAATAGGTAAGAATAATAATCATTGTTTTCTTGTTCACCTAAAATGATTGGCAAGCCGCTAATGTCGGCATGCCATGACGGGCTAACAATAACTTGCCACTGCTCAATTAAAGATAGATTTGCATCAGCGTGCAATGATAATACTTGCTGTCTATCTATCGTTGAGCGCCAAGTAAACTCATTGACGCCTGCAGGCAAAGTAACTTCAACTTGACCGTTTTCCAATAAAATATCAGCACTAATTATATGTTCACCACTTAACGTAGGAATGCGGGTGTTTATTGAACCTGTGCTCGGCGCAATGCGTTCAATGGTGGTTTGTAGTGTCCAAACTTGATCGATAGAAAGCTCGCGCGTAACGTTAACAAAAGGCTGATAACTGTAGCGTGTGGACGATAATTTATCGCTGCCTATAGTAGCCTCATTATTTGCTGTTGGTTCTTTAATGATCGACAGAAACTCTAAAGTATTACCGCTTAGGCTATTGGCTTGGCTACCAACAACTTCCCATGAACGGCTTGTATTTACATTGATATGTTGTGGAATGTCTTTAAATTCAAGCTGAAAAGCATCTACCGGCGCTATTTGTCCTAATAAGGTAAAAGTAGATATGCCTTTTGAAACCGGAATATATATCCACGCTTTACGCTTTAACAAACTGTTAATTGGTTTACCGTTTAAAAACAATTTTTCTGGTCGCCAAAACTCAGAACGAGGTAAAGCCACAGCAGTATCAGCATTAGCATGAACCGTTAAGGTCATTTCAAGTGCTTTTTCTTGGCTGTCTACTGTCAATTGGTTGATCAAAGCACACGATGGCGCGCAATCGGGAGCTGCCAATACTCGTTGTTTTAACTCATCAAGTAATTGCTGTTGAGGAAATTCAGCCGCTTCGGTAGTTACTGAAACGCCAGGAAATAACACAAACATAGCTAATGCTGCAGTTAACGCTTGCGCGCGAAAGTCACTGACACGAAGTTTGATTAAATCTTTCAACATCAGTGCTAACCATATTAGTGCTAACAAAATGCCTAGCATTTTAATCAAACGATAGCTGGTTTTTGATAACACGATAACATCAAACATTTGGTTTTCTGCCACTGGGCTATGCCAATTAATTCGGTATGGATTCCACTGCCAATTAGGGATCCCTGAACCCGCTTGAATAAGCGCATCAGTTTGATAACGCTCCATCAGTAAATCAGCTCTTTTAATTCTGCTACCAGTCATTACAATGCGTTCCACGTCTTCCATAGATGAATATGCTTGTTTTTTTGTTTTTGATTGCGCTATTTCTGAAACAATATTCATGTCCATTTGGCTGCGTCTATCAAAATTTTCAACGGCTGAAACATGGGCTTCTAACTGCGGATGAATCACCGTTCTTAACTGTACGGCGCTAAAAAACAATATCGAACCAACAACAACCGCAACACTAATAGCCCAATAACTATTAACAATAGATTTGAGAGAGCTAAACGGCTGATGCTTTTTAATCGCAACAGCTAATAAAAAGTTACCAATAGCGATGATAGGTACGCCAGCTTCTTGATAAATCACAATAAGCATCAATGCAGTGACTATCCCTGCGGTAATACTGACTAATCGGCTAGCCATAAAGGCTGATAATAAAACAATAAAACTTGCCCAAATGTTCCAATTTCCCCACCAACTATTTGAAACACTGTCGGCACCAAATACCGCAAATAATTTATTTCCTGGTGGTAAGTTAAGCGTTAACGACACCCGTTCAAAATTACTTTGCCAACCACTAATAGCAACATTACTTTCGGCTGCAAAAACACCACGAGCATTTACATTAATACCGGGATATCGGTTTTCTAACCCTCGTTCATCTGTGGCCTGAGAAGTAATCAACACCGAACCGTCTTGGTCTTCAGCTGACTCCAACATATAAGGCGTATTCATACTTAAACGCCAATCACTAATCATTGCCCCGGTGATATGGTCGCTAAAAGTGTAGTTCGCACTATCAAATGACAGCCATAAGGTTCTGTTTAAAGTTAGTTGGTTTTCAACATGAAGTGGTTTACCTCTATGTTGAATATCATAGTTAAGTACATCAGTTTCGCGCAATAAGTAGCTAGGTAGCTCATACCAAGCATTAGGCATTTCCGCTTGACTATTATCAACCATAGACGCACCACTTAACTTGCCAAGGCGTAAGCTTTCATCACCTTTAAATACCCAAATTTCGTCTTTTGGCCACACATGTGATTGCTCAGGACGTTGCCACGTAAGTAAGGTTTGCTTAGCATAACCACGTACTAAGATTTGCCAAGACCCAGGTTTTAATTTTGCGTGTAATAAACCGTCAGCATCTAAAAATGCCGGCAACTGTGATTCAATGCCAGTGAGCTCAACATCTTTTGGTAGCGCTTTACCCAGAATAACTTCACGCATCTTGCCCGAAACATTGAGGCTTAAATAGGTTTCGAACTTAATATAGCTACCATCAGTCACTCGTCGAGCAACAGAAATATCAATAGAGTCGCGCTGCTGTTGATTAGGCTCCAAATCCTGTAGCCATAAATCATTTCCTTCAATTTTAGGGAAGGAAATAGCTTGATTATTAATAGTCATTTTTACAAAAGCATATTGCTTAGGAATTGAAATGCTTTCAGGAATTTTCGGCCAATTGAACTGACCGGTTATATTGTAACTGCCTTTAGTTAGTTCAATAACAGGTTTACCTTGATGTAAAACTACAGGTATTAGCTTTTGATTTACTTTAACTGACAAAGGCCAATTTTCTGAATTGCCTGGCAGCGGAATAATGCTATTCGCTAGCACTTGCCACGACTGCTGAAATACTGCAGATGTATTTTCAACCTCTAAATTCAAAGTGCTCGGCCAAGCACAAATATGATTTTGTGTTTTAGAAAAGTCTGAACGATTGATAAAAGGACAAGTATAGCTTTCATTACCTTCCATCACCCAAGGTAACCATGGGGCAAGTACTTTTGGCACACTTTTTTGTGTTAATTGAGAACTTTGTGCAGCTGCAATGTCTTGCGTGAAAAATAAAGTAGATAGCAGTAATAAAAAACCACTAATAAAACTTAAGTAAGTTTTAGCCATGCTCGTAACTCCTTGTAAAGGTTATGCCAATTAGACTAATGCTTTCTATCTAACTGATTTTATTAGTGTGCACTTAACCACACCATGAAAGCAAATTTTTAAGCAGTTAATCGTATACGGTACTTACTCTTTTAGTGTTGGCCGCATTATTCTCTTTTTAACCTTATTTTAAATAAAATTTCAGAGGTTCAGGTCAGCGAATGTCTCAATTGGATTAGGGCTATCCATCTAATAATGCCAAGCTTTTGCAATGTTCGCATACAATAAAGGCTTCTAAGGTAACTTAGAAGCCTTTATTTTCGTTCGTTTTATAAGCTTTTTTATAATGTACTTTCAAACAACTTATAAATTCTGCGGTACTCGTTTAACCATGAGCTTGGTTGTACAAAACCGTGTGGCTCTACTGGGTAGATAGCGGTTTCAAAGTCTTGTTTTTCCAACTCAATTAAACGTTGAACTAAACGCACTGTATCTTGGAAGAATACGTTGTCATCAACCATAGGTGCGTTAATTAATAATGGCTTTTCTAACCCTTCAGCAAAGTAGATTGGCGAACTACGTTCATAGGCAATTGCATCATCACCCGGCATATTTAAAATGTTAGAGGTATAACCATGGTTGTAATATGCCCAATCAGACACTAAACGTAATGCCGAGCCTGATTGAAATAAGTCAGGGTCAGTAAACATCGACATTAGTGTTAAGAATCCACCATAAGACCCACCGTAAGTACCTACACGGTTGGCATCAACATTAGCATTTTCAACTAGCCAGTTAACACCATCACGCATATCTTGTACTTCAGGTTTACCCATATGACGATAAATTGCGGTACGCCAGTCACGACCATAGCCTTTCGATGCACGGTAATCCATATCAATCACCACATAGCCTTGTTGAACTAACATGCTATGAAACATATATTCACGGAAGTAACCTGACCAACCTAAGTGTGAGTTTTGTAAATACCCCGCACCGTGGCTAAACATAACTGCTTTGTTTTTAGCGGTAGTTTGGTCGTAACCTTTTGGTAGGTAAACCTTTGAGTAAACAGGCTGTTCTTGATGAGATGACTCAATGGCGACAACATTTGGCGCTGCCCAAGGCATAGCAAGAAACTCTTCAGAAACCGTATGAGTTAAACGAATAGCTTCTGCGTTAGTCGCAATATCTTTAACATAAAGCTCTGGAGGCATGGTGATTTCAGAGTGTTCAACCAATAATTTCGACTCATCTGGGCTTAATGAATAATCATTCATACCGCCTAAATCCGTTAATGCCGTCATTTTCGCTGAATTAACATCTACTTTGTAAATCTCGTAAATACCTGGATGTTTCTTGTTGGCTTTAAAGTAAATGCTTTGCTCGTCAGCAGAAACGGTTAAGTCATTAACTTCATAGCTACCTGAGGTTAATGCTTTCGCTTTACCATTTAACGGCTTAACGTATAAGTGTGCATAGCCACTTTCTTCAGAAAGATAGTACAAGCTATCGGTGTTATCTAACCAACCTAGTTCGTTAAAAGTGTAGTTAATCCACGCATCATCGTGTAAACGGTGTTGTGACACTAAAGTTTTTTGTTCAAAATTAACGGTAGATATCCAACGGTCTTTGTTATCCCAAGCTTCAAGCATAATAGCAACTTGCTCGCCATTTTCTTGCCACTTAATAGGGTTCCACGCCTGAATAACATGAATATTACGAGGAGATTTTTCTGATTTATATTTTTTACCTTCACGGGCATAGTTTTCTGCACGTACACTGGCTAAAACGTCTTCATCAAAGCCAGGCAAAGTATCGTAACTTAACTGCGCTTTAGTACCCTGTGTTAAATCTAGCATGTACAACTGCTCAGAATACTGACGATTATTCGCCACACGAGCACGTACTTTTTCTGCTTTCACATGTCCGTCATTAGCAATGTAATTCGGCATAATATCGCTGTCTACGCGAGCAGACTTTGCCGGAGCCACACTAACAATTAACTTATCGCCAGCAGGAGATAAGCTTGCATGTACAACACGATTACCTTTACCTAAATAAAAGTTAGTTTGCGTTACCGTGCTGTTTTTTACCCGCAATTGACGTTTTTGCTCAGCGCGTAAATCTTTATTGCGCTGTTGCAATGCAACATATTCAATTAGCTCGTTTTGTTCTTTGGCAATATAACTGGTTGGTGCAGCGTTTGATTTGCTGCCATCAGTCATCTCTAAATTAGCTAACTCAATAATTTTCTGGCTAGTCATATCATGTGCATAAAACACATTGCCTACTCGGTAAGCGACATTACCATTGGTTAGAAACATCACTGATGATTCAACCGCTGATGTATAAGTTAATTGCTGAACTTTTTGAGTCGCCAAGGTTTTAACAAAAACATTGCCTTCAAACGCATACGCTTCATGTGTGCCAGCACTATTTAAAACCGCATTGCTGTCAGCTACAACATGCATTTGCGCTAACTTAACTAAATCACCATTGCCCTGCGTGCTTAAATTCTTTTGTACTAAATCACGTAGCGGATTACCTTCACGTTTCTGCTTATAGAAAACGGTTTGGCTGTCATCGCCCCAATACCAAGACTCAGGTGAACGTCCCATCCAATCAGGGTTTGACATGATTTTTTCTAAAGTAATGGTTGTTGAGCTAGCAACACCTGCTGCAGGTGTTGCAGCAACTTCACTCGCAGCTGAAGCGTTATTTTCTAACGCGACCTTTTTTTGTTCTGTTGATGCACAAGCGACTAAAGAAATACTAATAGCAGCGGCAATTAATTGTAATTTCATAATTTATTTTTACTTGTAGTGAGTAACTTCTGTTAGTTATAAGGGTTAATAGCAACAAAATTATAAATCTCATTGCTAAAATTATCTAAACGGTTGAAAAATTGTTAATAAATCTTTAATAACATACAAATTTATTAATAATGTGCTTAATCACAATACTAGCGCCTATTTATACTAAGCTACGGGCCAATTTTCAATGTAAGTGTTGAGATTACAAGACCAATGCCTTGCTTTATACGATGAAATTCTGCTTTTAACTAAGTTAAAACCTTTTAAAAAATAAGCCTATTAGGGCTTAGCTTTTAACTCTGGTATAATCGCGCGCCGCTTAAATGTGATATTGATCATCAATACAATTTAAATGCGGATAAATGAGCCATAATAAAATGGCGTAATGTGTGTAAAGTCACAGTTTAGAATCTAATTTAGGTATGGTATGAATTTAGCGTCAACACAAAAAATAACTCCAAAACTATTCGACTACCCGAAATATTGGGCAGAATGCTATGGAACTGCGCCATTTTTACCTATGTCTCGAAAAGAGATGGATGTTCTAGGCTGGGATAGTTGCGATATTATACTCGTCACCGGCGATGCTTACGTTGACCACCCAAGCTTTGGTATGGCGATTATCGGCAGAATGCTTGAAGCGCAAGGTTTTCGTGTTGGCATTATTGCGCAACCAGATTGGAAATCCAAAGACGCCTTTATGCAGCTAGGTAAACCGAATCTATTTTTTGGTGTTACCGCCGGCAATATGGATTCAATGATCAACCGTTATACCGCCGAACGTCGTATGCGCCATGACGATGCATACACACCTAATGATGAAGGTGGCAAACGCCCTGATCGCGCCGTAACCGCTTACACTCAAAAATGTAAAGAAGCCTATAAAGGCGTGCCGATTATTATTGGCGGTATTGAAGCCAGCTTGCGCCGAATTGCCCATTACGATTACTGGTCAGACAAAGTACGTCAATCAGTATTATTCGACTCAAAAGCTGACTTACTAGTTTACGGCAACGCCGAACGACCGCTAATAGAAATAGCCCATAGAATTGCCAACGGTGAAGAAGCTAAAAACATTACCGATGTTCGTGGTAGTGCATTTTTAACTAACCAAGTATTACCAAATTGGAAAGGCATTGATTCTCGTAGCATTGATAAGCCGGGGAAAATTGACCCTATCATCAGCCCTTACCAAGAAATTTCAACTAAAACCTGTTCAGACGAAGGTAAAGACGTTACTGGTGAAATAGCCAAAGATATCACTAAAACCGCCCAACCTATTCAGCTTGGCGAATACCGAGCAAAGAAATTGCAAAATGACAGCTGGGCAGACAAAAAGAAACCTTGGGAAACTACTTATATTAACTTGCCAACGTTCGAGCAAGTTCGAGATAACAAGGTACTTTATGCCCATGCTTCTCGTATTTTTCATCAAGAAGTAAACCCGACTTCTGCTAAGCCATTAGTACAAAAGCATGGTAGTAGAATGATTTGGTTAAATCCACCAGCTAAGCCTTTATCTGAAGCAGAAATGGATAGTGTCTTTGGTTTACCATACCAACGTGTACCGCACCCTTCATATGGCAAAGCTAAAATACCTGCCTACGACATGATTAAAACATCAATCAATATCATGCGTGGCTGTTTCGGTGGTTGTACCTTCTGTTCAATTACTGAGCATGAAGGTCGAATTATTCAAAGTCGCTCTGAAGATTCAATCATTGCAGAAATTGAAGACATTAAATTAAAAGTCCCCGGCTTTACTGGTGTCATTTCTGATCTTGGTGGCCCAACCGCCAACATGTATCAATTGAATTGTAAAAGTGAAAAAGCCGAAGCAACATGTCGTAAGCCATCATGTGTTTGGCCAACTATTTGTGGTCATTTAGACACCGATCACACGCCAACTATTAATTTATACCGCCGAGCGCGAAAAATTAAAGGTATTAAGAAAATTCTAATTGCGTCAGGCGTACGTTATGACTTAGCAATTCAAGACCCTGAATACGTTAAAGAATTAGCAACCCATCATGTCGGTGGTTATTTAAAAATAGCACCAGAGCATACCGAAGAAGGGCCATTAAATAATATGATGAAGCCAGGTATGGGTAGCTATGACAAGTTTAAAGAAATGTTTGACCATTACTCAAAACTTGCCGGTAAAAAACAGTACTTAATCCCCTACTTCATTTCTGCTCATCCAGGCACTACTGATCTCGATATGATCAACTTGGCGTTATGGTTAAAGCGTAATGACTTTAAGCTCGATCAAGTGCAAAACTTTTACCCGTCGCCTTTAGCCAATGCGACAACGCTTTATCATACTGAAATAAACTCACTAAAAAATGTTAAAAAGAATAGTGACACCGTTGCCGTACCTAAAGGCACGATTCAACGTCGATTACACAAAGCCATTTTGCGTTACCACGATCCAGCGAACTGGCCAATGTTACGCCAAGCTTTCACTAAAATGGGCTTAGCAAGAAAACTAATTGGTTCAAAACCAGAGTGTTTAGTACCAAATGAAACCCGTGGAGAGTTAAACCAACAGCATTACAAAAATAATGGGAAAGGTAAGAATAACTCGCAAGGTAATAAGACTTCACCAGGGCAAGAGAAACGTTTTGGCAAAAAGCCAGTAACCGCTAAAAAAGCTAAGCCGGGCGAGAAAGCGAAACAAGGCTTAACGCGTTTTTCTGACAACCAATTTAATGATAGAAAACCGAAAAGCCCAATAAAGAAAAAGCGTGGTAATAATCAGCGTTAAGCATACATTGATAAAACTTAGAAAAGCCTAGTGTCCTCACTAGGCTTTTGCAATTAGGCAAAAGAAATGCGAACATAATACTTTGATTAAATTAGTTTATTTATATGGATAATGTCAATATTTCTCTTACCTTCATAGCCTTACTTACTGCTGTTATGACCCTAATTGCCGCTATTATCCCAATTGTTTTTTATATAATTAGACGAAAGTATACACTTAAGTTATCAAGCTATATTGAGAGAGGTAATTTAAAGTTAATAATATATAACTCTAAAGAAATTGACATAAGCATTACACATATTAGGTTAGTCGATAAACAACTATTCTCTTCTCCCATACATGATGAGGGGGCATTTTTTACATTGTTTGATCTTAAAGAGGCTGAATTTGGAAGCACTCAGAACGATACTTTAGATATTACAATAAAATCAAAAGCCCCAAATAAAGAGTTTTTATTTCCTTTGGATAATATTTCGAATTTATATGATTATTTCATTCCATATAAATATTTATATAATAATGAAAGAAATCATTCGAAGATTTTAAATAAGCCAACAAAAATGACCAAGTGTTGTTTAGGTGTTTTCTTAAAAGGAGGTAAAGTCATTACGCTTTCACTCCCTAAAGAGTTTTATTCTTATTACAAAGAATTGGTTGCAAGTGAATACGATAGTGATATTAGAATTCTAAACAATAAAAGTAATATTAAGCTATGCTTCAAATCTCTTGATAGTTACATAAATTATAAAAACTGTTTACTCGACTGCTATCAGACATCCAAGAAAAACTCACTGCTATTGTTTAAGTAAAAAATATAGGCTTAAATAAACTTCGCAACACAATACCCCAAATAGGCGTTGAATTATAATTTAACTGAGAGTAGTACTGATGTATAATCGCGCGCATTATTTTTTATTATTAATGTTGCGAGTTTTATTCCATTTCAACTCGTTAACCACTCGCTACGGAACAGATATGTTAGCTGCAAACAATATTACCCAACAGTTCGGTGCTAAGCCGTTATTTGAAAACATTTCACAAAAATTTGGTGGCGGTAACCGCTACGGTTTAATTGGTGCCAACGGTTGTGGTAAATCGACCTTTATGAAAATTTTGGGTGGTGATTTAGAGCAAACATCTGGCAACGTCAACTTAGACCCTAACGAGCGTATTGGTAAACTTCGTCAAGACCAATTCGGTTTTGAAGCATCAACGGTTATTGATACCGTGATCATGGGTCATACTGCATTATGGGCAATTAAAGAAGAACGTGATCGCATCTACGCTTTACCTGAAATGAGTGAAGAAGACGGTATGCGTGCTGGTGATTTAGAATCAGAATTCGCAGAAATGGACGGTTACAGTGCAGAAAGTCGCGCTGGCGAACTATTAATGGGCGTAGGTATTCCGGTTGACCAACATTACGGTTTAATGAGCGAAGTCGCTCCAGGTTGGAAACTACGTGTGTTATTGGCACAAGCGCTTTTTTCAAACCCTGATGTTTTATTATTAGATGAGCCTACCAACAACTTGGACATTCACACTATTCAATGGTTAGAAGAAACCTTGAACGAACGTGACTCAACCATGATCATCATCTCGCATGACCGTCACTTTTTAAACAGTGTTTGTACTCATATGGCTGATTTGGATTACGGTGAATTACGTGTATTCCCAGGCAACTACGACGAATACATGCTGGCTTCTACACAAGCTCGCGCTCAGTTAATGGCTGATAACGCAAAGAAGAAAGCACAAATTGGTGAATTACAAGCCTTTGTCGCTCGTTTCTCTGCCAACGCTTCAAAAGCAAAGCAAGCAACTTCTCGTGCTAAGCAAATTGATAAAATTCAATTAGCTGACGTTAAAGCATCAAGCCGTGTTAACCCGTTTATTCGTTTCGAGCAAGAAAAGAAATTATTCCGTAACGCCCTTGTGTTAGAAAACATGAGCAAAAGCTTTGATGATAACAAGGTACTAAACGACCTTAATATGATGATTGAAGTGGGCGAACATGTTGCTATTATCGGCGAAAACGGTATTGGCAAAACGACCTTCTTACGCACTATTATGGGCGAATGTGATTACCAACCTACAACTGGTTTATATACTTGGTCTGAAAACGTCAACATTGGTTACTACGCACAAGATCACGCGCATGAGTTTGAAAATGACATGACCTTATTTGAGTGGATGAGCCAGTGGCGTCAACCTACTGATGACGAGCAAGCAGTTCGTGGTTACTTAGGACGTTTATTGTTTTCTGCTGACGATATTAACAAGTCTATCAAAGTGCTTTCTGGTGGTGAACAAGGTCGTATGTTGTTCGGTAAAATCATGATGCAAAAACCTAATATTTTAGTTATGGATGAACCAACAAACCACATGGATATGGAGTCTATCGAATCATTAAACATGGCAATGGAGCAATTTGAAGGCACTATTTTGTTCGTCAGCCATGATCGTGAGTTTGTATCAAGCTTAGCAACGCGTATTATCGAATTAAAAGCAGGTGGCTACACTGACTTTGCTGGTGGTTACGACGAATACTTAGCATCACAAGAATAAGCTTCGCTAACTTATCTCATTAAAATGGCATTATCACTTTTGCTAATGCCATTTTAGATTCAAACCTGTTCTTCCCTGTTCTTAACTCTTTAAGGAAATAACGTGCTTAGTTATCGTCACGCCTTTCACGCCGGCAATTTTGCCGATGTTTTAAAACATTCTGTACTAACGCTAGTGCTTGAATACATGACCCGCAAAGAAAAGGGTTTTTATTACATCGACAGTCATTCTGGCGCTGGCATGTATCAACTTGAAGACGAATACGCGCAAAAAACCGGTGAATACAAAGACGGTATTGCTAAATTAATCGATAACGAAGATTTACCCGAAGCATTACAGCCGTATATCGATTTAGTAAAAGATATTAATCAAGCAGAGCAAAGTGATGAACTTGCGCTTTATCCTGGCTCGCCGGGCATTGCTCGACAATTCACCCGCCGTCAAGACAGTGCGCATTTATTTGAGTTGCACCCTGCTGACATTGAACACCTACAAGCGTATAGCCAACGTTGGAATAAATCTCATGTTAAACAATCAGACGGTTACCAGGGTGTTTTAGGCTTAGTACCACCACCAAGTCGACGTGGCGTGGTGTTAATTGACCCACCATACGAGCTTAAAGAAGACTACTTAAAAGCGGTTCGCACTATTGTTAACGCTTATAAAAAGTTCGCTACTGGCACTTATATTTTATGGTATCCAGTGGTAAAACGTGAACTGGTAGAACAAATGCAAGATGCCTTTACTAAAAGTGACGTGCGTAATTTATTGCAAGTAGAGTTCTGCCAAAAAGCCGATACCCAAGAGTATGGCATGACAGGTACAGGACTGTTTATCGTTAACCCACCTTGGCAGTTAACAAAGCAATTGGAAGAAATTTTACCTTACTTAAAAAGCAAGTTAGGTACACAAGAAACAAGCTTTACGTTAAAACAACTCATTGCAGAATAAATTTACCTATGGTAATTATTCTCGATAACCTTGAAATTTAGCTAAGTCATCATGAGGTTGATACCAATCAACCTTGCTTTCCAAATAGATATGGGCATCAGGCATTACTGTTTCTAAATCATCAAAGCAAGCTAACGCTATTTCCACGGTTTTAGCTTGCTGATTAAAGCTAGAAATGAACAGTAAACTAGAGCCACAATGCTGACAAAATTTTCGTACGGTACCGTTGTCAGCCTGGTAAGCGCTTAATTCACTTTCACCATTTAGCCAAGTTAAGTGCTCAAGCTTTATTTCAACAAAAGTAGAAAACGCCGCGCCGTGAAACTTTCGGCACATAGTACAATGGCAATGCCCGACTAAGGGTTCAAACTGCGCAACACTAAAGCTGACTTTGCCACATAAGCAGCTGCCGGAATTTGCTACTTTTTTACTTTCACTAAGTTCACTCATAGTTATGCTCTAAATTAGTAATGCTAAACATTAACACCTCATCAAATTTATATAACAGTTTAAACTGCATCTTAATGCTATGTTCTAAGTTACCTTTATGAATTTTATCGGAAATTTTCAATAGAAACTACCAAGTACTTACATTAACACGTTGATTTTAAGCCGACATCAAATTATGATCATCGCAAAAATAAATCGGCTACTTTAAACTCGCTAACTTAACAAATAAAAAGGAATTAAATGAACAAGTTAACCACTGGGGTAATACTTTCCTCACTGCTTTTCTCAACATCATTTTCAGCAATCGCAGAGTCAGGTTTTATCTCAGAAATTTTGATTGGCCAATCAAAACATAAAGTAAATGCTACGCCAGTAAATTATCAAAGTGAAAAGAAATATGAATCTAATTTAGATGATAAGTCTTTAGCATTTAGAGTTGGTTACAAATACACTGATTATCTAACTTTCGAGTTAGCAAAGTACGATCATGGTAGTGTTACTAATAAAGTAGAACTTAGATCTCCAACGCAACTGCCTGGAACACCTAGCGGCGGAGCGTGCTGCTTTGGACCAGAGTATGACATCATTCATACTGCAATTTTGCCAATAGAAATTGACTCTTTAAGACTTGGCGTTAAAGGACAATGGCAATTACTTAGCAACGTATCAATCAACGCTAGAGTAGGTATCGCTCGATGGGAGTTTGGAACATTCTCCCCTAAGCATTTGACCGTTTTTAGTTCTCGAAGAAACGAAGATGTCAGCGGCAACGACTTTTACTATGGCGTAGGCGCTGAATATAGGTTTACAGAAAATTTTTATCTCGGTGTGGAGTATTCAATACTGTCGATTAAAGAAAGTTATAGCGATGAAAATGACGTTAGTGGCTCATATAATTACGATGTCAAAGACTTATCACTAGTACTTGGTTGGGCGTTTTAATCACCCCTCTGTTACTGCAGTGCTTTAAATATATTTATCATTTCAGATTAACCCCGAGGTTATTGTAAAAACCTTGGGGTTTGTCGTTACTTTCCTACAATATTATAGTTTTGCCTGAGTACTGTTAACCATATCTTGTAATGCATCAATGGTGTTTTCTTCTAGTTTTAGCCGCTTCGCTACATTAAGCGCTAGCTTGAAATTCTCATAAGCTTTTTTAAACATAGCTGATTTGGTGTAACCCTGAGCTAAGCTCATATGCGCGTAAGGTAAATCTGGATAATCAACCGTAAATTGAATAAGTGTATTAAGTGCTGCTTCATTACGTTCATTTATCTGTTGTTGCTCGGCAAACGCGACATAAGTATTAATAGGAATTGGGATATTAAAACCAGATTGTTTCGACAATTCAGAATAATAGTTCTTGATGACAGAAATTTTTGCATATTTGGCTAATTGAGGAGTAATACGAAAATTCAAATGATCATAAAGATATTCAAGCCCTTCACTTACTGCTGGTAATATACCACTCATATGGCTGCGTTCAGGGTAATGTTTAAATTGCCAAGCTAGATTTGAAGGTTTATTTTTTTCCATATTGGACAGTAATGCTAATGTACCGGTATAAAATCGTCCCCCCTCACCCGCCACACTGATAAACAGCCTTTCACTAGCGCGAGTTTCATCAGTTAATTTCAACGAATTTTCAGCAACTTCATCAGAGCTCCACCAACCATTTGCACTGATGGCTAAGTAATTATTAAACAGCTCTGGATATTCATACATCGCCGACAGCGCCAATGTTCCACCATTTGAATGACCTATAAGTGTTCGATGCGGGTATGTAGCATAGTTTTTCTCAATAAACGGAAATAGTTCTTGTTTGAGAAATTTCATAAACTTTTCTTGCCCTGAATCAGGCCATTTAGATAAGGCAAATGCTTGAAATTTAGTTTTAGGTTCACCATTCACTTTGGGTAGGTAGTCACGAGGCCTGTTTGTTGTTTCTATGCCAACAACCATAGTTTGTGGTATTTGCTTGTAATCCACTAAAGACTGCACGATACCTGTAACCGTATGAAAGTGGTGTTGGCTATCAAGTAAATATATAACATAAAGGGATTCATCTTTTTTTATTCCTGCGGGTATGTATATAGAAATAGGCCTGTCCTCACCAATAATTTCCGAGTGTACTATTAGTTTTTTACCAATAATTTCATCAGAAGAATATGCACTGAGTTCAGCAGTAAAAATAAAAAGTATCAATATAATAAAACGCATGAAAATCCCTTGTGTAAAGCAAATTACGATTAAAAACCCATCTATACCCAAGCCACTTGAAGCCTCAGTACAAAGATAAGTATGACTCTATTATCAAGTGCCACACTAAATTAGTTGAATTGGTTACTTACATAAATTAGTTTATGTATTTTAGTGTGTTACGATAATAAAAAATTTTAAAACTTACAATGAAACGTGCTGACTTCTCGCTGATTTTTCACTGACCTACGGTATAAAAATGAATAAAGCTCAATTTTTTATTGACGATTACTATGTCGATCTTTCTCGAAATCAAATAACGAAAGATAAGAAAATTAGTCGCTACCCTCCTAAGGTAATGGCCGTATTATCAATGCTAGTTGAGCACCAAGGCCAAGTAGTGAGCTTTGATGAGTTGATGGCAAGCGTATGGAGCGATCGAGTTGTCACGATCAACACATTGCAGCGGTGTATATTTCAGATAAGACAAGCTTTTAAAGATGATAGTAAATCACCGAGAATCATCAAAACTCATGCAAAACAAGGTTATAGTTTAGAAGCACATATTACCTTAGCGCCTTGTGATGTAATTACCTCAACAAATAAGTCAGTAAATGCAGAAGAATCTATAGAAAACAATGACCTAAGACGACGGGGAATTTTACTTATTGCACTATTGACTACACTCTTGATTGCCGCTTTCAGTACGACCTTTAACTTGCAAAATTCTCAAGAGATACACTTTTCAAAAGCAAATATAATAACAAGTAGTGATGATTGGGAGTCTAATGGTAGTTACTCAGCTGACGGACGTTTTATTCTATTTCAAAGACATATCAATAATTGCTACAGCAATTTATGGACAAAAGATCTTGTCAGTCAAAAAGAGTACCAATTGACTGACGTAGCGGGTATTTATGGTAAACCGAATTGGTCTCCTGATGGCAATCAAATTACCTTTGTTGAGCGCAAAGGCTGTCCACATGAAGATAATTCGCTCGACTATTGTTGGTCAGTAAAGTCTTTAACGGTAATTGATGGTATAACAACACCCCAAACTCCTGTTAACCGATTAGCATGTGGAAAAAATCCTATTTGGCAAGCTAAATGGTTACCACACGGGCAGATTGCTTTCATACACGCTAATAATGAAAAGTCATCATTACAGTTATATAACCCAAAAACAGACGTAATACACGATATATACCAAGCTGAAAATAGCTATATATATGAATATGACGTTGACCTTAAGAAGGAAAAACTTGCCATTTTGAGTATTTCAAAAACAAATACTCATCAGCTTGATATTGTTGACCTACAAGGGAATATTAAATCGAGCAAGCAGATAATACTGCCAGATGGAATATCGGCTTTAAACTATCTCTCGGTTCAATACCACCCATCAGGTGAGCACTTAATAACGTCTACATCAAATGGTCTTTATCAGTTATTTGAAAATGGTGAAATTCAGAAAATCAACATGGCTGAAAGACATGGATTATATAACCCTAGTTACAGTTCACTAAATCAACGAGTTGTAGCGACTGAAGTGATCGCCGACACAGATAATATAATGTTAAACCTCACTGATATTGATAGTAAAAAAGAGCCAATAAAATTAAGTAAATTTCATTTTTCAAGATCGAACCAGAGTGAGGATAATCCTAAATTCCAACCAAACGGGGAATTAATTTCCTTCACCTCTAAACGAACAGGTAAACGTCAATTATGGACTTATGACGGTGATCATCAATTTCAGATAAGCCGCTTGGACGGAGGAATACAAAGCAAAGACATTGCATGGTCTCCTTCAGGTAAGAGGATTGCTACTATAGCAAAAGATAGCTTATATATTTTTAGCTTAAACGGCCAGTTTGACATTGTTAGTACTAAGCTACCGATACATAACATAATGCAATGGTATAGTGTAAATGAATTATTAGTACTTGCCCGAGAAGATGGTGATGAACAACTATACCTTTTCAACCTTAAATCGGCACAGTTCACTAAGCTAAACGCTAAAAATGCTGTGTGGGCTAATATTACAGATAATCGTCAGCTAGTTTTTCTCGATACTAGCCAACGATTTTGGCTTCAAGGCACTCAAGGAGAAGAATTAAAAGAGTTAAAAGCCTTATATAATCAATTAGAGCAAAATCGTGTAGCAATGACAGCTCATAGCTTAATGGGTATAAACAAAAAAATGCAATTATGGACCTACTCATTAACATTTGATGCGTTTGAAATCATTGCACAACTGCCTAAAAGTGCCAGATATGTCAGCGACGTTAACAATGAAAAGTTATTAATGACACATATGAATGCATTAAAAAAAGATTTGATTGAGCTTTATTAACGTACCTATACCCAAATGTCCTGAAGCTGCGGGGTTCAGCAAGTCGATAAGGCTCCCACACTGATGTAGGATATTTGAGTAATGCAGGAGCAGTTGCCGAGAAAACCATTACATTCGTAGTGGCATTAACTCTGAAATTATATATTTAAGTGCCTTGGGTATGTAAAATTCGTGCTTCCTAAAATCTAAGCCGTTATTATCTGAATAAATGCTAAAACTAAAAATTATTATTAAAAAATGAGTCAGATAAATATCTGTATAAAAAATATATCCATATTATTTAAAGACAAATAAATATCCACCTTCTTAGGAGCCCTCTGATTTAAAATAGTATCTGCCATTAATATAGTAGTTGAAATGAGTATGGTTACAGCGCTTTCACCATCGTCATCATTTCAGGCTTAAACCCAAGGTTATTATAAAAGCCTTGGGCATTGTCATTATTAGCAAAAACCTCTAAGTGTAATAATCGATAGCCTTGTTGCTTCGTCCATTGTTCAGCAGCTTGCATTAATAATTTGCCAATACCTTTACCTTGGCCAGAGGGTGAAACCGCCAATAATGTTACCATGGCGCACATCTCTTCAGAAATTTCATCTTTGTGCGCTTTCACATGAATAAAGCTTAAAGAGGTTTCACTATATTCTGCTATCAATAATGTAAAAGGCACAGATGTATCATTTAAAACAGCATTGATGTATCCATCTTGCATGGTTTGTATTACCTCTTCACTATGCCACGCTAAATTTGCGACTTCCGCTAAACGTGGTGAAAGCTCATAGATAAACTGATAGTCTTTTTCTGAAGCCGTACGAATGTTAATTTTATTGTTCATATCTTCCCTATACTTTTACCCTAGCAATTCAAAACATATTCAAAACATATTCAAAAAGAAGTGGCATATTTCATCACGGTAAATTTCGAGCCCAACCTTCTTCGGGAACTACATTCACCAAACATTTTTTGCCACTTAATACCAAAAGGTGAACCCATGAGGAATAAGGAATGCTTGATAACGCATCAGGCTCCCCTTCACACCATTTTCGAAGTGTTTTTGTTTTATCTTTACTGGCCGTTCTAATACCTAACAACTTCGCAACATCTGTTTTCTTAAAACCAAGAAAAGCCATAGTATCAATAACTTCTACTACCTCAGCATTAGTCGGATCTCGATAGTTAGGATCATCAATATCACGATATGAGTCATGTCTTAACGTATTCATAAAATAAACAATACCCACATGGCGCTTCATTTTACGAAAGCTTTCCATTACTTCTTGTTCATCTATATCGTTACTGTGATCCACAGCAGTTCTCCTAACATTCAAAACTATTAATGAGTGTCATCAAATTAATTACACCTAATCACCATAGGTTAGCTGCTTTTTTTAAACAGACAGCTCCTATCAACGCTTGATGATGATTGGGCAATCGTATCAGCAAATTAAGCAATATTGTTTACTCTGTACAATTCATAACAATTTAAAGAGGGTTTTTAACTGTTTTCCCTCCAAATAAGAGGATAATACATTTTATCAAACACTGTAAGAGTAAGAATTATGAATAACGTAAAAACAATCATTCAAAAATTAGCGTTAAATACCGCATCAGGTGTTGTATTAAGTGCCGTACTTAGTTTAGGAATGGCGTCTACCGCGCACGCTGGCTTTGACGAAAAAGTTGCCGCTAGTTTTGCTGCAAAATATGAAGTTTGTTCAAAAAAATTGGCTGATAAAGGCATGCTAATTCGTGCGATCAAACTAAAAGCAAAAGCTGATGAAATTAGTCGTGATAAATTAGGCGGCGGTGGTTACATCAAAGCATTAGTAAAAGAAAAGAAAACAGCATGGTTAATTCCAATTAAAAAATGTAAAAAGTTTGCTGATAAGTTATAGCCTTAGCTTGAAATTTTTCTGTGAAATTAATGTTTAATAATTAAAGTGATTTAAGCGCTATGGCAACAATTAGAAGTTTGGCAAAAAAGTTATCTAGCTTAGTCTTAGATACAAACTTAACGACCATAGGAATGAATCTATTAAACTGGGTTATTGCCCCTATTATTATTTTCACGTTGCTTACTATGAGTTTTAGCACCTACCAAAAATATAAAAGACACTCCTATTGTGAAGAACGAGGAGTGTCACAATCACAATGTGACTACTTCATCGAATATGGAGATTAACACCTTCAATGTTATCGGGGCGCAATAGTTTGCGCTCACTTTAATAATAGTTACCAGCATAGTCCTCAACAAAAAATTTATCCCTATTCTCTTTTCTAATAAAATTTTTTTATAGTAATAGAACTCTTTTATCGCTGCAGCCTACCTTGCTTTTATAACCTAGATTTTTGTTATCCACATAACTGATCTTATTAACAAGGAAAGTCGATGAAAAACTTAGTTAATTTACCAACCATATTACTATTAACAACGACATTCATTTTGCTATTTCAAATTAGCATCTACAAAACACATCAAAGCAACAACCAACATTTGCAAGCGCAAGTTGATGATTTACAAATACAACTTACTACATCCAACTCAACAAATAAAAAACTACAGCTACGATTAACAAAAATTGAAAAAAAGTTAGCTCCTAAGTACTATCATTTAGCGCAGAACAATTAGTATTTTCGGAGCATTAATAACATCATGACAAAATTAGTCACGAATGCCTTGTTACTCATCAGTCTATTGATTAGCACTAACATCCATGCAAACACCTTTTCTTCATTAACCCCATTAAATTGGCTTATTGGAGAATGGCAAACGGATAAGTCAGCAAGTTTCGTAAATGAAATTTGGCAAAAAGTCAGTGATGATACATTTGAAGGCCAAGGAAAAACGAATAGCAGCAGCGAGTCACTAAGGTTAGTAAAAATGACTGATGAAGTGTTCTACCTAGCTAAAGTTTCGCATAATCCGTTGCCTATCGCTTTTAAACTTAACCATTGTAAAAATAAACAATTTGTTTTTGAAAATATGCAACATGACTTTCCAAACAAAATTGAGTACCGACAAATAAGCAGTAATGCCTTACAGGTGATAGTAAGTGGTAAAGCAGAAAAATCATTTACAATTCAATTATATCGTGCGCAAAATAAAGCCAACACTCATCAATAATAAGACCAAAGCACATGGCTATGAAAATAGAGTTAAATGAACAACATTTGGCTCCTGCATTATCATCCAAAAACATTTACCTTAGGCCGGCAACTAGAGCAGATTACCTTGTAATAAAAGTATATCGACAAGATCCCGAAAATTGCCGTTATATTCGCCCGCCTGAAAGTGATGAAGAAACAATGGAAATTGTTATGCAGCTTTCAAAACCGTGGAATTTAGCGTCAGGACATTGGAACGGCTTAGTTATTTGCTTACAAGAAGATGACACGCTTGTTGGTGAGGTAGTATTTCGTATAGAAGATTGGGAGCACCAACGTGCTGAAATTGGTTATCGCTTGAGTGAAAAAGCAGCCGGCCGAGGAATTTGTACAGAAGCGGCAAGTTTACTGATTGATTACATCATCAAAGAACTTGGTTTTTTCAAAATTGTTGCTAAATGCGATCCAAGAAACATTTCTTCGTATCGAGTCATGGAAAAACTAGGCTTTAAAAGAGAAGCTTTTTTTAAAGATCATTATCTTATGGGTGATGAATGGACAGATCAATATGACTACGGGTTATTAGCAAGTAATTGGCAGGAAGTTGGTAAGTAAAACCTAACAAATAAAAATAAAAACAAAGGAACACACTATGGACAAACTATTTTTAGGCATTAATAACCATGTTGTTTGTGTGAATAAAAAAGATGGTGCTGAGTTATGGAAAACGAAACTACGCAGCTCAACAATCACTAATGTTTACTATGAAGCCAACAGCGTATTCGCATATTCTGGTGGACATTTATATTGTTTGAACGCCCAAGATGGCGAAATTACTTGGGAAAACCAACTTAAAGGACTAGGCTACGGTACTTGCATTATCGCTAGTGAACATCAGAACTCTACCGTTATTACCAGCCAAATTTCTACTCAACAAGCAAGTGCAGCAGCAAGCAGTGTTGCCGTTGCCGGTGTTGCAGCATCAAGCTCTTAACGTGTAATGATGTTCAAGTGTGGCATTTAGAATGTTAAACCCAGCACAAAAAATTAATCATTTATGGTTAAAATAATTTTGCCAATATTTTCATTGTTCATCATCACTTGGTGAACATTTTCAACTTCTTGCCACGAGCTCTGTTGATAAATAACAGGGCTTATTATCCCTTGTTCAAATTGCTGATAAAAGTCCGCTTTAAAAGCATTTACTAATTTATTTTTATATTCATCAGTGCGGTTTCTAAGCGTTGTTGCCGTTATATTGATGCGCTTTAACAGCATTTTAGCGACATCAATACTTTCAGCATAACGTCCACCTAACATTGATAACATCACAATGTGCCCGTCTAATGCGCAAACACTTATATTTTTATTTACATACGCCCCGGCAACTACATCAACAATAACGTCATAATTCTGCTTTTTCTCTTTCGAGTAACTAACAAAGTCAGCCAACTGATAATTTATGACTTCATCAGCACCTAATGCCTTACAAGCCGATACTTTTTCGTCATTGCCAACCGTAACGGTAACGTGACAATGTAAGCTTTTTGCTAATTGAATAGCAGCACTACCGACACCGCTTGCACCTGCGTGAATTAATACCTTTGAATGTGGCTTTAAGTCAGCAATGAAAAATAAACACTGATAGGCCGTTAAATAGGCTTCAGCAATGGCTGCGCCTTCAACGTAAGAAAAATTATGAGGTAATTTGAAAAGGTGTGCTGTTTTTACTTTTACATACTCTGCATATGCACCGCCTGGGACAATGGCAAAAACCTTATCATCGATAGCAAAAGCACCATTTAACGTTGATTCACTACCAATGGCAACAATATCCCCGCAAGCTTCAATACCAACAATTTCAGATTCTCCCGCGGGCGCTGGATACTTACCTTGCTTTTGCAAAATATCTGCTCGATTAACACCAATAGCTCGAACTTTGATCAAGCATTCATCACTGGAAATTTCAGGCAATTCCGTTTCACAAAAATACAGCGTTTGCTGTTCATTAATGGCTAAATACTGCAACTTACTTCCTAATGGAATAACTAAATTATGTAATATTTTGCCTTATCTAGCGTTTAATACCAATAGATCAGCACTAATTGCAGATGAATATTAAGTACAGCTAAATTTCCTCTAACTAATAGCGAAAAAATGGTGCTCTTGCCAAGGTACTTTTTTCGCTTCAATATTGTCTACTTCAGCTTGCGGAGGGCCATGGGCTAGCCATTCCAGCATTTTGTCTATTTCGTGCTTTTCACCACACATCAATACTTCTACATCACCGTCAGTTAAGTTACGTGCGTAACCACTTAAACCATGATCAATGGCAACCTGTTGACTAGAAGCCCTGAAATAAACTCCTTGTACTTTACCGCTTACATGCGCCATATAACTTACATTCATAATTTTTCACCTTACCTTTTGCTACTGACTATTGTTATTTTTCGCTTAAAAATCCTCATTTATCGCAGTAAATGAGAAATAGTTAACCTAGAACATTGCACGCGACTAATGCATTGACTAAACTCGCGCAATTATTATTGTTAATTATAAGTATAGGCATATGTCAGCAAGAATTTATTTAAAAGTTGCTCGTGAAAAATCATTACTGCGAAAACACCCGTGGATATTTTCTCAAGCCATCAACAAAATCAAAGGCAACCCTATGCTTGGTGATACTGTTGATGTCTTTGACAATAAGGGAAACTGGCTAGCTAAAGGCGCATACTCTCCAGAATCTCAAATCAGAGTTCGCGTTTGGACTTTTGAAATTGATGAAGAAATAGATGCTGATTTTTTTCGTAATAAATTGTTAAAGGCACAAGCTCGTCGTGATTGGTTTATCGAAAACGGTGGTTTAACTGGCTATCGTCTTATCGCGGGTGAATCTGATGGTTTACCTGGCATCACTATTGATAAGTATGACAATTTTGTTGTTTGCCAACTCCTGAGTGCTGGTGCAGATTTTCACCGTTATACCTTAGTCGAATGTCTAAAAGAGCTTTATCCAGGTTGTCATATTTATGAACGTTCAGACGTTGATGTTCGTAAGAAAGAAGGCTTAGAGCCTGTTACAGGTTGGTTAACTGAGCCCCAAGATTCAACAGAATGCGTTATTGAAGAACATGGTATTAAAATTCACGTTAATGTTGCTGAAGGCCATAAAACCGGCTTTTATTTAGATCAACGAGAATCAAGAGTTGCGGCGGGTAAATATGCCAAAGGTAAAAGCGTATTAAACTGTTTTTCTTATACTGGTACTTTCTCATTACATTGTGCGGCCAATGGCGCAAAAGAAGTTATCAACGTTGATGTTTCAGAAAGTGCTTTAGATCTTGCCAAACAAAATGTCGAGCTTAATGGACTAACAGATAAAAACGTGTCATTTGTTAAAGCCGATGTTTTTAAATTATTACGCCAATACCGTGATGAAAAACGTACATTTGATATGATTATTCTTGATCCTCCTAAATTTGTTGAGTCTAAAGCTCAATTAACGGGGGCGTGCCGAGGCTACAAAGATATCAACATGTTAGCCATGCAATTGCTAAAACCTAACGGTACGTTGTTAACGTTTTCATGTTCTGGCTTAATGGAAGCAAGTTTATTCCAAAAAGTAGTGGCTGACGCGGCATTAGATGCAAAAAGAAAGGCTTATTTTGTCGATAGACTTCATCAAGCACCTGATCACCCCGTATCGTCAAACTACCCGGAAGGTTATTACCTTAAAGGATTAGTCTGCCAAGTAGAGTAACGAAAACGTATCCTAGCTAGCATCAAATATCGCTAGCTAGGTGTGTTAAAAAATAAAGACAACAAATATCAACAATAATCATAAAATTATTTAGACCTTATGAATTCACAAAACAACTCAAGAATACCAACATCAGCACTGAGTTGTTTGCTGCGCGCTTTTTTACTCTTTTCATGGCTATTAAGCTCGATATTCTCAATGGCTCACGCTCAAGAACACGCGGTTGTTGAAGAGCATGAATGTCAGCTATGTTTCATCAGTGAAAATTCATCTTCTGAAGCAAGTCACAATCGCTTAGCCATCGAATTTAATGACCAAACTAGCTTCAACATTAATGCTAACTCAATTTCCATTTTCTGTTTTACCTGCCTTTTTTTAAGTAATAGTGACCCACCGTTAAATTTTTAGGTTAAAAATTTAAGCTCACTTACATCGTATTTCTCCAATTAATTAAGTTTCATTGGGCTTAGTCGATGTCAAAAATTAATTATCTAGCTTCATTAAGTTTGTGCTCTGGTTTTGCTGATTAAAATAAATCAACACAAGTGCGCAAAACTTAATGAGGTTGGTATTACAGGTAATAAAAAATCATGATCAATACGATTATTCTCATCTTAGTCATTATCAGTTTTATAATGATCATTACTGAAGATTTAATTCATATAAACAAAGCTAAAACCACGCTATTTTTCGGCACATTGTGCTGGATATTGGCCTTCATATTCCCCATTAACAGCAATGACAGTATTCAAACTAATCATCAACTAAATGAAAATTTATTAGAAATAGCAACCTTATGGCTGTTTCTCATGTCAGCAATGACCTTTGTCGCCTACTTAAATAGTAAAGGTTTTATCTCCGCTTTAGTGCAACGCATTTTACCCAAAAGTATTTCAGAGCGGGGCTTAATGTTCGTTATCGCGATATTCGCGTTTGTATTCTCTTCTTTTGCCGACAATGTCACGGCAACATTGGTAGCAATTGCGGTGGTAATGAATTTGCAGCTCGAAGTAAAGAAGCGTTTAAAATACGCGACGCTGATTGTTTTCTCGGTAAATAGTGGCGGTGTCTCGTTAATCACCGGTGATGTAACAACACTGATGATTTTCCTTGAAAACAAAGTCACCATATCGAATTTACTGATACTAATACTGCCTTCTTTTTTAGGCGTTTTAACTCTGGCGAGTTTATTGTCATTCGGGCTTTCGGGCAACGTTCAATTATCGCAAACACGACTTAAAATTGAAAAGCCCGACATCATTATCGCCATTATTTTTATGCTGACTATTTCTGGCACTTTACTGCTCAACGTATTCTTTCAAATACCGCCAGTACTGAGTTTCCTCTTTGGTTTATCAGTGATGTTTCTAGTCGCTAACATGTTACCTAAGAAGAAAAATGAAGATGTTCTACATTACATTCGAGAAGTTGAATACGACGCTTTATTATTCTTCCTAGGGGTATTGTTGCTTGTTGGTATTTTAAAAGAAATAGGCGTGTTAAGTGGCTTTACCGAGCTATATGAGTTCTTACCGGCAATACAAGTAAACTATATCGTCGGTTTTATGTCTTCAGTGATTGATAACGTGCCATTAACAGCAGCATTGTTAAAAGCGGATGTAGAGATGAAAGTAACAGAATGGCTAATGTTAACTTATGCTACCGGCGTTGGCGGCTCAATTTTAGTCATAGGTTCAGCTGCCGGTATTATTGCCATGAGTAAAATTAAAGAATTGAGTTTTATCAGTTATCTGCGCAATATTGGCTATCTAACTATTGCCTATACCGTTGGTTACATTGGGGTATATTTTGCTGCGAATTGGGCGCTGGCATAATGAATTTAGGCTTAGTGCTAGTGCTTAGTGCTCGAATAAACAAATAGCTAAGCAAGTAGTTAAGCAAAGAATATCAAATCGAATATATTATTAGGCCCTGAAACAAAACATTGTTGCAGGGCCTCAATTTTTTCAAGTGACTTTAACTAGTCAATTTCAGTAATATTAACGCCGATTAAGTAGCAATCAGTACCTTCTTCCTTAACGCGAACCACTTTACCTTTAGCGTCTAATGGCTGAACGGCATTATTAGCAGACTCAACACTAATGCGCACTGCAGTATTAATTTCTAATGGATGTGGCATTTCAATCGCAATTCCCGTTGCACTTAAATCACGACAAGTCGCTGAAACTTTACTATTCGCTTCATCATCAATAATGGTCACGGTCACTTCACTGTTTAACATCATCCGATAAAAGTTACGCTTATCATCGTAATTAACCATTACTACTCCAATATATTTTTATAGCTTGTACTTTTATTTATACTCACCGTAACCATCACTGTCAAATCATAGTAGATAATTTAGCTGTATTCTTTGAGGTAGTTCAATATTCGTTTAGTCGAAATAGGGAACGGTGTTTTTAAGTTTTGAGCAAAAAGTGACACTCGCAACTCTTCAATCATCCAATAACCTTGTACTAGTTCTTTACGCAAAGGTTGACCTTTAGGCTGCAGTGCAACAACCGCATCTAGCGCTTTTTGTACTTTTTCAACTTCTAACATTTTAAGGCGATCTTGATTCGGGTCAATTTGTAATTTTTCTAATCGACGCTCCATTGCCGTTAAGTATCGAGCAATATCATCTAAACGCTGGTAACCAGCTTTGGTGATAAAACCTTTAAACACCATAGCTTCCAATTGACTTTTAATATCGCCGTGTGATTGCACAACATTTAGCGACATTTTACCTTTCATTTTCTTGCGTACGTCATGAGCCAAACTCAACACGCGTTCAACTTTTATCGCCGCACTTAATACACAGTCAGCAATTTCAGCGCGTACATGCTCTTTACAAGCTTCAAACTCTTGTTGCGCGCGCGGTAACTCGCCGTATTCATTTACTAAGAACTGGCAACCGGCAACAATGCAATCATCAAGTAAATCGTTAATTGAACCAAATGGATTGAAATACAAACCTAATTTCGACTTGTTAGGCAATTTCTGTTGTAGATATTTTACTGGCGACGGAATGCTCAATAAAATTAAGCGGCTGACACCATCTAACATCGCCTGCTCTGCTAAGCTTTCATGCTCAAATAATTCAATCGCGACTGATTTATTCTTATCAACCAACGCCGGAAATGCTTTTATGGTGATATTAGCAACTTTCTTTTCGTAACTTTTCGGTAAGTCTTTAAAGTCCCAGTTAGCAATATCACTACGTTCAATGCCTTTATCTGCAACCTTTTTAATTGACGCTTGCACACGACCTTGCAAACCATCTTTTAACTCGTCAAGGTTTCTACCTTGTTTTAGTAATTTGCCATTTTCATTTACAATTTTAAAATTCATTGATAAATGTGGTACTAGCTCAACACTTTGCCAAGCATCTTCAGGCATGCGAACGCCTGTCATTCTCAGTAATTGTTTTTCAAGCGCAGCAGTTAACGTGCTACCTGTATTTGATATCGCCGCACAACACGCTTGAGCATAATTTGGTGCGGGTACAAAATTGCGTCTTAATGACTTAGGTAAACCTCTAATCAATGCGGTGATCAGCTCAAGCCTTAAGGCAGGAATTAACCAATCAAAACCTGTGTTTTCTACTTGGTTTAATATGCCGACAGGTATCAAAACGCTAATACCATCGTCAACATCACCCGGACTAAAATGATAATTTAACGGCAAGGTTAAACTGCCCTGCTGCCACGTTTCAGGGTACTCGTTAGCAGAAAGCTTAACCGCAGTTTCTTTTAGTAAGAAAGCTTTGGTAAAGTTTAATAACTTGCCATCGCTCTGCTTTTGTTTTTTCCACCAGGCTAAAAAGCTGCGCTGACAAATAGCGCTTTCAGGTAATTTTTCGGTGTAAAAATCGACTAGCTGTTGCTCTTCAATTAAGAAATCTTTACGTCGCGCTTTTTGCTCTAGCGCTTCAATTTCATCAACCAGTTGACGATTGTCTTTTAAGAACGCTTCTTTAATAGTGCTATCACCATTGACCAAAGCTTCTCGAATAAAAATTTCACGACAGGTATCAGGTTCAATTTTGTTAAAATTGACCTTACGCTTACCAACAATAATTAACCCGTAAAGCGTCACTTGTTCGAACGCCAGTACAGCGCCCTGTTTCTTTTCCCAATGCGGCTCACTGTAGCTACGTTTAACTAAGTGCTCAGCTAATGGCTCAAGCCATAAAGGGTCAATTTTCGCCGCCATACGAGCAAACAAACGGCTGGTTTCAACCAGTTCAGCCGCCATTAGCCACTTAGGTGATTTTTTAGCTAACGCAGAGCCCGGGAAAATAAAGAATTTGCTGCCGCGTGCGCCTTTGTATTCTCGGTTCTCATCTTGTTGGCCTAAATGGCTCAATAACCCCGATAATATCGCTTGGTGAACAATGTCTAAATTGCCGTTAACTGGATTTTTTTCAGCTTCTTCAGATAAATCTAGCTCAATACGACTCATCGGGATTTTTAATTCCCGCAATGAATGCGTCAATTGACTGTAAATATCTTGCCATTCTCGAAGTCGTACGTAGGATAAAAATTCTTTCTGACACAAACGACGAAACTGATTATTGGTTAACTGCTTTTGCTGCTCTTCAACGTAGCTCCACAACTTCAATAAACTGACAAAATCCGATTGTTTATTTTTGAAACGGCCATGTTTTTCATCGGCAGCTTGCTGTTTTTCATGCGGACGTTCACGTGGGTCTTGAATACTTAAGGCACTAACAATAATGAATATTTGTTCAATACAGCCTAAGTCAGCCGCCGTTAAAATCATTTTCGCTAAACGCGGATCTATCGGGAATTTTGATAACGAACGACCAATCGGCGTTAACTTAACTTGGTTTGCGTTGGCGTCAATTGCCGCTAGCTCTTCAAGTAAGCGAACACCGTCATTTATATTGCGGTTATCTGGTGGCTGCACAAAAGGAAAGTCTGAAATTTCACCTAAATCTAACGACAACATTTGTAATATAACGGTCGCTAAATTGGTGCGTAGTATTTCTGGGTCGGTAAATTCTGGGCGGTTTAAGTAATCGTCTTCAGAATATAAGCGAATACAAACACCTGAAGATACACGGCCACAACGACCCGCACGTTGATTGGCACTGGCTTGTGAAATAGGCTCTATCGGCAAACGTTGTACTTTGGTGCGGTAACTATAACGCGATATTCTTGCAGTACCTGGGTCAATAACATATTTAATGCCCGGCACGGTTAAACTGGTTTCAGCAACGTTAGTCGCCAAAACAATATTACGGCCACTATGAGGCTTGAATATTAAATTTTGCTCAGCAACGGTTAAGCGCGAATACAAAGGTAAAACATTGGTATGACGTAGGTTTGCCTTTTCCAAAGCACGTGCGGTATCTCGAATTTCTCGTTCACCATTGAGAAACACCAAAATGTCGCCATCAGTTGTTGCACCGCTGCCATCCGAACTAAGCTCGTCTACCGCATTGAGAATGCCTGAAATAATATCAGCATCACCATTACTTTCATCGCTCATTTCATTCAGCGGGCGGTAACGCATTTCTACGGGGAAAGTTCGACCAGACACTTCAATAATCGGCGCTAGCTCACCGTTGGCACTAGCAAAATGTTTCGCAAACTTTTCAGGGTCAATGGTTGCAGAAGTAATAATGATTTTTAAGTCAGGACGCTTCGGCAATATTTGACGTAAGTAACCCAAAATAAAATCAATGTTTAAGCTACGTTCATGTGCCTCATCAATAATCAAGGTATCGTACTGACGCAAGAGCCTGTCTTTTTGCATTTCAGCAAGCAAAATACCATCAGTCATCAGCTTGATATAACTGTGTTCGCTCACTTGGTCGTTAAAACGCACCTTATAGCCAACAGCATTACCTAGTTTAGTATTAAGTTCATCGGCAATACGGTTTGCTACTGTTCTTGCTGCAATTCGACGTGGTTGTGTATGACCAATAATACCGTCAACACCACGACCAAGTTGTAAACATATTTTCGGAATTTGTGTAGTTTTACCTGAGCCAGTTTCACCGGCAATAATCACCACTTGATTTTCGGCGATGGCCTTAGCAATAACATCAACATTTTGAGAAACCGGCAGGCCTTCTGGGTAGCTCACCTTAGGTAAATTAGCGCGACGAACTTGCTTGTTCTCTATCGACTGTTCAATTGACACAGCAATTTGTTGTAGCGCTTTTTGCTGCTTGTCGGCATGAGTTATTTTTTTAACGCCCAATAAGCGTTTTCTTATCCGCGCTTTGTCCGACAGTTTAACTTGATGTAAACGGTCAAAAAGTGCTTTTACCGTGATATTTTCATTGGTTTTATTAGATTTTTTTTCAGTAGCAGCAGAATTAGCGGGGGTAACAGAAGACAAAACAGACTCAACACAAATAACAAAAAAACAGTTTAACAGGTAAACAATAGCAAATGAATACGTAACCCTTTCGGATGTAGTCTTTTGCTATTTTTTGTTGAACTAAAATATCAAGTTAAAGAATAAAGCGCTAACAGCTGTGGTTACTGATTAACGCAAAATCAACTAGCTTTTATAGCCTGAGCGTAAATGTAAATCGATAGCGCGCAGTACATCATTACGAGAAATAGTGCCGAGTAAATTTTCATCATCATCGACCACTGGATATACCTTAGGCTTATTTTTCAGCATTTGCTGACCAAGCTCAATAACGCTGTCATACGGTTTTACTGTTAATACATCTTTTCGCATTAAGTCAGCAACATCAGCAATATGCTCGTTGTAGTAAATGGTTTCGATCATTTTAGCTAACACGTCACTTTCTGATAAAAACCCCTTTAACTGATTATTTTTATCAATGACAGGACCACCGATTTGCTTGGTTTTTAAAAACCGTAAAGCTGCCTCTTCAACCACCATTTCAGGGGTGAAAGTTACAGGATAATGGTTCATATATTCTTTTACTTGTAATGATTCCATAGCGGATCCCTAAAAATTAAAATAAAATCTATACGCAAACTACTTGTAGATACATCTTCAAATAGTTTAGGTATACACTATTAACTGTAGACGCATTTGCAAATAAATCATCCATTTAGCTAATTATTTCTAAACTTTTTTATTCCTACTACTCGTTCATGGTGCAATTAATTCAATACCGCCAATAAGGCTGGTTGTGTACTGGTAGAAATTGACTTCTCAATACCTTTATAAGCATTAACAAAGTCTTTTCGTAAGTGCGACTTCAAGTGACCTTTAACATTTTTCATTGGTTCTTTTTTCAAAACACAAAATAGCGCTAAAGCATATAAGGTTTCAGGCTCAGTAAGCGCTGCTTGGCGATTCAAACTGGCGTTATTACACGAGCCACAGCCGCCTTTAAATTGGTAAGCTGTATTAGCAAATATAACGCCAAAGCCCATAAAACAGGCAACTAAGTCAATCGCTTGCGGTAAATACTCTTTTCCACCCGGCGGTAACACTTTATTAGAAACCACTAAAATACTGGCAAGCGCTTGGCTAATACCGGCAATTAAATCTTGCGGTTGGTTCACTTGATTGGGCGTAAAACCTAACATCAAGGCGTCGTTTCCTTCGCTTAGTGCTACATCTGCGTTATCACCACGAACCACTTCCCCTAAAGTTAAATCTTCAATAGCGGTCTGGCTTGCAGGCGTGCTTGATGTTATTTGTACTGGCCACTGCTGCATACCGGCGTATTTTTTAGTTTTGGTGAACATAGCTTGCGCCATTTCATCAATACTACTAACACTACCCGGATAAAAATCATTAGTCGGTAATACCAAACGCGCATCATTTTTTAGCACATTAATATCAAAGTTTTCCACGGCCCATGCAAAGGTGTCATGGATCCAGTTTTTAGTGTTTTCATCAATAATTGTTTTTGGGCTAAACAGGTTTGCCAACATAATTTCTACTACTTTTCATTTGATGAGATTTATATTTATTTTTCAGCCAAATACGGCGGAAATATAAAGTCATTCTGGTTAATTTCTGACGCTTACTTTAAGTTTTCAAAGTACAACGGTTAATTTTTTACATCTTGTGCCAATGCCCAATCCCACGCCTTGGTATTATATAAAGGCACAGTAGACAATGAATGATGATGGCTACCCGATGATTCCTTCGTTGAATAAGACAGGTAAATAAGGGTTTTATGTTCAGCATCGTAAATACGTCTGACTTTTAGGCTTTTAAACAAAATGCTTTTCGATTCTTTAAAAACCACTTCACCATTTTTTGACCGATCAATTTGCGCCAAAGCTTGTGCTGATATTTCACCGGTTTGTCGACAAGCTATGCTCATGTCTGACGGATCAGAAAAGTCTAAATCAGCTTCAACATGACTGATGTGACAAGTTACGCCTTTGACAATTGGGTCTTGCTTCGCGTTAATCACCACATCTTTGGTGGTAAACAAGCCTAAACTGACTTTACCAACATCATCTGAACAGCCCGTTAGCGCCATCGACATCAACATCGCCGCAGCAATTTTTAAATTACATGCTTTTACAAGCGTGTTTGATTTTTTTGCAGCAACGCCAATTTTCAAGTTTTTATTTTTATTAATCATCTTTAAATATTCCAACAAATTCTTCGCCTGTTGACGACTTACTCGCACGATACATGCCCGAGCTATTAAATGGCATAGCAATATTGCCCGCAGGATCAATGGCAATAATACCGCCTGAACCACCAGCGCTCACTAATACATCATTAATAACAACATCAGCCGCTTTTTCAAGACTAATACCCTGATATTGCATACGCGCACAAATGTCTGCGGCAACATGATAACGAATAAAATATTCACCATGACCGGTGGCAGAAACAGCACAACTGTCATTATTCGCGTACGTACCTGCACCAATAATCGGTGCATCACCGATACGTCCAAAACGTTTTGCGGTCATGCCGCCTGTGCTAGTGCCTGCGGTTAAGGTACCTGATTTATCAAGCGCTACCGCACCAACAGTGCCATATTTGTATTCATTGCCGAGTGTTTGATGAGCAGCTTGAAAGTCTTCTAATTCTTTTTCTTTTTCAGCCAACTTCTTTTTCGCTCGAAGTAACGACTGATATCGAGCATCAGTATCAAAATAACTATTTTCAACACGGGCTAACCCTTGCTGTTTAGCAAAATTATCAGCGCCCTCACCACTTAGCATGACATGAACTGATTTCTCCATCACCTTTTCAGCTAAAGCTATTGGGCTTTTAACGGTTTTAACACCCGATACTGCACCAGCATTTAAGGTTTTACCATTCATAATAGAGGCGTCAAGCTCATGCTTGCCTTCAAAAGTATAAACTGCGCCCTTTCCAGCATTAAATAACGGTGAATCTTCTAATATTTGAATAGCAGCAATCACTGCTGCTTGGCTAGATTCACCTTTAGCCAATAAAGCATAACCTGCATCTCGCGCTTGCTTTAATTTAGTTTCATAGGCTAAACGTTTTTCATCAGTCATTTTACTTTTATTTATTGTGCCTGCGCCGCCGTGAATTGCGATAGCAAAAGGCTTTTCTTGATGAGCTTGCGCAGCGTTACCTAAAAATAATTGTGCGCTAACTAAAGTTAAAACACTGGATAAAAGTAGCTTTTTATTCATTATATTTCGCCGTAGAAAATGATTGAAAATAAAGGTGTAGCGACAATGTGCGATAAATCCGCTTTATTTACAAGTATTCGCTTTAAGGCGAGCAGCTAGAAAGTAGACATCAATAACGACTTTCGCTAAGGTACTGGTCATACCAATAAATTAATCTTCAAGCTATGTACCAGCAAATGAACGCTATTTGCCAACTAGCATTGCAATACAAGGACGCCCATGACCGAGCAACGAGTCAATGTAGAAATCATCGATAACATCGCCCACGTTAAGCTTAATCGTGCAGACAAGCTCAATGCTTTAGATATGGCAATGTTCCTTGCTATTCGTAGTGCTATCAAAACATTACAAAAAAATCGTAATATTCGTGCGGTGATAGTGTCAGGTATTGGTGATGATTTTTGCTCAGGATTAGATGTAAAATCAATCATGAAATCATCAAGCAGTATGATAAAGCTTTTGTTTAAAGCCTTGCCTTGGCGCGCGAATTTAGCCCAAATAGTTTCCACGGGTTGGCGAGATATTCCCGCCCCTGTTATTTGCGCCATTCATGGTCGATGTTGGGGTGGTGGCTTACAAATAGCCCTAGGCGCTGATTTTAGGTTTGCCACAGCTGACAGTTCATTATCTATTCTAGAAGGAAAATGGGGGCTTATTCCTGATATGGGTGGCACTATTGCCCTGCGTGATTTAATGCCGATTGACCAAGCCAAAAAATTGGCCATGACAGCAGAAGAATTTACCGGCCAACAAGCACTAGCACTAAACCTAGTAACAGAAATAACAGAAACACCACTGGCTGATGCACAAGCGTTTGCCGAGTCATTACTGACAAAGTCACCTGACGCACTTGCGGCCAATAAAAAGCTTTACAACAAAAGCTGGCAAGGTAGCAAAGGCTGGGCTTTATTTCGTGAGTCTTACTACCAACTTAAAGTATTAATGGGTAAAAACATGCACCGGAAAGTGTACAATCAAACCCATGATGCTGAACAACAAAAACCATTCTTACCACGTAAAAAATGGTAAGTTTATAGTTTTTCAGAATGAATTAAGTTAACAGCTATAAATTGGGGTATTTAATTAAGACATGGAAATAAAACGTGATGATTTAGCGGGTGGTGAAGTCATCAACCTACTTGAAGAGCATTTAGCCGATATGTACGCAACATCGCCAGCAGAAAGCGTGCATGCACTTGATGTAGATGCCTTGAAAAGCCCAACCATAACCTTTTATAGCTGTTGGAAAAATGGTGAATTGCTAGGCTGTGCTGCTTTGCGAGAACTTGATGCAAACCATGTAGAGCTTAAATCAATGCGAACAGCCACCAATGCTAGAAACCTTGGTGTCGCTTCAACCCTGCTGCAACATCTTTTAACCGTCGCAATCGAGCGTTGTTATCAACAAATAAGCTTAGAAACTGGTTCGATGGATTTTTTCAAACCCGCAAGAGCACTTTATAAAAAGTTTGGTTTTGAATATTGCGGCCCGTTTGGTGACTACCAGCTAGATGCTAACAGTCGGTTTATGACACGTGGCGTTTAATTTATAAGAAAAAATTAAAACAAATACTTTAGTGCCGAAAATACCACTAAAGAGGACAATCTTTGGAAAACAGAATGATTATAGGCATTTTCGCTTATCATTAGTTTTCAAAGGAAATATATAAAAAGTATGACGTTGATGAGCGATTCACTTATTTTAAACTATTAACCTTGCTTTTTAGAAAGACATCTTGATAAAACCTGTTAAACGCATCCTTTTTACTTTCTTCAGGCCACCAGTAATTCATTGTAGGGATATGGTTTTCTTTTTGACGCTGCTGTAATAGCACCTTGTTTACGTTGTTTATTACAGACTTTCCCCATGCATTCTTAGTACAAGCGACACTACCCAATGTGTAATCACTCAAACCAGTAATAGTGAATGCTTTAAATTGAGTGTCGTTAGTATATTTTTGATAGTAATTAAGCTCAAATGGAAACGTAAAAGTAAAGTCAACGCGGTCTCGTGCTAACAACTTAAACAGTCTTGTATTGTCTGTGACACTTATTTTTGCATGTGAATAATTATTGTGTTGTTTGCTAATTGCTTTATCAATGAACTTGCCATAAGAGCGCCCTTTTATAGTAGCAAATGTTCTTTGGCTAGTGAAAATCTGCTCAAGGTCGATTGGTTCCTCTAAGGATAATGATTGAGCTAAATCAGCTTTCATGACAACACGTATCGATGGAGTGATAGTTACAGGTATTGAAAAGTAAGCGTGCTTTTTTCGTTGTTCAGTTACAAACAATAAGGGATGACAGATATTCTTATCTCGCTCCATGTCTTCAAATAAGGTGTCTAAAGCGCTGACAGTGTTAATATGCTGATATTGAGGAAGTTGATTGATTAATGTGTTACGAATACGATCAATGTACCCTTCCCCTTGACGAGGACCATGTAAGATTGAGGCTGGAGGTCTATGATCTGTTTGCCAGTATATAGTGCTCTCTTGTGCACTAATTGAATAATTTACAGCAAGAAGAATGAGTACTGATAAGTATTTAATAAAGCTTACTTTTCTGAGACTTTCAAGAGAGGCCATAAATATAGGATGTCACCTTAAACTAAGCATATTTACCATTTCTATAAATTGAAGCTTAGATGGATTTTATCCTAAAATAAAGCTGTTTATTTGCTCAGTTAAAAATATCTATTACAATTTTTCAACTCAACCTTATTGTTATGTTACATCATAACATATATTATCTTGCACAAATTTAATCGCAAGAGATGAAACCGTGTATAACAAAAAAATGAAAATAGGCAAAACAGCGATTGCCACTGTGATTTCGAGTTTACTATCACCTCAAATATTTGCTCAAGATGATGCATTGAGTGACATTGAAAAAATTGAAGTCATTAGTTACAAGCAAGCATATCGCGGTAATGTACCCGTTAAAGAGTTGCCACAAGCAGTGTCGGTTATATCTGCACAAGAGCTTGATGCTATGGGCATTTCAAACTTTCAAACGGCACTAAGTTTAGACAGCAGCTTGTCACGTCAAAACAACTTTGGCGGTCTTTGGGAAAGCTTTGCTATTCGCGGCTTTTCTGGTGATGAAAACCTACCTTCTGCATATTTAATTAACGGATTTAGCGCTGGGCGTGGCTTTAGTGGTTTAAGAGATACCTCTAATATCGAGTCTATTGAGGTATTAAAAGGCCCTGCTTCTGCTCTTTATGGCCGCGGCGAGCCTGGCGGCACCGTGAATATCATCACTAAAAAGCCTCAGTTTGAACAACAAGGTTACCTAAAGCTTTCTGCGGGTGAATATGCCCACCAACGTCTTGAAGGTGATTACACTAGCGGCATTACAGATGATGTTGCATTTCGAATTAATGGTTCATATGAAGATTCAGAAAGCTTTAGAGATACCATTGAAAGCAAAAAAACGGCAATAACGCCTTCTATTTTTGTAAAGCTAGGCGACGATACAAGCTTAACTTACGAGTTCGAATACGCTGATCAAGAGATTCCGTTTGACCGTGGTATTCCTGTGTTACCTGGCGTTAATGTTTCACCTGAAACGTTTTTAGGTGAGCCAAGTGATGGTCCTATGGAAGTTGAAGCTATGGGGCATCAACTTACATTGCAGCATCAAATAAATGCTGATTGGTTCTTGTCGTTGGGTGCTGGTTACCGAGATTCTTCTTTAGAAGGATATTCGTCGGAAATTGAATTATCACCGGGCAGACAGTTACTTTATACTGACGCTGAAACCGTTAGCCGACAACGACGTTATCGTGATTATGATGCAAAAGACGCTTCATTGAGATTTGAACTTAACGGCTCGTTTGACGCGCTAGGCACAAAGCACAACGTATTGATTGGTGCAGATGGCTACGACTATGAGTTGCATTCTATACAAGAAAGGTGGCGCACAGCTTGGGGTAGCGGCGATACAACTTTTTCCGTAAATGCTTACAACCCTGTATATGGCCAAACAGCACCTGAAACATCGCCAACACAAGACAACCTTGAAGAGCAAAATGCTTTTGGGATTTATTTACAAGATCAAATGGCCTTGAGTGAAAAAGTTAACCTGCTAATAGGTGTGCGTTTTGATAAGTTTGAGCAAGATATTACTAATAACTTTAGCGGCAATACTGTTAGTCAATCTAAGTCTGAAGTAAACCCAAGAATTGGCATTTCATATCAAGTTGATGAAGGAGTCACGCTATATTCAAATTATGCTGAAGGTTTTCGACCAAACTCTGGTGCAGACGCTAATAGTAACGCATTTGAAGCTGAAAAAAGTGAGTCAATTGAAGCAGGTGTGAAGTGGTCATTATTTAATGATGTATTAAGTGGCACAGTCGCATTATTTAAAACTGAAAAGTCTAATATATTAACCGCAGACCCCATCAACTCAGGTTTTTCTGTTGCATTGGGTAAAGCAGAAAGCTCAGGTGTTGAGTTAGATTCTCGCTTTAACGTAACTGAAAATACTGTATTAGATATTGGTTATACCTACATTGATGCTCATACAGTAAACGATATGACCAACCCTGATTGGGGAGTGAGTATTGCTGCTAACAGCCAACTTATTAATGTGCCAAAACACACTCTGAATATGTCACTTATTCATTATGCAGAAGTAGCAAATACACCACTACAATTGGGTGCTCACGTACTAAGTGTTAGTGACCGTTTAGGTGAAACTATTGACCCAGATTATGAATTGCCAAGCTACACCATTGTTAACCTGTTCGGCACATTAAATATTAATGACAACATAACACTGCAAGCTAATATCGAAAACCTATTTGATGAAGAGTACTTTGCTAATTCTTATTCTGCTTTGTGGACTATGCCTGGGCAGCCAAGAAGAATTAACGCAAGTGTTAGCTACAACTTTTAAACAACCTTAGTGAACAGCGCTTCGAAAGAAGCGCTAAAAACAAATGACAAATATAAAACCTAGCCGAATTGCTTCTATCGATATTCTTAGAGGCTTTGTGATTTTACTCATGCTTGTTGACCATGTTCGAGAGCGCTTCTTCTTACATAAACAAGTGCTCGACCCGATGGATATTAATAATACTGAGCCAGAGCTATTTTTCACGCGCTTAAGCGCCCATTTATGTGCACCCATTTTCGTTTTTCTTACTGGGATATCTGCATGGTTATATGCTAACCCGAGTAGTGGCATCAAGCGTTCAGCGCCAAGCTTTTTATTCAAACGTGGGCTGATTTTAATTCTACTCGAAGTTACCTTAATTAATTTTTCTTGGTTTGGCGCTTATAACACACTTTATTTGCAAGTAATTTGGGCAATTGGTTTAAGTATGATTGCACTTGCGGCTGCCGTGCATTTGCCACGCCAATGGATAATTGCTATTGGATTAGCCATTGTTGTCGGCCATAACTTACTGTCACCTATTCAGTTTAATTCAAGTGAATTGGGTTACAGTGTATGGACGATATTACATGATCGCGGTTTTCTAATAAGTGACGCATGGCTGAATGTAAAAGTATCGTACCCGGTTTTACCGTGGATTGGCGTTATTATGCTTGGTTATGCGGCTGGACCATTGTTTTCTTCAAAAGTAAGTTCTGTGAAGCGTAAGTCAATGTTAATCAAAACGGGTTTTAGTTTAATAGCGTTATTACTTATTTTACGAGGCTTTAACATTTATGGTGAAACACTTGAATGGACGCAACAAGCCACGGTATTAATGAGCATAATGGCGTTTTTGAACTATACCAAGTACCCACCTTCGTTAGACTTTCTATTGTTTGCCATCAGCATAGGCGCGTTAACTTTAGCATGGTTAGAAACCGCTAAAGCAAGCTGGCTAAATAAAGTAAACATATTGGGCTCTGCGCCGATGTTTTTCTATATTTTACATCTTTACGCTTTGCTTGTTTGTTACCTTCTTGCTTACCAAATTTGGGGGCCGAATACCTTTTATGGTAACCCTCAGCAAGGATACCTCGCTTTTAATCACGTTGGACATGTTTGGCTATTCTCAGCTGGGCTAATTTTGCTTTTATATTGGCCGAGCAAAAAGTTTAGTGAGTTTAAACGCGCTACCAATATGCAGTGGGTGAAGTATTTTTAGCAGATGAAATATTAAAATTAGTAGAGCGCAAATCTGTTGAGTTTTTGAAATATATTCTTGAACAGATCAACCTAAGGTATTACTCAAGGTGGTTACTTGCGCATTATAAATTAACCTTGAGCAGTTAGTTATATCAGGTTTGTTTGTTGAATGGAGTTAATACTTATTAACGCTACATTTATGAACACTTCTCGCATATACATTGTAATTCTAATTGTGAATTAACCAGCTTATAACCTGCGTTAGCGACTTCCTGTTCTAATTCATCAGCAATGCGTTTAGCGATGGCAATTTCTTTAACACTTTGGCATTTTCCACAAATAAGAAATTGTGGTATTTCATGAGTATGACTACAAGCAATATGTGAGCAAGCAACATACTTATTGGTTGAGCTGAGTTTATGTACTAATTGTTCAGTTTCTAGAAAATCGAGTATCCGGTAAACTGACATTGCTGCCATAGAAGAACCAGTGCTTTTATTATACTTATCAGTTACTTCATAAGCTGACAAAGGAACATTGGAAAGTAACATTAACTCTAAAATTCCTTTACGCTTACTTGTTAAGCGCCCACCGGAATGATTACAAATGTCTTGTGCTTTACCCAATATTTTATTTAATTGTTGTTCTTTCATCGCACTATCTCCAATACCCTGTTCTGCTTATCAAACTGTTTAAGACTTTACTTACTATTTTATAGCCCCTGAAGGTTTAACCTTGCGCTAGTAGTTTGATAATCATCTAATTCATCTTGCTGATATATCATATCATTGCTGTTTGTACAGTTCTTCTTTTTTAAACTTAAGTTCGGTATTGTTAGATGTTAATTAGATAGATATTCGATAAAAACTTCGCGATTAATGATACAAGGCAAGAAAGGTTGGGGATTAGCTATGCTGGTATTTTTAGATCGTTACACTTCAATCAGTAAATCTTATTTATTGGCCGAAAACTCTGCCACTATTCATTTTACTGAGTGTCTATATTTCGATTAAGTTTGCTTTCTTGATTACCCACCATTAGTTAAGCACAGTATTTATACTGTGCTTAAAACGTCTAATAACTTAGGTACGCCTACACTCGACAAGCATAAAATTATTGAAGTTACCCGAGCTTTCCTGCGTAAATGTCATGAAATATTCTTAATAAGGAGTAAATGTCGATTGATCAAGTGGCCAATAATAAAGCTGACACCTGACGTCATTACCCAATAAAACTCATCATTTTCTGGTACTTTCGTCGCCATAATCATTAGCCCAACCCCTGCAAGTGCCAGCAAGCTTGGTATTACAGATTTATGAACTCGCCAGCCACTAGGGAATACCCATACAGCGATAGATATCATTAAAATATTTAACCAAAAGTGTGTGGATTCACTAAAAAGGTAGATAAGCCCTGTTGATGAAATACCTACAGCAGCAAAAATGGGTAAGGCTAAGCAATGAACCATGCAAAGCCCAGAGCAGGCAATTCCTAGAAGATCTTTTTTATTTTTCATTTTTATTCATTTACGCCCAATTAAAAATGATATGTTACATCGTAACATTAATAGTATCAAGCAATGTCAGTGAACATAGCGTCGAAAATTCTGCATTCAGCTAAATTCTTAATGGTGGCACACTGAAAGTCGCTGTAATTAGCTAACAGTTAGTTATCATGTGGGAATAAAGTGTAGGTCTGAAAGAGTAAAGTGTGACTTAATTAAGGACAGTAAATTACAACTGTTGGTTGTTTTTAACTTGTGTTTTCTTACCGGTGAATTCATCAAATAATTTTTGATGTGTTGACTTTGAAAAGGTATCAGTGCGCTGATCATATTGTGCAATCCAATCTATTAACATAGTTAAATTAGCATCTTGCGCAGCTTTGCTTTCATACTTATGAGACTCCCACGGGCGATTTCTTGCGTTCTCAATACAAAGTGTAATTGGCAGATTCATAAAAACAACTTCGCTACATTCGACTAGCGTATGCGCTAACAAATCACTGTAGCAACCTTCTATCACCCAGTTTTGATGCTGACTAATAAAGGCATCAATTTCGGTAACAGATACAGCAATGCTTTGACGCTGTGGTGATGTCGGGGCTGACTTCGATGCTGACGGCGGAAGCCAAGCCAAAGTGTCTAAGTCTAGATGAGCTAGTTGCTGTGTTGAAGCAAATTTTTTGGCTAGGCTAGATTTACCTGATGCCGAGTTGCCAAATATGACGATTTTCTTTACTTGATTGTTATCAATTTTCATAAAACCGCCCTACTTGTATTTTCACTACCATAGAAGTTTTTAGCGTTACTACGGTGGCTTTTAGCTTTCTACTGAAGTAGCTTCAGAACTGGCTTCTGCTGTGCTCGATTCGGCTTCGTTCGACCTAGTTTCATTCGACTCTGTTGCGTTTTCTTGAGCTTCTTTCGCTGCAATAGCAGCGCGTTCAGCCTTAGAGACATATTTAGGCTTATTAGACTTCTGCTGTTTAGCATTCATCTTTTTAACCTTGGCTTTTAAGACTTGATTGATTTTCTTTTTACGATTCATAGAACAGGTTTGCTTCTTTTGTTTGCATGTATTTAACTTAATTTGTGTTTAGCTTACTTGTATTTAGCTATTACAAATTGGGAAATTGAATCGGCTTATTACGCCGATTCAATTGGTATAATAACCAATACTGACCTATCGAAATTATTTAGCTTATTTAAGTAAAGGATGATCAGCAGGTAATTGTTTTGCAATCCATAAAGCTAATTTGTGCTTCATGCTTGCTAAGTCTTCACCGTCTTTTGGTAAAGGCTGAATAAGTTTATCATTTACCAGTAAACGATATAAGGCTTCTATTTTCTCTTTCGCTGCATTGGTAGCTGAAAAGCCTTTATAACCGCGATTTTTTGCATAATTTTCACCAATAACAATGGCTTTTTTCAATAATTCACTTTCGTTTTTTAACTTCTTCATTCGCGGTATCTTTTCCTTTATTATTTTAGATATTAGCTTTGAGAATTAACTTCATCATTACGCTTTAAAGCACAAGTTCAAGGCTAATCAAGATGAATTATAGCTGAGCTTGATAGCTAACAAATTACACTCAAGTTATACCAGTGATACTAACGTTAAGCACCTGGCATGTCTAAATAAAACGCATTAAGTTTATTGCCGTCTAAGTCTCTGAAGTAGCCCGCATAAAAACCTGTCATTTCACCACGCGGTCCTGCTGAACCTTCACAGGTAGCGCCAAGCTCAAGTGCTTTTTGGTAAAAGGCATCAACTTCATCAGTAGAATTCATTTGGATAGCAACCATAACGCCATTCCCTACGGTAGCTGGTTGGCCATCGGCAGGTTTGGTAACAGAGATACCAGCTTGATCTGGCCCTTTTGACCACGCAACAAATTGCTCAGTTTCAAAAAAACGACCTGCACCTATTGTGGCAAATAATTCATCATAAAATGCTACAGCTCTGTCTAAATCATTGGTACCTAAAGTAACGTAACCTATCATTGCATATTCCTTATTTTTTGCATTTAGTAATGTAAAGCATACTAACACCGACAAATTAATGAAGCATTTTTGCTAATAAATCATCTCACTAATAAAGTTAGTAGGCAGCCAACATTGCTTGTTGATATTGTTCAGTTGAAATAGTTAATTGTTTGCTTTGAATTTGCGCATCTAATTCAGCTATATCTTTATTGAGCTTAGACATTGTTAAGGTATTGTCATCTAAAACGTAGATTTGTTTTAAACTCGCATAGTAAAAATTCAAAATAATTAATGCATCAACATCATCATTTTTAGCAGCCGCTTTGATTTTTTTCAATTTACGGTAGATATAATTTTGTTGTTGCTTTACTTGCCAAACATAATAAACCTCAGTAAAAAACTCGCTAGTTTTTAAGCGATGTAAAGCAAATACACACGTTAACAATGCCATTAATACGCCGAAAAAGTTAAGTTTAAAGTTATTTTCTGGTGCTGCTGCAGGCGATAACTCAACAGCAGCTTCGCTTACAGGTGCTACTGGTACGGGCATATTAACGCTGTCAGCAAACAAAGCGATTAATCCTTGCCCATAAGCTAGCGATAAAACTAATAAACTGGCGATAAAACTTACAATAACGATATTAAGGCGTTTACGGTAAATGGCTTTTTCAATGTCTTTTAAAATCATGATTATGCTAAATTCTCTTAATTACTGCTAAAAAATTACTTATTATTTACGACGATAATGTTTCTGTGCTTAGTCTAAGGCGAGCCCTGAATAGCGTATCACCTGCTGGCTAACACCACTTTGCCAAATACCTTCAGCGCTTGCGATACTTAGCTTTGACTTGGCTCGGGTGATGCCAGTATATAATAATTCACGAGACAATAGTTTATTGTCTTTTTGCTCAGGGAGTACCATGGCAACGTGATTAAACTCGCTGCCTTGGGTTTTATGTATCGTCATCGCATAGACGGTTTCAAATTTAGGTAAACGCGATGGCATGATCCAATCATACTCTCCTGAAGCATTTTCAAATACCGCCATTAAATGGCCTTGGCTATTACGCCATAACAAGCCGATATCACCATTGTAAACGCCCAAGCGATAATCATTTTCGCTGATCATAATCGGTTGTGTCGGATACAAGTCACTACTTGCTGCAAAGTTTTTGTAAGGAATAACTTTTTTATTTCGTAGTATTTCTATCACCAAAGCATTCAAGCTTTCAACACCTTGTGGGCCTTTGCGCGTTGACGATAAAATTCTAAACTTCGCCAATAGTGCAAAAGCATCAGCAATATTTTTACATTCGCTCAGTGGTTGATAGTACTGGCTAACTAACGGTGCTAACCAAGCTTCTACAGAGCCACTTAGTAAGGTTAATTGCTTCTGTTCGCTGTCTATCGCGTTACTTGTGACTTCACTACTTTCTTTTAGTAATTGCCAACTTTCTCGGTATTGCCCGTTGATAACATAATTAGCAATTCGACCTATACCGCCTTTACCGTCGAACCGTCGGCTTTTCATTAAAAAGGTTACGCAATCAGCCACACTGTAATGCTTTAGGCATTTTTCTGAATTTTTCTCAGCACTTTTCTCTGCAAATTCAGCTTGTTTAGCTAGGCTTTCAAAGCCAGTAACCTGCGTTAAGTATTGATGATTAATATCACTAGAACCAGGATGAGGACGTGGCGCAAAGTCAGCTAAAACACTACCAACAGCAACCGATGGTAATTGGTCGGCATCCCCTAATAAGATAACTTTGGTATGGGCAGGTAAAGCACGAAAAATCCGCGTCATCATAGGTAAATCAACCATAGAGACTTCATCAATTAGCAAAATATCTACAGGCAGTAAATTGTCTTGATGATGACTGAAATTTACTTGCTCAGGAATAACGCCAAGTAATCGATGCAGGGTTTGTGCGCTTTCAGGGATAAGGTCTAAAACATCATCATCAATATCACCACGAAAACCTTGTACAGCATTAATAATAGATTCGGACAAACGTTGTGCCGCCTTACCTGTTGGCGCGACTAATGAAATTCTTGGCGTTGGTTCATCGCTTTTAGTATTTAACGACAACATCAGCAAGGCCGCTAATAATTTAGTGACGGTATAGGTTTTACCCGTACCTGGCCCGCCAGCAATAATGGCAAAATCTTTATTAATGGCATTAGCGACTGCAAGTGCTTGCCAGTCAATGTCTTCAGTTATGCTTGCATCTGGGTCACTGTTAACGGAATCAGGAAACAGCTTAGCGATAATATTTTTGATCAGGCTTGCTTGTTCTTGTGCCTGAGGCTCAGACATTGGTTTGATAATTCGACGTGCAGCAACCGCTTGTTTTAGCTCTTGTTCAAACTGGTAATAACGTCGTAAATACAAACGGCCATTGTAAAATACGATTGGCTGTTGTGCACCTTCACCCAAAGATAATTGTTCAAGTAAGGCAGTTAATACCATGGTGCTTTCAAACAAAAAGCCATTGTTAATCGCTGGGTATTCTTGCTCTGCTAAACCAAAAGGTGCTTGGCTTATTTGTTGGCGAACTAAGTCAACAAATAAGCGTTTATTCGCCACGGCATCTAGCGGTAAACAGCTATGACCATCACGCAAGCTAGCACTAAGCGCAACAAGCAAATGAAAGCACTGTTGTTGGCTTAACGACGTTGACTCTTCTGACGAAGATAACGGCAAGCATTGGATGATTTCTTTCGCAAAAAAGTAATCGACAGCAACTAAACCCGCTAAGGTTTTTGCTGCATGGCTAAATGATGAATATACCTGTGTTTTATTCATAGCAGCGTGATTAATGCCTGTATGATTAATGCCAGTGTCAACAGTTGTGGTATTAGCGGTTAGTTCAGGCATTGGTAGTTTCTCCGGCAAAAATATCATCAAGTTGCTGTAATTCTAATAGTGAAATTTGACGATAATAAACGCCACAATCTCGATGCACTGCTTTATCGCTCATGCCACGTAAATAAAAATAATAAACACCGCCAAAATGCAGCTTAGGATCGTAATCTGCCATGGCATATTTAAGGTGTCGATGCAGTGCTAATGAATAAATAAGATACTGTAAGTCATAATGACTCTTCTCAATATTTTCTCGCATTGCATCATGGCTGTAGTCGCTATACTGATCACCCAAATGGCTCGACTTGTAATCACAAACATAAAACTTACCATCGGCTTGAAAGACTAAATCGATAAAACCATGCATCATACCTTTTAACTGTTGATAAGAAGGTAAATGTACTCGTTGATTTTTCCGTGCATTCGCACCGTTATTTGGCTCTGCGTAATTATTACGATGTTCGGTCAACAGTTTTGTTAACTGCCCGCTACTTGCCGATTGCATTGGGTAGTAAAATTCAGTTTCACGCAAGGTGTCTTGTTGCTCAAGCAGTGCCAACGACAAATGATGATTACCGGTAAATGGTGTTTGCAATACTTCTTCTAGCCACTGAACTAGCAATTCTTCACCGTTCGTTTGTGCTGATAAATTTCCCTCTGCAACATCAATAACGCCATATTTAAGCAATGGCCAATGGCAACTTTTTTGCCAGTCTGGTGCTGAAAAGTCGGTGTGCTCTAAAATGTCATGTAATAAATTACCGGTTTGCGCGCCCTTGGTTAAGGTGAAACGCAATTCATTGCGGCTCTCCACAATTGCACTATTGCCATAATCCAATTCATTCGAGACTGATGAAGCTTCTTGATTATCACGATCTGGTGCTGAAACACCATCATGGCGTAAATTTTTGCTTAGCGCCGAGAATGAGCTTAGCCACCAATCGCGTTCAATTTTGCCTTTAAACTTGGCAACACTGGCTAACGGTTCACTGTCAGGTTTTACCTCATGTGCTACTTGTAGTTGAGCTTCAGCATCGCCCATGTAGTTATCTATAACTTCTACGGCAATTTCATTAGGGTTGTCGTGCGCTAATTGCATTAAACCACTTGGAATATCAGTCTCAGTCGACCATTTTAAGGTTTTACCCAGCGGCGATTTATCAAAATGTTCAAACGCGGTACTTAAAATATAGCAACGCTTTACAGCACGAGTAACCGCAACATACAACAAGCGAATGGCTTCAGCATAAGTTTCTGCCGCCATGCCTGCTTTAGCTTCTTCATTACCATCAAGGCTGTGTTGCAGCACGCCGTCTTTATCATGAAATTCAATTAAGCTAACGTTCTTATTACCAAATTTAAGCGGGTCTTTATGACGAGTAGCAAATGGCACAAAAACGACCGGATATTCCATGCCCTTTGAACCATGCTGAGTGATAATACGAATTAGGTTCTCATCGCTTTCTAAACGCAGCTCGGCTTCAACTTCAGGGTTATCAACCTGACTTTGTTGTTCGAACCAAAACAGTAATTCTTGCGGTTGACGATGGCGCTGGCTAGCACTTTGCAACAGCTCAAATAAATGCAGCAAGTTGGTTAAGGCTCGGTCGGCTTTACTGTTGTCATGCGCTTCAACATCAATATGAAAGTGCTGATGCATTAACTGCAACGCCATACTGATAAAGCCTTTAAATTGCCATTCGTTACGTAACTTTTCAAAGCTAATTTTTAACTGTTGCCATTGTTGTTCATCGTGCTGCAGTTGAATTAACTTCTCACGATTAAAACCCATTAACGGGCTTGCTAACGCCGCGGTATATAAACGATCGTTTTCTAAAAACAAAATGCCTTGCAGCACTTGAAGCAATTGCTTAGTTTGTTCACTTTGTAATAAATTGGCTCTATTACTCATAAACACGCTGGCTAAACCGCAATCATTCAATGCTTGCTTAATATTCGCCGCTTCGGTGCCGTCACGCACTAGTAACGCAATATCGCCACTGACAATTGATAATTCAGGACAAGCTAATAGGCGCACTATTTCGTTGGCGCACCAGCTAGCCATATTGGCGCGATAGCTTTGCTTAACGGCTTTATCTTTGCCAGATTTACTTTCTTGTTCAACATTAAAATGCACAAACTGAAGTGCATTAAACTCTTTATCTGCAAAGACTTTACCTGCCGCTTTCGGCGATGCATTAACAGGTAGATATGGAATGTTATAGCCAAAAACGTCATTAGCTGCCGCTGTTAAGCTATTGCCATAAAACAAGCGATTGTAGCCGGTGATCATTTCCGCACTTGAACGCCAGTTGGTATCCATTAGCCATTGATAATCACAATCGTCACGTGCCGATAAATACGCAAATATATCACCACCGCGAAAACCATAAATGGCTTGTTTCGGGTCGCCAATCATATACAAAGCGCTTTGTGCTTGATGGTAATAAATAGCTTTTAATATTGAAAATTGCTGTGGATCGGTATCTTGAAATTCATCAATCAGTGCGACAGGAAATTGGCTGAAAATACTATTCGCGAGCGCTTGATCAGTTTCACTAGTGAGGCAATTATTCAACGTGGAAATCAGGTCGTCAAAACCCAAAACATTCGCTTGCAGCTTTTTACGGATAATTTGTTCGCGAATTTGATAAATACCGGTTCTGACAACTAATAATGCTTTCGCACGATTAATGTGTTTGGCCAATGCCGGGTGTTGTTTTTTAACCGCATTGACAAAACTAAATATTTCAACTAATTCACTTTTAACTTTTGAACGGGCGAAGCGTCTGCCATCAATAAAAGCGTCAGGCATTTTGCCATGCTGTCCTTCAACATCTGCAGAAAGCGCGGCTAACCAAGACAAGAGTAACGCTAATTCTTGCTGGCGCTTTTCTCGGTCTGCGCCCTTTTTAACATCAATTAACGATACAGTTAGCATGTCTTTATGTTGATTTAAGCTAGCAATGGCTTGTTCAACCAAGCTTTTAAATTCGACACTAATATTTTCTGGCGCTTGCACATTTAAGGCGTTGTGACCATTGAGTGCTTTCGAGAATTGGCTAATAAAACTATTGGGCTCAGGCCAAAATTCGGTCACTAGATTAAAGTCTGAATGGCTTGTTTTAGTTTCATCCGTTACTGATGTGTTTGTTCCTAGCGCAAGAACACGGTACCAATCTTGGCAAGCTTCTAAGGTAATATCTTGAGTGTCGGTTTCCATTTGCGCATTAAAACTTACGCCACTAGCAAAAGCATATTGATTTAATACTCGTTTACAGAAACCATGAATGGTGAAAATAGCTGCTTCATCTATGTAAAGTAATGCCTGTGTTAAACGTGCTTTTACTTCTGCACTACCTATGCTTTTTGCTGTAAGGTTTTGACTAAGCGCGATAAAATACTCATCCGCAACAATTAGGTCATCCCAGTTATGCAAGCTTTTTCGGATAAAGTCATCAATTCGCCCGCGAATTTCTTCAGTGGCATCTTTGGTAAACGTCATCACCAATATTTGCTCTATGGGTAATGCCCGCTCCAATAATAAACGCAGGAATATTCGGGTAATATTATGAGTTTTCCCCGTGCCTGCACTGGCTTCAACTAGGTGTTTTCCCTGCAGTGCAATTGAACTAGCATTTAAATTTTTCATTACATTACTCATGACTTAGCCCCCTGCGTTTTCGAGGGCTTAGCTGAGTGCTTAACCACTTGTAAGGCATCTAACATAGGTTGGTATAAGCTGAGCAACTTCAGTGAAATATCATCATAGTTTGGGCAAGTTGGCCAAAAGTATTGCATGTAAGCATCTTCACCAAAGGCTTGGAAGGTATTGCTGTCTAACCAAAACTGTTCAAATTGAGCTTGTTCAAAAACTTTGCTTTTTCTAATTTTTTCAACAATATCACCATTAAGTAATAATGGCTGATGTTGGCCTAAATAAAACGTTGCAATTAAACGTTGTAATTGTAATTTGGCATCAACAATATCGCTGAAATAAAACTCGCTTGGCTTTTGCGTTTTAGTATCAAAATAATAACCATGGCTTGAAACTACCGTGCCTAAAATATCAGCATCTATTTGTGCTTCATCCGCTTGGGCAACTTGTAAAATAAGTTGATGCAAGTACAAGGTAAATAAGTCTTTCGCTTTCGCGCTACTGCTGCGATAAAACACTAACTTACCGGCAATAATAAGTAATTTAGTATTAACGGTGACACTTTTGGGTAACACTGTGTTTAAGGTCTCTAACTCAGCGTCAGAATATAAATCCGTATCAAAAACCTGCGTATTGCTTGTACTTAAATCGACGGTAACACTGCAATCTATCGGTTCAATGGCTATTTCTGCATTTGATTCTACGCTAGCAACTTCATTCGCGGCTACCTCGTTAAGAATGAAGTGACTAAAGTCTTCGCTGTCTTTTTGCCAGCCTTGAATTAAATCATCAGTGGTCGGTAAATCAGGTAAGTTTCCTGAAAGTTTTGCCGTTAGTAAAATATCTTCACAGCTTTGCTTACTTTGTGTTGGCGACAAATAGTAATTGAGTAAGTCTTGTCTTAAAAGGTAACTATCAAGCCTGTCGGGCACAAAAGGTTCAATATCATTAATCAGGGTATTGTGTTGCTCTAAATATAAGTAAAGTGAGCGCTGGCCATAATAACGGGCTGGATGCTGATAAAAACGAATAATGTCGCTTGCTGAAGCGTTATCCATCATTGCACTATCAACTGCAGTACTGTCAACTATTGCACTGTCGGTTAGCTCATTATCTTCAGGCGAGTTCAACGTGGCATCAGTTTCTCGAGCTGTGTTTGCTCGTTTTAAATTTAACCAGTTGACGTCAAAACTTGCATAACGGCCAAGGTAGTTTTGTTCACTAAACGCCTGCATCGGTAACTGCCTGATGTGTTCAGCTAATGCTTCACCTGACTCTTTGTCTGTACTTTCATTCAGGCCAAGCAAGCGCCAGCCGTAACCTCGCGCTAGGTATTCCATTAATTCTTTTAATACTAATGACGGTTGGCGTTCTTTGTTATTTTTAATGTTTCGGCCTTGGAAACTTAAATACAACGCCCGTCTGGCAGAAATAATCGCTTCTAAGAATAGGTATCTGTCATCCCCACGGCGGGATCTATCACCCAATTGCGCAGGTGTTGTCGACATTAAATCAAAACTTAGCGATTGGCGTTGACGTGGAAATTCACCGTCGTTCAAGCCCAACACCGCTATAATTTTAAACGGAATACTACGCATAGGTAGCATAGAACAAAACGTCACTTGCCCGACCATAAACTGACGACCGGGATCGGGCTGACTAAAGTGAGCATTTAAATAATCGCGAATAACAGACAAGCTAATATCGCTGTCATAGCCTGCATGCTGACAATATTCCACCAACGACTCTGTGGCTGTGCGCACAATACTCAAGCCATTGTCATTTTCGTCTTCAAACAATTGTTGTAATAAATCGAATAAAAACTGCTGCCATTGTGCGGCACTACGCGCTTTTGACATGCTTATGGCCGATAATTGCAATTGCTCAATAATCAGCATTAACTTACCGAGCAATTCGCTGTCGCTACCTTCAATATTGGGTAACAGCATTTGATCTTGATAAATCACGCTGTGATCACCAAAAGCAAAGCCACGCATTAGGCGGGTTAACCCTTGTTGCCAAGTAAAGCTATCGCTGACTGAATTGACGTTGGCTGAATTGGCGTTAGCTGAATGGGTTTTATCATTTCCTGCCGTTCGGCTTTGCGCTAGCACTTGTTGTTTATGTGCTTTATCTAAGCCCCAATGCACTGAAGCGGCTTCAAGCCAATGGGTAATTTTTTCAATATCTTCTAAATTAATGCTAAAACGATTTTGCATGGCCGGTAAGCGCAATAAGGCAATTAAACTTGAAACCTGAAAACGGCTGTCTGGTAGCTTTAATAACTCGGCAAAAGCAGCAACTAATGGCTCAGCATCTTTACTGACTCTGTCGGCAATAGAACAAGGCAGTGGTGGCACTTCGTCTGCAATATCTTGCCAACCACGGGTAAATACGGCATTAACATAGGGCGCGTATTGCTCGACTTGCGGACACATTACCAGCACGTCTTTCGGTGTTAAGCTTTTATCATCATTAAACTGATGCAATAACCAGTCATGCAAACCTTGAACTTCACGTAAGGCGCTGTGAGCGCTAGTGATGATAATTGAGTCATCAATGTGTATCGATTTTTCTTCTACACTTTCTTCGGCCTTCTCTTCAGCCTCTTTTTTGTTATGTCGAGCATCAGACAAGGACAGAATATCTTGCTGTACTCGCGCTAAAATATTACTTGGTTTTTTTTCTTCAAAAGAAGTTTCAAGGTTTTGAGCACTATCACTTTCTTTGGCGTTTATGTCTTCAACTGCGGATTCAAAAACATCAATATTGACGGTACTGTATTGGTACAGTAAAGCCATAAACTCTCGCCCTTGTTGGCCTAAATTGGCAAGTAGCGGATTACCCACTTGGCGATTAATGTCGGCCAAATTTTCCATTGCTGTTAAGTTTTCGTTGTCATCAGCATCGACGGTAAAATTTTGGCCCTTTATCCACGCTTCAATAGCACGTTTTTCCGTCACCACATCGCCCCAATAGGCATAACATGGGTTTAAATGAAAGAAATGTACGTCTATTTTTTCACTCAAGGCATTGATAAATTCAAGCCATAATGGCGCCATAGCGTTAATACCGAAGAATGATAAACGCTGCGGTAATAATTTCGATCTGGGATTTGTTTTATCAGTTAAGTCGATATTGCTCAGATTGCTAATAGCTAGCGCGACAAGTTCATGGGGATCATAAGGTTGTTCGCTAACCAACAAATGCCAAAGCTTGCCTTGCCAAATAGCGCTGCTTTGTATGCCAGTGTCACACTCATCAGCTTGGTCATAAGCGACAAATTCGCCTTGATGCCAAGCGTGTATCCATTCAGGGCGGAATATTAAATATTGTTCGTATAAATCAGCTAACTGACAGGCTAATTGATAGCGTTTTAATTGCTCGGCTTCGCTATGATTTTCGCTACGACTATCATCAGCATGATTTGCACGCCAATAATCACTGGCGACTTGGTAAGTTGTATCATTGAGCACTTCATTCGACGCCAGCAAAGTATCGATACGCCAAGCTAAAACTTCACGCGAGTATGGCGACTGCTCTGGCACGTCTTCGTCACTGGCTAAGTTACGGATCAAATTCCACAAATATTGTGATGGCAAGGCATAACGCATATTCATGCTAATGCCGCGCTGCTCAGCCAACGACATATTGAGCCAATGTTGCATACCAGCATTTTGCACAATAACGGTATCTTGAGCGAAAACAGGAAGAGGAGAAATTTGCTGAATTTTATCGAGCAACACTAACAAATTTTCCATTTTGTTAGCTGGGTAAAGATAGAACAAATGCGTGCCTTTTTAGCCATTTTTTCTTATGACTAAATTTAACCACATCAAGCGTGATAACACTAGAAATCTTAAGCGATTGACCTTGATTTACATTCGAAGAAAGCAGGTTTAGTTGTCATTGTTAGCCACAACTAAAACCTGTTTATTCAAATGCACTAATAGGCAATTTATTTTGTAGGACTTTTACTGCACGCAGCAACAGGAAAAATCAACGCTTTGGTTATTTTTCCGTGCTGACTTTTAACTAAAGGCTTGTTGATATAACCGTCAAATCTTATTGAGTTTTTCGGCGTTGGCATAACAAAGTTTTTAGATAGGTTAGCAATAAAGCCAATCGATTTTTTTGCTTTTACCTTTTTCTTGTTTCCCGTATTTTGCACGTTAGTGTCAACAACTGGTTCCGCCTTAAAGCTTATTTCGCGGCTAGCAGCAACAATACAAATTCGATGTTCAGCAGCACGAGAGAGCAAACTGTAGTCAACTTCACATGGCTCTTGTATATCAAACGGTACTAATAATAAGTGAATATTTTTTAGTGCTGCGGCATTAACAATTTCAGGAATATTCGCATCGTCGGCAGTTAGCATGGCTACGCTAATATTTCCTTGCTCTAACGGTAATTCGATAATGTTTACGTCATTGCCTAATGCTGTCCATAAGTAGCGTTGGCAAAAGTGTAACTGCTGCTGTGTAGCAAATACGCCCTGCTCGCTGATAATCACCGCTTGGTGCGTGCCATCAAGTACTAGGCTGGTACAAACATATTGAAAAGGTCGCAACATAGCGCTGACTTGCACAATAAGTTGCTTACTTAAGCGCTCTATTTCGGCTAACTGCTCACTATTATGGGTGATGCTTTTATCAGCGACAAAGAATAATTCAGGCAATTGCGTGATGTCACTAAGATTGTTTTCGATATAATGACAAACATCCTCAATCGCTTCTTCGTTCGACTTATAAGTTGCAAATATTGCAGTATTTGCCGTTTCAGGCACTTCATTAGTTTCAACTACTGTATTTAATTGCTCACTTAGTTTTTGATAAAGCTCAGGGCGGCGTTGTTTGCTGAGCTTAGTGCCATCTGGGCGTATTTTTTTACTGTCATCACATGCCGACAAATCGATATCAGCAAAAACATAGCCTTCTTCAGTGCTTGCCATTTTTGCTAACACTAGGCCGGTAGGTGAAACGATTTGGCTTTGACCTGAGCCATTAAAATATTCATGCTCGTTGTCGTTATTTTCTGTTAATGCGCCAATTTTATTAGCTTGTGCTAAAAACACATTATTTTCACAGGCTCGCGTTGGGCCATGTAAATTGCTTTCATCCAACGAAAATGTACTCAACGACTGACATAACAATTGCGTGCCACTTAGCGCTAAGGTGCGCGCCTCTTTAAAGTTAGCGCTATCAGTCAACAGGCTAAGTTTTCCAAATGTCGTTGTGACTACTTCAGCATCATCAGAATCACCGATTAAAAAATTACACTCTCGCCCTGCTAGTGCTTGCTTATCTACTTGATGAATAAGCTCGCCTTGTGGAGAAAACAGACAACTCGTTACGCTAATGTTGGCGTTGTTTTTCAACTGAGAAGTGTTTTTTTGCAAGGTCACATTAATCACAATGTAACAATCATGCTTTATCGCTTGCTCAGCAATGGCTTGCAAAAACTCACCATCGACAGTTAGTGCGTGCTCCCATGCTTGATGATGGTCAACGCAGTTAGGCTGTGTATTGGAATATTCAGGCAAAACAATTAACGATGGCTTACACGTGGCAGCTTCAGCGATCATACGAATACAGGTTGCTAGGTTTTCTTGAACATTTAAAGAGGTGGCAAACTGAGTAACAGCAACTCGCATGATTTATATTTCCAGATAACTAATGAGTGTTTGAGTTTTGCAATGTAGGGCATTACAACTTATCGAGTAGAAATTAACCTAACTGGCTACTGATACGATTATTTTACTGTATTTTGGCAGAATATTGCTATTGTTTGCGAAATATAATCACGAGTAAATATCAATATGTAAATGGAAAGCGAAAGAAAGAGTTGCAGAAATTAATCAGTTTTTAAGTCTGCTGCTGAAAACTGTCTCCGTCCTTCTTCTAAAAAAACATTGATTGTAAAAGAAAGATTTAATAACAGGCATACTCATATCTAATTTTAAAGTAAAAAACTTATACTTTTTCAGCGACATAAGCCTCTAAATCTTTTGCTATCAGTGGCTTGGAATATAAATAGCCTTGAATTTTATCACAACCTAATGCAAGTAAAGTATCAGCCTCTTCTTGGCTTTCAACACCTTCAGCCAACACCGATAAACCTAAGTTATTGGCCATGGCAATAATAGTTTTCACTAAAACAGCGCTTTTTTCTTTTTTATCTAAATCAACGATAAAAGTTCGGTCAATTTTCAGTTTATGTAACGGCATCGAGTTCAAATACTCAAGCGATGAATAGCCGGTGCCAAAATCATCAATTGCAATAGAAAATCCCTGCTGGCTTAGTTTATAAAGTAATGCGATTGTTTCTTTCGGGTTGACTAATAAGCATGTTTCAGTGATTTCCAGCTCTATTTGCACCGGCGAGATCTCAAAATATTTAATATTGACGAGTAAGTTGTCATAAAAATTATTTGCGAGAAGTTGCTGAGGAGAAATATTAATGCTCACTAAAGGCACTTCAACACCTTGTTTATTCCACTTTGAAATTTGACGAAATACTTGGCGAATAATGTTATCGCCGAGTGAAACCATTAAACCATTAGATTCAGCAATAGGAATAAACTCGGCGGGTGACACCATGCGGTTTAATGAATAAGAATGCCAACGCACTAAGGACTCAACTGCAAATAACTTCCCAGTTGAAACATTAACTTGTGGTTGATATACCATGGTAAATTCTGACGAGCTTAACCCTTTTTTCATGGCGTTATGAATTTGCTGCGCGTCACTAAATTCTTGATTAATTTGCGCAGTAAAAACACTATAATTATTGCAATTTTGTCGACTAACACTTGCTAAGGCCGAGAATGCATTATCAATAAGTGTTTCAATATTTTGCCCATGTTCAGGGTAATCGCTAGCGCCAATTCTAAAATTACAATATATCTCACCGCCAGCAATTTCATACTTTTCCGCTAGTGCTGATGATAACGCATCCAGCAATTCATTATTTGCATCCCCATTAACTTGATAATAAGCGATATAACGGCTTTCAGAAAAATTACCTAATAAAGAAGGTCCCGGCAGCTGTGCCTGCACTCTCTCCTTTATGATATTTTGTAACAAACTGACATAGGCAGCAGGGTAAGAAGCCGTTATACGATTAAAATTTTCCATATTGATAATCAATAAGCGGCCATTTTTCTTTGGCACAAGAAAATGTTGCTCAACTTGTTGTTTGAAATGTTTTTTACTCGGCAATGAAGTAACGCTGTCTAATTCAAGGTAATCAAAAAGAGGCGCTAATATATGCCGATTTGAGAAATACAGTGCAATAGTTACCATAATAAAAATAACTAAAAACTTCGCAAGTAAAGTTAACGTACCTTGATAAGTTTGATTTGTAATCAATTGATTAGGTATCGCAAATACAATATGACTTGTTAGCCCCTTGATCGGTTTAGATACATAGAAAGTGTGTGATGTGGTTTCCGTGATAGGCAAAATACCTGCAGATTGAGCAAGAGGAAATAATGACTTGGCTTGTTGTGGCCAAATATCGTCAACATTTTGTAGTTCAGAAAAAACAATACTGCCGTGTAGATCGACCAAAAAGGCATTGCCCGCCATATCCATGTCAATATTACGTAGCACTGAAAGCATATAGTCAAACGTGACATGAGCAGATGCCAAACCAATAAACTTTCCTTGTGACTTTATTGGTGAGGTAACAGCTAACCAAGCCTGTTTATCACTTTCAATACTGATATAAGGTTGACCAAACACAGCTTTACTGGCCTGCTTACCCGCTTTATACCAATCACGTTTCCTCGCATCATACCGCTGTGGTACTTGCCATTCACTAACGCTATACTTTCCAGTTATATCATCTACATAGCCTAAATACTGCATTCCATTTTTATAAGGGTGCCATTTTAGAAATTCATCAAAGTTGTGATGTTGCTCTATATCAAGATCGTGATCTTCTAGATAAAGAGCAAAACTATTTACTTGCTCAACGACCCCTATTGTCCAATGAGTTAACTCATTTACGACAAAGTTAGCTTTTAGCTGTATTTCTGTTTGTATTGCCACCTCTATTCGGTTTTTAACATGCAGATAGGCAATTAAAGTTGATGCCACAAGCCCTATAAGTAACAAAGCAATAAAACTTATAACTAATTTGTTTTTATTGCTTGTACATAACATCGAGATTCATTTCCATAATATTCCATTAAATACAGAATTTTTTTCAACCATTAACACTACAACAAATGTAGCAAACTGGCGTTAAACCTTAAAACGGTTAGCTAAGTCTTGCATTGAGGTAGCTAAATGCGCTTGCTCCCTCGCTGTGCTTGCAATTTGGGTTGCACCCGTAGTAGTTTCTTCCGACATTTGTTCAATTTTAACAATGTTTTGCGCAACATCTTGAGTAACAACAGACTGTTCCTCTATTGCTGTTGCAACTTGCTCAGTCATAGAAAAAATGTGGCTTATTGCATTGGTTATTTCTTCTAATGTATGTTCAACATTCTTTGAGTTTTCAACTGCAACACGTGCTTTACTTTGGCTATTTTCGATGACTTGGTGCGCAGCATTTGCATCTGATTGCAATGTACCAATAAACGTCTCTATTTCTAATGTTGATTGCTGTGTTCGTTGTGCCAATGTTCTTACTTCGTCTGCAACAACAGCAAAACCACGGCCTTGCTCTCCTGCTCGTGCAGCTTCAATGGCGGCATTTAACGCGAGTAAATTAGTTTGCTCAGCAACAGACTTAATCACATCAACCACTTTGGTAATGTTGCTGCTACTCTCGTGTAAATTATTAATTTGCTTAGCTAAGCTATCAATTTCGACGGATAACACGTCAATTGATTGATAAGAAAGTTGCACAACACCTAAGCCTTTTTGCGCTTGGTCGTTGGCTTCTTTTGCTGAATCTGCGGTTAGTTGCGTATTTCCAGCTACTTCTTTTACTGTGGCAGATAGCTCTTCAACAGCTGCAGCAATACCTACAATACTTTCTTGTTGGTCTGTCATCGTTGTTGCATTGTATTCACAGGTAGTTGAGGTTTCTTCGGCCGCAGCAGCTAACGTTAAGCTCGAACTAGATATTTCATTAACAGTTTTTGAGAATTGCTCTAAGGTTAAATTCAGTGCTTTAGATATCTGGCCTAACTCACTTTCTCCTTGTAGCGTTGTACGAACCGTTAAGTCGTTTTCATCTCTTACTTTTTCCATCACAAAAGTCAGTTCTTTTACTCGAGCAGACAAATCTTTAATAGAAATGATACTGATGAAAATAACCAAAACAATAACAATTAAGGTGACAATGATATCAATAACCAGAATATTGAAAGTTTCATCTGACTTGTGCTTTGCTAACGTAAGTAGGTGATCAGAGACTTGGTTTTCAATTTTTTTCAATTGCCCTATTCTTATAGTGGCTTGCTGGAACCAGTGCACTGCATCAACACCAAATCCTGTCGTTTTGCTTTCTGCAATACTACGTAATTTTTCAACTTCTTTAACTGCGGGGTGCGCTAATTGTTCTTGATAATAAGCAATATTTTCGGGTGTCGCAAAGGCAAGAAAATTACTCATAAATGTCTCTTGTTGAGTAACAAGCGAGACAAATTTAACAAAAATTCCATCATTAAATTTATCGGATGCAAACGTGCTACTCATTACTGCGCGTTCAATACCCGCACGTTCTTTTCCTTGTAGGAAATTATAGTAAGCAATGGTTTGTTTAGTAATATTGGCATCACTACTAAGTGATGCAATCAACGTAGATACTGATAATAACTTGGCATTTAATTGCGTGTAATAGCCAATTGCTTGTTTTGCTTCAATATCTAAATTATCAACTTGAGTTCGTATTTGACTGAGTTGAGCCAATTCATTATTAATCTGTTGATTCAACTGAATAATTTGTTGTTGTTCGAACGAGTTTGCCGACAAAAACTGCGTTCTTATGCCTTGTTTACTGTCAGTTTCATTACGTTGTGTACGCAATTCATTAACAAACTTATTTCCTTTTGAGCCCAAAAAGCCAGCCGTTGCTCCTCGCTCTTTTTGTAGCTCATGCACTAACTCACTGTAAGTGATAGAAAGTTTTGTTAACTGAGACAAGCTTTCCACTTCATTATTCACTAAATAGTTTTGCTTTAGTGTTGAAATGCTTAACCATAAAAAACCAATCAATGGCAACGCGAGTAAAATAAATATTTTATTTTTAAATGAGATATCAGAAAACTTCACTACTTATCCTTTTCATAAGAGTAATTTAAGTTTGTTTCGGGAATAAATGATACTGCAGGCACAAATCAAATACAGACAGAGAGATGGCGACTTAACCTTAGAATTAAGTGTACTTTACCATATCCACATGGCTTGGTTTATGATGCAAATCAACAATGCCCAGATAAGACTAAAATGTTAATAGCAATCATTATTATAGGAAGTATTATTAACCTTTCTATAAGGCATTAGTCTAGTTGCTATTTTTTAAAATTAACAAATTAATTACTAAAAAAGTATCACAGAATTGTTTTTAATCGTTAATGAAATGTAATCGTGGTAGTGGTAGCTGAGTTTAAACTACCACTTTATGACAGGGAGTTATTTTTCCCAAATACCTTTATGAAGCCGACCTTGGTATTTAATATCGTCAGACTGAAAAGCCATATCAGCGTCAGTTGAATTTTCAAGCTTACGCTTAGCATTATAATCTTTCATTAGCGCAACAATAGTTGGGGTAAGTTGCACAATTGCCACCACATTAACTAAGGTCATTAACCCTAATGCGACATCAGCCATGCTCCACACTTGTTTTAAACTGGCACTTGAGCCCCAAAATACCATAGCTAAATACATCAGGGTGTAAATTGTGCGGCCAACTTTATTGTCCAATTTAAAAAAGTGTAAGTTGCTTTCCGCATAAGCATAATTGGCAACAACGGAAGTAAATGCAAACAAGCTGATAGCAGCGGAAACAAAGTAAACTCCGCTTTCACCTAAGTGATAAGTAATGGCATTTTGAGTTAAACGAATACCCTCCATTTCACCACCAATATTAATATCAGCAAGTAAAATAATCACCGCTGTACACGTACAAAGTACAATAGTGTCTAAAAACACGCCAAGCATTTGCACATAGCCTTGTGTGACTGGGTGGTTCGGCACTGGTCTTGCGCTGGCAGCTGCATGTGGCACGCTACCCGCGCCCGCCTCATTAGAATACAAACCACGTTGTATACCATTTTTAATTGCTGCACCTAACATACCCGCTCCTGCTTCTTGTAAACCAAAAGCCGAGGTAATAATGTCGTAAAGCATGGCAGGCACAGCGCTAATATTCATCAAGGTAATTGCCACAGCTACAAGAATGAACGCTATGCCCATAAACGGCACAATTAACTCTGCAAAACGGGCAATTCTCTTCAAGCCACCTAAAACAATTAGCCCTGCTAATGTGGTAATAACGGCACCAGAGTACATGCTAGGAATATTAAAAGCATGATTTAAAGAATCAGCAATGGTATTGGCCTGCATGGCACTAAAACTAAAGCCGTAACCGAGGAATAAACATAGAGAAAATAGAATTGCTAACCAACGCTGATTAAGCCCTTTTTGAATGTAATAAGCCGGCCCGCCACGATATTCCTTATGATCATCGTTTACTTTGTAAAGTTGACCTAAAACACTTTCCGCAAAACCGGTTGCCATGCCGAGCAAGGCAATAACCCACATCCAAAATATTGCGCCACTACCACCAAGAGAAATAGCAACAGCAACGCCCGCTAAATTCCCCGTACCAACGCGTGCAGACAGCCCAATAAATAACGCTTGCAGTGAACTAATACCTGAGCCATTTTCGCCATTTTCATCAGTGCCTTTGGTACTATTTCGCATGACAGAAAACATATGTCGAAAATTAAGAAATTGTACAAATTTTAACTTATAGCTAAACCAAAAGCCGGCGAATAGCAGCACATAAATCAAAACCTGGCCATCGCCCCAAAGTACATTGTTAATACTGGCAATGACTTGCTCTACATTCATGCGACTTATCCTTATTGCTTAGGTGAGATATTTCTAAATATATAACCAATAACTCTACACTACTATAAATAGCTACGCTGATTCAATTTGATAACAAAATAATGTTGCTAGTAACAATTTCCTGCAATTTGTTGGCTCAATGACAAAAAATTAATCAAGCAGCCATTACTTAAAAAAGTTAAGAAAGTTAAGAAAGCTAAAAAAGTCAGTAGTATTGACGGTTAATAAAACCTAATACTACTGACCTGTTTTCAATACACCTACGTGTTATTTAGCACTTATTACCGATTAGTTAACTCAGTTATTTTTGCTTTTGAAAACCAACTAAACAATACAGGTACAACAAACAATGTCAGTAATGTCGCAGTTACTAAACCACCGACAATAACACTGGCTAATGGTCGTTGAATTTCTGCGCCAACACCGTTTGACATTAACATTGGAATGAGTCCTAACGCGGAAGTAATTGCCGTCATCAATACCGGACGTAGGCGCGACGTTGCCCCTTCAAATACGGCCTCTGATATTGCTAAACCATCTTGTATGCGTTGATTAATACTTTCTACCATCACCACACCGTTTAGCACTGCAACACCAAATAGCGTGATAAAACCAACTGAGCTAGGCACCGACAAATACTGACCGGAAATATAGAGTGAAAATATGCCGCCAATAATCGCTAACGGGACATTGACTAATATCAACATCGCTTGTCCTGTTGAACCAAAAGCAAAATATAGCAATAAAGCAATTAATCCCAATGACACAGGCAAAACAATTGCCAAACGAGCTTGTGCACGTTGTTGGTTTTCAAATTGGCCACCAATAACCACCGAATAACCTGCAGGTAAGTCTACATTTGCAGCAATAACACGACGAATGTCGGCAACAACACTGCCCATATCACGACCTTGCACATTAGCTTGGATCACTACTCGACGTTGCACATCATCACGGCGCACTTGTGGTGGCCCTGACTCAAGTGAAATGTCAGCAATATCACCTAAACGCACCCAAGCACCTGTCGGTGACTGCAAGCGAAGCTCTGCGATAACTTCACGATTGTTACGACTTTTTTCTTGCAGTCGAACATAAATATCATAACGTTCATTACCGTTAATCACTTGCCCAGCCGTTGTACCGCCAATACCGTTTTTAACGACATTCATAACATCGCCAACCGAAAAACCATAACGTGAAAGTTGCTGTCTATTGGGCTTGATCACTAATTGCGCTTCACCCACAATTTGTTCCATAGCAACATCACGCGCACCTTCAACGGCTTTAATTTCGGCTGCTATTTCTTGCCCCTTCGACGCTAAAGTAGCTAAATCAGGACCAAATAATTTAATCGCTAATTGTGCTTTAACCCCAGAAAGTAGTTCATCAACACGTGTGGCGATAGGTTGTGAGAAGTTCAGAAGTAAACCTGGGAACTGCTCTAGTTCAATTTCCATCAGACGCTGTAATTCATAACGATCATTTGCACTCGTCCATTCACTAACTGGCTTTAATCCAATATAAATTTCGATGTTATTAACCGGCTCAGGATCACCACCAATTTCTGCTCGTCCCATCCGGCTTAAGGTATATTCAACCTCAGGAAATGCCATCAGTTTTTCTTCCAAAATTGGCGCCACTTGCAAGGCAGTTTCTAAACTTGATGATGGCGCTAACGTCGCTCGAAGGTTAATAGTGCCTTCTTCAAGTTCGGGTACAAATTCGGTACCAATTTGTGGCACTAATGCAATCGCCGCAAGCAATAAAATAACTGAAGAGGCAATAACTAACTTAGTGCGCTTCATTGCTATCGCTAAACTTTTGCGATACCACCTATCCAATGGACGTAAAATAATACTCTCGCGCTCTGTAACGCCTTTAGTGAATACGTACGTCGCCATCGCTGGCACCACAATTAAGGCAACAAAAATGGCCGAAATAACCGCTAAAATTATACTAGTCGCCATCGGTTGAAATAACTTAGCTTCAACACCTTCAAAGCTAAATAATGGCATAAACACCACCAGAATAATCGAGGCTGCAAAAAACACCGGACGAGCAACTTCCTTTCCCGCTTGCTTTAAACGTAATGGAATACCGCCATTACTATTTCTAGCAATCGTACCTGCAATATGGACTTCATCAGGACGATTAAGATGTTTAAACATATTTTCAACCATCACCACAGAGCCATCAACCAACATACCAATGGCAACAGCAATACCGCCTAATGACATTAAGTTAGCTGACAAGCCTAAATAGGACATAATCATCAAGGTAATAGCGATGGAAATAGGAATAGAAATAAGCACTAAGAATGTCGCGCGCAAGTTCATCAAGAATAACGCTAAAATGATAGATATAAAGATAAAAGCAAGAATTAATGAATCAACAACCGTGCTAACCGCTTTAACAATTAAGTCAGATTGGTCATAAAAAGGTTCAAAACGGACACCTTTGGGTAATGCTTGTTCAATTAATGGTAGACGAGCGTTAATACCATCAATGGTTGCTTTAGTATTAGCACCCATACGTTTAAGTACAATGCCTGAAACTACTTCACCTAAGCTTTCAATGTCACCATTTTCTGTCCGGCGTGTCATTGTTACCGCGCCCTGACGAATTTCACTCCCCAACTCAACCGTGGCAACATCAGCAATCGTAATAACCGTACCGGCAACTGTTTTCACTGGCACTTGAGAAATATCTGCAATACCAGCTTCACCACCACTGAGCCAACCGGTACCACGAATAACCAACTGTTCTTGGCCTCGGTTCATGTACCAACCGCCAACGTTACTATTGTTGTTATCTAAAGCAGTAACAATATCGGCTTGCGTTAACTCATAAGATAATAATTTACTGGCTTCAATATTGACTTGATATTGACGAACATCACCGCCAAATGACAGCACATCGGTAACACCATCAACAGGCATCACCAATAGTTTCACTATCCAATCATTAAGACTACGCAGCGCCATCGCATCATAGCCAGCCTCTTTATCAGCAATTAATAAGTACTGAAATACTTGCCCTAAGCCAGAGGTGTTTGGCCCCATTTCAGGTGTTCCTACACCTGCAGGAATAAGCTCTTTTGCTGCTTGTAAGCGCTCAAACACTAATTGCCGAGCAAAATAAATATCCGTGCCTTCTTTGAAAACAACCGTAACACCTGACAAGCCAGTTTTTGAAATTGAGCGAACCTGCTCAACATCAGGCATAGCATACATTACCGCTTCTATTGGGTAGGTAATTAATTGCTCGACTTCTTCAGCCGCTAACCCAGGGGCTTCGGTGTTTACGGCCACTTGTACATTGGTTACATCCGGAAAGGCATCCAAATTAAGTTTTGGGATGATAAATACCGAACTGACAAGTGTTGCCACTAACATCAACATCACCAACAGGCGATTATTGACAGAAAAATCTATTAATTTATTAAACATGAATTTCTGCTCCTATATCTTTCGCTACTGATGATTGACTAGTGGCCATGTGGGTCAAAGCCACCTTTTGCAATTTCAGAGGCAACAAAAAATGCGCCTTTGGTGACTATTCGCGTTTGTGGAGCAAGCCCTAATATTTCACGATAAGCGCCTAGTGAACGTCCTAATTCAATTTCTATCGCAGTGAATTCACCTGGGTGATCTTCAACAAATACCGTCCAATCACCATCACTAGAGCGCATAAGTGCTGACTCAGGTACTGCCATCACTTTTGTTTGCGTATTGAAACTAAAGTTAACGTTGACGAACATACCCGGATGTAAGCGATCATTTATGTTTTTAACCACTAAACGAACAATGCGAGTTCGCGTTTTAGGGTCGATAGTATGAGCTTCTTGAATAACGGTTGCCGCAAATGACTCATTAGCCATTTCAAGTACCGCTTGAGTGCCTTTAGGTAAGTTCAATTGTTTACTGGGTGACACTCTGGCTTCTACCCAAAGTTCACTTTCATCGGCAAGTACCATAATAGCTTCACCTGCTGAAATACGCTGGCCTTGGGCGAAATCATCACTGAGTACAGCACCTTCACGTTGGGCAATTAAGGTGTATTCCCCTAGCTCTCCTAAATGAGCATTTGATGAGTGATCTTGAGCTACTTCTGCAATTGCAGTTTCAGTTAAACCAAAGGCTTTTAAACGGCTATACGCGGAAACATAATCAGTTTGAGAGCTTAATAAGCGACTTTCACTAACCGTTGCATTACCGAGCTTTTTGTTTCGTTGCCAATCATTGTAAGCCACACGGTAATTCGCTTGTGCCTCGGCGACCGATTCACTAAAAAGTGTCACTAAAGCGTCACCTTTTTCTACATGCTGTCCCAACGTCGCATGTCGAGCAACAATCACCGACTCAGTGCGCGGTGAAACAACATAACTTTTATAACCATTGGCTTTTATTTCACCTGGCGCATACACGTTATTGGCAAATACTTGCGGCACAACAGGAGCAACTTCAATACCGGCAATGGCCATTTTTTCAGGGCTAAAACTAATACCCTCTTCATGTGCTTGTTCATCCGAAGTTTCCACTTCACTATGTTGATGATCATCGCCTTTATTTTCTGTTCGATGTTTTGTTTCTTGAACTGTGCTAATTGCATGTGAATGATCATGTTCTACATTTTTATTTGATGCACTTTCATTTGAGGAACTTTTACTTACTAATTGCTGGTGTTCATGACCTGATTGAAGTTCACTTTCTGCTCCCTCTACCGCAGCACTTAACATGATGCTAAGGAGTAAAATTACCAGGTAAGGCTTGTAACTTGAGTGTTTACTTTTATTAAAACCATCGAACCATGCATTTTTTTTGTCGCGTTTAATATTGGTTGTTGTCATTTTAAAAATCTCTTAATTTTCTATTTGAGATCATAAACCTAGTTAAACAAGCACATTAAAATCACAGCAACAGCCGGATGCTATTCATCTGTGAACTCATCAATGAGCACAGGTAACTTACTAGGTTTACAATATATCATTGCCAGCGGAGCTAATTTGCAGTTCCGTTTGGCAAAATAATTACAGAAAATTAAGCGATTGGAGGGCGATGTTCTGGTGAGATCCAAAGCGACAATAGCGCGGTTTTATCGGCTAATATATTGTCGTTACCTTTGTGCAATAAGCTTGATTCAACATTACATGCGATGTACACGCCCGATGGCGCATGACAATGGCAGCAATGATGACAATCAAATTGATTTTCTTCAGCATCATTACTCACTTCAAAATGCGCAGCAGTTAATGTGCCTTCTTGATGTGAATTGTGCGATTCATCCAAGGTTCGATGAGATAAACTTTGATTAGTATCGTTTTCTTGATGGGTACTGTGAGAATCAAACGCAGCAGCCACTGTTTGACTAGCAAACAATAGTGCGAACATTATGATTATTATGCGATTAAACACAGACAGTACTCAGTTAAAAACGTAGCAGCAGTGTAAATTATTTATTTTAATCTAACAATGGCAGCCAAGCTTCAATTCAGGAAAACTTGATAAATAGCACATTTTTCGAAGATAATTAGAAATAGCACGCACTCAAAAAAGTAAAATAAAGCATTTAATTACAAAAACTTAAAGTAAAAACCTTCAGAAAAAATAAGTTAGTGGATATTAATCACAGTACAAATTTTAACAATTTTGTCACTACCGTCTAAGTGTTAAGCTAATTTACTACTCGATTTTACAAATTGACTGTTTATCCAGGCTGTAGCGTTTTCCTCGTCAGCAAAGTATTGAATATTCTGGCCTTCCTTTGATTTTACGAAGGTTTGCTCAATCATAATAAGTGCAGGCGAAGTGAAAACTAACGCTTTAGCGACCATGTTTTTGCTATTTAGCCAAGCATTGAATTCATCTGATACGGCAAAAACTTCAGGTGTGCCGCCCTCAAATTCTAGTAAGTTTCCTAGAATTGCAAACGGCTCATTATTCAAGGTTGCTATATGTTGCACTAGCTGTTCAATTACGGCTTTAGCGCCAACATCATTAAATGCACCTTTAACGGTAATGTTAATAATGTTGTTATCAATATTGATATTAAATTCACCATGTAATGCGTGCAAACTTATACCTCGTTACAATATCAAAATACTAAATTCATGATTGCACTGTGCTGTTGTGAAAGCAATAATAAATCTAATTATTTTTACAATATTTTAACAGTTTAACTTTAAGGTACTAACCCTTTACACGCTTAAAAGATGGCTAATGAACGCTTACCTTTACCGACTGCTGCCAATTGAATTTTACTTGCAATTGTTGCTTAGCATGGTCGTACCAAGCACCACTTTCACTTGCTGCATATTGCTGAGCATTTGCTAAGCGTTTAATCGCTTTACCAGAAACATAAACTTGCTTTTCGCTACGTTGCCAATTATGTATCACAAGATTAACCGTACGCTGTGCTGGCATTTCCGCATATTGACCATTGCGTTGCAATTCAATGTTCAATTGCTTATCTATTTTCGTCGCGGTAAAAGTTAATGTTTCAAAGCTATTATTAGCCAATGACTTGGGATCTTTACCATCATCGTTATACATAGTTGAAGAAGATGACTTAACAGAGTCATCAGCGTAATAATGTAAGGTTAAATTTTTAGTGTTGTAATCTTTGGTCGATTGCACCGCATCAACCATAGGAATAAATGCGCCTGCGCGCACTAACACCGGTGTTTGTGTTAATGGCGCTTCAACGGTGATTTTTTGGCTACCTTGATAACGCTTATCATTCCAAAAGTTAAACCAAGGTCCTGATGGCAAGTTTACATCTACTGAACGTGCACCCTGCTCAGTTACCGGTGCAACCAATAATGCGTCACCATAGAAATAACTGTCTTTTTCATCAATTAAACTTAAGTTAGTTTCATCTTCAAAAAACATCGGACGCATAATCGGCATGCCCGTTAAGCTATTTTCGATACTTAATGAGTAAATGTAAGGCATTAAGCGGTAACGTAATTTTACGTACTCGCGCAGAATATCTTTTGTTTCACTGTCATGGAAAATAGGCTCAGGTTTAGCATTTTCTTGCGCATGTGGACGAAATACAGGTTGGAATACGCCATATTGTAACCAGCGAATATACAGCTCTTTATCGATTGCGCTATCGCCGGCAAAACCACCTAAATCAGAGTGAGTGTAACTTAAGCCCATTAAGCTCATTTGTAGTGCCAGTTCTACTTGTGGCTTAAAACCGCCCCAGCTGCGGCTAACATCACCTGTCCAGGGCACCATGCCATAACGCTGCGAGCCAACAAACCCAGAACGCATCAAAATAAACGGACGAGTATCTGGTTGAAACTTTCGTAGGCGTTGATAAACCATTTCAGCCCACTGATGGCCATAAACATTATGCACTTCATCACCAGTAACATTTTCACCGGCTAAGTTATGTAAGCCATTGGCAGGATGTACTTCTGGCTCACCTAAATCGCCCCACCAACCTGCAACGCCTTGCTCTGCTAATTGCTGATAGTATTGCCAAAACCAGTCTTGAGCCTTAATATCAAAGACATCAACTAAGCCAGTATTACCAAAATAGAAATCAAATTTTTCCGGTACGCCTGCTTGATTTTTCATTAACGCTTTGTTTTCAACCGCACTTTGCCATTGGCTTGAAGATGTTAAAATAAACGGCTCGGTGATCATTATGGTATTGACACCATCGGCTTTAAAATCTTTGATCATATCAACAGGTGTTGGAAAGGCTTTTTCATCCCAGTTCAAGTTACCCATATGGCCTTTAATATCTGGGCCAAACCAGTATAAATCGAAAACGATAGCATCAAGTGGAAAGTCTTCATCTTGATATTTTTGCACTACCGAGCGCGCCTCTTGTTCGCTGTGATAACCAAAGCGGCTAGCTATGTTACCTAAGCTCCAACGCGGCGGTAATGGCTGTTTACCACTAACCGCGACTAAGTTTTCAATTAACTTAGGATAGCTCTCGCCCGTCATGATTAAATATGAACTGCGACCTGCAACAGCGCTAAACTGTAGAATATCTTTCTCAGTGGCAGCAATATCAAGCTCGCCGTTGGCAGAATTGTCAAAAACTATAATGTATTTATTGCTCGACATAATCGCTGGCAAGCCGTAATACATTTGGCTTGATTGGGTTTCATAACCATAATGTGCACGGTTGTATAACGGCATTTTCTGACCGCGACGGTCCATACCTAATACCCGTTGACCACCGCCCAAAATTTTCTCTTGCGGCTGTAACTTAAAACGAAAGCCAAGGTTAAAGGATGTTTCCTGCGACGCATTACTCACAGCTTTGCTAGTTTGCACAGGAGTTTTTGCGAAGAAACCTTGCGCTTCGGCGGCAATAAGTTCACCAGAAGGCTTATGATAGCTAATTCTTAATGGTGACTTGTCAATGCGGGCAACAAGCTCGCTTGTAGAGAACATTAACTGTTTATCCGAGTCTTTTATCTTTAGCGATTTACTTAACTTATTTGCTAATACCGATCTTTGAGATTGTTTATCAATAGCAAATGATGGTAGTTGCTTAGCACCCGTTAACTGATAATGCACTTCAAATGCGGCTTGATTAAGCGCATTAATTTCAACTACGCCATCGGTTGTTGTAATGACTAACTTGTTACTCTGTACTTGATGACTAACATAGTCACTGGCAAATAGCGAAGCACTAAAAAGGCTAAATAACAGCGCAGTAAAAACGCTGAACATTGCTGATGAAGGTCGTTGGCTTGTTATTTTATCTAGCATTATTTAGCTGCCTGTAGTTGAAAGACGAAAGAGCCAAGTGGTGCTAATTTCACATCGATACTCGCTGTTTTATCGTCACGTACAGTTAAGGTATTGGTTGCGCCATAAAGTAAGTCCTCAACTTGATATTGCCCTGCTGATAACTGCCATTGATTAATTAACTGCGCAGGAATTTCAAGCTGGTATTGAACGCTATTTTCACTATCAAAATTGCTCACTACTATCAGTTTTTCTTGTGCGGACCAACGAGTAAAAGCAAATTGTAGATGGTTATAGCTGGTTAGTGCTTTGCGATTAACCTCATGCAAGCTGGCATATTGTCCTTGCATTGCGCTATTTTCGGCTGAAATATTAAGCAAGCGTTGATAAAAGTCGCGTAAGCTTGTCTCAGCAGCTGAAAGTTGTCCACCATCAAACTTGCCACCATTCATCCAACGTTGATGCGCCGGTACGCCAGCATAATCAAATATCGTGGTACGAGTTGGGTCGCCAAAACCGGTTTCTTCGCTACCATCTTCGCCAACATCTTGACCAAAATAAAGCATGGTAGGTGAACGGCTGATTAAGGTTGAAACCACCATAGCAGGCTTAGCTTTTTCTGCGCTGCCAGCAAAGTCATTACTGGCAATTCGCTGTTCGTCATGGTTTTCAAGAAAATGCAGTAAATGACTTTCAATATCACTGTAGCGCTGCTGAATTGTCGCCAAATCACCAGTATTGCCATGGCCTTGCATAATATCTTTTATGCGGTCGTAAAAATCGACTTTGTCATATAAGTAATCCATTTGTCCAAGTTGAATATAGTTACGATATTCTTTTGGGTTGTAAACTTCAGCCAAAATAAACGCATCATTGTTAGTCATTTTAATTGAAGAGTTTAAATAGCTCCAAAATTCGACCGGCACCATTTCAGCCATATCATAACGGAAGCCATCAACGCCTTTGGCTAACCAATATTGAGTAATGTCACGAAATTTTTTCCATGAACTCGGTACGTCTTTATCAGCCCAAAATGCTGCGTGCGCTTGATAACCTTTAAAACGGTAAGACTCAGGTAAGCGAGTAAAAGCATAGCTACCATCAGGCTTTACGCCGTAGTTAACTTTTACCGTTTCATACCAGTCATTAAAGTGCGGTTGTGCAGCACGAGAGCCATTACCGGTCCACTTTGCTGGCGATTCAGCAAATTTACCATCTGCTAATGTGTGCTCTTCTCCGCCTAAAGGCGCGTAACCTTGCATCGGTTTCGGTACTGAAAAATCTTGTCCTACAACATAGTAAAAGTCGTTATCTCGGTCGAATTCAACGCTTTTATTATCATCTGCACCAAAGTCTCTAACGCCTTGAGGTTTATCAATCGAGTGATATGCACGAGCAACATGGTTCGGCACAATATCAATAATCACTTTCATGTTGCGATCATGGGTGCGCTTTATTAGTGCTTCAAATTCTGCCACGCGATTAGCAGGGTCATCTGCTAAGTCAGGGTTAACACTGTAGTAATCTTTTACTGAATACGGCGAGCCTGCGCGACCTTTAACCACATCGGGATCATCATTACCAATGCCAAATTCAGTATAATCGCCAATTAGTGCATGGTGTGGCACTCCGGTATACCAAATATGGCTAACACCGAGTGATTTAATGCCATTTAGCGCGGCATCATTAAAGTCGCTGAACTTTCCTACGCCGTTTTCTTGTATCGTTCCCCAAGGTTTATTGGTGGTATTTTTATTGCCGAATAAGCGGGTAAAAACTTGGTATACCACGGGCTTGCCCATAACTTTTTCATCACTGACAGTGCCGCTAGCCTTTGCTGTCGCCAAATGGCTAACATCAGACGTTATAGACGGTGCTTTTATCGCAATAATGCAACCAGTCAAACCACTCCCTAAAAGAACAGCACAAGTGATCGTTTTTAAGTTATTTAATTTCGTGGGCTTTGACAATTTAAATTTTGGGAAGTAACGACGCATTTAAAAAACCTTACAAAGTAAACGCCTGCTTCGATTAGATACGAGAACAAGGCGACAGGGTCAACAAAGACAGTATTTCGAGAGTACACATTTAATCCTTGCCTTACCAACTGCATACGAATTCATAAAGTAAATTAATTTGTAAAACTTACTAAATATCAAAGTAGGCGAATTCTATTGAAATGTTTTTACTGGCTGTTAGGTCTTTTGCACAAGTTATTAGGAACTACCTAAAAATTTGGGAATTAAACGCTGCATTAATTTGCTGGCGTTAATATTGATAAATTTACGCTAAAAAAGACATTTAAATGAAAAATTTGCACTACACCGCACTACTGATATTACTTTCAATCTCTACGGGATTATTAGGCACGAGCATTTTACTCATGGGGCACCATAGTCATATATCGATGACCACTGACTTTTTTGGTATTAGTGAATTACTGCCTAATATGGTCTTCAACAGCATTGCTGGTATTGCCTTTATTATCGCAGCCGCTTTATCCGTGTTAGCGATTAAACGTATTGAACTAAGAGCCAAACTTGGTGCATTTATCATTGTATTAAGTACGGTTGCGCTGTTACCACTGTTAGGGAGTAGCATGTGGATAGAGTCTCTGGGTGGATTTCCTGCGATTGGCTCTGGTCAAGGCGTGATCAAATATTTTGCCCTACTTTCTATCGGTATTTTTCTTACTAGACCTTATTTAGAAAGCCGTAAAGCGATTTGGTTAAATGCTTTTCCCGTCGTATTAGTATTGATGTGGATTGGTGGTATGAAATTCACTTTACTTGAAGCGAAGGGTATTGAAGCTTTGGTCAGTAGCTCACCGTTGATGTCGTGGATGTATAACGTTTGGGATCTTCAAACCACTTCTAACCTTATCGGTGTTTACGACCTAATAGCGCTAACACTGGTGATATTAGCGATATTTAATCAAAAGCTATTGATACCTGCGGTATTGATGTCTGGTGCGGTATTTGCGGTAACACAAACCTTCTTTTTAAGTTGGCCCGCAGCATTATCAAGCGAAACATTACTTTCTACTGGTGGTCATTTCCTGATTAAAGACCTTTGGTTTGTTGCCAATTTACTGATATTTATCACCTTACTACGCAGTAATAAACCGTCGCAAGCGCACTAATTATCCAATAGTTAGCTATAGGATCTCAAGCCAATTGCTTTCAGCTGAGATCCTTATTTTTCATAACCTGTCATTTCTAAAAAACCTTGGCCTTGATGACTGCCGCTAAATGACACCATGCCTTCAAAATACTCAATACCAAAACGCATTATCTGACTTTTATTAATCACCTTCACTGTTATATCAATTTCTTCTTGCGCAATTTCAATTGCAAATGAGTCTGGATACTCAGCATTAGCGACTGACTGGTTGGAAAAGCGACTTTTTATAATAATATCTTCTGATGACAAGGTGCGAATAGTGCCGTCTCGCTGCATTAAACTGCCATAAAGGTAATCTTTATCAGTGGAACGAATACGATAAACCATCAAAGCCGTATGCTCATTTAAGCGCAGTGAAAACCAATCCCAACCTTGTTGGTCTTCAGCCAACATTTGCGAGCCCCATTCACGATCAAACCAAGCATTCCCAGTCACTTTTTGCCATTTATTTTGCCAGTACACTTCACCACTTATCTTTATAAAAGGTTGTGAATAATAATGACTGGCAATAGCTAAGTGGTGATGTTTTTGGCTATAACCATTATCGCCCTGTAAAAAGTAATTTTCTTTTGGGTTAGCCGATGAGCTTTCATCAAGCGCTAGGTTCAAGTTAACTTGCCAAAGCTGTTTGCCTTTACTCACCTCTTTTGTCGCATCTGGGCTGACATTATCGCTCGCGTCTTTGCTAACAAAGTTACCGTAATGTAAGTTAGCGGGTAAAAGCTCTTTTGATGCTTGCCATTGCCAGTCATCAATTTTGGCATTAAAAGGTTTAGTCTCGGTAACTTTGCTATTAATCGTAAGGTTGCCTAGCTCTGCTCTTGCGCTGCGAAATGCTGACTGATGATGCTGTGTATCAGCCAAAGCGGCATGGGCAAAATACCAGTGTTTATTCTCAACGCCACGACGAAATAAGGTCCATTGTGTTGCTAATGCCTCACCACTTTCAGTGGTTAAATTTGCCGTTAAGTACCACCATTCTTGCTGATAAGACTTTTGTGGCGCATGTGCAGCTGGAAATTCAATAACATTACTTCTAGCAGGCTTTTCAAATGCGCCAGTGGTATCACCCAGCCCTTTTAATGGCGAACGTTTTGTCGCTTCTTTATCGCTACAGGCACTAGTAAACAACATGATAAGCACTGAGAACAAAACCATGTTGCAAGTGTTAGCCTTAGCTTTTTTCTTAAGATTTTCTCGATATTTTATTAGCTTTATATTCATGACAAACTCGCTCTAATATTGAGTTTATAAAGCGGGATGGCTAACGCCGGTATCAGTATTACCAAACCAATTAGACTACTAACACCAAACGAGGTTACATTTAACACTAACGGCATTGACCAACCAAACGATGCTGGCAAAATTAGGCTTACTAAAGCATTAGCTAAAACAATCGCCACAGGCCAACTCAATAAAATAGTCCCCAAAGCCAAAATAAACCACTGTGATAACATATGACTGAACAGCCCTATTCGGCTATAGCCTAAGCTACTGAGAATATGTAAATCTGACTTTCTCGCCAACTCTAAACCATTCGCAGATAGAAAAAGTCCAAAACAAGCAATAGAAAGCAGTACAAACGCAATCGCTTGGGTCAGTAGAAATGTTTGTTTAAAAATAGCTAACGCCAATGTTTTAATTTCTTCTGGCTGATAAATTTGACTCTCATCTAGCCCAAGTTCATCGACCAGTTTTGCCTTTTTAGCTTCTGACGCGTTAGCTTGTGAGTGTTCAGCTAAAAATACACCAAAGCCTGTTTCTTGCCAGCCAGAAAGTGCCACAATACTTTTGTGTGACGGTATTTTGATGGCAAAACCTTGATTGCCATAGTCATAAAAGATGCCCTTTACGTGGCAAGTCAATCCCTGTAGCCCTTGTGTAATATCAATAGTTTGTTGTAATGCAATTGAGCGTTTGTAGGCCAATTGTTCGTTGATATAACAATGCTTTATTGTGTTATCGGTATCTATTTTTCCCTTATTCGCAGTACTTACGCCCTTAGCAATACTTCCAGCTGTACTTTTGTTTTCGAAAAACGGAACAAACGCCCCCGATTTAAGTATCAAGCTTTGCTGCTGTTTATTTGAAGCCAGTCGGTATACTTCAACCGTGTCTTGTTGAGATTTTTGTTGAGCGCTTGGTTGAGACTTTAGTTGCGAGCCATCTTGGTATTTCGCAATGGTACTTTCAAATAACACATATTCTTCAACATCAGTTTGCTTATCAAGCCATTGCGCTACTTTAGGTTTTTGCTCATGGTTAAAACGAACAAACAAATCAGCACTGAGTAGTTGATTTAAGTAAGATTCAAATGAATTTTGAAAACTATTTACCATTAACGCCGCTGCGATACTGGCGGTTAGTGCTAAGTAAAAAGCCGCAATAGGTAAAAAGCGCCGACCCACTTGTTGTCGGGCATCCTGAAAAATGAATTTCAGTCGAAACGAGCGAGTAAAAAGCGCCATTGCTGCCAGTAAATATCGTAATACATTCGGTAAAATGACCACACTAGCAATAAGCAACACGCCGTACTTAAGCATTAATTGTGTCCAAGAATCATCAGGCCAGAAAAAATGCACAAGTAATAATGCCAAGGCAATAAAACCAGTCACTTGAAAGTTAAATGGCTTAGTCTGAACGCGCGCAGTAAAAGCGATTTTAGCTGAACTTATCTGTCGAAACTGCTTTATTAGCGCCGCAACAACAGCAACAAATGAAATTAAAAATGCCCATAAACTATATTCGCCGCGCCACTGAAAATGACCACTGACTTGCAAACGGTAAAGTTGCTCTAAGGTCAGCCCCAACATAGGTAATAAGAAAGACACTAAAACCACGGCGATGAAAACCCCAAGCACACTGGCCAAAAGCGTTAAAATTAACGACTCACACAACATGACTTTTTGAATAGTGCTAAGTTTTATGCCCAGTAGCCTTAGCTGTGCAGCTAATTCACCGCGTTTTGCCCACGCCTGGTTTGCTGCTTGAAAGGCAATAAATAAGCTCACGATAAAACCTAAAATGGCCAATGCCGATAAGTTAAGATGTAAAGCATCTGCAAAACCTTCACGCTCTTGAATCGACCAAGCTTCTTGTATCGCAAGGTACTTAGGTAAAGCCGCTTCGAGCCGGGCAACTTCACTGCTCGACATTTGCCCGCCCATCAAATGACTAAAACCGTTAATATCAGGAAATAATTGCCAAGCTAAGCTGATATCTAATAGTGCCACCTGCCCCCAATCATTCACCTGATTAATGTTTACTGCAATACTTTGCTGATCGGCCAACAACAGCTGAGCTTTTTGATTTGGCAAAGCGACAATGCCGAGTTTATTTGCGTAGTCTCGGCTAATATTAATTGCCTCACTGGTAAAGCTTTCAGGGGCAGTTAGTACAAAAGGTAGAATATCGAGCGCGCGAAAAGAAACTTTCTTGCCATTGGCCAATGATTGTCGAAAAACATGCGCCGCGTTTACCTGTGAAAAGCCTAATTCACGCAATTTAGCAAAGTCATTAATCGATATTGTTTTACCTTTCTCGGGCACAATATTAAAAGCAATTGGTGATTTTAAACGGCTATTGGCGGTTTGATACTGTTGTTTACTGGCATCATTTAATATCAGAATACAAAGTAAGGTACTGGTGGCTATCGCTAAACTAAAAATAAAGCCTAAATTCAGCAAAGGTTTGCGAAAATATTCGGCCGCATAGGTTTTCGCGACTAAGAAAAATTCTGAATACTTGCTCGTGGTATAAGCTTGTTCACTGGTTAAGTTTTTGCTCATTAGGCTATGCATCTAACAAAGTTAACGTGCCGTTAGCTAATCGATAAACTTTGTCCATACGCCGTGCAACTTCAGCGCTATGCGTCACCATTAACAAAGCCGTATTATTAGATTTTGCCAGTTTTACCAATTGTGAAACAACATGTTCACTGTTGGTGTCATCTAAATTACCGGTTGGTTCATCAGCTAATAATAAATGTGGTTTAGCATTTAAAGCCCGAGCAATCGCCACTCGCTGCATTTCACCACCAGAGAGTGTTGCGGGGAATTTTGCTAGTAAGCCAGTAATGCCAAGCTCTTTTGCTAACGCTAGGCCGTATTTTGCTTGAAATCGGCCAGATAATTTTGCGCTAAAGTCAATATTGTCTTGTACTGATAAGCCAGTTAACAAATTAAATTGTTGGAAAATAATACCAATATATTCTTTTCTTAATTGGCTTAATTGCCCGTCTGATGCTTTTGCTAACGATAAATCAGCAACCGCAATGTCGCCTTGTTGAATAGGCTCTAAACCAGCAATAAGATTAAGAAGTGTGGTTTTTCCACTGCCACTGTCACCCATTAAAGCAATACATTCACCTTGTTCAATGGCTAATGAAAGCTTGGAGAGTAGGCATCGAGAGTTATTGCCATCGACAATGTGATGGCTAAGTGCCGTTATCTTTAAAGACAAAGTTATTCCTTTTAACGATTCTTTTTAAGCTAGATTATCACTTGGCTACACTAAGTAAATTGTCTTCGATGGTCAATAATTATTCCTGACACAAACCGGAAAATAATTGCTCAGCCAGCTCATGCATAACATCAGCTTGAGGATGGGTTTGCGCATAAGTTCTTAAGCCATAAATCCCCATAACAAAAAATCGAGATAATTTCGCTGCAGAGCGTTCCCCTGTCAATTCTTTATTAGCTATAGCTTGACTAAATACGTCTTCAATTGAGGTTTGCCAGTTAGCTATATTTTCTATCAAAATGGCCTGCACTTCATCATCTTGCTCAGCCAATTCATTTAACGCCTTAATCAGCAAACACGCCTGCGCAGCCTGACAACTAATACACTCTTGCACAACATGTTCGAGATAGTTTTTTAATTGCACTAATTTTGGTCGTTCATCAGAGAAAAAATGTTGAAATTCTTGCGCTCTATCTTCGCGATACTGCCCTAATGCTGCCAATAGCAAACCACGCTTATTTTCAAATGCACAATAGATAGAACCAGGATGCAAACCCGTTGCGGCTTTTAAGTCTTGCATACTGGTTTTAGCGTAGCCCTTATCCATAAAGGCTATCATGGCAGAGCGCAGTACTTTTTCTCTATCGAATTCAGCATTTCTCATAATTTTTCAAATTCTAGCATGGCATTATTAACGTTAATGATTACATCATACCCTTATTTGAATGCTTGTTCAAAATAATACTTGAACGCTTATTCAAATAAGAGTATCTTGAATAAACATTCAAGATAGAGATAGCATCATGACCGATAACTTATTCCAACCTTTTACGTTGAACAATACTATTACTTTAAACAATCGTATTTTAATGGCGCCACTAACACGCTGTATGGCTGATAATGATTTAGTACCAACACAAGCCATGGCAGAATATTATGGCCGAAGAGCAGATGCAGGCTTGATCATATCTGAAGCTGTTATTATTCGTCCTGACGGACAAGGCTACCCAAATACGCCAGGGTTATTTACCCAAGCACAAATTGCTGGTTGGAAAACGGTTACAGAGAGAGTTCATGGCAACGGCGGTAAAATTTTTGCTCAACTTTGGCATACTGGCCGAGTTGCGCACCCACACTTTTTTGATCAAGGCGATGTACTTGCGCCATCTGCCGTTGCAGTTGAAGGCAGCGTTCCTAGAATGCGTGAATTGACTTACCAAGTGCCAAAAGCAGTAACTCAAACTGATATTGATGGCCTAATTAATGACTATGCACAAGCTGCTGCCAATGCCATTGAAGCCGGTTTTGATGGTGTAGAAATTCACGGTGCCAATGGTTACCTTATTGATCAATTTTTACATTTTGACAGCAACAAACGTCAAGATGAATACGGCGAAACTCCTGAAAATATGGCACGTTTTCCATTAGCGGTAGTAGACGCCATCATTGAACGTATTGGCAATGACAGAACCGCTTTACGTGTTACACCAGGTGCCTATTTTAATATGGCAACAGATGCCAATGACCGAGAAGTATTTGACTATTTATTACCAGAGCTAGAAAAACGCCAATTAGCATTTTTACATATCGGCATATTTGATGATGCGATGGAGTTTGATTATCTTGGCGGCACCGCGTCTAGCTACGTTAGAACAAACTACAGCAATACCTTAGTTGGCGTCGGCAGTTATACCGCTGAAACTGCCAGTAAAGCCATTGAGAATGATAAATTCAACTTAATTGCTATTGGTCGACCGTTTATTGCCAACCCAGATTACGTTGAAAAAGTTCGCAAAGGTGAGGAAATAACACCTTATTCTGAAGAAATGTTAGCAAGTTTAGTTTAACGACAATCTCAATAGCGCTAAGAAAAAAGGCCGATATGAATACTCATATCGGCCTTTTAAAATAATAAATTCTGGTTTTATTCGTAAGAGCGTTCTAACCAAGCAATTTGCATTTTTAAATCTGCTATTTCATCATTAGCATCAGTTAATTGCTGTTCAATCGTTTTTGACATGTCCATAGCTTGTTCGCTAGGTTCAATTGCTTTTACAGTTTCTTCGTGAGACATAATGCTCTCCTAATTCACGTTACAACAACTGTATTATTACATAACAACTTTCATTTTGCCTTATAAATTTAAAATTAAATTTCACTTCGAAACTTATCAACTACAAAAAGAAAGGAAACGAAACATAAAATTAACAATCAATACATTTAAAACAGTAAAACCTTACCATACTGAAAACTTTCACACTTAAACCCAAAACATAGATTTCAATTTATGTTGAATTTACCGCTAACTATCCCCACTTATCAAAAACACTTCGTAAAAATAACCTGCTATGCGTTTATTAAAATCTACTAAAGTTACCGATCTTCACGCTAATATTGACAACAGCTTCACCCGCAAAGCCACACGTGCCATTGTAATGAAAGGTGAGGATATTCTTTTACTTTTTACCGAGCGTTATCACGATTATAGTTTGCCTGGCGGTGGTATAGATGAAGGCGAAGATAATGTTACGGGTTTAGTTCGTGAATTGCGTGAAGAAACTGGTGCCCATAATGTCAGCAATATTAAAGAGTTCGGCTGTTATGAGGAGTATCGGAATTGGTATAAACCAGGTTTTGATGTAGTTCATATGTTGTCATATTGCTATACCTGCGATATTGACGCTGAATTACTAGCACCTGAACTTGAACCTCATGAATTGCAAAATGGTATGAAACCGCTTTGGCATAATATTCACGAAGCAATAGCACACAACGAGTCGGTTATTCGCAATAGTGCCAAAAAAGGCTTATCAATTGAAAGAGAAACCTTTCTTTTAAAACTTATTGTTAAAGAGCTTCTTTAGCCCTCACCTATTAGTGAAATTAACACTTTGATAATAATTAAAGCGTTAACTTCACATTAAAAATGTAATTTAACTGCTAAGTTTCAATATATTACTGCAAACCAAGATTTACATGTAAATAATTCTCATTTAGAATCAAGAGCTATATCAAGCTAGGATGTACGCAAATAAGCAATTTATTTGTAGAATGGATGAATAACAAACAAATTTCCCCACTGAGTTTAATTGAGCTAATTGAGTCACAGCGTTATGGCGTAGAATATCAACCTATTGTCGACTTAAAATCTAAAGATATTATGGCCTACGAATGTTTAGCGAGGTTCGCAGATAAAGATAACAATAACATTCCGCCAGATGTAATTTATGCGGCTTTACATGATAGTCCGCTCAGCCTTTTCCAAGTGGAATACCAACAAAAACTGCTACAGCTAGACCACGCCCCCACTAAAAGCGATATATTTGTCAACTTAGATCAAGACTCTTATTTTTCTACTGGCGAAGACAATGAAAAGAACCCTTTCCTAAGACTATTTAAAAGCTTTAAAAGTGCCAATATTGTGGTTGAACTAATAGAAAATTCAGAAATTAATGATGCAATTAAAAGCTTGGCAATGATTGATACTTTATCAAAAAGTAACATTAATACTGCCATCGACGATGTTTGTAACCCGCTTTCGATGATCTCAACCTCTGTAATTCAGTTAGTTGATTATATAAAACTAGACAAACATGTTGTGGCTGAGAAACACAATACCGATTTTATGTTGTTAGTTGAAGCTTTGATCCGTTACGCCCACAGTGCTGGCAAAAAAGTTATTTTAGAAGGGATAGAAACAGAAAGTGATATTGTTTTCGCCCGACAAATAAATGCTGATTACGTACAGGGCTTCTTATTTAAAAAATGGTTCCATCACTATAAGTAGAGAAATTAAAAACTGCGTAATAAAAAAGCCAACGACTTACATCGTTGACTTGTTATTTTGAATCACAACAGAGTATTACTTGTCGGCGCGACCCATAAACTTACGCTCTTCAGTATTAACTTTAATTTTATCACCAGTAGAAATATGTTCTGGTACTTGAACTGTTAAGCCAGTTGACAAAATTGCTGGTTTTGTACGGGCAGTAGCTGAGCCACCTTTAATTGACGGGTCAGTTTCAGTGATCACAAGTTCAACACTTGATGGTAAGTCGATACCAACTGGCACACCATCAACAATAATAACTTGAATACCCTGAGTATCTTCATTGATAAATAAAACTTCATCTTCAATAGATGATGTATTTAGGTTGAAAGGTGTATAGTCTTCATTGTCCATGAAAACGTACTCATCACCATCTACGTATGAAAACATTGCAGGTCGACGAGTTAGATCAGCAAAATTTAACATTTCTTCAGCTTTAAATGTTTCATCAACTTTACCACCGGTAACCACATCGTACATGCGCATTCTATAAAGACTACCGCCTGCTCGACCTTGTGGAACTGAACGTTCGATATCACGAACTATCATTACTTTACCGTTATATTCTATCGCGGCATTCTTTTTTATATCACTCGCTTTTGGCATGAAAAATCATCCTCAATTAATTAATGCAAGAAAAATAACATGTATTGCTGAATATGCAAGGAAATATATGCTAAATAGCGAGCTATACTGCGCTAGAGCATAGATTTAATAGCACAAATCACCATCATTATTAAATTAATTACGATTTAATTCATACAAAACTAAACTTTTATTGTGCTGCTGCGACCTTAGTAATAAGCCCAAAATTTTAAGGTTTACATATGTTCTTTCGCAAAACATTACTCACTACAACTATATTAATTACCACGATCTCACTTGCACTTATTGGTAAAAGCGCTTTAGCCAATAAAAACGCAGTAACTAACGACGTATATACCATCAAAATAATAGAGAACTGCCAAATTATCTCTGAAATTCCATTAAGCTCGAAACAGGTGCAAGCATATTTGGCCTTGCAGCATGAAGAAAATAAAATGGCTAAGCTACAAGCTCCTATAACAGGAATTGAAGAGCAATTAAGGAATTATTCACAACAAATTGAGCAATTAAGTCAGCAAATGTTTACCAATTCAAAACAACCATTGCAGATAAATAAAGCTGTATTAGCTAAGCAGGAATTGGTGGTTGGCAAGCTTGATAATTTAATGGAAAAACATCAGGCTGACTTTGATGCACTAAGTGCGCAAGGAAGATACATTAGTAAGATTGCAGATAAATTTACGCAATTAATCGCGCCTCTGATTGCAGAAAATGAGCACCATCACATTAGCATTGGTCAGCGCGATGATAACCCTATTAACAAGCATTGTAATAATAACATGGCTAGTGTTCGCTTAACGAATGCAGGTTAATAGCTATCGAATTTGCCGAGAATACCGGAGTACTAAACGTCCGATATTCTCTATTTAACCTAGTTTAACGTTGAACCAAGCAATACGTTTTAACTCGCTCAAATCAGCCAATAGTCGTCCACGTTCGGCCATTAAAACCAATATGTAAGTATATATCGCGACCATCTTCAGTTTTACCAATTTTGTATGATTTTGCAGGCCCCATACTGCCATGGATTGGGCCTGAAATTGGAGTTAAGCTATCAATCAAGGTTTTCGTACTTGAATCAAGCGGGCTAGGCATTGACTCTTTTCGTGGCGAGGAGTTTTCAGGTGTTTTTACATTCTCACTTTTTCCTGCATCTTTTACACTATCAGATGATTGGCTCAGTAACTCCTGCATCAATTTTTTAACTTTTCCTGCGGCTAAGCCGCTAACATTTTCCTGTAAATATTTTAATACCGCATCGGTAAGCTCTTTTCGGCGAACTACCGACTTAAACTTCTTATCATCAAGCAATACTTCAACAAAGTTTACTTTATGAATTGAAATATGCTTATTCCCGTTATCGTCAATTACCGTTACCTGTAAAATAAACTCTCCCGCATTTTTAAGCACTTCAGTCCATTTAACTTTCACCCCCATGGTTAATGTCCACTCATCATTGTCATCATTTTGCTCACTAGTAGGAGGTATAGCTTCGCCTTCATGCTCTTTGCCTGCTCTAGCGCTGTCATCCGTCCCTATTTTTTCAAGATCTTTGTCTAGTAACCTAACCTCTACTCGTTCGATATCTTCATTGAGTCGTTCAGCTTTAACATCAAACTTCAGTGAAATAATTTCATCACATAAATCAGTAGCCACTTTATAATCAACAAAACTTCCTTTCGGTAAGGTCAATTCATTTGTACCAGGCAAGCCAAATGAATTGTCAGTAAAGTTGAGTTCATTGGTAGTACCAATAACAGGCCGAACAATAAAGCTTTCGGTATCTTGCATTAGCCTGTCCATTAACTTTTTGACAATATCGGCTAACGATGGTCCTAAAATACTAATTAATTGCGTTAATACTTCACTTGAGCCGCCCGATGCTCCAGACGTAGCAGCGGCAATAATTTCACCTAACTTTTTGGCAATGCTTTCTAAATCTTTATTGCCATTCGTGCTGCCACTGCTTGGAGTATTCGGTGTGTTAGGTTCATCTTTTAATGACTCGGTTAGCGTTGTTAATTGCTTAAGGAGTTCATTCAGTTTTACTTTTAAATCATCCATTTCTAACCTCTAGTTCCCACTTGAGTCGAATCTAAAGTATAGAAGCAAACAACTGTTCAACCAGTGTGGGTAATATAGATTGGCAAGTCTTTTGTAACAATTAATGGCAATAAAAAAGCACTGAATAGTGAAGCTATTCAGTGCTTTTAAGTAAGTATTGGTTTTTTATGCTGTTATCAAAATAAATCCATTTTTTACCAGCAAATAAACGTAAAATTAAATTTTAAAATTCATTTCTCTAAATGCTTATTTTTCAAGCAAATAATTAAGCGCTCCGGTGATAACCGCAACCTGGGCAATAATGCAGTTTTCATCGTCGACTAACGGGCTATCAGGATAAACTTCAGTAGTTGTTACGTAAGGAGCTTCAGTCAATCCCATGCATAAACCTAACTCACGAGCAGCATAATTAATAACGCCAAACTGCTGTAGAGGCACACCAATCAGTCTATTTTCGTCATCGCTTGGCGCGATATGAGTCACTTTCTCTACCGAGTCAATGATCGCTTTTTGAAACTTATCTTGTGGTTTAGTGGTATCGCCGACTAAATAAAAACCATCTGGAATATTCCAGTTTTTTTGTTCAATCGCGTCTCTTGCAGCAAGTGCTGGCCTAAAGTCACTGTTGTCAGTATCTGTCGTTTCATGAAGATCAATGTGGGCAATAAACTCTACCGCAAGTGATGCAACATATTGCATCGCAGCCGCTGATTCGCCAGCGGGGCTATCAGCATAAAAAGAACGATTAGGATCAATCGCTAACGGGTTCCAACGGTTAATTGTTTCGTAGCCCCATGGACTAATGCAAGGTAAAACAACAAAGTTAAATTCTTTCTGGAACTGTTCTGCCGTAGATTGTAAAAAGCGAATGGCACCTTGCACACCGCTGGTTTCATAACCATGAACACCACCTGTGACTAGCACAACAGGTTTATCAACTAACCAATTAGCTGACTTTATGGCGTATAACGGGTAACTTTTATTTGGATATTCTAGTAAACCATATTGCTCAACAATAAAGTCAGCCGCTAATGCATCAACTTTACTAACAACCTCTTCCAAATAGCTGCGTTTTACGTTTTGAATACTAAGCCATTGAGACTTTTCAGCATCACCCCATTTTTTACCTTGTGTGCCTATTGAATAAGTTGTTTTATTTTTCATCATATTACCTAGTTACTCGCACTACTTAAAATGAACATTTTACTGCCCTGTGATGCGTTTATTATACCTAGCGAGCAGCATATTCAAATATAAGTTAATACAAATATTTAATTGTTACTTGCGCTAAATGAGGTTTATCAGCAATACCGCAAAACTATATCGATACAGAGCGGAAATACAATAAATAGAAAATTCTTAACTAACATCGAAGACATATTGATAAATTTTTAATTTATAGGGCTTTTTTTCATATAAATGCTGCAAAATGAAATAAAATGAAATAAAATAATTACAATATAAACAATTTATTAACATTTACTTGCCAAAAGGAATTTTACTGTGCGCCAACAAAAATTATCAGCTTTATTAATTTCAAGTTTAGTCTGTGCATTTGGTGTTTTTGCAGAAGAACAACCAAAAGCAGAAGACCTAGTAGGAAAAAGTTATCTCGGTGTTCACGGTATGCGTATGAATACCGATGATGATAGATTGGCGCCAAATGACGTTGACTTTATCGAGCATGCAAATGGTGTTGGTGCTGAAGCAGGTTACCGCCTATCTGAATTTTCAGAATTGAGACTTTCTTATACACACCTTAATTTAACCAGAACAGGTTGGGCTCCAAGCACTCCATCTGGAAAAAATATAGCGGCAAATTATTTATACTTTCCAACTAAACAAAACTTTTATGTTATGGGTGGCGCGAGTGTTATTGACGTGATTGATTCAGACGTATCAGCAAACGTTGGTGCTGGCTATCGTCATTACCTTAGCGAGCGAAGCGCTGTTTATTTTGAAGGTAACGGTCATTACCAATTTGATAACAAATATACTGACTTAAGTGCACAAATTGGTTTTATTTACTTTTTCGGAGATACAGCCAAAAAAGTTGTTCGTTCTATTCCTGCTAAAGCTCCTGTAGCACCAGCAAAAGTAGCTCCTGTTGTTGCTCAACCTATTGATAGTGATAACGACGGAGTTGTTGACAGCAAAGACCAATGTAAAACAACACCAGCTGCAAACAAAGTTGACAGCAACGGTTGTACTGTATTCTCAGAAGGCAATGACGAGTTACGTTTGCAAGTAAATTTTGATAACTCTAAAGCTGTGGTAAAAGCAGAATATTTAGATAACATTAAACTTGCCGCTGACTTTTTAACTAAATACCCTCACACATCTTTAGCGATTAAAGGTCACACTTCTATCCAAGGCTCGGCTGCTTTTAACAAAAAGCTTTCACAGCAACGTGCTGATGCTATTGTTGCTGTATTAACTGATGAGTTTGGTATTGATTCGTCGCGTTTAACTGCGCAAGGCATGGGTGAAGAAGAGTTATTGAATACGGCTAACAATGCTGCTGCTCACGCAGAAAACAGACGTATTGAAGCAAAAGTTAGTGTAAAAACTAAAGTTGCTGTTAAGCGTTAAAAACCAGTTAACTTAACATTGAAAACGCTGTTATCATTATGTGATAACAGCGTTTTTTTATGTCAAAAATATACCAAGCCTATAAAGTGCTCATGATACTAGAAACTTTTAATTACTAAGTTGCATAAGGTTATCACTAATGTCAGAAATATTTGTTCAATTATTAAGTGATATACGCCAATGTACACTTTGCGAAGAATATTTACCGCTAGGAACTAACCCGGTATTACAAGTTTCACCATCTGCTCGCGTTATTATTGCCGGTCAAGCTCCGGGGATAAAAGTGCATCAATCTGGCCTTCCGTTCGATGATAAAAGCGGTGAACGGTTGAGACAATGGTTAGGTATTGATACTACAACTTTTTATAATGATGAAATCTTTGCCATATTACCGATGGCGTTTTGTTACCCCGGTAAGGGAAAGTCTGGCGATTTGCCACCAAGACCAGAATGTGCAAATAAATGGCGTGAACAATTACTTAAACAACTACCGAATGTTGAGTTAATTATTACTATTGGAATTTATGCACAAAATTGGCACTTACCCGATAAAAAAGAGAAATCCTTAACTGAAACCGTTAAAAATTGGCGGTTCTTTTATAATGAAACAAGCCCAGCAATTATACCAATTCCACACCCAAGCCCAAGAAATAACATCTGGTTAAAGAAAAACCTTTGGTTTGAGCAAGATGTTGTCCCGATGCTACAGGGGCAAATTAAAAAAGTACTAAACAGCGCTAATTAGGTAGTTATTTTCTCATTATTTCCACCCCAGTTTTTCAACAAAGTCATTATCAAGCGCTTTAGCAAACTGCTTTGCTTCAATAGCTACTTCTTCTAACAACCTTTCCTCTTCACTTTTTGGCATAAACGACGGAACTTTAATTGGAAAACCTGACTCATCAATTGCCATAAAGGTAATGAAACAACGATTCGTGACAACAGAGCCATTTTCTTTAGGATCTCCCGATCTAACAGCCACATATATGTGCATACTTGTTTTTCCTGTATGCACTATTTGAGCCTTCACTGTCACCATTTGTCCAACCAAAATAGGCCGAATAAATCGAATTCCATTGGCAGATACAGTTACGCAATAGCGCTTACTCCATTTAGCTGCACAAGCATATGAAGCTTGATCAATCCATTTCATAACCATTCCACCATGAACCTTGCCACCAAAGTTAACATCAGTCGGTTCAGCTAAAAAACAAAATTCAATAGAATTATTATTATCCATATATGATGAGTTCCGTTAAATTATTGTATTTCTTTAATTAATATAGTCGCAAATAAGTTTTTTCCCAACATCCTCTACTGTTTTAGTCAAATAACCTTCATTCATCTAAAGATGAAGCAGGTTTTACTAAAATTGTTAATTAAATCATGGCTAATATATGCTAATTTAACATTATAACGATTATTGTAATGGAGCTGGCTGTAAGTAAGCCTAACGAATTTGCAAAACCAAGAAACTCAATTAGATGACATTCAATGCCATGAATGCGCCTTAAGCATAAAACTGCCAAAACTAGCAGAAAATCAAAAAGCACAGTGCCCGCGCTGTGGCTTTACCTTAAGTGCAATTCATCGCAACGCAAATGAAAGAATAGTAGCCTTTGCCATTACCGCATTAATTTTCTTAATCGCTTCTTTGCCCTTTGAGTTTTTGTCATTTAGTACTAATGGTTTAGAAAACAAATTCAATATCAGCGCTAGTTTTTTTATTTTGATAAATAATAACTATCAGTTGTTAGCATTAATCGAATTCCTCACTATATTTGCCATTCCGACCATTATTCTTTTAACAGTTATTTACCTGTTAATTCCGATGAATAAAGGGCTATATCCAAAGCATGGTCGTTCGCTACTCAATTTAGTATTTAAATTGCTGCCATGGAGCATGGTAGAGATATTTCTTATTGGCGCCTTGGTTAGCTTAATTAAAATAATTTCTATGGCAGATATTGAAATTGGCTTGTCATTTTATGCCTTTATTTTATTTTCTTTATCAATGACATTAGTCGCATTGCACCTTGATAAAAATCAGCTTTACACATTACTTGCTAAAGTTGAAAAAGAACACGATATCGACATTGCTTTAAGTCAGCACCATGTTGCACAAGAAGATCCCAGCTCACATGCGCTGAGCGTACAAAAAACCTGGGCATTATTAATTACTGCTGTGGTTTTATATATACCGGCGAATACACTGCCGATAATGACAACAAGGCTCTTTGGTCAAGATGACCCAAGTACAATCATTGGTGGGGTTATTTTATTGTGGAGTTTGGGCTCGTACCCCATTGCCATCATTATTTTTGTTGCCAGTGTCATTGTCCCGGTAGCTAAAATATTGGTTTTAGCTTGGTTAAATTATAGTGTGCAAAAACAAAGTGATAGCTTAAGCTTAGAAAGAGTAAAATGGTATAGACTAGCTGAATTTGTCGGGCGCTGGTCAATGATCGATGTTTTTGTCGTTATTGTTCTCGCAAGTTTAATACAATTAGGCCCAACAATGAGTATTACCCCTGGCGCAGCCACCTTGGCTTTTTCTGGTGTGGTTATCGTAACTATGCTTGCTGCAATGAGCTTTGAACCAAAACTAATTTGGAAGAATACAAACAATTATGAATGATAAGCAAACATCAACTGCAACGGTAAAACCCATTAAAACCATATCAACCGTTTGGTTTATTCCCTTAATCGCGGTCTTTATCGGCTGTTGGATGCTTTATTATCAATGGAGCAATGAAGGCTCTGAAATAACCATTAACTTTGCAACTGCTGAAGGTATGGAAGCAGGTAAAACTAAAATAAAATCACGCAATGTTGATATTGGCGAAGTCAGTAAAATTCAGCTTGATGAAAACGGCAGCGGTGTTATCGTCACCGCAAAAATCAAAAAATCTGCAGAACGCTTTCTAGTTGATGACAGTATGTTTTGGGTAGTTTCACCACAAATATCTCATGCAGGTATTTCCGGGCTTAGTACCTTAATATCCGGCGTCTATATTGAAATATCTCCCGGTAAAAGTGATATTGAAGCATATGAATATATTGCATTAGAATCGCCTCCCATTACGCCAGTTGGCACACCAGGCTTACATATAACGCTTAATAGTGATGACCAATTTGCCTACTCAAAAGGCGACCCAATTATTTATAAAGGTTTAACGGTTGGGCAGTTCGAAGATATTTATTTCAACTTTGAAGAACGTGTTGTTTACTACAATGCTTTTATAAAAGCGCCTTATCACCAGTTAATTACCAGCAACACTAAGTTTTGGGATGTTAGCGGTATAAGTTTAGATTTAAACGCCGATGGTATTTCAGTTAAAACGGGTAACTTTGAAACCATGTTAACCAATGGAGTGACTTTTGGCATTCCTGATGGAATGGATATCGGTGAAAAAATTGGTGAGCGCTCTTATTATGATATTTATGCAAACTATGAAGCGGCTGATGATGAAAGATATCGTAGCTCAATTGAATTTGTCGTACTCGTGAGTGATTCCATTCGAGGGTTAACCGTTGGCGCGCCAGTGGAGTATCGCGGAGTACAAATAGGTAAAGTGCGTTCAACCAACCTCATTCTGTCTCGTGCTCAAGACAAACTAATAAAAGATGACTTTAAAATTCCGGTATTGATAAGCTTGCAACCAGGAAGAGTTGGGTTACCTGATAATGATGATGGCGCAAATTTAATGATGGAGCAGAATACACATTGGATTAAACGAGGGTTAAAAGCTGTTTTACGCACAGGTAATATTTTAACAGGTAGTTTATTTGTTGACCTTCAACACCAAAAAGAACAACCAATTAACGAACTCGCTAAATACGACGAGTATGCCATTATTCCCACCAGCTCTGATGATTTCGCACAAATCACTGCCAAAGCAGAGCAGTTTATGGATAATTTAAACAGCCTTCCACTTGAGCATTTAGGCGAAAATGCTAATCAACTAATGCTAGAAGTCAGTCAAACAGCACTAGAATTACAAAGTGTCAGTAAAAGCTTAAACTCGTTACTTAACCAAGTTGAACAAGAACAAATTTCTAGTCAATTAACAACTACGTTAGCCGGTATAAATGCCTTAACAAGTGACCTGTCATCAGGCTCAAAAGGCTACGAAGACTTGCGCGTTACGTTAAAAACGCTAACCGCAACCATGAATGAGTTAAAACCATTACTGAATCAACTAAAACATAAGCCTAACAGTTTGATATTCAACGACGGTGAAACAATTGAACCAACACCAACAAAGCGTAGTGGAGCACAACAATGAAAACAGCGTTAATCATCATACTATTGTCTGTTATGACAATGACGGCTTGTAGCTCAAATAACACACCAAAAACTCAGTACTATTTACTAAATAGCCCAACGAAAGCCATATCAGTTGAGCCAGCTACGGCAAAATCGGCAACAGAAAAAGAATCGACTCTATCGATAACATTATTGGAGTTACCTGATTATTTAGCACAGCCTAATTTAGTATTACAACTATCAAATCATCAACTACATTACTCAAACTTTCATATGTGGGCAGAGCCTTTAAACGTAGGATTGGCGCAAGCGTTGGCAAATGATTTAAACAATATAAATAAACGCTATAACGTTTCTGTCACACCAGAAGTAAATTCTACAACACCAGCCGACATTGTGATTAAAATAACAGCATTTCAAGCCACGCATCAATCACAAGTAATATTGGTCGGGAACTATACCCTTAAATCTTCTGATTTAAGATCAAAGAATGCAGCAATAAACCAAACAAAACATTTCAAGTTCGCCGTTGAACTAAGTGATAATGGCTACCCACATGCAGTCGAAAAAATGCGTGCAATCGCCCTGCTTTTAGCAGAAAAAATATCGGAAAGCATTGCACATTAGAAGATAACTAATAGGGGCTAAAATGACGCCAGCCATTGCACAATTAAATAAGTTATCTCTACCTTTTCAATTGCATCAATACCAGCATGATGCAAATTGTAAGTCATTTGGACTTGAGGCAGTTGAAAAGCTTAATGTTGCCGAAGAATGCGTATTTAAAACCTTAGTTGTAGATGTAGACAACTCCTACCTTGCCGTTGCAATTATTCCTGTTGCCCTGTCTCTTAGTTTAAAAAAAATAGCCAAAGCCCTTAGTGCTAAAAAAGTAAAAATGGCCGATGCCATCAGGGTACAAAATTCGACTGGTTATGTACTTGGTGGGGTAAGTCCTTTAGGGCAAAAAAAGCCATTAAAAACTCTACTCGACAGCAGTGCAACAGTATTAGAAACACTGTACATTAGTGGCGGTAAACGGGGTTTAGAAATTGAGTTAGCACCCCGGCACCTAATCAATTCGCTACAGGCCAGCTACGCCTCTATCACTAGTTAAAGCTAAGTTAATAATAATGAATATTACTAATAGCTACTTAATTTTACTAAAAAAACTCTTGATATTCATTAGTGCGATTTTATTCTCAACACACCTTAGCGCCGAACAAGCATTTAAAATAGTGGTTGGGCTGTCAAAGCCTCCTTACGTTATAAAAGAAAACATGTCAGGCTTTGAATTGGAACTGGTACAGCAAGTGTTTAAAATTTCAGGAAAAAAAATAGAGTTTATTTTCGTTCCTTACGGACGCTCAGAAAAAATATTAGAACTTGACGACATCAGTGCTGTAATGACAATAAATAAGCAAATGTTTCCAAATAGCAAATCACTCAGTGAAAACTATATTAACTATGAAAACGTTGCAATTACATTAAAGAAAAATAGTATATTACTACCGAATATCTCAACGCTAGCCAATTACACCGTTGCATCATTTCAACTTGCACATAAAGTTTTAGGTCAAGAGTTCGCCGATGCAATGGCAAGTAGTCCTATGTTTACACAAGTTGCAGATCAAGAAAAACAAGTCGAACTTTTACTATTAGGTCGTATGGACGTCGTTGTCATGGATATAAAGATATTTCTTTACTACTTAAATAAACTTAACATAGCGGCAAGAGAGTCTGAAGTTACATTTCACCATATATTTCCTGTTAGCCCTTATAGAATGGCTTTTAAACATCAAGATGACATGGCGGAGTTTAATCGAGCATTGGCTAAATTTAAAGGTTCAGCAAGCTATCAAAAACTCATAAAAAAATATGCATTCAATTAAGTTGAAGCTTGGTTTGGCAATAAAATGACTTTACCATCACTTTTGTTAAGTGCGTAATGATCAAGCGCTTGAGCAAAGTCTTCAAAACCAACACTGGCATAAATATCAGTTTTAAAAATACCCTGCGCGAATAGTTTCTGCACTTTTGAGCTTAATGCCAGTACTTTTAATGGCGATACATCACCAATATATTTAGCTAACCAAAACCCCTCAATGCGAATATCTCTAAAGATCAAATCAGCAACGCTAAATAACCCGCCAAGCGGATCAAATGTTTCAGTTAAACGTCCGTAAACAATCGCCGTTGAACTATTCGGCATTGCCTTTAACAACATAGGAGTATCTTTTGCTGCCACGGCATCGACTAACACAGTCGCGTTAAGGGTTTTAGCCTGTTGCTTTAAGCTTTCAACAAAGGTTTCTTGCGAGGTTAAAAGTACCGAGGTAGCACCTAGTTCCTCCAATACGCTTACATTAGCTTCACTGCGTACTGTCGCAATAGTTTTAAGGCCTTTGAGTTTTGCATAACGAATTACCCCTTTACCTACTTGGCTCGCTGCTGCATTAATCACAATCGCTTTAGCCCCAAGCTCTATCGCGCGTTCGACCAAACATACCGATGTGCAGGGGTTAACGATAATAGTTGCCGCCTGCTCATCACTTAGCTCTTTGCGCACAGGTAAACAAAAGTTTGCCTTGGTAATAGCATATTCGGCCCAAACACCATCGTTGCCAGGTTGGGCTGATAATGCCACGCGTTTGCCTTTTAACCATGCACCATAAAGCCCAGCATTAGCCTCAACAACAACACCACAACCTTCAAACCCGACAAACGCACCGTTGTTCGGCGCTAAGCCATATTTACCCAATAAATAGACAAGATCAGATGGGTTAATAGGTGCAGCCAACATTTTCACTAACACCTGCCCTTTACGTAATTTTGGCAGCGACTTTTCTGTTAGTCTGATCCGTTGTGATGATGTTAATTCACTATCATCACTAAGCTTTAACGCAAAACCTTTTACTGCTTCCATGGCCAATTCAGACAAACTAAGCTCCTGTTTTTATTATTTATCATCTTAATACATCACAATATAGCGAAGAACATAACAATGAGAAATAGCTAATTCATAAACTAACTTTATTATCAGGTTATTGTTAACCATGTAAATGCAACAAAGTTAAAATCAATCATTTTATTTACACTTTACAATGTCAAAAGTAGAGACCTGAATACCTGTACAACATTCAATTAAATGCCTCAAAGCCTTTCCTGAAGATAACCTCAGACCACATTGCACTGTAAGTGTTTTAATTTAGAAACAAATCGCCAACAAATATACAACGCAGCACCTTGCTATCAATGACCACATACAATATTTTGTATGTAAGTACAATATAACTTATATTCAACAGCGTAAGTTAAACATCTATTTGAAATTATATTATGGCAGATGTACCTAACAATCTAGGAGCTAAAAAATATATGCACCTCACCACTAGCTTTGGTCAAATTAAATTTATTTCTTCTAGGCTTGCAGAAGTCATTATCAATCAAGACGTAGAAGTTTCTATCGAATTTGTCGAAGAATACGACGCGATCATGAAAACGCACTTTCGCGAGCCTTACGCCGTTCTAGTTAATCGAATCAATAACTATAGTTACACATATGAAGCACTACTTTGTATTGGCTCTGCCCAAAACTTAAAAGCTGCAGCAATCATTAATTACGGTGCAACCAATGCACGGCAGGCTAAAGACTTACAGTCAGTTCGCCAGGTAGATAAACTAACTATTAAGGAGTTTTCAGGGTTAGAGCTAGGGCGTGAGAGTGCTATTGAATGGCTTGAAGCACAATTGCACAATGCTATTATCGAGCCTAGTTAGGAAAAAACGCGATGACTAAATAATCATCGCGCTTAGTGTAAGTACTCGTTCAACAACAAGTAAAGTTAGCTAACTAAGGCTGCTCAAATTGTCCTATTAAACCGCTTCAATACCAACAGATACCACTTTATATTCTGGGCACTTGGTATGCTTATCAGTAACATCACCAGTAACACGATTGATCATCAACTCAGGAAAGTGGAAAGTGGTAAACAAAATGCCTTGATTAACTTTGTCACTTATCTGTGCTTTTAGCACAATTTCACCACGCGCTGAAAATAAGCGTACTTGGCTATCATTGGTGATATTTTTCTCTTGAGCATCAATATGGTTAACCAACAATACATCCTCGCTAACAATATCACCATTACCGGTACGACGCGTCATAGTGCCACAATTGTAATGCTCTAAATTTCGGCTAGTGGTAAGAATATAAGGAAATGCTGCACCATTTTTTTCAATTTCAACACTTTCTTCAAAAGGATAAAAATGAAAACGCCCTAAACCACGTTTGAATGATTCAAGATGCAATATTTGCGTATCTTTACCATCTTTCGCAACTGGCCATTGTAGACCGTTTTCACCTAAATTATCCCAGGTTATGCCAGCAAAAAATGGCACCACTTGTGCTATCTCTTCTAGCATAGTATCTGCTTGATAATCAGCCTGTTGATAGCCTAAAGCATTCATCATTTCGACAATAATTTGTCCATCAGTTTTGCAACCAGCTTTTGGCGTTACCGCAGCATTTACTTTTTGTACACGGCGCTCGCCATTGGTAAAGGTGCCGCTTTTTTCTAAAAAAGAGGTGCCAGGTAAGACAACATCAGCCATTTTTGCCGTTTCGGATAAAAAGATTTCTTGCACAATTAATAGCTCAAGGTTTGAAAGACTAGCAACAACATGCTGTTGATTTGGATCGGTTTGCACCACGTCTTCACCTAAAATCCATAAGGCTTTTAAATCGCCCGCCAAGGCAGCATTAAACATTTCAGGAATTTTATACCCCACCTCTTTTGGCATTTCGGCATTATAATGTTCTTGGTAATATTGATGATTCTCATCAGTATCAACTGGGAAATATCCCGCACCTTGATGTGGCTGACAGCCCATATCGGCGGCACCTTGAACATTATTTTGGCCGCGTAATGGGTTCATACCAACACCGCGGCGCCCTATATTCCCCGTCAACATGGTTATATCGGCAATACACATAATAGCTCGGCTACCTTGTGAGTGCTCGGTAACCCCCAAACCATGAAAGCTCATGGCATTGTTGGCTTTTGCATAGGCCATTGCCGCATCTCGCACTAAGGCTTTATCAACACCTGAAATATCGGCAAGCTGGTCAATATTTAGCGCCATAATCGCATCATGATAACTTTGATACTCTTCAGTGCGATTATCAACAAAGTTCATATCCACCAAACCTTCATCAATAATGTAATAAGCCATCATATTGAGCACAGCAACGTTAGTACCCGGACGTAATTGAATATGCCATTGAGCGTAACGAGCCAGTTCAGTTTCAACCGGATCAATAACAATCAGTGGTGTGCCTTTCGTCACTTTTTGCTTGATTTTAGCGCCCGTTACCGGATGTGCTGCGGTTGGGTTTGCGCCAATAAGCATAATAAATTCAGTATGCTTAATATCATCAATTGAGTTGGTTGCCGCACCGGTACCAAAGCTTTTTTGCATGCCGTAAGCCGTAGGTGAATGACAAACCCGCGCACAGCAATCAATATTGTTAGTGCCTAGCACTACACGGATCATTTTCTGTAATAAGTAGTTTTCTTCATTAGTACAACGCGCTGAAGAAATACCGGCGATAGCATCACTGCCATGCTGGTTTTTAATCGAGAGTAAACGTTCGGCTAAGTACTCAAATGCTCGCGCCCAAGATACTGGCGTTAGTTCATCATTGATACGAATTAATGGTGTGGTTAAACGATCAGGATGATTATAAAAACGCCATGCATATCGTCCTTTCAAACACGTATGGCCAGCATTTACTGCCGCATCTTTTGGCGCTTCTATCGATAATATTTTGTTATCTTTTACCGAAACCTCTAAGTTACAACCTACCCCGCAGTAAGAACATATGGTGCGAATTTTTTCGGCATCGGCCGTGCGGTTGGCGCGAAATACATCACTTATTGCCCCCGTAGGACAAGTTTGTGCACACGCACCGCATGAAACACAGTCAGAGTCATCAAAACTCACGTCTTGACCTTTTATAATACGGCTATCAAAACCACGTCCAACAGCAGATAACACCTGCTCACCTTGAATTTCGTCGCAAGCTCGCACACAGCGATTACAATCAATACATAAAGATAAATCCATACGCATATATGGATGAGCCTCGTCTTTACTTACTTCCGGTAATGTATCACGACTTTGCTTACCACGACTTTCTGCATTGCCAAAACGTATTTCTCTTACACCGGTGGCAACGGCGACGTCTTGTAACTCACAGTAATTATTTGACGGACATTCTTCACAATTATCAGGGTGATCACTGAGCACTAATTCAACAATATTTTTACGTAGTTTTTCTACTCGCGTTGAGTTAGTAAAAATATGCATACCGTCTGCAATTGGCGTATGACACGATGCCATCACTTTTCGCGGACCATCGGCAGATAAAGCAATATCAACTGAACACACACGGCAACTGCCATAAGCATCAAGGCGAGTGTCATCGCATAAGGTTGGAATATCATATTGCTTGTTTTGCTCTAATCGACGGCTAAAATCTAACACCGATTCATCAGCAATAATGTTATGGGCAACACCATTTAAAAAAGCAACTTTGTTCGTCATCATATCAGTGGTTAAATTAGACATTAGCTTGCTCCGATGCTGATTGTCCTGACTCAGGCTTTTTTGCGGCAATAAATGGCTTCAATTCATCAGCAAAATACTGCAAAATATTTTGAATGGGTAAAGGAACACCGCCACCTAGTGCGCATAGTGAGCCTAGTTGCATGGTTTCTAACAAGTCATCAAGTAACTCTCGGTTCAATAACTGTTTACCATCAATAGCATCTTGCACCATTTCTTGACCGCGCACTGAGCCCAGCTTACATGGGTAACATTTACCGCAAGATTCTGCGGCAGTAAATTCAAATAAATGCTCAATATAGTCAATCATCGACAGCTGTTCAGGTAAGCCAATAACACTTGCATGGCCCAATAAAAAGCCATTTTCAGCAAACGATTCAAAATCTAGCGTTAGCTTTTCTAGTGCTGAAATTGGTACTACACCGCCTAATGGCCCGCCAATATGCAAAGCTTTTAACGGCTTTGAGAAGCCGCCAGCCATGGCAAATAAGTCAAGCATCGGCATGCCCATCGCAACTTCATATATTCCCGGCTTAGTAAAACTACTGTCTAATGATACCAGTTTGCTCCCCGTTGATTTGCCGTTACCTAAAGCAAAGTACTGCTGCGCGCCTTCGCTAAGAATAAAGTTAATTGGCGCAAACGTTTCAACATTATTCAATATGGTTGGGCAACCAAACAAGCCGCTTTGGGTTGGAAATGGCGGTCGTACTGACACTAAAGGACGTTGTCCTTCAATTGAGCGCAATAACGCGGTTTCTTCACCGCATATATAAGCACCGGCACCACGAATAATTTTAAAACTAAACTTGAAAGCCATATTGTCTAGTAAGCCTAAGGCTTCAAATTCAGCAATGGCCGCTTCAGTTGTTCGAATGGCTTGAGGATATTCATCGCGAATATAAAGTACGCCAGTTTCAGCGCCGGATAAATAACCTGCCATCAACATACCGAACAATACAGCATGCGGACGTTGCTCTAATAAGTATCGATCACTATAAGCACCAGCGTCACCTTCATCAGCATTACAAACGATGTATTTTTCATCACCTACCACATCACGACATGAACGCCATTTAAAGCCCGTTGGAAAACCAGCGCCGCCACGACCACGTAAGCCAGAGTCTGTTATTTGCTGTAACAACTCATCAACCGTAAACTGTGCGATTGCGTTTGAAAACACTTGATAGTACTGCGCGACATCATTAATTTTAGCGGTCAATATCGGTTGTGCTAAATTCGATTCAACGTAGTAGTGCTCTGACGATATAGCATTGTCAGCGTTAATAATTTCAGCAAGATTTTCAATATCATTACCGGAATAGTTTTCTTTATTTATTTGAAAGGCACTATTTTGCGCACAGCGCCCTAAACAGGTGACATGACCAATGTCATCAGCAGAAAAGTGCTGCGTTAATTTTGCTTTTACATTGTGCTGAGTATCAGCGCATAAACAGGAAGAGCCATTACAAACGTAAGCTTTTTTATTGGCGTTATCACCATCAATAAAATCATAAAAACTAGCCGTACCATGCACAACCGCTTCACCGATAAGCAACTCTTTAGCTAATGCTTTGCGTTGTGCTTTTGACTTGGAGTCTTCGCCAATAGCAAGTTCTTGAAATAAGGTATGATCAATACCTTGGCGTTTCGCCAGTGCCGTTAAATTTTTTGACATGTTTCCTCCAATGGCAACAATCGCCAATCACCATGGTATAAATTAAATCCGCTTTTCGTGGTAAAGCCAATTAAAGTTAAATCGAATCGTTTCGCTGCTTGTATTGCCAAATCAGACGGTGCACCAACCGCAATAAGTACGGCAACTCCGGCCATTACCGTTTTTTGCACTATTTCAAAGCTTATGCGCCCACTCACGGCAACGCAATATTGTGCCTGGCTAATATTGCTACTTATTAAACTATTGCCTAAAAGTTTATCAAGCGCGTTATGTCGGCCAATATCTTCTTTAACATCAATAATATTGCCAGTAGCATCAAATAATGCTGCGGCATGTGAACCACCTGTTTGAACAAACTGCTCTTGCACAGCGCGCATAATATCAGGCATTGCGCAAATGGCGCTAAATGCTAGCCAATGTTTATCTTGGCTCAACACTGGTGGACTTTTCATTTCCAACGACTTTAATGAAGTCGTTCCACATAAACCACAACTGCTATAAGTGACTTGAAAACGCTCAAGCGATTTAATATCAGGAATAACACCGGTATTAAGTTTCACTTCCCACTGATTATTATCTTCAGGTTGGCTTGATGAATTCGAGCCTTGCCCTTGCAAGTGTTCTAGCTCATCATCATCTAATCCTGTTTCTGAGCGAATACTTTCTAGCTCTGAAAACTGTTTAATAATGCCTTCTGATAGTAAAAGTCCGACAATTAACGCTTTGTCATCGCCTGGTGTGCGCATGGTAATCGAAAATATTTGGCTTTCGCATTTGCTACTTTCGCTTACTTGCCAAGTTAAGCGTATTTGCAACGGCTGCTCAGCAATAACTTGATCATATTGCAATTTTCGTCCATGAGCTTGGTAGCGAAACTTCGCTAGCTCAGTGATTGCAGGGTCTTTCAACTCAGCTCTGGGTGCTGATACTTTACTACTCATAAATGGTTATAAACTACTAACAAAAATAAAAATCTCATTTAATAATACCGCTTAACCATCAACGTGGAAAGCAGACGCTACTGTTAGTGACATTATTAAAACAACAAAACGTATAGCTTTTGTTGCAAATCAACTAATGCTCGGTAAATTAAGGTTAGATTAACTTTTCTAACGCAAATAACTAATACCATAATCAGACAAAAACTAAACAAAAATTAGGAATGCATATGGCCACCGATGTAGAAATAGCACAGCAATTTACTCCACGTCCAATTTCAGAAATTAGTACTGCACTTAATATATCACCTGAAGATTTAAACCCTTATGGGCGTGATATTGCAAAAGTTGATGTTAATGCTTTAAAGAAACCTCAAGGTAAGCAAGGTCGACTTATCCTAGTATCGGCGACAACACCAACACCATCAGGTGAAGGGAAAACCACCACAACTATTGGTTTAGGACAAGCATTCACCCAATTAAATGAATCGGTATGTTTAGCCTTACGGGAGCCTTCTTTAGGCCCATGCTTAGGAATGAAAGGTGGTGCTACCGGTGGCGGCTATAGCCAAATAATGCCTGGCGATCGTATAAACTTACACTTTACTGGAGATTTTCACGCCATTACTAGCGCCAACAACTTACTATCAGCCGCTATCGACAATCATATTTATCAAGGCAATATTCTACACATTGACCCACGACAAATCGTCTGGCGTCGTGTGATGGACATGAACGATCGTAGTTTACGAAAAATAGTCTTAGGTTTAGGCGGAAAAATGCAGGGTATACCACGTGAAGGTGGCTTTGATATAACCGCTGCCTCTGAAGTAATGGCTATGCTTTGTTTAGCAAATGACGCAAAAGATTTAAAAGAACGATTAGACCGAACACTTATCGGCTATACCTACGACGGTGAGCCAGTAGTCGCTAAGCAACTTGAAATTACGGGCGCGATGATGGCGCTATTACGTGACGCTTTACAACCTAACTTAGTGCAAAGTTTTGAAGGCACACCAGCATTTGTTCATGGTGGTCCATTTGCCAATATCGCTCATGGTTGTAATAGTGTTATCGCCACTAAAATGGCGATGCATCATGCGGATTGGGCGATTACCGAAGCAGGTTTTGGCTTTGATTTAGGCGCCGAAAAATTCTTTGATATTAAATGCCGCATTGCCGACTTAGACCCTGATGTTGTGGTCTTAGTAACGACCGTACGCGCGTTAAAAATGCATGGTGGAAAAGACAAAAATAATTTAGTTGAAGAAGACATTACCGCCGTTCAACGAGGTTTAGAAAACTTAGATAAACATATCGAAAGTGTTGCACTTTTTAATAAACATGCAGTAGTTGCATTAAATCGCTTTGCGACCGACACCGATGACGAAGTTGGTATTATTCGTAACCGTTGCATTGAATTAGGCGTTTCATTCGCGGAAACTCGTCACCATGCTGAAGGTGGTAAAGGTGCGATTGATTTAGCAAAAATGGTGATGTCTGCCGTCGATAAAAGCAAACCTTTTATTCCGTTATATCAATTAGATGAACCTGTGTTAGAAAAAGTGCGATTGGTCAGTAGAGCAATGTATGGCGCTGACGATGTTGCTTTTTCAAAGCAAGCTGAAAAAGATTTAAAACATGTTGAACAACTTGGTTTAACGCATTTGCCTATTTGTATTGCTAAAGCACCAAGTTCACTATCTGATGATCCCCTTTTACATGGCCGACCACGTGATTTTGAAGTTACCGTAAGCTCAATTCAAATTAACGCCGGTGCTGGATTTTTAGTAGTGTTGACGGGGAATATCATGCGTATGCCTGGGCTACCAAAACATCCTGCAGCGAATGATGTGCAATTACTTGAAAACGGCGTTATTACTGGTGTTGAATAACCACGAATACAGCAAGAGTTGATGTAAATAGTTAAACATCAAAAATAGCGAATAAAACTAGGGTGAAGTTAATTTACGTTGCGTAATACTTCACCCTTTTTTGTTATATATTTCTAGATTTAGTTTGTAGACTTATCATTAGATAGTGAAAGCTTTAACTGCGTATTTTAGTCGCATAGTTTGATAATAATTTTGCTACCTGTGCCTTTGGTGTTTTAGCCAAACGCTTAATTAAACTAAACGGTATTTCCTCAATATCATGACGTTCGCTAATATCATCAAGCAATTTAAGCCAAAGTTTAGCTGTCATCTGTGCATCAAATAACGCTCTATGAAAGCTGCCATCAGCAGCAATGTTTTTGTAATTAATCAAGGTGCCCAACTTGTGATTTGGCGCATCTTGATAAATACGGCGTGACACTAATAGCGAACAGGTAAATTCACCTATCACTTCTCTATCGATACGCGCTAACTCTGCACTTAAAAAGCGACCATCAAATGATGCATTATGAGCAAGCAAGTTACTATCGCCAATAAAGTCGGCAAACTCTGCCATGACTTTTGCACAAGATGGCGCAGGCGCTAACATACGGTTAGTAATGCCAGTATAGTTTTCTATAAAACTGTTAATGCGCCGACCTGGATTCATCAAGGCTTGAAACTTATCAACTTCAATACCGTTTTCTAATTTCATCGCACCTATTTCAATGGCTCGGTCTCCTTGGTCTGGAGATAACCCCGTAGTTTCAAAATCGAGTACGACTATCGAGCTAGCTAACACTAACGCTTCCTTTTCTAATGACAACATTTTATGAGTGGGAAATTATCGCATAATTTACTTTGCTAAGGTATGACGACTAAATATTTCTCAATTCAATGTTTCTAGTTTTAGTCAATTATGGGATATTAAAATAGACGAAAGTGGCAAGAACTAGCTAAGTATATAACGGGGTTACTTTGCAAAAATTAAAAATTTCCATATTCCTATTGTGCAGCATAATAACCACGGTATCCGCTTCAACAATCAACAGTAAAATAAACTTCTACGATATCTCTCCTAAAACGATACCAGATATAAAAGCAGAAATAATAAAAAACACACCTATTAAGTCCAACGGTGTGAAATTTCATGGCAGTACCACTTGGCAAATTAAATGGAATATTAGCTGGAAAAGTAAAAATGATATTTGTTACTTAGATACAAGCTCAGCTACGTTAAAGGTAGAATTTACTATGCCAAGAATATCTTTAGCAATGAAGCCTGTGCTTAATGTTAGCAATGCTTTTGATAAATACTATCAAGCATTGCTAACCCATGAAAAAGGACATATGAACAACGGTGAAAAAGCACTAAATGAAGTGAATCAATTACTAGACAACTTTAGGTCTTATCGCGAATGCAATACGTTAAATGATGCAGTAAAGAGCTCAATTACGGGGGTTGTCAACAAATACAAGCAACTTGATAGTGTTTACGATGAAAAAACAAATCACGGTAAGCTGCAAGGTGTTTCATTTAAAGGTTTTATTTGATTTTTAACGGTTAGTTATGCCATTTAACATGTATTGCATTACCCTTTTTTCAGCTTTTATTGTTAGCTTTGGCTATTAAATCAAGAAAATAGCATTCCTGTTGCTCTTACTAGCAATAAATTAAAATTGAGTTACGCAATTCAACAGTCGACTATTTAACTTTTTACGTTATACTGCCGCGCTAAAATTGAGTATTTAATTAGCGGAGTTCATTATGCACGATCTGTATTACAAAGGCCGTATTCACACCAGAGAAAATCATGTAAAAACAGGTTATAACACTAAAAGAACCGTTAAGCTTGGCACAGAAAAAAATCCATTAACACTAGTCGTTACTAATGAAGAAAGAAAATTAGCAGTAGAAACATTAGTTGCCGATAATGGATTATTTGCTGATATTACTTTAGATAGTACTAACGATGAAAATATCGACGAACTTACATCAGTACTAAATAAACCTGTTACTACAACGTTCGACAAAACACCGAACCGCAATGACCCATGTTCATGTGGCAGCAATAAAAAATATAAAAAGTGTTGTGGCTAGAAACGCCTGATTCATTTCAAAAAATTAAGCCGCTACTTGTTACAGTAAACAAATATATTAGAGAGCTGGCTATCTTTGATTAGTGCTAATGTAAAAGGCCTAGTATCACTACTAAGCCTTTTATTTGAAACCTGAACCTTAACATTAACCTCAACTAAAAATTAATACTGCAAAGCTACATTTGCTTATCAATACGTACTGAGCCGTTAGCTAGGTAGATCATGCGAATTTCGTCTCTTGCCTGAAATACCATTCGGCGATCTAAATCTTGCACCACCATATATTCATCACCATTGTCGACTTTGATCATCAACTCTACTAAATGTAGCGTTTTTTCGCGGTATTGTGGGTTTCTATTATGTGCAATAGAGCCACCAACAAGCGCACCGAGAATAGTGGCAACATCACGACCACTACCACTGCCAAATTGATTGCCAATGGCGCCACCAATAAGTGCACCGCCAAAAGTTTTCCAACCTTGGTTTTTATCTTGAATCAATTCTTGTTCAGTAATATTACGTACTGACAACACTTGACCAAATAGCACTTTTTCTACTGGTACGGCTTTATTTCTATCATAGTCAGCTTGGGCAAAAGGTATTAGCGCCAGCCAACACATCAACGATAAGTAAATAGCTTTCATACCGTTCTCCTTAATTATTATTTAGATAACTTCAAACACTATGAAGCTATCTAAATTCAACCTACTAGATTCAGTTTAATAAGTTTAACTTACCAACCAACAGATTCTTTCGCTTTAGTTTTACGAATTTCAGTTTCGTCAGCCCATTCAACAAGGCCGCTTTCAAGGTCCATTAAGCGTAAAGTAAATTTATAGTAAACGTCTGATTTATCTTGATTACTTTTTACGATACTCGATAAGTTACCGTACAACATATATTGTGCGCCAATTTGACGGCCAAACTGTAAAGCTTTATTTGGGTCAACCATGCCGCCTTCATGTTGGAATTTCAGCTGTTCACGTGCCGCCTCTACTCGGCCCATATCAACAAAACGGAACTTGCCTGAGCGTAATAGTTTAGTTGAAATAGAGTCGGTAATTGATTCAGTATCAATATGCTCGCTAGTTTTGTTTTTCAGGCGTTCAACGAACATCACTGGGCGTTTATTTTGCGTTAAGGTACCTACTACTGGTGAAAGTAATAATGAGTCAGTCATTTCAGCAGCAACTTTTTGTAAGTCTGTTGAACCAAAGTTAATGTCTGTCGTTTCTACTGCCGTGGCATCGCCATAACGTACAACAGATTTATTAGCACAACCAACGGCAAGCGTTAGTGTTAAGCCTAGGGTTGTTATCAGTGCTAGTTTGTTCATAATTCTTTTCCTTAACTATTAATATTCGTATGCTTTTTCAGGGATTTCACGAACATAAACATTAAACGTACTAACATTTATATTAGGTGCTAAACCTCGTAATGTTGTTGACTGTAAACCATGTAAATCTAAAGGCTTCCAGGATGTTTTTCTTGATTCGATAACAAAGCCGTCACTATCAAACCAATTAAAATGATATTGCAATTTTTGCGACTTTTCGTAGCGGCTTATGAGTTCTAAATTCACTTCTAATAAGCCATTATTTTTACGTGACTTTACATCGCTAATATATAAACGTTCTGCGAGTTCATCGTTATGTATTTCAAGGTGTTTATTAAAGTCGTCACCTTGGGTCATTGGGCTTGTTCCCGTGCCTGATGTCACAGGAGGCTTGTTATTCGCACACCCAGTAATAACAAAAGCACTGAGTAGTATCACACTTAAACTACATGCAAATTTTTGACTCATTGTTTTACTCTTCTTGCTATTCAACATGCTTCCTCCTGGTTTATTCACTTTACACCACAGTTTTTCTGTGTGGATTTCATTGTTTTATAAATTAATGCTCTGATAACCAGTATAGTTACCGATAGCAGAAAAATTGATTAAGGTAATTCTATTTGGTTGCACATTTACTTCAATGTTTTGCATTTGCCCATGCACCTGTACTTGCAATAATTGCTTGCCTGTTGGCACACTCATTCGCACAATATCAACTTCATCAGGCAAGGTTGACCAGCTGCGTGTGTCAGCTCTTTCAGAAGCAATGTTATAAATACTTGCTAATATATTGCCAACATCACCGGCTTCACGGCTAAGTTTTTGTCTCATTTGCTCTTTGGCAACAACTCGAACAACTTGTCGGGTTAATAATGACGGTAATTGGTCTTGTAAATCTTTTGCCGCTAACGATTGAATACGCACCAATTCGTTTGACTCGTAGCTTTCACCCGCATTACTTACCGTTAAATTGCTGTGTTGTGGCAATGTTCCACGATAAACAGGCAAAGAGAAACTAAAAAACTTTAAACCTCTATTGCTTCTACCAATGGGTAAATTTAAGCCTACGTCTTGCTTACTATTAACAATGTCTTGCTCGAAAAGTATAACCACCTGCCCTTCACTTTCAGATTTTTCTGATTGATATGAGCCAAAACGTTGTTCAAATTCGTCTAAATCATCTTGCATACCTAGCTTTGTCGCTAATCGTAAAACATCCTGCTGTAAGTAATGATTCTCCGGATATATTTCTATCGCTCTTTTGTAGTCGATGTATGCATCATTTAGCTCACCGCTTGCTTCATATAAAATGCCTGAAAGGTAAAAAGTAAAAGCATTTTGGAAACCATTTTTCACCTCTCCAATGCTTTCAGCCATACTAGGATAAGTACCATCCAAACTACCAGAGCTCATACCCGAATTAGCCAACTCACTTTCAGCTTTGTAAATTTCGTCTTGATAAGCTTTCAAGGCATTTTCTTGTACCAGATTTGCTCGGCGAATTTCGACTAATGCGCCTTCAAAGTCATGTTGAAATAAGTAATTTAGCGCTTGGTAACTATGTAACATACCTTGCTCGTAGTAAGGCACTTGATAAGAAATAGCATTGTCGTTACTGACTACTGCTCCAAGTTTTTCTATGCCTTTACTAATTTGTATTTTTGCTTTATTTCGTTGTTGTTCTATTAACACATAAGCTTGAGCAAAGGTTTTTTGGCTAGCCTGAAAGTCAGACGCTAAAAACTGTAAACGTGCTCGCTCAAGTAAACTAAGTACATAACTGCCATTACTTGCCGAGCGTTGCCCCAAAATGCTTTGCGCTTTAACAAACTCACCTTGTCGCTGCGCCGCTTTTACTGGCTTCATTTGACTACTGTAGTCTTGAAAAATGTCAGCAAACTGTAATGAGGCACAACCAGACAATACAGTAATTAGCACTGTCACCACTACGCTGGTTGAAATGTGTTTGTTCATCTGAATAATACTATTTCCCAAAGGTTCTTTAATATTGTCACTTTTAAACAACAAAAAGGTAAGTTAGTCTCCGCTTAAGTTCAGAAAGCTAACCAATTAAATCTAAGGTTAAATTAAGCCTATTTATCGCTAAGAGCAATAAATACTTTGTTGAGAAATTGTAAGAAAAGCGTAAGAAACCTTAAAGATTAAGGGTAGAAAGCAAGCAACTAGTACTATTTTTAGACAGAAGTAAGCATTAATTGCTAGATTGAAAAAACTGACGTTTAGCGATTAGCTAAAATACCATCATCAATCCATGCCAATAAATAATTTAGCGCAACTTGGCTAACATCTTCTTCAAGGTTTTGTGTGAGCAAATAGTCACATAGGCTGGAAAAGTCATTGCCTTTAAGCATCATGTCAAATAATGAAAATTCGATTGTGGAAATTGACCTAAATTGCGTTAAACGCTGTTTGTTTCGCCACACTAACCAAGTATTAGCTGTTTTAGTTGCTGGTTGTGGTGCTTGTTCTTGTTTTAATGCTTGCCAAGTTTCCACTGTATTAAAGTTAAAATGACTGATTTGTAAACTAGGATGAAAGCGGAAAACTAAACTCGGCCATTGCTCATGTGGTATTTCTATTAGCAACTCTCGAGTAAAACGTTCGGTATCGGCGGCGTCAAATGCCACCATCAATAAACGCTCAAAGCGCGCTAACTCGCTAATTAATGGATAATCACTAAACGGCGTATGTTTAGCGAGAAACTCTGGTAATGCGTCGGCAAAATTACGTAATGAGGTATTGTTAGATGGATAAGCTTTAATGTAACCATCGACCATTTGATCAAATAAATCATCACCTAAGTACATGCCTAATAGTTCATGATCGTTATCGATGGTTTCTTTTAAACGCATTTGATAAGCGTTTTTATAGATGTGTAAACGGGCATCACGGCTAATACCGCCATGCTCTTCAACTTGCTGCGCAATCGTTAATTCATCATCGGTTAGATAATTCATCATTTGTTGCTGCAGCGCGTGTAATGAAAGTTCGCTCACGTTATTTTTTACTCATTTTTTTATTTTAATCATTTATTTTTTAGAAAACTCTTAACTCGTTATTCTGCATTACACATTAAAATGATATTGCAGTTTATGTGATCGAACCTAAGGTTTTTTTCGCAATTGCTCGGGCAGTATCAACTTCAGCCAGTAACTCTGCTAATGGTGGAATATTGTCATCACGTTCTATCATGGTGCTTATCCAACCAAAGCGCTGTAATGCCTTTTGGTATAGCTGCCAAACAGGATCAGCCACAGGGTGATCATGAGTATCAATAACATAATCGCCATAATCACTATGACCGGCTAAATGAAATTGTTTCACTTTTTCCTTAGCAATACCATTAAGGTAATCTTCAGGTTTAAAGTCATGATTACGAGCACTGACATAAATATTATTAATATCTAGTAATATTTCACAGCCAGAGCGACGCGCAACTTCATTGAAAAACTGCCATTCGGTCATTTCAGAGTTTTTATAGGTCAAATAGCTAGACACGTTTTCTAGTAATATTGGTCGTCCTAAAAACTCTTGTACTTGCTCAATACGTTGGCAAACATGCGTTAATGCTTCATCGTTATATGGTAGAGGCAGTAAATCATGACTATTTTTTTCATGAGCGCCAGTCCAACATAAATGATCTGAAATCCATTCTGGTTGAAGTTCATTCGTGAGCACCTTTAGCTTTCGTAAATAGTCAAAGTTAATCGGGTCAGTTGAACCTATCGACAAAGAAACGCCGTGCATGACCATAGGGTAATGTTCACGAATACTGTGCAAATAATGTTTAGGCTTTCCACCATCAACCATGAAGTTTTCAGACACGACTTCAAACCAATCAATTGCTGGTTTGTTATCAATAACGTCTTGAAAGTGTTCGGTTCTAAGCCCTAAGCCAAATCCTAAAAAGTGTTCTGGAACGGAAGTTTTAGAAAAGGAGAGCGAATGCTCTCCTTTCATGTTGCCGACAGCTTGCTTATTCGCCAACTGTACCTCCAACATCGTCACAAGTTTGTGCTGAAAGAGCAACAAAGCCATGACCTTTACATGCTGCTTGACCTTTACAGGCATTTTCAGCTGTTTTACAGTCATTGTGACCTTTACAAACATTAACACCATAACAATGCGTTAATTCAGCGGTATTAACTGCGCCACGCCAATCATCTTTAACTGTGCCGCCAATATCGCCACAAGTTTTGGTATCCATGGCAACAAAGCCATGACCTTTACAAGACGCTTGACCTTTACAGGCATTTTCAGCGGTTTTACAGTCGTTATGACCATTACATTTATTAACGCCGTAACAATGTGCCATTTCAGCTGTATTGCTGTTAGCTGCAGCAGTTTTGCTAGACGATTCAGTCGCAACTGCAGAACAGCCCATTAAGCCAGCTACAGCAAGTGCAACAGCAGCACCTTGAAATTTAGTTTTAGTGTTGTGGTTCATCATACTCTCCGATTGTTCTGTTGAATTATTATCTTTGTAAGTTATTTATGCGTCAGGCATTACTTTTCGTTTAAACCAGTAGTCAAGGCTGACATAGCGTCCACCACCGATAAAAAACAATGCCAGCAACATAATGAAATAAGTTGCCGCAAACTCAATACCATTATTTAGAATAGTGATATTGCCGCTGCTAGTTAGCCACTCGTAGTTACCATGCTCTTGTAAGATAGAAACAATGGCTTCTTTTTTCTCAACGGATGCCTGTACACGTTCATTAGCAAACGGGGCATTAGCATCAGCAATCGCTTGCCAGCCGTATTGCCCATGAACAGAAGTCATGGCTATGATCATAGTAAACATCATAGGAACCGCCATTAAACGCACACCAAAACCCAGTAATAAAGCAATAGCACCAACAACTTCAGCACCTATGGCTAAAATAGCTAAAAGAAATGGGAATGGTAATCCTAAACCCCAATCGTCATTTCCAAACCACTGTACAATATTGTCAAACCCCTCAATTTTATGCGTTCCCGCCATCCAAAAAATCGGCACTAAATACAAACGCATTAATAACGGTGCAAGAAAGTCCAATTTTTTGCTCGAGTTTAATAAGCCGTAACCTTTTTCCAATATTGTTTTAACCATGTTTATTCCTGTTCTTTTAAAACGTTAAGTTTAACTTTAGCCCAATTTGTTCTTAGTCTACTAAAAATATGACAAGACTCTCATGGTAACTGCTTAATTTGACCTGAGAAGTTATCGAGTAATTTCATCGTTTTATTTAAATTAATTTCCCAAAAGCGCAGTGAAAAATTATTTGAAATATAATCGCGCATTTGCAGTTCGTGGCAATTTATTTAGAAAACAATGATGATATACCTGTTGATTACAAACATATCGATTACCCCTAATCAATTGTATTTAAAACAATAAAATGCAACTCTGGTCAATTACAAACATTATGTAAATATTTTCGATACCGAGAAATGGTAGAGAGATAAGTAGTTATGATGTGTAGATGTAATAGAAAATTTAATTTAATTTATTTTTCAAAGTCGTCAATTTCTACAAAGAAAGTGCGAATTATTAATACAAGATTTGAAAAATGAAGTTTTTCTAAGTAATAAATATAATAGTAAAACTACGCAATTTTAAAGTCATACCTGTTTCATTAAGTTTGTGAACTTGTTGTGCGCAGGAAAAATAAATCAAGGTAAGGCCCTCGATTGACCAACAGCTGGTTATTGGGGTTGAAAGCAATCGAGATTTTTAACCCTTTTTCAATAGTTTGAAATGATATAAATTGCTAGTAGGCACATGTGATTAAAAGTTTATCTTTTGAACGCTACCAGCAATTAATAATGCCTTAACTAATATTTACATTACTTGAATGTAAAAACCATCAAGATTTTAAGGCACTTGTTGGCCATTTCTTGCTTCAAGCAAGCGATACCAATCTTCACGAGAGTAATCTAGGGTGAGTGCTAGCTTCGCTGCCACTATACGTTCTGGTGTTGTTGAGCCAATAATCGGGCAGATACCAGCAGGATGTTTTAACAACCAAGCTAAAATAACTTGCCATGGAGAACAACCATATTTTTCGCTTTGCTTGGCTAGTTCACTTTCAATACGTTGTTCATCTTCAACAGCAAATGTATTACCCCACGCAGAGTACACAACGCCACCTAAAGGACACCAAGCAATAGGTGTTATACCATGCTGCTGACATTGATCTAACGTGCCATCAAGCAAGGTATCGATATTATGAATATTGATTTCTACTTGGTTGACCAATAACGGCATCGATACAGCAGACTTTAATAGTTCAACTTGCGATGGTTTGAAATTACTAACACCAAAATGCTTAACCTTGCCACTCGCTTTTAATAACGCAAAGGTTTCAGCGACTTCATGAACATCGAATAAGTAATCTGGACGATGTAATAAAAACATATCTAAATAGTCGGTATTTAAGCGTTTGAGCGAACCTTCAACACTTTCCAATAAATACTGCTGACTAAAATCATAACGTGTCGGTGCGTAAACTTCATCACTAGTACGTGGGCGAATTCCCGCTTTAGAGGTAAGGATGATTTGTTCACGTAAATGCGGCTTTTCCGCTAATATTTCGCCAAAGAGGCTTTCACACGCACCGCCACCGTATATATCAGCAAGATCAAAGTGGTTATAACCCGCTTCAATTGCCGCCATTACAGCTTGCTTACCTTTGTTACGATCTTCGATACTGTTATCGCCAGCAATACGCATACAACCGTATATAAAACGTGAAGATTCGAGCTCGTTATTATCTAAAAATACTGTTTTCATTCTGCTAACTCTTTAAAAAGTGGTTAAATATTACTGAGAAATTCTTCATGCGATGGCAATTTATCAACGGAGCGTTTAATTAATATTCGCAAATTTTCATATAAATCTTCAAGTTGATCTTTGCTCAACATATTGCTCAATGGGTGCACATCACCTGGTACTAGCCCTTGACCTATCATTACTTGCTGCCAAGCTATTTCGGTAAATAAGTCTTCATAATCTCGAAAAACCTTCCCTGAAGATTTAAACAACGCCATTTTCTGCGCGAGTGTTTCAGGAATATCCATACGCTGACATTCACGCCAAAATGGCGAGTCATCACGCTGGTTTAATTTATAGTGCAAAATAATGAAATCACGTATTTTTTCGATTTCATTTTTTGATTGTCGGTTAAATTCATCAACTTCTTCTTGTTTAATTCCCTGATGAGGAAAATGTTTAATTAAACGTATAACAGCGGTTTGAATTAGGTGAATACTGGTTGACTCTAGTGGCTCTAAAAAACCACTTGAAAGCCCAATAGCAACAACATTTTTATGCCACTGTTTTCTTCGCCTACCTGTTTTAAAAGGAATTATTTTTGGCTCTGCAAGTGGCTCACCTTCAATATTATTCATTAATATTTTCTTGGCACTTTCATCATCTAAATAGCGGCTAGCGTAAACAATGCCATTACCGGTTCTATGTTGCAGTGGAATTTGCCATTGCCAACCAGCCTCGTGTGCAATTGAGCGAGTGAAAGGTTTAATAGTACCTGTTGAAGTCGTTGGCATTGCCATCGCGCGATCACAAGGTAACCAATGCGACCAATCTTCATAGCCCGTATTTAACGCTTTTTCTATTAATAGTCCTTTCATGCCGGAACAATCAATAAAAATGTCGCCGGTAATAACTTGCTGGCTATCAAGTGTTAAGGAATCAACATGCCCCGAGCTTTCATTAACTGCAACATGTTCTATGATACCTTCAATTCTTTTTACGCCTGCGGATTCACTGTATTGTCTTAAAAACTTAGCATAGAGCCCGGCATCAAAGTGATAGGCATGTGTTATACCTGGAATATTTGTCCCTTCAAGGTTTGTTAATTTTCCAAACTTTCCTTGTATTGCAGCTTGGTAGTTTACGGAAAAATCCCAAAAATCAGACGCTATCCCTAACTCCTGACTCTTTAGCCAATAATGATGAAAATCACAAAAAGCGAAATTTTTACCAACGCCGCCAAAGGCATGCATGTAACTACTTCCCTGCTCTTTCCAATTTTCAAATTGAATGCCAAGTTTAATCGTTGCCTTTGTTGCCTTTAAGAAGTCACGTTCATCAATGCCTAGGGCATTATTAAAATTAATCATTGGTGGAATGGTTGCTTCTCCAACACCAACAATACCAATTTTATCTGATTCGATTAGGGTAATATTAACCGTATTACCTAGTGTTTTAGCTAGTAGTGCAGCCGAAATCCAACCAGCGGTACCGCCACCAACAATTACAACATTCGATATTTTCGCTTTGTTCATTGCTACCTCTACCAGAACATTTATTGAAAGTATTTAACTAAAAAAGCCCTTGCAACATATATTACAAGGGCTAAGTAATTGCTAGTTTACTTTACAGCTTATAGCTGAAGCCTAGCAAGTAAGTACGACCATAATCTTGGTAATCTCTTACTTGCAGAGCATTATCACCTTGTAGCGAGGTAAATGGCTCTTCAGTTAGGTTGTAACCTTGTAAGAATACTGACAAACCGTCTAACACAGTAATGCCTGCTTCACCGAAGTCATAACCAATTTGAGCATCCCACACTGTTTCACCAACAATATCAACTTGCGTTGTTGAGAACCCTAAACCGTATACATCGCCTTTAAAATCATCACGCTTACGCATGCTGGTTCTGAATTGAAAACCATTTTTCTCATAGTAAAACGTAACATTTTGAATACTATCTGAAAGGCCAGGTAACAGATAGTCGTTACCATTATGGTCATCAATATCTGATTCAACTTCAGTGTGGCTAGCAATTAAACCAAAGCCGTCTAAGCTTTCGTCGATAAGTTTGAATGGGAATGAAATTGATATTTCGTAACCCCAAAGCGTACCGCCACCACCATTAACTTTACCTGAGCCTGATGCTATTGGGTTTTCTGGTATTTCTCCTGTTGCAGGGTCAGCAACACCTGACATATCAACTTCATAAGTACCATCAAAAATCCACTGATCTAAATCTTTCCAGAAAAACGCCGTTGAAAAATAACCCTCATCACTGAAATAGTTTTCGTATGACAAATCAATACCTAGCGCTTCTTTTGGCTCAAGTAATGGGTTACCACCACTAACACTCCAGTTATTACCGTTGTCGTCAGGTGTTTGGTTATAAGATGCACTTACTGATGCGTTCATTTCATCTAAACGAGCACGAGAAATTGTTTTAGCGATGCCAAAACGTAAGTTTTGCTCATCATCAATACGCATTGATAAGTTCAAACTTGGTAATACATTTGAGTAGTCATGACTAATATCAGTTGGTGTTGTAACAACTTTGCCATCAATAGTCTGAATTGCTGAACCTTGAGAGTTTTGATCCGTTTGTACATAACGTACACCAACATTACCTGTTACTGGGAAACCAGCAACTTCCGTGTCGATATCAGCTTGAACAAATAATGAAGTAACTTTCTCATTCACTAACCAAGATTTCGTTGCATGGCTAGAGTTAGTTAAACTTTCACGTGTTAGGTCATAATAACCATCTCTAATTAAACCTTGTGTGTCATAAGCGATCATATCGCCCATACCAATAAAGTCTAATGATGCTGTACCTTGGCGGTATTGCTCTGGTACTACCATCATGCCAGGATTATCAGGATAAGAAAAAGACGAAAGCGTCATAAAGTAACCTTCAGACTCTTTCACTTTTTCACGCTCACGATATGAAACACCGTAGGTAATTCTAGCAATAACATCGTTTTCAATTTCTTGCGTTGCTGCCAATTTAATTGCTTTAAGTTCGTCATCAATACTTGGCGCGTTTATAAAGCCGTCTTGTAATTGGTTTTCGTATTCCGTACCTGTAACGCCATATTTATCATTTAACGCTTGGCTCCAACCCCAAGAAAGTGGGCCGCCCAATTGAATGAGGTTATAGTCACTATAATCTAAACCATGAGTAAATGTTGCACCTGTATTCCCGCCGTCAAACGTATAGCCTAATGTATCGGCTGCGCCACGTGAATCACCACGGCCTGTGCCTGCGTAACTTTCAACACTCCAAATATCACGGTCAACTTTCGAGTAGCTTACATCAAAATCTAACGCCCAATTGTCGTTAAGATCATGCTGTGCGTTAAAACCAAAAGATTTCAGTTTAGCATTACGCTCTTCGTAATCGTTACGAACAACAACTCGCTGCCCTTCTGTAATGGCACTGGTTACAAAACCCGTTTCAGGGTCAATAACAGCTGTGTCAGGGGAAATAGAGCCTTGGCCCCAAGCAAATGGTACTTCAATACCACGTAGAATTTTTTCATCAGAAAAATCAACATATAATGCATCAAATGTTATCAACAACTCGTCTGTAGGCGCAGCTTCGATAACAAGCATAGTAGAGTCACGATCTAACGTTGATGAACGAACAAATGGTTTTGCACCACCAAGGATAGACCCTTTCGAACCATCATCATAGGTAAATTCAGGGTAACCCCACGCGTTCCAACGTTTTTCTTGGTTTGGCGAGCTCATTTTTGAATGAGCAAATGCAACACCGATAGTATCATCGGCAAACTTATCCATGTATGCAAATGTACCGCGGTAGCCGCTGTCATTGCCGTCTGGATTTAGTTTATCAAAGCTAGTTTGCTCTAGTTGACCGTTAAATTGAAGAACACGTTCAGATTTTGATAAAGGCTTAGCTGTTTGCATATCAATAACACCAGCAATACCTTCTCCCTCTAACGAAGCATTAGGGGTTTTATATACAGTAACACCACTCATTATTTCTGACGGATATAAGTCAAATTCTACGCCACGGTTGTCACCGATAGATACTTGCTCACGACCATTAAAAGTCGTTGCACTTTCATTTTCACCAAAGCCACGAATACTGACTTTACTTGCACGACCATCTAAACGCTGTGCTGCAAGCCCTGGTAAACGAGCTAATGATTCTGCAATAGAAGAGTCCGGTAATTTACCAATATCTTCAGCTGATATAGCTTCTACTACGCTAGATGAGTAGCGCTTTGTATTAATTGATTCAATGATGCTTCCACGAAAGCCTTTTACTTCAATTACTTCAATTTGTTTCTCTTCTGCTTTTGCTTTTTCATCTACCGTTTCTTCTGCAAGAACAGGTAAACTTAGTGCCATAAAACCGCTTGATAGCAAAGCCAAAGTTACTCGGCTTGGTTTAAAACTTAACATTGGTGAACTCCCCTATGCATCCGTGCTTTAATTATTGTTCAGCGTTCCGCGCTGATGTAACTAATTTGTATTTTTCTGCAACATTATTTGCAGACAATTCTAATATAGAGTGGTGAATTGTTGATGAATACTATCTGCATACGTATTCATAGAATCTAGCAAACAGCACAGTAAAAGTATCGAATGTCTCTTCATCCAAAAAAATCGAGAGTTTCAAATAAAAACAAAATTAATTTTAATTTTACTTATCATTTACTTAACACTTATTCTTGCAGCTTTGCTTAAATAGCATTCAAAAGATGCAAACAGTAATTTTGATGGAAAAGCTATATTGAATACGTATGTAACGCGGGTACATTTCTTAACAAATTCACTTAAACATTCCTCAATTATTGAGTTTCTAGCTATTTTGTGATGTAGACCTATTAATTAGGCTTATCTATGGCGCGATATAATTTTTTTTTGGCGAAACAATTGAACTCTATTTAATTGGAATGACTATTTTCATTTTTTGAGAAATCTCCCTTCGATTTATTCATTAATGGTGAATACGTATGCAGTTACTGTTTATTTTTATAGCGACAACATAGCATTAAAGGCCAAATAACTATAACAACAAAGGTCTGAATTTATGCAAAGCATTGCAATAAAACTGATACTGTTTACAGCAATATCATCTGGAATATCAGCTTGTGGTGGAGGCAGTAGCAACTCTCCAACACCTACCCCGCCGCCTACTCCAACACCTAATAGTGCACCAATTATCAGCACTTTTACCGCACAAGTTAATTCAAGTAATTCATTAGAATATACTTACGCTTGGTCTGTAAGTGATGCAGACAGCGATACCTTAACCTGTAAACTTACAACGGGAGATGGTTCTACTGATATCACCATTGATGATTGTGCGAATATTACTAGTTCAATTGTAAGCTATCAGAGCGCTGGTGAATTTAATGCAAGCTTAACGGTATCTGACCCTAGTAATGCCAGTGCTAATAACTCTATAGCGGTAAATGTTGTTAATAATACTGAACTACCAGAGCCAATAGTCACCGCTGCCGATAATGAACTCATTATTTTTTATCAACGTCCTGACAACAATTATACCGATTGGATAGTTCACCTTTGGAATAACGACGATTGTGATGCTTATGCCAACGGTGATACCGACTGGGCAACTGGACAAGCACAAGCAGGTATTGATCCTAATTATGGCGCCTATTGGGTCATTGACTTAAAAGCAGATTACGATTCATGTGCAAATTTTATTGTTCATAAAGGTGATGAAAAAGATTTAGGTGGCATTGATCACCAAGCTGATTTAACTGGCGAGCGCATGATTTGGTCATTGTCTGGACTTTCTGAGCTATATACCAAGCCAACTTTATTTCCAAAAGGAGTGCTAATACAAAATACTGCTGCACATTGGGCTGATGAGAATACAGTGTTTTGGGATACCTTTGATAGCTCCACAAAAGTTAGAATATACAGCGCTGATAACAATGATTTTGCCTTTGATGGTGAATCCGGTATTGCTGGTGATAATTACTTAGAATATTTTATCGACTCAAGCGCAGAGCACCCAGCTAAAACCTTAGGCCTTGCTCGATATGAATCATTAAATGCATTTACCTCAACCAATGCTTCAGTAGCAAAAGCTAAAAGTATGTTAACTGGTAAACTACTTGCTATTGCTTATGATGCTGATGATGCTGTACTTGCTGCTACTTATGTACAATCGCCACGTATTTTAGATGCCCTTTATACTTCAGCAAGTGATGACGCCAATGAACAAGCACTTGGTGTTGTATATGACGCTAATAGCATTACCTCTAAAGTTTGGGCGCCAACTGCACAGCAAGTAAAACTAAAAATTTACGATGCAAATAAAGCACTACAAAGCACTGAAGATATGAGTTTTGATAGTGCAACAGGCATTTGGAGTTTTACCGGTGACAATGCCTTAGACAGAGCATTTTATCGTTTTGAACTTAGCGTTTATCACCCGTTAAACCAAAAATTCGAAACACTCGAAGCAACAGACCCCTACTCAGTGTCTTTAGCAACAGATGGTAAGTATTCACAATTTGTTAATTTAACAGATGCTGACTTAAAGCCAACAGGTTGGGACGACCATGCAATTCCAACGGTAACAAACCCGGAAGATGCCATTATTTATGAAGGCCATATTCGTGATTTTAGCGTATTGGACACTAGCACAACGCCAGCTAATCGTGGAAAATATTTAGCCTTTACCGAAGAAACATCAGCACCTGTCACTCATCTAAAATCTTTAGTAGATGCTGGACTAACGCATTTCCAATTCCTACCTGCAAATGACATAGCCAGTATTGGTGAAGATATTACCAGTCGAGTGAATTTAAATAATACCGTAGCAGATTTATGCGCAAAAAATAGCTCAGCGCCAGTATGTGGTGTTGAAGATAACTCTGCCGTGTTATCCGATATATTTGCAAGCTATGATCCGACATCCACTGACGCACAAACATTAGCACAATCGATACGCGGTTTAGACAGTTTTAATTGGGGTTATGATCCGGAGCATTTTACCACCCCTGACGGTAGCTACGCCTCAAACCCAGATGGCGCAACTCGAATTAAAGAAATGCGTTCAATGAACCAAGCACTGCATGAAATGGGTTTGCGTGTGGTATTAGACGTTGTTTACAACCACACTAACTCGTCGGGGCTTTGGGAAGATTCAGTACTCGATAAAGTGGTGCCCGGTTACTATCATCGCCGCGACCTAATATCAGGTGATGTTGAAACATCGACCTGCTGTCAAGATACTGCACCTGAGCACGAAATGATGCATAAATTAATGCAAGACTCATTGTTAACTTGGACTCAAGCCTATAAATTTGACGGCTTCCGTTTTGATATCATGAGTAATAATTCGTCTGCTTCAATTCTAGCGGCACGCGAAGCAGTACAAGCGATTGATAGCGATAACTATTTTTATGGTGAAGGCTGGACACGTGATGAACGCGGCTATGTTCAAGCCAATCAAAACAATATGGCAGGCACCGAAGTTGGCACCTTTAATGACCGTCCACGCGATATTATTCGTAGCGCTTCTTTATTTAGCGCAACGGGCAGCTTAAATGATCAAGACATTATTCGTCTTGGTTTAACCGGCACTATTGCAGATTATCAACTGAAAGATAAAAACAATATCGTCAAGTTAGCTAGCACTTTTTCGAAGCCTTCTTATGCACAAGATCCAGCAGATATCATTAACTATGTTTCAAAGCATGATAATGAAACCTTATGGGATCAACTGCAATATGGTATCGACTCTAGTATCAATATTACCGACAGAGTTCGTATACAAAACATCGCAGGCACTTTGCCGTTAATGAGCCAAGGCATCACTTTTTTACAATTAGGTGGTGATTTAATTCGCTCAAAATCAATGGACCGTAACACTTATGACGCTGGTGATTGGTTCAATAAAGTTGATTTCACCAAAACCACTAACAACTGGAATATCGGCTTACCTTTAGCTCAAGACAACGAAAGTAAATGGAGCACTATAAGTACATTGATTAATAATAGTGAAACATCTGTCAGTGCTGAAAACATCGCTTTTTCAAGTGACATTTTTAAAGAATTCATCAGTATTCGTAGTTCAAGTCCGTTATTTAGACTAACGACTAAGCAAGACATTATTGACCGTGTTGGCTTTCATAATACAGGGCCAACTCAAACTCAAGGTGTTGTTGTTATGAGTATTGACGATGGTACAGGGTTGTCAGATCTAGATACAAACAATGATGCTTTGGTGGTGGTGATTAATGGTAGCTCAGAGCAACATTCATTAACTGTAAACAGTGCCGCAGGTTTCGAATTGCATAATGTGCAACAAAACTCTAGCGATTCAACGGTACAAACAGCAAGCTTTACCGCTAATGCAGAAAATGGCACTTTTACCGTACCAGCACTTACCACAGCAGTATTTGTTAAGCCACAAGGTGCGAGTCAAGGCGTAGGGTTGTCAGCAGATGCAACCTCAAATGCCCCTGATACAGCTCCTTTTGGTGATGTCGCTGTTTATCTGCGCGGCAGCATGAATAACTGGGGTAATGACGGCTTAGATGCTAGTGATCAATTTATTTATGATAGTAATGGCGTTTATGAACTTAACTTCACACTTGATGCCGGCACTTATCAGTTTAAAATTGCCGATAACGCTTGGGACGCAGTAAACCTTGGCTACAGTAATCTAACTTTCGCTAATGGCTCTATCAATATTAGCGACAACGGTGGCAACCTTGAAGTGACAATTGCCACCGCAGGTAATTATGGTTTTACCTTAAATGCTTCTACTGCTACTCCAGAGTTAACTATTGTCAGTAAAAACGAAACGGTAGATTGTGATGCACTAGCAGACTCATCAGACTCAATACCATTTGATATTACAGGTGGGGGTCAACTGTATGTTCGCGGTGACCACTCAGGCTGGAATGCTGAGGAAGCATATCGATTACATTACAAAGGTAATAATCAATACCAAGCTGTTGCTGATTTTGACGGTGCTATGCAATTTAAGCTCGCATCAGACGATGGTAGCTGGACAACCCAATTATGGGCACAGGCAAGCAATAGTAATGACATCTTAGATAGTAACCTGGAAGTGGGTGTCACTTACCCTGTCGCCTATAACGACGGCGGACAAAGTAACAATAATGCAATATTACCTACTGGGTCATATAGTTTCTTACTGACTTTAGATAGCGAAAACCCAGCAAAAGGTTTCAATATCGGTAGTATCTTGATTCAGCAATGCCAATAAAGACTAACAGGTAATAATCAGCAGAACTGCTAATTTGCTTCAGAACCCAAAAAGCTTATTACATTGTAATAAGCTTTTTCATTTAACAGTAAAAATTTAGCCTTAAACAACTAGAAATAACTTACTGCACACTAAACGTTAAAGTATCCGTTTGGCATTGATAAACGCTAGCCGGCATACCATTTTCTACCACTTGCAGCGTTTTTTTATTCAACTGTAAATTGTAATCGCCTGGAATTAAACTATACACCGAACTTAAATCAAGCATGGTTGCAACATTGCCCTTTGCTCGAATTAATTGATAGTCTATTGATGTTGGCTTAGCGCGTTTAACCATAGGCCCTTGATAGGCGACTTTTTCACCATATTTGTCCGTAACAATGAATAAATTTGATAAAAAACCTTCTAACGGGGTATACCAAGTTAAAACAGACAAGTCACTATCACTTTGATTTAACAAAACAAAATCAACAAACACACCATCTATAACATTCTGCTCTGCAATAATATTAAGCTTACAACTTAAAGGAGGGGTTTCAATTTCAATAGTACTGTGATTAAGTTCGGCCGGCATAAATCCTTCCATAATTCTTAGCTCCTTGCTAAAACTAGCTAATGACATAGATCCTAAAGCAATAATAAAAAAAAAGTGTTTGGTATATATCAATTTACTAACCACCCTTTTGTAATTACTCATCGCAATAATAGCTACACGTAAATTCCTTTTACTATTTAAGTAAAGCATTCTTTTTCCAAAACATCACATGTATTTCTCATTTTATTTATACAAAAGCTTTTAAAAATAAACCCCATTAAAAAAGCCAAACCATTTTAAGTGGGTTTGGCCTTTTAATTTATAAAACGCTTTAATTTCCTTTAAAGCAACTAACCATTAATTTTGGTTAGGCGTGTTTTCCGCAAAATATTCATGACTATCAGCATTATTTAGTGCTTGATCAGGGTCTGAATTTGCTAAACTTTGAGCACCAGATTGACCATATACTACGTCATCTGTACCAGCAATGGCGTTAAAATGGCTCAGCTCATGAACGATTGTTCCCGCACGTGAGTCTGTGCCAAATTCATTAGCACTCCAAAATGCTTTACAAAGATAAACTTTGTATGGCTGTGCAGGGTATACAAAGGCAAAATAAGTTTTCTTACAGCTACAGTCAAACTCTAATGGTTTATTATCAATGGCATCATCAATAGCGTTAAAGTTAGCAACTGCGGTGTTATAACGTGAAGACGTCGCAGCACCAAACCATGTATTATAACGAGCAGAAGTATTATTGGCTGAATGTGAATTTAAGTAAGCAACAGAGTTGTTTGTAATTTGATCCGCAGCATCTAATGCACTAATGATTTCCGTTTTTTGGCTGTTGCTACAACGACCTGTAAAACAAGTACCATCGATACAGTCTGATGAACCGCCGCCACCTGGCTTACCTTTATTTGCAGTGCCTTTGGCAGCAATTCCATCAATCCATAATGTAACCGGTGCAGATGTTAATCGTTCCGCTTTTTTCTGCTGCCCTTTATTTGCATATAAGTGTAATGATTTCACATCATAGCTAATTTCATAGCTGCCAGTTTCGCTCATATCATATAAGCCACTTAGCTCAAACGTTTTAGTCAACGATTCACCAGATTTCAGTTTAATGAAATCTTTTTCAACTGGCGCATGACGCTTATAATGAGGGCCGTAAAAATCTACTTCTACACCATCACGCTTTACATTAAAAATATGTTCTTCATCTAAATCAATATACCAACCTAGAAGCTTTTGTTGACCATTGCCATTGTTAGTAATAGTCAACGTGGCATTAACATCGCCACTGCCACTGTTATTAACTGACAAATCGACGTCTAGTTGTGGTTTTGCTGCCGTCGCTTGCATTGATATAATCGCCGCAGTTGTAATTATTGCTTTTAAAAATGATTTCATTAATTTCACCCTAGCTGCCAATATTTCAGGCGTTAAATGTGTGATTATTGTTATTATTTTTACGGAACTCGTTCAGCTTTCAACACCAATAAAGTAACCGTAACCAGTTAGCAGAAATCGCTTTTCACTGTTACTTACAGAATGAAATATTGAGTTATTTTTACTAGTAAATTTCCGCCGTAAATTAGAAAATCTGCGACAATTAATTGATTAATAAATAAATTAAATGAACTTTGAATATTAATTAGAATTAAGACTGATAGTAAGCACCTTAATGTTATGAAAGATAAATAAGCCTTAATTTTCTATTCAACAGCCGTTTATTTACTACTGCTAATTTTCGCTAATAATATTTTTCACGTAACAAATGGTTAACCAGTACGTGAATACGTATGCAGCCTAATGAATTAAAACGCTTGCCGTTTTAAGCTTAAGCAATAGCACCTCACAATAAGAGCAATAATGAAAAATTTCGCATTTCCTCTGTCCATACTTTTTATTGGCCTATTTTCTTCCGTTGACGTTCTCGCAAAAACGGTCACTGTTAGCTCACCTGATAATAAAATCACCATTAGTGTTAACGACGATAATCAGCCTAGCTACCAAGTAAGCTTTAATGATGAAACCGTTATCACACTTTCAAAATTAGGCATGTTATTCAAAAATGCACATGGTTTTAGTGATGGCTTTAAAATAACATCAGTTAGTAATAAGCAGGTAGATAGTAGCTGGCAACTACCTTGGGGCGAACGTAAAAACGTTGCTGATAAACATAACGAATTACTGCTCACTTTCACTACTTCTCGCGATAGCGCTAATGAGTATAAAGTACGTTTTCGTGCTTTTAATGATGGTATTGGCTTTCGGTACGAAGTGCCAAAACAAAAAGGCTTAAATGATAATATTGAGATCACTGACGAGCTAACCGAGTTTTCATTAAAAAACGCAAAGCAATCAACCGCATGGTGGATACCAGCCCGTGGTTGGAATCGTTACGAGTACCTTTATAACACCACAAATGTAGAAAGTGTTGATAGAGCACATACGCCTTTTACTTTTAAATTACCGTCTGGCACTCATATAAGTATTCACGAAGCAGCGCTTGTTGATTATGCCGCAATGACACTTAACCAAAAACGCCCTGGTACATTAAAGGCTGACTTAACACCATGGTCAGACGGTAGTTTAGTAAAAACTAGCACAAACTTTAAATCACCATGGCGCACCATTCAAATCAGTAAAGATGCGGTCGGATTATTAAATTCAAACCTAATCTTAAACCTTAATGAGCCAAATAAACTGGGTGACGTTTCTTGGGTTGAACCGGGTAAATATGTCGGTATTTGGTGGGGAATGCATATTGAAACCAATACTTGGGGTAGTGGAGATAAGCATGGCGCTACCACTAGTGAAACTATGCGTTACATGGACTTTGCTGCTGAACATGGCTTTTCAGGTGTACTAGTTGAAGGCTGGAATAAAGGCTGGGATGGCGCATGGTTCAGCAATGGTGATGTTTTTAATTTCACGAAACCTTATGATGATTTTGATATTGAAAAAATCAGTCAATATGGCGCTAAAAAAGGTGTGCGTTTAATTGGTCATCATGAAACGTCAGGCAGTGTTACCAATTACCGTAATCAAATGTCTGATGCATATGCGCTTTATCAAAAACATGGTGTTAGCCAAATAAAAACGGGCTATGTTGCTGATGGTGGCAATATTAAGCGTATCGACGAAGATGACATAGTGCGTAAAGAGTGGCACGATGGTCAATTTATGGTTAATGAATACTTACACAGTGTTACTGAAGCCGCTAAACATAAAATTAGTATTAATACCCATGAACCAATAAAAGCGACAGGGTTGCGTAGAACCTACCCTAACTGGATCGCTAGAGAAGGTGCTAGAGGCCAAGAATTTAACGCTTGGGGTACACCGCCAAACCCACCTGAACACACCGCAATATTACCTTTTACACGTTTATTAGCTGGGCCAATGGATTTTACGCCAGGTATTTTTGATATGAGCTTTAATGGTTTAGGCAGTGACACTAACCGACCACAAACCACATTAGCTAAGCAGCTTGCTCTATATGTTGTGCTTTACAGCCCAATTCAAATGGCGGCCGATTTACCCAAAAATTATCAAGCCAATATGCCAGCATTTCAATTTATTAAGGATGTTCCTACCGACTGGTATGAAAGTATCGCGATTGCCGGAGAAGTTGGTGACTATGTTGCATTTGCGAGACAAGAACGCAACGGAAATGACTGGTTTGTTGGTGCCCTAACCGATGAAAATTCCCGCGAGATAACATTAAAACTAGACTTTTTAGAGCAAGGGAAACGCTACCAAGCGCAAATTTATCGCGATGGTAAAAAGGCTGAGTGGGTTAATAATCCTTATGATTTAATTATCGAAAATAGAGCTGTTAAATCAAACGACAGTATAACCTTACCATTAGCAACAAGTGGCGGCGCTGCAATTCGATTTAAAGCGCTTGATTAATAAGCGATAAGCGATACTTTCCAGATAAAACCACGCGACCCTGCGTGGTTTTTTACATTGATAACTCCCCTCTATTTTTCTTGTCTAAAATTCCACTTCAAGCACGATTAAAACTATCTTATACTCTCTCAGCAGAGAAAAACTGCACTTATACCCAAGCCACTTGAAAATGCAGTTTCAGAGTTAAGCTAGGAAATCAGAGCAAGGCACAGCACGCAGGTAATGGTTATTCCCTTATCAAGTGCTGCAACGCTGCACTGGTTTTCTAGCTTAGCTCCCGCAGGGCAAGGCGATAAAGGGTCATCTCCGGCGTTATTGATTTCGACAATGGAACAACCATTCCTTTCAATCAATGTCTTGGTGCTAACCCTTTTTCGACTTGCTGAATCCTGCATTTTCAAGTGGTTTGGGTATCTAATAAGAACGATTACAAAAGGAATGCTTGTGAGAACGTCTGTTAAATACCGTCTACTATTTCTATTCATCGCGATAAGTTGTTATTACCTAGGCTTTGAATTTATCCCTGAAACTACTGATACTGAGTTTGGCTTATATCCTGTCATCATCGCGAGTGTAGTGTACTTTGCAATTTTACCCGTACTTTATTGGTTTTTTATTATAAAAGCTGGCAAACAAAAACCATGGAAATTATTGATAATATTAAGTCTTTCTAGCGCCATTGCGCGTTACAGTTTCCCTGAAGACATCGCACAATATTTCGACTTTATTTTATGGCTACGTTACCCAATTATTGCCGTATTACTTATCATAGAATTTTATCTAATGTTTATTATTGTCAAAGGACTTTGGCAAGCGCGTAATTTATCAGGAGATCCACGTATCGGCGCGATAGGAAAATATGATGACGATAAGAAGCAAGGCTTAGCGCTAACCTTTGCCACCGAGCCTGCCAGTTGGTATTACGCTATTCCTCGCTTATCAAAACGCCATATCAAATCACTTAATACCATTACCCTACTGTCAGGTAAAGCCTGGCATTTTTTCGCTATCACCTTAGGGCTAATCATTGCAGCAACCATAAGCTATAAATTATTAGTCGACTGGAGTGAAATCGCAGCCATCATGGCAGCAACTTTTATTCTATATGGTTTTATTTTAATGACCGCAAACTACCGTTTGTCACGCCATTACTCAATATATGTGCAAGACGAAAAATTGATTATTAACAATTCTATTTTTAACTTTATGCCCGTGCCGCTAGCTGATATCGAATCAGTTGCATTAAATGACCTTTCTGAAGATGAAAACAGTGAAATAAAAACAGATGACTTATTAAAAATAGGTCGTGCTAAGCAACATAATATAAAAATTATTTTCAAGCAGCCAATCAAATATTGGGGCATGATGGGCGCGTTTGTTGAGTCCTTTGAACAGGTTTTAATCAACGTTGAACAGCCTGAAGCATTCATTAATGATTTGGCACAAATTAATTCACCACAGCAACAAGTAGCTTGATAGAATGTCGAAAATCAAGTCGATATTCGACATCAATAGCATTTAACGTACACATGATAAGGGTTATTCTTTGCAACATTTAGTTTGGGATCTCAATCCGGTATTTTTCTCCGTAGGGCCACTTACCATTCATTGGTATGGTGTACTATTCGCAACTGCAATTTTATCTGGTTTACAGGTCATGAAATGGATATTTCAAACCGAAAAACAAGATTTAGCCGCGCTTGATAATTTACTCGTATACATAGTGATTGGCGTTATTGTTGGTGCCCGCTTAGGTCATTGTTTCTTTTACGACCCTAGTTATTACTTTGCCAACCCAATGAAAATTTTAGCAATTTGGGAAGGTGGACTTGCCAGCCATGGTGGCGGCTTAGGGGCAATAATTGCAGCTGGTATTTACAGTAAGAAAAATAATATGAATTTTATGTGGCTGCTCGACAGACTAGCTATATGTACCGCGTTATTTGGCTTTTTTGTTCGTAGTGCCAATTTTGTCAATTCAGAAATTTTAGGAACTCCGAGCAATGTACCTTGGGCGGTTATTTTTTCTCGTATCGATAATGTTGCTCGCCACCCTTCTCAACTTTATGAAGCCATTGCATATTTAACCATATTCTTTGTTTTAATGGTTTTTTATAAGAAGAAGGAAGCACAAACGCCACAAGGTTCAATTTTAGGTGTGTTTCTTATCTTAATCTTTACGGCTCGTTTTCTTATTGAAATGTTAAAAGAAAAACAAGCAGCTTATGCTGCTGATATCGCTTTGACGGCCGGACAAATGCTAAGTATTCCGTTTTTTATTGCCGGTATCCTGTTGGTTATTTGGTCGGTAAAAAATAGTAAGCAAGTGAAGTAACAGCAATTAAAAATAAACAAACAATAGAGTTACGGTTAACAATTTATGAGTAAAAAGTATTACGTAGTATGGAAAGGCGCAAAAACAGGTGTATTTGAACGTTGGGACGATGTTAAAAGTCACACGCAAGGAAGACCCGATGCACAATTTATGGGTTTTCCATCAAAAGCAGACGCTGAACTCGCTTTTCAATCAACCTACACTAAAGCACTAACCAAACGCTCTATGGGTAAAGAAAGTAGCTCGAAGTCTGCAGGCTCAGCAACTTATACTAAAACCGCAAGCGCAAAGGCTGGAAGTGTTAAAGCAAGCAGTGCTCCATCAGCAGCAAAGAAAGAGGCCGATTTTAATATATATTGCGATGGTGCCTGTTCACCTAATCCGGGAAAATCAGGCACCGGTATGGCCGTTTATCAACAGCAACAGTTAATTGAGCTTTGGTATGGCTTGTATCAACCTATGGGCACCAATAATACTGCCGAGCTTAATGGTTTATTAGCGGCCTTTAAATATGCCAAAATGCATATTGATCAAGGTAAAACAGTACAGGTTTTATCTGACTCTAAATACTCTATTGATTGTGTAACCAAGTGGGCAAAAGGCTGGCAAGCAAAAGGCTGGACACGCGGTAAGGGTGAAGAAATTAAAAACCTTGAAGTGATCAAGCAGTGCTTTTCACTTTATCAGACGCTAAAAGCAAACTTGATTATTAGCCATGTTAAAGGTCACGCTAATATTGAAGGTAATGAGCTATCTGACCGCATGGCTGTTCTGGCTAGAATGAAGTGTGAAACCACTTTTGTTCGATACAAAGAAACTATCGATATTAAAACAATATTGGCCATGCCATCAGGATAATGACTTTTATCACTAGCCCATTTAATCAGGTAAATCGACCGTTATCCAATGGCTTATTTACCTGATTTACTTCAAGTCCCTGAAAAACAAATTTAAAATTAGTTATGTTTTTCAAAGCATTATTGTTTCTGTTTTTTAAAACTCAATGACTAAACTATTAACGAGTTATTTCCTTAATAATTCTTCTAGATACTTTTGATACCTCCATGCTTAACGTAAAACAAACAAGCTAATAACCTTGTCGCAACAAATGTAGCACACTCGTACAATTACAAGGCAAAAACTCGTGATCTAGATCATTGTTTGCTTTAGTCATATCTATACAAACTTAACCACAATAATATAATGGAAATAACCTGTGGTAGCTTGAAAAACTCGCCACTTTTATGATGCTATCGGCACGCTAAACGTAATTTAAAACTCAACATCAATTGTGTGCCAACTTTAGAGGAATCGTCTTGAATACAGCCCAAGACTATGCATTTTTAAACAAACGCACAGCAATCGCTGATAAAGTTAAACACATTCGCCAACAGCTGAATTTGAAATATCAAATTATTGATCGTATTTCCATCGTCTTGTATCACGAAGAGCGAAATACTTTGCAAACTTACGTCTTAAATGAACATCAATGTAGCAAGTTTTCAAACTACGAAGTCAACTTTTCTCAATGCCAATCATTGATGGAAATAGCTCAAGGAAAAACCGCACGTGTTATCAACGACATGTCAGTATTTTCTAACAACAAAAAAACTCATAGCGCTCAGGTAGAAATGGCTGGATATCAATCAAGCTTCACTATGCCCTTATTTTATGGCGATAACCTGCTAGGTTTTTTCTTTATTAATTCATATAAGAAGAACGCACTGTCTGCTGAGTTAATTGAAATATTACGTCATATTTCCGTTATGGTTTCTTTGGTTTTACATCAAGATTTAAGTGATATAAATATGCTTAAATCGACAATAGAGTCGATGAAACTCATAAGCCAATATCGTGATCCTGAAACCGGCGAGCACTTAAAACGTATGGCTTATTATTCGTTGCTTATTGCTAGGAAGGTTGCACAAAAACATAACTTGTGTGATGAGTTTATTGAACATCTATTTTTGTATGCGCCATTACATGATTTAGGCAAACTTATGGTGCCTGATGCAATATTGCTTAAGCCCGGCAGGTTGGCGGCTGATGAGTTCGAGCAAATGAAGCAGCATACTACGCAGGGTAAAGATTTAATCGAAAAACTCGTCAATATCTATAAGTTACAAAATATTCCGTTTATCGATGTGCTGAAAAATATTATCTTCTGCCATCATGAACAAATAGACGGTGGTGGCTACCCAATGGGGTTAACAGGAAAAGATATTCCGATTGAAGCAAAAATAGTTGCTGTCGCTGACATCTTTGATGCCCTCACCAGCGTTCGCCCTTATAAAAAAGCTTGGAGTAATGATCAAGCATTTGAAGAGCTTTATAAAATGTCGGCAAACAAAATTGAATTTGAATTTGTTCACGCCTTAGATCACAGCCGAGCAGATATTGAAGAAATTCAACAGTTATTTCAAGACGAATATCAAGACTGGATGAACGATTAACGCTAATAAATAGTGGTGATAGTTCTATCGCCACTATTTATTATTTCAGCGTAATACTGGCTAATTAGTACAATTTACAATTGCGCTAATGCCTTTAATATATCTTCAGGTGCCATACGAGACTTATAATCGACTTCAGCCTGCATAGTGCGAATAACACCATTGGTATCAATAATAAAAGCACCTGGTGTTGGTAAACCATTTCGACCTTCACCGTTAAACTCTTCAATGTCTAAACCATGCTCTTTGTAAACTGTCATTAAATCACTTGGCAACTCAAAATAAAGTTTGTAGTCTTTCATCACTTTTGACGTGCTATCGCTTAAAACTTCAAACGGGAAACCGTCTTTTTTAACTTGCTCTGCTGATTTGTCCGGAGATTGTGGTGATATAGCAATTACCTGCGCGCCATATTTTTCAAAGTCAGGTAAGCTTTTCTTTAAAGCATGTAAGTGTAAGTTACAATATGGACACCAAGCGCCACGGTAAAAAACCAACACTATAGGGCCTTTTGCAAGCTCTTTGCTTAATTCTATCGTTTTCCCGAAAGCATTTTTCAATGCAAAATTCGGTGCTTTATTGCCCGCTTTTAACCCTGGATTTGGTAAATCGTTAGCCAATTTATCACTCGCAGCTTTCATTATCGCTTTATCTTCGGCTGTCCAAGTGGTTCTTTTTTTCTGCATCTTTTCCATGCTTTTCTTGGTTTTTTCAGCGTAGCTTTCAATAGTTTCCGCAGCAAAAGAGTTCACACTGGCAAAGCTTAATGAAAGCAATATCGGTAACGATACTATTGACGTTATATTTTTAAATGAAAAGCGCATTATGTTTCCCTATTGGAATAAATTAATTATTTTTATTGTCTTACTAATGTCATTAGGTGGAAATATAATCGGATAATAAATCTATTACATCGAATCATATAAAAGCACTTGCCTAGTACCAAATATCTCAGTATTCTACGCGACCTTTTTTACATCGGACCTAAACATGATCGGATTTGACTATGGCACTTCTAACTGTGCTGTCGGCGTTATGCAAAACAACACTCCTGAGCTTTTATCACTGGGCGATCATGGCCGTTATATATCTTCCACCTTGTATGCGCCTAGTCGAGATATCATCTCAAACTGGTTGCACAACCACTTGACCTTGGAAGAGCAAAAAAACTTTCAACAACAACGTCAATGGCAACTACAAAAAGGACGAAATGCATTACGAGAGTTAACATTAGACGGTTACCCAACAGAATTATCATTTGGACAACAAGCGTTAAATGATTACCTAGAAGAGCCAGACGAAGGCTATTACATCAAGTCACCTAAATCATTTTTAGGTGCCAGCGGATTAATGCCTCAGCAAATTGAATTATTTGAAGATATTGTTGCCGCTATGATGAGCAATATAAAAAACCTTACCGAAGAAAAACTTGGTAGAAGCGTTACTCAAACCGTTATTGGTCGCCCAATTAACTTTCAAGGTCTTCGAGGTGAAGAAAGTAACAGTCAAGCAATTCAAGTATTAACCAACGCAGCTAAGCGTGTCGGATTTAAAGATATTGAATTTCAATTTGAGCCAGTTGCTGCAGGTTTTGAATTTGAAGCATCACTTGATAAAGAAACAAAAGTGTTAGTGGTCGATATTGGCGGTGGTACTACCGATTGCTCTATGTTGCTAATGGGGCCTAAACAAGCCGTTCATACAAACCGAGAACATGATTTATTAAGCCATAGCGGTGAACGTGTTGGCGGAAACGATTTTGATATCGCCCTTGCCTTAAAAGGTATCATGCCAAGCTTTGGATTAGACTCTAACTTAAAAACTGGCAAACCTATGCCTTCAAATAGCTTTTGGCAAGCAGTTGCTATTAATAACATTAGCGAACAAACCGAATTTTATAGTGCAACCAACGGCAGATACTTAGAACAACTTATCCGTGATGCTGAGCAACCTGAATTAATCAGACGTTTATTAACAGTTCAACAGCAAAAATTAAGTTATAAAGTAGTTAACGCCGCTGAACAAACCAAAATAGCCTTAACGAATGATATTAAACACGATATTTCACTAGAAGATATTGCAGATAAGTTATCAATTACCCTGAGCAGAGATAACTTCTCTACAGCTTGTCAGCGTGAGTTAACAAGTATTGCAAATTTAATGAGAGATGCGATAGAACAGGCAAATACTCAGCCTGATGTTGTTTTCGTTACTGGTGGTACAGCAAAGTCGCCAATTATTAATGAATTTTTACAGCAGCAATTTAAACAAACACCAATTGTTATCGGCGATCATTTCGGTAGTGTTACTGCTGGGCTAACGCGTTGGGCTAATAAGATATACGCTTAAGCAGATTTAGCAGCTAAATGATTGACGTAATAGTTAGCATTAAAGGTTGGCTAGATTTAACTTTAATTGCCATATCTTCTGGCTTGTTTTACATTAAACAAAATATTTAATAAAACAATTTTAAATGAATAAAAATCAGGGTTTTACTTTAATCGAATTAGTGGTTGTTATTGTGCTTCTTGGCATATTAGCCGCAACAGCATTACCTAAATTTATTAATTTAGCTGATGACGCATTGCACGCAAAAGTATCAGCAAATGCTGGCGCACTTCGTGATGGCGTGAAATTGGCAAACATGAAATGGCGAGCTTTAGGTTCGCCTAATGATTTTAGTAAGCGCGATAATATTCAACTATACGGAACCGACACCTCTGGGCAAATTGACATTAACCCACACGGTTTTCCTGCTCAAAGTTACGCAGGTAGTGACACCATCATTAGCGCCAACAATAACGACGACTGTCTTTCTTTATGGCAAGCACTAATTGAAAGTGGTGATAGTAATGCCGCAGTTGACGATTCAGCTGAGTTTATCGTTAAATATGAAGGTAGTGAAACTTGTTCGTATAAGTTAACGGCAAAATCTGACTTTGGCTTTGTTTATGATTCAATAAACGGTTCAGTTTCTATACTATAAGTATTGCCCTATTCTTAATTTAAAATAAATAAGTCAAAAAATTTTGGCTATCAGAAGTTAAATGATAAAAAACATCCAAGAAGAGTTAGACACTCAAACAGCATTAATTGTTGGTGCCAGCGGCTTGATTGGAGAACAACTACTCGCGCTACTTTTGGCTTCATCACGTTATAATAAGGTTATAGCCTTAGTTCGTCAGCCCTTATCCCTAGAACATCATAAACTAGAACAATATCAGGTTAACTTTGAAAACCTAGCACAAGAATTATCTGATTTATGCCCGGTCGATCACATCTACTGCACCTTAGGCACCACTATTAAAAAAGCGGGTTCTAAAGAAGCGTTTTACCAAGTTGATCACAATTATCCATTGACCATTGCTGAGTATTTTCATCACCGAGGCGCTAGCTTGTTCGCTATTGTTTCTGCTATTGGAGCAAATAAGCACTCTGCTGTCTTTTACAATCAAGTTAAGGGAAAAGTTGAAGCCAATTTAGCCGATATCGGTTACCAGCATTTGGGAATTTTTCAGCCATCCATGCTAGTTGGAAACCGTAAAGAGTTTAGAGTGGGTGAGTATATAGGCACTATTTTCATGAAGTTATTTGCGCTAATTATTCCGAAAAAGTACCAAGTAATTGAAGCAATAAAAGTCGCAAACGCGATGATGGCGTTTGCAGACAAGCCAAGTAAAGAAATAAGTATTATTCAGTCAGATCAGATGCAAAATCACTAAGCGTTTTCCCCGCCATACGATAACCGACCCACTCGTCTTGCGACACGGCACCTAAAGAATGGTAAAACTCCCTTGACGGCGTATTCCAATCTAAGCAGCTCCACTCAAACCGTGCGCAGTCTTTTTCTTTAGCGATAGTAGCCATTGCTTTTAAAAGCTTAACACCTGCTCCTTTACCTCTATATTCAGGCATAACGTATAAGTCTTCTAAATAAAGTCCTGATTTAGCCAACCAAGTCGAATAATTAAAGAAGTAAATAGCCGAGCCAATTGGTACGCCGTCTAATTCACAGATAAGCGCATAAACATGGCTATCATCAGCAAAAATTGTTTTGCCAAGGGTCTCTTCCGTTGCCAATACTTCATGCTCGGCTTTTTCATAAATGGCAAGGTCGATAATAAATTTATATAAAATACTAATATCTGCAGGTGTTGCCTTTCTTACGACTACGTTACTCACATTATTCTCCTAGTTGAACAAGGTTGTGTTATTCGGTGCTAATGATATGTTGCTGCAATATTAGCACTGCCATTAAATTATTGATTATTTAGAGCATGCTCCGCACGATGAATTATTGCCTTTGATAACGCTTTAAAAACCCCTTTAAGTAATACCCAATGATGCCAATAAAGCGTTCGGGTAATGGAATTTTCTGGCATTAAATCAACCAAGTCACCAGCATTAAGTTCTGCTTGTATTTGTAATTTTGGAATCAAGCAATAAGCTAAACCTTGTAATGCAAAACCAACAAAAGCCTCCGATGAGCGCACAGTATGACAAGGATAAGAGCCACCTTTTAGACCAAACGTCTGCTCAATATATTTAATATGCATATCATCTTTTTGATCATAAGCAACTGCTGGCGCACTTTCTAAAGCATTTTCATTAATACCTTTAGGGAAGTACCTATCGACAAAACTCGGTGCTGCAACAAGTATATACTGCATATCCCCTAGCTTATTCAACGTACAGCCTGGTAGCGCTTGATCATGCGTACTAATTGCACCAAAAACCTCACCATCTTTTAAATAATTTATGGTTCTGTTTTCATCGGCTAGGCGAAAATTCACCGCCACATTGTATTGATGACAAACATCGCCAATGGCTGCAATCAGCCATGTCGCTAAGCTGTCAGCATTACTGGCAATGTTCGCCGTAATAGTTTCGGTTTTACTATTGGCAGAAATATCAGGGATTATATCTTGCTCTAGTTGCTTAACTTGTTGGTAATGCGCCAATAATTTTTTACCAATATTGGTTGCGACTAATGGCTGTGCACGTACTAATACCGGTTGCCCTAGTGTTTGTTCTAAAGTTTTTATTCGCTGCGACACAGCAGATTGCGTTATAGATAAAACCGAGGCAGCTTTAGCAAAATTTTGCTCATCAACGACAACACTAAAGGCATGCAGTAATTTGTAATCTAACATTGGGCTTTACTCAATCTGTTTGTTCAATCTAAAAACAAGCATCAACATTAGCAAAACTAATCAAAGATAAAAATCATTAATTGTATTTATCTCTGATAATTAGTTAAATTGCCCCTAACAACTCAGCACAATATTATTTATACCCGTAGCCATTGGAAGTCGGAAATTTCAGCATGATTAAAATTTTTAGCTACAAGGCGCATGATTGAGCAATAGCTGGCTATTACGATTGAATGCAACGAAGTAGATGAGCTTTTTAAACAGATAAAAAAACTCAATTTGAATGAATACGGGTATCTAGGAGAACAAATGTTTTCGCCACTATTTCAAGGCATATTCCTTGGCGCCAGTATGATTTTGCCTATTGGCGCGCAAAACTCACATATTCTGAATCACGGAATTAAAAAGAATCATCACTTTTTAGCAGCAACTATTTGTATGTTTTGTGATGTTGCGCTTATTGCGTTAGGTGTATTTGGCGGTGCTAAACTTATTGCCTCATCACCAACGTTAGTCACTGTTATTTCCTGGGGCGGCATCATTTTTTTATTAACTTATGCAGCGTTGTCATTTCGCCAAGCATGGCTAAATGGTTACGAGCAACAGCAGCTTTCTGGCACTAAAAGTAAAAAACGCCCTTGGCTGGTTGTCGCTTCAACCTTAGCTGTAACTTTACTCAATCCGCATGTGTATCTTGATACCGTAGTGATCCTAGGTAGTGTCGGTGGTCAGTTTCAGGGTAATGAAAAAATAGCCTTTGCCGTAGGAACTATGCTGGCTTCGATACTTTGGTTTTATAGTTTGGCAGGAGCAGCAGCAAAGCTGTCGCAATGGCTTAGTCAGGGAAAAGTTAAGCGCAGTATTGATATTATTGTTGGCTTGATCATGTGCGCAATAGCATTGTCGTTATTTAATAGTTTATGATAAATATTTCGCGACAAGAAACTGATCCTGAAAATATCGACAAGAAGTAAAGTATATAGCTAGCAGTTATAGTAAATATACTGGGGAAAGGCTCATTTTAATATTTTCCTTCCCTCTATTTTATCTCTGATAAACGTATATCTGCTTCGTTATCATATTTATTTTATAGCTAACAATTGTAAGTATAATACGGTTAAGTTATTGCTATTATTTATTAACAACGCATCAAACACACAGATATTTAGCAAAAGTTATTAGAGAGTTCTTTATTAATTAAACCGCCAAAGTTATCGCCTAAACAACTATTTTTGCCCAACTTTTTAGTTACCAATAAAAATTCATCGGCGGCTTTTATTAAGCCATCAAAGTCAAAGTCATCAGCCTTATTATGCAAGGCATAGCCTGCAGAAACAGTTACCGTAAGTGTTGCATTGTCATATTCTATTAGCATGTCGCTAATACCTTGGGTTATCCGTTTTGCCAGATCTCGCATTTGTCCTTGGCTTATTGATTCACAAATCAGAACAAATTCATCACCGCCCCAACGTAACAGTAAATCACTCTCCCTGATATGATCTTTTATTGTATCTACAATCGCTTTTAATGCTTTGTCACCACCTGCATGACCAAAGGTATCATTGATAAATTTAAAGTCGTCACAATCAATAATTAGTGCGCCTAATGTTAACTCGCTATTCGGCTCTCTTTCAAAGCGTGATTGCACAACTGGCAAGTAGTTTTTTAAATAGCTACGACAAAACACGCCGGTTAATTCATCCTTCATCGATAACACTATGCGTGCTTTTAGCATTCGATGATGAACAATAAATATAATGATAAAAAAGCTGCATATTAGTGCCAATGCCAAAATGGTAAAAATAAAAAATTGCTGCTTATTGTCACTGTCCTGCGTCAGTATTTTACTGGTTAGTAGAGAGTTTTCTAATTCAACAAGTTTTTGCTGGCGTTTAATGTTTTCTATCCGCTTATCCATAGTGGTAATTAAACTCACACTGTTCTTGTTACTGGCAGTTTGCTGAAAATCCGCGTATGAACGTAAATATTTCAATGAGTTTTTATCATCTCCCAAACGCTGATAAATTTTGCTGAGTAGATAATCAATTTCAGCAATGCCGTTTGAGTGCTGCAGTTGGTTATTAAAGTTTAAACTTATAATCGCAGAGTCAAGCGCATACCAAGGTTCATTAGTTGCCAAATAAAACTCTGATTGGCTTTGAGTGACCATTTGCAATAAGCGTACATCATGATTCAATTCTGCTTTTTCTTTGGCAAAATTAAGCCACTGCTCAGCCGCTTCAAAATCACCTAGCTGTTGATAAACCACTCCCTTTAAACGAGGTAAGTAACCATCATCAATATTAAACTTTGAAGGAATACGTTCAGCTATAAGCATTAATGCTAAGGTGTCTTGCGGGTTTACATTGGGAAGAGCGATTCGTGCGTTAATTAAATATAAGGTTGCTAAAAACTCACTGTCATAGTTTTTTGTTTCTCGAGCAAGCTCTAAGGCTAACTCTAATGGCTCTAACGCTAATTCATACAATTCTAATTCAATATAACTCAACGCTAACCTATTTAAAGCGACAATTTGCCCACGTTGATTTACAGTTTCATAGGCATGATCTGCCATTTTTTGTACATAGAAAATCGCTTCATTATAATTGCCTCTAATAAAAAATATCCAACTAATATTTTCAAGTGCATCAATAAGTAAGTCATCATTTTCAACATCTGAAAGTGTCGAAATTGCTTGTTCGAGGTAATGCTTACCTTCAAGCCAATTGCCGTCATTGGCTTTTAACTTAGCTATATAGGCATAAATAGGCGCTTGTAAAAGATGATATTCATCGCTTTTTACTTTAATAGCTAATTGATTGATAAAATCACGACTACTTTCTACATTTAGATGCTGTAATTTTTTTAATTGTTTATAGTTTTCAAGTGGCTCGTTCGCATAAGAGTGCGCCGGCACTATCGCTAACAGTAAGAGTAATATTTGGGCGGGTGGAGAAAAAAAGCTCCTCATTAAAAACATCATTGTTCTACATTCCGTTGTTGTACAATTGTTTTATTGCTTGATTAATAGTCTACATTATTATTAAACAGAAGTATTCATTTCAGGGGGAATATTAACTCAATCAAACACAAAAATTAGCATACAAGATCAATCCATGACCCCACTAGCTATCGACAGTTTAGGCCATAATATAAGCCAGTTTTTACTTTCTATACGTTTTTCAAACACTTCCAATTGCCGCTTTGTATTATGTGTTATCTGTAGGTTGAGTAAAGAATCAAAACCAAAGGCAGAAATACAACCAAAGGTATTGGCTGATATTGATGTAAGTGATCCCAAACAAGATTGCGAACAAAACCAGCAGCAATATAGCACTGCGGTAAATTCAGCTGCCTTACACACTCGAGCGCTCGTAACCTGAGCTGATCTCTTTTGACTAAATTAATAATTAATTGCATATCAAATGCATACCGCACATACGTTTTTTAACCATTTATCTATTGTTTCGCGTTAATTGGAGCTTATTCAGCATCTTCATTGCACTGCCAGCATATTTCAAATGAGGCGTCATTTTTTTCCAAACAATGATTACAAATCCAATCATGCATGCTGCGTGATTTATCAGACTCAGCAATTGCTGCTTTTGCCCGTTCAAAATCACTATCATCAACAACCCAAACTTCTGGCCAACAATCAAAAGCAGCAACTTCACCAACCGCCCCTTGTGCAAATTCATTTTTCAGGAAAGTAACAATACCGACAGATTCAATAATGTTTTTGGCATTATTGGCTAAAAAGTGATTTTCATTTGTGTAAACCATTTTCATATTACTCACCTCTGAACGTTGCAATTTGCTAAACAATTCGACACCTAAATTATCTTAAACGTCAAATGAAACAAAGTTTACTAATCATTAGTTTAGACCGAATTAAGTCAGATTAAATTCATCTAAAAACTATCAGACAAATAGCGTATAATACAATCTATAAGTTCTAAACTGATAAATTTGTATTAGTCATGACTTTTTATTCAGTCTTTTAATCAATTTAGGATTTATAAAAACAACACAATAAGGAGTACAAGCTATAAGTGAATAATACTAAACTCATTCAAGACGAAAACCTTTCCCTAAAAGTCAGTTACCAGTTATTACCTAGTGACTACCAAAGACTCGATTTATATTTCTCTCTGCCTGTTGAAATGGGCATTAGCCCTAGAACACTTTCTGAAGAACAATACTTTCACAGTAGCATAAAAAGTCATAGTGCTTACTATTCTGATCAATTGCACTTGCCCTTAGTACGCAGTCGTTTTATCAGCCAAACCAAAGGCGAGATAACCGATTACCGGCTAAATTTAAATTTATTTTCTTACCAAATTCGTATCGCTCTAGACACCGATATTAAGCAAACCATCAAGCTTAAAGAAAGTGAAGACTTCTACCCGCAAGCGATTGTAGTAGCAGAACAAATTACAGGGTTATTAAAAAAATTAAGACGCTACACGCCACCAGACAAAAAGCTAAGTCCCTTTTTTGAAAATGCCGATAACTACTTAAGTTGGCATGTTGAACAATCATTTTTAAAGATATTATCACGAGGGCCTAAAAGTAGTGATTTTACTGCCGAGCGAAACTTCTTATTTGCTTTATGTAAAAGCGAAAATGAATACCGAGAAACTAACCAATATAATTCTCAAACAACCTTGGCAGACCCTAACCGCATCACCAATAAAATGCGTTTATTACAACGCTTGGTTGAATACGGGGTGGTATTTCAAAAAGAGGTTAAAAATCTCAATACTAATTTGAAACGATTAGTTCGTGGTACCGTCACCGCAATTATCATGGCCTTTGTCATGATGTTGGTGTTAAACGCCCGAGCAAACTTTACCGAAGTCACCATAGCGCTTGTCGGCATGTTAGGGGTAATTTATGGCTTAAGGGAAATATTTAAAGATGATATTACTCGAATAATATGGCGCGGTATTCAACGTGGTTTACCCAAGTGGCGAAATATTTTCACCAATAGCGTTAATAAAAGTCGTATTGCTAGTCAAACCATTTGGCTTGAATATATTCGTAATAAAGACTTACCCAAAGAAGTCGACAAACTATTTCAAACCCGTCGACAACAAAATAAACAGGCTGCACAGCTACTTCATTTTCGCAGTGATACTAAAGTATACGCAAAAACATTTTTACCTGGTTATGACGAAATACAGCAGCGTATTTTCTTTAACTTAACGCCATTTATTCGCTTCTTAAAAAAAGGTGAAGGCCGTTTGTACTCGCTTGAGGGCACTAAAATAACTAAACAAGCGGTGGAACGACGCTATCAAATTAATGTGGTATTGATGCAAACAGACAAAGCACATCATCAACAAATACAGCGCTTTAAAATAACCTTAAATCGTTCAACCATTATTAATATTGAAGCGATGAAAATGGATGATGAGTAAAAGTTAACTTATCGCTAATCAACAACGGCAGCACCCGGCGGATAGTACGTAATTTCAAAACGAATACCGTCGGGATCTTTCATAAACAGCGCTTTAACGCCATCAAAAGTTTGTATTTCGGGTACATCAAAGCCCGCTATTTTCATCTGTTGTTGCACATTTTCAACAAACGCAACTGACGGCGCTGAAAAACCAATATGGTTCATGCCTGCACCATAGCGCTCATAATCTGCAGTTCCCTCTTTGGCCTCATTGAATTGAAAATAAAAACCTTCATTATCAGTCCAAACATGCTCTTTCAATTTGCTAAAACCTATAAGATGTAAAAGCTTATTGTAATACCCCATGCTGGCATCTAGAGATTTTACCAAGATAGTTAGGTGATCAACTTTAAGTGCCAAAATAATTCCTTGTCCATTTCATTCATTTAAGTTTACAGCTTGCTGTAGAGTTACCACAATACAATTTAACGCTATGAAAATAAAGATGATTAATATAAGTTATCAGGTAGTAACCACCTGAATATCGCAGGTAGAGTAACTCCTACCCTCATCCTATTAATCGCTTCTTTAGAAGCTTCAAGTGTATGGAAACATGATGAAATTACTATCTTTAATGCTTGCCCTGTTTTGTTCAGTATTTTGCAATGCACAAATACAAAAAATTAATATTGGCGAATTTGAACTCGAGTATGAAAAAACAGGCACTGGTGAGAATATTATTCTACTAGAAGCTGGCATGACCAGAGACTTGAAAGATTGGGACAACATTGTTGCGGAACTAGCCAAGACAGCTCAAGTAATTCGTTATTCACGTGCGGGCAACGGTAACTCATCGGCTACCGAGCAACACTTTAGTGCAGAGCAATATGCCACGCATACAAAGCGCTTACTTGATGCGCTAAAAATCAATAAGCCTGTTATTCATTTGTCACACTCTTATGGCGGAATACTCGCCAGAGCTTTTGCCGCTAAATATCCTGATTCGGTAAAGGCGCTATTATTGATAGACCCAGCTTCAGAGCACGATTTAGATATAATGAGAGCGATAAATTTATCGAAAGCAACAGAAGAAATAAAATGGCTTAAGAATCAAGGCGCAAAAAATGGTATGGCTAATGAGTATATTGACTATTGGACTAAAAGACCGATGCCAGACTACCCCGCTATTGGCGATATTCCAGTGACTTTGATTGCGACCGTTAAAAAGTGGCAGGAACCACCAATTTTATTAATGACTGATTTAGGGCGAAGTAAAATGGCTGAACAGCATAAAAATTGGGCCGAAAGCTTCCCGCAAGGAAAAGCTGTATTTACTAAGAACAGCTACCACTTTATTCAAATAGATGAGCCAGAATTAATTATTCGTGAAGTAGAAATGTTATTAGCACGTCTACCTACTACTGATTTTAACGTTGATAAAAATGCAGTGCACAATAGTGCTACGGCGCCTAGTTTGCTAAATAATGAGAGCCGTTAATGTATAAAGTTATATCGACAATATCAGTCAGTTTTTTTGTTTTTATCGGCTGGATTATTTATTTAGCCAACACTGGGCAAAAAAGCATATTTTTTGATTTAGTAGCCCGCATTCCTTATGGCGATAAATTAGGCCACTTTTGTTTATTTGGTTGCTTAACATTGGCAGCAAATTTGTTATTAAAATTTAGGCGCGTTAATTTTTCTAACGTGCCAATTTCTAACGTGCCAATATATACAGGTACAGTGTTAGTTTTTTTGTTTGTACTTATTGAAGAACTCAGTCAACACTTTATCCCAAATAGAACCTTAGATGGCGTCGATTTAATTGCTGATATTATAGGTATTATACTATTTAACTTCTTAACCATATTACTAGCTAATTGGGTAGAGAAACTGACCGCTGATAAACATAAAAATCAGCATGTAAACACAACCAGTTCAACAAAATAACTTACCTCAATGCTTATGAACTTCAGCTACTTGACCTGGTTTAGAGAAAAATAACTTATTAGAGCCAATAAGGCGCTTCGGTACTTCAACAGGCACATGCACGCCAATATGTTGTTTAGCATTAATAATGTCATCAAGAATGTCGCGTCCCTCTGCCGAAAAGAAAAACCAGTACGGTGGGAAGGCAGTATCAGTAATTTGTTTTTGCCAATGTAATTTATACGGCAAATAATGCTCATCGTCAGGGTCCGCGTCGCCCATGTGCATCACTGTTGAACCATCATTAAGCGTTACTCGAAAAACAAGATTTTCAACTTCCGCTCGACTCGGCCAACCGGCATGAGGAATGCGTACGGCTGATAAATGGGTGTTGTTAATTGTTTTCGACCAAGCCATATCACCATAACCCAATGGCACCGCGTGTAAACGTGGCATTAAGCTTTTATCATTATCGCTAAACTCGCTTAATGCCATTAGCTGATCAATCGCTTGTTTTGGTGCTACAAGCTGCACTTTAGCATGACGTTTTAGATAATTGAGTAAGTCGATGGCTGAGAAATGGTCATCATGAGCATGGCTAATAAAAACAAAGCTAATATTGTTATAAGGCGAGGCTCCTTGAAAAATCGCTTGGCGAATGTCTTCCGGTACTAATTGATAAATACTAAAGTCTTTATGAAAGAATGGGTCAAATAACAGTTTAGTACTCTCATCTTGTACTAAAATAGCGGCATTACCCAAATAGGTAGCACTACTAGTATGGTTATCATGCGAAACCGCAACACGACTAACGAATAAAAATAGTAACGTTACCGCCAAACTAACCATACGTAATCGCTTCATGAAATCTATCCCTTTTAAATTTTTATAATTGATATGCAAACAAGCTTCAAAAAATGCTTATTATTGTAATAGCGAATTTGGCTATCGGTAAAGTAGTACGGTAAAGCTTTACCTTTTTAAAAAGCCTGCATACAATAGCAGCGAAATTACCTAAATAACCATCGATAATGACTAAGTTGTGTTATTTACGGTAAACGACAAGCTGTTTCACGGACGAAAACGATCCTACCCACGGACAGGGCCAGCATTTTGGATCAACTTTTATACTCGATGCTGTTCAAAATATAGATCACAGTGTTACGAGTATATAGCTTGGAGTTTATCATGATCGATATTTTATTCGATATCATTGGAATGTCGGGAACTTTTTTAGTGGTTGGAGCATTTTTTATGCTACAACTGGAAAAGTTAACCCCGAAAAGTTTGGCCTATAACCTAATCAATCTAACGGGCGCAGTTTTACTGCTTATTAGCTTGTGTTACAACTTTAATTTGGCAAGTTTTGTCATTGAATTGTTTTGGATTGCCGCTTCTATTATTGGTTTAGTGAAGTATTATTCTAAACCGAAACAAGCAGTAACCTCGTAACAGTTATTAGTCACTCTCCCAATGTTCAAACCCTTTGCTAAAGAAAATCAACGGCATAGGGTTTGCTGAACATTTCTACATATAACGCCCGTAAAAACACCAGTTTATCTTTTCTTAATTAAATTACACTTTATCACTTGCGTTAGGTAATTTTACACGTATTATGCCGCCCTATTTTTATGTTTTTACCGTCGGAAAATATCAGTTTCATGAGAAAATTACTTACCTCTCCAAATGCGATGTCGCTTAGTTCTACCGAGCAAACTATTTACCAAAATGCTTTATCATTTGTTGCTGATCTCAGCCTTAACTTAATGGCGGTAAAAGTTGAAAACCACCCAGAAAACTTTCTAAACTGGTGTGCAGAACTACATCGAATTTGTTTACATGACGTAAATCGTGAACTTTTAGAGCCGAATCAAGAAAAACCACTAAAAAAATTGCAAGAAACGTTATCTACAGGCGTTAGTGCTTGCCAATTAAAAATGGCGCGTGTTATTCCTTGGCCTATGTTTGCTGGCTTTTTACAAGACTCAGCAACATTGCAAGCATTACCTGAACGTTTAAAGTTACTCGACTATGTTGCAGGAATACGCAGCAACAGTTTAGTAGAAATGATTGAAGAAGATCGCTTAGTATTCGCCGGTAAGCATACTGCTCAACATGATGTTAGTGTTTATATGTTTGATGTTGAATGGTTTGCTGGCACGCGCGGTGCAAAAACTTTTCATCAACTTTTAAAGTCACACCCTGCTGCCTTTGATAAAGCACTAGCAACAATTCCTTTAGAAGGTGAAGTGACTTTAAGCCATTACGAAAATTTTGTTAGTGCTTATAAAGCCATTTTTACTGAACACGCAAGCGATGAAAAAGCGCCACTAACCGCTGCAACACGTTTATTAGCGATGCGTAGACCAGACCAATTTGTTGCGCTGACCAATGCCAAATTAGATATTCTTTCACAAGGCCTAGGCTTGGTGAAATTGAACAACCAAAGCTTCGACGATTACTGGCATGAGTTAATCGCAACCATCAGAAGTACACAATGGTGGAATTGTAAAATGCCAAGTGATGAAGTTGAATTGCACCTGTGGAAAAACCGTGCAGTATTAATTGACTTATTTTTGTTTGCTGATGACTCATTAGCTGCAAACTCAAACTACATTAGAATGCGCGACAAACCAAAGAAGATTAAAATTGGCGTAGCCAAAGCAGTTAAACGCAGTAAAGCATCAGCAGAAGCTATTGTTGACAAAGCATTTGAAGCCGATGATATTCCAGAATTTATCATTAACATGCGCAGCACCATAGTCAATAGCGTAAAAGACGGTAAAACGGTTGATCAAGCCATTACCTTAATGCGTAATATTTTTGGCTAAGCGATAACTCTTTTGTTTTAAGCGTTGTTGAAAGCAAATTGTTGAAAGCAATATATTAAGCCCGACCTTGTTGGGCTTTTTTAATGCTAGCTTTTCAATGCTTCTTGTCAGCCTGCTCACGTTTCATTAATAAAAAAGTTAAATACATTTTTGTTGGCAGGGAGAATATCAAACCAAAAGCGATACAGGCCGCAGAAATAATAATTCCCGTTACACCCATTGATGCTGGTAAATCAGCATACGAAAGTAAGTAGTGCCCTAATAGTAATAATGAAATGCCAATAACAATACATACTTTCAATAAACGTATTTGTGCGGTCTCAGACACACTACCTCCTAAAACAAGCTCGCTTTATTACTCTGAAAAAGTGTCCACTTTATCCCTAGCCCTATGCTGTAATTAAAGTCCTTTTTAAATAAAGGGCTGTCTTCATTACTTGCTCCTTGGTAAAAGCCTAATTTAGTACTGACAAAAATCATTACATCATCACGAACTTTAAAGCGATTTACCAACGACATTTCTGTGCCTAAATACCCACCATTTGCATGATAAAACGGTCGTTCAGTCGTACTATACTGTTCATCGACTTGATAAAAATATTGATGCGTTTTGTTGGTAGCAAATAACGGAGATAAGGTAAATTTAAAGCTACTATTATCAATAAATAAATTATTCCCTTGATAGGCTAATTCAGGCTGAAATATATAACCCCGGTCTTCAATACTAGAAAAGTCAGTTGAAAATACTTTACGAAACTGCAAATTTAGCCATGTTTCGCTACTATCACTGTTGGCCAGCATAAAACTAACTTCTGGGCCAACTTCAAATATAAAGTCTAAGTCAGGCATACCTTTACGAGCGGAAGCATCATCAGAGTTTGCATTAAAAGCAGCGCCAAGCGATAAGTCGACTTTAAAGCGAGGTTTTTCAACTGCCATCGCCTTAATAACGCCGTCTTCGCCAACCCGTAATCGTTCTCCTCGGTAAATTAAAAATGGTACTGGTAATAACTTCTCTTGAGTTTCAGCTGCGGCCGGATATAAAGGGCTATGAAAAGCCGCTAATAATGCCCCCGCTTCCCAACGTGGCTTTTCGGTTGTGTTAACTGCATTTTTTGCGTTACCGGCGGCATAAGTAGATGTTGCCACGCCAGACACTAATAAAAAAACCAATAAAATGCCGATAAAAGTGAAACTTAATCGCTGCATTAATTTCCGTCCTTGCGTTATCAATTTATAAAAAATTACTTATATCTTCATGCAAGATAAAGACTTAACAGTGTAATTAACAGTAAAATTTACCTTTTAAATTAATTTAACAATGCAAGAAATGCCTTTGTTTTTCAATTTATTAAACTACACCTTTAGTCTAAAGCTGCATTAGAGTTGACTCGGATCAAAAAATAACTTATTCATTAATCCATACTCAAGTAAATACCGCATTAACAGAGAAATTTATGGCGATAAAGAAAAAGGAAAAATCAGTTATCGACTGGTCAAAATATCTCAAATCAGGGAATCGAATATTTATTGGCTCGAATGCCGCTGTGCCAAACGCTCTAATTGATGATCTAATTTCCAACAGCGCTGGCTTACATGATATTGAAGCAGTGCATATTTTAACCTTGTCTGAAAATGTTTGGGCTGATGCTAAGCACAGAGATTTATTTAAGGTAAATGCCTTTTTTATTGGCGGCGAAAAAATTAGAAAGGCAATACGAGAAGGACGTGCAGATTACACACCGTCATTTTTGTCAGAAATTCCAAAGTTATTTAATGAAAATATTTTGCCATTAGACGTAGCGCTGATCATGGTCAGCCCACCTGATGAGTATGGTTATTGTTCACTAGGTGTCAGTGTCGATATCGTTTCTGCGGCAATTAAAAAAGCCAAGTATGTTATCGCGCAAATAAACCCTAAAATGCCACGAACTAATGGTCATGGCTTTGTTCATATGAATCAAATTGACGCTCATATGGAGATGAAACAATACTTACCTGAAGTACCTGAGCCCGTTGTTGACCAAGTGACTGAGCAAATTGGCCAATATGTTGCGATGTTAGTAGAAAACGGTGCCACTATTCAAATAGGTATTGGTAATATTCCTTCTGCCGTATTGCAGTATTTGGCCAACCATAAAGATTTAGGCGTACACAGCGAAATGATCTCAGACGGCATTATTGATTTAATGCTCTCTGGTGTAATCAACAATCGTAAAAAAACCTTCCATAAAGGTAAAACTGTCGTCAGTTTTTGCGTTGGTACAAGACGCCTCTATAAGTTTGTTGATGGTAACCCACATGTCGAATTTTACCCCAGTGAACATATCAACTCGCCAGTAAATATCGCACGAAATGAAAAAATGGTTTCGATTAATAGCGCCATCGAAGTGGATTTAACTGGCCAAGTGGTTTCCGACTCTATCGGTTATCATTTTTACAGCGGCATTGGCGGTCAGGTAGACTTTATACGTGGCTCAGCCTTAAGCAAAGGCGGCAAGCCTATCATTGCGCTACCGTCGACAACTAAAGACGGAAAAATTTCACGTATTGTGCCCCATATCACTGAAGGTGGCGGCGTGGTAACTTCTCGTGGTCATGTTTCATATGTAGTAACCGAATATGGTATTGCCTCGTTACAAGGTAAAAGCATTCGTGAACGCGCATTAGAGCTTATTCGTATTGCACATCCTAAGTTTAGAGCTCAGCTATTAAAAGATGTACGTAAACATTATTGGGTGCCTGAATATCAAGAAAACACCCCAACCTCAGTACCTGAGCTAGGTAAAATTGAAATCAAGCGTTTTACCTTTGCTGACTCAGAATACTTTCTGCGCCCGTTAGCACCCGCTGATGAGCGCAAGTTACAAGAGTTCTTTTATTCACACAACAAAGAAACCTTGATGATGCGTTACAACCATCATGCGACACAAATGACGCGTGAAAAGTCATGTAATTTGGTTAGCGTCAATCAGCATGTTGATTTGGCGTTGTGCTTAACCGAACGCGATCACTTGGGTGAATCAATTCAAGCGGTTGCCCGATATTACTATTTGGAAACCAGTAATAGCGCAGAAGTTGCTTTTGTAATCAAAGAAAGTAAACGCGGTAAAGGCATGGCAAAAGCTCTACTTTCAGAGTTGATTGCCATTGCTAAAATTCGTGGATTAACTCAGTTAATTGCTTGTGTCAGACGAGACAATGCCCCTATGTTGAAAGTGTTTGAAAATGCAGGGTTTCTACGTAAACCATCGGATGATTATGACGAAGTTAGCTTAGCATATACGTTATAAATCAAGCTAATAAAGCACAAAGTATAAGTGCATTGAATAAGTACATTTAAAGGAAATTAATATGACTGTCGGCGTTATAAGTCACCATCAATGTTTAACTCATGATATGGGCGAGCATCATCCAGAAGCTCCAGCCCGAATGGCGGCAATTCAAGACCAACTTATCAGCAGCGGTTTAGATTACGTCATTAGGCAATTTAATGCTAAACCCATTGACAAAGAATTGCTTTATTTAGCCCATGATAAAGACTACATCGACTCTATTTTTGCAAATGCCCCAGAAGAAGGTCTTTACCATGTTGATGATGACACGGTAATGAATCCCAATACGCTTAACGCTGCATTACTTTCTGCCGGTGCTGCGAAAGACGCAGTAGATTTGGTGATGTCAAAAGAGCTTTCTTCAGCGTTTTGTGCCACCCGACCACCAGGACATCATGCAGAGCACAATAAAGGCATGGGCTTTTGCTTTTTTAATAATGTTGCTGTTGCAGCAGCTTACGCAAAGCAGCAATACAAAATGAAGCGTGTTGCCATTGTCGATTTTGACGTACATCACGGTAATGGCACGGAAGATATCGTTAAAGACAAAAAAGGTTATTTATTCTGCTCAACTTATCAGTACCCTTTCTACCCGTTTGAGATCACAGAAAGCACCAAACCGCCAATTATCAATACGCCACTAGACGCGACAGCCAAAAGTGCTGATTTTCGTCAGGCGATTCTTGATACCTGGCTGCCGGCATTAAACAAATTCAAGCCACAAATTATTTTTGTCTCTGCTGGCTTTGATGCCCATATTGAAGACGACATGTCACAAGTAAGTTTGGTAGATGAAGATTATCGTTGGGTGACTGATCAGCTAAAAGATATTGCTGACAAACATGCTGACGGCAGAATAGTTTCCGTACTTGAAGGGGGGTATTCGTTAAATGCGCTAGGAAGAAGCGCTGTTGCACATATAAATGGTTTGATTGGTTATTAACTTAGTTCATTTATTACACCTCACATTTAGCTAGAAAGCGGCTATTTGTGAGGTATTACATTTAACGGTTCTGTTTTAAAATCGCTTTAACGCAAGTTAAATAAAGCTACTTGAGCATGATTTCTCTTAATCGATATTCACCTGTTAAGGTTCTAACATTAGGATAGGTTTTAGATATTTTTCTAGAGTTATCTTGGTTCGCTTGCCCCCAACTTTTCATAAAGGCATTGTATTTTTTCTGATTGGGCTCTAAGTCAGCACTGTTTTCAAAAATCACCATCAATACCATATTAAAATTACCACTTTGTGGTAACTCACTACCATAAATTTTGAAGTCTTTAATGTAACCGAGTTTTTTTTGTAATTTTACAGCCTTAACCCAACTTTCTCGCAAGCCTGCCAAATAAACATCTTCCATGTTTGGGTCTATTTTAACTGTGGTCATTGAAATAATTTCACGACCAAGGTCATAATCTTTATAGATCTCAAGTTCTGCTTGAGAAGAAACGGCAAAGAGTAGACAACATAATCCCATTATTTTTACGATATGCTTCATCTTATACTCTCCATTATTTGCCGAAAATTCGACAACAGAAGTATAGTTAGAAAACGCTTAATAGCGAGATTAAGTGAGGAGAGACCTATTCAATCGGCAGTGTATTAGAGCTTATCAGCGGTTTGAGAACAAATAGAATGAGTATTAAACTGCGGCTAGCACCTTAGAGGAATAAAGATAACCAGCCGAGATATAGAAAAATAATAGTGCGGTGACTACCTATTTTTCTTCAAAAGTACGAACCGCTGGTTTTACTAATATTTCAAGGTAAAACGACGTTAAGCCATCCGCAGCAAGAATATCTACTTGCTTATTAATCGTTGCCACATGAATAACATCAGCCGTTTGCGCAGACGCGCCAATTTTACAATCAAAATCCCAATAATCAGCATCTTCTGGCAAGGTTTTATTGCGTTCACGCTTTAGGTATTTTTTAACTTCGTGTTTCACCGCTTCAACCATTCTTTCAACTTTAATTTTAGGGTGTGTTAACTCGAATGTTTTTTTCATGGGATTCCTTGGGGATTTTAAAAGTAACGCTTTAACTATCTTTTTGGCAGAATAAAGCTAATGCGCTATTTTACGAGAACAAAGCGCTAATAGCCATTATTTCATCTTACCTAAATGATATTAGCAATAACGATGCTTTTCATTATTGAATTACAGCACTTGCGATTATGATTGCGACATGGCTTACATCAGCGTAAGCACTTAATTTTTATCAGGAACTGAAAAATGAAGGTTAATATAGAACACAAAAAAGGCCGTTAAACGGCCTTTTTCTATTTGAAACAATAACTAAAATTTACATTAACTGTTTTCAAATGCGTTTGATTGCTCTACTTCGTATTTTTGTTTCTGCTTAGCTAACAGTACACCTTTACGATGCGATAATGCTGCTTCTAGTTTATTCGCTGCACTAGCAATTGCGGCATATAACTCTTTGTCTGCTGCGTTTACAGAAACGGTTGCACCTTCATAGGTTGTGGAAACTTCAAGTTTTTGTTGGTTTGGCTCTACGGTAATGATGACATCGAGTGTCATTAGGCTAGGGAAATGTTTGGCAACTTTTGCAAATTTATTTTCAACTGACTGGTTAATACCTTCAGTGATTTCAACGTGATGACCGGAAATGATTATTTTCATATTGCTACCTTTTTTGTTGTCTTCAATTATATACTCAGGGCGAAGGCAACAAAAAACAATAGCAAAAATGTAAAAATTTAGAATTAATTCACTTATTAGCTAAAAACATTGTTTTAAATCAACAAGTGAATAGTTTCACTTATGGCTAGTTAATTGATAACTTGCTTACTTTTTAGACTCGAAACAGCACTAACGAATAACAACACTAAACCACCAGCAACAATGCCAATTACACCATCAAGTAGGATTGGTAAAATGCTGTCAGACATACCACCAATATATTGATGTGCCCAATGTTCCAGCTGATGAAATTTATCACTCAGCCATGAAAAACTATGAACAATAATGCCACCACCGACAAGGAACATGGCAATAGTTCCGACAATCGTTAACAGCTTCATTAAAAACGGAGCAAACATTAACAGTCCACGACCTGCCGCACGTTGTAATGCATTGAAGTTACCTGAAACAGACTTTCTCAGTAAGTAGAGCCCTAAGTCATCAAGCTTAACTATTGCCGCCACTAGGCCGTAAACGCCGACCGTAATGGCAATAGCTAAAGCAGATACCACCATCACTTGGGTTTCAAAAGCAGCGTCTTTCACTGACCCCAGCACAATGACCACTATTTCAGCAGAAAGAATAAAGTCGGTACGAATAGCGCCTTTAATTTTCTCTTGCTCTAATGCAACAATATCAATACTTTCATCTGCCACCGCGTTCAGTGTTTTCTGTCGCTCTTCGGCAATAACCTCTTTGCTATGCAGCAATTTATGAAAAACTTTCTCAAACCCTTCAAAGCAAAGAAACAGGCCGCCAATTACCAATAACACTGTAATTAATGGTGGTGCAAAGGCGCTGATCAATAACGCCGCAGGTACTAAAATAAGTTTATTAAGAAAAGAGCCTTTTGCTACAGCCCATATTACTGGTAATTCCCTGTCAGCTTTTACCCCAGAAACTTGCTCAGCATTAAGTGCTAAATCATCACCTAATACCCCTGCTGTTTTTTTTACAGCAACTTTTGATAATACGGCAACGTCATCTAAAACGACGGCAATATCATCAATCAAAGTCAATAAACTCGCACCAGCCACATTCAACTCCTTTTTATTTTATATCCTGCTTTTATATTCTGCGTATCACTGCATACATGTTGTCACTAAAGCGCTACTTTTTTAGCATCGACTTTAAGTCAGCGAATGGATTATAAGTTGCAGTGTCTTGATTGCTATCGCCCGCCTTCACTTCGGTTTGATAGCTCGCATGGTCGGTGTATTTTGCATGTTCGTTGTCATGACAATAAATGCATAATAATTCCCAGTTACTGCCGTCATTAGGATTATTAGTATGATCATGATCGATATGATGAACCGTTAGTTCTTTAATATTAGAATATTCAAATGCACGAGCACAACGGCCACAAACCCATGGATATAGTTTTAATGCTCGGTCACGATAACCTTTTTCTTGGCTTTTATAATTGGCGCTAGTACCAAATCTATCAGATGACATAAAAGTAACTTTTTCAATAAATAATCCCTGCATTGTATGAGCTAGCCAAGATGACTTCAATATTTATGCCGATAATTATCTTAATGTACGATATAGCCAGTAATAGTTTTCATTATTACAGTTCAATATATTGCGTGAATTTTTCCTTAATAAAATCAACCAGTGTTTTTAAGCGAATCGGTTGAAATTTATCTTTCGCGTAAACTAAATATAAAGGTGTTGAACTAACGTGCCACTCTTCAAACACCTCAAGTAATGCTCCTGTTTTAAGGTGTTGTTGGCAATATAAACTTGGTACTCGAATAACACCGTTACCTGCTAATGCACTGGTCAGCATGGTACGGCCATTTTTACATTGTATTTGCCCAGTAACATTTACATCACACTGCTTGTTAACATCGAACTTATGATAAAAATGCCATTGCTTTACCGACCCCGTGATACAAGCATGTTCAAGTAAGTCTTGTGGATGAGATAGCTTACCTGCTCGTAATAAGTATTCAGGGCTAGCCACTGTACTTACTGCAATGTCCATTAATTTTCGCGCAACTAAGTTTGAGTCAGGTAAATTCCCCATCCTAAATACCAAATCAAACTCGCCTGAAATTAAATCAACACGCTGGCTACTAAAATCTAAGATAATCGAAATATTTGGGTGCAATTTAATAAAGTCATTAACCAAAGCACTGACAACATTTTCACCAATGAAGCCGCCAACACAGTTTATTTTTATTTGCCCTTGAATACTGTCACTACTATCAAGCACCTTTTCCACTGCGCTGTCTATTTCATCTAACGCTCTAAAGCACTTATCAAAAAACAACTTACCTTGCTCAGTTAAACGTTGGCTGCGAGTGGTGCGAATAATAAGTTTTACCCCAAGTGCTTGTTCTAAACTTAGCAACTGCTTAGAAACATGTGAGCGCGAACAATTTAATTGTTCAGCGGCAAGAGTGAAGTTTTTTGCTTTTGCAATAACGACAAAGGCTCTAACGTCTGCCAAATTAACCTGATTATCAACTCTTTTCATTTTCACACACTTTAGGCTCCATATGGAAACAATGATATTACATTGGAGCCATATATCAACAAACCGCTTTGTTTTATTATTTATCGCAATTCACCAACATTGTCGAAAGAGAAAATTCAAATGAAAAAATTAATTGTTGTTACGGGCGCAAGTTCAGGTATCGGTAAAGCCATTGCACAGCACTTTAGCGCTTTAGGTCACCCATTATTATTAGTTGCTCGACGTGTTGAAAATTTAGTAGCAATGAACCTACCCAACACCTTATGCGAAAAAGTTGATGTTACTGACAAAGCAAGTTTTGACGCTGCAGTCACAAAAGCCGAAACACAATACGGCCCGGTGGATTGTTTAGTTAATAACGCAGGTGTGATGTTACTTGGTCAAATTGATGACCAAGCAGCGAGTGAATTTAAAACCATGTTTGATGTGAATGTATTAGGCTTATTAAACGGCATGCAAGCCGTGCTAGCGCCAATGAAAGCAAGAAATACAGGCACTATTATCAATATTAGCTCTATTGCTGGACGTAAAACATTTGGCGCACATGCCGCTTATTGCGGAACAAAATTCGCGGTACATGCCATTACTGAAAATGTACGTGAAGAAGTTGCTGACAGTAATGTACGTGTCATCACTATTGCACCTGGCGCAGTTGAAACAGAATTATTATCACATACCACTTCTGAAGATATTAAAGCTGGGTACGAGTCATGGAAAGACAGCATGGGCGGTGTGATCAGTGCTGACGATATTGCAGGTACTATCACTTTTGCTTATAGCCAACCACAGCATGTTTGTATTCGTGAAATTGTTATTGCTGCAACACGTCAACAACCTTAAACCTTCAAATACATTAAAGTAACTGACTATTACTTGTGCACCAAGCAGCACTGTTTGCTGCACAAGTAAATCAAGCACACTCAATTTACCTTCAAAAAACTAAAATTTAACCGGTTACTTATCCTCTGGTCTGCTCTCTTTACTTCAATGACAATAATTGCCATTATATTTGCATAAATATAATAAGGAACTGTCATGAAAACAGTCGAAGAACAGTTATCAAACTACAAAAGTGTACACTTTAACAAAACTAATATTAAAACCCATTTCATCGGCATACCGCTTATTGTGTGGGCAATTACCCTGCTACTAAGTTTAAATACCTTCGGCATAAAAACAGAAGAAAACTCATTAAGTTTTACACCAGCGATGGTATTATTCACCATTGCCCTACTCTACTACTTTAAATTGCACCTTAAGCTAGGGCTGGGAATGCTTATTTATGTGGTGGTAAATATCTACCTTGCAAGCTTAGTTTCAACAATGGAAGGCGCACTATGGATCGCCATCGCGACTTTTGTTTTGGGTTGGATAATTCAATTTATTGGTCATATTTACGAAAAAGCAAAACCAGCATTTTTCGATGATATTATGGGCTTAGTTATTGGGCCATTATTTCTCATGGCAGAAGTCTATTTTGCTTGTGGTTTGGAAAAGAAGCTTCACGATGACATCACGCCAATGGCAATTGAAAAGCGCCGAGCTTTAGAAAAAAGTAAAGCCGAAAAAGCTTAAAAAATTCAATAGCTCGCATGTTCACAAAGTTGATTTGTAGACTAAGAATACGCCGTGACAACCATTTGTTCGGTAGCCACGGTATTTTCATTATGCCTTACTTAGAGAGCTCAGCTACTGTATCAACAAATACTGCGCAATAAACTGAGTTACAATATTTAATGATTTTGTTTGCTGCGCCGTAAAGCCAACCAGTTAATAAAGCTTATAGCGCACAACCTTTTCTAAACGACCCGCAAACTGCACAACCTCATAACCACTTATCAATTTCACAGAGAGCCTTGTGGGCTAATACATTGCTCTAACAGTTAATGGCAATGACTTTAGGTTATGTTAAGATCTTTCTTAAACAACCAAATTGTTGCCCTGCATGAAAAAAATTGATATCGATACTTGGTATAGAAAAGAACATTTTGATTTTTATACTACTTTTAAACAACCTTTCTTCAATGTATGCGCAACGGTTGATGTCACGAAAACTCTTGATTATTGTAAAGAGAATCAGCTTTCTTTCTTCATTTGTTCATTGTTTCTACTCGGATACACTGCAAATCAAATAGAACCATTTAGGTTTCGAATAAACAACAATGAAATCGACGTACATGACGAATTAGAAGTAAGCTGTACAGTGCTCAATAATGATGAAAGCTTTAGCTTTTGTGATTTTGGCGCTAGCAGTGACTTTAATTTATTTTATCAAAATGCTGCTCAGCAGCTAGCTAAAGTTAAGCAAGGTTGTAACACGTCAAAGCCAGCAAATAACAAAGCAAATGAAATTTATTGTTCTGTTTTACCTTGGCTTCATTTTACAAGTTTCTCTCATGCCCAAAAACAAAGTGAACACGACTCAACACCAAGAATTGTCATGGGAAAGTATAAAAATATTCACAACGAAATAGCGATGCCAGTATCAGTAGAAGTACATCATGCAATAGTTGACGGTTTGCATGTCGGCCAATATTTCGAAAAGTTGCAGCATAATTTTAATCACTTCTTTTATCAGAAAAAATAACCTGAGTTCTCCAGTATTTCCGTTGCTTATGCCCTAATGACTAACCTTAGCGCACAAAGCTGACGGAATTAATCAAGGTTGTTAGCTCAACGGCTACCCCACCTAAAGCCTCCCTCAGCACTTAAATTATTAACAACAACTTTGAGCCTGAAGTAGCATTGAATATTTATTAAAACTCTTAAGTTAAATTGTCCAAGGTGCGTTTGGTGTCACCTTATCAATCACATGATCAATAAAAAGCCTAATGGGTTTAGTCATGTATTTGTGAGATTGATAAATCAAAAACATATTTGATTTCGGGGTTTCATAATCAGTTAAAACTGGCACAAGGCGTCCGGCTTCAATATGCTCTTTGACTAGTGCAATGGGTACATAAGCAACTCCTAACCCGTTAAGAGCCGACTCTATAACTAAATGCATACTTGTTGTGGCATACCTTCCTGACACAGTAGTTTGATACTGTTTATTATTTTTTAAAAATTGCCAATGGTTATGTGATAACGACTTCCCCATGATAAGGCAGTTTAATTCCATTAAGTCGTCAGGGTGCTTTATTGTTTTTACTGTTGATAAAAACTCTGGGCTTGCACAACAAATACTATGTTTTGGCCCTATCCTTCTAGCGATTAATGAAGAGTCTTGTAGTTGACCTGAACGAAATGTCACGTCAATACGGCTCTCAACCATGTTGACATAACTATCAGACGTATCTAACTCAATACTGATTTCAGGATATTCTTTTAAAAATTCTGTGATCCAAGGTTGTGCATATTGCACGGCAAAATCAAAAGGTGAAGAGATGCGAATTTTCCCTTTTGGCTCAGACTGTGCCTGCATTAATGCATCATTAGCTTCTTCCAGAGCAACTAGGTGTTGCTGGCATAAATGAAAATAATGACGCCCTTCTTCGGTCATGGACAACTTCCGCGTGCTTCTATACAAAAGCTTTACACCAAGACTAGCTTCTAGTTGCACGACTTTACGACTAACTGTAGTAGATGGCATGGCTAAGGTTTTACTTGCTCCAGCAAAACTACCAGCCTCAACAACACTAATAAATACTTTAATATCATTAAGATCCATCCATTCCTCTCAAAAACGGGATTAACAAAACCAAATAAGCCATCTAATAAAACAATAAACCTTGTATTAAGATTTATCAATAGCGATTGAGATAGGAATTAGCAAGATGACAAGACAAATTAGAGAAATTAGAAACGGCAATAAACATGGCCCTGTTAGTAGCTTTGTAAATTCCGTCAATGTTACTGAGCTCAACCCTTTTGTTTTATGGGATCACTTTTATCTTCCAAATGTAAAAGGTACAGCCGGGTTTGATTTTCATGGCCACTCTGGTGTTGCCACAATTAGCTACCCACAAACAGGCGACATTGGTCATGAAGATACCGGAGGTCACTCAGGTATGCTTAAAGCAGGCGGCGTTCAAATAATGTCAGCCGGTGCAGGTGTTTTACACAAAGAAACTGTTTATCCCGATACGTTTATCGCTGATGCATTTCAACTTTGGGTTGTCTTACCTGAGCATATTCAAGAAATGGGGCCAGTTACCTATTCAACGTTACAACAGCAAGATATACCCGTTATTGAAAAAGAGGGTTCAAAAACCAAAATAGTTGTAGGCCAATTTCAGGGGAAAAAAAGTACTGCCCAAGCCCCTGTAGATATGACTTATCTTCACGTAAACCTAAGCGCTAGTAATGAATGGCAACACTTAGCCGGTGAACCTCAAACCACAGCATTTGTTTATGTTCGACATGGCTCGATTAATACAGGAGGCGTACGTTTATCAGCGGGCGAACTAGGTATATATGAAAAAGGAACTGAAGCCTTGGTTGTTAACACTTCAAGCCAAGATGCAGAGTTTCTATTGGTTTTAGGCGCGCCACTTAGCCAAGAAATTATTAGTAATGGCGCATCTGTTCATAGCAGCAGAACAAATTTAATTGCAGGCGTACAAAAAATACAACAACTGCACAAACATGGCATTAGCCAAATTTCTTAAATGAGAGGTCAATTATGAATACTACAACTTTTACACCAGAAAACTCGGTAATGTTACTTATCGATCATCAGGTTGGCACTATGGGCTGGGTTGGCTCACTAGAACTTGATGAAATTAAAAAGAATACCGTCGCTTTAGCTCGCGCAGCAAAAGAAACCGGTATGCCACTAATTTTAACTTCTAGTATGGAAGAGCAAGCGCAAGGTCCACTGTTTGATGAGCTTATTCAAGCTGTACCAGAAGCTTACGAAAACCGCATCCTTCGAGCAGGTGTTGTTGATAGCATGAAAGATGAAAACTTTTCAGCCGCTGTAAAAGCCACAGAACGAAAAAATATCATCATTGCAGGAATTACCACCGATGTTTGTGTTGTTTACCCTGCAATTACAGCAATTGCCGAAGGATATAATGTACAGGTTGTTGTTGATGGTTCAGGGTCCCCAACCACACTTGCCGACGAAACAGCATTGAGAAGAATGGAAAGCCATGGCGTAACACTCACCTCAACAAACCAGTTAATTGCCGAATTAGCACAAGACTGGAGTTCAGAGAACGGAGGTAAACTCATTCAAGTACTGTTTGAGGAAATCCTTTCGAAGTTACATTAGCAATCGAGATGTCGTAATGCTTACTTATTAATCTTTACTTAGTAGTATTTACTTAATAATACAAAGCATTACGGCATAATTTTCATTTAAAGGAGAGATAAAAAGTTGACTCTCTCCATACTTACTTTATAACGCCGATGTATCTCTAACTAAAAAAGCAAAATACCGATTAACAACAGCCAGCCGATGTAGCTTTATTACTTTCACATTTATTAATACCACTAACAGGCACTGCGGTTTGTTCCAATACATCTTTCAAGCGCTCAAACGCCTGTTTTATTTCTGACCTTGGACTAGCAAAACTCATTCGAGCAAAGTGCTTAGCATCACCATCAAACCAACTACCCGGAGATGCACCAAAACCCGCTTTTCCGAATACTTTTGTCAGCTCATCTCCAGCTAACCCAGTGGCAGAAAAATCAAACCAAACTTGGTAAGTTCCCTCTACGGGAAACATTTTTACCTGCGGTAGTTCCGACCACAGAAAATCATTAATCCAATCAATATTTCCCTGCATATATACTAAAAACGCATCTAACCATGCTTCACCTTTTTCAAAAGCGGCAATCGTTGCAAAGGTTGTAAAAGCATTGCCATGGTCAATATATAAAGATTCAGCAAAAGCTTTCATGTTCGCAAGTAGCTTGGTATTTTCAGTGTACAAATAACCATTTGAGATACTTTGCATACCAAAGGTTTTAGAAGGTGAACCAATAAGCGCAACATGCTTATTGGCATCTATGGTCATCAAACTAGTAAATTTATGCCCTGAATAAATAATATCTGAATGGATTTCATCGCTAATAATGGTGACATGGTGTTTATTAGCTAGCTGCACAACTTGCTCTAGTTCTTCTTTGCGCCATACTCTTCCAACCGGGTTATGGGGATTACACAAAATCATAACTTTGACTTCTGAAGCGGCCATTTTTTGCTCCATATCTTCAAAATCCATTTGATAATTGTTATTAACAATTTTTAAAGGGCTTTTGAGCACATTTCTATTGGCGGTGCTGATCACTTTGGAAAACTGGTGATAGGCCGGCGTTTGAATTAGCACACTGTCACCTTCGTCTGTTAGCTCTCTTATTAATAAAGCAATCCCCGTTAGCACGCCGGTAACTTGCACGAAATTATCAACATTTAGTGATAAATCATGTCGGCGCTGATACCAGTCACTAATTGCAGTGAATACCCCTTGAGAATTAAATTCATAGGCAAACTGTCCTCTATCAACTAAACGCTGCAACTCTTCTTTAATCGGGTTAGCAACGGGAAAGTCCATATCTGCAACCCAAAAAGGCGTCACATCGGTTGTGCCAAATATACCATTTAGCATGGCTTCACTGTTTCTAACAAAACTGTTCTTTGCAACACTTCTCTTCTTATCAAAATTCATGTTTTACTCATTAGATATTTACAATTATCTATTAAGACGTAAGCAATGATTAAAAGACGAAAAATTTAGCAAAATTTATCTTTAATGCAAAAATTCCAGTTTATTGCTGACTGAGTACAAAAAGGGAATCCCTCCTCTGAATAATACAATTGAATATAATTGCACCATCAAAAGCAACCAAATAAGGTTGCATGACAGATAGCAATCAAATATAGTTGCTTTTAGAGTTTCACAATGAGTACATTAATATGATTGCGGTGTTAACAGGAGATATAGTTAATTCAACAAAAATGTCTGATGAAACCTATTCAGATGTTATAAAGCACCTTAAAACATTCCTTAACGAAGCGAATGAAAAATATGGTGCAATTGGTGAAATATATCGCGGTGATGAATTTCAAATTCAGTACCCCAGCCCCATTCACGCTTTAAAAAGCACGTTATTAATCAAGCTTGCCCTGCACTTATCAAAATTCTCTGCAAAACCTATTCAATGCACACTATCCCTAGCTTATGGCTCGCATAATATATACGATGAAAAGCCAAATACATCGTCAGGCCCAGTATTTATAAAATCAGGTAGAGGATTAGAAAAAACTCAACGGGGCGAATTATCATTGCAGTTTGAGCATGAAACTGATGAAGACGAAATAAAGCTCCTAACTCAGTTTTTAAATCACCTGCTGAACAGGCTAACTAAAACACAAGCTGAATTATTATATCAGTACATAGAAAGCAGTTTCGCAGAGCATAAAAAAATTGCTGATATTACCGGTACAACACGCCAAAACATCAGTAATAGACTAGGAAATATTGGCGCTTATCTAGTAAGGGATTATATGACCGTAATAAACAAAAAAATTACGCTTAGGGATAATACATAATGGAATTATTACTATTATTGCTAACAGCGCACTTCATCGGCGACTTTTATCTTCAACCTGCTAAATGGGTTGAATGTAGAAACAATAACCATCTTAAATCGCTAGGGTTATGGAAGCACTTTTTAGTGCATACATTACTCAATACTGCTGTTTTTTTCCTATCTGAGCTATCAGTACTGCAAGCAATAATAGCGACTGCGTTAATCTCAGTGTCACACTTACTTACTGATTACTGGAAATCTCATAGTAAGAAAAACCTAACTTATTTTCTACTTGACCAAACCATTCATCTACTAATTATCACCATGGTATGGGCATATTTTTCGGGTATCACGTTAGCGCAACTGACAATGTTTTTAGGTAGCTTATTCACGGCTAAAAATATGCTCATTGCCATGGCTTATCTATTGGTTTGTAAGCCTGCTTCCGTAATAATTTCACTGGCGTTAAAAAAGCATACCGAAAGTTTAATTACAGAAAATGAAAATCAAGATACAGGTTTAGTATCCGCAGGCGCTTGGATTGGCTACATTGAACGCTGTTTAGCACTTTCATTTATGTTCATGGGACAATTTGCTGGCATTGGCTTTTTAGTCGCAACCAAAACTATATTTAGGTTTGGCGACTTAACAAAAAATAAGGACATGAAGCTGACTGAATATATGATGCTAGGCACTTTATTAAGTTACGCCATTGCATTACTTGTTGGCTGGAATGTATTACAAATCTACAAAATAATTTAAATTCATCACTCAAAATAACTAAAGGTCGCGATGAGCCACTAAGTAACCTTGTTAAACAGACTGCAAACAATACCAATGATTAATAGCATCATTGGTATTGAAAAAACACAATATGGTGTAAACTTAACAATATACAACACAAAGGTTTTGGGGGCTAAGTTATGAGAAAGATTACTTTATTATTGCTAAGTCTATTCTGGGCTTCATTTACACAAGCTCAAAGCAAAGCCCTAGTTGCTTGTATTGACGACCACCCTCCTTATCAATACTTAGGAGCTAAACCATACGGAACTCATATTTCAGCACTTGAAGTACTTGCTGACGTACTAGATAAACAATTAACTTTTGTACAATCCCCTAATTTTGCACGATGTGTTGCCATGTTGAAAAAAGGTGATGTTGATGTCATTGCTGGACTTAACCAAACAGCACAAAGAGATCAATTTGCAGTTTACGCGCCATTTAAACCTGCCGATGAACTAAAAGTTATTTCAAAAGAAGGCATCATTATTAGTACCTATAATGACTTCAAAGGAAAAATCATTGGTGTTTCCCGCGGTACAGCCTATTTTCCTAAATTTGATAACGATGACGCCCTAGACAAAATTTCTGTGCAAAATGATCGTATTGGTTTTTCCTTACTACTTAAAAACCGCATTGACTTAATCATGTTCAGCCCAGAAGTATTCGCAACATTTTCAGGGGAAATCAGCAGCGCAAAGTTAAAAGTATCCCCTATTGCGCTTGAAGGGCTAAGAAACACCGTAACACTTTTCGGTTTCAGCAAACTGCACAAACTAAATTTAAGCAACAAAGAATTGCTCGATAAAGTAACCAACGCCTACCACGCAGGCCTTTTCAACTAAGTTATAATGCTGAAAATTCGCTGTAAATCATTAGTAATATTGCAGATTTATTATTTAACTAACAAGTTTGCTATATCATTAAATATTAATTTATTTTGAATCTATTTATCACTAAGTCTCGCTGTAATTTATAACAAAACTTAATGCAAATTCAGGTCGCTCGAAGTCTCGACAAGTTTCAGTAATGCCAAGATAAATTATCGAGTTTATTTCTTCCTGAATATACTCTTCACTCGAAGAGTCTCTCAACTTTGTTAATAACTCAAGCGCCATATTTTCATTGGAATAACACCCAAAACGCACAGCAGAATAAATTCGAGCATATTTGTCTTTTTGCTCAGCCGATTCCTCTAATAAAGCAGTACCTTTTTCTTCTACGGTTAAAAAGCCAAGAATAAACTTAGCTCTAGCATTATCACGAAACTCAATAAGGTATTTCAGTAATGTTTTTGCTTTGTATTCTGACTTTGGAAACACTTCACTGTGCATGCTTCGCTTATTAACAAGTAAACCTGAATGATATGCATAAGCGTAAAGTAGAATATCGTGAGTCGTTCTATTATTTAAAGCATCCGGCAATATATCAATTTCTTTATTTTCTATATGCTTTGATAGCTGTTGGTTACTTTTTTCTTGATTCATTAAAAATTGATATTGTTGAATAAATGCCGAACTTACCACCGCAATGTATGATGAAAAAGCCATTATCACGAGTAAAATAGGCAAAGTAACAAACCAAGTATTCTTTAGTTTTTTACTACTTGAATGAGCCTTTGGGTATGTTAAATATGAATAAGCTCTGTGCTCTTCAAATGACACCTCAATACGTGCAACTTTTTTAGCAGTAATAACCCCTGCAGCGTAAAGACCAAATAATAAAAATGCCCAAGTAGTACCAGTCCAAACAATATTTAAGCTAAAAGCAACAATTACAATACAGCTGTGAGCTATTACCGCGATAAGAGAAAAAATCCCCGTCATACCTTTGCCATGAATACGCACAGCTAAACCAACTAATAAACCACTGAGGAGTAACATAATTGGTGAAAAGTTAGGGTGATATGAATGTATAACATACCAAAAACCAATAAAGGGAATAATCCAAAAAGCAGTAGCAAAAACAGCCAATAGCCCATTTTGCTTGTTTAGGTTTTCTTCAACTTTATCAAGTTGATCTTGTTCAATGTTCACTTAACTCTTCCATCACTTTTGAGTTTACAGCCAAGGCTAATCAATTAGCCTTCATCATTTGTTAAATCTTATTGAATCAATTATTTAAAATAAGAGCAACTATATTAATTATTTAGCCTCATGAACAATCACCAAATCATCGTCAAAGCTAGAAGTTATTAAACTACTCTCCAAATAGAGCCATTTAGAAGAAACTTATTCAAAGCATTTACTATTTACTTTCAAGTAGTGAGTTTCGGTATGCTGATGGGCTATAACCAACAATCTTTTTAAAAGCAGTATTGAATGTCGATTTAGAATTAAAACCAACATCAAAGGCAATTGTAGTGACTAGCATGTCGCTGTTCTGCAAAGCTTTCTTTGCTTCTTCAATTCGAAAGCCATTAACAAACTGGAAAAATTTAGTATTTAAAAATTGTGAGAGAGTTTCTGAAATGTGATTTTCAGTTTCAGATATAGACTCAGATAACTTATTCAGTGATAAATTATCTTGCAAAAACAACTTATCATCAGTCATCGCTCGTTCAAGTTTCGAAGCAATGGATTGCATTTTTTCAGTACTCAAAAGAGCTGTTCTAGTTTTATTAACACGAGGCAACCCTTTCTCTGATTCACTAAGCACCTTTTGGCTTAATGCCTTCTGTATAAAAGTAGCCAACGCTACAGCTTCAAAAGCGGGCAACACTTTCCCTGAACCAAACCACAACCAGCCTAATGCACTTAAAGAAAACTCAATGGCATACATTAGCCATGCCGCGCCCCAAATTAACAAAACTGGTTTAAACCACGCTAATGAACGCTGCTCAATTTCGGAAAAGCGTTCCATAAGTTGTAACCTGTGAGAATGATGGAGTCTTAAAGCCATCATTAAGAATAAAACAGTGAATAAAATAAATACAAAGGTAGCTGATAAGCAAGTAAACACCGCTATTTGCCAAAGCTTTGGGTCTCTTGTTAATGGATTAGCTAGCGCTAGCTTCTCTTCAGGACTGATCACAAAAATAAAAGGCAGCATAACCAATATAACTAAAACAGGTCCTGATAACGCTAAAGCCCACACCTGTTTATTTATTGCCTTATTTGGTGACATAGTCGCATGGGCATAAAAATAGAGCGCAGGTCCAAGTAAAACTCTAAACGGAAACTGTGCACCTGCTAGTGCTGGTGCATAAACATAAGCACCTGAATATATAAACAATTCACCTGCTAAATGTACTAGTAATAGCAATAACAGACCTTTAAGGAAAGTACTCTGTCTTTCCTTCGGCTTTTTGAAAGCCTCTAATAAAGCGATGGTTGTCATTCCAATCATACTTGAATAAATAATTGTGGGTAAAACGTCGACCATTAAATTACCAAAGATGAGAATTTTGTGACTCAAATAAGTATAAAGTTAAATAACATCTGAAGCCACATATCATCAAACAACCAGCCCTACACCATTTTATAAGTAGTGTTGCCTCATTAATATTTTTGTTTCCAAGTGACTGCAAAATAAATTATCAACAAACCGGTACAAATTTCAAAGAAACTAAAGAACATGTAATGCAGTGTGGCACCGCCCATCATTACCGTAAAAGCTTGTACTGAAGTGGTAATGACTCCTGCAGCAATATTAAAATATTTATTCAGCTTAAAGGTTAAAAACCTAGATAGCACAATCATAATAGTAGGAATTTGCATTATCACAGCAAACATCAATAAGAATTCTTCAGTGATCTTCATACCACCTACGTCGCCAGACAAAAACGCTTCTAAATATGGCGCAAGGTGCAAAGTAAACACATCACAATAGATGTAATTCGCGGTTAGGTAAATCCAAAGTAAAGGTAATAGGTTTCTACGATTACCATCCCATTCAAAAATTTTCATAGTGTTCCTTATTAAGTCTTAGATATTAAGAACTAGGTTTAATATGAAAAGTAACCAAATTTAGTAGTATTGGCGTCTTAATGGGCATATTCGAACGTATTTTTTCAATTATTTTTCAAATAATTGCATTTTTACTTAATATGAAGCTTTCAAAGGTGACATCGGTTGATTTTAAAGGCCGTATTATTTATCGATATAAAATTATTTAACCGGCTACTTTTAATAAAGAAAGTTTAATTTAGATAGGACATAATTTAAAAAGGCAAACCATTTCAGATTCACCTTTAAAATCATTTTACAGGGCATTAGCTAACTTGATTTCCGATCTTAAGCTAAGTCTAACATTGAATTAACTGCATATTGTCGCGAAATACTTTTAGCGATTATAGGGGAATCCAAGTGATGCGAAAAATAATACAACGCTGCAGTTACTAAAGTGAAAAAAGTTAAACGTCACTCAGCCCTAATAATTAGCGCGGATAAGCAACAACCCAATCAGAGCTCTCATCACCTTGTCTATCAAATTTATATTTAATAGAAGAAAAACCACAAACGTTTACCAGACCATTAAAATCAAAAGGTTGTTTTACTCCTGCTTTTGGCTCCATGTAAGCAGCATCGCTTGGTATGGCAATATTCTCATGCTCAGCGGAAATTACAAATGCAGCTTCAGCTAATATTAAATCATTATTATGACGCTTAATAATTTCCGCATTCCCTAAACTGTTACCATCTAAATCTTTAAACTCAAACTCTTCTGGGTGATTAATTTCAATAACATCACCGTCATTAAGTTGATATGTAATTAACATGTTTACCATTGTTTATTTCTCCCAATTTAATTTGTCTTTTGATGGCTTAGAAGCTTTCTCGACAATAGCCTAGTAAGTAAACCTGATAGCATATTACGTTAAAATAACAGACAATTATTGATATAAACACATCTAAAGTCAGATAATTCTGTTAATTTCCACAGTAAGAAAAACCAATATTGTTTACTGAAATAATAAACGAAAAGTAAATCAGCCAGCCTCAATCTACGAAACTGTTAGTATAAAACACTTGTCTGTTTTACAAACCAATGCTATAAAAATAACAGCCATGAAAAAGTATTAATTAACAATAGGTTTAGGTAATGGATTATCGCGAGTCGACAATAAGTTTAGGCACAACTGACAAAATACTTTGCCCTTGTTGTGGTAGCCAAGAACACCGTGTTAATTCAGTGATCACCTATGCTTTTTACTTTTTTGAATACTTACCTATTTTCCCCGTAAAACGTGATACACGAGTACAGTGTTTACAATGTCAGCACCTTGCTAATAGCGCTGCAGATAGAAAGCTAATTTTCTCTGATCTTGGTTTAGCACTTTTCAACAAACTGCGCTTGCTTAGTACTTTTACTGGCAGCATTCTTATTATCTTATTGCTGAGCTATTACTTTTCCGAAGAACAACAAAAAAATCGTCAAAGCCAAGCCTATATCGAAGCCCCGAAAGTTAACGACTTTTACTATTTAGACTATCGAAAAGTATCCGGCGATCTACGTCCACATAACAAATATCGGCTTGCTAAAATTGTCGATATTACTGGTGGTACAGTATCGCTGACTTATGGCAATTTCTTTTATCCAATGAAAAAATCTTTAAGCAATGGTCTACGTTTCGGCCACAGTACAAATTTTGATTATTTCGAACAAAAGCGCCACAACTTTTCTTACGCTGAATTAGATAAATTATTTGAGCAAGGTTTCATTTATCGTGTAGTACGACCAGAATTTAATATGATTGGTAGAAACACCGCCGTTTACATGATTGATGGTAACCCCGTAACTAGCTCAACAGTAGCGAAAGAAGAGTGGCGTTATATCCCAGGAAAACGACAAAATACCCAAGGTATGGCCTTCCTTAAAGCAAGTTATATTAATGACAGGTTTGAGCAAGCATTCGTATTATTGAAACAATCAGCCGAGTTAGGCTATGCGCCAGGACAAACCAACCTTGCAGAGCTCTACTTAACAGGCATTGAAGGCAGTCGTGATATTGAAAGTGCTGCCCATTGGCTATTTCAGGCCGCTTTACAAGGTTATCAGCCAGCGATAGAAAAATATCGAGTGATCTGTCAAATGGAAGAAATGTGTCAAATTGAAGACTTTTACCGTGCGTTAAATGATGCAGGTTCAAGTTTTAAAATAAATTAGCAATGGTAATTATTGAGGATGCAGTTGCCGAGAAAACTGCATCCAAAGAGGCCTGTGTTTATAATAGACACAGTTCTTCCCTCTACAAACCCTGTTGTTTAATGCTATCACTTTCCAATAAAGTCATTAAAATAGAAAACTGATCTTCCTGAAAACTCATTTTGTCACAAAAAGCCTGCAATTAATTGAAGACTCGAGCAGGGTTAACTGGAACATCTTTATGAGTTAATGTCCAACGTGCAATCTCATCTTTTCGCATAAACACAACCCCCTTATACTGCTTGGCATAGGTAATAAATTTATCTAAAGCTTTAACCCGTGCGGGAGTTCCAGCTAACCTGTCATGGGCACTGATTGACATCATGCGTCTGCGTGTTTCTCCTTCTTCATAAAGCACGTCAAACTCATCTTTAAGTTCTTGCGTATAGGCAGAGCCAGTCATTGCAGTGCTACCTGTGTAACGAACAATATCGTTATTGCGGAATGTATAAGGAACCACTGCAAAGGGTTTATCTTTAACCGGAATAATAGAAGGCTCATCTCTTGAAAGGTCATCAATATGATAAATAAAGTCCAGCTCCTGCAGAATTTCTAGCGTTTTTGTAGAATGACGCATCCAAAAAGCATTAAAGCCTATCGGACGAGTGCCGGTCACTTTTTCAATAATATTGGCACTTTTAATATATGAAGCTCGCTCTTCAGCTTCTGTCATCGAGTATTGCGGCGTCCATGTTTGGCCATGTCCTGATGCCTCATGACCACGTGCTACGACTTCTTTTGCCAGTTCAGGATTTAACTCAACAGCACTTCCAACCATGTGTGATGTCACTTTAATTCCGTGTTTATCCCAGAGATTTAGTAGTCTAGGGATCCCTTCATTCATACCATACTGATACCACGTTGGTGCAATCGTATCGGGGTAGTTAGGGTCTTGCTTAGGAAATGGCCCAGGGTCATTAGCATCCTGCGCTGTGGCTTCGAACTGCATAGATATTGAAATTACTAGTTGAGCGTCATTTGGCCAAAACGGCTTTTGCTGTTTTATCGGTTCAGCTTTAACTAAGCTAAAACCTACCGATATAGCTATTATTGAAACCACAGCTAAAGCTTGCTTAATTGTTCTTTGAATAGTCATTATTTAGCACCTTTTGAAACTAATTAGTTACTTTTGATTAATCCGAGCTGTTGCTTCAGTGTCAGGTTGTCTTCTAGATGCCAGTTTTTGATAATCTTTCCATACTCAATCGTATACATATCGACAGCAGAAAATGTTATTGCTTGGCCTTTACCTTTCAATTTTCCAAGCGTACCGGTGAAATGACCATTAAACAGCAATTGAGAAATAACCTTATTTTTGAGCAGGTAGACTGATTTCACCGTTACCGACAAATCAGGAACCGCTTGTCTAAACCCCGCAGATGCAATTAACGGCCCTTCGGGTCCTTGAGGCCTTCCTTCAGGTAAATTGAGGTCAACAAAATTGGGAGCCAGTACTTGCTTAGCATAATCATCGATACCCGTATTCCAAAAAGCGAAATATTGCTGGGCAGTGTTTAATAAGCTCAACGCTTCTTTTGTTGATAAACCACTCGCTACCTGTAACTTCTCAGGCTCAGGTAGTTTATCGTTTGCCCAAATACTGCTAGAAATACATAAAGTACTTATTGAAATAGCTGTGATAAAACATCGCATTGTTTTTTGTGCAATCATAATCACTCTCCAAACGAGTTGAGGTTTGAATAACTTGGGTAGTCGGTATAACCCCGTGCATCACCGCCAAACAATGTTGATGGGTCAGTAATTTCATTCAAAGGAAGTTCATGCATAAAACGGTAAGGTAAATCAGGGTTCGCTAAGAACTTTCGCCCGTAAGCAATAAAGTCTACTAAAGCAGAATCAATTAATGCTGCACCTGTTTTGGCCGTGTAATTACCGGCAACAATGATACTGCCATCAAAATTTTCACGTAAGGCATGTCTAAAGTCATCGCTTACTACAGGAGCATCATCCCAATCAGCTTCAGAAAGGTGAATATAAGCTAAGCCCATATCATTAAACTTCTTACTTGCGAGCAAAATGGCATCAATTGCTTCTACATCGTCCATCCCCCGTTGTGTAATGAATGGAGCTAAACGAATACCAACTTTATTTGCGCCAATTTCGTCACTCACAGCTTTAATGACTTCAAGCACAAACCGTAAGCGATTAATGATAGATCCACCGTATTCATCATCACGTTTGTTTGAGCTACGACGCATAAACTGATCAATCAAATAGCCATTCCCGCCATGAATTTCTATGCCATCAAACCCCGCTTCCATGGCATTTTTAGCAGCATGACGATAATCTTGAATTATGTCTTTAATATCTTGTTTTGATAACGCCCTCGGAACTGGGCAATCCACCATTCGTCCAATACCATCGTCACCCACAACCCACACTTGGGCATCAGGTGCAATTGCCGATGGTGCAACAGGTAGTCCATCGGCATGAAATGAAGCATGCGACATTCTTCCAACATGCCACAATTGAGAAACAATATGACCTTTTTCTTTATGAACTGCTTGGGTAACTTTCTTCCAACCGGCCACTTGCTCAGCCGTAAACATTCCAGGCGTAAAGGAGTAACCTTTTCCTTGTGACGATATTTGAGTTGCTTCAGTAATAATAAAACCTGCGCTAGCACGTTGTGCATAATATTTAGCCATTAAATCTGTCGGAATATCATCAGGCTGAGCCGTGCGAGAACGTGTCATTGGTGCCAATACAATGCGATTATTAGCTTCAAATGTTCCTAGCGCCTTTTTGTTAAATAAAATTGAGTTTTTCATAATATTTTTCCTCCTAAAAATTCAAGGTATTCGTTAGTTTTATATTCATGCTGCTGCTTGTTTACTGCTATATCTTGCTGTTCAGTGAGTGGAAAAAGCATTTCCACAATTAAGCCATCAGGGCCAACAATAAATACTTGTCGTTCACCTGATAGCGGAACCACTTTTTCGGTATAGAGATAGCTATTTGTATTCAACCGTTTAATAAGCGACCTATAATCTGAACCTTCAAGTGCAACATGAACTATCGCGCCATTACCAAAAACTGATGCAGCTTGCTCAGCAATATGTACCAATGGCTTATTGTCGCTATAAATCCATACGCCGTTAAATGGAAAAGGAGGACGTTCACCCACCTGCAAACCTATCAATTTTGTCCAAAAACACTCCATTGCTTTAAGATCACTCGTTAGTACCAAAACATGATTAATATTCATCTATGCCCTCTAAACTTTTCTGCATATATTTTGTAAGTGAAATAATAGTTATTGCCTGTAAACAAAACAATTGACATAATTATTAAAACACTCTTCTGAAAAACAAAACAATATGGACAAGCTTGGCGATATCGATCTATTTGTTAGGGTTATCAAAAGCCAAGGTTTGGCAGCAGCAGGTAGAGAGGTAGGACTTTCACCGGCGCGGATGACTGCGCGGATCAATGGGTTAGAAGAAAGGTACGGTGTTCGTCTGCTAAATAGAACAACCCGCCAAATTTCTCTGACCGATGAAGGTCGTAAGTTTTATGTTGCTTGTGAACGTATTTTGGCGGAAGTTGAACAAGCAGAAACGGCTTTACAAACAGGTCAAACAAGCTTTGGTGGTTCATTGCGTATAACTGCGCCATCAGATTTAGGCCAACAGCACATAGCACCGGTGCTATCAGCATTTGTAGACAAAAACCCCAACATTAAACCTTACCTTTATCTTTCTGATAGCGTTACTGACTTAGTTGGCGAAGGCTTTGATTTAGGAATACGCTTTGGCAGCCTAGAAGACAGCACATTGATAGCACGTAAACTAGCAAGTAATCGCCGAGTGCTGTGTGCATCACCAACGTACCTTAAGCGTAAAGGCATACCTGCAAGTCCCGAAGAATTAGTGCAACATGATTGTTTAACTATGGTGCGTATGGCAGAGCCATTAACAACTTGGCATTTTCAAAACACTGATGAGAAAAGGTCAATTTCAATTCAAGCCGCTAGAACTTCAAATGATGGTGCAGTGATCAGACGCTGGGCAATTGAAGGGGCTGGTATTGCATTAAAATCATACTTGGATATCGCCGCCGACCTAAAAGCTAAACGTTTAGTGACAGTAATGGACAAATACCAACATGACTTTAATCGCGTAGGTACGTCTCTCGGCTCAGATTTACATGCTATATATCCAAATCGAAAATTTATCCCTCAACGCACAACTGAATTCATTAAAGCATTAACAGAGTACTTTTCTTAGAAGCTAAGCCACTATAATTGATACAAATTTAGGGCTGAGTTCAAAAGACTAATTATAAATCATCACAGTGATGGTTTTCCCTTATCAAGTACTGCAACGCTGAACTGTTTTTCTAGCGTAGTTCCCTGCGGGCAAGACGATAAAGAGTTACTTCCAGCGTTATTGATTTTTACATTGAAATAGCCACTCTATTCAATCAATGCCTTGGTGCTAACCTGTTTCGACTTGCTGAATTCTGCATATTCAAGTGGCTTGGCTATATATATATGTTAGAATTTACCAATATTACTATTTTAAATTATTAGGCGTATTTCATGTCTGAACATTCAACTTTCGACATTTGTGTTGAACCGATAGAACTTTATAAGTTACTCAAAATTTCCAACATGGTTGGTGGCGGCGGCGAAGCTAAAACCATGATCAGTGAAGGTAATATTTCAGTAAATAATAAAGTTATCGTTCAAAAACGTAAAAAAATTCGCCACGGCGATGTTATCGAATTTAACGGTAAAACGATTAAAATCGCTTATAACCCAAGCAAAAAATCAGCTGAATTTATTGATACGGTTGTTTCAGCAAATAAAAATGCAAAAAAGAAAAAAAGAGCTAAAAGTAAAGCATCGGTAGCTTCATCAGAAACAAATACCAAGCCATCGTCAAAATCAGCGGTAGAAGCATCGAAAAGAAAGCCGGCTTCGGTTTAATTATTAGCTAAAACTCTACCGTAATTAAAAAAACGACATAAAAAAACGAAAAGCTTGATGATAAAGGCTTTTCGTTTTTTTGTGAAAACAACAACACATCGACGTTAAAAAATCATCCTCAGCTTGGCGACAGAGTTGACGGCATGAATGCAGAAGCAAGAGTATAAATTATCATTTTTAGGTAACAATCATCTGATAACTTTAACTTCAACTTTAGCATTAACGTTAACCTGACATTCACTACATAATGCTTAATCACGTCAGTGTTAGCTATCTCGCTTATTTATCGTCCAATGTCGGCCAAACAAATGGCGCAGGCTTGCGGGAAGTCTTTTCCGGTGCGGTTGTTTTCTGAGACAGTATGCCCCTGATCACATTCCCCGTTGATTTATGCTTACTACAAAATGTTTTCAAGTATAAAATTTCAACTCTACTGCGCGCCCAAGGGGTTGTACGAAGAAATTTTAAACTTGATTTAAGGCGCGGTTTATTGAGAAAACAACGAATATTAAGTAACTCACCCATTTTATCCCAACCAACTTCCTTCTCAAGTTCAGTTAGAATTTGTTCAAGTTTAATGCCGTGTAGTGGCTCATTACCTTTATTCATTGGCTACCTAAAATCAAAAAATGGCATTGTACCAAGTTTCTTAAGTAATAACAGACTTACGAGTTTTAGCGGCAATTTAAACGTAAAAGTCACTTCAGATTAATTTTCGTCACATAAAAGTGCTCATCGAACACAAGGCATAGAGTTTGAATCTCTACTTGGCACCACAGCGATAGTATTAAAAAAAATGAGCTGAAAGCTCACTTTTATATACAAAAAAGTATTGCCTAGAAATTACTTCACTTTAATTCTCATTCGAGCTAGAAAAATACAACTTAGAAAAAACAAAGCAAGTGAAGAAGGCTCTGGTACCGACACAGTATTGAAACCAAATTGAACAGCAACTTCACTAGAACTAGAATTTGATTCGGCAGAGCCACCACTGTTATTTAAATAGGTAAAACGTCTACCCAATGCATAATTGTCGAAATTATGAGCTGTTTTAAAACGCTCCCAGTCAGAGCCACTGTCAGCACCTAGGTTAACAATATCGATAATTAAGTTATATGAAGAATCAAAGACAAAGCTACCATTAAAAGATATTTTTCCGTCAACAATTGCAATATCGGCTTGCTGTGAAAATATGTTCGTGCCTTCGCTTAATGCTTCCACATAGCTAACATTAGTTACAGCGGGAGTAACCATACTTATATAATCAGAAGTAGATAATGAAATCTGAAAGTCACCATCAACTAAACCATCACCACCCCGAGCATAGAAAAAATCTAAAGAGGTAATTTCAACTAAGCCACCACCGAACATATCGCCACTATAAAGCGATTGGTATTGAGTAACAGTACCGCCAAACGGCACAAAATTATTACCACCGTTGGTTGAGGTAGAAATTAACCCCGCATGTACTTGAGCACTTGCCCCTGCAAATACCAAAGCCAGTATCGCTATTGATTTATTGATAATATTCATCCAACTACTCCAAATATGCTGAATTGATAGTAAAAATTGTTTTACTTAAAAGTATTGTTAAAACAGTTGAGTGGGATACTAACAAGCAAATGTGCAAAGAATATGAAACAGGTAAAAATAACCATGTTCAGTCGCGAGACGACTACACGGAATTTTATTAGCCTCTAACGGTTGGAGTTTGATTCTCTGCTTAGCGTCGGGGTCGACTGCATGGATGCCGGAGCAATTGTCGAGGAGCAGTTGCCGAGTCACTGCCACAACGATTAGTTAGTGCTATTAATCACTCATTATATTTTTAAACCAATCTAACTCCCTGATTACTTCTAAATCTTTATCTATCAATAAATGTTTTTTATTTTGTAATTTACCTGCGTTATTCATTTTTTCAAATATTTCTCTGCATTTTTCCAATTGATTAGTTAAGGCAAATGCGCATCCCATATCGTAAATATTAAACTCATCAATAGTTTCAACTATTTTCATATAACTCATTGCTAATTCAATATTTTTGTTATCCGAATTCATAGAGAACTTTGTAATGTAAAGTAAACCTAAAGCTCCTAATATATCTAAATCATTTTGAACCTTGTTATTCATTTTTTCCAAATATAAAATTAATTCATTCAATATTGGTGATATAAAATCATGTTCATTAGAAACTTGGTTAAACCTGTGGATAACATACGAAAAACAATGCAATAAATGACTATCATTCTCGATTATAGGTAGAATACTTGAAGCATGTTCACATGCTAATCTGAAATATATACTGGCATCTAAGTCAAGGTGGGCTGCAACATCACCAATTTCACTATAAGCCAAAAGTAAGTTTTGGTTTGATAACGCCATTTTTGGCTCAACTTCAATTGCCATTTTATATTTTTCAATGGCTCTATTATGAAGTTCCAATGCTTCATTATTACTAAAAGTTTGCTTAGCTAAATCACCATTCAGTGCCCCTAAATTATTATGAGCAAAAGAAAGGTTTGGATTAATAGCTAAGGCGTTTTCATATAATGTAATGACATCATCTAAAACTTCATGTATATCCTTACTTTCGACACTATGTTGTAATTTATATGCTTTATGGAAGTACGCTAAACTAACATCATTTAAAACATTTTTGTTTTGTGACCTATTACTCTCATATAAAGAAATTAATTTGTCATAATTCCCTTCTAGTAACAGTTTTTCGCTATGTATAGTTGATTGTTTAAGATACCGTTCACTATCTCTTTTTAATTGTTTTTTAATATTTACAAAAATATCAGTATGGGTTGTTTCATGCACAGGAAAGTCAGTAACATGAGATAATTCATTTAATAAGTGTTTATATGGGTCTGTAAATATTTTTGGAGGGAAGCACCCCAGTTCCCGAGCTAATTCTATAAAAAAAATATCAGAATCTTCACCACGTATATAATGTGCAAAACTCCCATAGTTTTTCAATAGTGAATTATTTAAATGCTCAGGTGAATCCTCCACTCGACCGGACCAAAACAATCTATGTTGACCAGTATACTTTTTTTCTAGTATCGGAAAGAAAGCATCTGCACACCCACTATAGCCAACAAACAAAGTAGGGGAATTATTCAATGTTGATGCTATAAAGTGCTCTAAGTTTTCCGCATGCTTAGAAGTTTCTTCATCAGTATTTAATAGTGTAAACCCATGACTTTGTCCGTGAATGTGAACTACTGCAGGTTCAACAATTAGATTATGTAAATCAAGATCTGCTGTAGTTAAATCATAAGTTGCAGGATAAAGTCCTAATAGCCCACTGCTCCTTGCTAAAAGGTTATCAAAGTTGAATGTTAGAATTCGTTGAAAATACCCTTTTTCAATAAGTAAAGCTATTGCTATATGCGTCCAATTTATTTTTGCTCCGTTAATATAATTACTAATCAATTTGCGTCTGTCTTCTTTAACAAGAACAGACATACATTTTCCGTAATCTTGCCTATCCTCTTTAGATAGCCCTTTGAGTTCTAGCTCAAAATCCCGATTGATTTCATCAACTAATTCGCCAGCTAATGGGATCCCTGCAGATTTTGAACAACCCGCGCCAGTAAATAAAACAAAGGGAGAGCCGCTTTCTTTTGATTTTTTTAGAAACTGAGCAAGATCTTTTACAGAGTATTTAGACATTAAATTCCATTTAAGAGGTATTTATATTTACATAATTTCATCATACACACACCCACAAAAAAAGCGAGCCTTATCTCGCTTTTTATTATTATATATCAACTAGTTACTAGTCTTTATACGTATCCACACTTGGACATGAACAAATTAAATTTCTGTCCCCGTATACATCATCAATACGGTTTACGGTTGGCCAGAATTTATTCGCTGCTGCCGCAGGCACTGGGAATACTGCTTCTTGAATCGAGTAAGCACGATCCCAAGTATCAGTAATATCCGCTAGTGTATGTGGTGCGTTGTGTAATGGGTTGTCGTCGCTTGACCACTCACCAGATTCAACTTTACGTACTTCTTCGCGAATACAAACCATGGCTTCTACGAAACGGTCAAGTTCAACTTTAGACTCAGATTCTGTAGGCTCAATCATGAAGGTACCCGCTACTGGGAACGACATGGTTGGTGCGTGGAAACCGTAGTCCATTAAGCGTTTAGCCATGTCTACTTCAGTAATACCTGATTCCGCTTTCAGTGGGCGTAAGTCGATAATACATTCGTGTGCTACACGGCCATTTTTCCCTGCGTATAAAATTGGGTAATGTTGGCCTAATTTTTTAGCTAAGTAGTTAGCGTTAGTGATCGCGTATTTAGTTGCGTCAGTAACACCTTTTTTACCTAACAAGGCAACGTATAGGTATGAGATACATAAAATACCTGCACTACCGTATGGTGCTGCTGAAACTGCGCCATTACCTTGTGTGCTTTCGCTTACATTGATTAAGGCATGGTCAGGTAAGAATGGTGCTAAGTGCGATTTAACGCCAATAGGACCCATACCTGGACCACCGCCACCGTGTGGAATAGCGAAAGTTTTGTGTAGGTTCAAGTGAGAAACATCAGCACCAATGAAACCTGGTGATGTAACGCCTACTTGTGCGTTCATGTTTGCGCCATCAAGGTAAACTTGGCCGCCGTGTTCATGTACGATGTTACAAATTTCTGCAATGGTTGTTTCGTATACACCGTGCGTTGACGGGTATGTGATCATGATACAAGAAAGGCTGTCGGCTAACTCACTTGCTTTCGCACGTAAGTCGTCCATGTCAACGTTACCTTCTTTGTCACAATCAACCACAACCACTTTCATACCAACCATTTGCGCTGACGCTGGGTTAGTACCATGAGCAGATGATGGAATTAAACAAATGTTACGGTGAGCGTCGCCACGGCTTTCGTGGTATTTGTGAATGGCGATAAGACCTGCATATTCACCCTGCGCACCTGAGTTTGGTTGCATTGAAATGTTGTCGTAGCCAGTAAGCTCAACTAACCAGTCACCTAGTTCGTCAATCATTTGCTTGTAACCTTGTGCTTGGTCAACAGGAGCAAATGGGTGCATGTTTGCAAATTCAGGCCATGATACTGGGATCATTTGTGCTGTTGCATTTAGCTTCATGGTACAAGAACCTAAAGAGATCATTGAGTGGTTCAATGCTAAATCTTTGTTTTCAAGTTTTTTGATGTAACGTAGCATCTCAGTTTCACTGTGATACTGGTTAAATACTGGGTGCGTTAATATTGCTGATTCACGTACAAGTGAAGCAGGAATTGACGAGTGACCACAATCAAGTATTTGTTGATCAAGTGCTGCTACGTCTAAGCCATGACCTTCGCCTAATAAAATATCAAATAAGCCAGCAACTTTTTCACGCGTTGTGGTTTCATCTAATGAAACACTGATTTGACCATCAACATCAGTACGGAAGTTAACGCCTGCGGCTAATGCGCGGGCAACAATTTCGTCTTTGTTGTCAGCGTTAAACGTTAGTGTGTCGAAGTAGTTAGCGTGAATAGCGGTTAAGCCTTTCGTTGCTGTACCTAAACATAAAATGTCAGTAAAACGGTGAATACGTTCAGCAATAACTTTTAAGCCTTTAGGACCATGGTAAACCGCGTAGAACGCAGCCATGTTCGCTAATAATACCTGTGCAGTACAAATGTTTGAGTTGGCTTTTTCACGACGAATGTGTTGCTCGCGTGTTTGCATTGCCATACGAAGTGCTGGGTTATCACGAGTATCTTTTGATACACCAATAATACGACCTGGTAATGAACGTTTGTATTTGTCTGATGTGGTGAAGAATGCTGCGTGTGGTCCGCCGTAGCCCATTGGTACACCAAAGCGTTGGCTTGAACCGATTACGGCGTCAGCACCTAGCTCGCCTGGCGCTTTTAATAGCACTAAGCTCATGATATCGGCTGCTACTGCAACAATACCTTTTTTCTCGTGTACTTTAGCGATTAGGTCTGAAATATCACGTACTTCACCTGTTGCGCTTGGGTATTGTAAAATGGCACCAAATACATCGTGATCAACCACTTCGTCAGCCGGAGCGACAACGATTTCAAAACCAAACATTTCTGCACGTTGTTTAACAACGTCGATTGTTTGTGGGTAAACATCACTTGAGATAAAGAATGTATTTGATTTTTTGTTTTTAGAAACACGCTTAGCTAACGCCATCGCTTCAGCTGCTGCCGTACCTTCATCAAGTAATGAAGCCGACGCTAGGTCTAAACCTGTAAGGTCTAAACACATTTGTTGGTAGTTTAATAATGACTCTAAACGACCTTGAGCAATTTCTGGTTGGTAAGGCGTGTATGCCGTGTACCAGCCTGGATTTTCTAACACGTTACGTAAAATAACGTTCGGCGTTAATGTGCCGTAGTAACCTAAACCAATGTAGGTGTCGTTTACTTTATTCAAGCCAGCAACTGCTTTTAAGTCAGCAAGTGCTTGTACTTCTGTTTTACTTTCTTCAATCGCTGGTAAGTTTGCTAAGCGAATGTCTGAAGGAACGATTTCGTCGATAAGTGCATCAACAGACTCGGCACCAATGTCATTTAACATGGCTTGAGTTTGTTCGGCATTAGGGCCAATGTGGCGACGAATAAAGTCTTGAGTTTGCTCTAAGTCTTTTAATGATTGAGTAGTCATAAAACAGCTTCTCTATAAAATAGTTTACTGATTAACCTGAGTTAACCGTAATTAAAAATATTTAAATAAAAGAAAGCCTCGGTATTCAGATGAATCTTCGAGGCTTAAACAGATTTTCGTAAACAGTCTGTCGTTTAGACACAGGTTAATTGTTCCTGACTTAACCTAAGTACTTACATCCATGTAAGCAAGGCACTAACGTTATGAGTCTTCTGAACTTAGTAAGCCCTTAGCTAAATAACAGCTAAGTGATTAAGACGAATAACGATAGCAACGCAGCATAAACGCAAAATGTGACAAAAAATTAGTCTTCGTCGATCGAGTTTGCGTAACCTTCCGCATCAAGCAAGCTATCTAACTCGCCTTCGTCTTCAATTTTTAGTTTGAACAACCAACCGCCACCAAAGGCATCTGAGTTTACTAATTCTGGTGAATCTTCAAGCTCTTCATTCACTTCAATTACTTCACCAGATACTGGTGCGTAAATGTCTGAAGCTGCTTTTACAGATTCTGCAACAGCAACGTCGTCGCCAGTGCTTACTGCATCGCCAACATCTGGTAATTCAACGAATACCATGTCACCTAAAAGGTCTTGTGCGTGCTCAGTAATACCGATAGTAACGACACCGTTACCTTCGTTGCGTACCCATTCGTGTGATGTTGCGTATTTTAATTCTGAAGGAATGTTGCTCATTGTTTTGTTCCTAATCTTTATTTTTTAATTTTTGTGTAAACGTCTATAGTATCAAGCTTGGCCTGCGCCATTCACCTCATACTATAGCCTAAAATTTCAGCGTTTTTAACCTAGTTTGCTAACCAACGAATGAAAGTTGATTTAAAGCAATGTTGTTAAAAAACTTTTTTACCATTACGTACGAAGCTTGGCTTAATTACTTGAACTTTAACTAGCTTTTTACGCATTTCAACTTCTACGGTATCGCCTAATTTAACACTGCGTGGTACGCGTGCCATAGCAATACTGTGACCTAATGTTGGAGAGAAAGTACCTGAAGTAATAATACCCTCGCCTTCTGCGGTGATTACTTTAAGACCAGTACGTAATACGCCTTTCTCTTCAAGTACTAAACCAACAAGTTTAGGTTGGTCGCCAGCTGCACGTTGAGCGGCAATAACTTCACGACCGTTAAAGTTGCGGTCTTCTGGTTCCCAGCTAATTGTCCAAGCCATGTTAGCGGCTAATGGAGAAACGCTTTCGTCCATGTCTAAACCGTAAAGGTTCATACCAGCTTCTAAACGTAAAGTGTCACGAGCACCTAAACCACAAGGTTTAACGCCAGCATCAAGAAGTTGTTGCCATAAATCAGCAGCTTGGTCAGCAGGTAGTGCGATTTCGTAACCGTTTTCACCTGTGTAACCTGTTGTTGCGATAAATAAGTCGCCAGCTTGTGCTGAGAAGAATGGCTTCATACATTCAACTGCCGCTGTTTGTTCTGCGTTAAGTAATGTGGCAACTTTCGCTTTTGCTTGTGGGCCTTGTACGGCGATCATGGCAAATTCAGGACGTTCGGTAACCGTTACGTCAAAACCTGCAGATTGTTCGGCAATCCACGCTAAATCTTTTACACGTGTTGCTGAGTTAACCACTAAACGGTAGTCAGTGTTAGTGAAGAAATAAACGATTAAGTCATCAATAACGCCACCTTCGTGGTTACACATACCTGTGTATAGTGCTTTACCAGCAACGTCTAATTTTGCTACGTCGTTAATGACTAATTTACGTAAGAATGCTTGAGCATCTGCGCCTTTAACATCAACAATAGTCATGTGTGAAACATCGAACATACCAGCGTCTGTGCGCACAGCATGATGTTCTTCAATTTGAGAACCATAGTTGATTGGCATATCCCAGCCGTAGAAATCAACCATTTTAGCGCCAGCTTCTAAGTGCTTAGCATGTAATACTGTTTTATTTGTCATCGTACGTTTCACTCACGTTAGTTGCTTTATCTTAGTTTCAGTACGCTTTAAGCAAGCACACCATTACATATACTCATGTAAAATTAGGATAAAGACGGAAGATTTACAAAAAGTGGCCAAGATTATAACTGTGAGACGCTGTTGATTCAACAGATAAAACCCCTTTTAAAAAATTTAAAATGGACAAATAAAAATATTCCAAATTATATTTTTAAATGTACACATTTTAAAAATATAATTCCCTAGCGAGGATGCAAACATCCCTAATGGCAAATAAAAATTTTATATCGGTGAAAAGAATAAATGTTGCGGAGTTATCAACCAGCTAATTTTACTTTAGCTGGTCGATGAAAGTGGCGTTTTTCTTGACTGCATGGTCAATAAAAAACAATAACCTGAGCTTATTTTTGCTGGTGTTGAGTAGGTTTGGCTAATTCTGGTAATTCACCTTTAAAACCTAGCGCTTGATTAATCATTAAGGCTTTAGCGGGTTTAATATTATTGAGCAATGACATGCCTAAACCACGTATTAATTTTATAGCGCCTTGCTGTGGCGTGAACGTTTGCTTAATAGCTTCCATCGCGGCGATCATTTCTGCCGCTTCGCTTTTACGCCAGCGAGCAAATTGCTGTAACGATTTATCACTAAACCAAGCATTGTCATCAAGGCTACCCTTTTGCTGTGCTTTGCTTATTTGCTGACTAATCGTTTGCGCTAAGGCGGCGGCATCAAGTAAACCTAAATTAACCCCCTGACCAGCTAACGGATGAATGGTATGGGCGGCATCTCCCACTAAAACAATACGCTCTTTGACAAAGTCTTGAGCAAAACGCATGGTTAACGGATAAGTAAAACGCTCACTTTCCAGTAATACTTGTCCTAACTTACCATCACTTGCCGCCGTTATTTCTTTAGCAAAATCTTCGGCTGACAAAGCGCTTAGTCGCGTTGCTTCTTCAGGGCTTGTTGACCAAACAATTGAGCATAAATCATCTTGATATAAAGGCAGTAAAGCTAATGGGCCGGTTTCTAGAAACACTTGCCATGCAGTATTTTGATGGCCTTGTTTGCATTTAACGGTGGCAACAATGGCGTGATGGTCGTAATCACGAAATGTTAACGGCACATTCATTTGCTGACGCACCCAAGAATTTGCGCCATCTGCGCCGACAACAAGCTTTGCCATCACCGGCATTTGTGTTTTTCCGCTTTCGCTATTCGCGGCAAAGGTAGCAAATACTTCGCTGTCGCTAAAATTTAACTGCTCTAATTTGTTATCAGTAAAAAAGGTAATGCCGCTGTCTTGTTGGGCTTTGTGCCATAAGGCATTACGAATAGCTTTGTTTTCAATAATAAAACCTAGCTGTTCAAGATTACTAGCAAGCGTTGAATTGCTAACATCTTTTAAAGCAAAATCTAACTGACCATAACCGGCTTTATCCCAAATGTGCATGTCAAAATAAGGCTGCGCGCGCTGGCTAATAATATCTTGCCAAACATTGAGGTTATTGAACATTTGCTGACTCGCCGCATTAATGGCACTAACGCGCACTTCTGGCTCGCTACTCAGTTCATCAACAGGCGTATTATCAACAATAGCGATGCTAAGCTCAGTTTGCTGACGAATAGCCAAAGCTAACGTTAAGCCAACCATGCCGCCACCAACAATTAATAGATCAAATTTTTGCATTATTCTTCACATTTATTTAAATAACTAATAGCGCTATCACTATTATTTATAGGTTAATTTTACTGCTAGTAACCCATGGTTTTCTTAACCAAAGCATTTTTCAAATTCGGCAAGTAATTTAGTACCTTTAAGCCGATGTTTCGACCCGCAACTAGCGGTGGTAGCTCGTTTGAAAACAAGGTAACTAATGAATCTGTTAAGGTGATCACTTGTTTTTGGTCTTGCTGACGCGCTTGTGCATATTGCATTAAATTGGCAAATGAACCTATGTCTTGCCCATTCGCTAATGCTTGTTTTATCACTTGAGTCATATCACTGACATCACGCAAACCTAAGTTGAAACCTTGGCCAGCAATAGGGTGAATTGTATGAGAAGCATTACCTATTAATGCCATACGGTGATAAACCTGCTCAGTTGCTTGTAATAATTTTAATGGGTAAACCGCGCGCTTACCTACTTGAGTAATATTACCTAACCAGCGGCCAAAAGATTTTTCTAATTGTGCAGCAAATTCATCATCTGACAAATTTAGCATGTCCTCGGCTAACTCTGGCGTTAGCGTCCACACTAGTGAACAACGCCCTGCACTGCTTTGTTGGCTATTCGTTGACAGCGCAGAAAGTGGCAACATGGCAATAGGGCCAGTTTGGGTAAAACGTTCATAAGCAATATTTTTATGATGAATTGCCGTACCCACATTAGCGATTAATGCCGATTGCTGATAATCACGACTAGTGGTGGAAATATTAGCAAACTTGCGACACGTAGACTGCGCGCCATCACAAGCTAACAATAGCGCGGTAGTTAACTGCGTAGCAGAATTTAACTCTACATTGACTTGCTCAGCTTGCCATTGCACATTGGCAATACTGTCAGGAGCAAACCAAGTGATATTGTTTTTAGTCGCTAAGGCTTTTAATAATGCCGCGCCAATAAATGACATTTCAGCAACATAACCTAAGGCATCAACTTGATGATGTTTAGCATACAATCGCGCTTTGCCATAATGACCACGGTCTGAAATATGGATATTTTTAATTGGCTCAGCATGGTTTTGTAGGTATTGCCAAGCGCCAACACTTTCTAAATAAGCAGCACTACCATGCGATAAGGCTAAAACGCGATCATCAAAACTTTGTGATGGGTCAGTCAATACTGGGTTAGCTTCGATAATGGCGATTTTTAAAGGGGTTTGCTGATGAGTAACTAGGCTCGATAAACTTAATGCCATTAAAGCACCTGATAAACCACCACCAGAAATGATCACGTCAAAGTGCTGTGCATCTTGGGTGTTGCTAGTACTAGCGTTTTGCTCACTATTATTCATCGTTAACCTATTGTTATTTTTCTGCCGTTAATGACGCTAAGTTTAACTTGCTATCAGCGTTATCACTTTGTGCTTAATCAATGGATTACGCACAAAGGAACACTAATTAGCCATCACCTTTTCAATATCAGCAATAGTTTTTGCAGCATTGACGGTTAAGTTTTCAAAACCAGATTCGGTTACCGCAATATTATCTTCAATGCGAACGCCAATACCACGCCATTTTTCATCAACTGATTTATCGCTGAGCGGGATATAAATTCCCGGTTCAATCGTCATCACCATGCCTGGCGCAAACGGGCGTAATTGTTCACGTTGCTGATTAGAGTGATAGTCACCAACATCATGAACATCAAGCCCTAACCAATGACCAAGGCCGTGAATAAAGTATTTTTTACAGGCTTTTTGGGCTAACAATAACGTTATATCGCCTTTTAAAATGCCTAAGTCGTATAAACCTTGGGTCAGGAAGTTACACACTAAACGATTTAGTTCAGCAAAAGTTTGTTGCGGTTTTATCGCTTCAATTGCCAAGTTTTGGCTATCAAGTACCAGTTGATAAATCGCTTTTTGTTCAATGCTAAATTGACCGTTAACCGGGAATGTACGCGTAATATCTGCGGCGTAACCCGCTAGTTCACCACCAGCATCAATTAACAATAAATCACCATTATTAAGTGTTTCGTCATTATCGGTGTAATGCAAAATATTAGCGTTATCGCCGCCAGCAACAATAGAGCCGTAAGCTGGATGACGAGCACCGTTACTGGCAAATTCATGTAAGAGTTCAGCTTCAATTTGATATTCAAATATACCTGCTGATGTTTGCTGCATGGCTCTTTGATGAGCTGCGCCGCTTATAACATTAACCTGACGCATAATGTCGAGCTCAGCGTCTGATTTATGCAAACGCATTTCATGAATTATTTCACTACAATCAACTAGTGATTTTGGCGCCTTCGCACCAGTGCGAGCTGACTTTCTAATATCTGCTAACCAAGACAATACTTGCTGTTCGAACTCACCTTGCTCTTGCTGGCAAATTAACACAGCACTTTTACCTTCAATTAATGGCAAAAGTTGCTCGTTAACTTCAGCTAAGCTAAAGCACAAATCAACTTGGTAATTTTCAACCGCGGCTAGCTGACCAACGCGTCTGCCATGCCATACTTCTTGTAGGCTGTCTTTTTCACGCGAAAATAAAATACTTTGCGCTGCTTCCGCATCCGTCCCTTTCACCATAGCTAAAATAGCATCAGGCTCATTAAAGCCCGTCAGGTAATAGAAATTTTTACTTTGACAAAATGGGTATTCAGTATCGTTACTGCGCGTAACTTCTTTGCCAGCAGAAATTAACGCAATGCTATTAGCAGGCATTTGCGCAATAAAATCGCTTCTACGCTGACAAAACTCAGCAACGGGTAATAAAGTATTTTTGATCATATTTGTCAGTATCTAATGGCGTTATATCGACAGCTAAATAACTTCTTTAGTAGAATTAATTCATTAGAGATTATTTAGCTGTTTGTCGTGAGTGCTTAACTGCTAATTAGTTTGTTACTAATGTAGCGTTGCTTCTTTGTCTTTAGATTCAGGCGGAGTACCTAATTCAGTAAAACAAAGTAAGGCAGAAATTCTAACGTATTCTGCAATTTCGAAATAAGCTTGCTCAGTATCTTCATCTTCTTCCATTTCATCAGACAAATTGGCGATTTCAACAAAATCAGCAAGTACTTCTTTTACGTCATCAGAAAAGGTGGTGGTTTTAGTTTGCTGTAAACCAAAGCCAAGATTAAAGCCTTCTACCCATTTACTTAATGCATGACCACGCTCAACAATAGAGTCGTCATCATCTGGTAGCATCAATTGAAAGCTGTAAGATTCATCAAGAATTTGTTGCCAAATATCGCTATACATATCTTTTATCAAACTTTTAACACGTGCAGGTAAACCTTCAGCATTATTAAGCATGTCGTTGACCATGGCGATATAATCGCTACTTTCAAATTCAAAGCCTGCCGAAACAAGGCCGGTAAGTACACCGTGGATTTCAGCGGCGTGTGCTTCAACACTTTCACTGGTTAAAATTGCTTGTGCAGAGGAAAAATCTAAAGAGGTACTATCAGACATAAAAATATAATTTCAAAAGGGAGTATATTAGCCGCTATCGTAACATTGGCATTGCTTCGATTCCAGAAAAAACCATAGAGATCACTTGCATAGTGTAACACTCACCGTTATAGTTCCTCTTTATGGTGCACTGGGTTTTAGTATTCATTTACTTTTCTTAGTGTTAGCTGCAAATGATTATTCATCAACAGCAAAACTATAATGGGTATTTTACTCAATTAATTAATGTAACGCTTTGAGAATTACGACGTAATGAGCCAACACACAGTAACAATTAATGTTGCCAACAAACGATTAAAAATCGCTTGTCCTGCTGGCCATGAATCGGCGCTTTTACAAGCGGCCGAAGAAATTAATAAGCGTTTAGAAAAAGATACCAAAAAAAGCGCTGCCATGAAAAGCCCTGAACAAGCACTTGTCATGATGTCGCTTAACCTTGCTAACGATTTACTTCAAGCACGTGCTGACCTCGAACAAGAGCGTGAGAGAATGCAGAGCAAAATTGAATTGCTTCAAACCACAATCGAACAAGCGGTTAATTCACCAAAACGTGCTTAAATAATACCGGCAATTTTTTCATACCTTTCAAAATAAAGTCATTCTGTTTAAAGAAACTTCAATCTGTTCAAGCATTAAGCATTCAGGTCTTACAAGTGATAAAAGACTTAATACAGCTGGCATTATTAGCTATAATGAGTTTGTCTTCTGGAGTGTTCGTTTGTGAACTATGTCCCTGAGCCGATAAGTTTTAACTAAGGATGTTGATTATTAGCTATTGTGCAAGCCCGGCTCGTATCGGGAAGCCTACGGTTAAAATGATATTTCCGCCCTGAACACCCGGTGTTCAGGACTAATGTGAACGGCGGCACTTTGGAAGTCACTATCTCTTTCTAATATTCTACTTATTTTCAAATTTTTCCTACGTCAATTGAAGACACACAATACCAACAATATTTCCGCGCATTCTCTAGAAAAGCACCCGATGTTCAGGACTAATGTGAACGGCGGCACTTTGGAAGTCACTATCTATTCTTACTCTCAAAAATATCTTTAATATTTCCGCGCAACTCTAAGTAAACACCCGATATTCAGGACTAATGTGAACGGCGGCACTTTGGAAGTCACTATCTCTTTCTAATATTCTACTTATTTTCAAATTTTTCCTACGTCAATTGAAGACACACAATACCAACAATATTTCCGCGCATTCTCTAGAAAAGCACCCGATGTTCAGGACTAATGTGAACGGCGGCACTTTGGAAGTCACTACCTATTCTTACTCTCAAAAATATCTATAATATTTCCGCGCAACTCTCTAGAAAAGCACCCGATATTCAGAACTAATCTGAACGGCGGCACTTTGGAAGTCTCTATCCTGTATTTTATTGAAGTACATCTATTATCCCTTACTTCCATTACCTTCTAACAGTATTACTCTGCGCTTGATTGTGGCTTAAACTGGGTGAAATCTGGTCTTGGCAATTTATCCAAAATTCGATAAAGGTAAATAACAACCAATGTTAGGCCTGCAGCAATGAAAAATAGCGATGGGCCACCAAGTTGGTCGAGAATAATCCCTCCTCCTAGTGGTGCAATTGCAAAGCCAAACTCATAGAAAGAGGCCGCACCGAAATATGCTCCACGTAAATGGTCTGGCGCTAAACGGTCAATATGAACATTCATGGTAGGAAATAGAATAGTTTCCGCTAAACTCATCACTATTATTGCGCCTATCCAGCCCCAAAAAAGTGTTAAGGGATTAACCGCTAACCAAATTTGCGAAAGCATCAGCAGCACTAAGCCAGCTTGAATACGATTAATTAACGATAAACCTGCCATCAATTTTAATAGTAAAAATTGTGTTGAGATAATAACTAGCGCATTGGTAAAAATCATCGCTGAAATAAGTTCAAGCAGATCGGGCACTTTCGCACGAGTTAAATACTGAATAAGTGAACTATCCATTTGCGCATAAATAAACATGCACAAAATGTTGGCAAAAATAAGACATTGCAACAGTTTATCAGCAACCAGAACCTTGATAAGTTGATTGCCTTTTTTATTGCTTACGGTTGCTTCTGCTGGGAGATTAGGTTCCGTTATAGCTTTAGATTTATCATTTGCTTCCGTATCAATTCTGGCTTCTTTAACCTTATCTGTTTCTGCGCTTTCAAGCTGACTATGTTGATGAAATCCCCACCACAACAACACTAATAAGAAAGCAAAAGCTCCCGCAGTAATATAAAAGCTTGATTGCTCTCCTGTTAAACCTAGCCATAACCCGACCATAGGGCCCACAGCACAACCGACATTAACGATAAAATATAAAGATTGCATGGCGAGTTCACGGGTGCTTTTATCTTTAATAATATCGCCAATTAATGCCGAAGCTAATGGTCGCCATAGCGCAGTTGCAATAGAACATAAAGTGATCACGCCAGCGTATGCAATAATAGTATTGGCTTGTGCTAATAACGAAAAGGAAATGATATATAAAATACCACTGATGTACATTAAGGGACGACGACCAATTCGGTCGGAGAGCGCACTACCGATAAAGCTCACTAATACAGATATAACAGCGGCACTTGACAGAATAAGCCCAACATTGGTGGCAGATAAAGCAAATTTTTCATAAAGAATTACCGCTAAAAATGGCCATACCATGTAATAACTGCCGCGAGTAATGAATGAGCCGAATAGCAAAATCCACATTAATATCGGAAATTGTTTAATACGTGCGAATGAAACATCACTTTGCATTTGGCGACTCCTGTTACCATTACTTTATTTAGGGCCTTAGCTTACTATATAAACAAAAAACTTTACAATTATTTTATTTTTGTAAAGCGACTATTAACGAACATCATCATTTATAACTTTATAATTAATTGATAGACCTTGTTTGCCTGTTAATAATATACTTAACGCAGACAAACTTATTTTATACCCAAACCACTTGAAAATGCAGAATTCAGCAAGTCGAAAAAGGGTTATCACCAAGACATTGATTGAAGAGAATGGTTGTTCCATTGTAGAAATCAATAACGCCGGAGATGACCCTTTATCGCCTTGCCCTACGGGAACTAAGCTAGAAAAACAGTGCAGCGTTACAGCGCTTGATAAGGAAATAACCATTACCTGCGTGCTGCGCCTTGCTCTGATTTCCTAGCTTAACTCTGAAACTGCATTTTCAAGTGGCTTGGGTATAGCTCTTAACCTACGTAGACTTAATGCCCACACAGCCAAAAGCAAACACTCACACTTTTATCACTAACGATTTAGTGAAGCAGAAAAATATCAATAATCAACCGATAGGTATTTTCGATTCTGGCATTGGTGGCTTATCTATTATGCACTGTATTAAGCAGCAATTACCCCATGAAGATTTGCTTTATGTTGCAGATACATTAAATGCACCTTACGGTGAGAAGTCGGCTGCATTTATTCAACAACGAGTAAATGAAATAGCTGATTGGTTTGTGGAAAAAAACGCTAAAGCGATTGTTGTTGCTTGCAATACCGCAACCGTTAACGCCATTGATCAGCTACGAAAAACTATCTCTATTCCTGTTATCGGCGTTGAGCCGGCAATTAAACCTGCGGTAAATATCAGCCAACATAAAAAAGTTGCGATATTGGTTACCAAGGCAACAGCAGAAAATCAGCGTTTTTTAGCCTTAGTAGAGCAATATAAGCATAATACTGAAGTGTATATTCAACCTTGCCCAGGCTTAGTTGAATTAATCGAACATGATAAAAAGAACTCTGCCGACTGCAAATTATTACTGACCGCTTATTTGCAGCCGTTAATGGCTAAAGGTGTCGATACCATCGTGCTAGGCTGCACCCATTACCCATTAGTAAAAGAAGTGATTAGTGATATTTGCGGTAATGACGTGGTTATCATGGAAACGGCATTGCCCGTAACTGAGCAGCTACAGCGACAGTTAGCATTGCATCAGTTAATCAATAATACTAATACTGACGGTGCAACGACCTTTTATAGTTCGAAGAGTTGTTCCACACAACAACGACTTTTTTCACACATTTGGCAACAGCCACTTTCTCTGCATAAATTTCCTTAAATTTATTTTTTTGCGCTAGAATACAGAATAACTCTAGAATAATTGAAAGAATTTGCTATGAATTTGACTCAGCTCAAAGACGTTTAGCCATCTAGGCGTAAAAAACTCTAGGCAAGTGTTAACTAAACAGTTAGAATGTCGCCATTAAAAACAGTTATTGTTTTTCAGTTAATTTATACAGAGGGTTTATGTCTACACACCTTTTTACTTCTGAGTCAGTATCAGAAGGACATCCAGATAAAATTGCCGATCAAATTTCTGATGCGGTATTAGATGCAATTATTGCTAAAGATAAAAATGCGCGCGTTGCTTGTGAAACTATGGTTAAGACTGGTGTTGCCATTATTTCTGGTGAAGTTTCAACTAACGCTTGGGTTGATTTAGAAAAGCTAACCCGCAACGTAATTAGTGAAATTGGTTACACTTCATCTGATGTTGGTTTTGATGGTGAAACCTGTGGCATTATGAACTTAATCGGCCAACAATCTCCTGAAATTGCTCAAGGTGTTGACCGTACTAGCCCTGAAGAACAAGGCGCTGGTGACCAAGGTTTAATGTTTGGTTACGCAACTAACGAAACACCAACGTTAATGCCTGCACCTTTATACTATTCTCACCGTTTAGTTGAGCGTCAAGCTGAAGCGCGTAAATCAGGTGTTTTACCTTGGTTACGTCCTGACGCTAAATCTCAAGTTACTTTTATCTATGAAGATAATAAACCAGTAGCGATTGATACTGTTGTACTTTCAACTCAGCATAACCCTGATATCAAACAAGATGATTTGGTCAATGCGGTAATGGAAAACATTATTAAGCATGTATTACCAGAAGAGCTATTAACAGCTGAAACTAAATACCATATTAACCCTACTGGCCGATTCGTTATCGGCGGCCCAGTTGGTGATTGTGGCTTAACTGGTCGTAAAATTATTGTTGATACTTATGGCGGCATGGCTCGTCACGGTGGTGGTGCTTTCTCTGGTAAAGATCCATCAAAAGTTGATCGTAGTGCTGCATACGCTGGCCGTTATGTTGCCAAAAACATTGTTGCTGCAGGTTTAGCTGATCGTTGTGAAATTCAAATTTCTTACGCAATTGGTGTTGCAGAGCCAACGTCAATTTCAATTGATTCATTTGGCACAGGTAAAGTGTCTGAAGAACGTTTGGTTGAATTAGTACGTGAACATTTTGACCTTCGTCCATACGGCATCACTAAAATGTTAGACCTTCTTCACCCAATGTATCGCCAAACAGCGGCATACGGTCACTTTGGTCGCGAACCATTTGAAATGACCGTTGGTGATGATACGTTCACAGCCTTTAGCTGGGAAAAAACAGATAGAGCTGAAGCACTTCGTCTGTCTGCTGGCATCTAAGCTTAGTAATTGATTAAATGAAAATCACTACTTAGTTTTATCTAAATATAAAAACCGCTCATTGAGCGGTTTTTTTGTACTTAAAATGAGTTGAGTATTAAAATAAGCTAAATACACTTACTCATAACGTAAAGAACTTATTGGATTTTTACGAGCAACTTTCGCTGCATTGGTACCGACGGTGAACCAAGCAATAAATAATGATAATGTACCGACGGATAAGCAAATAGGTATTAACCAAACTTGATCGATTCGATAAGGAAACGACTCTAACCAAGTTAACATGGCGTATGCTGCGATAGGCCAGGCAATAATATTTGCTAAAGCAACAGGTTTAGAAAACTGCCAAATCAATAATTTAACGATATCTTTAACACTCGCCCCCATTACCTTTCGAATACCTATTTCTTTCGTGCGACGTTCTACGGTAAAGGCGGACAAGCCATATAAACCTAAGCATGCGATAATTATGGCAAGCACTGAAAATGCTAAAAATAGTTGAGCCGTTGTTAGTTCATCTTGATATTGTGCTTGCATCATTTCCGAAAGAAACTGTAAATTAATCGGTTGTAATGGCACATTCGTTTTCCATACTTGCTCAATTTTGCTAATAATTTCAGCTGACTTATCAGAGTTTAATAGCTCGGAATTCACGGTTAGATTAGCCACCTGAAAGCGATCAGAATTAAGCATATAAGCGCTTGCTCTAATACCAAATTTAATGGATCTAAAATGAATGTCAGGGATCACACCAATCACATTCAGTTGCTGCTCGCCTAACAATAAAGTTCGGCCAATAACTTCCTCGGCGCTGCTAAAACCTAACTTAGTTAGTGCACTTTCATTTAAAATAACACTAGCTTGCCCTGGTTCAATAGTGTCACTTTCAACAGAGGTCATTTGATCACTACCATAGTTTTCATCAAATAGACGCCCAGCAATAGGCTGAACTTTATAAGCTTCAAAAAAGCCATAGTCCATATTGTGATAATTGAGTAACGCCGGTTCAACCTTTTTTCCATCTTCACCAGTCCCTAACAAGGTAAATTGGTTATTGTTTTCATTATCTTGTGTAGGTGCTTCCGATGAAAATGTTACTGAGGTTATTTCTGGAATATTTAACAATTCTTGCTTTAAGCTCGGCAAATTTTCTCGGGCCGGACGAACATTTAACACAAGCTTATTGTCACTTTGATAGCCAACATCAACAGAATTTGAATACAGTGTTTGCCCATAAACAACCAAGGTAGCAATAACTAGTACGATTGACGTAGTAAATTGAAATACGACTAACACACTACGTAATTTAGCTGAATTTCCAGATTCACCACTTTTGCTCGACTTTAAAATATGGCCCGGTAGAAACCGAGAAAGATATATCGCAGGATAGATTCCAGCGCCAATACCAACAACCGTAGCAACAACAATAAGCGACAATAACAAATCAGGTTCATTAAACAGTCTTAGTGCCAATTGTTTACCTAAGATATCATTATAAATAGGTAAGACTAATTCTGACGCAGCAATAGCAAACAGTAACGCAACAAAAACAATCACTATCGCTTCACTTAAAAACTGTATAGCCACTTGCAAACGGCTTGCACCCAGTACTTTGCGCATTGCTACTTCTTTCGCTCGCTTACTGGCCTTTGCAGTTGATAGGTTCATAAAATTAATACACGCAATCATTAGCACGAGAAAAGCAACCACGGTAAAGGTATTAATCATTTCCTGATCGCCCATCGGCGTAATATCTCCAATATTCCCCGCATGCTTTTTGGCATTAAGATGTAAGTCAGTGACTTTCATAACAGGCTGTCTTGCAAAGTCAGTGACTTGCATACCGTTACTTTGCTCCCCTAGTAGATCTTTAGACATTTCAACTAACGGGCTTTCATTATTCATCCAGTAATCAATACGCTCTTGCAACTGCATAGGTGTTATACCTGCATTCAGTTTGAAGTAGGTATATACATTCACACTCGTCCAAGTATCTAATATATTATTATTTGGTGGAAACAGTGCTGGCTGTAAATAGAACAGCATATTGATATTCAAATGTGTCTCATCGGGTAAATCTTTTAGTACACCAGTAATTCTCACATCGCTAGGAGGGTTACGACCAACACAACAAACCGTTAAGGTTTCACCGATCACGTCGGTGCGACCAAAATATTTCTTGGCAAACTCTTCGGTGACTAACAAGTTCATTGGTTGATTAAACGATGTGGCTCTCGAGCCATGTACAAATGGCAGATCAAAAACATCAAAAAAGCTACCATCGGCCAACGTAATAGCTTCATCAAAGGCGTTATCGTCTTTGCGAACGGTTAATGACCATTGTATTAAACGTACACCCGTTTCTATTTCGTTTTTAGCATAGTCACGAATGGCTTCCATCATTCGCCCTGCCGAACGCACAGTTAAAAATGGTGCTCTGTCTGGCATCGTGTAGGCAGTGTGCATACGCACTAATCTGTCATTGTCTTTTAACCATTTATCAAAACCCATTTCTTCTTTAACAAACAGCATGATTAAAATACAGCTCATCAAAGCAATGGATAAACCAAAAATATTAATCGCTGAAAAAACACCATTTTTGATGATATTACGCCATGCGGTAATTAAGTAATTTTTAAACATAATGCCTCCTAAGCGGCCTTAACGCTTTCAGTAACAACGTGACCATCAAACAAGTTAATTGTCCGTTTTGCGTAATCTGCGTGTGCAGGGCTGTGCGTTACCATCACAATAGTGGTGCCTTCGTCATTTAAGGCTTGCAGCATTTCCATAACCTCTTGGCCATGCCCGCTATCTAAGTTTCCGGTTGGCTCATCTGCTAGAATCATTTTTTGATCTCCCACCACGGCACGAGCTACTGCCACCCTTTGTTGCTGGCCGCCCGATAATTGGCTTGGCATATGCTTGGCACGATGCGCAATACCTACTTTGTCCATAACCGTTGAAACGCGCTGTTTTCGCTCACTTGCCGGAATATCGTGGTAAAGCAAAGCCAGTTCGATATTTTCAGCAACAGTTAATTCATCAATTAAATTAAAGTTTTGAAAAATAAAACCAATACTCTGTTTTCTGATCACCGCAAGTTGTGCTTCAGAATAGCCAGAAACATCTTCACCATTAAACCAGTACTCACCACTACTTGGCGTATCTAACATGCCAATTGTGTTTAATAAGGTAGATTTACCACAGCCAGAAGGCCCCATAATGGCAACAAATTCTCCTTGAGCAATTTCAATGTTCACATTATTTAATGCCATTGTTTCAACATCGTCAGTTTGATAAACGCGTGATAAGTTGTGAAGTTTCAACATAATAAAGTCCTATTTTTATAAATTTGATTGATAGCTGGCTATGCTTTGCTGCTAAATGTTCTTTCGTTAGTTTGGTCGAGTTAATTTGTACTAGTGTTAAGTTTTAAATGTTGCATGTCTTGGTAACTACTGTACGGACTAGTAACGACTTGCTCGCCTACTTCTAAACCTTCCAGTACTTCAATAAATTGATTATTACGACGCCCTAAGCGCACTGGCCGACGTACCGCTTCATCACCACTTTCGGTAACAACAAAAATCCAGTTGCCGCCAGTATCTTGATAAAAAGCACCGTTTGGAATAAGTACCGCTTTACTTGCATCACCAAGTGTTAGTTTTGTCTGAATTGTTTGTCCGCGACGAATACCGCTAGGCTGTTCACCAACAAAAGCAAAATCTACCTCAAATTGGCCATTTTGTACTTGTGGGTAAATTTTCTTAATAGTTAATTGGTATTCTTTAAATACTGCTCGCTGACCAATATCAACGCGACCTAAGTAGAACTCATCAATATAGGCGGTAACTTTATAATCATTGGGAGTATCAATTTGCCCTAAGCGTTCACCACGGCCAATACTTTGGCCTATTTCAATATTAAAGCCAGATAACTTACCGTTTACGGGGGCTTTCACATTCATGTTGTCTAGATTTTGTCGTGATATTTCTAAATTACTTTCTAAACGTTGGCTAGTCGCTTTTAAGAACTTGAGTTGTTCTTCTTGCATACGAGTATCTGAAGTTTGGCTTTCTTGAGTAACTAACAGGCGCTGTTGGTACCAATTGAGGGTATCTTTTGTGTCATCAAATGCTGATTGACTTACCGCGCCGCTTGTCACTAACTCTTGCTCGCGCGCCAATTGGCGAGTCAATAATTTAATTTGATATTCAATATCAATAATGTTGCTTTTATGACGCAGGCGATTCTGCTCAAGACTAAGCTCAATTGAACGCATGTTATTTAGTTGCTCAGCAACGCGCGCTTCGTTACCTAAAACATTCAATTGTAAACTGGCGTTAGATAATTCTACAATTAGGCTGCCGGCACTTAATTGCGCACCGTCTTCAACTAAAATACGCTCAACTCGGCCACCTTCAATCGCATCAAGAAATACTGTTTTTGCAGGTGCTACGCGACCACGTACGGGAATAAAATCTTCAAACGTTCCCGATACGACAGTTGAAACAACGATACGATTACTATCAACACTGAGCGATTTACCACTTATCTTATGACTAAACTGCCAGCCAACGAAGCCAACAATTGCCATAATAGCGACTGCCAATAAAACTGGTTTTGTTTTCGACTTTTTGCGTATCACCTTGCGATCCATTCCTGCGCCCGAGACAGCGGTATTGCCGTTATTCGTTGTAGTGTTCGCATTATCAACACTGACTGATTTTAGTGAATGTGTCATTACCCTACTTTCGCTGTATAAAAATTATCGTTACAAACACATTACAATTTTTGTTCCAATCATCATAAAAACCCACAAACCACTGTTTTAAATCAGTTTTATACTATCCAGCTGTTACTATTAAAAATAAAAACCAACAAAAAACTGTACGTTTTCGGACACTAGGTGTACGTTATTGAACAGTTTGTTTCCCTAACTTGCTGTACAGCATCAAAATAAAAATGAAAATAGACGGAAAAATACTCATCGTTGATGACGACCAAGACATATTGGTGGCAGGAAAATTACTACTAAATCGTAAATTTTCAGAGGTCAGCATATGTAATCGCCCCGAACAAATACCTAAACTCATTAAAGAAAATGATTTTGATGCTATTTTATTAGATATGAATTTTGGCCCAGGTGAGAGCTCTGGTGAACAAGGTTTTTATTGGCTAAAAGAGATTCTAGTCATTAAACCCAATAGTATTGTTGTGATGATCACAGCACATGGCGGTGTCGATATTGCTGTCGATGCCATGAAACAAGGTGCTACTGACTTTATCGCCAAGCCATGGCAAAACGAAAAAGTTGTCGCGACATTATCAACGGCAGTACAACTAGGAAAGTCACGGTTTGAAGCGGCGCAATTAAAGGTAACTAACCAAGCCTTGGTACAAACCTTAGCGGAAACCTCAGGACAAGCTAGTAATCAGCATACGCAGCAAATGATCATTGGCCAATCTAAGCCAATGCAAGATGTTCACGCACTAATCCATAAAGCAGCACCAACTGATGCCAATGTCCTTATTTTAGGTGAAAATGGTACCGGAAAAGAACTAATAGCGCGCGACATTCACTCTCAAAGCCAGCGTGCGCGCAATATTTTTATGTCGATTGACTTAGGTGCGATTTCAGAAAGCTTATTTGAAAGTGAATTATTTGGTCATAAAAAAGGGGCATTTACCGGTGCTCAGCAAGACCGTATTGGCAAATTAAAAGCTGCTGATGGCGGTACTTTATTTTTAGATGAAATTGGTAACTTACCGCTTTACTTACAAGCAAAATTATTAACTGTGCTTGAACAACGCCAAGTAACACCATTAGGCAGTAATAAAGCGCAGCCTTTCAATGTCAGAGTGATCGCGGCTACCAACATTCCTCCGGAAGTGCTAAATAATGAGAGTAAATTTAGGCAAGATTTATTATTTCGATTAAACACTGTGACCCTTAATTTACCGCCACTGAGAGAACGAAAAGAAGATATTGTGCCAATTGCTGAGCATTTTATCGCTTTATACAGTAAAAAATATAACAAGTCAGTTAACAGCTTAACACGCGATACCAAGCAAGTTTTACTGCAAGAGGCATGGCAAGGAAACATTAGAGCTTTACGCCATGCCATTGAGCGTGCAGTTATTCTAACCGAGCATGCTGACTTACAAATTAGTGACTTTCAATTAGAGCAAAAAGCACAGCAAAATTTTAATCAAATGACAGATAAAGCCCCAAATGCATTTTTGCCTGCCAATGCTCATATGGAAAACGATTTAACTGAAGAGTTAACCTTAGAAGAAATGGAAAAACAAGCGATAACTGCGGCACTAAAAAAACATCGCTACAATATCAGCCATTGTGCTAAAGCACTTGGTTTAACACGTGCAGCTTTATACAGAAGGATGGAAAAGTATGGGCTTTAAACAATTCTCTCTACGTATTATCGCTCGCACAATCGCTGCAATGGTGACCTTAGTATTACTAACAATAGCTGTAACAACTTCGGGTTATCACGCGGCAACAATATTGCTAGTAGTGCTATTAATTTGCCAATTTATTGAATTGGTAAACTTTGTTTCTAAAACCAATAATGAGTTAGTGCGTTTTTTTGATGCTGCTCGTTATGCTGACTTCTCACAACGTTTCGACTTATCTAATGTAGGTGCAGGCTTTGAAGAACTAGGTCACGCTTTTACCGATATTTTAACTCGCCTACAAAAAGCAAGAACGGCACAAGTTACAGAGTTAAAGCATTTAAAAGCGGTTGTCGAACATGTTCCTGTGCCACTAATAAGCCTCAATCAAGAAAACCAAATCACGTTATGGAACAATAGTGCCAGAAGACTATTTGGCACAACCCCCGTAATTAGACTGAATGACTTGGCACAATTTGGATCGCACTTTCCAGAGCAAATAAAAACTATGCAGGCTGGAGAACGCCAACTAATAAAATTAAATATAGACGGTATTGAACATCAATTAACTGTTGCCGCCACGGAAATAAGACTTGCACAGCAGCAAGAGCTATTATTTAGTTTACAAGATATTCAAAACGAACTCGTATCAGCGCAATTGCAAGCATGGCAAGACCTAGTCAGTGTTTTAACCCATGAGATAATGAATAGCATCACACCCGTTGCCTCTTTGGCCAGTACTGCCGTAGATTTAGTTGATGATATTATTAAAGATATTGCACAACAACCCGCAGATAAAAAAGATATTAGCAGCCAAGAACTCAGCGCGGATCTCCGTGACGTAACCGATGCAGTCACTACCGTCGCGAGGCGTAGTAAAGGGTTAATGACATTTGTCGATAGCTATCGGCGCTTAACTCGCTTGCCGACGCCAAATAAAAATACGACTTCAGTAAGGTTTTTAGCTCAGCAAGTTATTGATATTTCTTGCCAGCATTGGTCAGCACAAAACCTTGCCATTAGCTGCAATATTTCACCCGAAAGTTTAGACATAAATGTTGACCAAGACATGCTGTCACAAATATTAATTAACCTGCTAAAAAACGCGGAGCAGGCAACTGAGGGCTGTGAAATCAGAAAGGTAGAATTAAATGCTTTTATCAATAAACGTGGCCATCCTGTTATTGAAGTAAATGATAATGGTTGTGGTATGAGTAAAGAAATTGCTGATAATGCCTTTGTGCCTTTTTATACCACAAAAAGAGATGGCTCAGGTGTAGGTTTAGCACTGACTAGGCAAATAATGCTCGCCCACGGTGGTCATGTAACATTGGACAGTAAAATTAATAAAGGAACAAGTATTCGACTTATTTTTTAGTGAGCCGTTTTATCGCTGCAGCTAAAAATAATCGGCAAGGTATAAGCTAGGTAAAGCGAGAGAAATAGTAATTACCTATCGACTTAAAATAATGAATTCGTGTCTATATTAGTTATAAAAAAGGGTCACGGTAACCGTGACCCTTTTTATCTATGTTATAGCTTAGTCTTTAGCCTCAATCGGCTGCTCACCTTTAAATTTTTCGCGCATACGTTGAATAACCATATAAAAGTAAGGTACAAATAAAGTCCCAAAGATTGTTGCAGCAACCATACCTGCTAATACAGTTATACCCAATGAAACACGGCTTCCTGCACCCGCTCCAGAGGCAAACACTAATGGCAGCACACCAAGAATAAATGATAGTGCCGTCATTAACACCGCACGAAAACGTAAACGGGCAGCATTTAAAGCAGCATCAAAAATACTATGTCCTGCGGCGCGTTGCTCCATCGCAAACTCAACAATTAATATTGCTGTTTTGGTTGATAGACCAATCAGTAATACCAATCCGACTTGCGCATAGATATTATTTGACATGCCTAAGCTATAAAGAGCCAACATTGCCCCCAAAATAGCCAGCGGTACCGCGGCAATAACCGAAAATGGAATCGTCCAACTTTCATATTGCGCCACTAAGAACAAGTAAACGAAAATAATCGCTAATCCAAATAGAATTGGCGCTAAATCACCTGCTTCTATTTCTTGCTTAGATTGACCAGACCACTCGTAAACGTAACCTTGTGGTAAATTCTCAGCTAGTTCTTGCATGGCAGCAATTGCTTGGCCAGAAGAATAGCCAGGAGCAGCTTGACCACTAATAGCAGCACTACGGTATAAGTTAAAATGGCTAATACTTGTTGGCCCTAAAATAGGCTCAAGTTTCGCTAACGTGGTTAATGCCACCATTTCTCCATCGCTATTACGCACGTAGTAATGACGTAGATCAGACGGGTCTTTACGAAATTCTGACTCAGCTTGTAAGGTTACTTTGTAAGTACGGCCAAATTGGCTGAAATCATTAACATACATAGAGCCTAATTGAGCTTGTAAAGTCACGAAAATATCAGATAACGCAACACCTTGTGCTTTAGCTTTATTTCGATCAACTTCTAAAAAGTATTGCGGAACGTTAGCGCGGTAAGTACTAAATACACGGCTCAATTCAGGGCGATGATTAGCTTCATAAATTAAACCATTCATCACTCGTGCTAAGTCAGCAGGACTGCGATTTTCGCTATCTTGTAGCTTAAATTCAAAACCTGAGCTTGTTCCTAAGCCAGGAATTGGTGGCGGATTAAAAATCATGATCTGCGCATCAGGCATGGCCCAAAGTTGCCCCATTAAACGGCCAATAACAGACCTTAATTTCAACTCTGGACTCGTGCGCTCTTCCCAATCTTTCAGCATAATAATACCTAGGGCATTATTTGAACCAGCGCCACCTAATAACGACGAACCAGACACCATAATAACGTCAGTTACGGCAGGGTCTTGCTTAATAATAGGGGTGATTTTCGCTAATAATGCTTCAGTACGATTAGAAGATGCAGCATCAGGTAATTGTACATCTAAGAATAAGTAACCTTGGTCTTCAGCAGGAATAAAGGCAGTAGGTACTTCACTGGTTACCCATGCCGTTGCACCAAACATGATTAGCACTAAGACACCAACACGCGCAGCGCGTTTTAATAAGAAATTAACGCCCCCCGTATATGATATTGTCGCACGACCAATTAGTCGCTCAAAAGGAATTAGCCAACGCACAGGTTTCATTTTTTCAGCACTTAATAACACAGTACATAATGCCGGACTTAAAGTTAAAGCATTGACTGAAGAAATTAATACCGCAAAAGAAATAGTGACAGAAAACTGTTTATAGAGTTCGCCGGTAATACCGGGCATAAAGGCAACAGGAACAAACACGGCCAACAGCACTAATGTTGTAGCAATGATAGGACCAGAAACTTGCTCCATCGCTTTAGTAACCGCTTCTTTGATTGGTAAGCTTTCTTCTTTAAGAATACGTTCAACATTCTCAATAACGATAATGGCATCATCAACCACAATACCTATCGCTAACACCAAACCAAATAAAGTAATGGTATTAATTGAATAGCCCATTAATTGCATGAAGGCAAAAGTACCAATTAAAGACACTGGAATTGCGATGGACGGAATAATGGTTGCACGCCAGTTTTGTAGGAATAAAAATACCACTAAAACTACTAAACCTATGGCTTGGTATAGTGTTATTTGCACTTCTTCAATCGAACGGACAATAAACTCAGTGGTGTCATATGGAATGGCATACTCCAAACCATCAGGGAACCTTTGGCCTAATTTTTCCATTTCCAGCTTAACTAAACTGGCAACTTCAGTCGCGTTAGCATCGGGTAATTGATAAATAACAAGAAAAGCGGTTTCACTGCCATTTAAGCGTGCTTGTACACCGTAGTTTTCCGAGCCTAATTCAAGTCGAGCAATATCGCCTAAGCGAATAAATTTACCGTCAGAATTGGCGCGAATAATAGTTTGAGAAAACTCTTCAGGGCTTTTCAAGCGCCCTTTTGCTTGAATTGAATATTCAAATTGTTGATTTGGTAATGTTGGGCTGCCACCTAACTTACCAGCAGCAACTATTAAGTTTTGCTCTTTTAATGCTTGTTGAACTTCTGTAACCGTTATGCCTAATGACGCCATACGGTCTGGGTTTAACCAAGCTCGCATACTGTAGCTCATTTCCCCCATTACGGAAGCTGCAGCAACGCCTTTGATTCGCCCTAAAGGCTCTGTTAAGTAATTGGTTGCATAGTTACTTAGAAACAATTGATCAATATTTTCTTGTTCTGAATATAGCGTTATCGCCATCAACATTGAACTAGATTTTTTCTTAACACTCACTCCTTGCTGAGTCACTTCACTCGGTAATGAACTCGTTGCTAGTGCAACACGGTTTTGCACATTAACTTGTGCAATATCACCATCAATACCGACTTTGAAAAATACGGTAATTGTCGCTGTGCCGTTATTTGATGCTGTTGATTCGATATAAAGCATATCTTCAACACCGTTGATTTGTTCTTCAATCGGCCTTATCACTGATTCCTCTACCACTTGCGCGCTTGCGCCTGGGTATACAGCAGTAATTTCAACTTGCGGTGGTGTAATTTGCGGATACATATTTACCGGCAATAACATCAAAGCAATTAAGCCCGCTAACGTGATCAGTATTGAAATAACAAAGGCAAACTTTGGTCTATTGATAAAGGTTTTGCTTATCATTATTTGCCCCTTACTGTGTTAAGTAATCAGAAATAACACCGGTGATAGGGTCAACGCGTTTATCTACAGGCCCCACTTCAATACCATTTTTAACTTTTTGCAAACCTTCAATAATAACTCGTTCATTTTCTTTTAAGCCTGACTCGACTAACCACATCGCATTAATACGACGGCCTAATTTAACGATACGTTGTGCTACTTTATTTTCTTCAGTAACCACTAAAACAAACTTACCTTGCTGGTTTTCTTGTACTGATGCTTGTGGAATTAATGCCATATTTTGCTTGTCTTTACTTTCCGCGACTAAAGTGACGAATAAGCCAGGTAAAATAATATCGTTCGGATTTTGAAAAACAGCTCTTAATTCAACTGTGCCCATACCTTGCTCAATTTTCGTATCAGCGAAGATTATTTTGCCTTTTTCAGCATATGTGGTGTTATTTGGTAAACGTAAACTAATATCTAAATCGTCTTTGTCTTGTTCTTGATTAGTTTGTTTATTTTGCAAATAGGAAACAAATTCGCTTTCTTCAACGCCAAAACTTACATACATAGGATTTGTTGCGGTTAAAGTTGCTAGTGAACCTGACGTTGAGCCAACAATATTACCAACGTTAAAGTTTACCTTGCCAACATGGCCGGCAAATGGCGCACTAATAGTGGTATAGCTTAAGTTTAATTCGGCTTGTTCTAACGCCGCTTTTGCAACGTTAACCCCTGCTTTAGATTGTGAATCATTAGTAATTAATTTATCTAAATCTGATTGCGAAATATAACCTTGCCCTGCTACCTCTTTACCACGTTTTAAGTCACGCGCCGCACCTTCAGCGCCAGCAATTTTACTTGCTAGGTCTGCTTTGGCTGATTCCAACGCTGTAATATATGTTGTTGGATCAATTTTTAATAAAACTTGTCCCTTTTCAACAATAGCGCCTTCTTTAAAGAGTCGTTCAATGAGTTCGCCTTCAACACGCGCAGTTAATTCAACTTCTTTCGAGGCAACTGTTCGAGCAACAAATTCACGATAATCACCAATTTTATCCATTGAAACCACATAAGTGGATACTGCCGGAGGTGGTGCTTTTTGCGCAGTTTGATCTTTTTGCCCACATGCAGATATGGTTAGCATGGCAGTAATAATGACAGCACTTTTCACAAAACGCAGTGACGAAAATTTTGACAATTTATTCAGTTGAATGAACATCAACTAACTCCTTTAAACACATAGTTAGACAAACCGGAATATGGCTTTATTTTTATAATTAAAAATATAGTACATTAGTTGATATTAAATATCGTAAACATTTGTAACTTAAGCAACATTTTAAGTAAATTAAGCTTATTATTATCAAGCAGTAGCGTGTTAGTAGGCGACAAGCCTCACCAGTACAAACATCAATCGCTTGTTATTTTTTTTGCGTCAGCATTAACAATCTATTGCGTAAGTATCAAAACATAATGAACTATTTTTCTATAGACAATTGAATTTTCGATAAGTTGCCCTTATTTACAGGCTATATTAGCGAAGTTAATCAGCATCCAACTCCCTTGCTAAACAAGGCGGATATAAATGAACATTGACTTGCAGCATTAGCGCACAGGGTTGCAATAACATTTTCACGATATGCAACCAGTATAACCATGGATAATATTTATGCGTAACCCTAGAATTTATCAAGATCAACACTTTACTGTTGGTCAAGTACAACCATTGAGTGACGATGCTTTTGGCCACACAGTAAGAGTGCTTAGACTGAAAGAAGGTGATTTAATCACGCTCTTTAATGGTTTTGCAGAAAAAAATGACGAACAAGATGGTTATTTTGAATATCAGGCAAAACTTTGCAACGTTAGTAAAAAACGTGCTGATATCGAAATATTGACCAAAGATCATGTTGATAATGAGTCACCATTAAATATTCATTTAGGGCAAGGTATATCACGCGGCGAACGCATGGATTTTACTTTACAAAAGTCAGTCGAATTAGGCGTAAATACTATTACACCAATATTTACTGAACGCTGTGGCGTAAAACTAAATGGCGAGCGTTTAGAAAAAAAACGTGAACAATGGCAAAAAATAGTTATTAGTGCCTGTGAACAAAGTGGCCGATGTACGGTCCCTGTTGTAGAGCAAGCCATTTATTTAGACCAATGGTTAGAACAAGAAAGTAAAGCGTTAAAGTTAAATTTACATCCTAAAGCACAACACTCTATTATGGGCTTACCGATAGAGAACCAACGAGTACGTTTACTTATTGGTCCCGAAGGTGGTTTAAGTGATGATGAAATTGCCCGCGCAAATGACGCTGACTTTAAAGATGTTTTACTAGGCCCACGAGTACTAAGAACTGAAACAGCGGCATTAACAGCAATAACCGCACTTCAATGTCGTTACGGTGATTTAGCGTAATTTGTTTCGCTTACTTAGATTAGGCAACAAGAATTTCTAAAGCTTTGGCAACGTATAAACATTCTACGTACCTTAGTATTTATCAAAAAACAGTAGGAAAAAACATGAGCATAAAAATTGGCGTTGTTATGGACCCTATTTCTCAGGTCAATGTAAAAAAAGATTCTTCAATGGCAATGATGCTTGAGGCACAAGCCCGTGGTTATGAAATTTACTACATGGAGATGCAAGATCTCTATTTAGAACAAGGCGTTTGTCGTGCAACTACGGCAAAAGTAAAAGTATTTAATGACCCTGAACACTGGTATGAGTTAGACGAGCAAGAAGATATTAATGTTGCCGACTTAGACGCAGTTTTGATGCGCAAAGATCCACCATTTGATACTGAATTTATTTACGCCACCTACATGTTAGAGCGCGCAGAAATAGCCGGCACCTTGATTGTTAACAAGCCACAAAGTTTACGTGATTGTAACGAAAAACTATTTACCGCTTGGTTTCCTGAGTTAACACCAAAAACATTAGTGACACGCAACAATCAAAAAATAAGAGAATTCCACAACGAAAACAAAGACATAATTATCAAGCCACTTGATGGTATGGGTGGTTCTTCAATTTTCCGCATTGGTGAAAATGATCCAAATGTTGGCGTAATTCTCGAAACTTTAACTGCACATTCAACACAATATGCTATGGTTCAAGAGTACATGCCTGAAATTGTTGACGGTGATAAACGTATATTAATCGTTAATGGCGAACCTATGCCATATTGCTTAGCGCGTATACCAGCACAAGGTGAAACGCGCGGTAATTTAGCTGCTGGTGGTCGCGGTGTTGCCCGACCACTAAGTGCTAGCGACAAACTCATTGCTGAAACAATTGCTCCAGAACTGAAAAAACGTGGCTTATATTTTGTTGGCTTAGATGTTATTGGCGATAAAGTTACCGAGATCAATGTCACTAGCCCAACGTGTATTCGTGAAATAGAAGCTGCATATCCAATAAACATTAGTGGCAAACTGATGGATGCTATTGAACAAAATATTACCCGAAAAAGTTAGACTAATTTAGCGTATCTTTCAACGCCCTTTATTGGGCGTTCTTCAACCTTATTTTATTAGCGACAGGGGAATTATTATGGACAGTTTAGAAAATCAATTACTAATTGCTATGCCCAGCTTAGACGACTCCTTTTTTAATAAAACTGTAACTTATATTTGTGAACACAATGCTGAAGGTGCGATGGGGTTGATCATAAACCTGCCCATTGACGTTTCATTGAATGAGTTGTTAACACAAATTGATGAAGACAAAGCTGAATCACCAGAATTAGACCAGCAGGTATTAACTGGAGGCCCTGTTTCTCAAGACCGTGGTTTTGTATTACACAGTACGCAATCAGGCTGGAATAGCTCATTAGCGCTGAATGATGAGGTGATGATCACCACATCAAAAGATATTTTATTGGCTTTAGGCACTGAAGAAGCACCTGAAAAATACATGGTAACACTCGGCTATGCTGGCTGGGGCCCTGGTCAATTAGAAGAAGAAATTAAAGAAAATTCTTGGTTAATTACGCCTGCCGACGGTGACATTATATTCAACACACCCATTGAGCAGCGCTGGAAAAAAGCCACTACTATGCTAGGTATCGACCTAGCACATTTATCTAACGAAATTGGACATGCGTAATGGCAAGTAAAGCTCCCATTGGAGAAAGAACTATACTCGGTTTTGACTTTGGTAAAAAATATATTGGTGTTGCTGTCGGTCAAGAATTAACCGGTTTAGCTTCGCCTTTAGGTTCAGTTAAAGCCAATGATGGCATTCCTCATTGGGACAGTATGACTAAGTTCATTAATGAATGGCAGCCCGACTTTATTGTAGTCGGTTTGCCGTTAAATATGGATGGCAGCGAACAACAGCTCACCCTTGATGCGAAAAAGTTTGGTAATCGTGTTGCTGGACGTTTTGGTATTAAAGTAGAGTTTCAAGACGAACGATTAACAACAGCTACCGCTAAAGAAGCACTATTTGCACAAGGCGGCTATCGTAACCTTAAAAAAGATAATATTGATGCTGAGTCAGCAAAGTTGATTATTGAAAGCTTTTTTGAAAGTCAGTATTCGTAACAAACCACCTTTAAATGACTAAACGCTGCGGTGAAATACAGCGTTACTCCCAACTTTTCACTGCCATTAATAAGCGAATTAGAAAGACCTATGAATATCATTTCAATTATTAGCCCATTAGTAATAGTTGGCTTGATTGGTTTTTTAGCAGCCAAAAAAAATTGGTTCAACAAAGCGCAAATTGATGCATTAAGTAAATTTACCTTTCACTTAGCTATACCCGCATTTTTGTTTCAACAACTTGCCAATGCTGATTTAAGTACGGTTGATTTATCAATTTATGGTGCATTTTATCTGCCAGTATTGATGGTCTATGGATTAGGCTGGATTTTCAATTTCTATTTTCATCAAAAACTAAAAACTAGCATGCCAGCCTCTGCCGTTTATGCCTTAGCAACCAGTTATTCAAATAATGTTATTGTCGGCATGCCTGTAGCGCTAATGGTACTTGGCGAACAAGTTTTACCAACGATATTTCTTGTGGTGAGTTTGCATAGTGCTTTATTGTTTGGACTAACCAGTATTTTAGCTGCAAACGATAAACAATTTAATTGGCGGTTATTTTTAAAACAAACATTTTATAACCCATTGTTGATTGCAATAACAGGTGGTTTTATCGTTAATTTACTGGCAATAAAATTACCAAACCTCATCAACGACAGTTTATTATTATTAGGCCGCCCTGCAATTACCTTAGCACTTTTTTTACTGGGTGCTTCATTGGCGTTTTATCATATCCGTAGTGAAATTAGGTTTATACTTTCTGCCAGTATTTTAAAGTTATTGCTACTACCATCATTAGTCTTTACTAGCTGTCACTTAATCTGGCAATTCCCACCAATTATAACTGCTACTTTAGTTATTTTAAGTGCAAGCCCTACAGGCGTAAATGCCTATTTAATCGCTAAACAGCAAGACAAACACCAAGACACCGTTGCTGGTGTTGTGGTCGTTACCACCTTGCTATCAATTGCGACATTACCTTTGTTTCTTTGGGGGCTAACTAGCTACCTTTTATAATACAAAGCCTCTAGTAAAATAATAATTAAAATGGATTAAGGCTGTAACCTTCATTTTGTAAAACTGCATGGGCGGTCATCGCAGAAAGCGCCATTTTTATTCCCGGCTGCAACATATCGCTTGTGATATCGTAATATGCGGCTGATTGACCACATAAATAAACCTCTACTTGGTTTTTCATCAGTTGCTGAAGCAAATCTGCGTTGACGTTATTTTGCTGAAACTTTTCGTGATACCGCTTTTTATTGATCAAATCAAAACCCGCTTTACCATGCACAACCAAGGCAAGTTCAATATTTTCTGCAGCAATACCGTTGGCAACATGCATATTAATAAATCGTGCTAAGGTTTCTATTTTGCGGTTAATTGCGCCAGCTTCACCCTGCGCACTAATGTCAAAAGCAACCTTAAATGTAGCCTTTTTATTAAGCACTAAATCCTGCTGTACATTGGCATGCTTGCCATAACCTTTAATTACGGGTCCGGCAGTAAATTTATCAGCACCTGCCATCGCACTATTGGCCGTAGTAAATATTAAAGTAATAACTAACCATCGTATTGTTAGTAACATCACGCTCTTCCTTTTTCTTTATATTGGTATTCTAAGTTGCTTACAGCCTTAGGTTTTAAGACTTAAAAATCATACAAAAATAAAAAAGCATGCCGTAATTGGCATGCTTTAATCGTTTGCATCTTAAAGCATTATTAGCTTTCGCTTGGCTCTAAACCATCAATGGTCACACCGGAAAGTGAACCAGTACCACCTTGGTCATTACTACGTAATTTAATCATTAAGCGTAAATCATTTGGTGAATCAGCATGGTGCAAGGCGTCAGCATAGTTAATTAAACCTTGTTGATATAAGTTAAACAAAGCTCTATCAAACGTTTGCATTCCCTGATCACCTGACTTCTCCATAACCTCTTTAATACTGCCTATATCACCTTTTTTGATCAGCTCAGCAACATATGGAGAGTTAAGCAATATTTCAATAGCAGCAACTCGACCATTACCATCACGCGTTGGCACCAATTGTTGAGCAATAATACCGCGTAGGTTTAGCGCTAAATCAAATAGCAACTTGCCATGTTGGTCAGCAGGTACTAAATGCATGATACGGTCAATCGCTTGGTTAGCATTGTTCGCATGTAAAGTAGCAATACATAAATGCCCTGTTTCAGCAAAACTTAACGCATGTTCCATGGTTTCTTGACTTCGTATTTCACCAATCAAAATTACGTCTGGCGCTTGGCGTAGCGAGCTTTTTAATGCAGAGTCAAAACTTTCAGTATCTAGACCAACTTCACGCTGTGTAACCATACACTTACCGTGTTCGTGAACAAATTCAACCGGATCTTCAATCGTTAAAATATGACCACGAGAGTTTTTATTTCGATAGCCAATTAATGCCGCCATTGAGGTCGATTTACCTGTACCTGTACCACCCACAAAAAGCACTAAGCCACGTTTTGACATTACTACATCTTTTAATACCGACGGTAAACCAAGATCATCAGCTTCAGGTATTTCAGTAACAATACGACGAATAACCATACCCGCCATGTCACGCTGCCAGAATGCTGAAATACGGAAACGACCAATACCGTCAATAGAAATGGCAAAGTTACATTCTTTGCTTTCTTCAAATTCAAGCTTTTGCTTATCAGACATAGCATCGTGAACTAAGCCAAGCGCTTGCTCTGGTGTTAAAATTTGCTCATCAATCCCTCTAAGTTCACCATTAATTTTTGCACTAACGGCGAGCTTAGCGGTAACAAACATATCTGATGCATCTTCTCGCACCATTTTTTGTAATAAGTCATTAAAATTCATAAATTACTCTTTCTCATTATCAGCACTAGCTAAGTGTCTAGTAACCCATAAATTGGTTTTTATCTTGTGCTTTTTCCATCGCGTCTTGCTTGGTGATCATGCCGCGATTAATCAAGTTCTGTAAACATTGATCCATCGTTTGCATGCCATGGGACATACCGGTTTGAATAGCAGAATACATTTGCGCAATTTTATCTTCACGAATTAGGTTACGAATAGCAGGAACACCCATCATAATTTCATGTGCAGCAACTCGTCCGCCGCCCACTTTTTTCACTAATGTTTGCGAAATAACCGCACGTAATGATTCAGAAAGCATTGAGCGCACCATGGCTTTTTCTTCACCAGGAAATACATCGATAATACGGTCAATGGTTTTTGGGGCTGAAGTGGTATGCAAGGTGCCAAATACTAGGTGACCTGTTTCAGCCGCAGTCATTGCTAAGCGAATCGTTTCTAAATCACGCATCTCACCAACAAGAATTACATCTGGATCTTCACGCAATGCTGAACGTAGTGCCGCACTAAAACTTAGAGTATCTCGATGCACTTCACGTTGGTTAATTAAACATGAGTGATTGTCGTGCACGAATTCAATAGGATCTTCGATAGTTAGAATATGGTCATGCTTATTTTTATTAATATAGTCAACCATGGCCGCTAATGTCGTTGATTTACCCGAGCCTGTTGGGCCTGTCACCAATACTAAACCACGTGGGAATTCAGATATATCACGGAAAATATCAGGACAACCTAAGTCATCTAATGATAAAATTTTACTTGGAATGGTACGAAATACAGCGGCAGGACCGCGGTTTTGATTAAAGGCATTTACCCTGAAACGAGCTAAGTTTGGCACTTCGAAAGAAAAATCGACCTCTAAATTTTCTTCATACTCTTTGCGCTGACGGTCATTCATAATATCATAGACCAAAGCGTTAACGTCTGTTTCATCAAATGCTGGTATATTTAACTTACGTACATCACCATCAACGCGAATAGACGGGGGCGTGCCCGACGATAAATGTAAATCGGAAGCATTGTTTTCCACACTAAATGCTAGTAATTCGGTAATATCCATACAAACCTCTAAATCGAATTAATAATTGAATCAACAACTGAATAAGTCATTGAGAACTGAAATAAACAATATGATTGCTATTAAAGATAATATTGCTGACGTTGAACTGCAAATTTCTTCTGCCTGCCAACAAGCTCATCGAAATGCCGCAGAAGTAACTTTGCTTGCAGTAAGTAAAACTAAGCCGACAGCCATGATTGAGCAAGCTTACGATGCCGGTCAACGAGCTTTTGGCGAAAGCTATGTACAAGAAGCGGTCGAAAAAATTACCGCTTTGCAAAATAAATCTGATATTTCGTGGCATTTTATTGGTCCTATTCAAACCAATAAAACCAAGCTTATTGCTAGCCACTTTTCATGGGTACATAGCATAGACAGAGCTAAAGTCGCAAAACGCCTTAATGAGCATAGGTCAGGTCAAGATACCCCGCTAAACATTTGTTTACAAGTGAATATTAGTGGTGAAGAAAGTAAATCAGGTGTTTTAGTTGATGAACTTCCTGAACTGCTTAATACCATCGCCGACTGTGATAATTTATGCTTGCGTGGCTTAATGGCCATTCCAGAGAAAAATGCTTCACAAGCAAGCTTTACGACCATGCAAAACTTATTTATTAGCTTGCAAAAAAAATACCCAAGCATTGATACTCTTTCTATGGGCATGTCAGCAGATATGCAGCTTGCCATTAATGCAGGTTCAACCATGGTACGTATTGGCTCAGCAATATTTGGTGCCCGCGAGTAAAAATAAAGTATAAACTCTAATACGAAAGTCGCCTACTCACAAAAAAGTGTGTTCGTTACAATCAAACAAATTTAAAATTATCGCTAACGTAATCACATTGCAAAAAAAGCGAGTAATAATCATTGATAGGAAAATTATGAAAAACGTCGCATTTATTGGTGCAGGAAATATGAACGGTGCAATTATTTCCGGTTTAGTACAAAACGGCTACCCGGCCGAGAATATTATTGTTTCTAACCCTTCTGCTGAAAAACGTTTAGCATTGCAAGAAAGCTTGGGAATTAAACAAACCCAGAGCAACATTGAAGCGGTACAATTTGCGGATGTTATTGTGCTAGGTGTTAAACCTTACTTAATTAGCGATGTTTGCCAACATTTAAGTGAAAATATTGATCTAACGGGTAAGTCATTTATATCGGTTGCCGCGGGAACTACACTTGCTCAAATTGAACAAGCATTGGCTCAGCCATGTTCAGTTTTTAGAACCATGCCTAATACGCCATCACAAATTGGTGAAGGTGTGACTGGTATTTTTGCTAATACTAAAGCGACTGACGATGAAAAAGCCTTTACTGAAACATTAATGACATCGGTTGGTATTGTTAAGTGGCTTGAAACCGAAGAACAAATTGATCACATCATCGCGGTGTCTGGCTCGGCACCAGCCTATTTCTTCCTTTTTATGGAAGCAATGGAAAAGCAAGCACGTGCATATGGTTTTAACGAAAAAGACAGCAGAGAATTAGTGCAACAAACTGCCTTAGGCGCAGCTAAAATGGTTATTGAGAATCAACAACCTATTAGCAAACTGCGCGAAAATGTCACCTCTAAAGGCGGCACAACTCAAGCGGCAATAAGTGCTTTTAGTGAAGGTGGTTTGGAACAACTTGTAACAAAAGCAATGAATACCGCATTGGATCGCGCTAAAGAAATGGCGCAAAATAGCTAATCGTATTATTATCGCCTTACTTAAGGCATTAAATACTTGAGAAGTCAGTAAAACCCTGACTTCACTAATATTTGCTAGCTCTTAATTTTTATCTATTTTACGTGGGTAAATATAATGCCCTTGAGTATTAATGATAGTGCAATCCCTTTTCATAATTTTGGAGTTTTAGATGGAAGCAATTAACTATTTGCTTAAATTTGCCTTTGATGCGTTGCTAATGATTTTAGTGTTACGTGTCTGGTTACAGCTAGTAAGAGCTGATTTTTATAACCCATTAAGTCAGTTTATTGTTAAAGTAAGTAACCCATTAGTCATCCCATTACGCCGTATAATTCCTGGCCTAGGTGGCATCGACTTATCAACAATTATTTTAGCTTACGTTATTGCAACATTAACAGTCATAATCATTCCTTTACCAAATATATTTCCAATCGATATTTTACTTGCTCTATATAAAGGGCTTATTTATCTTATTAAACAAACAGGTATGCTGTTGTTTATCATTATGTTGGTTATGGCGTTAATGAGTTGGGTGGTACAAGGCTACAACCCGACACAAATGATTTTCCATCAATTAACGGCTCCAGTGTTAGCACCAATTAGACGTATTATCCCTAGTATTGGTGGACTTGATTTATCAGTGCTTATTGCCTTTTTATTGCTCAATGTCATCAATATTTTATTACGTGGCTGGGTACCGTATTGGGCAATGATTTAGTAGTTATTTTATTCTACCTGAATTAGTCGTATATACTTAAGCTATACGACTTAAACATTAAGGTCATAATCATGAAAAATGTCATAAATAAACTTGTGCTGATTGGTTTCATTACCCTGTCGCTTATTGGCTCAGTTAATGCTGAAAACATGAAAAAAATGGACAATATTAATGTTCATTATATCGCTATTGGTTCAACATTTTTAACACCTGAAATTGCTAAAGCTTATGGTATTGAGCGTAGTCGCTACAAAGGCCTTATCAATATTTCAGTTTTAGATAACACCCAAAAAGGTAACCCTGCTAAAACGGTTTTTATTAACGGTAAAGCACGTAATGATGTTGGCCAAATAAAGTCGCTTGATTTTACTGAAGTAAAAGAAGGTGCTGCAGTTTATTATTTAGCACAAGTTAGTTATACCAATGAAGAAACCATTCATTTTGACATCAACATTAGTGATAAAGGCAAGCAGCATAATTTGAAGTTTTCACAAAAATTTTATGTTGATTAGATAACTATTGATTAAGCACTGCCTTACTTAAATAGCTGTACCTTTTACATAAAAAACGGCAATTAAATTGCCGTTTTTTTTATTGTTTTTCATAATGCATTGTTACTTTACTGCCCTCTTTAGGCACCGGCCTCTCGGTTCGTTACCCTCATGCAGCACAGTTTCAGAGTGCAAAAATAGTGCAGCATCGGCAGAATCTTTCACTTTACTTGCACTGCGTTCTAACATTTCAGCTTCAAATTCGGTTAACACATTTTTTCTAATTCCAAGCGTTCTCCATTGAGATAAAGGTCGACATCCTTTGGTAATTCCCCTTGCCAATGCTAAAGCGTCCAATAGCGCTTGATTCGCTCCTTGCCCTTTAAAAGGACTCATAGGGTGAGCGGCATCGCCAATCAAGGTAACCTTTTTATTAGAAGCTAATAAATTAGCGTCAAGGAGTGCACGGTCATATACCGGGTAACCAGAAACTTGAGCGGCTTGCGTTGCCGCTAATATTTGTGGGATTGGTTCATGCCACTGGCAGCGCTTAAGTGCTTCTTCTTTAAGGGCTTGCGGTCCTTTAGCGCTCAATGCTTTAGCGTCTGGTTCTGACATTGGAAAGCTAAGCTGCCACATTACAGAGTTTGCGGTATAAGGCATCATGTAAATGCGTTCATTACCGTTGGCAGTTTGAAATACCGTGGCAGAATCTAGTAAGGCACTATCAACATTTTTAATGTTTTCTAAAGGACATATTCCTAAAATGACAATGCAACCTAAGTAATTTAATGGCGAAGCATCATCACCAATAAGTAATTTTCGAACCGAACTTCGAATTCCGTCGGCGCCGACAATTAAATCGGCTTTGGTATGTTTCATTTCACCATCTACTTGAAAACTTATATCTACTCCTTCATCACATTCATTAAAACCAACTAATTTATGTCCCCACTTTACGGAATTATGACCACCAAGTTTCTCTAGCAATTCTTGACGTAGAGACTGTCTAGCAATGTGAATGTTCGTACGTTTTGGTGAAGTTTTTGATTCTGACGCTCCCCATTTCCTGATGCCCCATTCACCAATCACTTTTCCTTCAGTGGAATGAACGACATGCTTAGTTGAAACCACGCCATCTGTTAGCGAAAAAATGCCAAGCCCTTCAATTGCTCTACTCGCTTGTTGCAAAGTAAGTCCGTATCCTTGAGAGCGAGCCTCAAAACCGCTATCACGTTCAAAAAGAGTAAAAGGAATACCTCGATGTAAACAAGCTACGGCCAGCGCAACCCCACCTATTCCGCCACCAATAATAGCAACATGTGGGTAATTTTCTTTATCGGCTAATGGCGGAATAACAGAAGATAATAAGCCTATACCTTCACAGTTTGTACATGTATGAAGGTGCCCCTTAGGCCGAACAGGTGCTACACCGCCATTATTCATCTTATTAAATTGTTCTAACTCCCTCTGATAGCGAAGTTTAACTTTTTTTCTTAACCCTTTACTTTTTTTACCGCGTCCCTGACATACCAAACAAATAGTCCAGTTTTCTGCTTCATCTTTCATTTTTTAAATCTACCGTTTATTTTGCCAGTTATTCAATTAAAAAGGGGTAAAGTGCTGATCAGGTTCTATTCATTGCACAATGTCGTTAGTTTACCTCATTTTGAGGGGGAATATTGAGATAGTAGTAATTCAAACACCAGTAATATTCTGGCTAAGCCTTATTTCAAAATAACGACTTAACATAAGCTCTGAAGCTCTACATTCATCATTCTAAGTATGGGGTGTTCTATTGTTTTAATGCTTGTCTATGGGATAAGTCTAAAATATTAATGTTGTAGCGAATTTATGCTTTATCCTTTCAATTGTCGAAGTTATTTACAGGTGTAATTATAAGTTGTGGCAAGGTTTTTCTACTCTATTGATAAATATAAGTATTGATCACTGGGTATGGGAATTGCATTTAACGATTGTCACAAACATATAATTATTTGGTTTGAAGCCAGCCCAGTTGTTTTCCAAACGCAGTCAAATAAAGCAAATATCGAACGAGGGTGGTCACAATGTTTTATAAAGAAAAAACAATGTTATCAAAAATCTTTGGAGTGATTTTTGTGTTGATATTGTCTGGTCCAGTGCACGCAGGCCTTATAGACTTATCAACTTGGACAATTGACGGTTCAGGAAATTGGGTATTACCAGGCGGGGATAACAATTCGGTTTTACAAACATTAAACAGCAGACCGACCATGTTTTTTAATGACATGAATAGCCAAGGTTTGTCTTTATCTGGCTCTATTACAGTGGAGGAGTCTGGTGGTGATGATGATTTCGTTGGTTTTGTTCTAGGCTATGATGATAATGATTTATTTGGAACAAATTCTACAACCGATTATATATTAATTGACTGGAAACAAGGATCACAAGGTGGCTGGGATGCTGGGATGGCAATTTCTCGCGTAACTGGCTCAATTGACGCAAGTGGCACAGATACTAATGCAAACGCATGGGACCATAACGGTAATGTGGAATTACTTCAGAGGGCATCAACACTGGGGCTTACGGGCTGGAGTAACAATACCGAATACCTATTTAATATAAGCTTTACGTCGAGTAATATAAAAGTTGAAGTTAATGGGGTTGAGCAATTCGACATAAATGGTACTTTTGAAGACGGTTCTTTTGGTTTCTACAATTTTTCTCAACCACGAGTACGCTACGCGGGAATAGAAGAGGATGTTATTCCTCCTACATGTGGAGCACAGGGACAACCCATTTGTAGTGTACCGGAGCCAACTTCACTTGCTATTTTTGGACTGGGAATTCTAGGGCTAACGCTACGCCGACTTCAGAAAGAACACTGAAACAGCGTATTTCATCAAATTTATTTAGATAATAATTGAGAGTCATGTTAAATAACATATGAGGAAGCCTTCAATTATATTGCGTTAATAGGTGACCTATACAAGCCTTAGAATAATTTAAAAGCCAGCAAGCGCTGGCTTTTTTACATGCAAAATATAAGTAGCTTAATGCAATCTGCTAGGGCAGCATTACTTTAGGCATTGCACCAAGTTTAGTTTTTAAAATTCATGACTAAAAGGCTGCGTGTATACACGAAAAACTAATGCCCTTGCAAATATTGTTCTTTACCAAAAAAACTTTTATAAGGCTGATATTTATCATATAGCCAATTGAAAATAAAAGTGAAAATAAGGATAAATATTAAGAACCCTGCTTCTAAAAAAATAGCAGCTAACCACGTAATATTTAAATACCAAGCCAGTAGCGGCAAAGTAACAATAAGCATCCCCAGTTCAAAACTAATAGCGTGGACAACACGTACAATCACTCCTCTTTCTGCACGATTTTTACCCGCGATTTTATCAAAACCTATATTGAAAATATAATTCCAAAGCATAGCAAATACAGTTGACGCAATACTGACTACAAGCATTTTATCTGACTCAAATCCTGTAATGAAAGCGCTAGTTGGTACAACTATCGCTAATGTAGTAACTTCAAAAACTACAGCTTGAAAAATTCTTTCGACTGTTTCCATAATTTAATTTCTATTTTAAGTGACCATGACACTATTTTCATCCAATATAGAGATACAAGATAGTTACTTACCATCGAGAAAAGCGATATGTTTAGTATTGAACAACTTCAAGCATTTGTAGCAACAGTAGAGGTGGGGTCTTTTTCCGCAGCAGCAAGGCGTTTAGGCAAGGCTCAATCAGTGGTTAGCCAGCACATTATTAACTTGGAGGTTGATTGTGACACTGCTTTGTTTGAACGCTCTGGTCGCTACCCAACACTAACCGAGGCTGGCAATAAACTATTGCCACAAGCACATGCATTGCTTAGCCAACACCAGCGTTTAAAAAATTCAGCCTTAGCATTAACAGACAGCGCACCAACAGAAGTAACAATTGCACTTGATGAAGGGATTCCCTTTAAAGCGGTTACAAGTATTATTGCCGAGTTACAAATGAAGTATCCGCATGTAACACTCGAGTTTTTAAGTGCTTCAAGCCTCGACATCATCGATATGCTAAGAGGTAAGCAAGCTCTAACAGGAATCATCTTTAGTGAGTTAAATATTCCGAGTGATTTAGATTTTGAATGTATTGGCTCTGTTAAGTTTGACTTATATGTCGCTAAATCCCATCCCCTGGCACACCAAACATGTCGAAACATAGATGCCTTAAGACTACACCGTCAATTACTGATCCGATCCCGCAATACCCAAACGAGTAGTTTTCAATTGAAAATAAGTCCAGATACCTGGTATGCCGACAATTACTTTCTATTATTAGAACTTGCATTACAAGCGCATGGTTGGTGCTTATTACCTAGTCATGTTGCTCATGAGTCAGTACAAAGCCAAGAGCTAGTTAAGCTTCCGCTAGAGTTTGAAGAAATGGGCTGGCAAGCTAATGTCGATGTACTGCAACATCAGCGGCACAGTAATTTAAGTATTTTCAAGGTTATTAGAGAGCTTTTACGCCATCAACTAGATGCTTTATAAATTAAGTTATTCGATGAATTTGCTACTTCACCGTAGAGTTAAAGATTCGCATATAACGATGAAAAAATTATCTCAATGATCTGATGTAAGACCTTATTTTACATGACAAACTTACACATTCCATTTCCGAGCGTATCATTTGGCCTTTTCTGATAGCCAAAGCGACGGTAAAAATTTTCTTTACCTTTGGCTGCCAGTAATCCGATAGTCGCGCCCTTCCTTGCTGTTTTAGCCAAGTAAGTTTCAATTTCATGCATTAAATTATCGCCAATACCTTGGCCTTGATAACTTGGGTCAACTACAACATCTTGTAGATAAAAATACATGGCGCCATCACCAACAACACGCCCCATCCCAATAAGTTTGTCGGGTGTTTTGCTTTTGCTGTGCTGATAAATAGTCACGTGGAACAACGAATTGGCTAAGCTAGTTTGAACCATAGCAGCATCTGCTTCTTCCCAACCAATTGCAGCCCTTAACGCAATAAACTCCTGCGTTGTTGGGCTATCGTGCTTAATAATATTTTTTAACGACATATTATGAACCTTGCTCGATTTCACATTAGAAAATCAGTGCTATTGGAATTCACCAAAATCGGCATCTAATGACGAAAATACTCTTTTTTGTAGTTCTTCAAACTCAATGCCGTCGACTTTATTGGTCAGTAATATAATAACTTCATCACTTTGGGTATTACGAGCAATATAAGAAATGAAACCTACCCAGCCACCAGAATGCGCGACAATATGTGGTGATTTTCTGTCGATAAACCAACCAAAACCATAGTGAAATAGCGAGCCATCATTTAACGTTGCAGGAGTATAGGCTGCTTCCTGTAGTTTTTTCGGCAACAATTTATTGTCCACTAATCCATAATGCCACTTTAATAAATCATCAACTGACGAATATACAGCTCCATCGCCTGAAACACCGTCTAGATAAACTAAATCATCCAAACCCTCACTGTTTTGCCCATACACTCTAGACGGCAATAAATTCGGCTCAGACAACAAATTCACTACCCGAGTATGATCCATACTCAATGGCTGAAATACATGTTTCTTTAAATAATGGGCAAATGACATTTTTGACACTCGCTCTACTATGGCTGAAAGTGTCACATAGCCAGTATTGCTGTATTCAAACTTACTACCCGGCACAAACGCTAAAGCAGGTTTATGTTTGTTGAATAAATTAAGCATATCTTGATTGGTAAGGGTCTCGTTATTCCAATGTTCTTCCGCCAACTCCATATAATCTGCAAGACCTGAAGTATGGTTTAACAAATGTCGAACAGTGATGTTAGGGTATGGAAATTCTGCTAAATAACTTTTTACTTTGGCGTCATAATCCAATTTACCTTGATAACTTAATAGCATTACCGCCATTGCGGTAAATTGCTTAGATACTGAAGCCAAGTTAAACGAAGAGTCTAAAACGATAGGTCTATCATGGTCAGGGTGAACATTACCAACGGCCTTTTTAAGCAGTACTTTGCCTTTTCTCGCAAATAAGAATGTGCCACTTAGTTGACCACTTTTGCCCTTTTCATCTATCCATTGCTCTAATGCTTTTAGTTTATTGGTGCCGTTAACTTCGCTCGATACTTTGTCGCTGTTGGCATAACTTGGCATAATCACCAAACCAATAACGAATACACTTAATATGATATTAATTAACTTCACAAAACGATCCTTGTAGTTGATATTACTAAAAATTACTTGGCTAAATTATACGCTAAACTCTAAGCCAAATTCTAAGCTAAACAAACATCATTAACTATGTGTTTCCCTAAAAAACGTTAACAACTAAATAAAGAAAATTCAGATACTGCAAACAAAAAAGAGCCATGTGATTAGCATGACCCTTTACAGATTTCCCGTAGGCGTAAAGTTAAACTATTCGCCACAAACTATTTGCGACAATTTACAAGCTTAATTTAACTTCCCTCTCTATGCGCTTCTTAGTACTAAAGCTTAAATTTAGACAGTTGGCTATTTAACTCATAAGCCAGCTCTAAAAGCTCCTCACTAATTTGCTTACCTTTAATTGCGTCTTCACTTGACTGCTCAGCCACATTACTAATATCAACAACATTTTGATTTATTTCGTCGGCGGCAATGTTTTGCTGTTTAGCCGCATTAGAAATTTGGCAATTCAATTCATCAAGCTCTTGTATTTGACCTGCAATACCTTCTAATAAACTGGCAACATCGGTAACGTCTTGCGCTTTTTCGCTGGCCTGTTCGCTAACTTCATTCATTGACGTTACGGCTTTTTTTGCATCGACTTGCAAACTGCCAATGGTTGTTTGAATTTGATCAATAGACTCGCGTGTTCTAGTGGCTAAGCTTCTCACTTCATCAGCAACAACGGCAAAACCTCGGCCTTGCTCCCCTGCTCGTGCTGCTTCAATCGCAGCATTAAGCGCAAGCAAGTTAGTTTGTTCTGCAATAGCCGTAATAACTTCAAGTACACTACCCACTTCATTGGTTTTATTGCTTAGTTCAGTGATCATCATAGTATTATCAACCACTTGATCACGTAACTGGTTAATACCTACTTTGGCACTATCAACCAGCGTTAAACCTTGTGAAGCACTTTCACTGGCATGCACTGACTTCTCAGCCGCCAATTCAGTGTTACTTTGTACTTCGTCAGCAGACGCATCTAGCTCATTAATTGCAGCGGCAACAGAGTCTGTGCCATTTTTTTGATTAAGCACTGCTTCACGAGTCAATGTTGAAATTTCATCAACATTTTTAGCGGAGTCAATCAATTGCTCGGTAGCGCTAGAGAAAGAAAGAAAACTATCTTTAAATTTATCCATCATGCTGTTTAGTGCAATACTTACCGCACCTAACTCGTCGTCGTAATTCACTTTAATGGTTTTATTTAAATCTAGATTTTCTTCAACATCATTAATAGTGCGCTTTAATCGACGTAAACGAGAAATAACTAGTTTACTAAACATAAAGCTTAGCAAGCTGAAACAAATCACCGTAATAATCAGCTGTAGTAATCCTGCTTTAATTATCGACTCATTAATTTCTTTATCTACAGTAGTTAAGTCATAAGTTATTTTAACCGCTCCCAGAATTTCATTTTCAGCAACTTGGTGGCAGGTTAAACAATTAGTGCCACGGTAATCACTTTTTGCATGAATCGGCATGATAAAAGTCATCATGTTTTTACCATCTTGCACTATATGTTTGAATTCTTTGTTGCCAGATAGTCCTGTACGTTCAAACTCGTCAATTGGCGCTTGATCATCAAAGCCCTTACCGAAGGTTTTTATTAATGCTGGAGCTCTGATAATGCGCGCCTCAACTATTTCTTCTTGGCTAAGGGCTTTTTGCTGGGCAATTTTTCGATTAGTGGCAGTTCCCGTTAACATCATGGTGTTAACTGAATCGAAATAGTTTAACGCGAGATTTTCTAGGTTATTTTTAACAAACTTTTCACTTAATGCTTTTTCATCAAACCAAAAAAAGATAACGGTTGTGCTAAGAAAAATTATTGCGAACAGTACTAAAAATATGTTGATTTTTTTTGCTAAAGATAATTGTACAAACATATAGAAATCGTCCTGATTAAAATAAGTTTGAGTATATGTAAAATCGAACGATTAATGCATAAAACAAAACTAATATTTGTTTTACTTCAACTTTTATGCTGATTTTTTCTTACGAATATATAATTTTCGATTTAATTTCGCTACAACTTCGTCTTTTTCATTTTTGACATAAACGGGTAGTTCAGGCAAATATTTTTCACCGTGTGCAGTGTGCGCGACTATATCTTTTAAAAGCGCATCAGTAACTAAAAATTCAGCGGTCACCTTTCCTTTGCCGGGCTTAATAAAATCAATATCAGCAGACTTATCCCAAACAATGTAATCGTCACCTAGGCAGCCCATAATCATCAACATGTAAAATGGGTCAGTCATAGCGAATAGCGAGCCGCCAAAATGCACTCCAACCGCATTTCTATTAAAAATATTTAGTTTGAGACTAACTTGCGCGGTACGAAAATCGGCAGAGATCTTATCCACTTTAATGCCCGCAAAGCGAAGTGGCGGCCAAATATTCAGTAATAATTTCAATAACCAAGCTTTTTTAAACATAAAACCTCTTTCAATATAGGAAGAAACATTGAGTACACACAATTTTCACAAGGTCTATTTAGTATAACTCATCAGACCAGAAGCGGTATTATGACCATTTAGACTAATAAAACCAGTGAAATTAATAATCAATTGCAACTAACGCTTTCAACCAAGCACATAACCCCCTATAATTTTCCATAAATGAAAGCCTGATGTATGAGACATAAGTTAATGCCTGAACAAAACGAAGAATTAAAAAGAGCCGGATTAAAAATTACTCTGCCGCGCATTAAAATTTTGGCTATTTTACAAAACCCAAATAACCAACACATCAGCGCTGAAGATGTTTATAAAATTTTACTTGAGCAACAAGAAGAAATTGGTTTAGCAACCGTTTACCGTGTATTAAACCAATTTGATGATGCTGGTATTGTAACTCGTCACCACTTTGAAGGCGGCAAGTCGGTATTTGAATTAAGTCATAAGAAACACCATGATCATTTAGTTTGTCTAAACTGTGGCAAAGTAATTGAATTTGAAGATGATATTATTGAACAACGCCAAGAAGATATTGCAAAATCACACAAAGTTAAACTGACTAACCATAGTTTATACTTATACGGTGAATGTGAAGATGAAGTGGCTTGTGAAGCGTATCGTAAATCACAATTTTAAATAGCTAACTTTTAGAAGCCAATTTTCATAAGCTAAGTAGCAAAATATTCAGCCCTAGTTATTAAGTTAGCTAGGGCTTTTTAATATTTATTTCTTTTTGCAAACCACCTTTTAATACATAAAATCTATCGTAGTCATATAATCAATCAATTTTTCAGATACCACTATCTCAACTATTATAACTCTGACAATAGTTATCTAATAACGAGAGGAATTAACAATGAAAAAGAAACTAACCACCAGTGCTGGTTGTCCTGTTTCAGATAATCAAAACATTATGACCGCGGGAAAAAATGGCCCTCAATTACTTCAAGATGTCTGGTTTTTAGAAAAATTAGCTCACTTTGACCGTGAAGTCATCCCCGAAAGACGTATGCATGCAAAAGGCTCAGGAGCTTACGGAACATTCACTGTAACCCATGATATTAGCAAGTATACTCGAGCAAAAATATTTTCTGAAATTGGTAAGAAAACAGGCTTTTTTGCCCGCTTTACCACTGTTGCTGGCGAACGAGGTGCTGCTGATGCCGAACGTGACATTAGAGGTTTTGCCTTAAAATTTTATACGGAAGAAGGGAATTGGGATTTGGTAGGCAACAATACGCCAGTTTTCTTTCTGCGTGATCCTTTAAAGTTTCCTGACTTAAACCATGCGGTAAAACGTGATCCTCGCACCAATATGCGCAGCGCACAGAATAATTGGGATTTTTGGACCTCATTACCTGAAGCTTTACATCAAATTACAATAGTCATGAGTGAACGAGGAATTCCAGCAAGTTATCGCCACATGGATGGCTTTGGCAGCCATACTTTTAGTTTAATAAATGATGACAATGAACGCACGTGGGTAAAATTTCACTTTAAATCAAACCAAGGCATTAAAAACTTAACTAATGCCCAAGCAAATAAGCTCATTGGTGAAGACAGAGAAAGTCATCAGGCAGACTTATTTAATGCACTTGAAGCTGGCGAAAAACCTTCCTGGCAATTAAAAATTCAAGTAATGAGCGATGAACAAGCGCAAAACTCGCCCTATAACCCATTCGACTTAACAAAAGTGTGGCCACATGCAGATTACCCGTTATTAGATGTTGGCACTTTAGAGTTAAATAAAAATCCCGAGAACTTTTTTGCTGAAGTTGAACAATCCGCATTTAACCCTGCAAATGTGGTACCTGGTATTAGTTTTTCACCTGATAAAATGCTGCAAGGACGATTGTTTTCATATGGTGATGCTCAACGTTATCGGTTAGGTGTCAATCATCACTCTATTCCTGTTAATGCCCCACGATGCCCAGTACATAGTTATCACCGTGATGGTGCCATGCGTGTTGATAGTAATTTTGGCAGAACTATAGGTTATGAACCTAATAGCCAAGGTGAATGGCAAGAACAACCTGATTTTTCTGAACCGCCACTAAATTTATCAGGTGCTGCCATGCGCTGGGATCACCGTGAAGATGATGATTATTACTCACAGCCGGGCGCATTATTCAATTTGATGAATGAACAGCAGAAACAAGCACTGTTTGACAACACTGCCGAATCAATTGGCGGTGCTTCTAGTGATATTCAAAAACGTCATATTCGTCATTGTTTAAAAGCAGCAAAAGCATATGGTGAAGGTATAGCCAAAGCACTTGGAATTTCATTAACAGAGCTTTAATTAGTATTATAAAGCAAAGGCTTAAATAATAAAAAGGTGCTCAAGTCGAGCACCTTTTAGAGTTTTATCAAAATATAAATAAAAGGAGAATTTGGCACCAAATTACTGATATATAATATTACAATGCTTAATCCAACCAGCTTTATGCTCTTCTTTAGGTGACTTAGGTCTATGTGTCCAATGCACTAAACCGCCAAATCGATTCCATTGATAGACGCCATAAAACTCAATAGTATCTCCTACCTTTAAGCCATGAATTCGTTGGCAAACATCAATATTATGCACCACTAAAACCGATTTATTAGCTTTTAGCTTAACGGTAAATTTTTGATGACGACTGCCTTTATTATCGTCAGCAAATATTTTATCTACAGTACCTTTACCTTTTAAATAATTGATGGTCATTTTAACACTCTACATTTGGACACAATCGCTTAATAGAACTAGCTATGCTGCAGCTGTTTATAAAATAATAATTAAGTGTTCTTATTTACGCTCTATAAAACGGAACACTGGAAGTAGCTTTATCATTTCCAATTAAATAAATCACCATCTATAAAGCAATTGCTAAAGCCATACAGATAAAAGCCTAAGCGTTATATACAGCACAGCGAATGTCAGCAAAATAAAAATAATTATAGATAATGCAAATAAGCTTTTGGCTAATTTATAGCGAAGCTTGCTGAACCAACCTTTACTTACCACTTTTTCATTTGGTGCGTTAACTGATAAGCCAAGTAATGCGCTAAATAATAAACTCCATAAAGCCAACAATAAACTAGGCAATGCATATTTGTCTTGCAGCGTAATGGAAGAAAATAGAAATAAGTAAATAACTGCACAAAAACAAAGTAAAACAGAAAAATTTAGTAGCGGCTTTAAAAATAATAATTTATTAGCTACTTGCCGTAATGTCATGTAAAACATCCCTTAAATCAAAAGTACTTTTAAAAAGATTAACCTATTAGTTATTGTCGAATAACGATCGCATTACGTTAGTTTTATTACCGTTATTTCAAAGGTTTCTCTCAATATAACTTTACCGATTTAGCTAGCTGTAATCAAAAGTAAATTACGATTAAATCAAAGGTGGCGTGAAAGTGTTCTTACATGAAGGATATTAGGTAGGTGTAGAAATTTATCTATTGCCTTTTTTATCTATTGCCCTATAGATAAGTGCTAGTGACGAAAAATTATTGCATCAATTATAATGCAATAAGCACTATAGATAAGAATGAGACCGCCGAAATAACGTACAAAAGAAAGCAACCAGTTTCTCGGCTTAAATGCTAAGTTAAGACTGGCTAAACATTCAGGCAATGAAAGTAAAATAAGTAAGATGCCGGTCAGCACCATAACAATATATTTCCCCCAATAAATTATATCCATATAATCTCCTCATACCCTATTTGACAAGGGCATATCGACCGCCCCTATATATAAAAATAGTAAATTAAATCTAATTTGCAATAATTACGCATAGTCACCTAAGTAAATAAGAGCTGTTTTTGAGAGCTATTTAAGTAAAAATTTACTGAAGCTATAAGTTAATTAAGCATATTTTATGCAAATCGAATGCGTAGGAATTGATACAACTTACTGCCAAATGTGTTCACCAGCAAGCCTAACATCACGATACAAATTCCCCAAATTTGTTGCGCCGACATACTTTCATCAAGCAAGATTACCGCAGATACCATACCAACAACTGGAACCGCTAATGTCAGTGGTGCAACTTGCCCTGCTGGATAATGAGTCAGTAAATAACTCCATAAGCTATAGCCAATAATTGATGCTGCAATCGCCAAGTAAAATAACACCACAAAGCTAAGCCAATTTAAATTCAATAAGCTTTGCTTAATGGCATCTTCTCCTTCAACAATATAACTGGTGAGGAAAAAAGGCAGCATAGCAACCCAAGATGACCACACCACTAAGCCAATATTTGCCCGGTAACCACGCTGGTTAATCATTCGATTGACGACATTACCCACCCCCCATGCAATGGCGGCAGCAATAGTAAAGGCAAAGCCAATTAGCGTCATATTGCTTGTTTGACCCGAGCTACCAATAATATACAAACCAGCGCCCGCAATCAGCATTGCCAACACTTGGTTAGCTTTAATTTGTTCTTTTAGAATTATTACAGAAAACAGTAAGGTGAATATCGCTTGAGATTGTAAAACGAGTGACGCTAACCCTGCTGGCATACCTACAGCGAGCGCAGAAAACAGTAAAGAGAATTGTCCAAAACATAAGGTAAAAGCATATAGTGCCATCCAACGCCATGGAATATCAGGCTTACGAATAAATAAGCTGCCTAAAAGCCCGACAAGTAAAAACCTTAATCCCCCCATTAACAATGGCGGCATCGACTCAACACCCCACGCAATAATGATGAAGTTGAAACCCCAGATAAAAATAATCACCAATGCAATCAATGTATCTTTTAACGACATATTACCTCTGAGTTATCACAAAGCTACTCCCTCTTTGCTTTAGATTAAGGTATTATGCGCGCCATTGTTATGATTAATTTATTCAAAGGGTTTAGTGATGTCGACTATCGTATTAGCAACAGGTAATAAGGGCAAAGTTAAAGAGCTCGCCAGTTTGTTAGCAGAGCAAAATATTGAAATCAAACCACAAAGTGAATTCAATGTGCCTGACGTTGCTGAAACTGGCACCACCTTTGTTGAAAACGCCATTATCAAAGCTCGTCATGCTGCTAAAATTACCGGTATGCCCGCCATTGCTGATGACTCTGGATTAGAAGTTGATGCTTTAAATGGTGCTCCTGGGGTTTATTCTGCTCGATATGCCGGTGAAAATGCTAGTGATGATGACAACACAAATAAACTATTAACTGCATTGGAAAATGTAGCTGACGAAAAGCGTAGTGCTCGTTTTCATTGTGTATTGGTTTATATGCGTCATGAAAACGATCCAACACCACTAATTTGTCACGGTGTTTGGCAAGGTAGAATTTGCCGTGAAAAACAAGGCGAGCAAGGCTTTGGTTATGATCCGGTATTTTGGCAAGAGCAACATAAAATGACTTCAGCACAATTACCTCGAGATTTAAAAAATCAACTTAGTCATCGTGGTCAAGCCTTGCAGCAATTAGTACCACTACTTGCCAAAGAAATTATTTAATATGTTAATTGCACCACCATTATCGCTATATATTCACATACCTTGGTGTGTGGAAAAATGTCCATACTGTGACTTTAATTCTCATGCCTTAAAACATGCAATTCCTGAGCAAGATTATGTCGCGCAATTATTACTAGATTTAGACACAGATATAGCGCGTTTCAATTTGCAGCAGCGCCCTTTGCATTCAATATTTATTGGTGGCGGCACGCCAAGCTTATTTTCAGCGCCAGCAATTGAACAGTTATTAACAAAAGTGCTGCAACGTTTTGAACATAAAGCTGATATTGAAATAACCTTAGAAGCAAACCCCGGCACGGTTGAAGCTGAAAAGTTTATCGGCTTTTTTAACGGCGGTGTTTCGCGTTTATCGGTGGGTGTGCAAAGTTTTGAATCAGATAAGTTGATAAAGCTTGGCCGTATACATGACAGTCAACAAGCGAAAACAGCAGCAAACTTAGCTAGTGAATGCGGTGTTAAAAGTTTTAATTTAGATTTAATGCATGGTTTACCTGAGCAAACCGTTGAACATGCACTCGATGATTTAAAAACAGCCATAGCTTTAAAACCGACACATATTTCATGGTATCAATTAACCATTGAGCCAAATACCGCCTTTCATTCTAGGCCACCTAAATTACCGCAAGATGAAATACTGTGGAATATTCAAGACCAAGGCATAGCCCTGCTCAATGAAGCAGGATATCAACAATATGAAATATCAGCCTACAGTAAGCCTGAATACCAATGTCAGCATAACCTGAACTATTGGCAATTTGGCGATTACCTCGGCATTGGTTGTGGCGCACATGGCAAAATTACTGATGTCGATAATCAACAAGTCTATCGCACGGTAAAAGTAAAACACCCGAAAGGTTATCTAGACACCAGCAGAAAAGCGCTCGACAAAATTCATACGGTGACAGACGAAGAATTGCCGTTTGAGTACATGATGAACCGACTGCGCTTACATGCTGGTTTTTCGCTTGATGAATTTAAAGCCTACACAGGCCTGAGTGAGCAAGCTGTTTTACCGACACTATTGCATGCGCAAGAAAAACAGCTGATGGAGTTTGATGGCACGCTTTGGTCGGTCAGCAAATTGGGTCACAGATACCTTAATGATTTACTAGAAATGTTTTTATAGCTTATGACTGACAATATGCCATCACTTAATGCAAGTTTATCGCTAGCGGCAGAATTTTCAGCTGAAGATGAAAAATTCATGCGCCGCGCTATTGAATTGGCAATGTTTGCCGAAAGCCACAATGAAATACCGGTTGGTGCGGTTATAGTTTGTGATGGAAAAATTATTGGTGAAGGTTTTAATCAATCAATCATGAACAACGACCCGTCAGCACACGCCGAGATGATGGCAGTTCGTGATGCCGGTAAAAACATCGCAAATTATCGGCTATTAGACTGCACTTTATATGTAACACTTGAGCCATGTTGTATGTGTGCAGGCTTACTAATACATAGCCGAATTAAGCAGTTAATATTTGCCAGTGAAGACTTTAAAACTGGCGCTGCCGGTAGCGCCTTTGCGTTGGTTAACCATGAAAAGCATAACCATCAAATAGCAGTAAAATCAGGGTTACTTGCAACAGAGTGTAGCGCTATGCTTTCAGCATTTTTTAAACGTCGTCGAGCTGAAAAAAAAGCTGAAAAAAAAGCTAAAAAATCTGCAGCTAATGTAATAGAAAAAACTTAGAAAATAACAACAGCCAATCAGTTGTAGCCGCTAATAAATAGTGCCATCAGCAGTGTTGTTCAAGGCTGTTATTACTTTAGGCTTAATAAGTTAATAATCATTTCGCTTTGCTACAACCTCAGTTAAATATTCGACAAACTCTATTTCATAGCCATCTGCATCAACGAAGTAGGTATTATTGCGAATGCCTGAAGTGCCATCTCCCTGCTCTCCAATAAACCCTGCCGCTTTTAGACGTTGAGTTACTTTCGCTAATTCATCAGTAACAAAGGCAAAATGACTTAACCCCACTTGATAACCGCTGTTATCACGAATATCACTGTCACCATGGTCGCTCAAAGCAAGATATAAATAATCATCACCAAAATGCAGCCAACGTCTTGGCTTACCATGCCAAGTGGAATGTCCTTCACCGCGAATATGCCAATGTGGAAACGCCGCTTGATAAAATGCTAGTGCCCGAGGAATATCCTTAACGACTAAATTTAAATGTTCTAAATACAACATAATGCTTTCCTTTTAGTTATTTTATTTCGATTAATTTTTTTTAGTTATGTTCTTGATGAGATAGCGTTACTTGTTACATAAGGTGGCATTATAAATTTGGAAGATTCTGCGTAATGTCTTGTTTTTGTATTTGTTAGTAATAAATTTATCTCTAGCTTTATTGTGTTCAGTGGCTAAATTTTTCATTATTTAACTCCCTTGTGTTAATGTTGAAACCAAGCATAAAACCTCAAGAGCACTTGAGGTAAAGCATTATTTTCAAAAAAATTAAAAAAGGGTTAATCAATGCTAGAAGAAGCTAATTTAAGTGTTGGGAAAGTAGCAAAACGCTGCGGTGTAAAAGTATCAACCTTACATTTTTATGAAAGCTTAGGTTTGATTAAAAGCTTACGAAACCAAGGTAATCAACGTCGTTATATGCGCGAAGTGCTAAGGCGTATTTCTGTTATCAAAGCCGCGCAGAAAATGGGGGTCAGTTTAGAAGAAATCAAAGCAGCTTTTGCCAACTTGCCTGATAACAGAACACCAACTAAAGATGATTGGCAGCAATTATCACGTTATTGGCAAAAGGGCTTAAACCAAAAAATAGCCTATTTAGAAAAGCTGCGAGACTCACTCGATGGCTGCATTGGTTGTGGATGTTTATCAATGAAGAACTGCCCTATTTATAATCCTGAGGATAAATTAGGCGACAACGATTCAGGTGCAGTATTGTTAGAAAGAAGCGCGACTGAATAGCTTAAAGCTGTACAGCCAGCCAAGATTTTGCCTCTGCTAAATCATGAAATTCCTTACGATTTTGTAATTCAAATAGCGCAGGCTGTTCATTTTTAACAATATCAAAATAAAGTTTTTGATTATATATAATCGCTCTAGCGCTACAAGCTTGTTTATTAAGCCACAATAAAAATTGATTAGAAATTTGGTGTGCTTCACGCGTACTACCTTCATAGGTAGTACAATCAAGTAATACTCCAAAGCTTTGCCCGTTAAGGCTTTCAACTTCGCTTTGAATTTTATAACAAACATTTTGTGTGGCAATATCATTAAACATTCCTGATAAGGTAATGCTCAAAACACTGCCGTCAAGCGTGATGGAGTAGCTCCCGTGCTCAATCGTCATAACTTCCTCCTTGACTATGTAACCGCTAAACCTAACTAAATCTAGCTAAACCCGCATTAGCATTCTTTCTGCTGACTCTTTTTATACCAACGGAGTAACTCTTTTTGATCAGCAGGAAGCTCTAGCCCTTGATTAACAAATGATAATGCTTGTTGTGAAAGTAGCTGTTCTGCTTTCGCTTCAATTTTTGTTAAACACTGAAAAAAGCTCGCCTTTTCTTCTTCAGACAATACACTTTCAAGCGCTTGTGCTCGAGGTTCAAGTGCCTCAGTTAACTGCTTGTATAAAATTGTTCCTGATGTCGTTAACGACAAATACTTAATGTTTTTACTCTTTGGATCGGGCTCAGAAATAATTAACTCTTTAGCCAATAGTACTTTCACTGCCCGACTAACATTGGTCGAATCTATTCTTGATTGATATGCAATGTCAGCAGACTTTATTGGCATATATGAACCAATATTGAGTATAACGCGCATCTCTCTTGGCGCTAAGTTCGATAAACTGCGAATGCTTAGGTCACGGTTAAGCGCTAATAAATTACTCACAACAGCAACACGAAAAGGTAAATGATTAGACAAATCTAGCGGGCTATCAATCAGGCTTGATAGCTTAAACGCTTGTTCTCTCGCTGTAGAAGAAATAGTGACACCTTAAAATAGAATAATGAGCAATTTCACTTTACCTTGTCATTTCTTTTGACACAATAATTATCCTAAAGTTATAGCAATCTCTTATTTTGCATGTGCTTACCAAGATCGAAAATTAACAATACAACATTTCAATAAAGATATTGCATTTGCAACATCGTGTAAATATGCTAAGTTAACTTTTAAAAAAACTGTTGATTATTTATTCATATTGGAGATTTATAATGCCACTTGTCACCCCATTAGCTAGCGATGAAAATGAAGATGTTGCCGAACTAGCACGCTTTTTTAATGAAACGTTAGGCTTTTGTCCAAACAGTGTTTTAACCATGCAACGCCGCCCAGCAATTGCTAAAGCATTTATTAATTTAAATATGGCAGTAATGGCAAATGACGGACGAGTAACCGCAGAGCAAAAACGTTTAATTGGCTACATCACCAGTGCTAATACGGGTTGTCGGTATTGCGAAGCCCACACAATTTTAGCTGCTGAAAGGTATGGCGGCACAGATGAACGCTTAGATAACATTTGGGGTTTTCGTGATAGTGATTTATATACTGATGCTGAAAAATCTGCATTTGAGTTTGCCTTAGCTGCGTCAAGTGTACCTAACGCCGTTGATGAAAATATCAGTGAGGCTCTTCATCGCTATTGGGATGAAGGAGAAATAGTTGAAATACTCGGCGTCATATCTTTATTTGGCTATTTAAACCGTTGGAATGACTCTATGGGCACAACAATGGAAAGTGGCGCTGTTGACGCGGGCAATAGGTTACTTAAAGCAAGTGATTGGAGCCGTGGCAAACACGTTTAGCTGGAGACTTAATTATTAGTACGGTTAATATTTTTAGTGATATTTTCAGGCAGTATTTCAGAATAATTTTGCGGTAGACGAGCTAGCTATTTTCTAGCTCGTTATTGGCATTAACGGATGATTCTTCATTGTTATATTGGTCGACACTGAATTGCGTATGCCGACGGTTAGCTAACTTTACTTTATTACGGTGTAACGTTCTTTTTCTTTGGTTACTTGATAAACATTTTCTAGCTTTCATTTTTAACCTCTTTAGCATGCCTAATCACACACTTTATTTTTATTTTATTTTCTGATGTTATTCCTAATTTTCACTAGTATCAATAATAATTGTGACCGTTTAATGACAATGAACATGATTATTTAAATTTATACTAGAATTTAAGCCAAAATAAACATAACCACATAAGTTTTCTGCACTATTTACTATATTGCTTCAGCTTATTCATCCGTTGCGTTTGCAGCTATCTCTGTTTTAGGCGTAAGCTTTTTGGTCTGATTATCCATCCAAGTTAATGTATCGTAATAACGGCGAATATTTTCAACATAATGTACAGGTTCATCACCACGAGCATAGCCATAACGAGTTTTTTTATAATATTTTTTTTGTTTTAACAGCGGCAAGCGCTCTTTCACTTCGACCCAACGATCAGGATCTCCACCTTGTTGCTGCGTTATCGTGCGAGCATCATGTAAATGGCCTAAACCAATATTGTAGGAAGCTAGGGCAAACCATAAGCGGTCGGGGTTTGGTATTCTAGCAGGCATACGATCAATTAATTGTTTAAAGTACTTGGCGCCACCGCGAATGCTTTGCTCAGCATCTAAACGGCTTTTAATCCCCATTTGTTTAGCAGTTGGCAACGTTAACATCATCATGCCTCGCACACCGGTAAACGAACGAGCATGTGGGTTCCAATGTGATTCTTGATAACTAATTGCCGCTAATAAGCGCCAATCCATTTCTTGACCATATTTTTCAAATAATGGTTGATATTTTGGTAGTTTATTTTCAATGGCTTTAATAAACATCCGAGTATCAACATAATTAAACTCTTCAATATGACCATAATATTTATCGTCTAATGCCAGTAAGACACCGTTATGATGAACTTGGCCAAAGAACTCTACTAAACTACCTAAAATGGCATCATCGCTTTGCTTACTTACCATCCAAGCCAGTGGCTCTGCTTTACGTATGGTAAAGCCAATACTAATTTCCGGATAGTAACGGCGGTTGATTGCTAAGGTATTACTGTCAACAACGGTATAATCTATTTCACCAGAAAGTACACTTAACAGTAATTCATCACTGTCTAACTCACTGGTTTCTGACCAAGCTAATTTAGGGTTAGACAGCTTTAAGCGGGCTAGGTTTTCAACATGGCTTGACTCTGCAACAATTGCTAACTTGCCAGTTAAATCACTTAATTCTCTTGGCCTAATGTTGCCCTGCTTGAATACCAGCTTTTGACTAACATCATCATAACTTGGCGCAAAACGATACTGTTGCAGACGCTCATCCGTTACCGACAATCCAGCCGCAAGTAAATCAACCTCGCCGTTATTCAATTGTTCGAATAATTCATTGAGGTTGTAGCTTGGCAACATCTTTAATTCTACACCTAAAAAATTGGCATATTTTTGTGCAAGCTCATATTCAAATCCTGCAGCTCCTTCAGCGTCAAGATAATAACTGGTATTACCATATAACGTACCAACTGTAACGTAGCCACGATCAATAATACGTTGTAAATTAGCTGGCGATGGCTCGGATTTACAACCCAACAAAAACAACGAAGATAGCAGTAAAAACGCTGCCCAGAGCTGATTAACGTTGAATTTCTTAGTAAATGATTTTATTTGTTTTTTTATCATAGTGCCCTATTGTCACGTGAATTCATTTATTAAAAAAGCTCTTTTTACAGTTTTAATTATTTAAGCTTAAAAAATTAGTCTCAAATGAGACAAATCGTTTCTATAATCAGGTCGATTCATCTATAATACGCGCGTTTTTTATCCTTAATTAATCTAACCGGTGAAATAGACTATGTCGATGTTGATGAAAACCCTTCGCGGTGCGCCAGCACTATCTGATTTTAGAGTAAGTAAGCTACTAAATCAGTGTTCTGAGCTGCAACTGCCCGTCACGGATATCTATGCTGAATTTACCCACTTTGCACATGTTACAGAAGAGCTAAACGCTGAAGAATCTCAAGTTTTACAGCAACTTCTTAAGTATGGACCAACAATTGAAGAACATGAACCTGTTGGGCAATTTTTATTAGTTACACCTCGTCCAGGTACTATTTCACCTTGGTCATCAAAATCTACCGATATCGCACACAATTGTGGTCTTGCAAAAGTTTCTCGCTTAGAACGCGGCATTGCATATTACATATCGTTATCAACTGAGTTATCTGCGCAACAACAAACTCAGCTTAATCACTTAATTTCAGATCGCATGATGGAAGCGGTATTTTCTGAAATGGCTCACGCAACTAGCCTTTTTGCTACGGCAGAGCCAGGCGAACTCACTGCAATTGATATTGAAAATGGTGGTAAAAACGCTTTAGTTCAAGCCAATATAGATTTAGGTTTGGCATTAGCTGAAGATGAAGTTAACTACTTATTCGAAAACTTCAGTAAGCTGGGTCGTAATCCTCACGACATCGAACTTTATATGTTTGCTCAAGCAAACTCTGAACATTGTCGTCATAAAATATTTAACGCTGATTGGACTATTGATGGCGTAAAACAGCCAAAATCATTATTTAAAATGATCCGCAATACCCATGAAGTTAACCCTGATTTTGTCTTAAGTGCCTACAAAGATAACGCTGCGGTTATGGTGGGTAATAAAGGTGGTCGTTTCTTCCCACACCCTGAAACCAATGTCTATGGCTACAACCATGAAGACATTCAAATTCTAATGAAAGTTGAAACTCACAATCACCCTACCGCTATTTCACCATACCCTGGTGCTGCAACGGGCTCTGGTGGTGAAATTCGTGATGAAGGCGCAACAGGTATTGGCTCTAAACCGAAAGCCGGTTTAGTTGGTTTTTCAGTGTCAAATTTACGTATTCCAAACTTTGAACAGCCTTGGGAGTCAGACTTTGGTAAGCCAAGTCGTATCGTTTCAGCCTTCGATATTATGATGGAAGGTCCATTAGGTGGCGCGGCGTTTAACAACGAATTTGGCCGTCCGGCTATTTTAGGTTACTTCCGTACCTATGAAGAAGAAGTTAACTCATTCAATGGCGCGGAAGTTCGTGGTTACCATAAACCTATTATGCTTGCTGGTGGTTTAGGTAACATTCGTGATGAACATGTACAAAAACGTGAAATCGTTGTTGGCGCGCATTTAATTGCCCTTGGCGGCCCAGCAATGAACATTGGCTTAGGTGGTGGTGCTGCTTCTTCAATGGCTTCAGGTCAATCAGCTGAAAACTTAGACTTTGCTTCAGTACAACGTGAAAACCCAGAAATGGAACGTCGTTGTCAGGAAGTTATTGATAAGTGTTGGCAGTTAGGAGAGCAAAACCCTATCGCCTTTATTCACGATGTTGGTGCGGGTGGTTTATCAAACGCTTTCCCTGAATTAGTTTCAGATGGTGGTCGCGGTGGTGTATTTGAACTTCGCAACGTACCAAACGATGAGCGCAGCATGGCACCACATGAGATTTGGTGTAACGAATCTCAAGAGCGTTACGTTATTGCGGTATCAGATGAAAACCTTGAAACCTTTAAAAATATTTGTGCTCGTGAACGTGCTCCTTATGCCGTAGTAGGCCGAGCAACAGAAGAAGAACACTTAACGGTAACTGATGAACATTTTGCCGGCAACGACAAGTTAGACACACCAATTGATTTACCATTAGACGTATTATTAGGTAAAACGCCAAAAATATTTAAAGACGTGACGACTGAAACTGCAACTGGTGATGAGTTAGTCGTTGCTGATATCACTCTAAGTGATGCTGCAGACAGAATTTTATCTTTACCTACGGTTGCTGAAAAAACCTTCCTAATTACTATTGGTGACCGCTCGGTAACGGGTATGGTTAATCGCGACCAAATGGTTGGCCCTTGGCAAGTACCTGTAGCTGACTGTGGTGTTACCGCTTCAGCGCTTGATTCTTACCACGGTGAAGCGATGTCATTAGGTGAGCGTACGCCAGTGGCATTACTTAACTTTGGTGCTTCTGCTCGTTTAGCCGTAGCCGAATCATTAACCAACATTGCTGGTACTGATATCGGAGACTTAAACCGTATTAAGCTTTCTGCAAACTGGATGTCTCCAGCTGGTCACCCGGGTGAAGATGCAGGTTTATACGAAGCGGTTAAAGCTATTGGTGAAGAACTTTGTCCGGCGCTTGGTTTAACTATTCCTGTTGGTAAAGACTCTATGTCGATGCGTACTCAGTGGGATGAAAATGGTGAAGAAAAATCAGTAACATCACCTATGTCATTAATCATCACCGCTTTTGGTGTTGTTGAAGATATTCGTAAAACCGTAACGCCAGAGTTAAGAACAGATCAAGGCGATACGCGCATTGTTGCTATCGACTTATCAAAAGGGAAAAACCGTTTAGGCGGTTCATGTTTAGCGCAAGTATACAAACAACTTGGTAATGAAACGCCAGACGTTGATAGCCCTGAAACGTTAAAAGGCTTCTTTAACGCCATGCAAACCTTAGTGCGTGACGAAAAGCTTATTGCTTATCATGATAGATCTGACGGTGGTTTATTTGCCTCTGTTGTTGAAATGGCATTCGCTGGCCATACCGGTGTTGATATTGACTTAACTAAGTTAACTTCTGCATCAGGTAATGATGTTGACGTGCTATTTAATGAAGAGTTGGGTGCTGTCATTCAAATTCGTGAAAGCGATGTTGATGCTATCCACGCGGTATTAGCTGAGCACGATATTTTAGATTGTTGTACTGATATTGGCCGTATTAATAACGAAGATACGCTACGTTTTAGCCGTGACGGTGCGGTAGTACTAGAAAATTCTCGAACTTACTTCCGTACGTTATGGGCACAAACCACATTTAGAATGCAGTCACTGCGTGATAATCCTGAATGTGCGCAACAAGAACACGATGTAAAATACGATACTGAAGATCCAGGTTTAAATGCTGAGTTAAGTTTCGACATTAATGAAGACATTGTCGCAGAACTTATCGCGAAAGATGCGCAGAACGGCACAAATCCTCGCATCGCAATTTTACGTGAGCAAGGTGTTAACTCTCATGTAGAAATGGCCGCGGCATTTGACCGTGCTGGTTTTGTAGCAATTGATGTACACATGTCAGACATATTGTCTGGTCGTACTGATTTAGCTGATTTTAACGGTTTAGTAGCTTGTGGTGGTTTCTCGTACGGTGATGTATTAGGTGCTGGTGAAGGTTGGGCAAAATCAATTTTGTTCAACAAAGATGCTAAAGCCATGTTTAAAGCTTTCTTCGAACGTGAAGATACTTTCTCTTTAGGTGTTTGTAACGGCTGTCAAATGTTGTCAAATCTGAAAGAAATTATCCCAGGCTCACAAGCTTGGCCACGTTTCGTTCAAAACAAGTCTGAACGATTTGAAGCGCGTTTTAGCTTAGTTGAAATTCAAGAAAATCCATCTATCTTCTTCGATGGTATGGCAGGCTCTCGTATGCCTATCGCTGTATCTCACGGTGAAGGTCGTACTGAATTCAGCTCTGATGATGCTATTGATGCTGCCAATGAATCAGGTACAGTTGCGATGCGTTATGTTGATAACTATGGTCACATAACAGAAACCTACCCTGCCAACCCGAACGGTTCACCTGACGGTATTACGGCATTAACAACAACTGATGGTCGAGTCACTATTATGATGCCTCATCCAGAACGTGTATTCCGTACAGTTGCAAACTCATGGCACCCAGATGAATGGCAAGAAGATTCACCTTGGGTTCGCATGTTCCGTAACGCGCGAAAATTCATCGGTTAATTTTATTGACTGACAATAAAATTTAGCATTTAAAAAGCGCCTTCTGGCGCTTTTTTGTTTTCTCAAGAAGGATATTATTCACCGACATAGCGTCAGAACACTGAATAGCCAAATTAGTTAAATTCAGGATATAAACTTAACCTCTTTCTTATGTCTTTTTCGAATAGATAATAGCTTATATATTCCTCTAACGTTAATTATACTGATCTCTGCGCAAGATATAATTTAACGACAAGAAGACCATAAACTTTGAAAGCAAATCCTCAATTAAGCCAGTCAGCTGCTTATATTGCCATGATAGCCATCTATGTGTGGTTGAGAATAGCATTAAGCTATTGCGTTATTGGCGCCGTGATCACGACATTAGTGTCGGCTTATACTCAAGAGATACATTTGCTATTTATTTCTGTGATCATGACAATATTTCTCTTTATCGGTGTATATCAAGCGGAAATAACTCGTCATCGCACGGGACTCAATAATTATTTAGATAAATTATCAAAGCACAAACATCGCCAGTTTTAGTTTTAGTTTTAGTTTTAGTAATTATTAGTACTATTTAGTTTTATTAGCTGAAATCCCTAGTAGTAAAAACCTCTCTACACTTAAGCGTTTTATCTTTAACCTTATTCGCCGACAACTTGTTTACCCTAGTTATGTCTTGCCTTATGATGAATTTAATCGAAATAAATAAAAATTATAAAAAGTAATAGGAAGTTTTATGCAAGCCCATGATGCATCGCCATTAAGCGATTATATTGAATACACTAGTAAAGAAATGCTTGAGCGTTCGGCAGAGTTTTATCAAAACATTAAACGTCGCCACAGTATTCGTAGTTTCAGTGATCGCCCAGTTGCTAAAGAAGTGATTGAAAACTGCTTAAAAGCGGCAGGTACAGCGCCAAGTGGTGCTAACCATCAGCCTTGGCACTTTGTTGCTATCAACGATGCCGATGTTAAAAAGCAGATACGAGAACAAGCAGAAATTCACGAAAGCAACTTTTATCAAGGCCGTGCGGGCGAAGAATGGTTAGATGCGTTAAAGCCATTAGGCACAGATGCCAACAAACCTTATTTAGAACATGCTCCTTGGCTAATCGCGATATTCAGTGAGAAAAAAGGCGGTATTTCGGTTGAAGAGAAAAATACTAATTACTATGTTCATGAATCAGTAGGCATTGCGACAGGTTTTTTAATAAATGCTTTGCATTCTAGTGGTTTAGTCACCTTAACCCACACACCTAAACCTATGTCTTTTTTAAGTAAGGTTTGTGGTCGAGATGACAATAGCCGACCTTACATGTTGTTAATTGCTGGTTATCCGAGTGATGATGCAACCGTGCCGCACCATGCAACAACAAAGAAAAATATTACAGATATTGCGACATTCTTATAATAAATGAATGATAAAAAACGAAGTAGCTTTCATCAAATAGTAGGTTACTTCGTTTTTATAGAACAAAATCTAAAGCAATATTAGTACAGCCTTTAGCGCAATATAAACCCGTTGTTTTTTTGTCTTCAGGTAGAACAACTCTGATAGGTGTCCCACATTGCTGACATGCAATATCTCGCCCCGCTAGCACTTTTTTTATCAAAGCTTTTTGATCATTAAATGATTTAGCGCTGGCTTTTTTTAGTCGACTAAATTGCTGCTCATCCATGTTGTTTTCCTGAGTTTTTGGTAAATCGAAAAATAAACTTACTTTGTCGAGTCAAGACAATACCAACCGTCGTACTTACCTGAAAATGGCGTTACGCTTGAGGTTAATAGTTCTTGATAAGCAGCAATATTTTCATAACTTGCCGCCATAAATGGATAAGCAGTAATTTCCCATGGAAAAGCTTCATCACCTTGGTATGGGCAAAATGAAAGTTTTTGGTTATTTTCTAACAACAGTTGACCAAACTTTAACGCTTGCTCTTGATCAGAAAAAATAACTGAAAATTCAAATTCTCTTTCGATAGTTAGATCATCCCCGCCCTCTAACATTTGCCACAAAGCATTACCGACATTGTCTAAAGGAAATAATTCTTCATTACGTTGCATTAGTTGTTCTCATTTTGTTTTACTATTACCTAGTATTTTATCGTTCTATTACGCTAAAAACTATGTTCAATTTCACTAAATTAAAGTGATACTAAATTTTCACTCTTTTATATTGTTTCCCAAGCGATAGAAGTTACTTTCTTCACACCAATTACCGCAATAAATTTGTTAAACTAGCTGACAGTAATTTACTGAGTAGAACTATTTTGAAAAAATTTGAATGCCACATAAATATTGACCGCAGCTTAAGCATCATTGAAGCATTACAGATTCAATGTGACTTGAGTGTTGGTGAGATAAAAAAGGCTATTGATAAAGGCGCACTGTGGCATAGTCGCGGTAAAACAACACAACGTTGTCGCCGCCTAAAGAAGCCACTACATATTGGTGACAAGCTACATTTTTATTACGACTTTACCGTTTTATCCCAAGTTCCTACTCCAGCACAGTTAATAGCTGATTTAGCAGAATATAGTGTCTGGTATAAACCTTATGGCATGTTATCTCAGGGTTCGAAATGGAGCGACCATTGCACTATTACCCGCTGGGCACAAAAAAACTTATTACCTGAACGAGCCGTTTTCTCTGTACATCGACTTGACCGTGCAGCGACAGGATTAATTTTGGTTGCCCATAGCAAAAAAGCAGCGCGAGCGTTAAGTCAGATGTTTGAACAACATCAGCTAGAAAAGACCTATAACATTATTGTTCACGGCAATCATCAACAGCGCCCACAACCAGAAACGATTGAATCAGCGATAGAGGGCAAACCTGCTTGTAGTCATTTTACACATCTTGATTATGATAAAGAGCGCGACTTATCGTTATTGAAAGTTAATATTGAGTCGGGACGTAAGCACCAAATACGCATTCATGCTGCAAATATTGGCTTTCCGGTGCTGGGTGACAGACTTCATGGCAAACAGCAGCCGTTGATTGAGCAAGAGAATAAATTATTAGACCAACAAGTAGATCTACAACTTTGTGCGGTAGAGCTAACGTTTAACTGCCCTATCAGCAATATTGAGCAAAACTTCGCGTTACCTGAAGCAATGCGCCCGCAACTTAATAAATTGATGAAAACAATTTAATTAAAAATAGATTTGATATATAGGATGTTTGAAAAAGCGCTGAACATCGTCACTCTTTGCCATCGACATACACGGATGTATTAATGCCGTGAAGGCAGGATGCCTAAAAACGGTCATGGCACCGTGACATTGCTTGCATGGATGCAGGTACTTAGTTTTTGTCTGGAACAAAAAAACTGACCGTTCATCAACGTGCATGTTCTTACATGGATGTAAGTTATTAGAGTAATGCATGGAGCAATTACCGAGATGCAATAATGCCGTGAAGCCATGGATGGCTAAGAACGGCCTGAACATCGTCATTCTTTGCCTTCGACATACACGGATGTATTAATGCCGTGAAGGCAGGATGCCTAAAAACGGTCATGGCACCGTGACATTGCTTGCATGGATGCAGGTACTTAGTTTTTGTCTGGAACAAAAAAACTGACCGTTCATCCTGAACATAAAAAACAGTGAGTCAAAGCTCACTGTTTATATATTAAAAATAGCCATCTTCATTAATTAACAGCCGTTACTAGTAGTGTCACTAATAACGATTATTAATAGCTATAATGAAAATCTTCGTCAGCCATTAAGTTTAATTTATCACCAACAAGTTCATCTTGAGATAGTTCAGATAATAACGCTAAACCTTCTTCACGTTGCGCTTTAGTTAATGCTTTATAAGGCATTCTAAAAATAGGCGCGACCGCTGCAGTCATCATCAAAGTGGTGTTAATCGCAATTGGATTTGGCTCGCAAAACAGCCAACTCATTAACGGTTGCATGCGCGTGTCTAATGCTTCGTTTGGCGTATCCATTAATTTTCGCATTAAGCCAGGCACTATATTAGAAGTTACTGAAATAACACCATGTGAGCCATGTTGATGACGCCCTACTGCACATTGGTCATCGTTTCCTGACCAACAAGCAATGCCACGCTCTTCATAATAAGCAATACGATCATTACCGGCACATTCTTTAACACCAATAAAATTCTTGTGTTTTGAAAGCGGTTCAATTAAGTCTGGCGTTAAATCTTGTCCAGTTCGACCTGGCACGTTGTAGATAAATGCCGGACCAATATCGAGCACTTTTTCAAAGTGTGCGCTAACGCCAGCAAAAGAGCTGCGACCATAATATGGATTAATTTGCAGTGCTGCGTCCATACCTGTTGCGAAACCATGTTGTGTTGCTTTTATCGCTTCACGCGTATTGTTGCTACCCGTATTACCAATAATTAATAAGTCTTTACCGTGTTTATGAACACTGTGGGCAATAAGAATTAAATGTTCTTCCCAAGTTAGTAAGTGCCCTTCACCAGTCGTGCCACCAACAACAATACCATCAACACCAGCTTTTACTTGTTCAGCGACTAATTGATCATACGTATTAAAATCAATGTCACCCTTTGCGTTAAACGGTGTTTTAATCGCAGTAATTAAACTGGCGGCTTTAATTTGCTTCATTCGAATTCTCAACAAGATAATTAATATAAACGGGTAATAAGTATGTGGACTTTAACTTAGGTCTCAACTGAGTGCGATATTATCAATAACTCGGCGTAGGATAAACACTTCATTAGTTAAGATATGCTGATATTCGAATATTTGACTATTTAAGGTTAATACGCGATAAGCATGATAGTTATCTTCATGGGTTAAGTCTGCGGCATAATGCTCTTTATCAATAAATTCACTTTTACTGATGGTAAAGTGAATATCGCCAACAAGTCCCCAATCACCAGACTCAACTGTTTGCTCACTAATGTTACCAACATCATCATGTTGGATAAAAGTGAACTCGTAATGACCATCGTCTGACAATTGTGCATATTCAGTAAAAGCATTGCCTGCTTCATCATGTTCACTTCGATACCATTTGCCAAATAAGAAGGATCGATGATAGCACTCGATTTGATCTGTCATACGTATGAAACTCTCTATAAATTATTGATTATGGTATTTGGCAGGATCTGCTTCTATTATGCTGTATTTCGTTTTAATACGAGCAATGACTTTAGGATTTTCATTTAGGAATTCGTCAAATTCCTTGATAATTCCGGGATGGTTTATCGATGAAAAATGGTAAGCATATGGCTCATTCTTAATGTCTTCATTAAGTACAATGTCATTGCTTTTTTTTCCTAACAATTTCAAATTATAATTAATAACATTTTTATCAATATTGGTGACATCTACATTACCACGCAATAAATGTTTAATAAGACTGTAAGGCGAAGTAACCTCAACTAATTCAACAGTCCCTGACTTAATTTTGTCATACCAAAGTGTTGGAAAAAAACCTAAAATAGTGCCTAGGCTAGTCATACTTTCAGGTTTACTATTATTATTCTTTAAGACATATGAACCGGCCACTAAATGAATAACAGGCTGACTATAAGAAATATTTAAGTTATTAGATTGCTCACTACGCCAGCGGATATTATCAGGAAACTTAAAATCAATTGCATCTTCGGTATACCATTTATCAAAACGTTTTAATGGTAATGCTACAAACTTAAATTGATAACCTTTATGCCGGAAAAAAGTGCTTAATAACTCTTTCGTAAAACTTTCTTTATAGGGTTTTTGCGCGAAATCATACAAGGGGGAATAACTAATATCTTCAACGCCAATTATGTATTCCTGTGCCTGAGAGGTGCTTATTGAAAGGTAGCAACAAGCTATTATGTATCGAATAAATACAATCAATCGTTTAGTATTTATAACTTGTTTCAATTGAAAATCCAGAAAAGCTCACTTACCTCCATTATACGCTTAAATCGCGAAATATATTAGCCAAATAATGGAATTAAAAAAAGCGAGTTATGACTCGCTTTTTTCGGTTATCAAACTAATTACTCACTTAGCTTCAGCACATATAAAATAATGCTATACACAGAGTTTAATGGCTCATTAATTTAACACTGCCATTTACACTTTCCATGGTGATTTTTATGTCGCCATTACCAACATCACCACTTAAATGCCTTCCGGTAAACATGTTTTTCTCAGCTACTAAGCCAAAATCGGTTTTAATACTACCATGCATAGTTTCAGCATTTACGGTCGCACTAAGTGATTTAGGCACTGACACTTTAATACTACCATTTACCGTTTCAACATCAATGCGGTCTAACTCTTTTGCAAACTCATCATAAGTAATTTTAATGCTGCCATTAACTGAACTAAATTCACTGTTACTTGCTAAACCGTGCGCCTTAATTGAACCATTAACAAGTTCTGCATTAACCTCACCTTTTACGCCATCAATTTTCAGTGAACCGTTGACTAAATCAATAGCTGATAATGAGATACCACTTGGCACAGTAACAGTGTATTCAACTTTACCCGAGTTACTGTTTTGGCCCCACTTTTCACGCTCTTTATAACGAGTTTTAACGGCAACTCCAACTGAGGTTTGCTGCATATCCACCACAATATTTTCTCTATCGTCTTGGTTATCGGCAGTAATGTTTGCAACCACTCTTATCTCAGCTCTATCCCAAGAAGATATTTGCACTGAGCCATTAACGTTATCAAGTCTAAACGAAGCGTTTTCATTAACATCAAACGATTTTTCAATTTCGTCAGTCACATCAGCATACGCTGATAAGCTTAGTAAAGTGATAACGCTGGTAGTTGAAATTAATTTTATAAAAGAAGTTCGCATAATATTTCCTAGTATTTTGATTATTGCTATCGAATCATTATTGTTTAACTAGTTAGTAACTCAATTAATCAAAAAGGTTTAAAACAAATTAAAATTAAAATTAAAATTAAAATTAAAATTAAAACAGTTAAAAAATATCATTTTATATTCAAGGTAATACCAACAGTTTTTAGCTACTATAACGAGACTAAATAATATCGAGATTAGTTGCACTATGAAGACAAAAGTAAGTTTACTTCTAACCGGCAGTGAATTAATGAATGGTGACGTCACTGACACCAATTCAGTAATATTTGCTGAGCATTTGAATGACATTGGCTTGAGTATTGATAAAAAAGTCACTATTGGTGATGACCAAGACTTGCTTGCGATAGAAATTGCACAGCTCAGCCAAGGGTCAGACGTGTTAATCATAAATGGCGGCCTTGGACCAACGGTAGACGATTTAACAGCTCAAGTGCTAGCAACTGCGTGTAGTGTTAACTTAGTGCTTCATCAACAAGCTCATCAACACCTAAAATTATGGGCTGAAAAAAGGAAAACCGTATTAAATGCACCTAATTTAAAACAAGCCTACCTGCCAGAAAATAGCACTGTAATAGCCAATAAAACAGGTAGTGCAGTCGGTTTTAGTGTTGAATTTAACCAATGCCTTATTATCTGTACACCTGGCGTGCCAAGTGAATTAACTCATATGCTAAAGGAAGAAATAGTACCGTCGCTAATTAAAAGCTTTTCTGCTCCTAAACATAATGAGATAGCCCGGCTGCATCTTTTTGGGATTGGTGAATCTAACCTGCAAGCGTTAATTAATAGTACCTTTCCCGATTGGCCAAACGAAATAACTATTGGCTTTCGGGCTGCAATGCCAATTCTCGAATTAAAACTAATAACTTGCTGTGAAAAAGGCCAAGTATTACTACCACAATGGTTAGAAAAATTAACCTCACTATTAGATGCGCACATTTTAGGCACAGGTGCCAATGAAAACTCCACTATTGCCGACTACCTTGTGCCACTGCTAATAGAATCAAAACAAAAAATCACCGTGGCGGAATCATGTACGGGTGGTTTAATTGCCAGTCAAATTACTGCAATAGCGGGAGCGTCGGCCATATTTGAAGCTGGTTTTGTTACTTATTCAAATGAAATGAAAAGTAAAATGCTTGGTGTGCCTGTTACAACCCTTATTAAACATGGCGCTGTCAGTGAAGCAACCGTTTTAGCAATGGCGCAAGGTGCTTTAATAAATTCTGATGCAGACTTTACCATTGCGGTTTCAGGTATCGCTGGTCCTGACGGTGGTACAGAAGATAAACCCGTTGGTTCTGTATGGATTGCATGGGGAGACAAAAATAAAATACAGGCAAAATATTACTGTATTCCTGTCGCAAGAAAATATTTTCAACAAGTTGTAGCTGCACGCAGCCTAGATTTAATTCGTAGAATGTTAATAAATAGTAACAATTCAGCTTATTATGATAAATAAAACTAATTTCAACCCATTATTCTTGCAGTAGATGGCTTTTATATTGCTTAGTAATTCAAATCTTTATATATTTGATTCAATTGAATCTTAGTCGTCAGCATCTTATATGTACTAACCAATTGAAAATTCATTAGTGCACGAGGAAAAATGTTACGACAACCGTTATAATTATCAAACAGCTTAGTAGCTGATGCTTAGAAGGAGAATGTTTTGATTGATAAAAATTATATAACCAGTGGTCGAAATACCATCATCCATAAAAACAAAAAAATTGATCTACTCGTGGTTAATGGCATCCACCCTATTGTTATAGTGAGTAATGTCGGTATGGGTTTATATAAAGGTATTGTTCCTAAAAAACGCTCTGAAGCGAAGAAAGCTTATCAAGAGGTTGTTGATGTCAGTATGACTGAGATTTTTGGTGAAGAGAAAACCTTAATTTTTGTGCAAGCAATGGATAATAAAGAATACAAAATTGATTATTCAAAAGTAGGTACCCCAAGCTTTATCAAAGTCCATCAGGAAAACTATATTTAAGGCATACCTGAATTTTGCAACGTAATGGAGTTATACAAGTGTGAGTAAGGCAAATTTAGTAGCGAATAATAAAAATAACATAGACCTAGTATTGTCTCCTGTTAAAACAAAAACACTTTTAACTGAAGTAAGCATTCACGAATTAATACAGAGTTCTGAATTTAGTAATTTATATGTTGATAATGGCAGCGTTAAAAATGCTATTGCCGAATTAAATAGCGTATTGAAACCATTACAAGAAAATCAAACTGGCCGCGAAATAACCTATCAAATACTTGAACGCCGCGATGCCACGGTCTCAATACGTATAGAAAATGACAATATGTCTGCCAGTGCCGAAATATCGACTGCATTAGGTGGTAAGCATATGAGCGCCAAAGCAATCTTAAATGCAGCTCAGGATGCTGGAGTTACTAAAGGTTTTAGTAAAGAGCAATTGATAGTACTTGCCAAGCAAGCCGCGAAAGAACCTGCAGGCTCCCTAGTTAAAGGCGAAATTGCCCAAGGAAAAATGCCTATTGATGGCAAAGATTCTCGAATAAAACTACTAGTAGAGAGCGCTCAAGATAGAATTTTAAAACCTAAAAAGCGTGAAGACGGTAGTGTTGACATGCGTGACCTAGGCGACATTATTTGTGTCAAAGTTGGGGACCCACTAGCGCAAAAAATCCCTCTAACCAACGGTATCAAAGGTTATACTGTTATTGGTGATATATTAGAACCTACGCCGGGTGAAGATTTAAATATGCATGTTGGTGATGGCACAGCATTAAGCCCAAAAAATAACAGCATATTAGTGTCCACATTAGTTGGCCTGCCAAGAATCATTGAAAATGGTATGGAAGTGGACAATATATACCAAATCAAAAATGTTGATATTAGTACTGGCCATGTCGATTTCCAGGGCAGCGTCATAATTGATGGTGATGTATGCGAAGGCATGAAAGTTCATGCTACTGGCGATATATCTATTGGCGGTTTTGTTGAATCAGCCACTTTAGAAGCTGGTGGAGATATTACTATTGGTACCGGTATTATAGGTAAAAAACAAGAAGTTGAAGATCTTGATGCGTCTCAAATTAATATGAGCGCCAACATTAGAGCTGGCGGAAAGGTTTTTGCCAAGTATAGCCAATATGCTGAAATAAATTGTGCTTCTTTACGCATTGAAAATCAATTAATGCACAATATTGTCAAAGTTGCGACAACCTTGTGGGTAGGCACTGAAGAAAAAGCAAACGGTAAACTTATTGCAGGCTATATTCGTGCGGGAGAGTCAGTAAGAGCAGGTACCGTAGGCGCAACAGCTGGTAGTACAACAATTATCTCTTTTCAAGATAAAGTAAATCAATATCTAGACCAAATTGCTGACGCTGATGAATTAGTAACTGTAGAATCAGATAAAACAACTGAACTAAAAGTAGCGATTAATAAGCTTAAAAAGCTACCAAAAGATAAAGCTAAGCCAGAGATGTTAAGTAAAGTAATTTCTACTTACCAACATCATGCTAAAAGTATGGGTAAATACTTAAACAAAAAAGAAGCACTTGAAGAAACGTTGCAAGAATATATGGCTAGTGTCTATGTAGAGGCAACTGAAAAAGTATATCATGGCGTTCAACTTAACGTCGGTGAGTTTCATGATAGAACCCGTCGTGAATATGGCCCGAGCCGCCTGATTTATAAAGAACGAAAAATTCATGTAGATCCTATTGTTACAACGTAAAATTTCAACTCGACTTTTTACTTTAGTTGTCACTATTATTTAAAGATATGGAGTTTGCCATGGCATTTATTGCCCGCAGCTTATTAATTAGCAGTATGTTTGTCGGTGCGGTACAAGCACAGCAATGTGATATCAACTTTGCTCATGGCGTCATTATTGACCCTGCTCATATTCGTATAGTCAATCAAGGACAGACCTATGTGCAAGTTAATGGCGAACACCAACTATTTGTAAATGGTCGTGAAGTAAAGTTAAGTCCAGAGCAACAAGCGCAATTAAGTGAATACACCGCTGGTATCAGAGAGCAAGTACCGGCGATTGTTTCAATTGCTATTGAAGGTGTCGAGCTTGGCTTAAAAGCAGTTAATAAAGTGATTAGTGGCTTAACAGGTGAAAACAGTGCATCACACCAGCAGTTTCAAGAAAAGTTTGATGAGATGAAATGGCGTTTACGTGCCAGATTTAATCATAGCGATGACAGCTACTATATTGCGCCTCAAGACTTTGATGACTTTGATGAAGTATTTGCCGGTGAGTTTGAAAAAGAAATAGAATCTATTGTTTCAGACTCAGTTGGTACTATTTTAATAGCGGTTGGTGAAGCAATGACACACCGTGAAGAGCAAAGTAGTGAGCAGCGTGTTGAAACGTTTGATCAACGTATTGAAACCATGGCTAACGACATTAAGCTAGGAATAAGCAATCAAGCGAATGCTTTAGAAGTTAAAGCTGAAAAAATTTGTGCCCGACTAATAGCATTAGATGAAATAGAAAATAGATTACAGCTTGAGATTCCAGCCTTGTCTGAGTTCAATTTAATAGAAACCAATTAACCTTATGTGTGTAGAAAGATAAAAAGCCTGCAATTGCAGGCTTTTTATGTTCAGAATGAACGGTATATCACGATCGCATGGATGCGAAAGAGTGACGATGTACTAAAAACAGTTAACTAACTAGCCAATTACATATTTGGATAATTTGGTCCGCCGGTACCTTCAGGTGTTACCCAAGTTATATTCTGCGCAGGGTCTTTAATGTCACAAGTTTTACAGTGCACACAGTTTTGAGAGTTAATCACAAACTTATCACCTTCGTCTGTACTTTCAACTTCATAGACACCTGCTGGACAATATCGCTGAGCTGGCTCATTATATTTAGCTAAGTTAACACTAATTGGAATACTGCTATCAGCCAACTTCAGATGACATGGCTGCTCTTCTTCGTGGTTAGTGTTGGATAAAAATACTGATGACAGTTTATCAAAACTCAATTTATTATCAGGTTTCGGATAATTAATCACCGGTACATCTTTAGCCAGTTTTAATTGGGTATGATCTAAGGTGTCGTCTTTAAAATTAAACGGTAATTTTCCACCGAAGAAGTTCTGATCAAGCGTGTTATACGCACCACCAATGAATGTGCCAAATTTATGCATGGCAGGTCCAAAGTTACGGGTATTGTATAACTCATCATATAACCACGAATTCTTATATTTTTCCGTATAACTAGTCAGTTCTTTACCACCTTCATCACCTGAAGCTAACGCTTCAAATATTGACTCAGCGGCTAACATGCCTGATTTCATTGCCGTGTGATTACCTTTGATTTTTGCAAAGTTAATCGTACCTGCATCACAACCAACTAATACAGCACCCGGCATAGTCATTTTAGGTAGAGAATTAAAACCACCTTTTGCCATTGCTCTAGCGCCATATGAAACACGCTTACCACCTTCAAGGTATTGGGCAATTTTTGGATGATGCTTATAACGTTGAAATTCATCAAACGGGCTTAAATGCGGGTTGCTGTAGTTTAAATCAACGATTAGGCCAACAAACACTTGATTGTTTTCCGCATGGTATAAGTAACCACCACCCGTTGTATCTTTTTCCAAAGGCCAACCGGCAGAATGTACAACTAAGCCTTCTTGATGTTTAGCAGGGTCAATATCCCAAATTTCTTTAAAGCCTAAACCGTAATGCTGCGGTGATTTATCAGCATCTAAAGAAAACTTAGCAATCAATTCTTTACCTAAATGGCCACGACAGCCCTCAGCAAAAACAGTGTATTTCGCTTTTAGCTCCATACCTGGCATGAATGAATCTTTTTGATTACCTTCAGCATCTAAGCCCATATCACCGGTAATGACACCGCCAACACTGCCATCTTCATTGTAAATAACATCTTGTGCAGGAAAACCAGGGAAAATTTCTACACCAAGTTCTTCTGCTTGTTCTGCTAACCAACGACAAACATTGCCCATACTAACAATGTAGTTGCCTTCATTATGCATAGTTTTAGGAACACCAAAACTAGGTAATTTAACAGCGCTATTTTCGCCATTAAACAAATAAATATCATCACCTGTTACGGCGGTATTTAAAGGTGCGCCCTTTTCTTTCCAATCAGGAAATAATTCACCTAACGCTCGCGGTTCAAAAACAGCACCAGATAGTATGTGAGCCCCAACTTCCGAGCCTTTTTCAACCACACACACCATTAATTCTTGTTCTTTTTCTTGTGCAAGTTTCATTAATTGACAAGCAGTCGATAGGCCTGCAGGACCAGCTCCAACAATTACAACGTCAAACTCCATTGATTCGCGTTCCATAACATCTCCCATCTTTCAATTTTTTATGAAGAATTCAAACACACGTTTGATTTTCAAACACCTGTTTGATAACATCCAACATTATAGATATTTTCGAAGTAAATACTATCCTGTATTGCATTATTTACTGATAATATTTGTTTAAGCGCAATTTGATTGATGATATCGACAGAAGACGTTGACGTAAACGTAATCTACAAGTAGTCTTTCAAACCATAATTATAGCGTTAAGCTGAATTTTATTTAGTTTAACCAATATTACCAACAACAAGCACAATCAGAGGCAACGATGAAAGTATTAGTACCCATCAAACGCGTTATTGACTATAACGTAAAAGTACGTGTTAAAGCAGACAACTCAAATGTCGATCTTGCTAATGTAAAAATGGCAATTAACCCATTTTGTGAAATCGCAGTTGAAGAAGCGGTTCGTTTAAAAGAAGCAGGAACAGCAACAGAAGTTATCGCAGTATCAATTGGCGATAAGTCATGTCAAGAACAACTACGTACAGCATTAGCACTAGGTGCTGATCGTGCGATTCAAATCGACACAGACCAAAACTTAGACTCTTTGCATGTTGCTAAATTATTACAAAAAGTTGTTGAAGAAGAGCAGCCTCAATTGGTAATTCTTGGTAAGCAATCAATCGATAGCGACAACAACCAAACGGGTCAAATGCTTGCAGCACTTACCGGTATGGCGCAAGGCACATTTGCTTCAGCAGTTAATGTTGATGGCGAGAAAGTAAACGTAACTCGTGAAGTTGACGGTGGTTTACAAACTGTTGCCCTGAACTTGCCTGCTATTGTTACCACTGACCTACGCTTGAATGAGCCTCGTTACGCTTCATTACCTAACATTATGAAAGCAAAGCGTAAGCCACTAGCAGTTAAACCAGCGGCTGACTTTGGCCTTGACTTAACAGCACGTACTACTTTATTAAAAGTAACGCCACCTGCTGAACGTCAAGCAGGAATTGTTGTTGAAAGTATTGATGAATTAGTAGAAAAATTAAAAAATGAAGCGAAGGTGATCTCATGAGCGTATTAGTATTTGCCGAACACGATAATAACCAATTAAAAGCTGATACCTTAAAAACAGTTGCTGCCGCACAGGCAATGGGTGGCGAAATTCACTTGTTAGTTGCTGGCCATAACTGTCAAGCAGTTGCCGATGCAGCAAGCAAAGTTAACGGCGTAGCTAAAGTATTAGTTGCTGATAACGCAGCATACGAACATCAACTAGCTGAAAACGTTTCACTGTTAGTTACTGAATTAGCAGCTGACTATGACCACATCGTTGCAACAGCATTAACAACCGGTAAGAACTTTATGCCACGTGTTGCTGCCTTGTTAGATGTTGCACAAATTTCAGATATTATTGCCGTAGAAAGCAGCGACACATTTGTTCGCCCTATTTACGCAGGTAACGCCATTGCTACCGTTCAAAGTTTAGATAGCAAAAAAGTAATCACAGTTCGCCCTACCGGTTTTGACGCAGTAGCAACTGACGGTAGTGCGGAAGTTGTTGCTTTAGATAAAGCAACTGATGCGGGTACGTCTAGCCACGTAAATGACGAACTTTCAGTATCTGAAAGACCTGACTTAGGTGCAGCTAGTGTTGTTATCTCTGGTGGTCGTGGTATGCAAAATGGCGATAACTTCAAGCTTCTTGATGGTATTGCAGACAAACTAGGCGCAGCTATTGGTGCATCACGTGCCGCTGTTGATGCTGGTTTTGTACCTAACGATATGCAAGTAGGCCAAACAGGTAAAATTGTTGCCCCTGACTTATACATCGCCGTTGGTATTTCAGGTGCTATTCAACATTTAGCCGGTATGAAAGATTCAAAAATCATTGTTGCTATCAACAAAGATGCTGAAGCGCCAATTTTCCAAGTAGCTGACTACGGTATTGTTGCTGATTTATTCGACGCTCTTCCTGAGTTAGAAAGTAAGCTTTAAGCTAATATTCTCACCTCAAAAATCATGTATAATAAAACCACTCTTGTAGTGGTTTTATTTTATCTAAAATTTGGTGATTAGAGTCTATTATGACAAAAACATTTTCTAGCCTTAGTGATTTAGCAGGCGCCTTTGGCAAAAGTATCGATAACGACAACAGCTCAGTGAACAGTAATGACGAAGCTTTGGTTTATTCAACCTCACAAGGGAGAATTAAGCAGGCTGTCGAGAAAACGGTAACAGCGTCAGACGGTTTTGCAAAAGTTCGTCGTGAAACTAAAGGTCGAAAAGGTAAAGGTGTTATTACCATTTCGGGTCTTGGCCTTGATGACAAAGCACTAAAAGAGCTAGCCAAAAAATTAAAAAAAACTTGTGGCACTGGTGGCAGCGTTGTTGGTGAAGTCATCGAAATTCAGGGTGATAAACGCGAAGAAATAAAATTAGTGCTTGAAAAAAACGGTTTTAAAGTCAAGTTTATTGGCGGCTAGATAAAACATTCTCCGATAAAAAATACTGAGTCATATTATGAATCCAAATGAATTATCCTTACTGGTTGTTGAGCCTTCTGATTTACAAAGAAAAATTATTATAAAACAACTAAAGCAGCAAGGTATCACCCACGTTTCAGAGGCTAAAAGTATAGCCGAAGCTTATGCTAGCGTTGAAACACACCCTCGAGATCTCATTACCAGCGCAATGTATTTTGATGATGGCACGGCAATCGACTTATTGAAGAAAGTTAGAAATAACCCGGCAATTTCTGATACCCCTTTTATGCTAGTAACTAGCGAGCATCGCCGTGAACTTTTAGAAGAGTTTAAGCAGTCAGGGGTTATTGCTCTATTACCAAAGCCTTTCACTCCCGACCATTTAGCAACCGCTATTAATACCACTATTGATTTGCTTTCTACAGATGAGCTTGAGCTAGAATATTTTGATGTTCATGAAGTTAGAGTATTATTAGTCGACGATAGTCGCTTGGCTCGAAACCATATTAAGCGAGTATTAAACAATTTGGGCCTGCTAAAAGTTACTGAAGCTGTTGATGGTAGCGAGGCTATTACGTTATTAAAAGACAATATGTATGATTTAGTCGTTACTGATTACAATATGCCAGAAGTCGATGGCAAAGAGCTAACAAAATATATAAGAAACGAGAGTGAGCAATCACATTTACCGATATTAATGGTCACAAGTGAAAGCAATGACACTCACTTAGCAAATATCCTAACAGAAGGCGTCACTGCAATGTGTGACAAACCTTTTGAGCCACAAAACGTTAAAAAAATTCTTTACAAAATATTAGAAGATTAAACAACAATAATTAAAGACAGTTTGGTATCAGCACCTATAACTTAATATCAAACTGTCTTAACTTCATAGCAATTTTGTTGTGCGAGACCTGTAGTCGTTCAGCAAGTTTACGTGTCGTTGGATAGTGTGGATATAAATCGGTAATTAGTTTTCTTTCAAACTGCGCTTGCGCACTCGCCCAGTTACTCACTTCATTTTCAATAACAGCATCAGTGCTAGTATCATTTTGGGTAAATTGTGCAAGCGCAATAGATATATCTTGAGAAGAAATATCACCATCCCCATTTAATGCAACCGCGCGAAACAAAACATTCTGCAACTCTCGAATATTACCTGGCCAAGGAAATGAAACTAACAATTGCATTGCTGCACGGTCGATCATTGGCTGTTGTAAATTCATTTGATTAGCTGCCAATATTACAAAGTGTTCAGCTAATAGCGTAATATCTTCCGAACGCTCCCGTAAAGGTGGTGAACTTAAATTTAAGACATTAAGACGATAAAACAAATCTTCCCTAAATTGCTGTTTGGCGATCATACTCAGCAAATTTTGATGGGTAGCACTTACAATGCGTACATTTGCATGCAACTCTTTAGTACCGCCTAAACGGCGGTATTTAAAGTCTTGCAAGAAACGTAATAATTTAGCTTGTAAATAAGGCGACATTTCAGCAATTTCATCTAAGAATACCGTACCGCCTTCAGCCAATTCAAAAAGTCCTGGCTTGCCACCTTTTTGCGCTCCGGTAAATGCGCCCGTGGCATAGCCAAAAAGTTCACTTTCTAACAAATGCTCAGGTAGTGCCGCACAATTGACCGCAAGAAACGGCGCACGATGGCGGTAGCTTGCATTATGTAGTGCTCTAGCAACAAGTTCTTTACCGGTCCCTGTTTCACCATTAATCAATACAGGTAAGTCTAACTCAGCAAATCGAGTTGTTTGCTCTTTTAATAGTTGAATACTCGCAGAATGGCCGATGATATGGTCGATACCCTGCTCATCACGGGTTTGTATAATAGCAATTTGTCGACCTAATCGGCTTATCGACTTTAGCGATATTACCGCCCCTGAGTTACTTTCATTTTCGCTTATTGGACTAATTTCAGCGATATAACTTTGCCCCGCAATATCAATACTTTGCGAACTCACTTTATCAAGTAACGGTTGTTCTATTTCGATATCAAGTAAACTGGTAACTTGAGAGCCTTTTAGCTTAGTCACAGATGTAGGATCTACGCCTTTGCTTTTCTGATGGGCAATTAACAATTTTTCACCTGCCAAATTCAACGCCATCACACGGGCACTTTCATCAATATCTATAATCGCATCAGGTAAGCGATTTAATAATGCTCTTAAATGCCGTTCTCGACTTTCTGCAGGTAATGAATCAATCGTTCGACAATGATTAACTCCCAAAATACCTAATAATGCTTTTTCAATATCAGCAAAGCTTATATCAGTACTTGCAAGGTGCACGAATATACGCTGAGTAGCGACTTCCATAGCGCTTATATCAAGCTTAAGTAACGTGAGTGCAGCTAAAATTTCCTGACTTATACCAATTCTATCTTCTGACGCTATTTCGATACGCATAATATACTTTCTAATCAAATGTAATAGATTAATTACAATGTACCATAACTATTACAACAAACAAAAACACCCTAAATACCGTAAAATTCTGCAAAAACTCACTAAAAAGTTGTATCTAGACGCATAGCTTTAACCTTACAACCACGCCGTTGTAATTATTTTATTACAAAAATATATAAACTTAAAACCAATAAATCGTAACCGATTGATTTTTATAAGTTATAAATAATGGCAGCCTTTTTGCTAATACTGATTATTAGCAAATTCAATAACGCATTAGTGCGGTTATAACAAAAACAATAATATCGAAAGAGAAGGAAAATTATGTCTGACAGTAAGCATATCGAAACTCAAGCGATTCACTCTGGTCGTATTAACGATGAACAATTTGGCTCATTAGCTACACCGCTTTATCAAACCTCAACGTTTATTTTTGAAAACGCACAACAAGGCGCAGATAGATTCGCAGGTGAAGCAGATGGTTATATCTATAGTCGTTTGGGTAACCCAACAACCAGGCAATTAGAAATGCGCGTTGCTGCAATGGAAGATATGGAAGACGCAGCCGCGACTGCAACTGGCATGGGCGCAGTTTCAGGAGCTTTGTTGGCTAATTTATCTTGTGGTGATCATTTAATTTCTTCAAAAGCAGTTTATGGTTGTTCTTTTGCTTTGATGAACCACCAACTAACACGGTGGGGAATTGAAGTTAGCTTTGTAGATATGGCAAATCCAGAAGAAGTTGAAGCGGCAATAAAACCAAATACCAAAGTTATTTTCCTAGAAACCCCGGTAAATCCCAACCTTGAAGTATATGATTTAGCTGCTATTGGAAAAATAGCTCAAAAGCATGAAATCATCTCGATTGTCGACAACACTTTTTTAACGCCTGTATTGCAGCAGCCTAAAAAATACGGCATCGACATTGTTGTTCATAGCGCTACTAAATATCTTAATGGCCATGGTGATGTGGTTGCAGGTATTATTTGTGGCAGCAGCGAAATGATCATGAATATCAAAATGACAGTATTAAAAGATATTGGCGCTACTATTAGCCCACATGATGCATGGTTAATTATGCGAGGCCTAAAAACCTTACCTATCCGCATGGAACGTCATTGCAATAATGCACAAAAGCTTGCTGAATTTTTAGAACAGCATCCTAAAGTATCTAAAGTTTATTACCCTGGGCTAAAGAGCCATGCAGGTAATAAATATATCGGTGAACAAATGAAAGCTGCTGGTGGTGTTATTGCTTTTGAAATTGATAGTGATTTAGCAGGTGGCAGTGAATTTATTAACCGAATGAAGCTATTTTCTATTGCAGTAAGTTTAGGTGATGCAGAGTCACTTATTCAGCACCCCGCATCAATGACACACTCGCCTTATACACAAGAAGAACGATTAGCTGCTGGTATCAGCGACAGTCTGATCAGAATATCTGTTGGCTTAGAGAATGTAGAAGATCTATTGGCTGACTTGGAACAATCATTAACATTAATTGAAGTTGCTGCAGATAAAAGAGCTGTTGCGTAGTTGCTATAGATTAGGCTTTTTATTCAAATAACCGTGACGGCTTATCTCCCTCTACTTAATCAATAAGTAATGGGAGATAAGAAAATACTAGTGCATTAATTTTGTTTCGATTAGTTTAGTTTTTACTAGCAAGTATCGCTGTCAATTTAGGCATTAAACGCTCTTTTACTTCAATAAGCTCTGCATCACTATAAGGCGTCAATGCTTGTTGCCCCCAAATGGGCTTAGGCCAACAAGGATCAGTTTTATAACGAACAACATGGTGAAGATGCAGTTGAGGTACAACATTACCTAATGCAGCTACATTCATTTTATCGCCATTAAACTCTTGCATCAGCACTTCACTAAGCATGCTAGACTCATTTAATAATTGTTGTTGGTCCTGCCAATCTAATTGGTAAACATCTTGAACATTGTCAACTTTAGGTACCAATATAAACCAAGGATACGCACTATCATTGCATAATAGTAAACGCGACAACGGAAAGTCAGTAATAACAAAACAATCATTTGCTAATTGTGGGTGTAAAACAAATTCTGAATTCATATTAATACCTTGTAAGTTATACATATTAGCGCTTATTACGGCGCCCTCTACCACGTGCTAATTTTTTAGCTTCTCGCGCAGCAACTTTATCTGCTTCAACCTTTTCAAAATGAACTATTTCTTTAGCCACCATTTCAGGTGTTTCAAACGTTATGCCGCCTAATGTTTTATCCCGGATCTCGTTAATTAAAATCTCTGAGGCTTTATGGAAATCGATATGGCCACCACTTCTTACACAGCCTCTACGCTTACCAAGAGCTTCAATTAGCTCAACCTCTTGTTCAGGCAGCTCTTCAATCTTGTAACGTTCTTTTAAGCGTTCAGGGTAAGCTTCTAATAAATATTCAGCAGCAAAGCAGGCAATCTCTTCGTGATCAAATGCAGTATCTTTAACCGCACTAGTAACCGCTAATCGATAACCACTATTTTGATTCACTATTTTAGGCCAAAGCATGCCAGGGGTATCATATAAATATAAACCATCTTCTAAACGTATTCTTTGTTGGCCTTTGGTAACAGCAGGCTCATTGCCTACTTTGGCTTTAGCTTTACCAACAAGCGTGTTTAATAGAGTAGATTTACCGACATTTGGAATACCGACAATAACAGCATTAATTTGCTTGCCTGCTTCGTCTTTACTAGGAACCAACTTTCGAATTAAAGCAGGAATAGTTTTAGCTACTGATGGTGTCTCAGTCGTTAGTGCGATAGCTTTCACGTTGTGCTGAGATTCTAAGTGGCTAAGCCATAGTTCAGTAATTTTAGGATCAGCTAAATCTGACTTATTTAAAATTTTTATTAAAGGTTTGTCACCACGAATTTCCGTGATCATCGGGTTTTCGCTACTAAAAGGTAAACGAGCATCACAAACTTCAATCACCACATCAATTTGCGGTAAAATTTCTTTAATCTCTTTCTGGGCTTTATGCATATGCCCTGGGAACCAATTAATCGCCATAATAAGTCTTTAATAACTATTCAATAATATAAGCTAGATTTTATCACTGATAAAAGTTAAAAGCTGCCGAATACAAATATTAAATTAATATCAACTCAATACAGAGCATGTTCTGTTTAATTATCTAAACACTTTGATTCTAAAAAAACTCCACTTTACTAAAGTAATTAAAGGTGGGAGGTTGATTTTCGTTAGCTATGTAAAAATATATTTGATTTGCTTAAGAGTGTTATTTAAACGCCAAACAGCAAAAAGTCCGTCACATCAGTAACGAGCTTTTGACGCGCATGGATGCTCTAATGCAACGATGCTGAGTATGGCAATGAGTTGTGTCCTACTGACGTAAAGGAATTACTAATTCCGCCAGTGCATTTCCTACATGGGTGTAGGTTAGTAGAGTAATGCAGGAGCAATTACCGAGGGTGCACAAGAGCGATTTCACATAGCAGAGAACAAGTCCCACACTACCAGCGGCGCTAATACACACACTCAACCACGCCTTTTCTGCGCATAGCTATTAGGGAGCTATTTTTAAAACGCCAAACAGCAAAAAGCCCGTCACATCAGTAACGGGCTTTTCTGAATAGAAGCCTAGCAATGTCCTACTCTCACATGGGAACTCCCACACTACCATCGG
>CAJXQI010000003.1 GCA_913058395.1 uncultured Colwellia sp. | reverse complement strand
CACAGTTCTCACCAGCACGACCTTCGTCAAGAAGCTTACGGAACATTTCAACACCCGTACAAGTAGATTTTTGAGTATCACGGATACCAACAACTTCTACTTCTTCACCAACTTTGATGATACCGCGCTCAACACGACCTGTTACAACAGTACCACGACCAGCAATTGAGAATACATCTTCGATAGGCATGATGAATGCTCCGTCGATTGCACGCTCTGGCTCTGGAATGTAGCTATCTAATTCATTAGCAAGCTCAATTACTTTCGCTTCCCATTTTTCTTCGCCTTGAAGTGCGCCTAAAGCTGAACCTTGAATTACTGGTAAGTCATCACCTGGGAATTCGTATTCGCTAAGAAGTTCACGGATTTCCATTTCTACTAATTCTAATAACTCTTCGTCATCAACAACATCACATTTGTTCATGAATACGATGATGTATGGAACACCAACTTGACGAGATAATAAGATATGCTCACGTGTTTGTGGCATAGGACCATCTGTAGCAGCAACTACTAAGATAGCACCATCCATTTGTGCTGCACCAGTGATCATGTTTTTGATGTAATCAGCATGGCCTGGACAATCTACGTGTGCGTAGTGACGAGTTTCTGTATCGTATTCGATGTGAGAAGTATTGATTGTAATACCACGCTCACGCTCTTCTGGAGCATTATCGATTTGTGCGAAATCTTTAACTTCACCACCGTGTACTTTTGTAAGTACAGCAGAGATTGCAGCTGTTAATGTAGTTTTACCGTGATCTACGTGTCCGATAGTACCAACGTTTACGTGTGGTTTCGAACGTTCAAATTTTTCTTTAGCCATTTTAAAATACCTCAGGGTAGATTAACAAAAATTAAGGATTAGGTTATTTTAGTATGAGGAAGAATATCTTTAGAAAATGGTGCTGATAGGCAGATTCGAACTGCCGACCTCACCCTTACCAAGGGTGCGCTCTACCAACTGAGCCATATCAGCATTTCATTTTAAAGATGGAGCGGACGGCGAGAATCGAACTCGCAGCTTTAGCTTGGAAGGCTAAGGTATTACCACTATACGACGTCCGCGTATTCTTTCAAATACTTAATAAAAATGGTGGAGGGAGGTGGATTCGAACCACCGAAGGCTGAGCCGTCAGATTTACAGTCTGATCCCTTTGGCCACTCGGGAACCCCTCCAAATTTTTATAACTCTTAATACATTATATGTAAAAGAGTATTAATGGTGCCGACTGCCGGAATCGAACTGGCGACCTACTGATTACAAGTCAGTTGCTCTACCAACTGAGCTAAGTCGGCACTACATTAAGTGGTGCGAATTCTAGAGTAATGTTTTCATGCATGCAACAGGAAAATGAAAAAAAAACCATGTTTTTATTTGTTTGATGGTTTTTTATTCATATTCCCGATTTTATTGCGCGTAAAACACTTTGTTAACTTGCTTGGAAGCAGCTTAAGCCGTGAAATAACAGCTCAGGGATTAATTCACAACTATCAGGTATAAAATTTGCTATTTGCTCACCATTGCCACCGGTTACTATCACTTTATCAAGTATTAGTAGTTCATTAGCCTGAACAATTGCCTCTTTCACTGAGCCAATAGTCATCGCCCAAACGCCATAATTTAAACATTCAGAGCTATTAACACCAAACGATACACTCACAGTCTTGATTGGCTCAGCGATAATTTTTCGAGTATTATTTAGTAAACTATCAAACATGGTTTGTACACCTGGCATGATCCAACCACCACGATGCTCGCCATCTGCCGCAATTAAATCAACGGTTGTTGCGGTGCCCGCATCAATAATAAGTACATTTTGATTTGGATAAAGCTGGTGTGCTGCTACCAAAGCCAACCATCGGTCAACTCCTAAGCGAGTAGGCTGTTGATAACTAGAGGAAATACCGAAGGCTTGTTTTTGACTATGCACCTGTAAAAACTTGATATTTTGCTGTGACGCCCAGGACTCTATTTTGGTTAGTATTTCGTTGCCTTGTACGTTTGCAACAATTACGCTGCCAACGTTAGAAAATACATTACAGGCAAGCTCTTCTGTAAATTCATGATAATCACGGTAAGTCACATCACTAAACAACTGGGCCGTGTTTTCTCGCTGTAATACGTATTTTATTTGAGTATTACCAATATCAACAAGTAACCTCATAACCCACCTCGTAAACTCACTTCCCCACCATAAACTGGACTAACTTTGCCATTAACTTCCAATAATAATGCACCTTGGGCATTAATACCACGGCAAATACCACGCGTAACTTTGTCTCCGGTAATTAAAGATACTGCCTTATTGAAGTAAACGTCATGTTCATGCCATTGGGCAACCATAGTATTGATGCCTGTTTCACTATGTACTTCGAGCCGTTTTATTAATGCACTGATAATACTCGCTGCTAGAATATTTCTATCAATTTCTACACCAATAGCACTTGATAAATCAGTCCATGGCTGGTCGACAAGTTCGGCACTTTTAGCTGGCATATTGATATTTAAGCCAACACCAATGACACAGTGGCAAGGCTCCATCGCTTGACCTTCAAGATCAATTAATATGCCTGCGAGTTTTACACCTTTGAAATAAATGTCATTTGGCCACTTTAATTCAACATCAGTTTTATAAAGCGTTTTTATAGCATCGCTTACCGCCAACGCGGCAACAACACTCAAGCCCATGGCTGAAGACATGCCTTGTTCTAACGACCAGTACATTGACATATATATGTGCGAACCAAATGGAGAAATCCATTGTCGACCTCTACGCCCTCGACCCGCACTTTGATACTCAGCAATACACACTTGTCCTGGGGTATTCTGATTTGGTAAACGGCGCATTAAATAACTATTAGTGGAATCTATAACATTGTGCACTTCAACTTTAGCGACAATATTACTCGACTCTATATGGGAAACTATTTTCTCTTCACTTAACAATTCAATGGGCTCGGCCAAACGATAGCCCTTGCCTGTAACACTAAAAATATCAAAACCCATATCTTGCAATGCAGCGATGTGTTTAGAGATAGCGGCGCGACTCACCCCTAGTTCATCACCTAGCGCCTGACCCGATAAAAATTCACCCTTCACCAGTTTTTGAATCAATGTCTCTCTTATAGCTTTCATTAACTATTCCCTGCACTTACATTATCAACTTCACCTTGATGACCAATAAAGCGGACTTCGGTTACTAGCTCAATACCAAATTGCATTTTCACTTCCTTTTGAATATGTTGTGCTAATTTTACAATATCTTGCCCTGTCGATTCGCCATAGTTGATTAATACTAGTGCTTGTTTTTCATGTACACCGACATCACCTTGCCTATACCCTTTTAAGCCAGCTTGTTCTATCAACCAACCGGCTGCCAATTTTACTTCACCATTATTTTGTGGATAAAAGGGTATTTCAGGGTATTGGCTCTTCAATAGACCAAAGCGGGCATTTGTCACAAGAGGATTTTTGAAGAAACTCCCCGCATTTGCTAACACTTTTGGATCAGGTAATTTACTTTGGCGCAACTCGATAACTTTCAGCATTATATCTTGAGCTGAAACGGGTGAATTTAAACTATTCAAACCTTGGTAGCTTATGACTGGTTGCCAATTTTTAGGGAATTTAAAATGTACGTGGGTGATAACTCCCGCACCTTTTAGCCTTTGTTTGAAAATACTTTCTCGATAAGAGAATTTACATTGAGCTTGGCTATATTCGATCAATTCTTGCTTGTTAAAATCAAACCAAGAAACACGGTCAATAAAATCACCGACTTCTACACCGTAAGCACCAATATTTTGCACTGGAGCCGCACCGACACTACCAGGTATTAGCGCAAGGTTTTCAATACCATACATTTCATTTTTAACACAAAATTCCACGAATTCATGCCAATTTTCAGCACATGCTACTTTGACATAAAAATTACTATCGTCCTCATTAACTTCAACGCCTTTGAAGCAAGGTTTTACAATGGTCGGAGCTTCATCTTCACAGAAAAGTGTATTACTGCCCTCTCCTAGAACATAAAAACTACTTAAATGTTTAGTAGCAATTTCAGTTAATTCGGCAATATTTGATGGGAATAGTATCTGTGGAGTAATAGCTTGAATATTAAAGCTATTCAATGTTTTTAATGAGAAGTGGTTGCGTATTTTCATAACAAAGGAATTAGAAGATTTTTACTATTGTACGCAATAATGCCAACTGCATAAACCGTAACAACTATTATTAACCGCGTTTTCTTGCCGCCAGCTTAATAATATTACTACGATTGTTATAATATTTATTTTGATATTTATCGGTATCGATATTTTCACTGTGGTTAATAACAACACCTTCTATTGGTGCATTAACTTGTTTTAACATGCGTAAACCGGAAGAGATTTGATCTCTTTTAGTTTTATTCCCGTGTACAACGTACAAAACGCTTTCAACTAGCTTAGATATAATAACCGCATCACTAACAGCATTAACCGGCGGTGTTTCAATTATTATACGGTCGTAGAAGTTACCAAACACTTTAATCAACATATTGAAACGTTTCATTGATAAAAAAGCTAATGGGTTTGCTGGCGAAATCCCCGAGGTTAAAATATCTAATTTGACATTTTTGTCTCGAATAATACATTCGTTAATTTGGTGAGTTTTTGCTAATAAATTTGAAAGCCCTGGACGATGTTGGTTCAAATTCATATTTTTAGCTATTGTGGGATGACGCATATCCGCTTCAATCAATAACACTTTTTCCATTTCACTAAATGAACGAGCAAGATGCAGTGCAACCGTAGACTTACCTTCATTTGGTACCGACGATGTTATCGCTATAACTTTCGGCGGCGTTTTCTCATTGTTAAATAGTAGTGCGGTACGTAATGTTCGAATTGATTCAGTAAAACGGTTATCAGAAATGTAAGCGTCTTCTTTTTTATCACTTGAACTAGCTTTAATTTTAGGTAAAACAGCCAAAATTGGCGCTTCATTAAAGTTATCCAATTTACGGCGAGAATTTAGCGTGTCCATCAATAATTCGCGCATAATAATAATAATTGAGATAAATGCTAACGCTAAAACAAAACTGATAATGACCGCTAAAGATTTTTTTGGTGCGAATGGCGATTTAGGGATTTCAGCTTTATCAATAAAGCGAACATAAAAGTTAGCTTTATAGTTCCCCATTGCATCCGCTTCTTTTAAACGTACCAAGTAGTTATTATAAAGCTCTTTATTGGTTTCAACTTCTCGATTAAGCTGCGAAAATTTATTTTGCAAACGGCTTAAACGTATATAATCTTTCTTCGCTTCTATTAATCGTTGTTCTGTGGCGTTAACTTTCTCTACTGCGTTGTAATAATCTTTCTCAACAGATGAAACAATAGCTAAAATCTTTGATTGAATGCGATTACTCAATGAATCTAACTCTGATTGAGCGGCAATTCTTTTAGGGTGTTTAGGCCCATAACGTTGAGATAGCTCATTAAGTTTACGCTCAACTTTTTCTTCATTGCGTTTTAATAAGACAAATGCCGATTGACTATTTACTTCCTGCATTTGTATTAATTTCTCAGCATCTAAACGATTTTTTTGAATTTCTTGATACGTAACACCTAAATCATCTTTCAATTTAGCTGCTTTTAATGCTTCTGAAGTTAACTCTGATAACTGCCCACCAACTAAGCCAACAATACCCTGAATATCAACTATCCCTTCTTTTTCACGGTATTCTTGTAATGATTGCTCTGAAAGTTCAAGCTTTTTACCTAACTCTTCAAGTTGATCAACTAACCATTGAGAGGTAGTTTCTTTTGACGCACTATGTATTTCGTCTTGATATTGCAGATAAGTAATGCCAACTTGGTTAGCCACTTTTTGAGATAACTTAGGCGAATATGAAGTAAAAGTAATTTTAACCAATTCAGTGCCTGAAATTGGGCTTATGTTAAGTCGACTTAGAAAACCTGCAACAATTTCACGTACCGATGGTTCATGCTCACGTTGTCCAATCTTAGTAAAAAATGAAATTTTATTATTATATTTACCATCATTAAACTCACTATGCTGCACAAGGTTTAATTGCGATATGACTCGTTCAGCAAACTTTCGTGAACGTAACAATTCGTATTGAGTTTGAATTTGCTCTTTACTGGCATTGGATTCATTAAAGGCATCATCAATTGATAGAGTATTGGCAGGCTTATTATTACCTATTTGTAATATTGCCGTTGCTTTGTAAGAAGGTTTAAGTAAAGAAATATAAAAAGCGACTAAGAAAGAAATAAGTAAAGTAAAGAAAATGATTTTCCAGCGTCGAGCCCAAAGCGGCGTTAAAATTTCTTTTAACGCAACTTCGTCATTAACAAAGGTAAGGTTTTCATTATCTGTTGTGTTCAAAAAAAACTTTGCTCTATCTCAATAATATCGTCAGGCAAAATCGAACTCGCAACATTTACTGAAAATGTCTGCTTTACTCCATCAATAACTCGAGTAACTTTCCAGTCCGATTTTGACGCTCTCGCTGCTAAACCACCCGCTATTGCGATGGCTTTATCCAGTGTTAAATCTTCCTGAAAGGGGTAACCGCCGGGGCGCTTTACTTGTCCGTGAATAAAAAATGGTCTGTATATCACAATCGAAACAGCTACTTGCGGATCAATAAGATAATCACCACGTAAACCATCTGCAATTTTCTTCTCAAGCGCTTTACTCGATAGGCCAAGTACCTGAATATCATCTAAAAATGGGAATGAAACCATTCCCGATTTATCTATTTTTACTCGGGTTGTTAAATCTGCTTCACCGTAAACGACTATTTCTACTTGATCTCCGGCACCTAAACTATAATCACTTGCCGCTGTTTGACCACAAAATAGCAACAGTAAAAATATCAATAAATTCAAAAATCGCATACTTTTCACCCAACTGAGTTACAAATAGTAACATCTTCTATTAGTTAAATACTAATTTTACTTACTAATTGCTAATTCTACTTAGTTTTTAATACCCCAAATATAGTACGCATTACCTATAAGAATTTGAATATTAATAGTTAAGTACGATTGATAATGTGATAAATATCACTTAACCAATAACCTTAAAATTTAGGCGGTTATTAAGGAGCTAGCTACAAATGAATTGTCATACCCAAGGTTAGACTATTATATTGATAGTCAATATCAGCATAATTTGCATCTAATGACTTATGTTGGTAGCGAAGATGATAGTTAACTCTTTCACTACGTTGATAATTTAGCACAATTTTTGATGAGAGATAGTTCTCATCTTGCTGGCTTTCGGGCGTAATAAAGCGATCACGATTTAGACTAACAGCAACAAAAACATTAAAGCTATCGGTAAAGGCATGGGCAATATCAACTTGGTAGTTCTCTGCTAAACGATAACTATTTGTCAACCGGTTACTTTCATCAAACTTACGATTAGATACCGCATGTACCGTGGTAAAATCAGACGGACGCCAAGTGTAATCAAATCGCCATTTGAACGCATCATCATCTGCAGCACTGTTGTTTTCAAACTCAAGGTTCTGGTAACCGACAAGAAAGCTTAACTCACTTATAACTGTCGTTTGCCATTTTACACCGACTAAACCAGTTAAACTGTCGCGATTAGAAAGAGTAGCATTTGGAAATTCAATCATTTGATAACCAACATCAAAGGCCAAATAAGTCTTCCCAGAAAGCAAGTAGTCAAAACTCGACTTTATATGGGTTACTTCGCTATCTAGTTGATTGGTCAATGCTCTTCGCGTGGTAAATTCACTTTCATTATAATTAACTTCAACGTTTAACTTGCCTTGCGAATCATCGTTTCCGTATTCAAACCCAACTCCGGCACCTTTAATTGCTTTTTTGTCACCCTCAGTTAATGCATTCGCCTCACCTAACGATAAACCGGTACCTCGATAAGCATATTGATTCTGCCATAGCCCTGACATATAAAGACGTTGATTTTGTGCAAACTTATACTGGTAAGTTGGTTTCAGGGTGAAGTCGGTATGGTTATCATCGTCGAAGTCTTGAAAGATAAATGAATCTATTGTCCCATCAATATTAAAGACAGATTGATTATTTTTAACTTCTAAGTCGAGCGCTGAGGAAAGATTATAGAATGCAGTACCTTGCTCATTTCGAGTTTGATATAAAAAATTATCGATATAGCCAGCATCAGCAGATAGCTTAAAATCTAGTTTTTTTTCAGATTCAGCAAATACCTGCGAGCTTAGACAGCCGCACGCCACCAATAAAGACGTCAATAGAAAAGAATTATTACCTGAATACAGAGGAAGCTTCATAGCCAACATTTGCCTATTATTCTTATAATTAGAGATATACTAACTACCAGTATGCACAAAAAAGGATTTCTTTAAAATCCTTTGTTATATATTTGTTATAAGTAATTTTTGACTTAAATAAAAAAGAAGCTATTTGTTACCAAGTAACTCCTCTCAATTTGTATAAATTGTTATTACTACTATTGAAACTAGATGTTTTTCGTAAACGCTTTAGACTTTCGCTGTATGTTATACATTTTCTGCTTGCCTTCTGGCAGGTTCTCAATGGCTTGTTCAGTGTAGCCTTGCTCAATAAACCAATGAGCACTGACCGTAGTGAGCACAAATATTGACGAAAGTTTTTGTCTTTTTGCGGCTTGCTCTAAAGCATTAATTAAACGAATACCTCGGTTGCCGCCACGATAATCAGGGTGAATAACTAAACAAGCGATTTCGCCAGTATTAGCTTCAGCGTATGGGTACAAAGCGGCACAGGCGATAATCACATCTTCTTTTTTAATCACGGTGAAGCGATCAATTTCAACTTCCAGTAATTCTCGCGAACGCTTTACTAACACACCTTCTTCTTCAAGTGGCGCAATTAACTCTAAAATACCGCCAACATCATCAATATTAGCGGCAGATAATTGCTCCTGGTGATCTTTGGCAATCAAAGTGCCAGCACCATCTCGAGTGAATAACTCTTGTAGTAAGGCACTATCACTGGCGTAACTGACACAATGGCAACGCTCAACCCCTTGTTTAGCACTTTGAATTATCGCCTGCAGTAATAACTGACCAACATAGTCCCCCTGCTCATTAAGCAAACTGGTAACTGTAGCGACACCACAGCTTCGGATCAATTCACCTTGCTGATCAAGTAAGCCTGACTGTTTTGTTAAGGCGATTAACTTATCAGCTTTTAGGGCAATCGCGGTTTTTGCTGCTACATCTTCTAATGCTAAGTTAAATACCTCACCTGTTGATGAATAGCCAACAGGAGACAACAAGACAATAGAGCCAAAATCTAATTGGGTTTTTATCCCTTCATCATCAATACGGCGCACACGACCGGTATGTTTAAAGTCAATGCCATCACGAACACCGATTGGCTTGGCAATAACAAAATTACCGGTACTAACGCGAATTTGCGCGCCATGCATCGGCGAGTTTACCAAGCTCATGGTTAGTAGTGCTTCAATATGAATACGTAATGAGCCTGTGGCATCTTTTACCGTTAGCAAAGTTTCCGCATCAGTAATGCGTAAATTTTGCTCAATTTGCGGAGTAATGCCTTGCGCTTTCAAGCGTTTTTCCACTTGCGGGCGAGCGCCATGAATTAGCACCAACTTAACTCCAAGACTTCTAAGCAAAGCAATATCGTGAATGATGTTGGCAAAGTTAGCATGTTCAACCGCATCACCGCCAAACATCAGCACAAAGGTTTTACCTCTATGAGCATTAATGTAAGGCGCGGCGTTTCTAAACCACTTAACGTTATTTTCGTTACTGTTCATATTATCTAACTACTACTTACTCTATAAATCATTTTCATGTTGAACTGAATACGCTCAGCGTTGAACAATATATTCCATTGCCACTTCATCGGCAGGGTCTTTATTTGGACTCGGTTCACTGTCTTCAATAATATTTTCTGCTAACGAGCTTTTCTCAATAACGTTGAAGCCTAACTTAACAAAATACTGCGGAATATAAGTCAATACAATAATTTGCTGAAGCTCCATTTGATGAGCGAACTCAAGCAGATATTGCACAAGCGCTTCACCTTGTCCTTGTTTATGAGCACTTTCTTCAATCACAATTGAACGAATTTCTGCCAAGCTTGTTTGATAAATATAAAGTGACGCTGAGCCAACCACTTTGCCGTCAATTTCGGCAACAACAAAGTTTTGAATATCGTGAATAATATTGTCACGTGTTCGAGGCAGTATTTCGCCTTTTTCAGCCCAAAAAGCCGTTAACTGATAAATGCTATCAACATCTGACATTTTGGCTCGACGTACCGACATTGCCGCTGCTTTTTGTGCATTTAAACGCTGTTTAACTTGTTTTAATGCCACTTGAGTTTGTTGTTTACCTGGCGCACCAACAACATTCTCATTCAGAATTTCACTTTCACCTGACTGAATACTCGCTAACGCCTGCTCAACTTGACCACGTGATGTGCCGCCAAGTGCTTCTCGTTTATCCAATGTCGATTCAATTGATAGATGTTGATAAACATCTTGGCCAATTTTGTCGCTGTACTCTTGTAATTGCGTTAGTGTTAAATCTTCTAACGGTAAACCTTTATCAATAGCCGCAAGCACGACTTCACCAACAATGTGATGCGCTTCCCTAAATGGAATATCTTTACTGACCAGATAATCGGCTAATTCCGTGGCATTCGAATACCCTTGCTGCGCAGCAGCCAAAGTGCGTGAACGATTTACCTTCAAGCCATCAGCTACCAATACCGCCATTTCCATACATTCTTGCCAGGTATCTAAGGCATCAAAAAGACCTTCTTTGTCTTCTTGCATATCTTTGTTGTAAGCAAGAGCTAGAGCTTTCATGGTGGTTAGCATGCCAGTAAGCGAGCCAAAAACACGCCCGGCTTTACCCCGAATTAATTCACAAGCATCAGGGTTTTTCTTTTGTGGCATTAATGAAGAACCTGAGCTAACTAAATCGCTCATTTCAACAAAGCCTGCTTCACCCGAATTATAAAAAATTAAATCTTCGGCAAAACGAGATAAATGCATCATAGAAATACTCGCCGATGCCAGTAATTCAATCACGTGATCTCTATCCGATACCGCATCTAAACTATTTAGTGTTGCGGTTCTAAAGCCCAAATTCTGTGCCAAATGATTTCTATCAATTGGGTAAGCGGTACCCGCTAAAGCGCCTGAGCCTAAAGGTGAAACATCTAAACGATACAAGGCATCTTTTAAACGACCAATATCACGGTTAAACATTTCAACATAGGCTAAACACCAGTGACCAAAGGTAATAGGTTGAGCGCGTTGTAAATGGGTATAACCCGGCAATACCGTATCTTTTTCACGCTCTGCCAAATTCATCATGGCTTGCTGTAAATTCACTAAGGCAAATAACAATTCGCCGCCAGTCTCTTTACACCAAAGTTTTAAGTCTGTCGCGACTTGGTCGTTACGACTGCGGCCTGTGTGAAGTTTTTTACCTAAATCACCGGTTTTTTCGATTAGTGCAATTTCAACCCAACTGTGAATATCTTCAGCATCAGAGCCTAATATTTGCTGTGGGTTTTCTTCAACAGAAACTTTTAACTCATTTAATGCCGCCGTTAATTCAAGCAGCTCATTATCATTAATGATGCCAACCGAGTGTATTGCACCCGCCCAGACAATTGAGCCAACAATATCTTGCACTGCCATGCGGTAATCAACAGGTAGTGAATCGTTGAATTTTTTAAACTGTAAACTTGGTTGCCCTTTAAAACGCCCGCCCCATAAAGCCATGACTAATTCTCCTTCTTGTCTGACTGTGAGAGCGCAGTAATTCTGCTTGAAAGACTGAACAAACGAATAAAGCCTTCCGCATGCTTTTGGTCGTAAACATCATCAGCACCAAATGTGGCAAACTCTTCCGAGTACAAACTATTTGGTGAACGACGTTGAATAACCTGCGCCATACCTTTGTATAGCTTAACAACCACATCACCGGTTACTTTTTCAGCAAAAGATGCCGCAGATGCTAATTGTGCTTTAGCAAGTGGCGTAAACCAACGGCCATCGTAAATGACATGAGAGAACTCAAGCCCCACTGATTCACGATATTTTAATGATTCCTTATCAAGAATTAATGTCTCTAAGCCTTTATAAGCTGCCATTAATACTGTGCCGCCAGGGGTTTCATAACAACCACGTGACTTCATGCCGACTAAACGGTTTTCAACAATATCAATACGACCAACACCATGTGCAGCGGCTTTATCGTTAAGGTACATTAACGCTTCATAAGCACCTGCACCGTCAGAAGAAAAATCTTTACCATCAATAGCGACTAACTCACCTTCAACAAAACTTAGCTGCACTTTTTCAGCAACATCAGGAGCATCCATTGGATCAACGGTCATGGTCCACACTTCTTTTGAAGGTTCGCACCATGGGTCTTCTAGCTCACCACCTTCGTGAGAAATATGCCACGCGTTAGCGTCACGGCTATAAATTTTGGTTAATGACGCTGAACATGGCACATTACGCTCAGCCAAGTAATCTAATAAATCTTCACGAGATACCATGTCCCATTCACGCCATGGCGCAATAACCGTTAGCTCTGGCGCTAATGCGGCAAAACAAGACTCAAAACGTACTTGGTCGTTTCCTTTACCAGTACAACCATGACAAACAGCATCAGCACCGACTTTCAGCGCAATTTCAATATGCGCTTTAGCAATAATTGGTCGTGCCATTGAGGTACCAAGTAAGTACTGGCCTTCATAAACCGCACCCGTTTTTAAAATAGGGTAAATATAGTCTTTAACGTATTCTTCTTTAAGGTCAGCAACGTAGCATTCTGATGCGCCTGAAGCGATGGCCTTTTCTTTAATACCTTCTAGCTCTTCTTCACCTTGGCCAACATCAGCACAAAATGCGATAACCTCACAATTGTCATAATTTTCTTTTAACCATGGAATGATTGCTGAAGTGTCTAATCCACCTGAATATGCCAATACTACTTTTTTAATGTTTTTCTTTGCCGCTAAAGCCATGATTTATTCCTTAACAAAATTCTTTAATTTACTTAACGATAAATGGTTATCGCTAAATTGATAATAGTTTCTAAAATGTGTGTATTTTCCTAACTAAATGCTTTCTAGTCGCCTAAAAGCGTCACTAAAACAGCATTCTGCGCCCACATACGATTTTCTGCTGATTGAAAAACCACTGACATTTCGCTGTCGAATAATTCAGTGGTAATTTCTTCTTCAAGGTGAGCCGGCTGACAGTGCATAACAATGCTAGCGCCTGATTTTGCCATTAATTCATGATTAACTTGGTAAGCAGAAAATGTTGCTAATATTGCCGCCTTTTTACTTGGGTCTTCATCACCCATTGATACCCAAGTATCAGTATAGATAGCATCTTGCTGACCGATAGCATTAATATCTGTGGTGAAGGTAAATGCCGAACCACTGTTTTTAGCTAACACTTGAGTTTTCGTTAACATATCATCGCTTGGGCCATGTGCTGGTGGGCAAACCAAGGTAAAATCAACACCTAGCGTTGTTGCCATTAACATTAATGAATTTGAGACATTGTTAGCATCGCCAACATAAGCCAATTTCACTTGTGAAAGATCTGAGAAGTTTTCAGCTAAAGTAACAAAATCAGCTAGTGCCTGACATGGATGATACAAATCACATAAGGCATTAATTACCGGCACACTGGCGTGTTGAGCTAAACCTTCTATCGAGCTGTTTTCGAAAACACGCGCAACAATGGCGTCAGCGTAACAAGAAAGATTTTTTGCGTAATCACTAACCCGTTCACGTTCGCCCAACTTGCCATTTTGCTGGCCTAAATACAGCGCGTGCCCGCCTAATTTACTAATCCCCATGTCAAAACTAACATGCGTTCTTAATGAAGGTTTTTCGAAAATCATCGCCACTGATTTTCCAGCCAAGGCTTGACTGTATTTTTCAGGCTGCTTCTTAATCTCGATTGCTAAGGTAATTAGGACTAATATTTGTTGCTTGTTTAACTGATCATCAGCGAGAAAGTGCTGTAAGTTATTTAATGAGTTCATGGTTTTTCCTGTGCGAAATTTAGTTTACAAAGTAATATTTAACAGCCGTTAGGCTGTATGCGGGTGCCAATATTGCCACCGTTTAGCAAATCAACGATTTGCTCTGGCGATTGCCAACTGGCAACCGTGATACTTCGTCGTAACTTATTCGCAGCGTGTAAAGCCGCATTTACTTTTGCTGTCATACCACCAGCAATCACACCTGCTTGGATCAATTCTTCCGCTTGTTTGTTATTCAACGTGGCTAAGTATTCACCATTCGCATCTTTAACACCGTTAACATCCGTTAGCAGTAGTAATTCAGCATTCAGTAATTGGCAAATAGCAACAGCAGCATCGTCAGCATTCACATTGACTAACTCACCATTACTTAAGGCGCCGATAGAGGAAACAATAGGTAAGAAGTTGGCTTTCAATAAGGTATCTAGCAAAGCGCTGTTATAAGGTTTAGGCTCACCAACTTGCCCTAATTGCAATGGACTTAACTGGCATTTGACCATCTCACCATCGGTGAGTGATAAGCCCACAGCCGATAGATTTAAGCTTGCAGCACTCGCTACAATCGCTTTATTAACGCTGCCAGCAAGTGCACCACTAATAATCGGCATTTGTGCTTTAGGCGTAATACGTAAACCTTGTTTTTTCTCAGTGCTAAAGCCCGCTTGTGCCAGCATTTCATCAACCACACAACCACCACCATGTACGAGCACGACGGGTTGATTTTTTAAGTTAGAAATTACTGTTAGCAAAGCATTTAATGCCACCACTTTACCTTGGTTGTAACCATCTAAAATAGCACCACCAATTTTTATTACCATTGGCTTTTTCATAAGCTACCACCTTGAGCGAGCAAACTATATTCACTCGGTAAGCCTAAACTGATGTTGGCACACTGCACCGCTTGTGAAGCCGCACCTTTTAATAAATTATCAATGGCACAACTCACCACAACCACGTGTTTTTCTTCATCAACTTGCCAATGAATGTCGGCAAACGAGGTGTAAGCTACGTTGTCAATTTTTGGCCAAGCACTGACCAATCTTACTAAGGGTTTATTTTGATATGCTTGGGTAAATGCATTATCAATTTGCTCCGCGCTAACATCTGCTTTTAATTGCAAGGTAATCGTAACTAGCAAGCCACGTTTATAAGGTGCTAAATGGGGATTAAAGATAACATCAGCATTGGCTTCCTGACTAATTTCAGGTTGATGTCTATGCTGAAGAATATTGTAGGGAGTTAAGCTGACTTCATAAAAGCTAGTCGCTAGCGCAGCTTTTCTACCCGCACCACTAACACCACTAACGCCATTAACGACAATTAATGAATTTTCTAGTTGCAGGTGATTACTGGTTATCGGTTTTAGCGCTAATAAACTCGCGGTTGGATAACAGCCTGGAACCGCAATTAAGTCACTATTAGCAATTTCTTCTGCTTGCCATTCTGCCAAGCCATATTGTGCTTGTTGTAGTGCCGTTAATGATTGATGTTCAAAACCGTAGTGAATTGGGTATTGCTTTGCGTCTTTTAAACGAAAGCCACCTGAGAGATCAAACACCTTAATATTGGCATCGATAAATGCTTGTGCCCATTGAGCACTATATTCATGAGGTGTCGCAAAAAATACCGCATCAACACCGTGGTTGTCGATATTGATATGTTGGTCAAACCATTGTTGGGAAAAAGAATGCAGGGGTACTTCACATATCCCCTGCCAGCGAGCATGTAATTCCGCAAAAGTTTTACCACTAGAATCACTATTTTCTGATACCAACAAATGTTGCAGAAAAATTTTATCATGTTGCGTCAATAAGCCAATTAACTCAGCTCCGACATAACCACTTGCACCTATAACTACGACGTTCATTTACTTACCATACTTTATAACTAATACGTTGATGACGATTAGAATTTACGTTTAACGTAATTATTAATACGGTAAATTTGCAATTCTATTCAACTTTTTCTATTTATTTTAAGGATATAAACAGCAATTATTGTTACATATCGTTAAAATAAAACCTTACAAGGCCTATTATTAATACTATCTTCGTCGGCTAGTTGAGTACATTACAAACTTTTTCATAGTGTGCTTTAATTAGGCTATTTACATTGTGTGGCTAAAGTATCATCATATAGCTACTTATGCAACTATTTAGCATAAATACCCATAATTATTTTTAGGTTCTTATTTCAATGCAAAAACTCAACAAAAGTTTACCCAATTTCTCTCAGGCGTTTAGTCAGTTAATTGCCCTGCCTAGTATCAGTTCATCACAAGCAAGTTGGGATCAGAGTAACCAGAGCGTGATTAATCTTTTAGCGGCATGGTTTGAAACCTTAGGCTTCGACATCACTATTCAAGTGGTGCCAAACACCACAGGTAAATACAATTTATTAGCAAAATTAGGCTCCGGCGATGGCGGACTGCTACTAGCTGGCCATAGTGATACTGTACCTTTTGATGAAAATCGTTGGTTATCTGATCCAATGAAAGTTACCGATAAAGACAACAAGTTATTTGGCTTAGGTAGTTGCGATATGAAAGGGTTCTTCGCCTTCATTCTACAAGCTTGTCAGCAAATTGATTTATCCTCGCTTAAAAAGCCGCTGTATGTTTTAGCGACCGCCGATGAAGAAACAACCATGGCTGGCGCACGGTTTTTTGCCAACAGTGAATTAATAAAACCTGAGGTTGCCATTATTGGTGAGCCAACTAACTTAGTCCCTGTTGTTATGCATAAGGGTCATATGTCACATAAAATTACCATTAAAGGACAAGCTGGCCATTCCAGTAAGCCAGCCAATGGTGTCAACGCAATCGAAGTCATGCATCAGGTGATCAGCCAATTGTTTAAGCTAAAAGAACTGTTAGCACAAAGCTATAACAACGACGCTTTTGATGTACAAACACCTACGCTAAACTTAGGCGCTATTCATGGTGGCGACAATGCCAATAGAATTTGTGGCCATTGTGAGTTAGACCTTGATATGCGCTCATTACCAGGAATGAAAGATGACGAGCTAGTCGCTTGGCTAGCAGAAATATTAGCGCCAATTGCTGAAAAATATCCGGGTAGGTTGAGCATTGCAGAGCTTGATCCAAGCTCACCGAGTTTTCAGCAAAATTGCGATAGTGAATTAGTGATTACTGCTGAGAAATTTTCCGGTCATCAATGCTGCGCAGTGAACTACGCAACTGAAGCGCCGTTTGTGCAACAACTAGGCTGTCAAACCATAGTAATGGGACCTGGCTCCATCGATCAAGCACACCAACCCAACGAGTATTTAGCGCATAGTGAAATAGCAAAAACTGAGCAACTACTCATTGGGCTTATTCAACATTATTGTTTTTAACTGACTGTATTCATTATTGCTGGAGGTTGGATATAACTAGGCAATAATGAATACTACTGCGATCGATTCCACAGTTTCTGATGGTTTTTTGTCGAAAAATATTCCGTAGGCTGCCAGCACCTAGGCAGTAAATCTAAACTTTGTCTTTCTTGATAGTTTGACGATAATAACTCAAGAATTTCATTCAGTCTTTCTTTACTTATTCGAGAGAATTTTTTCGCGGTTTCAACATAATACAAATTACTGTTTTTTATGACCGTAACATCATGCCCATGACCAATAAAGGCTAAGTTCCTCGTGGCAGAGCGACAAACTGGCTCTGTTGGATTTTCGGGGTAAAGCTGTGTAACGACACCATATTCATAACGTACATTACCGTCAATATCACTTGGAATAAACGTAATACCATAACCTTGCGGAAAAGCGCCTGTAATCTTATAAAGCAGATCAACAACATCTTTTCGACAAATGCCCCGTTCCGCATTTTGATATAGTGCCTGATATACCTTAGGTAACAACTTGTAGTTATAGCTTTCTTTGGTTGAAAGTACGATGGAAGCATATATTTGCGGCACTTTTAGTAAATTGCCTAAGCCCTGTTTTGGTTGTACGCTACTTTTTAATAAGTGTTTAATAAAAAGTAATTTATTCGCTTCAACCTGATTAAAGTTATCTCTTTCAGCCTTTGAGTTACCTAAATACATGGGGGCGCCAATACCCTCAATTAAATACTTCACAGTTTCACGATAATTGATTTGCAATAATGCCTTACGCTCTTCTACTTTCAGAGTGCGAAAATGATCATTTTCGCCATTTCCACCCAAAATTATGTTTTGCGCGTCAGGGTGGTAAGTGCCAATATCTTGCAGAATTGCCGCCATTAATAATGGTATTTTCACACGCTCAACAAAACGTTGATAAACGTCATTATTTTCTGTGGCAAGGTTTTCGTATTTCAATGAATCTGCTTGCTGTAATATCTGATCGATATAACTATTAGGTAATAATTTTTTTAAGCATAATTGGTCAAGTAATCGTAACGTCAAAATACCTTTGTATAAAGGCTTATTCACTTCATTTGTTAACGCAACTTTTTGACCTTCGGTAGGTGAAATTAGCTGTATAGTGCCAAGGAGTTTGGCAGATTTACGGTTGGTCTCATCAAAGCTTTCGGCTTCAGATAACTCTAAAATCTCTAAGCATATTGCATGTAAATGTTGAAATCTTTCATGGCGCTCAAAAGCAAGTTCTCGATAATACTCTTTTTGATCACGTTCAAGTTTAGCTATTCTAACTGCTGATTTATCATCAGATTTAGCTTTCTGTGTTGCAATATTACGCGCTAAGTCGTCCAATTTAAGCTGGGTAAAGTCCCGCAAATCATAATAAGCAATTGCTCGCTCTAATACTGAGTCTTTTAACGGGCTACTGCCATAAATTTTGTTAAGCAATGCTTTCACTTGCCCAGTAAAATTGGTATCACCTTTTGAATATGTCGACATGTGTTCCGTTATTTATACCTATCATTAGTTGCCATCTCACTGCCCAAAAAAACTTAGTTGTAGCGAATAAGAATGTGACGAAGGCAGTTTGTGGTGTCCTTAAATTCTATAGCATCACTATAATCATTATAACGATAAGCGCCAACCTATAATTTGTAATTGAAATAGAAAATTAGTGACACTTGCTTCAGACTATTCATTAGAACATACTCATTAAATGCCTTGTTTGATATACAATTATAAAATCGATATTTTTACTAAGGATGATTATGAGCTCACAGAATTTTAAAGAGACATTTAAAAGTGTAGGGGCAGCCTTTTTTGGTGTGCAAAGTGATAAAAATCGTGAAAGAGACTTTACTCAAGGCAAGTTTAGTTATTTTATCGTTGCTGGTTTAATTGCAGTGATACTTTTTATCGCTGCATTAATAACGATTGTTTCTTTGGTAATGCCAAGCTAACCATATTAAAAATAACTTAATATAGAACCAGTAGTTCAGACACTTTATTGCGCTTATTAGCCTTTTGGCTAATCGTTCTAGACACTTCTATTGAACGCTGCTTTTTCGCATGCTCATATATTTTACGTGTCCAAATTGTATCGTGATTACTGATCAGTACCGATATATTGCGCTTATTTGTCACTTCTTCAGCAGCATTTGCTAAGTCAGCTTGCTCATCTAAACCAAAACCATTTCCCGAATAACTGGTAAAACTAGCGGTTTTACTTAATGGTACATAGGGCGGATCGCAATAAATAACATCGCCAGATTTAGCATGGGCAAATGTTTGACGATAGCCATCACAAATAAATACGGCTTTGCTCGCTTTCTCGGCGAAGAAGTTTAATTCAGCTTCAGGGAAATATGGGCGTTTATATTTACCAAATGGCACATTGTATCCACCCGATTTATTATACCGGCACAAGCCATTATAGCCATGGCGATTCATATAGAGAAAAATAAGAGAACGAAAATACGGATCGGTACTGGCATTGAATTCTTTACGAAATTGGTAATAACGTTCAGATTGATTATTTTCAGGTGAAAACAATCGGCGTGCGTCTGCAATAAATTTATCAGGTGTACGCTGAAGAATACGATACAAATTAATTAAATCTTGATTGATATCGCTGAGTAAGTACTCATCATAATCACTATTTAAAAATACAGAGCCGGCACCAACAAAAGGTTCAACAAGACGATTGCCTTTAGGTAACATGGTATTAATTACATCGCTTAGAGCGTATTTACCGCCTGCCCACTTTAAAAAAGCTCGATGTTTTTTCTTCATGATACCCACAAACCTAAAAATTCAACATCAGACACTTAGCATCTGAAAAGTAAGCGGGGATTGTATCCTGATTTAATCTTTATTGGGAGTCTTGAAATGCATTGATTTCGCGTTTTACTAGCTTGAGAGACTTAATCCAAGGTTGACGAGCAATAATTGACTCAGGCAAGGCTAATAATGCTTGTTTAGCCGAAATTTTGTCAGCATAAATAGAGCTCGTGATGACAAAATTAGTATTGCTATTAAGTAAGCGCTGATAGACGTGAGAGTTAATTTTGGCCAAACTCATCATATAGTCATTAGCTAGCTCAATATCATCAAAAGCAGCAATTTGAATAACAAAACCAGAATTTTGCGATAAGTAGTAATTAGCTGCTAACTTTATTGAAGTTTCTTTAAGTAATGCAGCATCTGTTGCACTAGTTGAACTTACAGTGGTTTGTTGTTCTTGAACTATATCTACTGTTATTTCAGAGTCATTGTTAGTAGAGCTTTTGTTCCGTGCTGGCAACGATGTCATGGCAAGCATAATATCATTGGGCGTTGCGGGCGCGGGATCAGCTGTTAATTGCACTGCGTTCTTTTGCGTTTTATCTACTAATAATGAACTATAGATATCACTAGGGTTAGCCACTGCAATGTTAATATCAACTTCCTTATTCAATACGGTATGTTGAGGCTCAGTAAGTGCAGCATTTAAAGTAGTTTCATCGTTTTTTTGTACTTTTGGTAGCGGAGTAAAGTTAAAACTATCTTGCTGTAATAACATAATAACAGCCGCGGCTAAGCCAAATAATAATACAAATGCTGAAAGTAACCATTTGTTCAATTTAATGCTATACCACTTAACTTTTGGTCGTTGGAAAATAGTTGAATTAGCGGAAATTAATTGACCAGACTGTGCTGAGAGCATGGTCAGTTTATTATGAAATAAGTTTTTGTTCGCTTGTATTTTAATGCCTGCTTGCAAGGAACCAAACATGATCACATTAATCACCAAATTGGCTTTTTTGGCAATCGCTGTAAGTTGCGAAACTTCATGTAGAATTTGTAATGATAAATGCTGGCTATTGTCTAAAACAATACTGATAGCTTGCTGAGGTTTTTTGGCTAAATTAATGATGCTAACGGCTAATGAAACCTCAGGATCGAATAATTCCCCAGCTGATAATTGCTCAATAATACGACAGCGAACTTGAATATCACTGAATTGATTTGATAAAGAAATATATGCTGCATTATGCTGCTCGGGAATTGTCGCGATGAACTGGTTAGTAATTTGAGCACTTTGCTCTACACTTTCATCAATTACCAATATCGCTTGTTTAGAAAAACGAAGGATATAATCGATACGCGCATTAGCACTAATTTTAGTTACACTGGTGTTATCATCGGATAAACCAATACTATTCATTAACGCAGACATACTTCACCTATTCTGATTTAAATTACAGAATTTGTTGAAGTAATTCCTCAGTGACATCATCGTTAATTTCAGATTGACCAATAGCTGTCGGAAGAATAAAGCGTAGCTTACCAGCTAAATTCTTTTTATCACGACGCATATGACAAATAAATTCTTCAAAACCCATATTTTCTGGCGCGACTAACGGTAAGTCAAACGCAGAAAGCAGCGCTTCAATACGACGAAGATCTGACACTTCAAGCAAATTCATTGCGACTGCCAGTTTAGCAGCAAGTACCATGCCAGTAGAAACGGCTTCGCCATGCAACCATTTACCATAGCCTTGGTCTGCTTCAATGGCATGACCAAAGGTGTGTCCCAAATTCAATAACGCACGCACGCCTGCTTCAGTTTCATCAGCAGCTACTATATCCGCTTTGCACTGACAGCAGCGTTCAATCATATACGCTAGGGTTTCGTTACTGCCATTCTTAATGCCATCAATATTTTGTTCTAGCCAAGTAAAAAATTGACTGTCACCTAAAATGCCATATTTAATGACTTCCGCAATACCAGCGTTAAGCTCTCGAACAGGCAAGGTTGATAAAGTAGATATATCAATAATCACAGCTTTAGGTTGATAGAATGCACCAATCATATTCTTGCCTAAAGGGTGATTAACCGCAGTTTTACCACCAACCGAGGAGTCTACTTGCGATAAAACCGTCGTAGGGACTTGAATAAAATCAATACCGCGTTGATAGCATGCAGCAGAAAAGCCTGTTATATCGCCGACAACGCCCCCGCCAAGTGCAAGCAAGGTTGTATCTCTGCCGTGATTACCGGCTAACAAATGAGACATTATTCGCTCAAAATTAGCTAAGCTTTTTTCCGCTTCACCATCAGGAAGAATAATCTCATCAACTTCAAAATCTACAAGGCTATTTTTTATTACATCTGCATATAGTGGGGATACTGTATCATTTGAGATGATACAAACACGTTTACTGCGGATGTGAGAAGACAGCAGATCACTATTTGATAATAGTCCGCTGTCTATGTAGATTGGATAACTACGTATGCCAAGCTCAACCTGAAGTGTGGTCATGATGTTGCCGTTTAAAAGTCCAAGCGTTCTACTATTTTACTAGCGACAACTTTAGCGCTCTGGTCATCCGTTTGCACGATAACATCGGCAATTTCTTCATATAACGGATTACGTTCAACAGCTAAGTTTTCAAGTACTGTTCTTGGTTCTTCTTCAGTTTGTAGAAGAGGACGACGTCTATCTCTTTGGGTACGAGCAACTTGCTTATCGATTGTAGTTTCAAGATAAACAACAATTCCACGCGCTGATAAGCGATTGCGAACTTGGCTGCTGATCACAGATCCACCACCTGTAGCTAAAACAATTCCTTGCCTTTCACTCAAGTCTTCAATTACTGACTCTTCTCTTTTACGAAAGCCTTCTTCGCCTTCAAGATCAAAAACCCACGCGATATCTGCACCAGTACGACGTTCGATTTCATGATCTGAATCGAAAAACTCTAGATGTAGCTTATCCGCCAATTCTCTACCAATGGTGCTTTTGCCTGCGCCCATAGGGCCCACAAGGAAAATGTTACGTTTTTCTGCCATTAGATTAATTAATACTCGTTTTATTTATTACGTGAACAGGTAAGAGGGAACCCCCCTCGAAAATTTTAAGGGCGCAATTATCGCAATTGTTGGGTACAAATTGCAAGCATGTAAGATGAAAACACTCATCTTACATGCAAATTAACTTAAAATCGCTCGGTAACTATCCGTGGAGTCACGAAAATTAGTAGCTCTTTTTTCTCATTAAAGTTATTACTATTTCTAAACATCCAACCAAAGTAAGGAATATCACCTAAAACGGGAACCTTAGTGACTGAATTAATAATTTGTTGCTGGTAAATACCACCAAGTACAATTGTTTCACCATTATTAACCAATACTTGTGTTCCAATTCTTTGGGTATCAATTGCTGGTGCGCTACCATTTGTAACACTAGATACAGTATCTTGTGTTACCACCAAATCTAAAATAATACGATCATCTGGAGTAATATGCGGTGTAACCGTTAAACTTAATACCGCTTTCTTAAACTGCACCGATGTAGCACCACTAGAAGCTGCTTCTTGGTATGGAATTTCAACACCTTGCTCTATATAAGCTTCTTTTTGGTTTGCCGTCGTAATACGTGGACTAGCAATTATTTCACCTTTGTTTTCTTTTTCCATCGCACTTAGCTCAAGATCAAGAATAGTACCATCTGCTAATCGTGCGACTTGAAAAGCAATACTGCCTGCCGGTGTAGCTGCCGGTAAGTTAACATTTAATCGGTCACTTAACGATGGTACAGTGCCATTGCCAGCAGTATTAGCTCCTTCTAAAGAACCTGAAGTTGAAGACTCTCCATCAGTATCAGTAACACCCCAGCGAATACCTAACTCTTCATTAATGTTATCTTTCACTGTCACCATACGCGCTTCAATAATCACTTGGCGCACTGGGATATCAAGCACTGAAACCATACGTTTAATGTCCTCAATACTATTAGCAGTATCACGAATTAATAATGTATTGGTTCGTTCATCAACACTGACGCTGCCGCGATCGGTCAATATACTATTATCTTCACTTTTAATTAAAGCAGCAAACTCGGCCGCTACAGCGTAGTTGACTTGGACATATTCTGAGTATAACGGCGCAAGTTCTTCAACTTGTTGTAACGCTTGTAAATCGCGAGCTTCACGAGCAGCTAATTCATCACTTGGTGCGACCATTAAGATATTGCCTTCCATGCGTTTATCTAAGCCTTTAACTCTTAAAATAATGTCTAACGCTTGATCCCAAGGAACACCATCAAGTCTTAAAGTAATATTACCTGCAACAGTATCACTAGTGACTAAATTAAAACCATTGTAATCAGCGATAATTTGCAAAACTGTACGTACAGAAATATCTTGAAAGTTTAATGAGATAGCGCGACCGGTAAAGTCTTCTTCTTTATCAAGATAGCCAACTTCTTTTTCTTTAGTAAATATCGTTAATGAAAATACATCATTTAATTGCTGGTGCTTAAATTCAAATGGACCACTGATATCAACTACTAAGCGTGCATTACGCCCTTCTTTAAACGTTTCAACACCAGTTACGAGTGTACCGAAATCAGTAACATCTAATTTATAAATATAATCTTCTGGAATTTCTGTATTGTGGAATTCAATGTAAAGTTTGCCAAGTTTATCACTAACATCAACAGCAACCTTGCTATCAAGAAGCTTAACGACAAGTTGTGCTTCATTTTGCTGACCACGTTTAAAATCAATATTTTCAACTTGGTTGATAAAACCACGTCCCAAAGGAATCAGTTGAGTAACAGCATTATTCACTTGACCAGTATTCAATGTTAAAGTGAATTTATTGTTGTTTTGATTAACATCAAATATAGATAACTGAGTTAAGTTAACTGTCGCAACCACTTTACCGGCCAATTTTTGTACGGTAATATTTTTAACACTGGCATGTTCAACTAAAGTTGTTTCAATTTCAGCGTTATATTGTTCAGCATCAAAGGTAATTTTTACCTGCGCAGGCTCTACTGAAGTAGATACCTGTGGTTGAATTACAATATCTTCGGATAGCTCAAAAACCAGCTCTATTTCGCTGTTTTGAATCGTATTATAAGAAATTCCAGTTAACTCACTTGCCCACGTAAAAGTAGATAATAAGCTTAAAAAGATAGTTGTGATTAACTTCATTTTTTTACAATGTGTCATAATATTTTTAATTTTCACTTTATTAAATTGCAACATTACTTCCCTTGCCCCTCTGCACTTGTCTCGGTCATGGCAACGACAGTTTCACGTTCCACCCAGCACCCAGCACCATCTGGGATTAATTCTAATACTTTCACATTATCCTGACTTACCGCAGTAATTTTCCCATGATACAAACCTACATAACTGCCAACAGCAATTCGATGTAAAGTTTTATCTGATGCTTCAACTAACGCCCAGGTAACCCCTAATTCCCCCAATGTGCCACGCATCACTAAATCGCTTAATGAAAATTTTTCTAATGGTTGTTTTCGTCGACGAGGGTCAGGGCTTAAACAACCCGACATTTGCTGAATTTTCTCTTGTATAGCTTCAGGTTTTGGCGCATCAAAAGGACTTCTCAATGCTTGAGTAGAGTACTCAAAGTGATCAAAAACTGTAACCGTCGGCATAGGGGCAATTGAATTACTAACATTTGCTTGAACATTAGCAATATGTACTTTCAAGTCGCTAGTATCATTAAAACAACCTGTTAAAAACAACGCAGTGAGTAAAGCTAATTTTTTCATTATTCTGTAGCCTCTCGATAGCGATAAGTTTTAGCTTGCAATTTCAACTTCAATTCGCCTGAACTTGCAGATTTTAGGTTAATGTCAAAGTTATGCAGTGTCACAATTCTTGGCAGACCAGCAATCTGGCTAACAAATTTACCAAAATCGTGATATGTCCCTACCACTTCAATATCAATAGGTAACTCAATATAAATTTCTTGTTCAATTTCTGGTTGCCAGTTAAGTTTGACAAAATCAAGCCCTGTAGTTGTACCCACAAAAGTTATATCGTCAAGTAAACCAGGAGTTTCATGACTTTCCGGCAAACTTTTTAATTGATTAGCGAACATTGATTCAGCTTCAACCATTTGTTGTTCAAAGAGCTCTAAATTAGCGGCAACGTGATATTTGGCTTCATATTGTTGTTTAAGTGTTAACTCTTCTGCGGTAACCCTCTTTAAACTATCAAGTTGATTACTAATCATTAATGCGTAACCAAGCCCTAAGACCAAAACGACGGTAAATATTGATAATAAAATTTTTGCAGCTTTTGGCCATTGAGCAATATTATCGAGCTCTAAGCCACTAAATTGCTCCATAAATTCTGTTGAATCAAAACTCATTATGACGCTCCTTGTGCTGCAGAGCTATTAGTCAAACCTTTAATACGAATGCGCATTTTGAAATCACTTAACAACTTACTTCTAGCATCATTAGAAGTAATTGATTCAAGTACAGCATCGTCAAATAAGGCTGAACGCTCGATTTCTCGAATCATATTGGCTAAATGATTATTCGATTCACTTTTACCGGTAATTTTTAAACTATTATCTTGTTTTTCTAGACGAATTAAATAAATACCTGTAGGGACAATTTTTGCTATTTCATCCAAGACTTTAGTACCAACATTACGACTACGTTGTAATTGCTCTACAACGCTAATACGCTTTTCAAGCTCTTTTTTCTTTTCATTCAGTGATTTTATTTTTGCTATGCGCAAATCCAACACTTGAATTTCATTCTTCAAAAACTGGTTACGGTCATTCTGACCATCAACACGCATTTGATAAAATTGATTTACGATGAATACCACGGCAAAAGCGCTTAATGCGACAGCAGTCAACGCGGTGAAAAACGCTCGCTGTTTAGCTTTTTCAGCTTCTTCTCGCCATGGTAATAAATTTATATATGCCAAGGGACAAAACTCCTTAATGCTAAGCCTGAGGCCACCATAAAGCGTGGTGCTGTATGAATCAGCTCTTCTTTATTAATATTATCTGAGATTTCCATGCCAGCAAATGGGTTTGCAATGACCGTATGAATTCCAAGTTCTTCAGTGAGTAATTGCTCAACCCCTTCGACTAAGGCACTACCACCAGAGATGATAAGGTAGTCTATTTTTTCTTTACCGCTAGCGGTTAAAAACATTTGAATAGCACGACGAATTTGTTGTACCAAAATAGTATGAAAGGGAGCTAATACCTCAAAGGTATAATTGGGTGCTAAATCATTTGTAAGCTTTGCCATTTCAGCTTCTTCAAATGACTTATTATAATAAGAAACAATTGAACGGGTGTATTGTTCGCCACCAAATAATTGGTCACGGCTATAAATATGATTTCCTGACTCACTGACAGATAATAAAGTCATGGTGGCACCTAAATCAACCGTTGCAATAATTTTATCTGCGGCATCACCAGGTAGCTGCGCTAAGGTTAAATCATATCCTCGACTAATAGCATAAGACTCAACATCTATCACTTTAGCTTCAAATCCACCAGCTTCTAACGCAGCAGCCCTCGCTTCAACTGACTCAGTACGCGCAGCACTGAGTAAAACATTAATTTTACTCGGATCAGATTCATTAATATCGAGTGATTCAAAATCTAAGCTAACTTCATCAAGAGGGTAAGGAATCAAGCTGTCAGCTTCAATTTCAATTTGACTGGCTAATTCCTGCTCACTTAATGCCACGTCCATATAGATGATTTTAGTGATAACTGTTTGACCTGATACCGCAGCAGCGGCTTGGTTAACCGACGAAGATATTTTCTTTCGTATTTTCGCAACAACTTTACCAACAGCATCAATATCTTGAATTTCTCTGTCAACAATCGCCCCTCGGGGCATTGGTTCAATAGCGATAGCCTCGAGAATATATCCGTTATCATTTTGATTCAATAAAACAGCTTTAACAGAGTGTGATCCGATGTCGATCCCAACCATTAAAGAGGCTTTCTTTTTCCATAAACTACTTAACATAGAATCCTACTAGATCATTTTATTATAATAATTTTGAGTATAAAATTCGTATAAATACATTTATTACATGCTTTTACAAGATATACTAGTACTATTACACCAATTTTATAACTTTTATTGAGCATTTTTTTGTGTTTTCTATAAAAAAACTATTAAAAGCAGCATCTGTATTGATATTTATCGGAATTTTGGCTTTAGCTGGAATTTATTTGTCAATGCGTTCAAATTTACCCAGTGTGGACTCACTACGTGATTTACAGTGGCAAACCCCGATGCAGATATTTAGTGCAGACGGTAAACTCATTTCACAGTTTGGTGAAAAAAAACGTATACCACTTACGTTAGAAGAAATGCCACAGCAATTAATCAACGCCGTGCTTGCAACAGAAGATGATCGCTTTTATTTGCATTTTGGCGTAGACCCGATTGGCATGGCACGCGCAGTTATCGGGCAACTCACCGGACAAAATAAAGGTGGTGCCAGTACGATTACCATGCAGGTTGCACGAAACTTTTTCCTTACGCGTGAACAGACCTACGTACGCAAAATACGTGAAATTTTTATCTCATTTCATATTGAAAGCCTTTTGAGCAAAGATGAGATCCTTGCGCTTTATATGAACAAGATCTCACTCGGTCATCGTTCTTTCGGTTTCGGCGCAGCGGCACAAGTATATTATGGGAAAGATGTAAAGGAACTGACATTAGCGCAAATTGCTGTGCTTGCAGGTCTGCCCAAAGCTCCTTCCACGATGAACCCAATCAGTCGTCCTATACGCGCTAAAAATCGCCGTGCTGTGGTACTTCAGCGTATGTATGTCGCAGGTTATATAAATTCGGAGCAATTGTCAGTTGCCAACGCAGCGCCAATGACAGCAAAGAAGCATGGCGCTGAAATTGAGTTAAACGCTCCTTATATTGCTGAAATGGCACATAAAGAAATGATTGAGCGTTTTGGTAAAGATGCTGCCTATACAGGTGGTTATAAAGTTTTCACCACAGTGCCATCGACATTACAACACGCAGCAAAACAAGCAGTTATCAATAATATTTTTGCCTATGACCAACGTCATGGTTACCGCGGTCCAATTACCTCTTTACGCCCAGAAGTAGCACAACAAAATAACACTAAAAACCCCATAGCTAGTGTCGACGTTGAGCCGATTACTGAAGATGAAATACAGCAAGCACTTCGTACTGTAAAAAGTTATCAATCATTGGTACCTGGTGTTGTAACTAACATAAGCGAGCAATCTGCGACTATTACAGTTAAAGAACAAACATTAGTTGAAATAAATTGGCAAGGCTTATCTTGGGCTAGACCTTATTTAAACGACGATAAGCAAGGCGTTGCTCCTAAGACTACTCAGGATATCTTAACTATTGGTGATGTGGTTATGATTGCACCATCAGAAAACGGTTATCGCTTAAGCCAACTGCCAGATGTTAGTTCCGCATTAATATCATTAAACACTGATAATGGTGCAATTAAAGCCGCTGTCGGTGGCTTTAGTTTCGCCCAAAGTCAATTCAACCGAGTCACCCAAGCTAAACGTCAAGTCGGTTCAAATATCAAACCTTTCATTTATTCTGCGGCATTAGATAATGGCTATACTTTAGCATCAATTATTAATGACACACCGATAAATCAATGGGATAGGAGTTCAGGCGTAGTTTGGCGTCCGAAAAATTCACCACCGGTATATAGCGGTGAAATTCGCCTACGACTTGCATTAGCACAATCAAAAAACGTTATTGCGGTGCGTTTATTGAGAGACGTTGGCTTAGATAAAGTCATTCCTTATTTGGCATCTTTTGGGTTTGATCCTGATGATTTACCTCGCAATGAATCTTTAGCTTTAGGCTCTGCTTCCTTGACTCCACTTGAAGTGGCAACGGGTTTTGCAACCTTTGCCAATGGCGGTTTTTTGATCGAGCCGTACTTAATTGAGCGTATTGAAGACTCTTTCGGCAAGGTAATATTTCAAGCTAACCCTGCAATTGCCTGTGATGATTGCGATTTAGCCATTCATGACGCCGCTGTAGAAACGTCAGAAAATGATGCAATCAACCAACTTGCTGCACATACGCAGTTAAGCTCTGCTATCGACAGTGATGAAGCTGTTATTATCAATAAAGCAGAACGTGTCATTAGTGCACAAAATGCCTTTTTAGTTACCGAGGCACTTAACTCTGCCATTTGGGGCGCAGATTGGAACATCAAGCCTTTTTGGCAAGGAACTGGCTTTCGTGCACGTGTGCTAAAACGCAGAGATATTGCAGGTAAAACAGGCACAACAAACCAAGCGAAAGATGCCTGGTTCTCTGGTTTTAGCCGCAGACTAGTAACAACCTCTTGGATAGGCTTCGATAATCCAAGCCGTAATTTAGGGCAATCAACCTACAACAGTAATTTAGATAAAGAGCAAATTACTGGCAAAGAGTTTGGTGCAAAATCGGCACAACCTGCTTGGATAAACTTTATGAAGACTGCCTTAACAGAATTGCCTGTAGAGCCTTTCGAGCCGCCACAAGCATTAATGTCTGTTCGTATCGATAAAGCTTCCGGAAAGTTATCGACTAAAACCGATAGATCCAGTGAATTTGAGTATTTCGAATTAGGTACAGCGCCAACAGAATATATTAGCCAAGATCATAGTAGCGAAATTTTAGATGGTAATAATAATGAAGAAGACTCAGAAGAAGATATCTTTGATTAGTTATTAAAAGTTTCGTTAGGTAACAAGGCGAATGATAGATTTACTGTTATTCGCCATTTTTTTTGATAATACTTCACTTTTTTTATGGTCTTTACAATTCAATTACACCTTTAAAATCCTGACCATGTAGTCAACAACAAAAACCAAGTAATCAATTGTTTTATATAGGTTTACTGGAAATACAATCAATCTTAAAAAGCATAAAAATCAGCTACAGTTTTAGATCTTAATCCCCTTTCATTTCAATTTCATGAAAGTGTGACTGAAAACTTTCACAACGAAAGAAAAAAGACTTTCGTTTTGCCCTTCGATCGCCTAAAATTGCGCTCCACAATCGGAATACCGAAACTAATGATTACAAATCGTCATACTTTTAGGAGCGAATTCGCTATGGCAGCTTTAGAAAACTCAATTGATTTATCTTCGTACGGCATCACAGGCGTTGCTGAGGTTGTTTACAATCCGTCTTATGAGTTGCTTTTCGCTGAGGAAACAAAATCTGACCTTACAGGTTATGATAAAGGTGTAGTTACTGAACTAGGCGCTGTTTCAGTTGATACCGGTATATTTACTGGCCGTTCACCTAAAGATAAGTACATTGTTCGTGACGATACAACACGTGATACTGTGTGGTGGTCTGATCAAGGTAAAAATGACAACAAACCTATGACTCAAGAAACTTGGGATAGCTTAAAAGGTTTAGTAACTGAGCAATTATCAGGTCAACGTCTATTTGTTGTTGATACCTATTGTGGTGCTGATGATGCTACACGCTTAAAAGTACGTTTTATTACGGAAGTTGCATGGCAAGCTCATTTTGTTAAGAACATGTTCATTCGCCCTACTGATGCAGAATTAGAAAATTACGAACCTGACTTTATCGTTATGAACGGTGCGAAAACTACCAATCCAAATTGGCAGGAGCAAGGGTTAAATTCTGAAAATTTCGTCGCATTTAACTTAACTGAAAAAATACAACTTATTGGCGGTACATGGTACGGCGGCGAAATGAAAAAAGGTATGTTCTCTATGATGAACTACCTATTACCTTTAAAAGGTATTGCGTCTATGCACTGTAGTGCAAATGTTGGTGCTGATGGCGACACGGCAGTATTCTTCGGCTTATCAGGCACTGGTAAAACAACGTTATCTACTGACCCTAAACGTCAATTAATTGGTGATGATGAGCACGGTTGGGATGAAAACGGCGTATTTAACTTTGAAGGTGGCTGTTACGCAAAAACCATCAATCTTAGTAAAGAAAATGAACCTGATATCTACAATGCTATCCGTCGTGACGCATTATTAGAAAACGTAACTGTTGATAGTAATGGTAAAATAGATTTTGATGATAATTCAAAAACTGAAAACACACGTGTTTCTTACCCTATTCACCATATTGACAACATTGTTAAGCCGGTATCTCGTGCTGGCCACGCAAAAAAGGTTATCTTCTTAACTGCTGATGCTTTCGGTGTATTACCACCTGTTGCTAAATTGACTCCAGCACAAACAGAATATTACTTCTTATCAGGCTTTACGGCTAAATTAGCGGGTACTGAGCGTGGTATTACTGAACCAACACCAGCATTCTCAAGCTGTTTTGGTGCCGCATTTTTAAGCTTACACCCGACACAATATGCAGAAGTATTGCGCAACCGTATGCAAGCAGCAGGCGCCGAAGCTTATTTGGTGAATACTGGTTGGAATGGCACAGGCAAACGTATTTCAATTAAAGATACTCGCGCGATCATTGATGCAATTTTAGATGGCTCTATCGATAACGCTGAAACGCAAGTATTACCGTTATTTAACCTAGATATTCCAACAAGTATCGATGGCGTTGATGACAGCATATTAGATCCACGTGATACCTATGCAGAAAAAGCTGAATGGCAAACCAAAGCTGTTGACCTAGCAAATCGCTTCGTTAATAACTTTGATAAATTTACTGATACTGAAAATGGTAAATCATTGGTTGCTGCTGGACCTAAGCTTTAACTAAGTTAGGTGCATAAACGTTACTTAGCTTAGAGTAATAACATACCATGCATTGAACATATAAAAAGCCATCGTAAATACGATGGCTTTTTTATGAGTAAAATTTAATGAATGTAAAACTGACTATTCAGCTTTTCTAGACTTATGACTATCAATCATGTGTAATCGGTAAGCATACTTTCGCGCTTAAACCACCTTCTTGCCTATTTGAAAGCTTAACGCGGCCACCATGGGTATCTACAATACGCTTTATAATAGCTAAACCTAAACCACTACCTTCAGTACCCCTGGCTTTATCACCTTGAGTAAACGGCTGGAAAAGGCGCTCTATATCAGCATCAGGTATACCTGGACCTTCATCGCACACAGCAATGCAAACTTCTTTTTTGCGTTTATTATACGAAGTAGATACTGTAATTTTTCCATCACTATAACGTAGTGAGTTTTGAATAAGATTTGCTAGTGCTCGTTTCATCGCAACATAACGCAGAGGCAACTTAGGTAAAGACTCCGCTTCAAACTCTATTACTCTGTCCAATATACTTTCAGACTGAACCACCTCATCAATCAAAACGTTAATATCGGCAAGTTCAGCCTTATCCTTACTGTCGTGTCGAATATAGTCAATAAACTGATCAATGATGGTATTCATATCATCGATATCGCCTTCAATACCGTCTTTTAAGAATTCATCTTGCTGAGAAATCATTTCCGTCGCCAATCGAATACGTGTCAATGGTGTACGCAAATCATGTGAAATGCCCGCCATTAGCAAATTTCTATCGTCTTCAAGTTGTTTAATGCCTTTCGACATATGATTAAAAGCGCGAGTAACAGCAACAATCTCAGTTGTACCACGTTCGCTTAATGGCTCAGGAAAGTCTCCACGACCAACATCATGTGCAGCACTTTGCAAAGCACCCAACGGACGGTTAAGCTGACGAACAAATAGCCAACCACCCATGACACTTAAAATACCTAGAATCATTAATACTAAAATAAGTGGTGAAAAATTTTCTTCTTCTAAGCCATTAATTGGTATTTTTACCCAGTAATCTGGCGCTTGTGGTGGGCGGATCCAAAAAAGGTATTCATCACCTTGTGATATACGTACCTCTGCAGGCCCGCCAAGTAAGTTAGACATTTCAGCTGAACGAAAAGCGTAATATACGGCGTCTTGCAAGCCAAGTTTCATTGCAGCCGCTTCACGGTAGACCCCAATTCCGGTTTCTCGTGTAAAAGCATCTCCCATTGCAGGGCTTAGTTCTTCTTCAGCAATATCAATAAAGACAACACGGACTTGCTTCGCTAATAATTGGTTCACTTGCTGCGCATTAGGTTGAATGATATATATCGACATCGATATAAAAGACACAACCTGATTAATTAACAGCAAGACACCGATTAATAACACCGTTTGGCCGAAGGCACTGCGCGGCAATATTTTCATAAACGTCTACTAGATAGGATTATTTTTAAGCTAAAGATCAGGCTACTGACTTCCCTTCAGGAACAAAAACATAGCCTAAGCCCCAAACTGTTTGAATGTAACGAGGCTTAGCAGGGTCTTCTTCTAACATTCTACGCAACCGAGACACTTGTACATCAATACTACGCTCTAACGCAGAATAGTCTCGACCACGAGCCAAGTTCATTAACTTATCACGAGACAAAGGCTCTCTTGGGTGTGTTATTAAGGCTTTTAATACCGCGAATTCACCACTCGTTAGTGGCATATTAACATCACCTTTTAGCATTTCACGTGTGGCAAGATTGAGTTGGTAGTCACCAAACGAAATTACATTTTCTTCTTGAGACGGTGCACCTGGCGCTTCTTGAACACGACGGCGTAAAACGGCTTTTATTCTTGCCAGCAATTCGCGTGGATTAAATGGTTTTGGCATATAGTCATCAGCACCAAGCTCTAACCCGATAATGCGATCTACTTCATCACCTTTTGCCGTTAACATTACAATTGGAATGTCATTTGAATTTTGTCTTAAACGGCGACAAATAGATAAACCATCTTCTCCTGGTAACATGAGATCAAGCACCAACAAATGGAAATTTTCACGCTCAAGTAATCTATCCATTTGCTCAGAATTTGCTGCACTTCGAACCACAAACCCTTGTTCGACCAAATACCGTTCCAGTAAAGCTCGCAAACGCATATCATCGTCTACTACCAAAACCTTCGGTGTTTCATGTCCCATAATACCTGTTCCATTTTGTTATTTTTAAACTTGGCTTAACTATAAGCCATATTGTTACAAATATAAAAAGCTGTTCTGTGTCAGTTTCCTAGCATTTGTTACAAATTATGTTACTGGCTTGCCATGTGAAGATATAGAGCTAAATAAAATTTTAATCATCTTAACGCTGAATCCTGACTATATTGCTACATTTTGAAACAAAAGCCACAAATACGTTCAAGAAGCATGCTAGAGAAAATGTAATCAATATAACTTAGCTTGGCATAATTACTTACATTGGCTATTTATTGTGGGAGAATGACGAAATGAGAGTTTGGATTTATTTTCACAAAGCGCCTATTCGTGTTTTGCTAATTAGCAAAAGGCGTAATATCGTCCGAATTAAGCGCAGCATGCTAAAAGTTAAAATTGCCTTGGCGCAAGAAAAAGTCGAAACCAGAGAAATGCTGAGCATATATAAGCGCTATACCAAGCGCCAAGCCAGTGCGGAAGAAATGCAAATAGCCAACCAGCAATTTATCGACATATTAAAAGGCCTAGGCCTTGGTGTTTTTGCCGTATTGCCCTTTTCCCCTATTACCATACCCATTATGATAAAGATTGGCCGTATGGTGGGTGTAGAAATACTGCCAAGTTCGTTTATCGATCAAAAGAACAACGAAAAGTAGTTAACATTACTTCAAATAACTAATTGACTGCTCATTAACACATTGTGTGAAACTTTTTTGTCGTTCAGTTCGAGAAAGTGAAGCGATAGCCTTAGTCACTAAAGCCATTTTTTGTTGTTTTTCTTCCGCAGACAAATTAGACAATTGCTCGTGAAAGCAACCTGTTAAGCCGTAGTTTAAGGCAACATCTGACTTAGGTGATGCCCCAGCTAGACATTCAATCAGGTTTTCCGCCAAAACATTTCTATCAACTTTAGTGATCAAAGCCTTAATAGTTAGATTGTTATCCGCCTGTTTCTGCTGTTGGCAGCTGAAGTACATATCGGCAACGGCGACAATTGGAATAAGCTTTTCATGTTGGGCAGCAAAGCGATCTTTTAACCATTGGTCCATGTTTAACTCTTGAGATTCTTCAGCATTGGCTGGCACACTGATGTTAAAAGCTAAACAGACGCATATTAGCATTACACTAGCACTAATATTTTTTGTTAATAAGGCGCTTATTTTCATGATTTTTTCCTTAGATAATCTGCAAGCTATATAATATAAAAAGTAGCTCTGTGTGTCTGTAAGCAAATGAACAAAAACAGTAACCTACAACGCTATTAATGCTAGAGTTAAGCTTTCCGGTGCTCAATAGCATAGTTAAGTATGCATAGTTAAATAGCGCCATAAAACAATTACTGGTGAAGATGAGAGTAAGTTTTGAGAATTAAAATTACATTTATTTTAATAATATCTTTAATTATTAATAAATTAGCATTTGCTGAACAGCCCGCTAATACAAATACGGTAGCGATATTAACGCAGCAATTACAAGCACAAAAAGGCAATGTCGTTTACGTTGATTTTTGGTCTTCCTGGTGTGTTCCTTGTCGAAAATCATTTCCGTGGATGAATGAATTACAAGATAAATATCAAAAACAAGGCTTAACCATTCTAAGCATTAACCTAGATCACGACCGCAATTTAGCGAATAAATTTTTAGAACAAAACCCTGCGGCATTTCCAATAATTTATGATCCTAAAGGACGTATTGCGAGAAAATATAAGCTTAAAGGCATGCCTAGCAGTTTTATCATTGACAGAGCAGGTAACGTAGTGAGTGCTCATGTCGGTTTTAATAAACAAAAAAGTTTAGCGTATGAGCAAGAAATCATTCAGCTTCTCAACAGGCCAGCAACGACTCAAAGTCCATAGCATTTTTCAACCTTACTAATTCTTACAGTAAAGTTTTTATACCACTGTTCTCGACCAAGCTGCTGGGCAACTAAATGCTCGCTATTCTGCTTCCACTGTCGAATATCATCAAGGCTTTGCCAATAAGACACAGTAATACCTACATCTTCTCTTGCAGACTCTATACCTAAAAAGCCTACTTGCTGCAGTGCTAACTCAACCATCACATTCGCCATGTCATGATAACCATCATAATGCTCATTCATTACCGAGCTAAAAATAACAGCGTAATACGGTGGAGTTGGCGTTTTAGCAAGTAAACTTTTCATCTCATCATTCCCTTATTCTATAGAAAAGGTTCTATATTAAGCTTATTTAGGCTGAATCATGTGCACATCGCGTTGTGGGAATGGAATAGTAATGTTTTCACGATCAAACGCTAGTTTAACCTCTTCCATAACACCGAAATACACGGGCCAATAATTTTCTGAGTTTGTCCAAGGACGCACAAGAATATTAATAGAGCTATCAGCATGAGCAGACACAAAAATATCAACACCTGGCGTTTTTAAAATGCGTTCATCAGCATCTACAACGCTTTGTAACACTTCTTTAGCTTTCTTAATGTCATCGCCGTAGCTAATACCGAAGGTTAAATCGACTCTGCGTGTTGGTTCAACAAACAGGTTTTTCACACAACCGTTTGATAATAAACCATTAGGAATAATCACGCGTTGGTTGTCCAAGGTAAGCAATATAGTATTAAATATTTGAATCTCTTGTACTACGCCAACATAACCCTGCGCGTCAATAACATCGCCAGCTTTAAAGGGCTTGAAGAATAAGATTAAAATACCGCCGGCAAAGTTAGATAAACTACCTTGTAAGGCTAAACCTACCGCTAAACCTGCTGCACCAAGTACCGCAATTAAGGAAGTAGTTTCAACACCGACCATAGAAGCAAATATAATAATTAATATCGCTTTAAGTAAAATGCTAACAATACTCAACATAAATTGATGTAGAGTAACTTCAACTTTCTTCTTATCCATCGCTAAGTCAAATAACTTTAGAATCCGTTTAATAATCCAAAGCCCGATAATAAGTACAATAATTGCGACAATTAATTTAGTGCCAAACTGAACAGCTAAATCTCCCATCATAGTGGCATATCGTTCGAGAGTACTGACATTCATTTCCATAGTATGTTCCTATTCATTGTTTTGATTTTATCGTTAAAGCATTACTTTCAATAGTATAGCTATGGAAAACTTAATTTCACACATAAAAAAAGCGAGCTTAATAGCTCGCCTTTTTCAGATTTAGACAGTTACTCTAAAAACTATATTTATAACCTAGTGTTACACTGCGTGGCTTACCGACCATAATAGAACCATGTGTACGTGTTGCCATATATTTTTTATCAAGTAAGTTATCAACATTAAAGGTAATTTCTTGATTATCTGCAACGCTATAATGAGCGGCCATATCAACAACGGTGCGGCTATTAATCACTTCATCGCGAGGAATACTGCCTTGCCCCACTGTGGTTCTCATTTCATCCATATAGCGCACTAAAATATCACTGCGCCATTTATCGCCAACAACACCAATACTTAGTTGCAATTGATTTTCAGGAACGTATTTAAACTCATCGCCCTTATTTACTTCGCCAAAGAACGAAGAATTAAAACTATTCAAAAATTCTGTTTCTGTAAACGTATAGGTTAAGTCAACTGGAATTGATACTGAACCAGTGGCAAATTCATAACCTGTTTTCACTTCTAAACCAGAGACTTTAACTTCACCAGCGTTATACTGGTTACCGATATTCTCTTCTTCACAACCTTGGCTAGCGGTACAGTTACCATGCATGTTGTCGTAGTCGGAATAAAAGAACAAAGCTTCTGCACGCAAAGCTTCTTTGTTGTAACGGAAACCAAGTTCATAGTTAATACTTTCTTCGTTTTCTGTTTCTTCATTGCCCGGTGCAGGCGGCGCAAAACCTTTTTGTATACCACCGATAATAACTAAGTCATCAGTAGCTCTATACGTAACAGCCAAAGATGGTAATAGCACCTCAACATCGTTGCTAACATCTTTCTTTAATGGTTCATTTCTATCGATAACGCCTTTTGCCCAGTCTTTACGTGAAATAGTCATATCTTCATAACGTAAACCAGCATTAATAATAAAATCGCCAACGGTATATTCGTCATGAACAAATAACGCAACTGCTTCAGCTGAATCAATACGGTTTGAATCTGCACCGTGAATACCAGCGTTCGCCAGAGTCATTTCATATGAACTGTCCATGGTATAGTTATCAACCCATTGAAAACGGTCCATTTCATCTTCATGATAACGAGCACCAAATTTAACTTGATGAGCACCAAAGTCAGCATCTAAAACCGTTTGAATACCTTTTGATTCATAATCACGGCTGTTAGCTTTTACATCGACATACAATAGTTCATTATTCGCATCACGATCAAAAGCGGCAGCTTTATCAATTCCACCACCACTTAAGCTTGCTTTATCAATTACATGCTCATTATTTTCATCAAGAATGTACTCGCCATTGTCATCTGTTGCCCATGTGCCCACTTTACTAGTTTTGTACCAGTTACGGCTAAATTCGTTAAAGTAGGCCGTTGTACCTAACGTAAACCGATCAGATAACTTAATATGGTGATTAACTTGTAATTGCTTATGACTGGTATCCATATTATCTAATTGCGAAGCAGAATAACGTGAATATGGATTAGATTTGAAATCAGCTTCAGTTAAACCCATATAAGTTTCATCTGAATCTTCATCTGAATACTTTAATTTGAATTCTAACTCTTGGTAGTATTTAGCGTCAGTATCGCTATTGATCATCACTTTCGCCATGATGTCATTTTTAACAAAACCAGTATCATCACCTGTGTGATTTACATCTTTAAAGCCATTCGCTTGGTAGCGAAAAACTTCAAATACTGAAGATACATTTTGACCAGCGCCACCAACATAAGCATGTGCTTTACCAAAACCGTCTTGCCCTGCGCTTAAATTCACTTGTCCAGCTAGTGCGTCTTCTGGAATTGAACGAGATAACATGTTTACCACGCCACCTGTAGTACGAGGGCCGTACATTGCACTTGAAGTACCTTTTAACACTTCAACTTGCTGCATACGACCAGCCGTTGGGAAGTAATACGCTGAAGGAGCTGAGTAAGGTGCAGGAGCAGCTAATACACCATCTTCCATTATTGTCACTTTTTCACTGCGGTTTTGGCCTGTGCCACGCATACCAATATTAGGACGTAAGCCGTAACCATCTTCTTCAAGTACATAAACACCGGGCACAGACGTTAATGTACGCATAATGTCAGTAAAGTCGAACTTTTCTAATTCAGCTTGAGAAATCATATGTGCACTGCCTGGCACATCATTCACTGCCTGAGCACTGCCAAAAATAGCTAGGTGTTCCATATCATCATCTGCAATTGCAGAGTTTGAGATAGCACTAACAACAGATAAAGCAATCAAAGCGGGTTGAAAAAGAGAAGAAATTCGCATAGCTACGCCTATAAAAGAAACAATTATTTTAATTGCGCGCATTAGACCACGAGATGTAATAAGAATCAATATCATTTGCATTATTTGTAATATCTAATTGATATAGATCAAATGGGTATTAATCCCCGTTTGTTATTTAAAGTTAAAAGTTCTCGAAGCGTCATTAGGCCGATTTGTGTGAATAATACTTTTAATTTATTTTGGATATACTTTTTACTACTTAACCAACATTAACCAGGCTTTCGCATAATCAGGTAGTTGCTTGTTGGCTTGATGATAATCTTGCCAGCCAAAGTAGCTGTCGACTAATAGGTCGAGCTGAAATAGGTTATTGTCGAATGCGCCACCTTGATCAGATAATACGCCTAAGCGTGCAACTTTTTCTCCAGCTAGTTCATAGCTAACCATAAATAATTTTCCTAGCCCTAAGTCAGCAACATTACCAGCGAAAGAAACTTGTGGCGAAATCGCTATCTTACTATCAAGCGTTTCACCGTAACCCATAATGCTAGGCACTTCAGAAAAGTACCAATAACGCGCTTGTTCACGCTTACCAATGGCATAGTCATAGGCAATACCATTATTGCGATGTACATTGAAGTAACGACGTTTACCATTAACTTCGACAACGCCAGTGCCTTGCAATAACACATCATGCAATGCTTCTTCAGTTAGCCATATTAAAGGTTTTGCCAGTTTCTTTTTTTTCAATACTCCAGCAATCACTTGCTGACGTGTGTACTGATGACGAGCCAACGACAAGTTCTCATTTGCTTCTGCCAAGCCTAAACCTTGTTCATCGTATGGCAGAGCATAAAGCGCTTGATTGTAGATAGGGGTTTTAACTTCGCTCGCCGTCAGTAACTTAGTGTAATATTTAGTTAAGAATATTTTGTCTTCAGGAATAGCATTTAACATTCTTGTTTTAACTTCATTAGTACTTTTTAGTGCGATAGCACGTGCAGCTTTAACATCGGGCGCCCAACGATAAAAATCAAAGTGTTGACGTAAAAATACTTCATCATGCAGTCGACTATTACGTTTAGCTCGCACATCTTCGCGATAAGTTTGGCAAATAAAGGCAAGGGTCTGCTTTACCTTAGGTAATGTCACTGCACTCTCAAAAACTTTTCCTGCATGCACAGCAAATTTATCTTCCGAGAAGTCGTTCAAGTAGCGCGTAGTTTCATCTGCAACATTACATAATGCACTGGCTTTAAAGTCCTTCATTTTTCCAAGTTCAGGGGCTTGATCAAGGGTAAAATGAGCAGTAGATGCTTGAGCAATACAATTAAATGTTACAGCGAAAAAAATGAGAAAAGGTAAGTAAAAGCGCATAAGGAGAAATCAGTAAATTGAATGTAATCACATGGTATGCCAATCACCAAACCTACGCTACCGTCGCGATTAAATAATTAACTGAAAAAATTCACTAACAATGCCAAGCACAACCGTGAAAAAATATAAAAGCAAAGTATCAGTAAATCTACTACTTTACCGATAAACCTTGCTGCACGGCTAAATATAGCGATAATCGGGCAAGGTTTATTTGAGTATTGATGATTAGTGAGTATGAAGTGCAATTATTAGAAGTTGAATGTTTAGGGAAAACGCTAAGATTAGAAGGTTCAATGGCCGGGTGGCAACAGCTATTTTGGGACGAAACCTGTGTGTCACAGATTAACGCTAATGCTGACAACGAGTCTTTCTTGCATCAATTTGCCTTGCAAACTGAACAAGGCGAACTACAGGTTGAACTTAATGGCTCCCTACAATGGCAGCCTTTTACATTGCAGTTCCAACTGTTAGTGAATAACGAGCTTATACTCGACAACTCCCTCGATGAAAAAGACATAGAACAACGTCAAGTAGTCCAAGGTGAAAAGCAACCGATTAAATTTAGCTTCATTGGCTTAGCAGGTCTTGGTTTAAAGCTATTGAAAAGTGCTAAAGTCATTAAAGTTCTTTTTGCTGCCGGTAGTTTGGCCGCTTATAGCTTGTTATTCTCAATCGAATTTGCCATCGCATTAATTCTTTGTTTGGTTTTTCATGAATATGGTCATATTAAGGCAATGAAATACTTTGGCTTGAAAACCAAAGGTATTTACCTCATTCCTTTTGTTGGCGGCTTAGCGCTTAGCGACGACAAAATTAATACCCGCTGGCAAGATATCGTTATTTCCATCATGGGGCCCTTCTTCGGCTTAATACTTTCTATCGCCTGCTTAGTGGGATATTGGCTGACTGATATTGAAATACTGGCGGGCATCGCGGTATTTAATGCCCTGCTGAATTTATTTAACTTATTGCCGATATTACCATTAGACGGTGGCCACGTGCTTAAAAGCATCGCCTTTTCAATTAATTCAAAGTTAGGTTTAGTGGCTTGTATATTAGGTGCGGTATTTGGTATTTATATTAGTTATCACTTTGGTTTAGCGTTATTAGGCTTTTTACTGGCCATTGGTAGCATTGAAATATTCTTCGAATATAAAAGTCGACATTTAAGTCAGTTACTACCACTTAATCGCTATGCACAAATTGTATCAGCAATATGGTATGTCATTACGGTTGCAGGCTTAGGCGCTATTATTTGGCTGGTTGGTCAAACAGGTAACGACGCATTATCGCTGCCACTTAAAATACTGGGTAGTTAAGTTAAGCTCAATGCAGATTAAGGTGACTGGCAACTGATGTCAGTTACCTTAATATTTAGCTTTACCCATGCTAATTAAACACTTGCCACCGGTGAATGTTGAGCTCTCTACAGCACCCAACACCGCCAAATGAACATCAACAAAACTACTCTTTTAATTGCCCTTGCAAAAACTCTATCACTCTTTTGTGACGCATTTTCACAGCAGAAAGCTTTAAATGACAAATGTCAGCTATTTCCTGAAACTCTAACTCAGTGCGATAACGTAGTAGCATAATATTACGATCAGCAAATGATAAATTGACCATTAATGAAGAGAGTGCCGTCGCCAAGTCTTCATGATTACTTTCATCAGCAACTAAGTTTTCTAGATATTCTTCATTTTGCTCAATGGTATCCCAACGCCGACTTCTTATTTTGTTAATACACTCGTTATGAGCAATTTTGAACAGCCACGCTTTAAAAGACACTGACCACTTAAAGTTTTTCAACTGGGTGAGTATCTTAATAATTATCTCTTGTACAACATCTTCCGCATCAGACTGGTTATTCAGCAGCTTTGCACAATATCCCTTTAATAAAGGTAAATACGGTGTAATTAACTGCTGAAATAAACGCGTGTCATAAGGCAAGTTTTCTTGTACTAAAGCAACAAGCTGACGTTCATTAAACGTAGTCAAACGTTAAAAAATCCCAGTTATTGCTTAGTAACTTTATTAGCTAACAAAAAAGTATTAGGTACAGTTGTCATTGACTCACCTTCACCCATTACTTTACTCGCCACACTGCCAATAGAAGCCAAGGTTCCCTTGATGTCTTTTACTTCAATCGTATCGCCTACTTGATACATTTCTCGTAAATACACGCCGGCAACAATTTCTTGAGCCATTGACTTTGTACCAATGCCTAACGAAATAGCGGCAGCCAAGCCAACACTGGCAATAACCACGGTCATAATGTTATTAAGTAGCGAAACATCAATATCGAGTTGGGTAATTGATAATGAAACAGTAATAACGATGATAATACCGCGACATACTTCAGCAACCGAGCGGCCGTAATCAACACCAGTGTTTTTAGCCGCTATTTTCACGCCATTAAAAACAATTTGCGCAACAAAAAAGCCACATAATAATACGGCAAGCGAAGCAAGCAATTTAGGTAAAAATAGTATTAAGGTGTCAATCAAGCCTGAAAGAATTGTTAGCCCTAAAATATCCAAAGCAGCTAATAAAAATATTAATAAGAAGAAGGTAGAAATAATACTCGCAACCACTTGGCTGCCAGTAACCGTTACTTCCATTTTTTTCAGTAAAGTATCTAAACCAAGTTTATCTAAAAAAGTATTAAAACCAATTTTAGTTAGCGACTTATTCAAAAAGCTTTTAATCAGCGATGAAATCAACCAACCAGCAAGTAAAAATAGAATGGCGACAATTAAATCCGGTAAAAAGGTTACCACTTTTTGCCAAATAGCGATAAAGCCCGAGTATGCTTTTTCAGTGATGTTATCAGTATCCATTATTTATTCCCGTTATTTGTTGTAGTAGTACTTATCTTTTCTGAGTTATTTGCCATTTGCTTAAATATTGGCTTTAAAATTTTCATAAATATGCTGACAAAAACAACCCAAATTGACGCCATACCCAGTGCTAAAAGATCTTTCGTCCCCTGCTGGTTATTGGCGGTTACTGTTGCACGCTTAAATAATTCATCATCGGAAGTACTAAAAGCTAATTCAGAACTATTTTTTAACTCTTCTGCTATGTTTTTTTCAATGTCTTTCACTTCATCCTCCAGCAATACTTCTCATTGCTTAACCCTTTAACGGTTGGCCTGTTAAAAAGTCACATTAATTTTGTATAAATTTTATTCTTATTGTTGGATATATACCCGTACCACTCAAAAATCGTGTGCATTTTACGCTAATCCATTAATTTTTACCGTTTTCTTCATTAAATAAAAAAAATAAATAAAATTTGTGACTTTTACTTTCCCCATCCGTTATAGGGCTAACAAATAAGAAATATTACATAAAACTCAATAAGGATTTATCCATGAAAACGTTCAACATTACTTTGTTAGCCGCACTAATTAGCTCACCTTTAGCGGCAGAAAACATTGATGAAACATGGAAAGTAGGCGTATTTGGCGATTATATAAAATCAAGTACAAGTAAAGAAAACAACATTGACTGGCAACAAATTGAAGCTGGTAAAGGTATTGGTATTGATTTACAAAAAATTATTAATGACCAATGGAATGCACGCTTCGAATTAGCAAAAACGCGTTACGAAATTAACAATGGCCGTGATCATGATTACGGAACTCGCGCAGGTTTAGATGCTATTTATAAAGTTGAAGACAGCAATTTTTATCTTTTCACCGGTGTAAAACGTTTTAATAATGTAAAAAGCTACAACGCCATTAATGTTGGTGCGGGTCATGCCTTTCAAGTAAATGATCGTTTTTCTGTATTCGGTGAAGCCGTTGTTTACCGCGATGTAGATTATGGTTATACCGACCAAGGTTTTAAATTCGGCTTACAATACGCTTTTGGTGATGTAAAAAAATCTCCCATCGTTAATAAAGCAGTAAAAAAAGTGGTAACACCTAAACCAGTAGTGAAAAAAGTAATGGTTGTTGATGCTGACAACGACGGAATTAACGACAAACATGACAATTGCACTAACACGCCAGCTAACGTAAAAGTCGACTCAAAAGGCTGTGCATTGTATGCAGAAAAAACAGCAGCAATTAATTTAAATGTTACTTTTGAAAACAATAGCTCACAACTTCAGCCGGCAATGCTAAATGATATTCAACGCTTAGCTGACTTCATGAAAGCATACAAAAACACAACGGTTGATATTGAAGGTCATAGCTCTGCAGCAGGTAATGATGCATATAACTTAATGCTTTCCCAAAAACGCGCTGATGCCGTTAAAAACACCTTAATCAGTAAGTTTAATATTGACGCTAGCCGTTTATCTGCAACAGGCTTTGGTGAAACACAGTTAATTTCTAAAGGAAATACACGTGCTGACCATAATATAAACCGCCGTGTAGTTGCGAAAATAGAAACTACAATTAAAGAAGTTGTAAGTAAAAAGTAGTAAATAAAAGTTAAAAACATAAATATCCAAGCCTCATCAAGTGACTTGGATATTTATGACCAAACTCAATAAAAACTATGTATCTATTTTAATAAAGGAAGACAAAATGACACTAACAAAAAAATTGAGTGCTGAGTTTATTGGCACTTTTTGGTTAGTACTTGGTGGTTGTGGTAGTGCCGTGCTGGCCGCTGGATTTCCAGATGTTGGCATTGGCTTATTAGGTGTCTCTTTGGCATTCGGCCTAACCGTATTAACCATGGCGTATGCGATTGGACATATATCGGGCTGTCACCTTAACCCCGCTGTTTCAATTGGTCTTTGGTCAAGCGGCAGATTCCCCGCCGCTGAACTTGCACCATATATATTTGCACAGGTTATAGGCGGTATGGCAGGCGCAGCAGTGCTATACGTTATTGCTACAGGGCAAACAGGCTTTGACGTAACAGCTGGCTTTGCTTCAAATGGTTACGCAGAACACTCACCTGGTGGATACAGCTTAACCGCTGCACTCGTTACTGAAATAGTAATGACTTTTATGTTTCTTATCATTATTTTAGGCGCCACAGACAAACGTGCACCACAAGGTTTTGCTCCTATCGCTATTGGCCTAGGCCTGACCCTTATTCACCTTATTAGCATCCCTATTACTAATACCTCAGTTAACCCAGCAAGAAGCACCGGTGTTGCTATTTTTCAGGGCGACTGGGCAGTATCACAATTATGGCTATTCTGGTTGGCGCCAATCGTAGGTGCAATTTTAGCTGGCATAGTCTACCGATGGCTTGAAAGCGAAGAAAATTCCTAACAAAACTAAAACGACAGGAAATCTATTATGAATAAACTTATACATATTATCTTGGCATTGTTGCTGCCGCCTATAGCCGTATTTTTAAAAAGCGGAGTAGGAAAAGATTTGTTAATCAATATAGTGCTATGCCTATTCTTTTATGTTCCAGGTATTTTGCATGCTATTTGGCTAATCACAAAAAAATAGAGTTATCCGTTTCAACAATAAAATTAATGAGGAGTAACAATGAATAATAAAATTATTGGTGTAATTCTTATCATAGTCGGTGTTGTTTTAGCTATGTGGGGTTACAACATCTATGACTCAGCTAGCGCTCAGTTAAGCCGCACAATAAACGGCGATACACCGATTGAAGCCTGGGCAGGAATGGCTGGCGGCGTAATTGCCGTTTTAGTTGGTATCACAAGGCTAAAGTAAGCGTAAACTCCCTCTAATAATATGCTGCAATAACTATTCGTATAAATTATTCGAACGGAACTGTTCCCACTTCACGCTTTGGTAAAAATTAAAACAATTAACGTAAAAGTTATTGTTTTTTTTAACGCAAGCAGTCCCTAACCGGACTGCTTTTTAGTATATTAAGCCCCATATTTAAGTCAGTAAACCAATCAGATTAATTAATGAGTCAAATGTAGACCTGTTAAAATGCCGATACTTATCAAAGACTATGTAAAAGGAACAACCTGTGATTTCAAAAAAAGTAAGAGAGTTATTTGTGTCATTAATGGAAGCAAGCGATGACTCTGCCGTTTCTTATGATATTGAAACTGAGCAATACAGCGGGTTCTTCAATAACACCGTTGTTGATAAGTACATAGAATTAGGCGCCTTAGAGCTGGTAGAAGGCGGCGCTGGCGCGACCACCATTTTGATTAACAACCGAGATGACTTTTTAAGTTCGTTCGCTGCAGGTGCTAGAGAAGCTAAGAACGGTGCTGATCAGTCTTATGCCGACTACAACGCCAACCCTTTTGCCTTTTCGGTTGGTTATGAGCACTTTCATCAAGTTGCCAAGAAAAAACGAACAGTAGTTGGCTATATTTGCCATGGGTTTGAAAATGATGAAACCGGGTTGGTTCATCAGCAGTAATTTTTCGAACTAGCATTTTACCTTATAGCCGTTGCTAAGCACTAATTAACCTACTGCCAATTTAGCTGTTTCATGCCACAAATATGCAGGCATGGGGTGTTTAAGCTGCCATGTTATATTCATCGGTTGACTACCTTCATATTTAACAAAATCTACTGGACCAAAATTGACGAATCCCATAGTTCTGCCGTTTTCATCTTTGCCTTGTTCACGGACAAATAACAGGAAGGTTTTATTACGTTCTTTCTGTTTAATATAAGTTAAACCGCGACCTGAATCTGGTCTAGTACTGTTTTGCGTTTGCCAGTGAAATAACATTGGGCTAATAGCATAATCGTGGTACATGGTTGTGGCAGAGAATTGCTTTTCACATTTATCCAACGTTACGAATAACAATTCAGTATTTGCTTCAGCAATATTCAAAACACCTTCACGACTCGATGATTTTTTACTAAAAGTACTATCACCAAAAGCCACAAGAATATGTTCTTTCGGATAACGGACATGCATTTTAAGTGGTGACGAATCGACTGCCGAGTTATTAACCTTCGGCATATCAAACTCAGCGACTTCAAGGCGCTGAATAAGCATAGCAATGACTTCGCTTAACTCAGCTTTAAGTGTTTTATCTTTTAACGCGAGTAAACTTTTTGCGAGATCCCTAAACCCTGCTTGATGACCTGTTTTGTCCCAAAAATCATAATGACACATCAACGCGAATTGTTGCTGACGATATTGAGAAGCTTTATCCATGCTAGTTGTCGATATCAAAAAGTTGTTATCGCACAGCGCTTTAATAAAACGTAAATACGAAATAGATGAGCAATTAAGTAGTCTGTTATTAATTGCTCGATAATATGCGCTAAAAATATCTTTTTTATCGTCGGCTATTTCTTGTCCTTTGCTTACGGTAAGCAATACTGACCAGCCTCCAAACTTGCCATTTTTAACTTTATATACATCTTCTAAGGTAATATTTGGGTAAATTTGTAAAAAATTGCTGAGCGTTAAGGATAAGTTCGTTATATGTGGGAAGTTAGTTATTAAGTTAAGCAATTTATTTTTGTTTAACGTCGCTTGACTAATATTTTTAAGGATCATCGCTTGCGTGTTTTCTTGCAACTCAATACGGCAACCTAATGGTAGGTGAGGAAAACCTTGTTTAACTTCTTTCGCTATAGCCTGATTGGTTTTTCCCACTAATGCTCTGAATTTATGCGAAAAGTCATATTCAGGACGTGAATTGCCAACAAAGTCTAAAACAGTACAACATTCTTTGTCGTTTGTTAGTCGTAACCCTCGACCTAACTGCTGAAGAAATATTGTTAAGCTTTCGGTAGGCCGTAAAAATAGCAAGGTGTCTAATTCTGGAATATCGACACCTTCATTAAATATATCGACGACAAACAGGACATTGATTTGTTTTGATCTTAACTGCTGCTGTAAAAATTCACGGTCTTTACTGTTATCACTGATTAATACACCGCAAGCAATGTTATGTAGGGTGAATTTTTTTGCCATAAAATTTGCATGTTCTTTACTAACGCAAAACGCCAGCGCTCGCATTTGAGGTATATCAGTAACCACTTCTTCGAGACTTTGTATAATGCGTAAAACTCGTCGATCGTCATAAGTATAAAGATGCGTTAGCTCGGCAATATCATAACGGCCTTTTGACCATGATATTTTAGTTAAATCGGTATCATCATCTATACCAAAGTATTGAAATGGAGAAAGATGGCGTTGATTTATCGCTTCGGGTAATCTAATTTCCGCCGCAATAACATTACAGAAATCGCTTAGGATATCAGTGCCATCATGTCGTTCAGGTGTCGCCGTTAAGCCCAATAATATTTTTGGGCTAAAGTGCTTTAATATACCGCGGTAGCTATTGGCTGAAATATGATGAACTTCATCAATAACAATATAATCAAAGTAATCTTCACTTAGCGCTAAGGCATCAATTTGATTGTTTAAACTTTGAATTGATGCAAATAGGTGCTGATACTTACTTGGCTTATTACTACCTACCCACAACTCACCAAAAGCACTATTTTTTAATACGCCACGATATGCACCCAATGCTTGTTTTAAAATTTCTTCTCTATGAGCAATAAACAAAAAGTTGGCTTCAGGGTTCTGCTGATAAAAACGTGAAAAATCAAAAGCAGAGATAATGGTTTTTCCTGTTCCAGTTGCAGCTACCACCAAGTTCCGATAACGATTATGTAACTCTCGTTCAACCTGTAGCTTTTCCAGTATGGTTTGCTGATGCGAGTGAGGTTTGATATCGAAATAAAAACTTGGTGTTGAGTTATTAAAACTGCCTTTTGCTTCTTGTAGTGCGTTATTAAGCTTTTCTCGACTCGCAACTTCACCATCGAAGTGTTCAAAGTCAGGAGATTCCCAATAGGTCTCAAAAGTACTGAGTGATTTTTCAATAATGTGCGGGATTTCTTGCGAAGTAATTTTTAGATTCCATTCCAAACCACTGGTTAATGCTGAATGAGATAAATTGGATGAGCCAATATAACCCGTATGAAAACCGGTATTACGTATAAACAAATAAGATTTGGCATGCAGTCGTTCACGATTGGTATTGTAGCTCAGCTTTATCTCAGTATTAGGCAGTGATGCTAAAAACTCGACAGCCTTTGCATCAGTCGCGCCCATATAAGAGGTTGTAATTATTTTTAATTGCCTACCACTGCGAGTAAAAAATTCTAGCTCTTTCTTAAATATCCGAATACCTGTCCATTTAATAAATGAGACAAGCCAATATATTTTGTCAGAAGAAAGTATCTCTCTTTTAATTTCAGTCTCTAATGATACTCCTACGTTACTACCACAGAACAATTCACTTTGCGTTAAACCCGTTAATGGCATGATTGACTCAACATACTTGGGTAAATCAGCCGCTATTGGATTAGATTTATCAAACAGTGCAGTAAGAATTTTTCCTTGGCTATCGAGTAAATTCTCATTGATTAACTTGTCATCTCTGATATGTGTACTAAGCCATTTCACAATCGTATTCGCGAGGCTTATTTGTTGATGAATTCTAGCATCACCATTTGGCACTGAGTCCATAGCTATTTCTATAATTCGAGTTAAGAATCGTGATAGCCAAGTTGCGGCTTCGCCAGCCTCTAATAAACGTTCGCCAACATGAAAAGTTTCACGATCCAAATTTTGTTCAACTAATTGAGTAATTAGTTGCTCATAAATGCCCGTTTGATTCATGAATACCCTTCTTCGATTTTACTCTAATAGATTGAGGTGTATTGTATACAAAAAAAGCTAAATGAGTGTTACCCCAGCTAATGATAAATGCCAATTAACTCAACTAGCACTTATCTTCAAGCAACTCAGTTAAACAAGCTACCTGCTCTGTTAATGAAGCAATTTGTTCTTCTAGTGCCGTGACTCGCTGAGCTAGTTGGTTATTACTTACAGAAGGAGCAATTGCTGAAGAAGTACTTTCTGAGAGAGCAGCTTCCGTTTGAGCAACGTTAGATTCGACACCATAGCTTTCATCAACATCAGAAAATAAATGCACGTAACGAGATTCACGCTTTCCTGGTTGACGTTCGAGTTTTTTAACCAGTGTTTGCCCGTTTAAGTTTTGTAATTGCTCTAAGGCAGTTTCCACTTCTCTTACATCGGCAAAATCAGCTAAACGTGTGGTGCGAGTTCTTAATTCACCCGGCGTTTGCGGCCCGCGCAGTAATAGCACACAAATAATCGATCTTTGTTGTGGGCTAAACTTTAAATTGCCAAATTCAGTATCACAGAAATAATGATAATATTTGCTGACTCGACCAGAGGCTTTATGATCTATCATTAATTGGTTCATTTTTGACAGTTCATCGATACTATTTTGCACGTCAGATTCTGACAATGACATAACAGGTTCACGGTTACTTTTTTGATTACAAGCGGTGGTAATGCCATTTAACGACATTGGATATTGCTCGGGTGTGGTGGTTTCTTTTTCTAACATGATGCCGATAATTCGGCATTGTTCTGCGGATAGTGTGATCATACTGAAGGCATCCTTTTTAAAACTTTTAATAATAGAGCTCTACGAATTAACTGTAACCTTTGCTAGTAAAAGGTACTCGCAAAGGTTACTTGTAAAAATCCATCATTTAACGGTGGTTTAGCTATGACATTAATTCTGGTTACTTCGCCAATATAGTTAGCACAGCGCTATTCATGGCTTGGGTCGCTGTCGCAATCACTTTTTCAGCATCAGGTGCCCAAAACGGGCTATGCAGTGATGGTAAGGTTTCACCTGTTTCTTGCGCTGATTGCCATTTATCGTGCGGTACGCCACCAACCCAAAATATCATGCTTTTAATGTTTTTATCTGCGCGGTAATAACGACTGAAGTCTTCTCCTGCCATTACTGGTGGCACTTCTTTTACTCGTTCTTTACCAAACTCGCTAGTAAATAATTTAGCCATTGCTTTGGTAAATTCAGGTTCGTTATAAGCCGCAGGCGTGTATTCGTCTTTTACGGTAACTACCGGCAACAAGTCTTCCGGTAAGCCCATCGCAATACCTTCGCCTTTCGCTATTCTAGTAATGCCATCAATTAATTTTTGGCGGGTTTCATCAGAGTAGCTACGCACGGTTAGTAATAATAATGCCTGATCTGAAATGATGTTGTGCTTAGTACCTGATTGAAAACTGCCTACGGTGACAACAGCGGCATCTTGCGGGTCTAATTCACGGCTAACAAGGGTTTGTAAAGCACCAACAATACGAGCGCCTAATACGATAGGGTCTTTCGTTGCGTGCGGGTAAGCCCCGTGGCCGCCGACACCTTTCACTAAAACATTTACACTATCAACATTGGCAAGGGTAAAGCCTGAAGTATAACCAATAACACCCGCTTTTAAGCCAGCAGAATTATGAAATGCTAAGGCGTAATCAGGTTTTGGAAAGCGTTCATATAGACCGTCGGCTAGCATGTCTTTTGCACCGCGACCACGCTCTTCAGCTGGCTGTAATATCATTACTAACGTGCCTGACCAATCAGCTTTGTTTTCACTAAGCAATTTGGCTGTACCGACCCAACTTGTCATGTGGGTATCATGTCCACAGGCATGCATTACATGGCTTTGTAAGCCTTCTTCAGTGGTAGTGGTAACCTTTGACGCAAATGCTAATCCAGTTTGTTCTTTTACGGGTAAGGCATCCATATCCGCTCGAACCAATACTGTTGGGCCTTTACCATTTTTTAACACCGCAACAACACCAGTTCCACCAACACCTTCTGTCACTTCAAAACCAAGCTCACGCGCATTTTTAGCTAATTTTTTAGCGGTATTAAACTCATAACTAGAAAGCTCGGGGCTTTGGTGTAAATCTTTATATAACGTCATAAGCTCAGGCATAGCAGCCTTTACTGATTTTACCTTGTCATTTGCAGCGTAGCTTAATGAACTAGCAGCGAGGCATAAAACGGTTGTTATAAATGCTATAGTTTTCATTGTATTACTCAGTAAAAATTGCGAATGATTCATCTTAGCTAAATGAAGACAAGGCTACAATGTTAATTAAAACCATTGAAAATATAACTTAAGAAAAGTAACTGATTTAATTATAAAAAACTAAGCGGATAGTATGGGAATAGTGATTATTCTGCTCATCATTTTTAACTATTGCGAATGACGATTAAAGAAGGTTACAAGGTGGAAATGAAACCATCACAGCCCGCTAACGCAAGGGTAGTATAGACTGCTGATGGTTTTAGGTGTTACATAACTCATTTAAAAATAATTGAGCCGTTATTCGATATTCTGGATCTGCTCACGCATTTGCTCAATTAGTACTTTCAATTCAACAGCTGAATTAGTGATATCAGCGTTAATTGATTTTGAGCCTAAGGTATTCGCTTCTCGGTTAAACTCTTGCATCATGAAGTCTAAACGACGGCCTTGTGCGCCACCTTTTTTCAAAATACTACGAGTTTCTTTTACGTGACTAAATAGGCGGTCAATTTCTTCATCAACATCCATTTTTTGCGCTAACAACACAAGCTCTTGTTCAACACGTGATGATTCAAGCTCGATGTTCGCATCTGAAAATTTATCGGTAATACGTTTGCGTTGCCATGCAATAACTTCAGGCATATGCCCTTTGACAACTTCTGACTGTTCAACAATACCATCAAGGCGTTGCTCAATAAGCGCTTTCATATTGGCGCCTTCATCAGCTCGGGCAACAATAAAGTCTTTCAGTGCTTGGTCAAAGCCAGCAAGAATTTCAGCTTGAATGGCATTCATGTCTGATTCTTCAGCTTCCATCACACCAGGCCAACGCATAATTTCTAACGGGTTAACTTGGCTATTCAATGTTTGCTCATTGATCCAATTTGCATGTTTAAGCAAATTTTCAGCAAGCGCGGTATTCATTGATAAATTACTTTTTTCACCCGGATTAGCATTAAAACGTAAGTTACATTCTACTTTGCCGCGATTTAATTGCTTACGAAAGCGTTCACGTAATACTGGCTCTATACTGCGAAATTGTTCAGGTAAACGAAAATAAGTTTCGAGGAAACGTTGATTTACAGAGCGGATTTCCCAAACCGCATTGCCCCACTCGCCTTTTACTTCATGGCGAGCAAATGCTGTCATGCTGTGGATCATAGAATTTCCTAAATGTTTAATATGGTCAATAACTGGGATTATGCCCTAGCTGAGATCAGGGATCTAGTTTCCGGGCATTTATCTATATCATAAAAAATATTTAGGGTTGATATGGTTTAGGGTGCGGTAAACTCCACATTTCCAAAATTAACATCAAAATCAGCACACCAGACACTTAATCCGTCCATGTCATCTAATGTTCTTCCCTGAGGTAGTCGTAAGGTAATTTGAGAGTTTTCGAACACTTGACCATCAATTCGGTCACCAACAGCAAAAGAATTATTCCCGGCATATTCTTCATTGATTGCCCCGTAGAAATAAACTAAAGGACCGCCGCCGTCATAATCAAAGCTGCTAATTTCAATTGTACAGTCATCAATAATTGTCGCTTGTCCCGATACGTTGTGAGCTAGAGTTTGAAAACTTCCGGTAAAGCCTACTTTGTCGTGGGTACTTGTACAGCCTGAAGTATTCTCTCCGTTAAGTGTACTCAACGTGTTTTGAAAGTGAGACAATGCTTTATCTGCACTAATTAATGATTGGTATACGCCTCCGCTATTCTCAACAATTTCTTGAACTTGAGAATCAAAGCTATCATCAGCAAAGTCTATTGTTAAGTCACTTGCTAAAACGTGCGCCATCTCTGGTATTTCAATACCGTTTTCAGCAATACCATCTAAATCTAGGCTTTGTAATAATCGGATCATATTTACAACCGCTACATTTGTAAGATCTTCAGTTGCAAACACGTTTAATGGCGTTACATATGGCGCACCAAGTGTTGCTGGAAATTCAATACCACCAATTGAGAACACTACTGTTTCGTTAGCAATATAGTTAAACTCCCCCTCTGTGGTTGTAGTTCCATTCTGAGTAGCCGTTTGATAGTTTAATCCTTCAACTGCTGAGTCAAAAAACGCCCCTTTTAAGATTGTTGGCGCTGGGGCAGGAACTGGTGGTAACGTATTTTCAACTGTTCCCGAGCCCGAGCCACCACCACAAGCTGTTATACACAGCGAAATCAGCACCATTATCAATTTTTTTCTATGCATCTTAAATTCGTCCAAGCTAAAGTAATTTAATTAAGTATGCAGTAGTCACATTACGAAATCTTAACAGAAGTATCACATTTTAAAACTTTTAGGAAAAACCGGTAACTTCCTGTACTTAAACGGCTTTACGGTAAAAGAAGTAAAAAACCACCTTTAGCTAGCACTTTTCTGCCAACGCTCTTTGATGTGGTCAGCCACACGGAATGAATTGGCATAAATAGTAAAAGTGTAAGGCACACTGCCACCAGTTGGCATGAATGAGGCATCAGTAACGAATAGGTTTTCAACTTCATGCGCTTGACAGTTTTTGTTTAGTACTGAAGTTTTAGGATCGTTACCAAAACGACAACCACCAGCCATTAAGTTCGAAGCAGGTGCACTACTTACTGATGACGAGATATTAGTTGCCCCCATTTCTGTCAGTAATTTTTCAGCTTTTTCAGCTAAGTACTCACCAACATCTAAATCGTGGTTATGGGCACCAATACGTATTTTTGCTACCGGATCGCCCCACTTATCAGTAACGTCATCATCCAAGTCGACAAAACAATTATCGGTTGGTAGCCAGTCGTTAAACACTTCAAAACGTAAGGTTTTATAGGTGGTGAATTCTGTTTTCATGCTTTGTTTAAGTTCTTCACCCCAAATTAGTTTTTCGCTGTCTTGCGCTTCATCGTATTGCCATTTGGTACTCTGCGCACGAGCAATAGGGTTTTGATAAAAGAGGAAATCTATTGTGCCGCCCTTAGCTTTACCATCACGATTAAAACCGTTAAAGGCTTTATCATCAATCTGGTACCAGTCTTGTAACGCGCGATTAATAAAAGGCCCTACTTGCTTTAATTGCGCCTGTTTTTCTTTGGTTAAATCTTTATAGAAGAAGTCGCCGCGACCGGTTCCGCCACCACTAAAAATTAAATTTTTACCAACATGTCCGGTGTTATTAGCAATGCCGTTAGGAAACTTTTCGCCCTTTGATGCTAATAATAAACGTGAGGTTTCTACCGCTTGGCACGCTACAACATAATATTTCGCCGTTGCGACTTGCTTACGCCCAGCTTTGTCGTAATAAAGCACACCCGAAATTTCGCCTTGGCTATCAGTTTCAATTTTATACACTTTTGCATGTGGCGTTATGGTGCAATTCCCAGTGGCGACTGCGTGATTAAGCAATGCTGCTCGGCCACTACCTTTTGCGCCTGATGCACAGCCATAGCTGCTACAGTAACCTGAATATTCACAGCTATTTCTGCCCATGGCAGGCTGTGACAAAATGGCGCGTGGCACTGGAACTGCGTGGTAACCAATCTCTTTTGAACTTTCATCTATCCATGATGATATTGCGTTTTCTGCAACAGGTGGAAATGGAAAATCTGTTGAGCGAGGCTCTTGATGTGGATGCTCAGAAACTCGACCTGACACGCCGACTACTTTTTCAACCATGGCGTAATAAGGTTCAAGTTCATCATAGTCAATTGGCCAATCTTCTACATTGGCACCTTCAATGGCACCAAATTCTGATTTTAGGCGAAAGTCGATGGGCTTTAAGCGATGAAAATAGCCACTCATAAAGTTAGAAGAGCCACCGACAACGGTGCCATTCCAAAAGCTCCACCCCGACTCACTTGTCGCTTCACCTTGCCAAAAACTTTCGCCATCTTCAGTTTCATATTCTTCTTCGATAACGTGCTGTTCATCTTCAAGCTTAGGGTTATACGCATCGCGTAAGCTAATGGCTAATTCGTCTTTATAAAACTCTTTTTCCGTTAACCACGCACCTTTTTCTAGCACTAACACTTTAGCGCCCGCTTTGGCTAAGGTATAAGCAACAGGTGACGCGCCAGCGCCACTACCCACTATACAAATATCATATTTCATGCTTTTCGAGTTCCTACTTGCTTACCGATATATTGCTGATGACTAACCACTTGCGTTGTTTTATTAGCAGTCGACATTTTGCTATTTAACACTATCGGCAGTTTGCCTGGTAGTTCATAGTAACGTTGTCCTGCTTGCGGCAGTGGAAACCCAGCTTGATGCTCTAACCATTGCCAACCAATGCCATTTGGATTACCGCCATAACTTGGTGGGGACAGCATGGCCTCAAAAATATAACCAACTAAATTGCTTAACCAGTTCTCACCGGCCGTTGATTTACTAATAGCGCGTAGAATGCTTTCTTTTTCATTGAAAGTTAATAGCACAAAGTTTTTCTGCAACTGGCTAGTACTAAAGCCATTTAGCCAGCCGACACCTTTATAAATAAATTCAATTTCGGCTTCTTCTGTTGGCTGTTGAAAAACCACGTTGTACAAATACTGCGTTACTTGAATTTCTTTCGCGCTTGGCCCTGTTGGTGACTCAGGTAATAAATGAGCCAATACGGCATCTAACGTTAACCAAGGGTCGGTTTTCAATGCGCCATCAAGCTTATTAGCGGTAACAGCTGACCAACTGCGCATTGGCATAGCTGCTATCATAGTTGCGCCTGCCGCCGACTTTAACGCGCTACGACGCGAAACTTTCTTTTGTAGCCACTTAGGTGTACGAAAATTTTTGTCAAAAAATGACTTAACTTGCGGCACAGTTTTAGCCTTTTGCACTTGAGACATTGTCATTTTCCTTGTTATTTTTCACCTGCCACTTATCTAAAAATTCTGACCAATACTCTACAGAATATTCTAAGTTATCGAGTAGTTCCGCAGTATCTTTTGAAAGCAACATACGGCCGCTATTGGTTGACACATACATATGCGGGTAACCTTGTACAGGCGGTAACGACTTCATAAACGCTTCATTTTCGTTGCTATCACTAACGCTTATTTTCAGCAGTACGTATTTACTATGTAATTGTTGATAAACCTTTGGATTTTTAGCTAAAAATGCATCCATTTTGTGACACCAAGTGCACCATGTGCCGCCAATCTCAATTAAAACGTTACGATCACTTTCTTGTGCTAATTTGATAGCTGCTTGCGCATCTTTAAATGGGTCACGCTTGTCATCGTAAACTTGACTGTATAATGGTAATTCTTTAGTTATATTTACTGCGGTGTCTTTTGCACTCGCATCATCTAGGGTAAGTAAACTGGATAAAAATAAAACAATAAGCAGATGAAATTTCATAAATTTTCTCTATTTCCTTGATACTCAATAGCAATTGAAGATAAACACACAATAGAATGACCTTCTTTTATTTAACTATATTTCATAATAGTTAATTGTTGTACTCAGAAAGCCATATTCATGACTTTTAAAAATTATTACACGACATTACACGCCATTGAATCACTCATTTCATGCTGTTAGCCTGTTTAGTTAATTAAAAATAGTTTGGCATTAAGAAAGTTAAAGGGTGATTCATGTTTTATATTCTAGGTTTTGTAGCTTTGTTCGTTGTTTTTTTACTTATCTCACGGGGGAGTACGGTTAAAGAAGTTCCTGTTTCTTATTCTTTAAAAGGTCCGTTATTCACCCCCGCAGAAAGAACATTTCTAGCAGCGCTTAATCAAGCATGCGGGGTAAACGCCAAAGTGTTTGTCAAAATTAGAGTTGCTGATGTTATCAAACCACAACCGGGTTTAAATAAAACTCAATGGCAAAGCGCGTTTAACCAAATTTCTTCAAAGCACTTTGACTATATTTTATGTGACCCCATTAGTCTGGCCGTTATGGCAGTTGTTGAATTTGATGACAGCCGTCATACCCAACCTAAAAATGTTGAAAGAGATAAGTTCGTTGACGAAATATGCGCATCTGCATCACTTAAATTGCACCGTTTTTCAGCTGAATATGCCTACAACCCAGATGAAATGAGAAAGACACTATTCCCAGCAATAGAAAGTGCTAATGCTGCTTAACAAGCATAAAATTAAAAATGAAATATTGTTTAAAACGATTTAGCCGGTATAGATAATAAAGAATTTTCTCTTGAAGCAAATTATTCCACATATGGCTAATATTGCTTTAAGGGAAAATGCCGGCATCTTTCCACGTGCCCTAGCAATTTTGGCTAAAGAATAAATCTTCACCAACGACCCGAAATTATTTTTTCAATATTTCAAAATACTGCAATGTCATTATGTCAAATTGTCAGCCGAACGATTATAATGCGCAGCAATTATACTACGATAGGAATTTCAACATGCGTCCAAGCGGCAGAACTTTAGGGCAAATTCGCCCTGTAACCATTACACGTCAATTTACAGCTCATGCGGAAGGCTCAGTACTTATTGAGTTTGGTGACACGAAAGTTATATGTACTGCTACTGTTGAAGTAGGTGTTCCACGTTTTCTAAAAGGTCAAGGTAAAGGCTGGATCACTGCTGAATACGGTATGTTACCTCGCTCAACGCATACTCGTATGCGTCGTGAAGCTGCTAACGGCAAGCAAAGTGGCCGTACCTTAGAAATTTCTCGTTTAATCGCCCGCTCGTTACGCGCAGCAGTAGATTTAGTTGCTTTAGGTGAAAATACGATTACCGTTGATTGTGACGTAATTCAAGCAGACGGTGGTACTCGTACTGCGTCAATTACTGGTGCTTGTGTTGCATTAGTTGATGCATTAAACCATATGCGTGCGAAAGGTATTATCAATAACAACCCACTTAAGCACATGATTGCCGCTGTTTCTGTTGGGATCTACAAAGGCGAGCCAATTGCTGATTTAGAATACCTTGAAGATTCAGCAGCCGATACTGATATGAACGTAGTAATGACTGAAACCGGTAAGCTAATTGAAGTGCAAGGTACTGCTGAAGAAGAACCATTTAGCTTCGACGAAATGCAGCAAATGTTAGAACTTGCAAAAAATGGCATCAATGAATTATTTGATATCCAAAAAGCCGCTTTAAACTAAGAAACCGATAGGAATTGATTATGAAAGATTATCAACGCGACTTTATTGAGTTTGCATTATCTAAACAAGTATTACGCTTTGGCGAATTTACACTAAAGTCTGGCCGTACTAGCCCTTATTTTTTCAATGCCGGTTTATTCAATACTGGTGGTGATTTAGCGCGCTTAGGTCGTTTTTATGCGGCAGCATTACAAGACTCAAAAATTGACTACAACTTGTTGTTTGGTCCCGCTTACAAAGGCATTCCAATTGCGACAACGACTGCCGTAGCGCTTTCTGATAGTTACGATATCGACATGCCATATTGCTTTAACCGTAAAGAAGCAAAAACCCATGGTGAAGGTGGCAGCTTAGTTGGCTCTGCACTTGAAGGTAAAGTAATGTTAGTTGATGACGTGATCACTGCTGGCACGGCTATTCGCGAATCAATGGAAATCATTAAAGCACATGGCGCTGAATTATCAGGCGTGCTTATCGCTTTAGATAGACAAGAAAAAGGTCGTGCTGAACTTTCTGCCATTCAAGAAGTTGAACGTGATTTCAATACTAAAGTTATTTCTATCGTAACATTAGCAGATTTAATCACTTACTTAGAAGAGAAGCCAGATATGGCTGACAGTCTAGCAAGTATCAAGAAGTATCGTCAGGACTACGGTATTTAATCATTAGCTGATATTATCGCAAAACGTAAAAAGCCTGCAGTTGCAGGCTTTTTTATTATCTGGATATAGTCATTCAAAAGTGAGTTAAATTAACAGTAAAACTAACTAGGCAATCAACTCAAATTGAAAGCTCGGTGGCTTTTCATATGCCTGATTAATTGTTGAATAAAACTGTTCAATGCGCCCTGCACGTTCATCTATCGCAGTTGGACGACTAGGCACAATAGCATCCTGTGATGATAAGGTTTGCTGAATTTGGCGGTCAAACGCTTTGCTACTTTCGTTATTTTCAAAGCTATTGTCGTCTTGTGCCAAAACCTCTTTATCGCGATATAAATTACCTGCAGTTGGCTTTACCTCAGCATCTTCTGAATTTAGGGCAATTAACTCTGCTTGCGCTTCAGCGATGATACTTGCAGCAGAAGCAGCAACGCGTGTATCTTGCGCCGATGGACTAGCCGGCGCTAAAGCAGCAGCTTGCACCTTCTTCATTTTAGCGATAGTTTCTTTAGGGTCACCCGCAATAGGTGTCAAATCGACGGCAACTTCACCCTCAACCGCATATTTTTTACCATCAGGACCAATTTCATATGAATATGATGGCGAACCAGTAAATGCTCCGCCTACTGCCGCATGAGCCATTTCGTGAGTACGTACTTCTTTATCACGAATTTCCAAATTTCTAATAACTTGTTTTTCAGCAAAAGCTTCTGCATTAGCTTGTTGCTCAGTAATTGCAGTATCTTGGCCATCAACTGATTCTGAACCAGTGTTATTTTGTTCATTATTTTCGTTGGAAGGGTCTTGTGAAGCATCTTGTTGCGAGTCTTGTGCAGAACCTTCATTACCACCAGTTCCACCACTTATTGACTCACTAGCTTGTTCTGCTTGCTTACGTAAATTAGCAAAATCAACTTGTTCATTGTTCTGTGCAGGCGTGCGACCACGTTCTTTGTCTGAAGCTACCCCTTTTTCACCCGCAGATTGATTCGCGGCTTCAGGCTTAGCAATAACTTCTCGTTGCTGATTTTCACGGCGCAAGCTATCCGTCTGCAGGTTAACTGCAGTTTGTATCGGAGCATTAAATGCTTGCGGGGTGATATTCATCGGAATTTAAACTCGCACGTCAATTAACGTACCGAGGTTTTCATCTGCTGATTGAATGACTTCAGCAGAAGCTTGCGCTTGTACTTCTGCAACACGCAAATTAACAATGGATTCAGTTAAACCATTCGGCTCATTAACAGCGGATGTTGTTGCAGCACTGTTAGACGTAGGCTCTACATTCGCTTCATTATCTGAAAGTGTATTACGTGCGATATCAGTTGCGGCTTTATTTGCTTCTTCTGTTGCTTGCTGAAAGCCTTGCACGCCAGCATTAAAGGCTGATTGTATTTCCATAATATTCTCCTAAATATATTTATTTATCGCGAGTTCTAAACAAATATATTCGTGTAATTATGCGTTCAATTATTAACCAAAAACTCTAAAAAGTAAACAATTTAGTCTTTTTCAATATGTTCTAACAACCAGCTTTTCAGTACTGTTAAAAATTCAGTTTGGTGAGAAATAAACGGCGCATGTGATGCTTGTTCAAAAATAAAATGATCGCTATCGGGCACAAGGCTGTTAATCAAAGGAATAACACCTTTAGGTACTAAGCCATCCAGCTTGCCATACAAACGCAAAAACGGCTGATGAATATCGCTTAGTCTATTTGATAAATTAGACGTTTCTAACAACTGCAATGAGTCGTCTAGTACTTGTTGATTAGGCTGCTCATATTGCATAACTAGATCACGAAGTTTTTTAATGTCTTGCCTAATGTTCGGGCTACCCATGGCTTGAATTTTTAAAAAATTACTGATGGTTTTTGTCGTATCTTGTGCAAGTTGCTGATGAAACATTGCCAAAACACTTTCTTTAATACCTGGCCAAGCTTCACGTTCTACAAATTGCGGCGAGCTAGCCACGGTTACCAACCCAACTACTTGTTCAGGATGGGTAAGAGTTATTTGACTTGCCACTAAGCCACCTAACGACCAACCAATATAAACTGCAGGCTTCCCTATTGCTTGTTGAATAGCATCGGCAATTTCAACTAGCGAATATTCACTCACTTGATACGAGTTATTTGTTGCAAACCCAGGTAGATCAACAGTGATAACTTCAAAGTCTGATTTTAGCTGCTCTAAACATGGTTGCCAAACAGCTGAGTTAAGCCCCCAGCCATGAATAAAAACTAATGGAATGCCTTGTCCTTGGCTCGCAATTTTCAATCTTTCTGCCATGCTTACTACGCTCTATAACGGATGAGCGCATAGTTTAACCAATGGATGCTAAAAATGGAATTTGGCAACAAGCTCAATAGTGAAATGGCGTTAAGTTTGAAGCAAACATTACCACTGTTGATTAAAAAGATAAGGCTATTGATAAGTTGCTGCACTTTGTGCGGTAATGCTTGCCAACAGCATCAACTACTTTGCCAATATTGCCAAGCTGATTTACCTTACTTTAAAGAAGATTTAATTGGGTTCGATTTATTATCATGGCCAGCGATTAAGCAAGCCTTACCTAAAACGACTTTTGATCACTTATTCAGTTTAGCGCCTTACCAGTGGCCTTTTTCTACTTGGATTAATCAGCTGAAATACCAAGGGAAAACAGAATTAGCTGGGTTATTGGCTTATTTGTTAGCTCAACGTTGGCAACAATACTTATCTGCAGTCGAAGAACCAAAGGTTGCAGAACAGCTTTTAGTGCTTAGCGTACCGCTGCATATCAGCAAGTGGCAAGAACGTGGATTTAATCAGGCACATTTAATTGCTAAGCGCTTCGCAAAACAATTTAATTACAACTATCAGCCAGAGTTACTGATACGAAAGAAGATTACGCAGAGCCAAGTAGGAAAATCAGGTGTGGCACGAAGAAAGAATTTAGCAAATGCATTTCGTATTAATTCAGCATATTTAGGTGAATTTGCTGAACACGTAATTTTAATTGATGACGTAGTAACAACAGGCACAACGGCCAATGAAATTTGCAAACTGCTGAAAAAAAGAGGAGTGCAAACCATTACACTCCTCAGCATTTGTTTAGCGTTACCTAGCTAATTTGCATTAGTTTTATTCTGCAGGACGAGCGCTAAAAGCTTTTGAAAAGAACAAGCTATTGGCAATGATTTTCATGCTACCTAAAAAGTAGCCGCGGAAAACCAAGTCATCAGTACTGGCAATCACTCGCCCTTTACCAACATTATGAGCAACAAGTGTTGGATTATTTGCAACGCGATTAACCAAATTTTGATCGGTGTAACCGCTCATCAAAGGTGCATGACTATATTTGGCAACACTGATAAATGGTGTTGTAGTTTGTTCCATAATCACCGTACTGTTACGAAATACTGGTAACTCGCTGTTTTGGTAACCATAAGCAAGTGGATGGCTGGTATCGAGTTCTGCTTGATAAATAGCACCTGCAATACGTTTTCTGCCTGCTAATGACTCTTTGTCACCATAGGTGAGCTTTTCCGTATCAAACAATTGGTCGATATGATCTTTACTAACAAAGTCTATTTTCAGCAATTCTTTATCTGATAACCAACGTGCAGCACGCTTTTGAGCAAACACCACGCCACCGCTAGCTAACCATGATTTAAGTTTATTTAATACCGCACCATTTAACTTGCCGTATTTTCCATCAACCATGATGATATGGCTATAGTCAGCAAAATTCACAGCAGCCAATCGTTGCATTTCAACAACTGTCACGGGAATCTCTAATAAGTTATCAAGGTAGTAAAGCATTTCACCCGCTTCATACTGAGACGTACCTTTACCACCAACCATTAATACTTTAGGTGCTGAAATTGGACGGAAAGAGCTACTGCCAAGATCTATCCCTTTAACCGTTAAACCAGTATCTAAAGCAATAAGAGGTATTTGGTTATTCGCTGCAAAGTCACTAGAAATATTGCGCCAATTATCAACGTTTTGGTTTCCAGCAGGAATAATAATAGTGCCTTTGTCGAATGCTTTCGTTACGCCGTTAACGGTTGCTGAAAATACTTTCGTCGCCACCTTAGTATTAATGCCAGCACTTGTAAGTTTATTTAATAATTTAGGCGCTAAAAAGTCATGCCATTCGAAAGCGTAGGCATAGGCTGAACTAACAGTTTCAAGCGTTTTTTCACTGCTTAGTTGCCAAGGTGAATCTTGGGTTTTTAAGCCCCAAGTACGGCCGACTTGGGCAAATTTAATATTCATTGCTAGTGGCAGTGTCCAACCTGAAACATCATAAAAGGTGTTGTCTTGGAAGTTCTTCTGCTGATTGAACAAGGCTTTAATGACACGATATTGTGGTTGAGCTAATGGAATATAAAAACTTTGCTCAGCAATATAGGTTTTATCATGAATTTTATAGTCTTGAGTTAACGGGTAAACTTTAATTTGATGTTGTTGTAGCTTATTTAAGAAAGCCTTTAAGCGATAATTGTCTTTCGCTTCGGTAAAAATATAACCATTAAAGTTTTCATCACTCGCTTGTTGTTGAGCTAGTTGATAAAAGTCTTTGCGGTAGCTTTTAAACTTCGCTTGGTTTTTCCAGGCACCTTCAATGGTTGAAAGTGATGTTAATACATGGTTTTGCACACCATATTCAAAGGTCAATAAGCCATTAACACTATCTTGTTGAAAGCCGCGGCTACTTGCCTGCTCAAATAACACGCCAATACCACCATTGATATCTGGATAGGTAGAGCCTTTGCCGTAATAAAAATCATCAAAGCTTTCTTCGCTGTAATATAAACGATCTTTACCATCAAGTGCCTTAGCATGGTAAGTCGCTAATAACTGTGTTAATTCTGTGTTCTTAGCCGGTGTTAATGGATGTGTGCGAGTTGGAATACCTGGCTGGAAGAAATAGCTACCATTTGCCCCCATTTCATGAAAGTCTCCTAAAACATTAGGTTGGTATTGATGGAAGTAAGGGATGCGATTTTGACTTTCTTTTTGTGACAACAATAACCAATCACGATTTAAGTCAAAGCCAAAATGGTTAGTACGACCAGTGCGCCAGTTTTGGTGATGTTCAATATGATTCGGATCAGGATTTTCGGTAATACCTCGATGTGTAGTTACCCAATTTACAAATCGGTCCATACCATCAGGGTTAAGGCTCGGCTCAATGACGATAATGGTGTCGTTAAGCATGTCTTTAACAGCTTCATCTTCAGAAGCAGCTAAATGATACGCCACCACCATAGCGGCATTTGTACCACTAATTTCATCGCCATGAACACTGTAACCTAGCCAGACAACAACAGGGTCTTTAGCTGACGCTTCAATATCAGCGCGACGAGCTAAAATTTGGTCAATGTTAGCTAAGTTTTCTGGGCTAGAAATAGTCAATAATACTTGTGAACGAAACTGAGTCGTACGGCCCATTTCTTCTATGGTAACTCGAGATGATGCTGTCGCTACTTGTTGCAAGTAATGCAAAACTTGATCATGACGCGGATGACGTTCACCAATACCAAAGCCCAAAGAGGATTTTGGCGTTGGCACGTTTTCACTATATTTAGCACCATTTGGTAAGTAGGTACTTACATCGGCACTATGCGCAGTAAAATTAACGGTCAATGATGCAATAAATAGCATTAATACCAAGGTTCGAGACAACAATAACAACATATAAGATTTCCTTATTTAATTGTTGGATAAAATAGCAAAATATTACTTAATGAACCAGCTATGGCATTAAATCGACAACAAATTTTGCAATAATTTGAGCTTTTTTAGATTTATTCGACTTGGTACATAAATTATACCAACAAGTACTAGCACCAAATGACAGAGCAGAGTAAAATGCCTATACTTGAGTGATATAGTCGGGTATTGAACGTTCAATCCCAGTGGTAAAGAGTAAAATAGTATGATGATTAATATTTCAGAAACTGCACAAGAGCATTTTGTAAAACTACTGTCTCAACAAGCTGAAGGCACGAGTATTCGTGTGTTTGTTGTAAATCCAGGAACAGCGAGCGCTGAGTGTGGCGTATCATACTGTCCTGCGGACGCTGTAGAACCTGATGATATTGAATTAAAGTTTGAAAAGTTTTCAGCTTATATCGATGCCGACAGTAAGTTATTTTTAGAAGAAGCAGAAATTGACTTTACGACAGATCAAATGGGCTCTCAATTAACCTTGAAAGCGCCAAATGCTAAGTTACGTAAAGTTGCTGACGACGCGCCATTATTTGAACGTGTTGACTACTTCTTAAAAGCCGAAGTTAATCCACAACTTGCAGGCCATGGCGGCGAATGTACGCTAATGGAAATCACTGAAGACGGTTATGCAGTGCTACAATTTGGCGGCGGCTGTAACGGTTGTGCGCAAATCGATGTAACGGTTAAAGACGGCATTGAAAAGCAATTGCTAGAAATGATGGCTGGTGAAATTAAAGGTGTACGTGATATGACAGAACACGAACGCGGTGAACATTCATATTACTAAGCTTGTATAGCGTAAGTTAGCTAGCACCATGTCATTATTAGAAAAACTAGGCCAAGACCCACAACGTAGCATGCAGCTATTTTTATGTGGACTTGGTCTTTTTGTTTTCGGCGCCGCTTTAATATTTATCGGTGTATACTACAGCCACATTTGGCAAATTATTGGCATCGCTGTTTTAGCGCTTGGTTGCCTTATCGCTATCTACGGTTATATTGGCTTATTTGCCAATCGTTTATACCATATTGTCAATCGCAGCAAACGTTAAAAACTCAACCTGTTTCGCTGATAATGCCATGCTAAAGTTACACCACGTGCAAGCATAAACACCGAAAACGCTGCCCACAAACCATGATTACCATAATCCCTTAATAACCACCACACAGGGAAGAAACAACCAAACGTTGCAATCAACATACTATTTCTCATAATACTTGCCTGCATTAAACCAACATAAACACCGTCGTATAAATAACACCAACAAGCTATTAGTGGCAGTGCGATAATCCAGCCGATATGCTGCAACGCATAGTCAACCACTTCAGGAATAGTGGAAATACTAGCGATAAAATAACGGCCAGCAAAATAAAATACCAAACTATATGCCAGAGCGAAAATTCCCGTCCAAAATAGCGCAATATTAACATTCACAAACATGCCCTTTTGATTGTTCTCACCCTTCGCTTTTCCTACCATCACTTCTGCCGCATTGGCTACACCGTCTAAACCAAAGGAAATTAATAACAGAAAATTCATTAGAATCGCGTTGGCTGCAACTACATCATCACCGAGTCGAGCGCCTTGGAAAGTCATAAAAATAAAACAGACTTCCAAGCATAATGTTCTGATCAAAATATCACGATTAAGCTTGAAGTAGCTAAGTAAAGCAGTACGTTCTACAACTGCATTTAGCACTTGCTTATAATTTGAAAAAACAGCAATAAATTTATCTTTAAAATGATGATAAACCAGTGCTAAACCAAGCAATAAACCGCTGTACTCAGCAATCAATGTTGCTAAGGCAACGCCCTTTACTTGCAATGAGAATCCGATAACGAAAATCAAATCAAGTAGTAAGTTAATCAAGTTAGTTGCAACAACCAGCCACAGCACAACCTTGGCTTTATGATTACCCAGTAGCCAGCCAAGAATAACTAAATTTGCTAATGCGGCAGGTAAACCCCAAACCCGAATAGCACTATATTCACGGGCATAAAACTGTACTTGTTCTGAGCCGCCAGCCAAAGACAAGGCGAGGTCTAGGTAGAATGTTTGAAAAAGAATAACGAAAAGCCCAATAGTAAACGCGACGATAATACCGCGCAGTAATATTAAACAATTTAACTGGCTATCATTTTTGCCAAAAGCTTGTGCAGATAATCCGGTAGTCGACATGCGTAAAAAACCACACAGCCAGGTTATTGCGGTGATGATCATCGCACCAACAGTACTGCCACCTAAATAATAAGCATAATCAAGGTGTCCAATGACTGCCGTGTCAACTAAACCAAGAAGTGGAGCAGTAATATTTGACAAAATCATCGGCAAAGCAAGAATAAATAGTTGCTTATGACGTTCTATATCATTGAATTTCAAAAAAAGCCGACCTTTGTTGGCAAATGGGCTATATAAATAGTAGAAAAAAAGCTATTTTAGGCGAGAGCTTGAAGCCCTCTTAATATCTTAGGAAGATTACCATGAAATACCGCCTGTTGGCAGCGCTGTGCTATTGTCTTCACATGACAAGTTTTGCCACTGTCATTCTCCAATATCACCATGTTAGCGACACAACTCCTGCTAGTACCAGTATTTCTCCGGAGCAATTTTCACTGCACATGCAGTATCTTAAAGATCACGACTTTAAAGTGATCCCATTATCAACATTAGCAAATTCGCTTAAACAGCAAAAAACCTTACCCAATAAGTCAGTGGTTATCACGTTTGACGATGCCTATTTAGACATTTTGACCAATGGTAAACCTATTTTAGATAAGTATGATTTTCCATTTAGTATTTTTGTAAACCCTAGCATTGTAGAGCGAAATTCTACCAGCTACTTATCATGGCAACAGCTAAAAGCAATGGCTGATGACGGCGTAATTATTGCCAATCATGGTATGGAACATGATTCTTTAGCACGGACTCCAGCAGGAATAACTCAACAAGCATGGTTGGAACAAAATACAGCATCATTGTTAGCGGCAGAAAAATTAATTGAAGAGAAAACAGGACAAAGCTGGCGTTATTTCGCCTACCCATACGGCGAATACACACCAGAAATTCAACAATGGGTACAAGCAAATAACTTTATCGCCTTTAGTCAGCAATCAGGCGCTGTTGGTTTAGACACTGATACTACAAGTATTCCAAGGTTCCCAGCGTCACAACCTTACGACCAAATTTCAAGCTTGCGTGACAAGTTAAACTCATTGCCGTTTAACATCACTTTGGCAGAAGAAAACCAAGGAACCCTGTTTAACAAAGGGCAATCAACCTCGGTCACTTTCAATGTTGAAGTTGACGATTTTAATCCCGCACAATTACATTGTTATATTTCTGGTTTAGGTCTACAAAAAATTGAATGGCAAGGTGATGAAATGTTTACTATCAATTACAGCGCACCGTTACCAAGTGGTCGTGTACGCTGTAACTGTACTGCGCCAAGTCTTAGTGAACCTGGTCGCTATTATTGGTTTTCTAAACCTTGGTTTATCCTAAAAGAAAACGGTCAATGGTATCCACTTTAATCCGTTAACTAACTCAGTATAAGGCGACTATTTTAGCAAAATCACTAACCAGTTTATCGCCTTCAATCACAGGTACTTGGCCAAGTGCCTGTTCAGGTTTAAAAATAGCTTCAACGTTGCCAGCCGGATTAATCAACACCAGTGAAGCACTGTGATCAACTAAATAGTTTTCCACGCTTTGTCCATGGTCATCCTTCATCGCTTCTTCAGGCTCTGTAATCGCATACATCAAACCTAAATTACGAGCAAACGGAAACAAGGCACCGTGGTCGCCACGTAAAGCTTTAAACTCAGGATTAAAATAACCAATATAACTGGCGAGTTTTTCTTGTGTATCACGCTGTGGATCAACCGAAACTAATAGCACCTGATTGTTATTGGCAACGGCTTTTAGTTCATCATAAATGAAGTTCATTTCCTGCAAGGTTGTAGGACAAACATCAGGACAGGAAGTATAGCCAAAGAATACCCAACTCCATTGCCCTTTCAACGACTCATTCGTAAAGCTTTCACCAAGCTGATCGGTTAACTGAAATGACTTTATTTCCCTTGCTTGTTGATAATGCAAAGCAAATTCTGCTGGTGCTTTTTTACTTAATTGACCAAATAAAACAACACCTGCAATTAAAGCCCCCAACGCGACAATAAGTGTAATAACTTTATTCATTAGCCAACAACCGGTAATAAGTAGTGATCAAGCAATAGGATGATAAATAACGCCATTAAATGGACAATTGAAAACTTAAAGGTATCCATTGCGGTATTTTCATCAGCGTTGAACTTTAATTTCCACGCATAAGCAAAAAATATTAAATTTAATACCACTGCACCAATTAAATATAACCAGTTACTCATGCCTACTAAATAAGGTAACAAGCCTACAACAAAGAGCAAAACGGTATAAAGTAAAATCTGTGTTTTAGTAAAGTTAACACCATGCGTTACCGGCAGCATGGGAATATTAACTTTTGCATAATCATCTTTACGATGAATCGCTAACGCCCAAAAATGTGGTGGTGTCCAAGTGAAAATTAACAACACAAGCAATAACGCATTTGGATGTACTTCATTGGTCATTGCTGTCCAACCAAGTAACGGTGGAATCGCCCCCGCTAAACCGCCAATAGTAATGTTTTGCGGCGTTGCGCGCTTTAAATACATGGTGTAAACAAAGCTATAACCAACTAAACCTGAAAACGTTAACCATGCAGTTAACGGGTTAACAAAGCTATATAAAATCGCAAAGCCTGTCACTGCTAATGTCATGGCAAACATTGAAGCATTACGCGCTGTCAATCTGCCATTTGGCAATGGGCGGTTGTGGGTTCTGCCCATGACACTATCGATACGTTCATCAACAATATGATTAATCGCCGCTGCTGCAGAAGACAAAAAGCCAATGCCAATCATCGACGGTACTAATACTTGCCACGGAATTACCCCAGGACTCGATAAACACATACCAACTAGTGCTGTTAGTACTAATAATGCCACTACACGCGGTTTAGTAATTTCATAATAATCACGCCAAATTGGCGTACTAGGTGCGCTATGGCTCGCTGCTATTGTGCTACTTTCACTCATAATCTGCCCCTATACTTTACGTTTTAAACTGTATGTCATTGTGATCAATGACATCATTAACATGGCCGCCACTACGTTGTGACTAACGGCAACACTGAGTGGTAATGAAAACCAAACATTACTAATACCCAAGCCAACTTGTACACTGAGAATAAAGCCTAAGCTCATCGCAGCATTTTTAAAAAATGGAGATTGCGCTCGGCGATAAATACTGAATACCAACCAAAATAAATATACCGTCGTGACCATTGCGCCGATACGATGCATAACATGAATTGTGACCCGAGAAGCATGGTCTAAATGACCAAACTCATAACTCTCTTTCTCTGGTGGCACTAAATCAAAAGAATGTTCAAAGGTCAGTTGATCTATCCAACCCGCTTGGCAAATAGGTAGTTCTGTACAAGTTAGCGCGGCATAGTTCGACGATGTCCAACCTCCTAAGCCAATTTGTCCTGCCAAAATAAAGATGCCGACAAAGGCAAACTTAGTATATTTTTTTAACGCAAAGTCACCGCCAGGTACGCGGTAATCACTCAAGCGTAAATACAATAAAAGCAATAAACACAGCGTGGTAAAGCCACCTAATAAATGCCCCATAACAACCACAGGCATTAACTTCATAGTTACGGTCCACATGCCCAATGCCGCTTGAAATATCACCACTAGTAAAATCAGTATCGGCAAGCCAACTGGTCCACCTTGTGATCGCCTTTTTAATGACATAAGAGCAATGATTAAAATAAATAAACCTAGCGTGCCAGCGAAATAACGATGGATCATTTCGTTCCATGCTTTTTCAGGCTCAACGGGGCGCTCTGGAAATGCTTGTTCAGCAAGGCTAATTTGTTCACTGGTTTCGGGAACATCAAGCAAACCGTAACAACCAGGCCAGTCAGGGCAACCTAAACCGGCATGCGTTAAACGCGTATAAGCACCTAAACTGACCACTAGAATTGCCAGTAAAATACTGACAAAAACCAGTTTTCTAATATCGGAAAAACTTTGCGTTCTCATTTAGCCAATCCTTGAATATTTCAGTAACTTTTTGAAGTCAGCCAAAATAGCTTTACCAAACCCTGGTAATTGTTCTACATCTGCAGGTGGCATATGGCTAAGAATGACGTTACCTAAAGGATCAACAATGAATACTTGTGATTGCGAAATAGTAGTTTTCGCTAATGCAGGCATGGCTTGAACATGCCATTTTTTAATTTGAATTTTATCTGACTGTTCAGCTGTTAAAGTTTGTTGTGTTAACGCCACAGGTTTAACACGTGGCATTTCTTTACCTAAAGCAATATAGGTATTATTAACGCTAATTAAGGTTTTTTCACACTGCTCATCACAATTTTCTGGCAAGGTGTACAACATCAACCATTGATGGTCAAAATCATCTATATTTAAACCTAGCTTAGCTAAGGTTAATTCATTTTCTATTAGTTGACCTTGGTTAGTAACACCATAATTGAACCATTGTTGATTTAAGGCTAATTTAGCCAACACGATGGGAATGATAAATACCGCTAAGAGAATTAGCATACTGCGGCGCGATTTTTTTAATTCTGAAGAACTCATACAACTCAGCCTTTTATTCTTGTTTTTAGGTGTCGGTATCGGTACTTTTATTACTTATTATCAATTGCAATCTTTGTTATTTTTACTCATTTTTATTGCTGCCCAAGTCATTAAGCTTATCCAAGCAATGGCTAAACTAAACCATTGAAAGGCATACGCCCGATGTTTTTCTGGAGGCATTACGATGGGCTGCCAGTTCTTTTTGTAACCAATACTCTCTTTTTTATCTAAGTAAACAACAAAGGGCAATAGTTTCTTGCCAATTAATTGTGAAAATTTGTCTAATTCAATTTGCTGAACTCGTAATGGCCACGATGGATTAACAAAATTTTGTGCTTGTAATTGAATACCTATTTCAATTTTTCGCACATGCCCCGTAATAGCATGCTGTCCTGTAATTGCCGTTATTTCTGGCAGTACATTACGGTCGATAGCCCCCTGAACCCAGCCCAAATTAACCAATATGGCATGACCATAACTTTCAATAATTTGATAAACGCGATAACCGAAGCGGCCTTTGTCAGGTTGGTTATCTAGTAGAAAAACTTTATCGCCATCAAATTTACCATCAAGTTGAATAGGTAAATCATTAATACCGTCTTGTAAGCCGCTAAGTGCTAATACCTGCGCTAACGAAAGTGCCTGTTGTTGGCTTAATTCACTGATGCGTTGCTGACGCTCTTCTTTTTCAAGCGCTCGGTCAATTTGCCAAAATCCAAGCTTGATTAATAACGAAAATACTAGCATGGTAAATATAACTATCGGCCAATTTAAAAGTTTTAACTTGTGCTGAAGTGATTCCGAATTCATAGACTACCGCATGTTGACTAACTGAGAGCTCACTAACTAAAAACAAAAAATAAAAGAGAGAATGCTGTGTTAATTAAAATTATTGTTGTCGGCTTATTAGCCTTTATGGTTTATAACCTGTTTAGAGCTTTATTTATCATGAATAAAAATGATCCAAATAAGCCACCTATGTCTAAATTTATTGGTCGACGCGTCATTACTTCTGTCGTCATCATAATATTATTATTAGTCGGTATTCTCACGGGAGTGATCACACCTAACCCACGTCCGTTTTAAATTATTATTTGGGAGTTTTGTAGAAGTGACTAAGGAAGTGCAGCAAAAAATAAAACTCATTGCGCACTTCCAAAGTAAAACTAGTTAGACAATATAAACAAACACAAACAGTATTACCCAAACTACATCAACAAAATGCCAATACCAACTTGCCGCTTGAAAGGCAAAGTGGTTTTTCGGTGTGAAATGCCCTTTTAATACTCGAATGAACATCACCAACAGCATAATGGTACCCAAAGTAACGTGCATACCATGGAAACCAGTCAGCAAATAAAAGGTGTTACCGTAGATACCACTATCGAGGTATAGCTTCATTTCATCAGCATAACCATGAGCGTACTCTAAGCCTTGGCAATACAAAAAGATAATGCCTAAAACAACCGTTAAACCTAACCAAAACTTCAATAAACCACGTTTCTCTTGCTCTAATGCTACATGAGCAAAATGTGCAGTAATTGACGAAGTTAATAATAAAATGGTGTTAATTAATGGTAAGCCATACCAACCCATCCCGGTAGTTTCAGTACCATCAGGGGTTTTTATTAATGGCCAAGTGGCGGTAAAGTCAGGCCATAAAATGGCAGCTGTTGCGGCATTGTTGCCAGCACCATCAAGCCACGGCACCGAAAATGTTCTGGCGTAAAGTAAAGCACCAAAAAAAGCGGCGAAAAACATTACTTCTGAAAAAATAAACCAACTCATACCTTGGCGGAATGAATTGTCCATTTGATGACTATATTTTCCTGACATTGACTCGGTAATAACATTGTTAAACCAGCCAAACATCATATAAATAATCAGTGCGATACCCGCTAGCAATACCCAACCGCCACCAACACTTTCAGGATTATTTAAATTTGCAACATAATTGCCTGCACCTACCGCAATTAAAAACAAGGCAATAGCACCAACTATTGGCCATTTACTTTGCGCTGGTACGTAATAACTTTCGTATTCTTTTGTTGTCATTGTTGTTCCCCTTATTTAAGTGCACTGCACTTAAGAATCAACCGAGCTTGTAATATCGTACAAAGTGTAAGATAGGGTGATGGTAGAAACGTCGTCAGGTAAGTCTAAATCAACATAAAACTGCAATCCCATTTCAACGTCCTCCGTGGATTTTAGTGGCTGACTATTAAAACAAAAGCATTCAATCTTTTGAAAATAAACCGCAGCCCTACCCGGTGAAACTGACGGCACTGCTTGTCCGACAATGTCATTTACAGACTCGTTTTTGGCATAAAATTTAACTGTTTTTCTTTCACCTGGATGAACTTTTATTTCGTTCATCATCGGCTCAAACTTCCAAGGAATACCCTTAGCCGTTCGAGTCAGAAATTGCACGGTAATCGTACGTTCTGTATCTATTGTTGCGGCGTTGTACGTTGCAGCAACATTAGACGGTTTACCGTTTAATCCAGTGATATCACAAAAAACGTCATATAACGGCACCATCGCAAAGCCAAAGCCAAACATACCAAACACAATCAACATCAGCTTTTTAACTGTTTTTTTCACTGATACGTCTTTAGCGTTCACCTGTGCTTGCTTTGATACTTTATCTTGCGGTTCACCGTTATTCATTTTGTGTCCAACTAATCAATTTTTGGTGGTGTTTCAAAGGTGTGGTATGGCGCAGGGCTTGGCACTGTCCATTCTAGACCTTCCGCTCCATCCCAAGGTTTTGCAGGGGCTTTTTCGCCGCCTTTCACACATTTAATCACCAATACTAAGAAGATTAATTGTGAGAGTCCAAAGGCAAAGCCACCAATACTGACCCACTTGTTAAAATCAGCAAACTGCAAGGCATAATCAGGAATACGACGAGGCATACCCGCTAATCCTAAAAAGTGCATTGGGAAGAACAATAAATTCACCGAAATTAATGAACACCAAAAATGCCACTTACTTAACGTATCGTTGTACATGTAGCCAGTCCATTTAGGTAACCAGTAATAAGCCCCCGCAAAAATGGAGAATAGCGCACCCGTAACTAATACATAGTGAAAATGAGCAACAACAAAGTAAGTATCGTGATATTGAAAATCAACCGGTGTCATTGCTAGCATCAAGCCAGAGAAACCACCAATAGTGAACAAAATAACGAAGGCAATAGAGAACAACATTGGCGTTTCAAAGCTAATTGAGCCACGCCACATGGTTGCTGCCCAGTTAAATACTTTCACGCCCGTAGGTACTGCGATTAACATCGTACAGTACATAAAGAACAGTTCACCAAATAACGGCATACCCGTAGTAAACATATGGTGAGCCCAAACAATGAACGACAAGAAAGCAATTGATGCTGTCGCGTAAACCATTGAACTATAACCAAAGAGTTTTTTACGTGAGAATGCTGGAATGGTAGTAGAAACAATACCAAAAGCAGGCAAAATCATGATGTAAACTTCAGGGTGTCCAAAGAACCAGAAAATATGCTGGAACATAACAGGGTCACCACCACCAGCGGCATCAAAGAAGCTAGTGCCAAAGTAGGTATCGGTTAACACCATAGTAACGGTCCCCGCGAGCACCGGCATAACCGCTATAAGTAAGTAAGCCGTAATGAAGAATGTCCAAACGAACAATGGCATTTTCATGTAAGTCATACCTGGAGCACGCATATTCATAATGGTGACGACAATATTTATAGCGCCCATAATTGATGAGATACCCATGATATGAACAGCAAAAACAAAAAACGCTGTACTACCGTTACTGTAGGTTGTTGATAATGGCGCGTAGAACGTCCAACCAAAGTTTGGTGCACCGCTTTCCATAAAGAAAGACGATAATAAAATAGCGAAAGCAAATGGTAGAATCCAAAAACTCCAGTTATTCAAACGTGGAAGAGCCATATCTGGCGCGCCTACCATCATAGGTAGCATCCAGTTAGCCAAACCAGTAAACGCTGGCATTATTGCGCCAAAAACCATAATCAAACCGTGTACTGTGGTCATTTGGTTAAAAAAGTCTGGCTCAATTATCTGTAGTCCCGGCTGAAATAACTCAGCTCGAATAACCAGTGCCATTACGCCGCCGGTTAAAAACATAATGAAAGAGAACCATAGGTACATGGAACCAATATCTTTATGGTTTGTAGTATATAACCAACGTTTAAGGCCGGTCATTTTATGATCATGATGCTCACCGTCATGTGAATCATGTTCGGATTGATCATTAATTACATCTGTAGTCATTATAACGCCTCCCTACTTCGCACTAGCAGCAACATCTGCTGGCTGGACTAAATCACCGGTGTTGTTACCCCAAGCATTACGCTCGTAAGTCACTACCGCAGCAATTTGCGTTTTAGTTAATTGGCCGCCAAATGCTGCCATCGCTGGATTTTTCTTACTACCGTTAAGCACCATATCTATATGCACGCCTATATCGCCTTTCGCGATAGGGCTGTCTTTAAGTGCAGGAAAAACTGGCGCCATACCTTCGCCGCTAGCTTGGTGACAAGCAACACATGCGCTCATGTAAACTTTTTCACCCATAGTCATCAATTCATCTTGGCTATAAACCTTAGATAAATCTTCAGCAGGTATCACTTTTGCCACCTCTTGCGTAATTGCTTGAGTAACTTCTTCTTTTACTTCAGCGGCAGCTTGTTTAACGGTATCAGTCATACTTTCGATTGCACCGCCAGCAGCAGCTTGAACATCTGCAGCTTGCACTGCATCACCAGTGTTGTTGCCCCAAGCATTACGCTCATAAGTCACTACTGCAGCAATTTCTTTCAAGCTTAATTGCTTACCGTAACCTTGCATGCCTGTGCCTGCTTTACCGTTATAAACAATATTAATATGTTCACTAGCAGAGCCAGTTGTTGCAACTGCACTGCCTTTAAGCGCTGGAAATGCTGGTGGTAAACCTTGACCACTAACCTGATGACAAGCAGCACAATATGCGGTGTAAGTTGTTTCACCTAATTGCATTAGTTCGTCCATAGAAACCGAAGCATTTAATGAAGCGGCTTCAGCTGCTGCTGCGTTCGCTTTCATTTGCTTTTGCTCATCAAGCCAAATCGCATAATCTGCTTCAGACTTAACTTCAACAACAATTGGCATAAAGCCGTGGTCTTTACCACATAGCTCGGCACATTGGCCACGATAGGTGCCAGGTTTATCAACCTTGGTCCAAGCTTCGTTTATAAAACCAGGGTTTGCATCTTGTTTTACGGCAAATGCCGGTACCCACCAAGCGTGAATAACGTCGTCTGAAGTAATGACAAAACGTACTTTTTTATTGGTAGGAATAACCAAAGGACGATCAACTTCTAGCAGATAGTTTTCACCTTTTTCTGCTGAAGTGCCATCTTGGTTTTCATATTGATCTCTGGGTGTAGAGAGTACTGAATAGAATTCAACATCTTGATCGAAGTACTTATAGTGCCACTTCCATTGCGAGCCTGTTATTTGAACCGTCAAATCCGCATCATCATTATTTTCCATATCAATGAGCGTATAAGTGGCGGGAACAGCCATGCCAATAAGAATGACTACTGGAATCGCAGTCCATAGAATTTCTACTTTTGTGCTTTCATGGAAGGTTGATGGTTTAAAACCTTTTGATTTACGGTGAAACACCATAGACCAAAACATGGCACCAAATACCACAACACCAATAGCAGTACAGATATAGAGCACTAGCATATGTAAATCATATACGTCTCTACTGACCTCCGTAACACCTTTGGTCAAGTTCAGCGGCATATCTGCCCAAACCGAACTAGACAACAAGCCCCCTAGCAACAGCAAACCTAGGTTACGTCTTTTCACTCGACATCTCCTTCACCCTTTAAGGTAAAACATACTAATGAATCATTAAATCAACGTGATAAATCAGCTGCTTTACTCATACATTTATTATTATTTAAGTGACGCTTTTTTAGACAACTGTCAATTGCGCCCTATTTGTTATGTTTGTACGTTTTCTAGACTAGAATTACTTAAAACTTGATCTGGGTCAAATCAAAATTTCAAAAGCACTATAAATAAAAGCTAATAAATACAATAGAGTAATAACCCTAAACAAGACAATACCTGCAATTTTAAAGGGATGAACGATATGTTTAAATTTTGTTCAAGGTGTGATCATCATGCAGAAAAATTAATAAATCACCACATTACATATTGCACAAAAAACAATCTAATTAGATGAATAGATCTGGTGAATGAGAATTGTTCTATAAAAATAGAGCTTAGAGAATGGAAACATATTTAAAGATAGGAAAGTGCAGATTAAAAACAGTGTAAACCACTAAAAACCTGCACAAAAAACATACATAAAGCAAAGTTACAAAGGAGGTAACTTTAAGGGATTTTACATCCAATCAGCAGCGCGAATTACGCCAACCGCAATGCCTTCAACATTAAAATTTTGGCTAGTTAAATCAACTTTGATCGGGTCAAAATCTTCATTTTCAGCATGTAAATACACTACATCACCTTCACGTTTAAAACGCTTAACGGTTACATCATCTTCAACACGCGCAACAATTACTTGGCCGTTTTTAACATCAGTGGTTTGATGAACAGCCAATAAATCACCGTCCATAATACCAATATCTTTCATACTCTCGCCGTTAACACGCAGCAAATAATCTGCGGCTGGGCGGAATAAAGTACCATCAATTTTGTAATGTTCTTCTACATGTTCCTGCGCCAAAATCGGTTCACCAGCTGCAACACGACCAATTAACGGTAAGCCATCTTCTTCAATGAATTCTTCCGCTAAACGAATACCACGCGAGGTACCTGGCAGCATTTCAATATAACCTTTTTTAGCCAATGCTTTTAAATGTTCTTCTGCCGCATTAGCCGACTTAAAACCAAAAAAGTTTGCTATTTCTGCACGTGTAGGTGGCATACCCGTTTCTGAAATTTTTTCTCTGATCAGATCAAAAATCTGCTGTTGTCTAGGTGTTAAAGGGCGCATAGTAATTCCTTAAGCGACTCAACTAGCAAGCCTGTGTTTTTAAACAGTGTTACTGGTATTGTATACAGGCTGTAAATAAACGCAAGATATATTGCTGAACAAATAACCACATGTGTGGTTTTCAGTTTAAAAATAAAAAAACCGGCATGGTTAAACTTTAAATATAAAATCACTTTCAAAATATAGAGTTCATCTATGTAGTTTTTGATAAAACAATAAAACTCTCATACAAAGAAGTATGTGCTTAACTAGGGGAAATTGAATTAACAGATAAATAATCAATGGAGAATACTATTTATTTGGACAACAGTGACAATAAACCACTTCTTGGTAACGCCTCACTAAGGGGCAAATAATGCTTGGCTATAATCTGGCACGCAGTGACAAAGCCAAGCTTTATTTGTCCTGCTTGAGTGACTTGTTATATGCGCACTTCAAAACATTGACCATTTTGAAAATAATATATGTCGTAACTCTTTAACTCTGCTTTCAATTTTTTTGCAAGAGCCAGACCGTTTCTTACGAAATTATTTTCTTCAATGTTTGAAGGAAATCCTGCGTTTGTAGGATCAGCAGGATCTAAAGTTGAGTCATAAGTAGCAGCCCAACTCATTAAGCTAGAAATAAGCCCTTCAGATAGCCCTAACGATACGGGATCGATATCTCCGAAATTATTTCCACCGTAATGCCAGATTGGAAAGCAACCGTAATCCGTCATAACTTTTAGTGATTTATTATTCATAGCATATAACACCCAATTTAATAAAAACGATGAACTGCTATATCCTTAGTTTTTTGCTCCCGCCAAGAAGTAAAACACTATGAATTACAAGCAGCTCACCGAAGATGATAGATATACGTTAGCCGCATTAAAAAGGCAAGGCTTAAGCTTTACTAACATTGCAAAAGCAAAGAATAGAGACAGAAGTACGATTTATCGAGAGGTAAACCGTAACAGTTGCTGGATTATTGATGGCTCTTATCGACCAACAAAAGCTCAACGACGGACACGAGCAAGGCATAGACGTTCACGGCGAAACCAACATTTTACAGAGAAAGATTACACCATTGTTAGGCAGCTATTACGCAAACAATGGAGTCCTGAACAAATAACTGGGCATTTAAAACGCCAAGGTCTTCGCTGCTTTAGTCATGAGACTATTTATCGCTATATTTGGCGTGATAAAAAGAAAGGCGGCTTGTTATGGAAGCAGTTACGTTGTGCAAATAAACGAAGGCGTAAGCGCTACAAAGCCTATGACAGCCGAGGCCGACTTGCCGATAAGCGCAACATAGCTGACCGGCCTAGCGAAGTAGAAACGCGTAAAACCAAAGGCCATTGGGAAATAGATACTGTCATGGGAAAAGGCTCTAAACATTGCATTGTCACACTCGTTGAGCGAAAAACTGGCTACACGTTAATAGGCCAGTTAAACGATAGAACAACCAAATCAACCAATAACCGAACGATAAAGCTAATGAGTACAATGCCTGGGGAATTTAAAACTATCACTTCAGATAACGGTACTGAATTTCATCAATATAAGAAAGTTGAAGAAGCAACTAACTGCCCTTATTACTTTGCCAACCCACATCACTCTTGGGAGCGTGGTACGAATGAAAATACCAATGGTTTGATAAAACAATATTTGATTAAAGGAACATCGATGGAAGGCTTAACTCAGCAACGATGTAATGTCATCGCCGCTAAATTAAATACAAGACCAAGAAAACGACTGGGCTATAAAACACCACAGGAATGCTTTTATGAATAATTACTTTGGTTGCACTTCAAAGTTGAGACTAAATATTTTACACATACATATTAACGTAAGCGCTTTGTAACTCTGCGTTATTTCCGTCACAGACTGGCGCTATTTGGCCTGATGATAATTCAATTAAATTATCATCAGGCTGTTTAATTTTAGAAGTTAACTTGTAATTCGGTTTACTAGTGTAATTTGAAATACTTTTAAGTTTACTCCAATTTACATTGATATTAGGCATTGCTTTACATTGCACCTCATACTCTTTAATTTGATCAATAGATGATGGCCATCGATTATTGGCGCAATAATAAAAGGCTGAAATTCCCATGACAGCTGTATGCGACATAGCCACAGGAGTTACAACATCTTCTTGCTTTTTAGTTGATTGACACCCGGTAAATAATGTCACGGATAGTAGAATTACAAATACACTTTTCATAAATACCTAACGCGCCAATAAGGGGTTGATAATATATGGTTATAGTGTGAAACGGAGTGGAACCGAGCCAAGCTTTAGTAGTCCCACTTAATTGCCTTGTTAGGCGAGTTTACACCAATGCATAGACTACAGCCATTACCATAAAAATGGCGAACACTATGCGAATTACTCTTGCTTGTTTAGGATTGGAAAATATAGGGCGTAGTAAGCCGCCAAACATTAACCAGAGAGTATCAACTAAAGTCGCCACCGTTAGACAAGTTAAGCCAGTAACAATGTAACCAATTGTGGTATCTGAGAAAGGTAACAAGAACTGAGAAAATATAGCTAAAAATGCCGCGTAAGCTTTTGGGTTTAACAAATTAAGAATGAAGCCATCTTTAAAGTTAGGGGCAATTTGAGCTTTATGAGAATCAATAATAGGCGCCGAAGCGATTTTAAATGCGATATATAAAATATATACCCCGCCAACGACTTGGCATATAACACGAAAACTTGGAAACTGAGAAAACAACGCAGCCAACCCAACAGTAGCACCAAAAATTGCAACACTAAGCCCAACTAATATACCAGCTAAAAATGGAATACCTTTTTTAACACCAAATGTCGCCCCTGTAGCCGCTAACGCTAATGGTGCTGGTCCGGGAGAGCCAAGTAAAAGTACCGTAGCTGTGATTAATACAATGAATGATTCTGTCAATTATCAATTCCTTTTAAATACACCGAGATTAGAGTTTCGCCTAACGCCACACTATGAGGCTGATAATAGTTTGCTAAAATGCGTAGCGAATCGGAACCGAGCAAACTGTTAGCAGTCCCTGCTTAACCTCCTTGTTAGTTTTCATTACTTTTCAACCAGTTACCAATATAATTAACTATCTCTTTAATTGAAACTACTTCGTTAAATATTAAATCAGAGTTAATTCTAACTTGTTCAACAGCTGAGATATAAATATCTCGATAGTGATCTTCATATTTATCCAAGTAATTAGATATAGCGCATATCGAATCAGAGTTCGGTTGTTCAGTATGCCTTTTGATAATACGAGATAGACACAATTCCATGGGCTGATCTAACAAAACAACATAGTCTATTAATGACGACATAGAATCACGTTCTTTACCAAATGGCTCTTCAATAAAAATAAAACGATTTCTATTTTTCGAAATTAAGCTTTCCAATGAAGTGACAAATCTTGGTGTTTTAATCAGTGAAACGTTTGCTCCATTATTAAACTAATTTTTCATGTTTTGAGGGTATGTACTTTTGTCAGTATGATCATCAAAAAGAAGAAATGAGCAATCAAACTCATTAGCTAACTCTTTAACAATTGTGGTTTTCCCCGCACCAGATGTTCCACTGATTGCAACTACTTTTGTGTTATTCATACTATCCTAGTGTGACAGAGCTCGATTGCAAACTAACGCATTAATAAGAGACTAAAACTGTTTACAAAAATTTGAAGCGAAGCAGAACGTATATTGTTCTGTTAGCTGCCTTTTCGTATAAACTTTGCAACTTCACAGTCTTCAGGCACTCGCTCAACACGGTTATCAATATTATCTGAAACCGCTACCAACTCTGAGCGAACCGGCAGTTGCTTGGGCAACTTAATGTTTTTGACTATTCTTAGATTATGCAAAGCGTTTAATACCCACCAACCTGGATCTGGTTCGTCACTGTACAAACCTAACATTGCAGAGCCCGGGTAAGCATGATGATTGTTATGCCATGCCTCCCCCATAGAAAGGAAACCCGCTACTTTAATGTTGTGACCTTGCACTGCAGCTCCTTCAACCTCCCAAGTTTTATCACCTTTATTATGGGCAAAGTAACCAATTAGCCAATGGCCACCAACAGATATTACAATTCGGACAGAAACGCCCCAAACTAACCAAGATATACCACCGATAAGAAATAAAGGAATGGCTAGAACTAATTGCTGAAGCATCCACGTTTTTTCAATGAATAGGTAAAACTTATTTAAGGATACCGATTCTTCTATATTAAATTCGGGTGGGTTGTTTAGTACAAGATCACAATTTAATTGCCGCCATCCATCCTTTAGTATTTTTGAGCCATGTAATAAATAATCATGACACTGAGGTTGTCTTTGCGCCCAATCACGTAGATCATGTTGAATCATCATGCCTATTGGGCCCGCCATCCCAACTAAGACACCGAGATATACGAACAAATACTCCATCCATTTCGGACATTCATATGAACGATGAATAAGTAACCTATGCATTCCTAAGGAATGTCCAAAGCATAATGTAATCGCAGTAAGAGCTATAAACACCAAAAATGCGGAAATAGATAAAACAACTGGAGCAATTAAAATAGTCGCTAAGAGGTGAGTCAAAAACCAGATAGATTTAATGGGCTTCCATTCTACAGTGCCACTAAAAGCACTATTTTCATTATTTGAATTCACTCTATCCGTATTGAGCATGACGATCCTAACGCCTAAATAACAGGCTAAGTAATAGTTGGCTAAAATTGTGTAGCGAAGCGTAGCCAACTGTTACGCGTCCTTGTTTATTTTCTTATTAGGTGAAAAACTCCATTAGTTCATTTACGATGCCTGATGGATCCTTAAAAGCTGCATAGCGACCCCATCGATTTTCATTAGGATATTTATGAACAAAAACAACACCTTTTGATTTTAACTCTTTAATTTTGTTATCCAAATTACTAACAGTAAGCACCAATGATGAATTTGAATTATACCCGTGTTCATAGGTTGTTGCCTCCATTGCTCCTCCAAACATGAACACATTATGTGAGCCACTTTTAAGCTTTAAACTGTCTTCATATTCTTCGACAAGAATTAGACCAAGGACATCAACGTAAAACTTTTTTGAAATAAGAAGCTCTTGAACAACTAATAAAGTTGATGGATTATCCATAGATGCTTAATCTCCTTTTCACCTAACAGTGTATTAGTGCGAATTCCCGATTAATACAAAATCAACCTAGAGTACTTGCAATCATCACAACACATTTTTATCAATAATTTTAGTACGTTATCAGTATCACCTTATCTAATCAATCTTTTCCAAAACACGAGAAAGTGAGCATTGAGATATTCAAGCATAAACAAGGCATGTTATTAACATAATAAAAAAGAACAGCTAAACAACCGCAATACCAATATAGAGCCATACAAATTAATGACATCAAAGCGCTATAGATTAAGCCGATAACTTTGAGATTATTACTAAGGTTTATTAATAAAGTGACATGGCTTCTTAATTTTGAAAGTTATAAAATTCAAAGTAAAACTTATAAAGTCGCTAAAATTTAAGCGACGTTATAAGTTAATATAAAAGGTATTTCACGCAAGTAACACATTACTCAATTGATGTTACTTAATCGGGTAAACATAATTAATCCACCCCATCATTCGCAGTAAAATCCGTCTCATTAAAGAAACATGTAGCGGGTCACTATCATGATTTATCACCACAGCTTTACCTTGAATACCAAAAGGTAAGCCATAATCTGACAAGTCTTCTTCTAGCTCAATAAGCCCAATAGCAAAACCATGCGCAGCAAGTCTATTGGCAGAAATTAGCTGGCCATTAACTTGAAATTCACCTTCCGACATTGCAGGTAATAGCTGAACCAGTTTGCCTTTAAAAACGTGGCCGGGAACGCTGTCTAAAATCACTTCTGCGTCTAGCCCTGCTTTCATTTTTAATAATGAATTTTGCCAAAACAAGCCAGCAAAAACACGCTTTTCATTCGGTATGAAAGTCATTACTGGTCGAAGTGGTAAAGAGGCTGCTCGAACACCTGGTCGTAACGCAACTTGCGTTGCCATGCCGTTTGTTGGTGCGTAAACACGCGTACTTGCTAAGTCAAATAAGGCTTTGTCTAATTGTGCTTGCAGTTGTGCTACTTGTGGGTTCAAACCTAATATTTCAGCATCGGCAATTAGTTTAACTCTTTTTTCCTCTGACTGAGCGGCAAGTAGTTTTGAGTTAGATGCTTCAAATAGCTGCTTTCTGTTCTCAAGCTCTTGCTCAGTAAAAGGTGAGTTTACACCGGCTTTTTCTTTACCTTTTAGGTAGCGTTGGTAATTTGAATAGTTACGTTCTTTATCAGCTTTCGCTTTAGCAACATTGGCTATTGCAGTTTGAAGTTTTTGATCATTTTGTAAATCACTACTTTTTGCATCAGCTAGTAAGGCAGATATTTGATCAACTTTTGCTTGAAACGGTGTTGGGTCAAGCGTGAACAGTAAATCACCTTTTTGTATGGGCTGATTGGCAATAACATCAACAGTTTTTACCGTACCACTCACATTGGGCACAATAGGAATACTAACAAATACTTCCTTGCCATATTTTGCGTATGGATGGTTGTAATTCATCAACATCAACAACGCACCCAAAATGAATACACCACCTAAAGCTGCTGTTGGCACTGACCATTTATTTAACGGGATTTTAAAGACTTTAAAAATAACCGTACAAATAGCGGTGTAGGTAAGAATAATAATTAAATCCATATTATTGTTCCTCCACAGTTTTAAGCGATTGCTTAATTATATTCAACTCAGCTTTTAGTGTTTCAACTTCTTGAGTTAATTGCGCTAGTTCTGAATGACTACTCTCGGTTTGATGTTTGAAGCCCCAGCCTCTATCTTCACGATATAAGGTTGCCCAAATCCATAAAAATGGCCAAAGCACATGCAGGGTAAATAGGCTTACCCAACCAGCAACATGCAAGGCGTCTTGATGAGGGTGGTTACGATGTACTGCAATTTCATAGGGGATATCATGAATAACGATGATGCCATAAAAAATGACAATGCCGACAAAAAATACTAGAAATAATGCTGCGTAATCCATAAACGCTCTCCTATTTTAAGATCTCAGTTAACGTGCTTTTCATCGTCGTCGCCCAGTTATCTATAAGGGGTTTTACATTGTCTAACGTCAGTGCTTGTTCACTATCATCAAGTTTTTCGCCAAAGCCTTGTTTAATTGCTGCGCCAAGTACTTCGCCTGTTAGTGAGTCAGTTAATTCAGTTTCTATTTGAAATTTCACATCCATTTCACTAAGGCCACCACTAGCTGCGGTAACAAGAAATGCGATAGGCACGTATTGATACGCTGATAACTTACTGTCGGTAACATCAATGCTGGTTATCGCCATTTTTACTCGCATTGTTTTAGCGCCAGCCGTTTCAACTAACTTGCCTGATTCTTTGGCGACATTTAAAACCGTGTTATTAAAGTAAGCACCGATGTTTGTTAACGCTTTATTAGAAATGGTTTCACTCGCTTTAGGCGCAGGATAAAAAGTGACAGGGTCAAGCATGATATTTTCATAACCGTTCTCTTTAATTTTACGGTCAAAAAATCGCAGCAAATCTGAATCATCACCAACATCCACTTTTTTTAGCTGGCTATAATCACTTAAAAAACCGGAGTAGTTAGTTTTTTGGGCTTGGTTTTTGCCTTTTTCTGTAGCGGTACATGCCGTCAGGCAGATGAGTATAAAGGCGGTAATAAATTTCATTGAATTCCCTTCTTATTGTTATTTATAAAAGCTCGTTTCAGCAATAATCGAATATTGTTTAAACCAAGTTTTTATCAATAATGGTTTTATATTCGCTCATTTATTTATAGTAAAGGAACATAAAAAAAGACAACGGAATTAAATATTTATTTAAGAATACAGAACTTAAGTACAACAAAGTTTTTGCTGGGTAATATGTAGAAAACTCATCAGCAAATAAGGTATTTGCTGATGAGAGTGATAAGAATAATAGCAGGACTAAATTTTGAAAATGCTAGCTTCTTCATGCAGTTCACTCGCTAGTGCGGCAACGTCATCACTGGCTTGAGAGTTCTCTTGTGAGTCATTGGCGACTTGCTCACCAATGTCTCGAATACGAATGATATTTTCATCAACATCTTTAACCACTACCGCTTGTTGATCAACAGCTGTTGCTACTAATACTGTCATTTCTGCAATGGCGTTAACGTCGGTAATAATTTCATTTAGAACAACTTCAGTGTCTTGTGCTTGGTTTACACTGTTGATGCCTTGTTCTTTACAGGTATTTACCGTTAAAACTATTTCAGATGTGGTGGCTTGTAATTCATTAATGATGGCAGTAATTTCTGCTGTGGAATCTTGAGTTCGCACTGCAAGTGTTCTTACTTCATCAGCAACAACAGCAAAACCTCGCCCTTGTTCGCCAGCTCTGGCCGCTTCAATTGCCGCATTTAATGCCAATAAGTTAGTTTGTTCTGCTATTCCTTTGATAACTTCAAGCACCGAAGTAATACCGTTACTCTTTTCCTGTAGTTGTACTATTTCTTCACCGGCGTTAATTAACTTCTCTGATAATTCGTTGATATTAACCACAGTACTATCAAGTTTTTCTTTTCCTTCAACGGCTTTAACTGAAGCTTCATCAGTTTTGTCTTTGGTCATGCGTGCATTATTGGCTATTTCGCCTGCTACAATGCCCATTTCGGTGACCGCTGTTGCCACCATATCGCTTTCTTGAGATTGGTTAACAATACCTTCTGTGGTTTTTGCCACACTACGCGAAACAACTTCTGACGATTGACTTAATGAATCGACTGTCTGATTAATACTTTGAATTAAGGCCTGAAAATGCGCCATAAAAATATTAAACTCTTTTGAAATAACACCAATTTCATCATGGCGCTCTTCTGTACGTTGCGTAAGATCGTTCGATTCTCTAATCTCAGAAATTCGTGCAGAAAAGTTATTTAATGGCGCAATAATTTGTCTGGCAACAAGAATTATTAAGCTGGTAATAATTAATAAAACAACAATGGTAACTACTAAATGCTGCTGTTGTGTTTGCACTATATTCTTTTCAATATAGTTATTTATCAACAGTACTTCTTTATCCAGTTTTTCTTCAACACTGTGTACCGCAGCACGCATAGTTCCGCGTATACCTGATTTTGAATCTAAACCAATTTTTTTAGATATTTCGAAAAACTTATTAAACTCATCTACATAAGTTTCCAGTTGTTCTCGGTTTTCAGCATTACTTAAACGGCTACGAAGCTGATTAGCGGTGTCTGATAAACGACCAACATATTTATTGTCACTGCGTAATATAAAATCTTTTTCATGACGTCTTAAAGTCAATAGGTACACTTGTGATTCAAAGTCACCTATTGCTTCAATACCACTTTCAAGCTCGTGTGTTGCCGCTCTTAAGTTGCCGTATACACCAGAATCTTTGTCTAAGCCTTTGGCAACAGACGCTTTAATCAAGTCATCAAATGTTTGTTGATAACGAGTTAAATTCACTTTAATTATCGACAGTTCATCACCTGAAATATCAGTTGCCAATAAACGCGGCTCTATATCAGATAATAACTGCTGAGTTTGTTGATAGGTTTTATCAAATGTTAGCTGATATTTTGCATCCTTTCGTAGCAAGAAATCCTTTTCGCTGCGTCGCAATTGCAACATTGCCACTTGAAGGTCTTTCAATTCAGATTTTATTCCTACAAGGTTTGCGATTTTGCTTTGATTTGCTGAATTTTCGACATATAAGCCAAATAGACTTATTACAACCAAAGATACGATCAAGTACAGTTTTTGTTTTATGGTCAATTTCATATTTAATCTCATTAGCGACAGGGATCAGGTAAGCAAGTACATTATAATTTCTATCCTTCTCTTACGCTAATAAGATTTATCATTTAATGCGTAAAATCAAATAGAAACAAGAAAATAATAGTACTACATATGAAAGTGAGCAAGCATTTATCAATACTATGCAAAACAGTTGCTGTCATTTAGTATAATCAATACAAATTAATATCTATATTTTGATAGTTACTACCTATGATAAAAATTCGTGATTTAGAGTATTTGATTGCTATCGCTGAACATAAACACTTCGGCCATGCCGCAGAAGCATGCTTTGTTAGTCAGCCAACCTTGAGCGGACAAATTCAAAAGCTTGAACAAAGATTAAAGCTCACCTTAATCGAGCGAAAAACACGGAATGTTATGCTAACGCCAGCCGGTGAAAAACTGATTCAAGAAGCCAGGCAAGTGCTAAACGCGGCGAGTAATTTTGAAGAGGCAGCAAAAGCATTACTTGACCCTTTATCGGGTGATTTACATATTGGTTTAATTCCAACGTTAGCACCTTACGCTTTGCCCCATATTATACCTGCGTTAAATAGTGCCTTACCTAAAATTAACTTTTATCTACATGAAAACAGAACTAAAGATCTTCTTCAGCAGTTAGAGCAAGGTAAGCTCGATATTTTAATTTTACCTTGGTTGCCTGAAATGGAGCGCTTTGAACGTTATGATTTATTTGCCGAGCCATTGGTAATGGCAACTTCTCAACAGCACGAGTTTGCAGGTAAAAAGCAAGTTAGTTTTGACGACTTGCAACAGCAGAAAATTCTTACCTTGGAAGACGGTCACTGCTTAAGAGACCAAGCCATGGGCTATTGTTTTAGTGCTGGTGCAGAAGAAGACCATAGTTTTAGGGCAACAAGCTTAGAAACTTTGCGTTATATGGTCGCGAGTAATATGGGCATTACATTGCTACCAAAATTGGCAACATTAAATCCGTTGTCGAATAAAGACATTCGCTACATTCCTTTTTCACAGCCAGAGCCAATACGAGAAATATCACTATTGTGCCGATCAGGTTATGCAAGAATGGATTGCGTTAGAGCTATTGCTACTTCTGTTCGCGAATCAGTAGCGCCTTTGTTTAAAGACTAATCCGCTCTGTTAGAACAAAAAGCGCAACTCGGCGAGAGTATGCGCTTTTAAAATTCTAACTAAAAATTCTAACATTGGTGACACGTAAATAGCTTACGCCGCTACTTCTTGGTTTTCTGCAGTTAGTTCATTAGGGTTAGGCGTTCTAATTAAGTAATCGAATGCGCCTAGTGCTGCTGTTGCGCCACTGCCCATGGCAATGATAATTTGTTTAAATGGCGAATCAGTTACGTCACCTGCGGCATAAACACCTGCCATATTGGTTTCGCCTTTTTGATTAGTAACGACTTCACCGCGTTCAGTTAATTCAACACTGCCTTGTAAAAACTGTGAGTTTGGCACTAAACCAATTTGTACAAATATCCCGGCAAGTTCGACATTTTCTTGCTCGTTAGTCGCACGATTCAAGTAGTTTAGCCCCGTAACATGCTTACCATTACCTAGTACCTCTGTGGTTTGAGCATTAACAATGATTTCAATATTGGCTAATGAACGCGCCTTATTTTGCAATACGGCATCAGCACGTAATACAGAATCAAACTCCAACACGGTAACATGTTCAACAATACCGGCTAAATCAATTGCCGCTTCAATACCTGAGTTACCACCACCAATTACCGCAACTGATTTGCCTTTGAATAATGGGCCATCACAATGCGGGCAGTAAGCAACACCTTTGCCACGATATTCTTGTTCACCGGTAACGTTCATTTCTCTCCATCTTGCCCCAGTAGCAATAATGGTAGAACGGGTTTGCAAGCTAGCACCATTTTCTAGTTCAACGGTGATTAGGCCGCCTTCTTCATCACTTTCAATAATATTTTTCACCCGCTGATCATTCATAATATCAACGTCATAGTCTTTTACATGCGCCTCTAGGCTAGCCACCAATTTAGGCCCTTCTGTAGCGCTGACTGAAATAAAGTTTTCTATTGCCATAGTATCTTGCACTTGTCCGCCAAACCGGTCGGCAACAATACCCGTGCGAATACCTTTTCGTGCGCTGTAAATAGCAGAGGCGGCACCTGCTGGGCCGCCACCAATCACTAGTAAATCAAAGGCTTCTTTTTCATTAATAACTGCTGCTTGGCGAGCACCAGCGTTGGTATCAACTTTATTTAAAATTTCGGTAATGGTCATTCTGCCTTGACCAAACACCTGACCGTTTAGATATACCGCGGGAACAGATAAAATATCACGTTTATAAACTTCTTCTTGAAAAAGCGCGCCATCAACCATCACATGTTTAATTTGCGGGTTAATTGCTGCCATCATATTTAATGCTTGTACAACATCAGGACAATTTTGACAGCTCAAGGAAATGTAAGTTTCAAAGCTATATTCGCCTTCTAAAGCGGCTACTTGCTCGATAACTTCTTTATCAAGTTTTATTGGGTGTCCACCACTGTGCAATAACGCCAAAACCAGAGAGGTAAACTCGTGACCCATAGGCACACCGGCAAAACGTATTTCACCACCTGTTTTTACTGATTTAACCAGCATTGATGGCACACGTTCATTGGTTGGGTCAGCTTCTACTACTGTCACTAACGTCGACATTTCGGCAATGTCTGACACTAATGATTTTAATTCTTTTGATTTAAGGTCATCACCTAAAAATATCGACAATTCAACAGCCGAGGTTAAATTTTGTAAATAGGTCGTTAGTTGTTGCTTTAAGTTCGTATCTAGCATGGTTTATTCCTTGGAAAATGAATATTGAATTGGGAAACTTTTAAGTTTTTGGTTTTACTTTACTCTAGGTACTGCCGCGGCATGAGTTGATAACACCGCGACAGATTAAGACTTAGTTTTTTAAATTTGGCTTTTAGATTTTGCCAACTAAGTCTAAAGAAGGAGCTAATGTTTCAGCACCTGGCTGCCATGCAGCTGGACATACTTCACCGTCGTGCTCTGCAACATATTGTGCAGCTTGAATTTTACGAACTAATTCTTTTGCTGAGCGGCCAATACCTAGGTCATGTACTTCAGCAATTTTTATTTCACCTTCAGGGTTAATCACAAAAGTACCGCGTAATGCCAAACCATCATCTTCGATCATCACACCGAAATTACGTGTAATTTTTCCTGTTGGGTCACCAATCATTGGATATTGAATTTTGTTAATAGTGTCTGAACTGTCGTGCCATGCTTTATGCGTAAAATGTGTGTCAGTAGATACTGAGTAAACTTCAACGCCCATTTCTTGTAGCTGGCTGTAGTGGTCAGCCATGTCGCCTAATTCAGTCGGACATACAAACGTAAAGTCAGCTGGGTAGAAGAAGAACACTGACCATTTGCCAGCAACATCTGCTTCTGAAACTTCAACGAAGTCACCGTTACTAAATGCTGTTGCGTTAAAAGGTTTAATTTTTGAATTGATAATTGATTGATACATGCTTATCTCCACTTGTGTGTAAAAGTTTGTGCTGTTTAAGTTGGGATAATATTAAGACGAACCTTGAGATAGGTACAATCGTTTAAATTTATAAATTTGATAGATTAAAACTATTAATGGTTGAGAATATGTAGGTTGAAGCGACCTGCTATAACTTTACTTTATAGATCTCTAAAACTTTAATGCTGTTCAATTTTTGTCACACGGTAGAAGATAACAATATCCATACGGTCATATCAGAGTAGACAATGAACATTACCCATAATCAAAATAATGAACAGCAAAATGACGAAGAACGCAGTTATTTAATAGCAAAAAGCATTGCTAAGCAGAGTGAAAGTGCGACACCAGCAAACGCGCCATTACTGAGTAAAATGTTAGAATTATTAGACGAAGGTACACCTAACTATGTGTTGGGTTATAACTAAGCTTCAACGTATAAATTAGCAAATACTGATGTGATGACTCATGCTGCCAAGCACTACAATGCTCTACTGTGCTAACGCAGCATCGCGCATATGAATATCGGCATAATGATTTAAACGAATGGTCAGTAAGTCTTTATTACTAATAGCAGTTTTAATTATTTCTTCTAGCTCGATCTTACGAGCTTTTAGTGGCGAATGACTTGATATTGCGAGGTAATGACGAGTTTCATACTCTGGCTGATAAAGCGTTTTTACAATACTATTTTTTTCCCCTATTTTTGCTAATAACGGCAAGGTACTTTCCTCATAATGCATAAAAGCATCAATGCGATTACGCAATAGTAATTCGATATTTTGTAGAACTCCTGACGCTCTGAATTTATTGATTTCATCATCATTGTCAAAAGAACTAAAGTATTTAGAGTAACGATTAATGCCAACATATTTACCGGTAAGATCTTGATAGGTTTTTATATTTTGATGGTTTTCTTTTAAAGTAAAAACACGATACGACAGGGTTTCATAATGTGGCAGAATATAAATAAACTCATCTTGTCGTTCTTCAGTTCTTTGAATACCAACAATTAAATCTAGTTTGCCATTTTCTATTTGAAGCAAACGCCTAGCAAAAGGCATAGTGGATAATTCAAGCGTTACATTGAGTTTGTCAGCAAAATATTTTAAGTATTTACTGTGCAGCCCATCTTTAAATTCTTCAGCGACAGCCGCTCTAATAACTCGTCTTTCTGCTTCATAAGCGTGAAGGTTCAGACAGATCAAACAAGTTAAAATAAAGCCATATTTTGCCATTAACTTATCCTCATAGAACTACGAGCTAATAACCTAACTATGGTTCAAAATTGGCTATATTTCCAAATTCAGTTAATGAACAAATTTTCCTACCAGCTTATCTTGGTACTGGCTGTCTTTGATGACTTGCTGGCCATTAACCCACACTTGTTCGATACCAGAAGAATACTTATTCCAAGTCGAAAAGTTGGCATTTGCTGCTAAGGTATTGGCATCAAAAACAATAATGTCTGCTTGGTAACCTTTACGTAGCTGACCTCGGTCTTGAAAACCTAATATTTTCGCGGTTTTGCTTGAACTTTGATTGATAAATTCCCCTAAAGTTAGCAGGCCTTTTTTCTGAACATATTCTTGATATTTTTGTGGGAAACTAGCAAATTTACGCGGATGACCATTTGTTCCATCAGAAGAAGTTACCACCCAAGGTTTCACCATAAAAGCTTCTACATCATTAGGCGACATATTAAAAGAAGCGACACGAACTTCACCTTCTTGTACCAACTTCATTGCCGTTGTTACAGGGTCAATCGCTCTTTTTTCTGCAACTTGCGCCAAAGTCAAACCAACCAACTCAGGGTCGTTAAACGCAGTAATAAGCAAAGACTTTGGCCCACCGCGACGACGAATATTTTCTTTTATTTCGGCGCTTAATTTTTCAGTTAAACTCGCATCATTTAAGCGCTGATGAAAAGCTTGTTGTGAGTCGGCCATTACCCATTTAGGCATAACTGCGCTGCGTAGTTTAGTACCAGAGGCAAGCCACGGGTATTGGTCGGCAGAAATACTTGTGCCCTGTGCTTGTGCTTGTTCTATTTTTTCAATAGCGACACTACTTTGCCCCCAAACATCAACGCCCAAGGCTTTAATATGAGCAAGGTGTAGATGAATATCAGCGGTGTCCGCAATATGAATTGCTTCAGCCAGTGCGGCAATAAAACCGATGTTAAAAGTGCTTTCATCACGTAAATGAGTATCGTATATGCCGTTATATTTACTGGCTATTTTTGCTAGCGTTACCACTTCTTCGGTATTAGCAAAGCTGCCAGGCACATAGTACAAACCAGTTGATAGCCCTAATGCCCCAGCTTCCATCGCTTGCGTTAACAACTGTGACATTGTTGCTAATTCTTCAGCACTGGCAAAGCGTTGCGCGCGCCCCATCACTTGTTCACGTACACTACCATGACCAACTAGTAATGCGACATTGGTACCAATACCATTCGCTTCTAATTCGCGTGCCGTTTTTGCAATATCAACCGGGCCTTCGCCGTCATTACCGTTCACAACTGTAGTTACACCTTGCGTCAGGTAATTTAAGTTACTGTTTTTATCTTTGCTGTATAGCTCTTCTAAAGTATGAGTATGCGGGTCGATAAAGCCTGGGCTAACAATTTTTCCCGTAGCATCAAGGGTAGTTTTCGCGTTAACTGAATGCGTGCCTGTTGGATACACACCACAAATTTCACTGCCACATATCGCAATATCTAGTGCTTGTGGTGCTGTTTTAATACCGGTGTAAACACTGCCATTGGTAATTAAAGTATCTACCGTTATTTGCTCTACATCACTTACGGCATTATTATCATTAGCTGGCTTGTTTTCAGAACAAGCGGAAAGTGCTAATACGCTGCTAACTAGCAAGGCAGTGGGTAAAATTCGCTTGAATCTATTTGGCATGAATAACTTACTCTTTATTGTGATCGGTTGCTGACATCAAGGTTTTCATTAATAACACCGCGGCGTTATTGGCAATAATATCAATATTATCACGGTTAGTTTCATCACCCATTTCATATGTTATTGCATGGACATTATAATTATCAGCAAAATATTGTTTTGAAACACCATTGTTAGGTCGATTACCTGGCTTTTGAACCACCTCAAAATTTGGCATGGCTTTATCTAAAGCACCAAGCCAATGCTTAACAAAGTAGCGGTCTTCAACACCGTAATCAACCGGCATAGTGTAAAAAACATCGTGCTGAGTAGAGTGAAAATCAACAGCAAATTTTATCTTTTGCCCGTCAGCAACTAGGTCTTGTAAGTATTGATGCACTTGCTGAGTTTCCGGTTGTTTGAATGTGATCCAATCACGGTTTAAATCAACGCCATTGGCATTGTGACGCCAGTTGCCCATGGCAACACCGTCTGGATTTAAATTTGGAATAATAAGCAGGTTGTATTTTTGGCGAAAACTGTCAGCAAATGAGTTATTCGCTAATAAAGTTTCAACAAAAGGAAATAACGCTAACGCGCCGGTTATTTCTGGCGGATGTAAACGACCTAAAATTACCAGCCATTCTTTACTGTCACTGTGACTTTCAATTTTGTAAATAGGACGACCTTGTAGTGATTGTCCTAAAACACTTTGTTTAACATCACTGATTTGTTGTAATTTTTTAGCCCAATCAACATAGTACTGATTATTAATCACTTCTTGTGCAGCAATATAAAGTACTTTCGGTGAGGCATCGATATTAAATTCTAGTCGTTTACCACGAATTTTATGAGTATGGGTACGCCACGTCGCCATATCGTAGCTGATTTTAGGCAAGTAGCGATTAAACCTTTTGCCAGCAATTTGAATAGTCACTTTTACTTGTGTTGGCTGATCCGCCACCACTTTAAACGCATACCAAGGGCTTGAATTAATTGGCGTGTTTTCAGGCTTAATGGTAATAACAAATTTATTGTTGCCTTGGTTAATACACTCATCCATGCGACTTGCTTCAAAGTCTGCTATTAACTTTACAGCGCCAGTATCACATGCTTGCGCATTATTACTCTCATTGACTGTCGTTGTTTCAGCGCATGACGCCAATAAAACAATTGAAAATAACCATGTGCAAATAAGTAGTTGTTTTTTCATAATAACATCTTAAAAATTAGTATTAATGTGAGAAAAATGGCTCGACTATTTTTTAAAAGCCGAGCCATATTATATTATTGAAACCACGTGCTAAGAATTAGAAGTCTTTTCTTACGCTCATGTAAAAGTAACGACCACGATTCGAATGCAATGCGCCGAAATAACCATGTGCTAGCTCATCAGCAAGTGGTGGCTCTTCGTCACCAATATTGCGTACACCAAAGCGAATTTTAGTGCCGTCTAATGCACTGTCATCAGCAAAACGGTAGTCTGCATATACATTCACTTTAGTAAAACTATCAACTGGCAACATAATCACTTCGTCGTCAACCGTTGTTGCAGTAGTACTAGTATCAATCACTTCACTGACGTAGTTAGCGTTAATGCCTGCGCCCCATTGATTGTAATCCCAATCAAGTGAAACTCTTGCACGCCATTCTGGGCGACCATTTTGTTTAATTAAGTCACCAGCACCTGCAACTGTTCTATCGGCTGGAACCGCAGGGTTACCTGCTGCTTGTGCGGCAATAAGTTGTGCAGAAATTGAATCGGCTTCTTGCTCAAATTTATTCAGTTTCGCAGCATTAACCGTAAATTCCCAATCACCAAAGCTTGTTTCAAAATCATAAATTAAACTGAAATCAACACCTTCGATATTTCTCACGCCTAAATTCAAATAGTCATTATTGATTTGAATAACTTCATTGGTATTAGCATCACGAACGACTGCAGTATTGCTTGAGCCTTCGCTTCTTAGCAATGAATCATAAAGTAAGTGTGATGAACCAGGTAAAATACCCACGAGATCTTTTTGCTTAATTTTCCAAGTATCTATGGTGAACGTAAGGTTATCAAGTGGCTCAAATATCAAACCAAATGACGTATTTTCATCATCTTCTGGTTTTAAGTCGGTAGTACCACTGCGAATATCAACAATACCATAAGTTGAGTCAAGTACCGGGTCGTATAAGCTATTTGAACGAGGTACACCTTCTGCTGAAACTTGTGGTAAACCTGGAGCACGGAAGCCACCTGCATATGATGCACGGAAGCTAATCCAGTCAGCTGGTTCCCAGAATAACGCTACTTTTGGTTTTACTGCGCTACCAACATCAGAAAAGTTTTCATATCGGCCTGCAACTTGTAATTCAACATAGTGAGAACCAGAATCAACAAGTGGTACTAAAAACTCAGCGTAAGCTGATGTAACATTACGTGATGCTTTTGAGTCTGGCGTTGGGCTACTTCCCAATACATCACTACCTGATAATTCGACACCTGTAACGGCATCAACAAAAGGATTACTACCATCAAGTAGTGGATCGCGATCATCTTCAAACGTTTCACGTCTAAATTCAACACCCATTGCTATGCCAACGTCACCTGCTGGCAATGTCCAAAGTGAGCCATTACTTACCTTAAAATCAACTGATGCTAAGCTAGTTTTTGAATCACGATTAACATTAACCATAAACTGGTCAATAACACTTTGTGGATTTAACGTTGTATCACCACTATTTGGATTATTAACATCGCCACCGGTAAAGATGTTATAGGCTAATGTTGGATCAGTGCTATTAATGGATGCTTGAAACTTGCTCGCTTGAATACGGTTGGCTGAATCATTTGTTTCAGCTTCAGTATAAAATGCCGCTGTTTCCCAATCCCAATCGTTATATGAACCTTTCAAACCACCTAATACTCGGTAGCTAGTATCGTCAACTTCAACATTTCGAGGTCCGGTATCAATCGCTCGGTAGCTGCGTAATAAAACTTCTTCACCGAATGGATTGTGGGCAGCATCAGCAGAAATACGGAAACGTTGTGCGGTTAGGTTATGGGTTTGTTCACGAGTACGTTCAGCTTTTGCACTGTAATAAGTGACTTCTGAAAAGAAGTCTAAATCGCTGTTTATTTCATGAGTAAAATAAGTATATAAGTTTAAGCGATTAACATCAGAAACCAGTGAGCGAGTAGTACCGCGGTCGAAGCGTAAATCGCGAGGAAAGCTGCCACTATCAGCACAAACTCCACCTGCTAAATCAACCACACAACCAGAGTTGCTGTCAGGTTGGATATGGAATCGACCTAAAGCATCTGATTGAAAATCACCCCAAGGTGTTGCGGTAGAACGGTTATCTAATTGGGTATCACCAATGAATTCTTCTGGTAAACCTGGGTATTCACGCAAATCATGACTTGCTGAATATGGACGTTCACTTGCCATCATACCGTTACGGTCATAATAACTAAAAGAAGCGGTTAAATGCGAGCGGCCTTCGTTTAAATCAAAACCTGTCAAATAACTAAAAGTTGTTTCGTCGAGTGAAGTACCTTCTGAACCACCATAAGACAATTTAACTTGGTTGCCTTCGTAATCATCTTTTAATTGGTAATTTACCACACCAGCTACGGCATCAGAGCCGTAAATAGCGGCTGCGCCATCACGTAAAACTTGCAACGAACGTAGGCCTGAAACAGGTAAGGTATTTGAGTTAGAGGTAGAAACCGGAACAAAGTTTTCTGATTGCGTACCAGGATGAGTAACCAGTCGACGGCCATTTAATAGTGTTAAGGTATTACCTGAGCCAACACCACGTAAGTTAATTGATGCTACATCACCACGAGCATCATTAACGCCACCGTTACCAGTTGCTGCGCCAAAGTTAACCGCACCGATTTGAGGGATAGAACGTAATAATTCATCACCAGACATAGCACCCGTATTTTCAATATCTTTCTCTGTTAATGCGGTTACAGGCAACGCACCAATGTCTGAGGCTCTTTTAATGTTCGAACCTATGATACTAATACGTTCTACTTCTTCTACTTTTGCCGCTTCTTCAGCATTTGCTTGTTGAATAAAAGTAGTTTGCGCTGCTAATGCTGTAATTACGCATAAGCTTAGATGCTTCAGTTTATGTCTGTTTTTAGTTATATCTTTCATCACTCTCACCGTCATAAGTTGCATTTATTATGTTGTGTTGCCGAATATATTTTTATTCGATCCTAGTTTCTAGATTCACCATGCCCAATTATAGAAAGCAATACTATTGACACTTCGTTCACACCCCATAACCTAAAGTTATAGCAAAGTTACAAATTCAGCCAATTTATTCATTCTATCGCGCTACGTTATGGTTAATTATGCTAAGCTTCCGCGCAAAAAATTTTCCTGTTGGTATCCAGTAACGCTATCAAACAAGGTAAAGCTTTTGGTTATGACACTCGTAAGTTTTTGAACTGCTGATCGTTCGACTATCTCTTTACAATCGAAATTCAATGCATTGTCCATATAAGAATCATGCGCTAACCAAAAACGAAAATATGCCACATTAAAAAAGGTTAAATGCTCATATGAATATAGAAATATCTACTGCAGAAACACTCTTAGTTGCTTTATTAATACTTTTTGCCGGTTATTATCTAAATAGCAAAATCACTTTTCTTAAAAACAACAATATTCCAGAGCCCGTTGTTGGTGGCATCGCGTTTTCAGTTCTTTCCGCAATAGCACATGTCTATTTTGATGTGAATTTTCAATTTGACATGGCTTTTAAAAACCCATTAATGACGGTGTTTTTTACCACAGTTGGCTTAGGTGCTAGCTTTACGTTATTAATTAAAGGCGGCCCAAAAGTTGCGCTTTTTCTTGGTGTTGCCACTTTGTATCTGCTGGTACAAAATGCCATAGGTGTTTCCATTGCAACTGCCACAGGTATGGAACCGTTAATGGGCTTAATTGGCGGCTCAGTCACACTTTCAGGCGGACATGGTAATGGTGCAACTTATGCCGATTTATTCATTAATGAATATGGCATGCATAGCAGTGTATTTGAATTAGCCATGGCAGCGGCAACGTTAGGACTTATTCTAGGTGGCTTAGTCGGTGGCCCCGTCAGTAAACGCTTAATCAAAAAATATAATTTAAAAGCCGATACCTCTTACCACGAAGAATTAGACGACACGATTACCTTTGACCCTGAAGATCACGACTTAGTAACACCACGAAAAATGATGGAAACACTTTTCGTTATTTTACTATGTATGTACTTAGGGCGTATGGGCTACGATGCTTTGAAAGCAATCGATGTTGTGTTACCCGCATTTTTAATTCCATTACTATTCGGTGTGGTGATCACTAACCTCACTGAGTTCACCAAAGTGTATAAAGTCAGTAGTGCTTGTATCGATTTATGGGGCACAATGGCGTTATCAATATTTCTTGCCATGGCGCTGATGTCATTAAAAATATGGGAGCTGGTGAGTTTAGCGGGCCCGATGATATTTATGATTTTTGTTCAGGCAATCATGCTAATGTTATTTGCTTATTTCATTACCTTTAGGGTGATGGGTAAAAACTATAACGCCGCAATTATGGCTGGTGGACATTGTGGTTTTGGCTTAGGAGCCACACCAACAGCGGTTGCTAATATGGAATCATTAGTTTCTCGCCACGGTCCATCACCACAAGCATTTTTAGTCGTGCCACTAGTTGGAGCATTTTTTATTGATATCACCAATGCTTTGATTATACAGTTATATTTAAGCTTGCCATTTGTGAGTGGCTAACTCACTTTAGCTAACAAACATTAGCTAACAAACTTTACTGAGGACGTTAAATGCGCTTACGACACATTGAAATTTTTCACGCCATTTACACTACGGGTTCAATTACTAATGCAGCCAAAATACTGCATGTATCGCAACCATCGGTCAGTAAAGTATTGTCACATGCCGAACTACAACTCGGCTTCAATTTATTTGAACGTGTTAAAGGTCGGCTTATTCCAACTGATGAAGCAGAGATGCTGTTTGATGAAGTTGATAAGATTTATCAGCAAATGCGTTCAATTAAAAATACCGCACAAAATATTAAAAAATCAGAATTTGGCAGTATCGCTTTAGGGGTAACACCTGCGTTAGGGTTTGATGCCATTCCAAATGTAATTGCTAATTATCATCAAGATTACCCAAATGTCACTTTCGATATTCAAACCATTCATAACGATGCTGTCATGCAGTCATTACTTGAGCATAAGTGCGACTTAGCGATTTTATTCTCGCCACATAGCATGCCGGGTATTACTTCAATTCCTTTAGCAGAATCTGAACTGGTGATTGTTTATCCAAAAGACAAGTTTCCTGATTGCCCAGATAAGTTAACCTTAACCCAAGTTTGCGATTCAGAGTTTATCGACATAAGTGACAGCGGCCCCTTGGCTGATATGTTGTGGGCACGGGTGATGGAAGAAAATATTGGTATTACGTCATCTATCAAGGTGCAAACCTACTTTATTGCCGCTAGATTAGTCGCCAGAGGACTTGGCGTATGTGTGGTTGATCGCTACACCGCAGAAGGAAATTTGTCAGACAATGTTGCTATCGCCTCGTTTGAGCCTGCGCTTACTTTTAACATCAATGCTGTGCATTTAGAAAACAGAGCTAAATCTAAAGTTATTGATGAATTTATACCATATTTAACCCAAGGTATTTCAAACAGTTAAATAGAATCATAACCACAGGTTATGATCGATAAAAGCCTTCTCACTTTTAATGTTTGCTCACTAAGTTAAGCTCGGAATTAGAAAAACTCTGCTATTCCAGCATTTAAATTTAGGAACTTCATTATGCAAATTGCTTCTCCTTACCTGTTATTTATTGGTGACGCCACCGACCAGCTTTCAATTAAAATGGCACGTGGTGCAGCAGATTGGCGTCCTGAACTTTGTGTTGGTGAATACAGTGTTGACGGTTGTACGGTTAGCACCGGCATTGAAAAAATGGACATTGCACAAGCAGCTGCTAAAGGCGCTAAGTCATTCATATTAGGCTTTGCCAACAGTGGCGGTGTACTTGATAAGAAATGGTTACCTTATATTCTAGAAGCAATGGACAACGGCATGGATATCGTTTCAGGCTTGCATGATAAATTAAGCGATTTTCCAGAAATAGTAGAAAAAGCACAACAAACCCAACAGCAATTGCTCGATATTCGTCATCCTAAAGCCGAATTTGTTACTGGTACTGGCGTAAAACGCACAGGTAAACGCTTACTTACCGTTGGTACTGACTGTTCGGTTGGTAAAATGTATACCTCATTAAGCCTTGAAAAGTCGATGAAGAAACTTGGTTTTGATGTTGATTTTCGTGCTACAGGTCAATGTGGAATTTTAATCGCTGGCCAAGGTATCGCCATTGACTGTGTTATTTCTGACTTTTTATCAGGGGCAACCGAGTCACTTTCTCCAAATAACAGCGCCGAACATTGGGATATTATTGAAGGCCAAGGCTCGCTGTCACACCCTGCGTTTGCTGGCGTAAGTTTAGGGTTATTACACGGCTCACAACCTGACGCACTAGTTATTTGTCACGACTTAAACCGCAGCCATATGCGTGGTTTGCCACAAAGCCAGTTTCCTAGTGTTGAAGCAACCATTGCGTTAAACCTTCAAGCAGCTAAGCTGACAAACCCAAATGTTAAGGTGGTTGGTATTACCGTTAATACTTCAAGCGTGAGTGTTGAAGAAGGTCAACGTATTTGTGCACAGCTAAGTGAACAGTTTTCTTTGCCTTGTGCTGATCCTCTGCGTGACGGCACTGACAGTATCGTTTCAACGTTGGCATAGGCGAAATCACAATGAACCTAACAATTCAGGTTGCTCATCAACAATTGCAATTGAAAAATGTTTTTCGTATTGCTCGTGGCGCTAAAACACAAGCAGACGTTGTTGTTGTCGCCATTAGTGACGGCATAAATACCGGTTGGTCAGAAGCAGTGCCTTATGCGCGCTATCAAGAGTCTATTGATAATGTTAGTCAGCAAATACACCTTTTATCCGCACAAAAAATTACGACTGAAAACATCAACGAATATATCATTGCCCTTCCCTCTGGTGCCGCACGTAACGCACTAGACTGTGCTTGGTGGGATTTACAAGCAAAGCAGCGTGGAACTTCAGTAGCAAAATTATTACAGCTTGCACCCGCGCAAGCTTGCATAACCGCACAAACATTAAGTATTGATAGCCCTGAAGCCATGGCTAAAGCCGTCGCAGCACTAAACAATCCACCGTTAGTAAAAGTAAAACTAGATAATCAAGATATCATCGAAAAAATGACCGCGATTCAACAAGCAGCACCTAACAGTGAGTTTATTGTTGATGCCAACGAAGGTTGGAGTATTGATGACTTAAAACATTGTTGTGAGCAGCTAAAAGCACTGAATGTGGTTCTTATTGAACAACCACTGCCTGCTGGCCAAGACCAAGCATTAATTAACTTTTCTTCACCTGTGCCGCTATGTGCAGATGAATCATGTCATACCCGTGCCGAGCTTGATTACTTAAAAGGCCGTTATCAGGTAGTGAATATTAAACTCGATAAAACCGGTGGCTTAACCGAAGCGGTTTTATTAGCTCAAGAAGCAAAAGCGCAAGGCTTTGATTTAATGTTGGGCTGTATGGTTGGTAGTTCTTTGGCCATGGCACCTGCTGCATTATTAGTAAATGGAGCCAAGTTTGTTGATTTAGATGGTCCACTCTTAATTAGTGATGATCGTCAACATGGCTTTGAGTTTGAACAAGGTGTTATGCAACCATTATCTGAAATACTTTGGGGTGGAAGCGCAACACTTTTAGAAGCAACAACGGTTATTTGTTAATTATTCTCTTTGAGTTCCCTTTGACATTAATTCATGAATGTCTTGCCCTGCTTGCAGGGCTTTTTTTTATCTCAAGATTAATCTTCACAATAGAAATTATCAGCAATAAAAAAAGCTCCCATAAGGAGCTTTATCAAAATAATATTTTATTTATTGCTGTTTAAAACGACGTGCGCCAAAAGCAATAAGTGCCAATGAGAAAATTGCTAAGGTTGTAGGCTCTGGTACTTGGGCTGCTACTGAAGCTGCAGTACCAAAAAACTCAATTTCACCTAACTGGTGGTAACCATCGCTAACCGTTGAATATGCTTCGTAACGAAAAGTGCTATAAGCTTCAGGTATACTATAGTCAACACCACTTGAGAATTGAACTACTTGAAAACGTTGATTCCAAATAGATTGACCATCGTTATCATAGGTAAATATCGAGGTGTAATTTACACCATCATTTGAACCAAGAATACGCCATTGGTCTGCATCTCTTCCAGGTACATCATTAGCAGAAGAAAGTGTAAATGAATCTAAAATATATTGAGAAGCACCAAAACTAGCTTCAACCCATAACCCCGATAAATTTGCATCGCTTAAATCTTTGGCGTCACCACCTGTAGCTTCACAACACCACTTGCCATTTCCGCCGGTTAAAACATTATCGAAAACGTTAAATGAATATTCTCCACCACCGAAACCTGGTTCGCTGTTAGCGTTAAATATTGCATTATAATTTGTGTTTTCATCAATTAAGCCATCATTTTCTGGATCAGTTAAATCACCACCTATTAATGCTTGCGTACCAGTTCCAAGAATAAGGCTCGCACTTACTGTTGAGCTAACAAATGTTACTGACGTGATCAATATAGCTAGTAGAATTTTAAATTTCATAGAAATACCTTTCTCGGTTTCGTTGAATACAACATAAAAATGTTACTTAACATCAGCAATGCAAAATAGAAGCCAACATAGTTAAACACATGAAACATATAAAATATTCACAACACAACTTAAGCAAAAAGTATCTAATGTAAAATTAACCGACAAAAACAACTGCTCAACCAGTTGAAAGATAACACTATTATTTAATATCCAATTTATAGGCACTTAAAAATAATTTTTGAACGAAGCAGGGAAATAGTACATAAACACAGAAAGAAACTGTCAAAAAAGCAAACAAAGAACAACTTAAACAAGCAGCTAACAGTTGATATCTAAGTGTTCAATAATAGTTGTCATAGTTTGTTGAATTTTACCAACATCAGCGGGAATAATTAAGATGGTATTATCACTAGCCATACAACCTAAAACACCTGATTGCTCGCCCATGTTTTCGATCATTTTAGATATCAAAGTACCTGCGCCAATCACTGTTTTAATGATGATCTGAACATGGTTATGTTTAACATCAAGCACAACGGAATCAATTGCTTGTAGACCTCTTGGTATATGTTGCTTTTCAGGTAAACGGTAGACGGCATCATTATTATGATTACGAATTTTTATTGCCCCTACTTTATTGAGTAAGCGCGAAACTCGCGTTTGCGTAACATTCTCAAAGCCACGTAATGATAACGCTCGGGCAAGTTGCAACTGTGAGCCAAAGCGTTGATTTTGCAGTAGGGATTTAAATGTATCTAGTAATTCGGGCTCTGCAACACTCATATTCTGTAAACGTCCTCTTAGCCAATTTGTCATTAAATTGGCTTGAATTTTATTTAATTAAAATTTTACAACAACAGGCGAAGAAACAGCCTTATCGACACCAAGATACGCTGCTTGGTAACTTAAGGTGTTATAAAAATTAGGTTTAGGGTTCTTACTAAAAGCGCTTTGCCATTCAATTAAGGCAAAGTCATCAATATTAACTTGCGACGTTGCGCCATTTTGTAATTCAATTTCTGCCAGTACGCGATAACTTTTATAACCAATACGCGGCGAATTAAAATCAACCTCAACATTTTGCCAAGCATTACTGGCTGAAAGCTCTACCGTATCAATTAGCTGTTTAGGGCTATTTTTAAAGGCATCAAATAGCTTCTGACGTTTCTTTCGCCCTTGCCAGTAAAAGTTAATTTTTACCGGTGATTGCACCTTGAATTTAGCTTTAATGGTCATGGCACTACTAGCTTTGTAAACTCGTCTAAAGCTTTGCATACCAAAGGTAGTTGGCGATTGAGCATCAACGGTTATTGCTAAACTATGGCTGCCACTAGCGCCAAAGTTATTCAATGTCGTTGCACTGCGATCAAATAACCAACCACGTTCTGGGCTATCGAATAATGCGAAGCTTTCAAAATCACTACCGTTAATTAAATTTGTCCCTAAACGGTACGCAGTATTTGAGTTCGGCATTTGCACTTGAGTAATGCTGCGGTTCCACGGCAATTGATAAAGTGGGGTAGTTCTTTCATTGCTAGCGATATCAATAGCAAGCTGCATTTTATTCGTCGGCTGTTCTTGCTCTGCAGACTGCTGATTATTTGACTGAATAACACCATGGCCACCTGACATTGAAATAGTAGTATTTCGCTGTTTTGAAAGCTCCGTTAATCGTTTCATTACGGTATAGCGATGCATACCTGTTGCTGGCGTTGGTTTATAGCCTTTAACATATAACGGTACTATTTCTGCGCGATGAAACTTCCCTTCATCAAGCCAAACATAAAGAATAAAACTGTGTTGAGTTGCGCTGAAGTTTTGGTCAAAAATGAAGTTACCCATTGAATAGGCAATCAGTTTATTGTTATATAGCTCTAAACCTTGCGTTACATGGGGATGATGAGCAATGGCTAACGCAGCACCAGCATCTAATGAAGACTTTAAACGTTGCTCCGTAACACCTGTTGGGTTGTTGGCATATTCTTGACTGCCGTGATATTGCACGATAGTAACTTTATCGTCAGCCACTTGCTTAGAAACTGATTGCAAGATGTTTTCCATTGAACCGTAAGCGGCACCACCATGTTGATGATTCGCGGTTTGCGTTGGGTTAGCGCTACCTTCCCAGCCAACATAACCAAGCATAGAAAATTCAGTATTATTGACTGTTGCCGTGTGTGCTTTCAGTGCTGACTTTTCATCAACACCTGCCCCAGAATAACCTAATTCACTTTTATTCAAAAACGCTAACGTCGAATGCAAGCCAGAATCCATGTAGTCATAGGTATGGTTATTTCCCAATGAAACATAATCCACTCCCGCCCACGTAAGTGCGTCTAATATTTCAGGCTCAGAATAAAAGGTCACAGATTTTGGCGCTCGCTCAGCAGGTTTCTTATCGGCAATCTGAGTTTCTAAATTAACCGCGGCGTAATCAGCCAAGCTCATATAAGGTTTAATATGTTGAACAATAGCTTTGCTATCGCTAAGTTTATTATCTCGATGAATAAGTACTTCATCACCAAAGTAAGGCTTATAGAAGCGACGTCCCATCATAACGTCACCCGCAAAGGCTAACATCACGCGCTTTTGCGCTTTTTTAACTAAGGTAATATCGGCAATAGTCGATGAGTTTTGTTTCAATTCATAGTGGCTGAATGTTTGAATAGCAGAAAAGTAATCGGGTTTATGTAAGCTAAGTTGATAAGTATCTTCAACGGCCGTCGATAACTGATAGATACCTTGTTTATCAGTAAGTACGTTTTTTCCACTCAGCTTAACTTTAACGCCAGAGATAGCCTTACCATCCTCGCTAATAATCTTGCCTGTCAGCGTAATTAAATCGGCCGAAACCGTGGTAAAACTCATTAAAAGCGTGATAGATAATATCGACAATATACGTAACATTGTATTCCCAACTTAGTAACATTTTCACTCAGTATATCTTGTTATAAAAGCTAGTTTCATTCCTAAATTGATGCGAGTTATAACGTTAGGGTATGGCTAAAAGAAAATAGTCATTTAGTGAGGGATAAATTTCAGGCAAAAAAAACGCCCCTCATTTGAGGAGCGTATAACAATACATAAAAACATTAAAAACAAAACCGAGGGGGAGAATCTCTTATTAAGTCAGAGCATCAAATTTACGATAAGTTCAAATTAGTTTCGAAAAAAAACAAAAAAATTTCAGCAGTAACTAGTAGCATTTTACCGGCAAAAAAAAACGCCCCTCAAGTGAGGAGCGTATAACATAAATAAAATGCAATTTAATAAAAACAAAAACCGAGGGAGAATCTCTTACTAAGTAAGACGATCTTCGTAGTTGTTAGTTCAATTTAATTTAAAATTAATTAGAATTAAAATAAAAAAACGTTATAAACACCGTATTTATTGACCTACGAGCGAGAACAAAGCAATTAAATTTTTTCAAAACCTTGCTGTTGAGCAATTAAATTCAATACTTTAGTTAATTTTTTGCCCAAATAACCTGACAACAATTTTGGTGTTTGTTTCAAAAGCAATAATTCTGATGCCGTGATCGCGACATAACAATCCAACAGTCTATTTGATGACGAAAGTAAAAGTACATCATCCGCTAAAAATTCTTTTTCAAGCTCGGTTTCTTGATCTTTACCGCTACTTTCAAACTCTGAAGCAGACACTAAGAAAAAATTAATCAGCAGTATATTTTCTTCTTCTCCATACCAATTCGCCGTCATGGTATGAAAATTCAATTGTGCTTCAAGCTTATTGCAAATCGCAGCAATATTATTAATTTGAGCAACTAAATCATCACTAACCTGAATAGAAATGGGCAGTTGTTCGGTCATAATGTCCATAGATACAAAACCTTTATATCGGTATAACACGTTGAGAAAAAGAAAATGGTTTATACTTGTCGATAGTAAAGCCTTGTTAAGCTTACTTCAATCTTGATTTCTTAGCGTAATGCTTGCAATTTCAGGTTGAGTCTTTAAGCTAACGAGCGTTAATATTTAACTTATTCTATTTAATTGGTGTTTTAAAACTATTGTGAAATCATATTTTTCGACAAAGTTCATTGTAATCATGATGTTGATGCTTAGCCTTATTGGCCAGTCATCCGCAAGTGTGATAATGTCTTGCGATATGATGAAGATGTCTGATATGCCAATGTCACATAGTATGGATTCTACCGAGCACAACATGGATATGTCGATGGACATGCCAATGAAAATGGCCATGAATGACAGCTCAACAACAAGCATGACCGATGATTGTTGTCAGGAAAATTGTGATTGCACAACGACTAGCTGCAAGCCAAATTCTTATACCAATAGTTTGATGGCACTGACCATCACGCCAATATCGACTAAAAGTAATAGCCTAAGCATTGCTTTGCCCCAAGAACAATTTCTTAACTACTTATTCAAACCTCCTATTTCGTAACTCCCTAGGATCAATGCGCCTAAATTTAGGCTAACATCCACAATATATTCAGCGTTTAATTTCATTTATCAGTAATATTTAGTCATTTTCAATGGCGATAACAAATAGAAATAAACGCACTTTCAAAGATACATTTGAGAAGAGCAATACAATGCTAGCATTACATTACTACTCACAGCTTAAAGATAAAATAAGCGACAATTTCATCGCAAAGTTAATAACTTCAACACTATTAATTTTGGTGACCGTGTCGTTGGCGTTTAGTCAAACCGTTAAAGCAGCAACACTACAAAAGCACAGCGTTAAATCACTAGGTTTTGTGCAAGCTGTGCAGCAAGCACAAATGGCTGACCCTTGGCTAACCGGCAATCGCCATCAGCAACAAGCACTTGAATCACTCAGTATTGCTGCCAATACTTTGCCTGACCCGAAAGTGTCTATCGGCATGGCGAACATTGCTGCCGACACTCTGCGCTTTAGCCAAGAGCCAATGACACAGTTCAAACTTGGCGTTAGCCAAATGTTTCCACGCGGTGACACCTTAGCTTTAATGAATCAGCAGTTAAAAGCAGAAAGTAAGCAATATCCGTTCTTGCGCCAAGACCGCAAAGCAAAAGTTGCTTTAACCGTTGGTATGCTTTGGCTTGATGCCTATAAAATGCAACAAAGCATCGCCTTAATAGCAGAAAACAAAAGTCTATTCTCACAATTAATTGATGTTGCAGAAGCGCGCTATTCTTCTACTATCGGACAAGCACAACAGCAAGATATCATTCGTGCCGAGTTAGAATTAAGCCGTATTGATGACAAATTAGTACAATTTGCTCAACAAAAAAATGCCTATATTGGTCAATTAAATCAATGGTTAATGCATGCAGAACAAGGCAATACTGCAGCCAATAGCTATCAAACAACAAACACTTTTGACACCATGCTTGAAACACAGCTACCTCAAATTGACTTACAGAATAAAGCCTTAATTATGGCGAAACGACAATATTCTAATGCTGAACTAGTCAGTTATTTTACTAGCCACCCAGGTGTTATTGCGATAGATAATAAAATTAAATCGGTGGCATTTAACAAAGCATTGGCAAAGCAAAAATATCAGCCTGAATGGGGTGTTAATGCTAGCTATGGCTACCGTGGCAATGATGCAGCAAATAACAGCCGTGCCGATTTATTTTCTGTCGGCATCACTTTTGATGTCCCGCTTTTTACCGCCAATCGACAAGACCAACAATTAAAAGCTGCGATTTCAAAAACTGAAGCCGTTAAAACCGAGAAACAATTACGCTTACGACAATTGTTAGGCGCCTTTTCTTCTGCTAAAGGTCGATTATTACAACTTAACAAGCGCCAATCGTTATACGAACAAAAGCTATTACCACAGTTTCATCAACAAGCCGAAATCGCTTTAAACGCTTACACCAATGACAGCGGTGATTTCGGTGAAATTGTACGTGCGCGCATCGATGAATTAGACGCTTCGATAGATCACCTAGGCATTACCGTTGAACAGCAAAAACTGCATTTAGAACTTAATTATGTTTTTAGCAAAGCTAATCAAGCATCAAAGTTTACGCCAGCAACATTAGCTCAGCAGAATCAGGAATAACATGATGACAACAAATAAAAAAACACTTATCAATCGCATCACTAGTGCCGTTATTATCGCAATACCGAGTATCTTATTTGGTGGTTGGTTGAGCTTTAATTTTTTCGCTAATAACTCTGCTAGCAACTCTGCTAATACAATGGCAGTAACAACAGATGAAGCTGAGCCTATGTATTGGGTTGCGCCGATGGACGCTAACTTTCGCCGCGATAAACCCGGTCTTTCTCCTATGGGTATGGAGCTTGTTCCTGTTTACAAGAATGGCAGTGCAAATGACGCTGAAGTGGGTACGGTTACTATCAACCCAAGTATCGTCAATAACATTGGCGTTCGCACCGAAAAAGTAAAAAATTCGCACCTACAAACACAAATAAAAACCGTTGGTTATGTCAATTATAACCAAGACAAATTAGTCCATATTCACCCACGTGTTAAAGGCTGGATTGAAACCCTCAATATCAATTCGGTTGGTGAAACAGTAACAAAAGGTCAGGCGATTTATTCATTGTATTCACCTGAGTTGGTCAATGCCCAAGAAGAGTTTGTACTGGCGCTTTCACGTAAGAATACGCGTTTAATCAAGGCAGCAAAAAACCGTTTATTAGCACTCAATATTCCTGATGAAGCGATTGCTGAGTTACAACGTAGCCGAAAAGTGAAACAGCAAGTAACCTTCTACGCCCCACAATCAGGCGTGGTTGAAAATTTATCAATACGTGAAGGCTTTTATGTTCAGCCAGGTACTATGCTATTTTCCATTGGCGACCTAACCGAAGTTTGGGTTGAGGCTGAGGTATTAGAACGCCAAGCAGGTTTTGTTTTTGTTGATGATAATGTCGCTATGACACTGGATTTTTTACCCGGTAAAACATGGCAAGGCAAAGTAGATTACATTTACCCTACTCTCGACAGCCAAACTCGTACTATGAAAGTGCGTTTGCGTTTTGATAACAAAAATTTCGCCTTGAAGCCGAACATGTTTGCACAGGTGATTATTGACGGAAAACCTAGCGCAGAAACCATCGTTATCCCTAAAGAAGCCTTAATAAGAACGGGTACTCAAGACCGTGTAGTACTAGCATTAGGCGATGGTCAGTTTAAATCAATCGCAGTAGATGTAGGTCGTAGTGACGGCAAACAAATTGAAATCCTTGCAGGCTTATCTGCAAGCGACACCATAGTAACTTCAGCACAATTCCTCTTAGATTCAGAATCCAGTAAAACCTCTGACTTCAAACGCATGTCTGCTATGGATATGGATATGGATATGGATATGGATATGGATATGGATATGGATATGGAGAACACTAGCCAACCAGTTGCCCATGCACAAGTAACAGGCATTATTAATAGTATTGATAACGACACTAGAATCGCCAATATCAGTCGCGGAGCAATTGAGAAGTGGCAACGCCCTGCAGCAACCTTAGATTTTTATATTGCTAATAATATTGCCTTAGCGCAGTTGAGCGCAGGCATGGAAATCGACTTTACTTTTGCTATTGAAAATGGCGAATTTACGGTAATTACTCTGCATGATGAAGCTCACGCTGATGCCGACAACAGCCATTAAGTTTCGACCAAGGAAATTATTATGATAGAACGTATTATTCATTGGTCGGTGTTCAATCGATTTTTTGTCTTACTAGTAACACTCGTGATTGTCGGCACCGGTATTTTTGCTTTTAAAAATACTCCTATTGACGCAATTCCTGATTTGTCTGACGTGCAAGTGATCATCAAAACCAGTTATCCAGGGCAAGCACCACAGGTGGTTGAAGACCAAGTAACCTATCCGCTAACCACTGCCATGCTATCAGTGCCCGGCGCTCGCACTGTGCGTGGCTATTCGTTTTTCGGTGACTCTTACGTATATGTGATATTTGATGATGACACCGATTTATATTGGGCACGTAGCCGAGTATTAGAATATTTGTCACAAGTGGCAGCAAACTTACCCAGTAGTGCCAAGCCGCAACTAGGTCCTGACGCAACGGGTGTCGGCTGGGTTTATCTCTATGCCTTAGTTGATAAAACCGGACAACATGACATCAGCCAACTGCGCTCAATTCAAGACTGGTTTTTAAAGTATGAATTACAAACCGTAGCAGGTGTTTCCGAAGTTGCGGCCATTGGCGGCATGGTAAAGCAATATCAAATATCGGTAGACCCCGATAAATTGCGTGCTTACGGCATTCCTTTAAGTTTAATACAAACCGCAATCAAGCAAGGTAACCAAGAAGTTGGCGCTTCAGTCGTTGAAATGGCAGAAGCGGAATATATGGTCACGGCTTCAGGTTATATTGAAAACGTTGAAGACCTAGAAGCCATTCCACTAGGCATGAACGCGAAAGGCGTACCACTGCAATTAAAAGACGTTGCTGATATTAATTTAGGTCCACAAATGCGTCGTGGCATTGTAGAGCTTAATGGCGAAGGTGAAACCGTTGGTGGTGTCGTAGTTATGCGTTTTGGCGCTAATGCCCAGCAAACCATTGCTGGTGTAAAAGAAAAGTTGAAGAGTTTACAACAAGGTTTACCCGACGGTGTAGAAGTTGTTACCGTGTACGATCGTTCAGGCCTAATTGAGCGTGCGGTTGATAACTTATGGTCAAAGTTGATTGAAGAATTAGCAGTAGTGGCCATTGTTTGCGTGGTGTTCTTATTTCATGTTCGTTCTTCTATCGTTGCCGTAATTAGCTTGCCACTTGGTATTCTTGTTTCCTTTATCATCATGTATTTTCAAGGTATTAATGCCAACATTATGTCGCTGGGCGGTATAGCCATTGCCATAGGCGCGATGACGGATGGTGCCATTGTGATGATAGAAAATATGCATAAGCATATGGAGAAAACACCACTTACTGAGCAGAACCGATGGCAAATTGTCGCTAAATCAGCCTCTGAAGTTGGCCCTGCATTATTTTTTAGTTTACTCATTATCACGGTAAGCTTTATGCCGGTATTTATTTTAGAAGCACAAGAAGGCCGAATGTTCAGCCCACTTGCCTACACTAAAACTTATGCCATGGCAGCATCAGCAGGCTTAGCCATTACCTTAGTGCCGGTATTAATGGGTTACTTTATTCGCGGAAAAATTATTTCTGAGCGCAAAAATCCAGTCAACCGCGCGTTAATCGCCGCTTATATGCCGTTATTAAAAACCGTATTACGCTTTCCTAAAAGTACCTTGTTCGCAGCGCTAATTGTGACCTTAATTGGTTTTTCACCACTCGATAAAATTGGCAGTGAATTTATTCCACCGCTTGATGAAGGTGACTTGATGTATATGCCAACCACCTATCCGGGTATTTCAGTCGGTAAAGCGCGAGAAATTTTACAGCAAACCGATAAACTCATCCGCACCATTCCAGAAGTGAAAACCGTATTTGGTAAGGTCGGACGTGCTGAAACGGCAACAGATCCTGCGCCACTCACCATGATAGAAACCTTCATTCAATTTAAACCAGAAGCGCAATGGCGAGCAGGCGTAACCAAAGACACTATTCGCAAGGAACTAGACGCAATTGTGCGTTTTCCTGGCTTAACCAATGCTTGGGTCATGCCAATTAAAACCCGCATAGATATGCTAGCAACGGGCATTAAAACGCCTGTCGGCATAAAAATCGCGGGTAGTGATTTAAAAGTCATTCAAAATATTGGCTTAGATATAGAAAACATCCTTAAGGATCAACCGGGAACGGCGTCTGTTTACTCCGAACGCGTAGCAGGTGGCCGTTATATCAAAGTTGATATTAACCGTAATAAAGCTGCGCGTTACGGTTTAAATATTGCTGATGTTCAACAAGTGGTCGCTACTGCAATTGGTGGCATGAACGTCACTCAAACGGTTGAAGGCTTAGAGCGTTATCCGGTGAATTTACGCTACCCACAAGACTATCGTGATTCACCTGAACAATTAAAACTACTGCCAATTGTTACGCCAGCAGGACAACGTATTTCGCTAGCAGATGTGGCCGATGTTTATGTTGAAGATGGGCCACCAAGCATCAAAAGCGAAAATGCCCGTATTAACGGTTGGAGCTTAATCGATATCGAAAATATTGATGTTGGTACTTATGTTGAACAAGCAAAAGAGCGCTTAGCACAAGAATTAGTATTACCCTCGGGTTACTCAATTACCTGGGCAGGCCAGTACGAATATATGGAGCGTGCTAAAGCGAAACTTATTTACGTATTGCCGCTGACCTTAGCGATTATCATTATTTTGCTCTACCTGAACTTTCGCAATTTTGTAGAAGTCGCAATTATTATTGCCACCCTGCCATTGGCAATGATTGGCGGTATTTGGTTAATGTATCTTGAAGGTTTTAACTTTTCGGTGGCAGTTGGCGTTGGCTTTATTGCCTTAGCAGGGGTCGCCGTCGAAATTGGCGTCATCATGTTGGTGTATTTAAACCAAGCTTTTAAAGAAACTATTGAGCAACATCAAACTAACAATATTCCTTTTACTATTAAGGAATTAACTCATGCTATTCTACAAGGCGCGGGCATGCGTGTGCGGCCTGTAATGATGACGGTAGCCACTGTTATTATTGGATTATTGCCGATATTATATGGCACAGGAACCGGCTCAGAAGTGATGAGTAGAATTGCAGCCCCGATGGTAGGCGGTATGGTTAGCGCAATTTTATTGACATTACTTGTGCTACCCGCTGTTTATCTTCTGTGGAGAAAGTCACAATTAAAACTGTAAGAAAGCCGCAAAAACTATTTAAAATCAGCCATAAAGTACATAAATGGCTGATGTTATTTATTGGTGTGCAATTTGTTATTTGGTCTGTTACCGGTGCCTATATGGTCTTTTTCGATATTGACTATATTCACGGTGACAGCCTGATCATTAATCATCAAACAAAAATAAAGCCTGAAAACTTAACTTACTCAACACAAACACTTTTTCAGCAATATCCACAGGCTGAAAACTTAAGCGTTGGCATGTTAATCAACCGCGAGGTTTATCGTTTTAACATTGATAAACAAAAGTTTATGCTTGATGCCACTAACGGTACATTGCTATCACCAATAAATGAACGTTCAGCCTTAACAGTGGCTGAGCACTTTTATGCTGACGATGGTGAAGTCATTAACGCCGAGTTAATCACCGAAAATCCACCTTTTGAATTAAGTTCACGGCACTTGCCTGCATGGCGAGTGAATTTCGATAACTTTGGCGCACCTGCGTTATACATATCAGCTAATAGCGGCAAAGTAGTGACTAAACGTCATGAATTTTGGCGATTGTTTGACTGGATGTTTCGCTTTCATGTCATGGACTACGACGATGGCGAAAACGTTGGCAATTGGTTTTTATTTATCATCGCATTATTGGCACAATTCGCAGTATTAAGTGGTTTAGTGCTAACTTACTTTAAAGTAATAAAACCAGCATTTACCAACAATAAAAAGCGCGGTAACAGTGCAACTTTTAATGGCCAAGATAAGCCATTAAATAACGGTGGTGAATCATGATGTTCTGGACCAAGAAAATACATAAATGGGCATCTTTAGTGATAGGTTTGCAGTTACTTATTTGGGTATTCAGCGGCTTAGTATTCAATGTTATTGATCATAAAAAAGCCCGCGGCAACGCGTATCGTCAAGCGCCAGCCGCCTCTGAACATATAGTCGCTGAAAAAGATTTACTGCCTATTGAATCAATCTTAAAAGCCTACCCTGATACGGTAGAACTGACACAATCGAAATTGTTAGCAAAACCATATTACTTGCTGACACAACAGCAAGGTTTATACCGCCACTTTGCTAACCGTTATTTGTTGGTCAATGCGGTAACGGGAGAGCTAACGAAGGTTAATGAACAACTGGCATCAAACATAGCCAAAGCAAGTTACAGCGGTCCTGGCGAGATAACATCCATTGCTTTACTAACTTCAAACATAGCAGATTACCCAAAACAGAAAAATCCAACCTGGCGGATAAATTTCAATGATGATTTAGAAACTAGCGTTTATGTCGAGCAAGGCTCAGGACGATTAGTTGGGCATAGTAATAGCGACAAACGCTTTGCAGGCTTTTTCTTTATGCTGCACTTTATGGACTATGGCGATGAAGGCAGCTTTAACAACATTCAAATTATGCTGTTTGCTTTTGTTACTTTGTGGTTGGCACTTTCAGGATTTATTTGGACTGTACATATGCTGAGAAATGGACGGTATAGATTCAAAGCATCGCGATAAACTCACTCTATTTAATAAAAAATAGTTATTTCGGTGCTTTTTTATTACCCACAAAGCCTAGCCTTAACTCAGCACCTTTTCTTCTTTGCTGATGACAAGTTTAGAACCAATTTTTTTAATAAAGCTAAGGTATCGACATCCAAACACTTATCTAGTGCTAATTGTGAAATTAGCTTTTAAAGGAGAAATTGATTTCACCTTGCTTTGTCGTGTTCTTTTAATAAACAACCAAAGCCCGGTTATGGCAAAAGCTCCTGGTAGCAAGGCGAGCAGTAGCCAAAAAACCTTAAGACCAACACCGAAAAAATCTCCGATATGAAACGTATACTTAAAATTCCAAATCCGCGTAGCTAAATTGGCCTTGCTGGCATCATAGGTTTTAATCACTTCGGCAGTATATGGATTTACCGATACCCAACTAAAAGCAAAGTACTCACCAGGCATTTTAACTCTAAGTTTTAAGGCTTGACCGCTAACCGGTAAGTAAATTCGATACAACTGGCCTTGTCCCATACTCTGTATTCCACGACTCAACGCAAGGTCTAGCTGTAGCGGTTTTTTAAACTCAGAGGCAATAACAGGGGGGTTATAGCGCACTACGGATTCAGCGACCAATGTTTCGATTATCATCTTTGTTTGGCTTTGCCAGTGAAAAGCTATGCCTGAAAAAGCGATAAGCAATAAAGGAATAAAGGTAAACACGCCTATTACTGTGTGTAATTGATAATATCTTACCTTTGGCTTGGCCTTAATGCTTATCTTCAAGCGTTGCAAACGATTGTTTGGTTTAAACCAAAGCCATAATCCCAATACCATTTCGACAATGAATAAAAAACTAGCTATTGATACCAATGCTTTAAGAGGCTTTTCCCCTGTGTCATCGCTCAGCAATAACCAGCGGTGCCATGCCATCACAAAGCCATAAAAGCTATCTTGCTTAGCATAGCGGTGAAGAATTTCACCGTTAAAAGGATTAACATTAATATACTGGCCACTATCTAATTGAAATTGCCATGCCTTATCTTTTTGCGGTTGCAATTGGACTTGTTTTACTGTCTTTTCGCTACCTTCTTCAACTATAGCTACTAAGCTAGACAAAGGCAGAAAAGCGGCACCAGGCGACACCTGCCAATGAGCAGGTTGCACCTGATACTGAATTTCTTTACCAAAAACCAACAGTGCCCCAGAAATACTCAGGTTAACTAAAAAGAAAACCAAAAATATTGCTAGGCATAGATGAATACGCCTTAACCAGCGCTTAAACACTGAATATCATCCAGCCACCATTGGCAAAAGGAACATCGCTTTGCTATTAATTGCTTGAGGCATTAGAAGTTATAAGTCAGCCCTAAGTTCACTGTGCGCCCTTTCCCTTTAACATTCCAGCCAGAAAAGGTATGTGATTGAGCAATGTGTGAGTAATAGTCGCTGTTAAACAGGTTTTCGATACCAGCTGATAACTTTATTGCATCATTAATGGTGTAACTGCCTGAAGCATTAACCACGTTATATGACGATACTGGTGCTTTTCTGCCGCTATATTTACCGTTTGTTGCGACAAAACGGTTGCGACTTTGTATGCCGGTATAATTCATTGCAAGACGCAAGTTTTCACTTGCCTGATAATTAATATAAGCGGTGATTTTAGGCGGACTGATTGAGCCACCATCAAGATAAGTATCGCTTTCTTTATTTTTACCCTCTAACCAACTGTAGCTAAGACCAGCATCTAATGCATCGGTCAAAGTAACATCAATCGCGGCTTCATAACCCCATATTTTTTGCGGTGCTCGCTCTAACCGATAAGTCCCGGTTAAAGGGTCTTCAGCCATGTTACCACCATAGTTATTGGTTGAATAAAAGGTGGCCATTTCAAAGCGAATTTTCTCATACACACTGCTAAAGCCAATTTCTGAGTTTTTAACAATTGAAGCTTCTGTATCTATTTTATTTAATTCTGTGAATTGAGCATTACGTAATAAACTGCCGACATTGGCGATATCAAAACCTTCAGAGTAACTAATGAAAGGACTAAAAATCTCATTATTACTATAACGTAAACCAATATTGTAAGTGGTTGCGTCATATTCGAGTGTGCCACCTGATACTGACACCGGTACAGTACATTCTTTACCCGTCTTACAAATCATCAAGGTATTAAAATCGTTAACACCTATTTCAATTGATTCTCGGCGCACACCCGCTTTAACAACCCAATTTTCGTCAAAAATTACTTTTGTTTGTAAATAACCCGCAATATTATCCATGTCCATTTCAGGAGTCCACATACGACCATCTACTAGTGGCTGGGCAGTTTTGTCGTTTAACACATCCACACCATAAATCAACGTAGTTTCAATATCGTCGAAGTCAAAAACACTGTTAAAGTTCAACCGTAAACCCGCTTTTTCTGACGTGATCATCGACTGACCGCCGACTAAACCTAAGCCTTCATCTTTAAATTTCGTGGAATAAAAGAATACGTTTTCAATTTTTTGCCAGTAGGCGTCTGCGGTGAAGTCTGTGTTAGTAAAAATTTCCATATCACGGTATTGTAATTTTGCGTTATGGCTTCCTCGTGGGCCTTGCGGATCACCCGGCACTTCAATGTTATTTACATTTTTAATGGCATGGCTTTTTATGCCAGCATTAACATTACTTTCTACCGCAATGTAGTCGGTATCTTGCTGCCCTTCAAAGTAGTTATAACTAAATTGAAATGAACGTAACTCATCAACATAATAATTGAATTTGGTAAATAGATTGTCTGATTTAAAATCAGATAAACCGTAGGTTAAACCGAGAGCATCGCCTTCTGAATCGCGTATTACGCCATTTTCATCACTTACTAAACTTAGTACATAGTCAAATTTCCCTAACGTACCGTCTATTGCTATATCAAGGCGTCGACCGACGCTGTCTTCGAACTTTACTGCTGAAAAGTTACTGCTAATTCCTACCCGCCCTGATAATGCTTTTTCACTATTTGCATTTTTGGTGATGTAGTTAACAATGCCGCCAGCGGCACCATTGCCATATATTGACGTTGCGCCTTTAATGACTTCAATACGTTCGATAACACTGGGATCTAAAGAGCGAATACCTAGCTTACCATTACGTAAAGGGGTGGACTGTGGTACACCATCTATCATTATTAAAGCATTTCGTCCTCGTAACGTTTGCCCTGAGTTGGTGTTAGTGCCCGTATTTGCTGCCGCCATGCCCGGTACATGAATCGCTAGCATAGTTTGCAACTCAGCCGAAGTTAGCATGTCTTGCGCTATGGTTTGACTATTAATAACTGAAACCGATGCTGGCACTTCGTCTATGCTTTCTTGCATACGACTGCCGGTCACAATAACGTGTTCAATGTCCTGAGTATTGTTTGATGTGGATGTACCTTGGGCATTAGCTGCCATAGTTGCACAAATTGAAAGAGCGATGAGAGAGTAGCTTTTATAATTCACTAACTAAATCCTTTATAAATATAATGATTAAATAATGCTGTAACTTTTCGTGAATGATAATGATTTTTATTTGCAATGCAATAATTTAATTAATTATCTTGAAAATAAATGCTCTGCATCAATTTTTACCATTGATGAGCCTTTTATTTATTGGGGAATATGTTTGACTGCAGTAGCTTAATATTTAATGTTGTTGAACATAATAAAACTCGTGCTAATACTCTGTTATCTACTGGCACAATAATAAGACCTATAGTCGTCTTGTGGTTGGTACTTTCAGGGGGAATGTGGACGGTATAAATGTAAGTAAAGGTCGGTGTAAATTTACTAAATAATTTAATGCCCTGATAGATTGAGTTACTCACCATAATTCAATCTATCAGGGCATTTCATTAAAGGTCATTCAGTAAAGTGTTGTGTAAGCTGCGTATTCTCTAAAAGTGTTACTGTATGTCTTTGAGACTCTGGATTTTCGATAACAATGCCATCGTACTCTTCAGGGTCATCACCTATCGCGCTACATGAAAAGGCAACGGTATATTCACCAGCCATTAAATGGGCAAAATTATAAAAATAACGATTTTGCTCACTATCAAAACTAACATTGGTTGATGCAATAGGTTTTACCGCATCAACAGGTAAAGTGTTTTTTACAATATCAACATCATACTCATCAACCATGGTTTCATTATTAGCAAAGTTATGTTGATAAAGGTAAACCACTTTGCCGTGATCGGTGTCATCCTGAAAAACGCCTTCACAGCCCTCGCCTGCTGTTAGCAAGTTTACATCAACATCACCAAGCAACATGCTGTCAGTCATCGCATCAACAATCCTAACGCCATGAGGTTTGAGGTTGTATGACGCACCATTCGCAGTACTGACCAAAGAAGAGCGTAAGTTAAATTCTATGGTGTAGCTTTGTTCTGCAACATTAGTAACACTAAATTCACCTAATTTAAGCTTATTGCTAGGAGTTTTCAGTGGCTTTCTGCCATCTTGATCAATCACCCAACAAAACTCAGTACTACCATTTTGATTCTGCGGACAGCCAGAGGTATTTAGAATTAAATGGCTATAGTCCCCTTCAGCAATACTCGTGTTACCTATAAGTAGCTTTTCGTCACCATTTTGATACTGCATCAAATCAATGGTTATTGTGCTGGCATTACCTTCACTATCAAGCACAGGCAACAAAATTCCTGAGTCATCATCTTGATTATCATTAGCCGACTTTAGAGTTATTGAGTCGAAGGTAACATTAACCGAGGTAACAGAATCTAAAGGCGCATCAGAAATTGAAAATGAAACAACAGGATCAACTGCAGGGGTAGGTGTTGGCATGGGCGTTACATCAGGCGTTTCGCTAGAACCACTACTAGAACCTCCACAAGCCGACAATGCACAGCAGATAAGACAAACAAGCACAGTATTAAAATTATTCATTAACATTCCTAATAACTAAACCACGTCTAAATTATAGCAGTCATTTTATTTAGCACTCGCGAGGTAATGTACGGCGTAGACAGATGAGGACAGCTTCAATATTAATATTCAAATGATGTTATTTTTTGTCACTTTATGATTAGAATTCTCTAGGTTTATCGGAACTATGACATATTTCGGTTCAAAACTAATACGAGGGTAATATACTGAATAACAAGTAATTAAAAAATAAAATAACAATTTGCATCCAATTTAGCATCTGTCAGTATCTAACCTTATAACTTAACAACTTATTGAGAAATTTATGTCAGATTATTGGATCCCAATTACTATTTGTATTTCTATTAGCCTTATTGCCATTGCTCGTCTTTGGCTTGAACATAAAAACAAAGCAGAAATTCAAACCACTATCCGTAAAGCTTTAGACAACGGCGAACACCTTTCCATTGAAGTATTAGATAAAATCGGAGTTGTGAACCACTCTCATACCATTGACCTACGCCGAGCCATAACATTACTAGCGTTAGGCATTGCTGTTATTACCGCTGGCTCATTACTCAATATCTTAAACGTCGCTTTTGCTATTGCAGCGTTTCCAATTACCTTAGCCATTGCATTCTTGCTGCTTTGGAAAATAAATCAAAACGAAGAAAAAGCACGTAATAATCAATGATTGATGACAAGGAACTCATTGCCAGAGTCATCGTCAGTAATGACCACCATGCTTATCGCACCCTTGTTGCTAAGTATCAATCAGGCATTCGGCAAGTACTACGCCGTTTAACTGCAGGTGATCATGCGCTAGCAGATGATTTAGCCCAAGAAACCTTTATTACTTTATATAGAAAACTAAGTTCGTTTCGTGCAGACGCTGCGTTGAGCACTTGGTTGCACAAAATTGCCTACCACCACTTTTTAAAATCACAGCAAAAAGCTTATAAAAAACACGAACAAGCTGAATACGACTTTGATAACTTTGAAATACAGAAAATCGATATTGATAAAGATTTAACTATTGAAAAATTGATGCGACAACTCTCTTTACCTGAACGAACCTGTATCACGTTATCAACCAGTGTCGGCATGAGCCATATTGAAATAACTCAAGTTACTGAATTTCCTTTAGGTACGGTTAAGTCACACATTAATCGAGCGCAGCACAAGCTAAAAGACTTTGTTAGAAAGTCGATGAACAAATAGAAGAACGGAGAAAAAAATGAATAAAACACAAAATGACGAAGACAGCTATGTAGACTCCTTACTGCAATTTCATAGCGAATTGAGTCAACAAGACTTTACTCCACAACTAATGGCTCAACTTGAAAAGTCAGCCAAAGTCCGCCAAAAAGTAACCTTAATATTCTCGGTAATTGCAGTAATGATTTCAGGATTGTTATTTAGCTTTTTAAATATAGAAAGCACATTAACGACATTATTTTCTCAACAGTCAATTTACATTGTTAGCCTGCTGCTATTCTGCTTTGTTGGTAACTGTTTCTGGTTATTAATCGAAGAAAAATAATATTTTTGCATCTAAAAAGCTCTTTGATTTCCTCTAATTAAATAACCATGAAACATCATTATAATAGGGAATTAAATATGACTAACCGGATAATAAAAGTATTTATCGCATGGGTATTACTTTTTACCATCAACACAAACGCTGAAGAACAAACGGAATTAACACTAAGTATTAACCAATTTATGTCGACACTAATGCAAGAGTTCGATATTGACGCAGCAACCTCAATTGCAGTTGTAAGTGAGCAGAAAACCATTTATCAACAATCATTTGGTTATGCTGATATTGAAAATAAAAAGCTCGCCACTGACGATACGCTATTTTACATCGCCTCAATTACCAAACCGTTATTCGCTTTAACGGTTTTACAAAGCCTCGAAAATTCACCTTACGAGGCTTCAATGTCATTAAAACAAATGTTTCCAGAAATCAGCTTTGCAAAAGAAGTACAGGCTGAAAAAATAACCATTAAAGATTTGTTAACCCACACTTCAGGCTTAGACGACAAGTTATTATCTACTGCAGTTTCTACTTCTGGAATTCATTCCAAAGCTTCAAAATTGTTGATGCTAGCTAAATTATTTCCTAGCACAGACAGTAAGCACGGTGAGTTTGACTATACTAACTTGGGCTACAACATTGTCAGTATTTGGTATGAGAAAACCTTCAACAAATCATGGCAAGACGGTGTTTCACAATCGGTATTTAAGCCATTAAGTATGACGCATAGTACAGCTTATATCAGCGAAGCAAGAAATAATCATTGGGCACTCGCCAAACCTTATTCGTTTTTCAGTTCAACACCTAAAAAAGCGCTATATCTCACCAAACGCGACAATACCATGCACGCCGCTGGTGGCGTTATTTCAACAGCTAGCGACATGGCTAAATTTTTAAAGGCACAATTAAACACTAAAGCGCTAGGGTCAGCCGCTATTCATTCTGACTTAATCAACTTTGCACAAAAACCCATTGCTTCATTGGATAGTAAACGAGGCGATTTCGAACGAACAAACTATGCTTACGGTTGGTATACCGGCACGTACAAAAATAATTTAACTTATCATCATTTTGGCACATTTGACGGCTTTCGACCGCACTTGTCCTTTATGCCAAAACAAAAAATTGGCATTGTTATTCTTAACAATGAAGGCATGCTAAATGATAAATTAACCGACCTTATCGCCGATTTTATTTATAGTAAATTACTTGACGAAAAAGGTGCTGAAGCACGCATTAATGCAAAAATCGTTAAGTTAAAAAGCATGGCATTTAACTATCGAAAGAAAATGCTAACCAAAGAAAATAACTACACCACTTCACCTTGGTTACTAAGCGCAGATAAACTGCAATATACCGGGACTTATCATCACCCACTTGCTGGAAATATTGATATTGTGGTCAGCAACAAGCAATTTTTCTTACAATGGGGTAACTTGCACTCATCAGCGACACCCTTTAGAGAAAAAGATCAAATGCGAGTTAAGTTTCGACCGACCTCTGGACAATACATTCAGTTCGAAATGTTAGAAAATAAACCTACTGGCTTAATTTATGACGGGCTTACTTTCGTTAAAACGAAAATATTGAAGCAGTAAATCATTAGTTACTAATAAGCAAACCTAACGAGCAGTAGTAACCACTTGAGAATAAATACAAATATCTTAGTTTACTGCTTTGAAAGTTTCTGTATCATTACTGCTCAACTTTATCGGTTCAAGTATCAGTAAAGTATTTTTAGCGAGAAGGACTCTCATGCGATTTATCTACTCATTTTTTATATTGGCTTTATTGGTAACTAGCCCCGTCAACGTTTTTGCTGAAATGTTACCGTCTATCAAAAAAGCGCTAGATCTACAGCTAGTGAAAAATAGCGAACGATATGGTGTTGTCGGCCAATCAGTAGTGATACTAAAAAATCATCAACCTTTATATAAAGGACATCACGGTTTTGCTAATGTCGAATTAGATGTCGCCATTAACAATAAACACCTTTTTCCAAGCTATTCAGTCACTAAGTTATTCACCAGTGTATTGCTCATGCAACAAGTTGAAAATGGTAATTTGGCACTAACCGATTCGGTACGTAAATATTTAGCTTATCTTCCAACTAGATGGCAAACAGTCACCCTAGAACACTTATTGAGCCATACATCTGGCGTCCCGCGTTATTTTGATACCGCGATGAAAAACAATCATTTTTTAGCTGATAAAAAGTCAGTTTTCTTGTCTCTTGTTGATCAACCAGAGCATTTTAAAATTGGCACCAGAAATAGCTACAACAATACAAACTTTTTAATGCTGTCTGCAATTTTAGAAACGGTAAGCAACAAAACATATCAGCAGCTTGTTCAAGACGTCATTGTTAGTCCTTTAGCATTAAAAAATACTGGTCATGCAAGTGCCAAAGCCATCATTAAAAATATGGTAACAAGCTACCAAGGTAATAATGGTAGCATCAAAAGAAACATTGATATCGACTGGCCAGAATACACTTTTGCCCACTCAGCTTTGTACTCAACACCTGACGACTTAACAACGTTTCTTACCGCCTTATTAACAGGCAAGTTTGTTAGTAAGAAAGCTTTGCAGCAGTTATGGCAACCGATGCAACTAACCAATGGCAAAGATGGTCGTTATGCCTTTGGCTTTGAATACTCACTTGAAGATGGCTACACACATGTTGGGCATGATGGAGGGAATAGAGTTAAATTACGTCACTATTTTACACCAGACAACCCTGAGGATAATTACACCATCGCATATGTCACCAATGGCAATGCCTTTAGCGTTTGGACTGATGTTTTAGCCGAAAGTGTTATGTCGATTGTTGCGCCAGAAAAATTTAAATTGGCAGCGCTTAAAGAACAATTTATCAGCGCCGCTCTTGAAAACAATATCGACAGTCTAAACGATATATTCAACAGCTTATCAACTATTTTTAAGGGTGACTCATCCTCAATAGAACGCTTCATGCTTTATCGTGCTTATGCGCTTAAATATGGCAGCGGCGCTAAGTCATCAATACCTGCTTTTGAGTTTCTGACCTCTAAATACCCAAACTCAGTTAATGCACGTGAAAGCTTAGCGGATACTTGGGTTGATGTAGGTAATAAAAGTAAAGCAATTGAAAGCTACCGATTGGTGCTAAAGATGTCTCCCACATCGAAAAAATCTCAGGAACAAATTGCATTGCTAGAAAGTGAAGTTCCAAAATAGCGGAGATGAGTAATTATAAGTCGGTACCAAATAAATTTAGAAACTGACCTCTAAGTGATTATAGTTCACCCAATCTCGTCACTCTATACGCATTTAAAGCGTTAATGCGCTGCTCTATTCCTTACCTTTTTTAATAAAGACGCTACTTGTATGATCCGTGTCATGCCTTGTAATGTTATTTTTGTACAAAAGTACGTATAGTCCTTTCTTTAAGCATTAATTTGTATTATTCACTAATGGTAAGTGCTTAGAAACAATACACAATATTTAGAATGGTAGAGTCGTTATCAATTGAATAATATCATTGAAAATAACGCATCATTATCACCATTAAAAAATCAACGTTTAGTTCTTACCTATAGTTAGAAGGATATTATATGTATTCAAGTCATCTTTTTCATTATGCACTCGTAAATGAAGAGTTCAGCCACACTAGGGATATCACCTCATCAATTATTCCTCTTATAAAGCCATTACTAGAAGAGAAAAATGGGGAAAAGTATCAACCTGAAGAAATTGCAAAAAATGTTTCAGACGTTTATGGGATAGATATGCATCCATATGTCGCAGAGGATATTGCAGATAAGTTAATTGAAAAAAAATGGCTTCGAAGTATTGGCGAGAATCGTAATACAAAAAAAAATGAATATGAAATTTGTATTTATTCTAACAATACATCGGAAGAAAGTGACGAAATTTCCACTGTAATTCAAGAAATAATAAATGTTTATAAAAAAACATCCAAAGCCTTCTTTTCAAATGCAAACATTCCAGAGCCTGCCATTGACTATGAAAATGAATTTAGTAGAAGACTAGCTAATTCTATAATTGAAAAAGACCAAAGTTTAGAAACAAATTTTGAAGATATTTTAGACTACGCTTTCGGCCAAACCATAGCTATGTTTTATGAAGCTAAAGGCAGAGAATATCAAGTATTAGAAAGTGCTTATTCTGGAGCTGTTCTTGCTGAAGTTGTCTTAAGTATTAGAGAACCGAGTGTTGAAATTGAAAATATTAAAGATAAAAAATTCTATATAGATGCACCTCTTTTAATTAACGCACTTGGATTTCATGAGGAATATTTAGTTAATTGTACTAGAGAGTTAATTAAGTATGTAACAGAAAATGGAGGAATAGTCACAACTACAGCTGCGTATATTGAGGAAGCCGAAAAAACACTTATGTATGGTTTAAAAAGCTATATTGAAAAACATAGAAACCCAAGTCATTTAACTAGGTTTTTAATGAAAAATCCGAATCAACTTTCTAAAATGCAAGCTGCTAAAGGCAACTTAACTTACCTGTTAAAGAAAATAGGCTTTAACTTAGGAAGTAACCTCATAAACGTTACTAAAAGAGATCAGAGTCAGACATTTTCTTCATTTAGGTCTCGTTTAAGTGAAAACCTTTCTTGGATTAAAGTTGAGGAGACAATGGAGCATGATGTTGAAGCAGTTCTACACGTTGTAAGCGATTATAATTATCACAGTTTTAAATCATTTGCAGAATCAAAGTCATTTTTAATAACACCGAATGAGAGATTAATTAAAGACTCTATTAGAACCCTACAGGAGCATGGAAATTTCAAAACTTATGAGATGTCTCCTATTTTATCAGAAAGAAAGTTTGCAGTTCTAATGTGGGTATTGACCGGAACAAAAAGTGATAAAAATTTGTCATCGTTATCTTTATTAACAAATTGTTCAAAAGCTATGAGAGGTCATGCTCTATTAATAACTAAAGTTAAAAGTTTTTTTAATGAGTTAGACCAAGATTCATCTGAGCTTTTTGAACGTGTCGTGACAAATGATCGACTATTACACACCATGGTACAAGAAGTTGGCGGTAATACGGATATTATTACTAAAAAGTCTTTTTCTTCGTACGTAAAAAAAGCTGAAGATACAATTCAAAAAGAGATAGATGGCCATTTAGAAAAGGTAAATAAGTCGGAAGAAAAACTTTCTTTGGCCCGAAAAGCAATATCTCAGCAGTCTAGAAAGATACAGGAAAACTCTGAAAATGAAAGTTTTCTAATAAATGAAATGCAGCTAATTAAAGAGAGCGAAAGACAAGCAAAATTAGTGGCGTCTGAAGAGTCTAGTAAAGCAAGAGCCGAGAAAATAAGAGCTTTAGAAGCTGAGAATAGTTTAAAAGAAATAGGTCAAGAAAAAGGGGCTTTAATTGATGAAGTAGCAAAATTGAAAGAAAAAATGGCTGCGACAAATAGAAAGAACCTAAATAAGCGTAGAAAAAGATATGAAAAATCTATAGAGCTAGTTTTTAAGCTCATAATTGTAATATTAGGCTGTGTCACTATATATATGTTAAATTCATACAGTAGCGAATTTGTAGTTGGTTATGTATCAAAAGAAAATGCTTCGATCTTCGCAATTATTATTGGCTTTTGCTATACCTATGTTGCTCCACAACTTTTATTCGATAAACCTATTTCTGCTTTTTCCCGTTTTTTATCATTTAAGATAATCAAGAAATAATAATTTAAGTGGTTTTGCCCAAAAATTATTTTGGGCTTCTCTCAGTTCTTCTTAATAAATAAATTTTATTATAGTTAGTACATCAAAGCTAAATAGCGCACAGGATGTATTTAGTTAAATACTGTCAATCGTTGTTCCAGCTTTAGAATTAGTTTAAGTTACTTCAAAGTCAACAATACACTCATTTGCTCTACTTACTCTAAATTAAACTCAAACTCAATTTCCAAAAACTTGTCACCACCCGCTTCTTCAGGGTAACGCCATAGGCTCAAAGCTTTCTTGGCTGAAAGCTCTAGTGCTCGGTCACTGTGCTTGTTCATACCACTAACATCAATAACTTTGCCTGAATATGAAATACGATATTGCAGTTTAACCTTGCCAGATTTACGTGAGTAAAGTGCTGATTTCGGATATTCCGGCATCACTTTGTGTGTCGGTTTTATATTAAGCGCAGGTTGACTAAATGTTGGTACATTAACGTCATCAGCGGTAGGAATATTCATTGCCAATGTTGGCTTAGCAATCGCTGTAGTTGGTGTAGCAACTTCACTGGTGGCTTTAGGCGCATTACTTTCTGGTTTAGGTGGTAACGGCGGCGTTGGTGGCGGTAGCACTAACTCTTCGGGTTTTACTTCGGTAATTTCAACTATACGCACTGAATGCTGTTTGTATTGCTCACTAGTACCATGTACATCGCCATGCGAAGGTGGTTCAGCAAAGTTGGTGATGACGGCCATAATACCAAACGAGGCAGCACCACCGGCGACTAATAACGCCAACATGTGCCAAGGTGAACGAGGTGAATTTGTTGGCTTAGTTGCACCGGTTAAATCAACCGTTGGCGCGTCGGTTTGTTGTTTGCTTTGTTGATAAAGGTTCGAGAGTTCTTTATCAAATTTATCCACGCTCATGATGATGTTCCTAACAAATGACTTAAATTATTTCGGGCGTAACGTAAACGGCTTTTCACCGTTTCAAAACTGTCGTTAGTTAATTCGGCAATTTCATTCAACGAAAAACCTTCTTGCTGAAAAATAAACGCTTCTCGTTGTAAAAAGGGTAATTGTCCAAGTGCGGCATTGAACTGCGTTAACCTATCAGCTTCTTGCAGTGACTTTTCCAAATTAACTGTCAGCATTTTATTTTCATCTAGTAACTGACTTTGCCATTTTTGTTGACGGCGAAATTCGTCAATTAAAGTATTACGGGCAATGGTGAATAACCAGCTTTTCACATTACTTTGTTGTTGGCTAGCACTATGGCTTTTCATAACTTTTAACCAAGTTGTTTGTACCACGTCTTCAGCTAACTCTTTATTCGATTGGCTCAATAAATAGTGATAAATCGACAAATTAAATTGCTCAACTAGCAAAGACAAGTACTTGTTTTTGCCAGTTGAGATATAGTTTGCCAGCAACTTTTCTGGGCTAGTGGTGGGGTTATACCAGCCTTTGATCATTGACGGTAACTGCAAATTTTCATCCTAATTGTACTGATAGTATGCTGAGTTAAACTGAAGCACGTTGAGCGTAGTTTAACTAAGTTGAGCTTTGTTGGTTCATGTTGAAATCAAGTTGTACGGTTAAACCCTTTTGCACCATAGTTTTACCATCTTCTGATTTTGCACGATACTTCCATTTTCTTAACGCTTGCCTAGCGGCTTTATTAAATACACGCTTTGGCTCTGCGTCAATCACTTCTATGTTAGTTACACCGCCAATCTCGTTGATATCAAAGCGTAACTTCACCCAACCTTCAACTCCATCACGAGCTGCACCAGTTGGGTACTTAGGGTTAATACGCACAACGGGGCGAGCATCACTATCACGACTGCCTCCACCCATCGTTAAACTAGGCCCAGCACTAGCAATTTGAACTACTGGGTTACCGTAATCAAACTCACCATCAACACTGGTTTCTGTTGGCGCTTCAAAGGTTCTAGGCATAGGCTTAGGCGCTGGTGGCGGATTGTTTTGAAAAGGTTTTCTTACCTCTGCTGGGCGCTCGTCAGGAATCTGAGCAAATTCCACAATTACATCAGGTAATGATTCCTGCGGTACGACTTGGTCGTTGTTAACCAAAAATGCCATAAAAGCAAATAAGCCAAATGTAGTTGCACCCGCAATAGATGTTATCGTTAATATTCTTTTCATAGTCGTTCCTCAATGTTCAATAGTATTCGATTAAAAGAGGTGTGATCACACGTTAAGTCAGTGGCCAATTCCTGTCTTACTATTAAAACGATGGGGAACTATAAAAGGGGTTAAATTAATTTAATTTAAATTTTTAAGATATTTTAATATCTATGATGAACGGTCTACAACTTCTATTTAGACTCAAGTTTCTGCTCCATTAAGCTCGTTAACTCAAGCAATAATGCCTGAAGCTGCTGAGTAAGAATTTCAGCTTTTTCTTGCGCTTTTGCACTGTCGCCAGCCCTTAATGCTTGAATTTCTTTTTGAAGTTCTTTTATTTTTTCTTTCACTTCTTCAATACGAAGCTCTAGCTTTTCTTCAGCTGACAATGGCTCTTTTTCTGTTTTTGATGAATTAAGTTTTGTGCCATCAAACCTGAGTGGTTCATCAGCGTTTTTCTTATCTGCCGACTCACTTTCCACTTGCTTAGACTCTGCGGCATTTTTATCTTTTGCTGCTTGGGAAATAGAAACATGCACACCTGGCTGAGCTTCTTCGATCTTTTTTTCAGTGCTATTTACAACACTGCTCATAGGCGGTGTTGGCGCAGAAATATTAATTTCACCTGATGATAAAATTTTCATATGTAATCCTTTAACTATGATGATAATTTTTTATCGGCAAGCATAACGATTACTGAAGTATTGAGCCAATGCCTGTCATCTAACAATCGTTCTTTGCATACATTACTTGAATTTGAGTTAACAGTGGTTACACTAGTTGCCCGATTTATTATCTAGAATGATGTAATGAAAAAATTAATTACCCTTTGTACAGTCGCACTAGCTTTTTTAAGCGCAACAACTTTTGCTGAAACCTTAAAAGTTGCTTCTTGGAATATCGCTTGGTTAGGCTCGCACGAATACAACAAACGCAGCGATGCTGATTATAAAGAGCTTGCTCGCTACGCTACACAGTTAGATGCTGATGTTATTGCCATGCAAGAAGTTGAAAGCGCCGAGTGGGCTAGAAAAATTTTAGGTGATGATTATGAATTCTTTTTCACCACTAAAGACTGGGTGCAACGCGTTGGCGTTGCGGTAAGAAAAAGCAGCGGTTATAAAGCTAAAGGTATTGAATACGTTGAACTTGACCAAGGTTTGGCTCGTCGTGGCATGGACGTTACCTTAACTAAAAACGGTAAAAGCGTACGCTTATTAGCTGTGCATATGAAATCAGGTTGTTTTGATAAAGCCTTAGACCAAGCCAGCATTGCTAAAATGCCAAGCAGCAATAAAAAAGAAGAGTATGCTAAAACGGCCTGTGCTGAGCTAGCAAAGCAAGCAGTTCCATTAGAAGCTTGGATTGATGCCCGTGCTAAAGAAGGCGTTCCATTTATGTTACTTGGTGACTTTAACCGTCGCTTTGTTCGTGATATTGCTTTAAACCACACTGAAATTCAGGGTTTATGGCAGGCAATTGATGATGAAGGTGCAGAAGCACTTTGGACACCAACCATTAAAGCTGAGTCAGGATGTTGGGGCGGCTATTACAAAGACTATATCGACCATATTATTTTAGACCCGAAAGCAAAAGCTCGTTATGTGGAAAACTCGTTTGAGCAATTAGTATTCGAGCAAAAATATAGCCGAGAAATAAGCCAAACGCTTAGCGACCACTGCCCTATTTCGGTAGAATTAGCGCTGTAGTTTTAACGTCATAATTTAAATAAATAAAGCCCATTATTAAACACTAATAATGGGCTTTTGTTTTTTAAAAACAGTAAATTTTAAACTAGTCTCGCCAATAATTATTAGCGGCAGACACAGTTTGAAAATTAGTCGCGATAACTTGTGAAGAGGCAATTAGGTTTTCTGAGTTTTCGCTATAATCTGGCCTAAGTTTGCTTCTTACCGCATCTGACGGCTGGGTATATGAATACCAAGTTGACCAATTAATTAATCAACTTAAAGCTACATTAGCGAGCTTAGAACAAACAAAATAAGTCAAATTATAGTTTTTCTATATTTTAATTATTTTGAGCCGTTATCAGATTGCTAATGAGCTCACAAAGTGCGAGTTTAAAAGCTTTATACGCTGCGTTACTAATTTTAACAATGGAATAACCATTCTTTGCAATCAGTGCCTTGCCTCTAAGCCTTTTAATTCTCGTTAAGTGAGTAATTAATTGAACAATTTGGTATATGCCCCATTCTCGATAGTTTAATAGCTAGTTCATAACCTTCTTGTGGTGTTTTTGTTATTAAACTTGTTAACCATTGCTCTGACATAATTCATTCCTCATTTTTATTAAATTACAGCCTAAAAACCCGTAAAGCAGACACTTAGCGCACTTTCATTTAATATAAATTGAAAAGAATGAGTGCTAATTATTCACTGCTAGGGTTAACAAGCTGATGACAAATTTCAATAACCGTTTCCGCTTGTTCTTTTGACAACTTACTCATGCAAAATGCTTGTTCAGTAATCTTTGAACTCTTCTGCGATAACAATTTACCGGCATCAGTTAGTGCGATATTTTTTTGTCGTTCATTGCCCGCTAACATTTGGCGTTCAATTAACTCTTTTTGTTCTAAACGCTTTAAGAGCGGGGTCATAGTCGCTTTACTGAGCTTGGCACTTTTTGCCAATTCACTTATCGAAATATTATCTTTTTCCCACAACGCCATCAGTACGATGAACTGCGTATACGTTAAGCCTAGTGGCTCTAATAATGGTCGATAAATACTGGTTAGGTGATTCGACGCTGAATACAACGCAAAGCATAGTTGTTCATTTAATTTGGCAACAGACAAGAAACTCTCCTACTTCAAAATAGATATATACCCAAACCGCTTGAAAATACAGGATTCAGCAAGCCGAAAAAGGGTTAGCACCAAGGCATTGATTGAAAGGAATGGTTGTTCCATTGTCGAAACCAATAACGCCGGAGATGACCCTTTATCGCCTTGCCCTGCGGGAGTTAAGCTAGAAAACCAGTGCAGCGTTGCAGCACTTGATAAGGGAATAACCATTACCTGCGTGCTGTGCCTTGCTCTGATTTCCTAGCTTAACTCTGAAACTGCATTTTCAAGTGGCTTGGGTATAGATAAAAACACTGTCAATTTTGCCTGCACATTATTGTACGTGCACGAACTATTCGTTGACTAATAGTTCGTGTACATACAATAATATAAAACCTACAACAACTCAAGAGTAACAAAAATGATAAATTCAAAAATGATCACCTTAGCTTTGTTATTGGCAGCAGCACCTTCAGCATTTGCCAATAACACTGGAACCGCAACTGATGGTATTGACACCTTTGAAAAGCTTTTTGGCGTCACAGAAGGTAAGCGTCGAAATCACACGAAAGGTTTTTGTTTTTCTGCAACATTAAGTCCAAAAAACCAAAACATTCAGCAATATAGCAACAGTAATTTATTTACAGAAAACGCTCAGGTCATTGGCAGGTTGTCTCATAAAGGCGGTAAGTATTTAGCGGCAGACAATAAGCCTGGGGAATATGGCATGGGCTTATCTATCACCACCGCCAGTAATGAAAACCACCTGATGTCGATGAACACTTTAGACTTTTTCCCTGTTGCGACCCCTGAAGCATTCGCTGAATTGATGCGCGCAAAAGTTGCAGGCTCTGCTGCGGTAAAAGCATTTAAGCAAGGTAATAAAGATCTTCAGCGCTTTAAAGCGCATCAAGCAACAAAAACCAAAGCACTTAAACCTTATGAAGCAAACACTTTCAACAGTGTTAACAGCTTTTATTTAGTTAATGATAAAGGTGTGAAAACTGCCGTCCGTTGGTCTTTTGTACCACAACGTCAGCAAGAGTTAGTCGTCAAACCAGCGCAAGATTTTTTATTCGACAACTTACAGAAAAACCTAACAAGTCACTCTGTTACATGGGATATGGTTATCACCTTCGCTAACCCAGAAGATGACGTCGATAATGCCGCTATCGCTTGGCAAGGTCAGCATCAACAAATTGTCGCTGCCGAGCTAACAATTGACGCAATACAATCAGAACAAGCTGGAAAATGTGATCTAATTAATTTTGACCCGTTAGTTTTATCAACTGGCTTTGCACCATCTGCCGACCCACTTTTACAAGCTCGACGTAATGCTTACGCGGTTTCATTTGGTAGACGTTTAGCCGAGCAATAATGGTGTTTATTCAAGCAGTAGTTTCTTTAGCTGATGATTTATAGTAGATTTTTTAATCAAGGATAAATCATCAAGGAAATTTTTTTACATGACTAAAGCAAACTCAGATTCGTTAAAAGTTGGTTTAGCACAAATTGCCCCAGTATGGCTCAACCGCGCTGCAACCACTAAAAAAATTATTCAGCAAATAGTTAATGCTGGTAAGGAACAGTGTGACTTAATTGCCTTTGGTGAAGCCTTATTGCCCGGTTATCCATTTTGGATTGAGCTTACCCACGGCGCTCGCTTTAACGCTCCCGATCAAAAAGCATTACATGCACACTATATGCAGCAAGCGGTTTCTATTACTTCAGGACATTTAGATAGTATTTGCGCGGCAGCAAAAGCCGCCGATGTTGCGTTATATTTAGGGATTATTGAGCGCGCTGGTGACCGAGGCGGCCATAGCCTTTACTGCTCAATGGTTTATATCAATAAACGCGGTGAAATTGGCTCAGTGCATAGAAAATTAATGCCAACCTATGAAGAACGATTAACTTGGTCACCGGGTGATGGCCATGGTTTACGTGTTCATTCGTTAGGTGAGTTTACTGTTGGTGGTTTGAATTGCTGGGAAAACTGGATGCCGCTACCACGCGCCGCATTATATGGCCAAGGAGAAGACTTACATGTCGCCATTTGGCCTGGTGGTGAACATAACACCCATGATATTACCCGATTTATTGCCAAAGAAGGTCGTAGTTTTGTCATGTCTGCCAGTGGCTTAATGCGCCCAGAAGACTTCCCCGCCGATACCCCTTATCTTGACGATATTTTAGCGAGCATTGATAAGTCACACCTTGCTAATGGCGCTTCTTGTTTAGCTGGCCCTGATGGTGAATGGTTGATAGAACCACAAATTGCTGAGGAAGGCTTATATACCGCTATTATTGACCACAAAAAGGTACGAGAAGAGCGGCAAAATTTTGATCCTGTTGGTCATTACTCTCGCCCTGACGTTACACAATTGCACGTTGATAGAACGCGGCAGTCAACAGTGCGATTTAAAGATTAATGCCTGAATTAATGCCTGAAAAGTAAGGCCTGACGAAAAACAACAAAAAATAGCGATTGGTCAAAAACCTATCGCTACTGTTTTTTATAACAACTTAGTCGTTTTTCCATTATTTTCTAACACCACGGCTTTGGCTAATAAATCATTTTCTTGTAGATACTTGCCAATGGTCGTAAACGTTGTAGTTTTTACTTTACCACTATGATCTTTTGTTGAAACATCATCGACAAACAAGTTGCCTAACATTAACTTCATTGGGTTTATTTTTACCCGTTGCGCTGTAAAGTGCTGCTTAGCATTAATCTTTAAAGCGGCAATATCTGTGGTTTGATAAACGCCAGCGTTAATAATGTTTAACGTGTGCTCGGTACAGTTTTGAAAGCGATTATTAAACGGATTAGCAATCACTGAATAATTTTCATTATGTAATTGTTTATCTTTGCCCGTTGCTATCACCTCAATTATCCGTTGTTGCACATCAGCAGTAGGAATAATAATCCCTGCTTTAAGTGCGTTTACTCCCCAAAAAAAATCTATAGGATAATCAATCACCAATTCACTTTTATCAAGTTCACCTTCTTTTTGATAAAGGTTATGAATGGCATAACCGTTAACCTTTTCACCCGATTCTAGACTAATTTGTGAGTAAACCGCTATCGCCGTATGAGTAAACTTTATACCTTTAGGCAACTCTGCTTCTGCGCGGCCAACGCGGCCAATAATAAATGCTCTAGCCCCTTCGTTGGCGGCATAGTGTTCAACATTTTTAGCAAAAACTTCTACCTGCTCGATGGGTAATTGAATATCAGTTTTTTGTGCGCTACCTGCGTAAGTTAATTGTGAATAAAACAAGCAAATAGCAGTAATAAACCCCGTTAACTTCGCCATGTTATAACTCCTCAGTGCTAGAAATTTTCATCATTTGCTTAGGTGAAGGCGTTATCGTGATGGTTTTTTCGGTTATAGTTAACGGTTCATCAGCAATCGCACTTTCCATTAACTTTGTGCCTAACTGCCCCGAAGCTTGACCTACAGCGCCAGCCGCCATTAACGGTATAGCTATCACGGCACTGCCAACTTGCGCACTTGCTGCGGTACCATGTGAAGCTGCTAATGCCGAATGTTTACTTGCCGCACTGCCGTTTTCTGACGCGCCACTATTAGCGAAAGACTGCATACTCGTTACTGTTAATATCATCGTTAAAACAAGATTACGTGTTTTCATCTGAACTTCCTTAATGAGTGTTAAAAACGATATTGAGTATGCCTAACGGTTTGTATAAATAAACCTAAAGAGTTAATGTATTAACTATCAATACCAAAGGTATAGGAATTTAATACTTTGAGTCAGTTAGATGATGTTTGTGCAACTTTAAAAGCTTTGCTAAAACAGCAGCATATTACCTATAAAACCTTGGCAAAGCACTTAGCGATGAGCGAAGCCAATGTAAAACGCATGTTGTCATTAAAACAATTCAGTCTGGCTCGGTTAGAAGAGATTTGTACCGTGCTGAATATCAATTTATCAGACTTATTTGTTTTGGTAGAACAGCAAAAAAAGAAACTCAGTCAACTGTCACCCGAACAAGAATTAGAGCTAGTAAGCGACGTTAAACTGATTTTGGTAGCCGCCTGTGTGCGCGACGGTTGGTCGTTTGATGAAATTATTCAACATTATGAAATTGACCAATTTGAATGTATTCAACTATTGGCAAAGTTAGATCGTTTGAAAATGATTGAGCTATTGCCAAACAACCAATATAAAGTATTAATTGCTCAAGATTTTCAGTGGATACCGCACGGACCACTTGAAAAGTTCATGACTAAAGACGGCATTGCGACTTTTCTTGCAACACCTTTTACTGAAGATAATAGCTTCAGGTTTTATATTCGCGGCACTTACAGCCAAACCTCCATCGACATAATCAAACGCAAGTTAAATCAATTGAAAAAAGAAGTCGCGCAGCTGAATCAGGAAGATGCAGCATTACCATTAGAAAACCGCCAGCATATTGGGTTACTATTGGCGATGCGACCATGGGAATTACCGCACTTTCAAAAACTTAGACGAGTTAAAAGCTAAACTTAGAATAATTAAAAACGTCTTCGTGTGTTTTATAAGGAATGTATCATTGCAAAATAACCATAAAGTTTTAGCTCGAACAATGCCAACGATTAGCAAAGCCCTGCTAAGTTTGCTACTTAGTTGTACGCTTTTCGCTTGCAGCGCACAAACCGTTAGAATTGCAGAATCGTCAAACGACTATTGCGCGGCTATTCCAGCAACTAACAACACGATGCTGTCTAAGTATTTAGCCCCTTTTAGCAATAAAATGCAGAATAAAACCGGCGTTTATGTACTCGAACAAGGCATTGAAGCCATGCTTTCACGAGCTTGGTTAACCGAACATGCCGAGCATACCATTGATGTGCAATATTTCATTTTCTCAACTGACAACGTTGGCTTAATCGCGACCGACTACTTAGTAAAAGCTGCTGAACGTGGTGTTAAAGTGCGAGTACTGGTTGATGACATTATGGTTGACGCCAGTGGCGATGAATTGCTTACCCTGACTGCACATGAAAACATTGAAATTAAAATTTATAACCCGATGGCCAATATTGGTAAAAACATTTTCGATAAAGTCATCAACCTAACCACTGACTTTCATCAATTAAATCAACGTATGCATAACAAAACTTTTACGGTTGACGGTAAAGTTTCTATTACCGGCGGTCGAAACGTCGCAGATGAATATTTTGGTTATGATCATCAATTCAATTTCCGTGATCGCGATGTACTACTTGTTGGCGGAATTACTAGCAAAATTCAAACCTCATTCGACCAATTTTGGCAAAGTAAGTTAAGTGTTGATGTCGCTGATTTAGTGAAAACGAAAAAAGCGGCAAACTATGTTCCTGACTTTACTGCCCTACACCAATATGCCTGTAACCCAGAAAATTTCGCACCTTCAGTTAGACAAAAAGTTAAGGAAATGCCCTTAGCAATTGCAAAAATTCAACAGCAACAGCAATTACAGTGGTTAGAAAACGTAGAGTATATTTCAGATATTCCCGGTAAAAACAATGCCAATAAATTTTTAGCCGGTGGCGGCTTATCTACTGAAAAACTGGTGTCTTTACTGCAAAGCGCCCAAAGCAATGTGGTAATACAAACGCCTTATTTGATCACGACTAAAGCAACACGAAAAATTCTCAAAGCCTTAGTAGATAGAGGTGTTGATGTTAAAATATTGACTAACAGTTTGGCGTCGAACGACAACCTTGAAGCATTTAGCGGTTATCAACGTGACCGAAAAGCCCTACTAAAAACCGGCGCACAAATTTTTGAATTTAAGCCTGACGCAAAAATTCGCCAAAAAATTATGTCAGAAGTGATGCATGAGCAGTTACAGCAAGCACCTATTTTTGGCTTGCACGCTAAATCAATGGTGATTGACGACCATACCAGCGTTATTGGCACCTATAACGTTGACCCACGCAGTGCTAACCTTAATACTGAAAACTTTGTCATTATTCCGTCAAAGAAAATTGCTCAAGAAGTTAAGCAAGGTATGTTAGAAGAAATGCAGCCAGAAAATGCTTGGGCAATTACCTTAGATTGGAACCCTGACAGCGAAGAAAGCTTTATGAAAAGGTTAAAAGTAAAGCTGCGTCGCATTGTGCCGAAAAGCATACTTTAATGGCAAGAAAGTTAATTCGTAAAAACGCTTATATGGGAAGTGAAATATGGCCACACCAGCAACTGAATGCGTAATTTTACTGCATGGTTTAGCACGCTCTGCACATTCGATGGACAAAATAGCACAGCGATTAACTGATGAAGGCTATCGCGTGCTTAATATCGACTACCCTTCTCGCGCTTACTCGATTGAAGAACTAGCAGAACAAACCATTACAGATGCCTTAGCCCAGTGTGGAGATCTACCCGTTAGTTTTGTCACTCATTCCATGGGCGGCATATTAGTCAGACAATTTCTTAGTAACCACAGTATTGAAAACCTTAATAAAGTGGTGATGCTTGGGCCACCAAATAAAGGCACAGAAATTGTTGATAAACTCAGCCATTTACCGGGCTTTAGTTTCGTAAATGGCGAAGCTGGAGCACAATTAGGCACTGGCGCGTTAAGCTTGCCAAACCAACTTGGCAAAGCGAATTTCGATGTTGGTATTATCGCCGGCACGCAAAGTATTAACTTAATATTGTCATCACTTATTCCCGATACTGACGACGGTAAAGTTTCGGTTGAAAGCACAAAAGTTGATGGCATGAATGATCACATTGAAATGCCAACCACCCATGTATTTATGATGCGAAACGATGACGTAATAAAACAAGTTATTTGCTACCTTAAGCAGGGTAAATTTAATCATTAACACGTTAACTTTTGACACGTTTTAGTTAACAATTTCAAATTTAGCTAGGTAAGCTAGCCGCGAAAAAAAAATAAATCGATTTCAATTATGAAGTTATTATGATGATTTAAATTAACGCTGTTATTCAGCTAAAAATTTAGTAAGGTGTAGATGAGCTTAAGCAGTATTTAATGAATCTAGATGGGGAATCAAGATGAAATTATTTAAAACATTAACGCTATTAACTGTAGTCTTATCAAGTGCTTTATCAAATGTTGTTGTGGCAAATGAAATGGAAATTACTGCCAAAAGACAAACTATTTCTCAAGACAGTAAACTTCACACTTACAGCGGCAACGTTAGAATTGCCTTTGCTAATGGCAACTTATCAACGAAGTCGAGCCACGTTTCTTTACAGAAAAATACCACAATAATGGAAGGTGACGTAGAAATTATTCTTGATAATGCCGTCGCAAAAACTCAACGAGTTACCTTTACGCCATCACAACAAGGCCTTGTTGCGAAAATGGATAAAGTAACGTTTACCTACAAGTAGTTAGCGACTGAGTTAGCGACTGAGTTAGCGAGACAACCTTACTATACCTAAACAGCTTAAAGTTATAGATTATCAAAGGTTGTCTGCGTCACTATTCAGCTTTAAAGTTCACCGTAACATGGTAACCATTCTGCCCTTGGCTAACGGAAAATGGCCATGTAAACTGCGTTGTTAACTTTTCAACCAGTTGCATCCCTAAGCCAAAACCAAGCTCTTCTTCGAGTCCATTGAAGTCGTTACTATCATGTTCAATATTATTAATAATAACTTCACTACCACGTTGTAGAATATCAACCTGTCCACATTGAGTATGTTGAAAAGCATTTCTGAGCAAATTATTAAGTACAATCATACTAGGCACTAACGCTAGCGGCACTGAGCTTTGATCGGTACAAACATTCACTGCAACATTTTTACCCGCTAACAAATATGCTAATTCTGTCTGCGCGTTGCTCACCAAAACTCCTAGTTTAGTGTTTTCAATTTGCATATCAGCATTACCGTCACGGCTTAACCACAGTAAGGTTTCAGTCATCGACTTCATGGTAAAACTTGCACGTTGAATACGATCGCGAATTTCTCGTTCTTTCTCTGACGGATACGGGTTTACCTTTTCCAAGAGAGCGGAGTTGCTTCTCATCACCGCGATAGGTGTACGAAGTTCATGGCTGGCATAGCTTAAGAATGTTTGTTCACGTTCAACAGAATCCGCAACTGATGCAAGGTTGTCATGAATCAGTGCAGCTAAGTCGTTTAGCTCTTTAAACCTAAAGTCAGGGCGAGCTTTACCTAGCTCAGTCAATTTTAATTGCTTACCCCATGTTTGTAATGACTCCATCGGCACCGCAATTTTCTTAAACACGTAAAGCAGTACTAAGATAAAAATTATGATACCGGATAAACCCACCAAAATAATGATCACCATAGGATCAATAAAAAAATCATCCTCGTGCTCTGAAGCCATTTCATCATGAATATTTTCATTATACCGTGACACAAAGACTTGCTTACCGTCTCTATTTAACACTAATAAAGAGTATATTTTTTTCGGTGGCGCAATATATGCCCAGTCAACAAACTTAGAATGCAGCTCTTCGGTTTCTTCAGGGATAATGGGGAAGTAATTTCGTACTGGTTGCGGTACTTTTTGCCAATCAGTGGTGACATGATACTCAAGAACTACTTGTTCCACCTTGCCATTGTTAGGGTATTCTTCCCCAATTTGTAGCATCATATCTTCTATGACCATATCAAATGAGCCAATAAAAAGTCGGGCACTTTGATAAGATAATATTACTGCAATCAGCAACACAAAGCTGGTCAGCAGGGCAAAAATATAGGTTCGAATACTCATTTATATCGCTCTATTTCCTATCATTGCTTTGCGCGTAAAACGAAACCAAAACCGGTTTCGGTTTCAATAACCAAATTAGCCTCAACTTTCTCAAGTTGTTTTCTAAGATGGTGAATATGTACCTTTAAGCTATTACTATCAGGCTGTTCATCGCCCCACACAGCTTGCATTAAGGCAGCACGAGACACAGGTTTATTTGCTTCTCGCATTAGCTTTTCAAGTAACTTGAACGTGATCGGCGTTAGCTTAATGTTGTCTCCTGCATAAGTAGCGCTACGTGCTTTTAACGCTAGTGTTAGCTCATCAACATTTAAGGTACTTGCTTGACCGCTACGGCGTTTAGATAAGGCAATAACACGAATTAAAAGTTCCTCAATTTCAAAAGGTTTTACTAAGTAATCATCTGTACCCGCATCAAAGCCTGCGACTTTATCACCGAGTGAGTCACGGGCAGTGAGCATTAAAATTGGTGTATCATCACTATTTTCTCGAACTTTTTGGCAAACCGATAAGCCATCAAGTTTTGGTAAATTCAAATCGAGTAAAATAACTTGATAATCATTGGCTCCAATTAGCGATAAACCTTGAATTCCATTCGCTGCATGGTCGCAGCGAACACCTTCAATTTCTAAATAATCAACAACCGTAGCAGCCAAATCAATATCATCTTCTACTAATAATACATTAATGCTCATGCATCAATTCCTCTCGACGTTTTGCAGTGAATTTTTGTTTTAAGCGATCGATTAAGTTTATTGCATCTTGATGCATCATCAGTAATGACGGCACCAATAACAGGGTAATAAAGGTTGCAAATAAAATACCATATCCTAATGACGCTGCTGCAGGAATAATAAACTGAGCTTGCGTTGACGTTTCACTTAATAACGGCATTAAACCCGCATAAGTCGTTATTGAGGTTAACAATACTGCGCGTAAACGTCCGGTACAAGCTTCAATAATAGCTTCTGAGACTTTCGCTTTTTGCTGCTTCAAGGAGTTAAAGCGCGAGACTAGCAATAAACTATCATTTACCACCACACCACTTAAGGCAACAATACCATTAAAAGATAAAACACTCAGTACCATATCATTTAACCAGTGGCCTAAAATTGCTCCCACTAAGCCAAATGGGATCGCCATCATAATAATCACTGGCTGCACGTATGAACGCAATGGAATGGCTAATAAAATATAAATTGCCGCCATGGCCATAATGAATAAGCGTGTCATTGAATCTGTGGTTTCCGCTTGCTCTTCCGCTTCTCCGGCAAAATGAATGGCCAGATCTGGGTATTTGTTTTCTAAACGAGGAATAAGCTCTTTTTCTAGCTCAAGCACTAATTCATTAGAAGAAATAGCATCTTTATCAACTTGCGCACTGACATATACCGCCGGCAAGCCAGAAATACGGGTAATATCATTTTGTTGATATTCAGAGCTTACCGTTGCCACTAAAGCCAATGGCACCACTTGGCCATCAGTTAACCGAACATTAGCTTTCATCACATCATCAACGGTTTGGCGTTGTTTTTCAGGGTAACGAATTCTGACTTTCACTTCATCTTTACCACGTTGATAGCTTTGTACAATTTCACCACCAAATGCTTGTAGCACCTGACGAGATAAAGCTTGTGTGGTCAACCCTAACGCTAAGCCTTGCTCGTTTAATTCAAACCGTAATTGCGCTTGTCCTGAATCAAAGTTGTCATCAATACCACTAACGCCAGCGACTTCTGATATCGCCGATTTTATTTCCTGCCCTGCAACGCGGATGGTCTCGGTATTCCACGCTTTCAGCTCAACTTTAAAGTTATCACCACCACCAAAACCCGAGCGAATATCTAATTTTCTCACCCCTTCTGGCGTTTTTACCTGCATTTTCCAAACACGTGCAAACTCATTTAAGCCATAAGGCGCACCTTCATCAAGTTCAACAACAATTGAGCCTGCTAAATCACTTTCACCGATCACTTCAATGGTATCAATGCCCGTGCCTTGCTGGCCATATTTTGCCATTAATTCTTGGTCAGTGCTTTGCGCCGCAAGCTCAAGCGTATTTAAGTTTTTATTGGTTTGACCAAAGCTAGCATCATTTTGCATCGATATACTGGCTTCAATTACACTACCTGGAATATCAGGGAAGAATGCCACACGCACACCACCGTTAGTTGGCATGCCTATCACTAAAATGAAAATAGCAATAAAACCACATAGCACACCATAGCGATAATTTACCGCCCATTTAATTGCTGGTTGATAGATACGGTCGCTAAACCACTGCAGGCTATTGTCGGCAGTGTCTTGAATACGTGGCCAAATGTTTTTCCAACCGCTTGTATTCGTTGTTCTGTGGGTGTCTAAATGCGCTAAATGTGATGGTAAAATTAACTTAGATTCCACCACAGACAGCAATAAACAAATCGTTACGATAACGGCAAACTGCGAATACACTTGCCCCATGCCGCCTTCAACATTAGCCAGAGCGATAAAAGTCGCCACCGTTGTTAACACACCAAATATCGTAGGCACAGCGACCTTTTGTGCGCCAACAACGGTACTTTTAATTGAGTCGCCTTGCGCTTTTCGCGTTGCGTAAATGCTTTCGCCGACCACCACAGCATCATCAACCACAATACCGAGCGCGAGAATAAAACCAAACGTGGTCATTTCATTTATGGTCATGCCGGTAAAACTGTCGGTCATAAAGAATAGCGTACCGCAGAAAATAAAAGGTAAGCCTGCCGTTACCCAAAATGCGACACGTAAGTTTAGAAATATTGCTAAAACGATAAAAACTAACGCAATACCTGATAAAGCATTTTTAACTAATAGCGCTAAACGATCACGAATTAAGGTGCCGCCATCATTCCATGTTTCCATGACAACATTTTGTGGTAGCAAAGCGCTTTCTTGCCACTTACTAACAATATTATTAGCCTGCTCAACAATTTTTAATACATCGCCGTTGTCATCAACGTTAATTTCCACGCCGATACCGGGCTGTCCGTTATAACGACCAACCACAAAAACATCATCAGCAAAATCATCGTTAATTTTCGCGACATCACCTAAGAGTATTTGGCTACCATCAGCCAAAGTAACTAAGGGAATATTGGCAAATTCTTTTTGTTGGTAAGCTTGTTCAGCCACCTTTAAACGCACAACTTTGTCGGCATTACGTAAACTGGTGGAAATAGCGGTAGATGATTCACTATTAACCACATCAGCAACATCTGAAAATGATAAGTTGTAAGCCTGTAGCTTTTGCTCATCAAGCTCGATCGACATCATCGGCTCAGCTTTGCCTTTTATCGTCACATTTGAGATTGATGGCTGCGCGAGTAAATCAACTTTTAGACGTTCGGCAATGGCTTGCAATGCGGTACGGTCACTATCGCCAAAAATTTTAATTGAATAAGCGTGATTCAATTGCGTCATTTTCTCTATGCTTGGCTTTTCCGCCGCGGCAGGAAAATTATAAATAGCATCTACTTTGGCTTTTACATCACGTAATAAAATATCAAGATCATAGCTTGAGGTTGCTTCAACCGTGACATTACTGCCATTGGCATTTGAGGTTGAAGTAACCCGTTTAATGCCTTGTACTGTTGCTAGTGCTTCTTCAATTTTTATCGCAATACCTTCCTCAGAAAGCTTGGCATCACCGCTATCATAGGTCATCGAAATACGAATAGAGTCAGTCGCCCACGGCGGAAATGCCTCTTTGCGTAATTGATTAAACGACATTAAGCCAAGAAAGATGATTGATAGCATCAGCAAGTTTGCGGCAACTGAATTGCCAGCAAACCAAGCGATAATACCGCGTTGGTGATGTGCAGGTGTCATTACAGCAACTCCTCTACTTTCGCTTCAACTTTCATATTTTTTAAGTAGCTAGCGAGCGGGCGATTAACAATATTGACAGCTTTACTTGTAACGTTTTTATCAATTGGCTGAACATAAACGGCATTGTTTTGTGAGAACATCACGTTTATCGATAAATAATCGAGTAAGCCGTCATCATTTACCTGCCACACCGTATTACTATCAACGAGAGCCGACGCCGGTAATTGCCACAGCTGCTCAATTTGTTCACCATGAATATTGGCTTTAACAAACGAGCCTGGAAATAACGGCTGCGCTAATGCAATTGGCTGTTTAACAACGGCAACTAATGAACGTTGACGACTTTGCGAATCAATATGCTGTTCAACTCGGTCAACTACGGCTGGCCATTGCTGCTGCGTTGACTCATCGGTTAATTGAACTTCTATAGCCGTTATTTGCTGTGAGTCATTTATCGTCTTCGGCAATAATTGCCATTGTTGTGCCGATAACGGCAAAGCCACTTCAAATAATGAAATGTCATATAAATCCGCTAAGGTTGTGCCCGTTTGTACATTACTACCCACTTGCACTTGTTTTGAAACCACTAAGGCATCAAATGGCGCGCGTAACTTGTTTTGTGCTAAGTCATATTGTGCTTTTTCTACTTCTTTTAGCGACATTGCGTATTTTGCCTTTGCTACCGCTAATTGTGGTTTACGCAAGACTAAATCTGAAGCTTGTTCGCTAGCTAAACCTGATTGTTGCCACTCTTCTTCCGCTTGGCGGCTATTAAGCTGCTCTTGTGCTAAGGCTAATTCAGCATCCGCTAAATTTGCTTGCGCATTTGCCAATGCCTGTTGATAAACTATCGGTTCAATTTCTGCCAGCAATTCACCTTTTTTAAAGGTGTTACCCGTTAAAAATTTATCTGACAAATAGGTAATTTGGCCACTCACTTGTGAGGTTAGTGCTAATTGATTTCGCGATTTAACTTCACCATAAGCGGTCACTTCAGCACGTTGACTAATAGCAGCAACTGCCGTGACCGACACTACTGGATATTGTGGTGCTACTTTTGGCGGCGGTGTTTTTTGCTGATTGGCAGACAAGGCACCATTGATAGTAATGGCGAGAAAAATACTGGTTAATCCTGCCACAGTAGCAAGTGATTTTTTATTGATAATTGGCATACCTATACTCCTAAGCCTAACGCAAGCCCTAAGGTAATGCGGTTGTTTAATAACTCGTAAGTTAATTGCGTAACTTGTGCTTGTAATGAAAATGTTTGTTGTTGAATTTGTAGTAGGTCGATTAATGACACTGTGCCTTGACGATAGCGAGAGGTATACGTTTGCTCGCTGCGCTTAGCGCTTGCTAGCGCTGATTCAGTCAGCACTAAGCGTTTGCTAATAGCTTGTTCTTGAGCAACGGCGTTATCGACTTCATTAACGGCTGAAAGTAACTTTTCTTGGAAATTCCAATAGCTTTTTTCAGCGGAAAATTTTGCGATTTCTACTTCGCTTGTCAGCTTGCCGGCATTAAAAATTGGTGCTGATAATTGCCCGAGCAATTGCCAAGCATTACTGCCAAAAAGTGCGTCATGTAAGTTAGCGTCACTATTGGTAATAGAGCCTGTTAACGACAAACTCGGTAGTAAGGCTTTATACGCCACTTTATGTTGATACTGGTTGGCAATAATATTTTGATACGCCTGCTGCAAGTCAGGGCGTCGGCCTAAGTTTTGCGCAGAAACCTTATCAAGTGGCATCATCACTTCAGGATAAACTTCTCGATAGCTGAGTGAATTTTCCGTCACGCCGGTTAATAGCACGATATTTCTTAAGGCTTGTTGATATTGCGCCTGATAATCAACCAGGGTTGCTTGGCTACTTTGTGTTGACGATTTGGCGGTATCGAGTTCATTTAACTCAATTAACCCTTTGCGATAGCGGTCAATGATCACTTGCTCGTTAGTTTGATAAGAACTAACACGCGCTGTCTCTATAGCAATTAACTGACTCGTTTGTACTAAGCCTAAATAAGCTTGCATAACATTAGCCGCTAACAAGTCTTTCGCACCTTGGTAGGCATAAACACTGGCAGCAACGTTTGCTTGCTCAGCACTGCTAGCGTTGGCAAGTTGCTGCCAAATATCAAGGGTCCAGGCAACGTCAACACTAGCGCTGTAATTTGCCGTACTCGCCTCAGCTTTATTGGCATTTAAACCTGCTGAAATACTTGGCCATTGCGACGATGAAGTAACCGTTAATTGTTGCTCTGCAGTTTTTAAGGTCAATAAAGTTTGTTGTAAGCTTGGGTTATTTGCCATGGCACTGGCAATTAAGGCATTGGCTTCATCAATAGCAAGTAACTCAGATAAGGCGATAGCTTGTGGTTCGTTGCTAACGTCAATACTAGTTTGCGCTAAATCTTTTAGTTGATTGCTTGCTTGTTGATCAAAAGTTACATCTTCAAATGTTGAACATGCACTAATAAAACAAAAGCTTAGCGAGATAATAAATACTGGTGAAAACTTCACAATTCGCCCCATAATTAAAAATATGGCGAAAGTGTAGCGAGTGAGGGGTTAAAGCGAGGTTAAAGCGAGGGTGAAAAACTAAGTTAAAGTTTATGTTTTTGCCAATTTATTGAGTAGCAAGGTCTAATATTTGTGGATCGTCACAAATAATAAGAAATGCGTCACACGATGAGGTAATTTAACATTTAAGTTACACCTCAGTTTATTTTTGTAACTCGTCAATGATCCAATAAGGTCAGCAAAGATACGATAACGGACATTAGCCTTAGCTTATCTTTGCTGACATCAACTCCGTCAAAACTGCTATAAATTAGATAATGAGTATCTTCTAAATTGCTATATTAAAATTTGAAAAACCAAGACTCAAATTTGATTGAAAATTCTGAAAGCTGACTTTAGATTAATATGATTTTAGATAATAAATTTTTATGATTCTATGGCGGTTTGGGGCGCAAAGTGAGATAAGCACAATGGCTGCCGTTTCAATATTGCTGACATTAACCCCAATGTTTTTTTGAGAAATCTTTAGTATGTCAGGAGATGTTGACCATACCTATGAATTGCTAGCAATTCTATCACTATTGCAGTTGTTCGTGGATATGTAATAACTTGCTATCAAAAGTAGACAACGGTTAGCTAAGAGTTTTTCAATTTTATAATTCAATTGTTAGAAAATACCTTTTCATCGTCATATGTGTCGTTCTAATTATTTTGTTTTGGTGGAAATAGTATTAGCTTACCATCCTCAAATAATGACTGTATGCCTTAAATTCCACTCCAAATTAATCAACTTAATACTCAATAACCAATGTTTTTATTCTTATCGTTTCGATAATAATTATTTGTTTTACAGTTTAGTTAGTTAGTCGCATAATCCGCCAAAAGACAAATACTGTTAACAGAGGTTGTAATGATTTTATCTCACGGATTTACTGCTGAAAGCCCTTTTTACGATGATGTAAACTTCCCGCGTGGTTTTAATAAGTCAGGAGACTTTACTATAGTAGAGGCTGAAATTTTAACCTCTATTGGGAGGCGTTTGCGTATGTTAGAGCAAGAAATTTGTACTCCTGCAAATGAAATAGAAAAGCAATTTTCTCAAATGTGCAGAGAACAAAGTGAAGGGCAAAATAAAATAGAACTGTTATGGCAAAAATACAAACGATTAACGGTATATAAACCATTTCATAGTTTACACGGAAGCTCAAAGGTGAGCAGTTCGCAATAAACCTAACAAGACCTAGAGCTAATCAATATAACTAATTTTATATGTAAACCTCACTCTTTCTTTTGTAAGTATGGGGTTTATTATTTCTATTTAAGTAATATAAACAATAAATATGCTACAAAAAATTGATGCTAAGGCCGATATTCCAATCAGTTAATATGTAGGCGCATTATTAGATCTCAGCCGATATTAATTATCAATTAATCCATTCAAACCTTTAATAACAAAGCTTGGTAATGAAAATGCAGCAGAGTGCAGGGGCGCATTATAATAATCAAACGTTAAGCCAGATTGTTCAACACGTTCAGGTGTAAAGTCATCAACTGGGTGATATTGCTTAGACGCAAAAGTAAAACTCCATAAACCACCTGGGTAAGTTAAATTACTAAAACTATACAAGTAGCTTTTAGGGAAGACATTATTTAACACTTTTAATAAGGATTCTTGAATATCCATAGCATACCAAGAAGACTCTCCTTGAGAGACTACAATACCGTCATCTGCAAGGCAGTTAAAAACATCTTGATAAAACGCTTCACCAAATAATGGTTGAGCAGGACCAATTGGGTCAGTGCTATCAACGATAATTACATCAAACTTTTCGGTAGTCTCTTTAACAAATTGCACACCATCGCCAATAACTAGCTGAATGCGCTCATCATCAAGCACGGCAGATGTTTGCGGTATGTGTGCTTTACAGGCATCAACTACCATGGCATCAATTTCAACCATGGTACATTTCTCAACAGATGCATGGCGTATCACTTCTCTTGCTGTGCCACCATCACCACCACCTATCACTAATACATTTTTAGGACTTGGGTGAACAAACAAAGGAACATGCGTGATCATGTCATGGTAAGCAAATTCATCCCTTTCAGTTACCATAATTAAACCGTCATTAAGGAGCATTTTGCCATGACCTTTAGTTTCAACAACATCAACGGTTTGGAATTCGCTTTTACCCGAAAAAAGTACTTTTTCAACCTTGAATTTAATGCCTAAAAAGTCTTGGAATGTTTCTTCAACCCATAAATTAGAGTGCATGATTTTCTCCTGAAATATCGAGCTCAATAGGCTCTAAAAATGTTTCTTGTGGTAGTATGAAATTTGCAAAATTAACTAAATACCCGTTATTTAATTGCTTACTTACTTTTGATTTACTTATATATTGCTCTGGTATGTATTGCGTTAACTTTGCTTCAAATTCATTTTCGTTAAAACTCATTAAATCGAATGATTTAGGCCCTAAAATATCAATCAATGTTGGTACCAACTTAAGTAAATCAATATTTGATTCAAAACTAATATAACTGCTGTCCATTTGTGGGGTAACATGAATAGTTAAATATTGCTGCTGGTAAATAGCATTTAGCGAATAACCATAAGGCGAAAAAACAAAATCATCGATAATAAAATTAGGCAATAGGCTATCAAGCCTGAGAAATTGACGTATTTCTTTGCTGGTTAGGTTTTCTTGCGTTAAATGCTGTGAAGCTTTTTTCGATATTTGATAAGCCAAAAATTCATAGGTAATGTCATCTGCATCAGCGATAAAATCATTATCTAAATGAAAGACATAATTATGGTGGCTATCCATTTCACCGAAACGATAAGCTTTACCTGGCATTAGCTGATTAATTAATTTGATATCGTCGCCAAAACAGCTTGGCTGTGCATTAGCAAAATATTCGTTCTTACGTTGATATGTAAGATGCTTAATTGCTTGTGCGCCAATATGTTGAATAAAATATTCAACGGCTTTAACCAACTGGGTTTCACCACAAGTTAATATTAAAATTCTATCCTGCCATACAAACAAGCTAGACTCTGATAGCAAAAAGGCTTTGCAATATTCGTTACTGATTGATGATAATATTTTTGCTTGGCTGCAATCAACCAAGGCTGACCAAAACTCATCGTTTATATCATCAAGTAAAGAAAGCTGTTTTGAGTCGATCAGAATCTCAGCTTTTTTCTCTGAACCTTCAAAAAACATTATGAGCTTCCTATTGTAAAAATGGTGCGTTATCTTACAAATTTTTCTGATTAAATCAATAAAATAATTTAACTATTGTTGTATAAATAAACAACACTATTTTTTTCACTTCTTATGCTGTGTTTTTGTCTTCTTGTTGATAAAAAGCTATACATTATGTAATAAATTTGGATAATTACGCAAAATAAATTTAGTGAAAAATTGAGTGATAAATTTCTATGCTAAAGCAAATTAATGTTGGTTTAGTTTCTGCCCCTATCTCTTTTGAAGGCGCAGAAGAAAAACTGGGTATTTACCCTAATACTACCCATATTATCGGATTTGAGTTTGATGGCACCGCCTGTTTTAGAAAAGGCGCAAAGTTTGGCCCAAATGCACTACGTGCCGTTTCTGATGGGATAGAGTCATATTCCCCATATTTAGATGCCGACCTTAATGAGATATCGTTTGTCGATATGGGCAATTTACCCATTGATTTATCAATCAATGAAAAGAGCCAGTCTACTGATGTTGAAAACGCCTATAATGATGCTAACAAGGCCTTTGAACAGTTGTTTGGTGATATTGCTTTAGCTAAAAATAATGCTCGAATTATGACGCTAGGTGGTGAACATTCAGTGTCATACGCGCCTATTAAAAAGTATTTAACTGAATACCCAAACCTGATTGTTTTGCATTTAGATGCTCATGCTGATTTACGTGATGGTTATCTTGGTTACCATCACTCACACGCCTCAATTATTCGTCGTATAACCGACCATTTTGGTCAAGATCATCAGTTAATTCAATACGGTATTCGCTCAGGTACTAAAGAAGAATATGATTGGATGAAACAACATAATTCGTTAAAAGCAAGTAGAGCTGAATTTCTGTTGGCTGTTGAAAATATTCCTGAAGATATTCCTATTTATTTAACCTTAGATTTAGACTATTTCGATCCAAGTTACTTTCCTGGTACTGGTACGCCCGAGCCAGGAGGAGAAGATTTTCACTCCTTCATCAGTCTTTGTAAGCATTTTAAAAACAAGCATTTTGTTGGATGTGATGTAGTTGAATTATCACCAGAAATTGACAGCACAGGAAATAGTGATGTCTTTGCCGCGAAGGTTGTTCGCGAACTATTACTTTGTTTAGAACCGAAGAGCATATAACCTTGAAAGTACAACAAAATACAATTACCAATACTAAGACCAATAGCGCAACCAAAGATACTACAGAAAATTGGAGCATCGATTCTTCGGAAAATATCTACCGCGTTAATCGATGGGGAGACGGCTACTTTGGTATCGGTGAGCATGGCAGTATTTCAGTAACCCCTCGTTACGACCAGCCAGATCTATCTATTAATTTGCAAGAAGTTGTTGATGAGATTGCTGCTGAAGGTATCGACTTTCCGGTCGTGATCAGGTTTCACGATATATTACGATCTCAAGTTGAACGATTAAACCGAACGTTTAGAAAGACAATTGAAGAAGCGGATTACGAAGGTCGATATTTTGGCGTATTTCCGGTGAAAGTAAACCAGATGCGTGAAGTCATTGAAGAAATTGTCAGTGCCGGTAAACGATTCGATTACGGCTTAGAAGCAGGCTCAAAGCCTGAACTTATTGCCGCGTTAGCTTATAACACCAACAAAAACTCTCTCACTATTTTAAATGGCTACAAAGACGAAGAATATTTAAAACTGGCTTTGTTAGGACAAAAAATAAACCGAAAAACGATAATTGTTATTGAAAAATTTAGTGAATTAACCAGTCTAATTTCATTATCAAAATCACTCGATATTAAGCCTTTAATAGGCTTGCGCGTAAAAATGATGGTGAAAGGTCGTGGAAAATGGGAAAACTCTAGTGGAGAGCGAGCTAAGTTTGGCTTAAGCATTGCTGAAATTCTTAACGCGATTGATTTGCTAGACCAAGAAGGTTTAAAGGATACTATTAAGCTATTACATTTTCATATTGGTAGCCAATTAACCGATATCCGCGCCATTAAAGAAGCCGTTCAAGAATCATCACTCATTTATACACAATTGGTCAAGCAAGGTGTACCACTTGAATATGTTGATGTTGGTGGTGGTTTAGCGGTTGATTATGACGGTTCACAATCAACCAATGATTCGTCCTGTAATTATAATTTAGAAGAATATATTGCTGATATTATTTACGGCTTTAAACAAAGTTGTGATTTAGAGTCTGTGCCACATCCACATATTGTCAGTGAAAGTGGCAGAGCAATGACTGCGCACCACTCTTGCGTAGTGACAAAAATTATCGGCGAAATTCAACCAAGTGGGAAGTTATACAATACGCGTAAAGAAACCGGTGAGCATATTATCGTCGCCAATATTCGTGAAATAGAAGATAACCTTTCGGTTGATAATTTCCAAGAGTCTTATAACGATGTGACTCAACTAAAAGAACAAGCGATGCAAGCATTTAAGTTGAGTGTTTTAAACCTTGATGAGTTAGCAAAAATAGAAACTATCTACTGGCGAATATTAAATCAGGTTGGTCAACTTTTGCAAAATGAAGACTTTGTGCCTGAAGAATTAAAAGAAATCCCTGAAATGTTGTCATCACAATATCTCGCCAATTTTTCAGTATTCCAGTCAGCAGCAGACTCTTGGGCTATCGATCAAGTATTGCCTATCGTGCCTATATCTAGGTTAAATGAAAAGCCAACTAAGCTGTGTAGTCTTGTTGACATTACTTGTGACAGCGATGGAAAAATTGATAAGTTTATTGGCGATGATACTGTCGCACAACATATCCCATTACATACATTAAAAAACAGTGAAGATTATTATATTGGTATTTTCCTAACGGGTGCATATCAAGATGTTATGGGGGATATGCACAATTTATTTGGCCGTTTAAATGAAGTGCACATTGTCAGTTACGACGATGATCCCAAGGACTTTTATATAGAAGAAGTGGTAAAAGGGTCTTCTGTAAAAAATGTACTATCTACCATGCAATACACGCCTGAAATTATGGCTCAGATCGTAAAAAAAGAAATTGATAAACAAATTCAGCGTGGAAAAATCAACCCACGTGAAGGCGTTAATTGGATTGATTTTTATGAAAACTGTTTAGATGGATATACCTACTTGAAATAATGGGCAAAAGTGATAGATTTGTTCTTACTAACCACGTTGAATAATTATATATTTCTATCTGGCAGATTCAACTCTGAAGCGCATAACCATCAGCGGCCACTACACTAATCATAGATTGAGAAGTTATTTTTAAGATATATCTCACTTTGGGGGCGAATGTATGGTCCGCCTCAATATTGCAAGTAATAATATCGATAACGTAGTTGGTTTGCGCTAATGTATTCGGAGTCTTTTTGGGTTACCAATATATTAGCCCCAGCTCCACGATGAGATCCGCGCTAGATTGTCCTCAAAAGCGCCAAAGCACACTTATAAAGTTGCTGTTCCGCCCCACAGGTCTTCAATCCAGTGGTCTAACCGTTGTGTCATCTTTATCATCATTTGCAAATCAGGCTTGCACTCTAACTTCGAATGCTTGTTTGGTTGAAAGTACCGACCATGCGATACGTGCTAGTTTGTTCGCTAAAGCGACTACTACGACGTTAAATGGTTTTCTCGATAATAATTCTAATATCCAATTTCCGAAAATAGCTACAGCTTTTTCAGGCCTAACAAGAACAGCTCTTGCACCGTGAACGAATAATTCACGTAAGCCTTTATTCCCTCGTTTGCTTATACCTAGTAATGTAGGCTTTCCTCCCGTTGTAAACTGACGAGGCACCAAGCCAATCCAGGCGGCTAAGTGCCTCCCATTTTTGAAATCAGCAACGTTACTTATATCAGATAAGCAACGACTAGCGGTTAGAACTCCCACTCCAGGGACCGTTTTGAGTAGTTGAGCTCGTTCATCGTTGTTCACAATTTCTTTGAGCTTTTTATCTTGAGTTAAAATAAGTTGATTAAGTTTTAGGTAAAAGTCATGGTGGTCTCTTAATTCTAAAAGCAACATTGGTGGTATTGGCTCGCCATGCTCAGCTAGCCATTGGAATAATGTTTTCATTTTTGCATGAGATTTTGGAAAAGCCATGCCAAACTCTAATAAAATTGATCCGATACGCGACATACATGCCGTTCTGTCTTTTAGATAGCTTGAGCGTATTCGTTGAATGACTGATATCACTTGAGATGATTCAGTTTTAACGCTGACAAAACGCATAGTTGGGCGAGTCGCTGCTTCAGCTATGGCGTCAGCATCAATGAAATCATTTTTGTTTGTTTTGACATATGGCTTAACATACTGCGGCGGTATGAGTAGTACTTTATGTCCAAACTCTTGGCACTTTCTTGCTAACCAATGAGAGCCACCACAAGCTTCCATAGCAATAGTTGTTATCTCTGAAATAGAAAGAAATTGAATTAGTTTCGGACGACTAAATTTTTTGCGATAAACCTCTTGTCCAGATAAGTCATGGCCAACAAGGTGAAAGGTAGATTTTCCTATATCAATTCCAAGAATGTTAATAGTAGACATGATGATTCTCCTCATTTAATAGTCTGCCCTAAGTGTAGATTAGGGGAGGCGGACCATCTCATTACCGCCTTAGAATTAATACTCTAATTTCGTTTGGAATTTTAATAATTCTTATGTCCGCTATAGGGATTTTAGATCTAACGCCATGTAAAAGTTTTAGGCATAAATTCAATTGTGAATAGATGTGATTTTTTAAGTTAAAAATGAAGCTTTAGAATCTCTGATCTGCTGCTATTAACTCGAAAGCTAATGTCCGCAGTTGGCTATAAGTGATCATTCAAGACATAGCTTTGGATTTTTTAAATTTCCTTATTTTTTGTGGCGTTTTTTATAATTTTCTCACGACTTTTGACGTAAAAATTTCAATTAATTTATCTCAATCTAGCTACAGCCTAGAAAACCCTGCTCAAGAATTCTCGTGATTGGTGACGATCCACATATTTAACCTCGCTAATCAATAAAAACCATGTGATTTTAGTTGTTTGTTACTTCTTAGGTAGGGCTTTGTCGTGTTGATCAATGCTCATAGTCACTGACTGGTGCGGGCCACTGTTGAAGTTAACTGGCGTTGAATAACCGATAATATCGTCAGGGCTCTTTTGATGTGGATTTTTACTCTTTGTCGCTTTCGCGACAATCACCACACTTTCAGCTTGTTGTAAGGTTAAATGTGGCAATAAATACATACTTTGGTGCAGCACTATTTCACTAGGAAGCTGTGATAGTTTACCTTTGAAGTTCGCTAGTGGTAAACGTGCTCCAGGTTTAGAGGCATAAACATATAGCACCCAATCATCAGCATCATTAGGCATTAAATCTGCGGCGATATTAACCTGAACAGTGATTTTACGATCTGGTTTATCAGCAGTTTGTTCTTGTGATTGTACTGATGATTGCATCAACAAAGTCGACAATAAAACGCTACAGAGGAATAAAAATTTTTTCATAAACAGGTCCTTGATATTTGTACCTTAGAAGTGATTGTATTTTTACCATTGCTTACTAAAGGTCAGCAAGCACACAGTTGATAATAGCCAATGTTTCTCATTAAAAAGTGACATACCTCAATATTTCCAACATATATACCCAAGCCACTCGAAGATGCAGGATTCAGCAAGCCGAGAAAGGGTTAGCACCAAGGCATTGATTGACGAGAATGGTTATTCCATTGTCGAAATCAATAACGCCGGAGATGACCCTTTATCGCCTTGCCCTATGGGAGCTAAGCTAGAAAACCAGTTCAGCGTTGCAGTACTTGATAAGGGAGTAACCATTACCTGCGTGCTGCGCCTTGCTCTGATTTCCTAGCTTAACTCTGAAACTGCATCTTCGAGTGGTTTGGGTATATTGTATTTTAAAAATTGATCGCCAAGTAAATAACTCGCAAAAATGAGCTAACTGACATACTCTGATGAGCAATAAAATAACTGAGAATGATGATGGAAAAAGTTGTAATTGTTACCGGTGCAGGGCGAGGAATTGGTGCTGCTACTGCTATATTATTGGCGTCACAAGGTTATGCAGTTTGCGTCAATTATCGCAACCGCGAAGAAAGCGCCAAGCAAGTAGTTAACACTATTAAACAACAAGGTGGCAGCGCATTCGCCTTTGCTGCTAATGTTTCCGTTGAAGCCGATGTACAGGCACTATTTACCGAAGTACAACAACAATACGGCGCCGTTACTCACTTGGTTAACAATGCCGGTATTTTATTTACCCAATCAACCTTAGCTGAATTGTCTGTAGAACGTTTCAATAAGGTATTAATCACCAATGTCACTAGCTGCTTCCTGTGTTGTCGAGAAGCGATAAAACAAATGCCTAACGGCGGCGCTATCGTCAATGTTTCATCTGCCGCTTCGAGAATTGGTGCTCCTGGTGAGTATATTGACTACGCAGCCTCTAAAGGTGCGATGGATTCGCTAACTAAAGGTTTATCTTTAGAATTAGCCGAACGAAATATTAGAGTGAATGCCGTGCGTCCCGGCTTTATTGACACCGAAATGCATGCTGATGGCGGTGAGCCAAATAGAGTTCAGCGCCTAAGTCCACAAATTCCCTTAAAACGTGCTGGCACCGCAACAGAAGTTGCCAATAGCATTGCTTGGCTTTTATCCGATGAAGCTTCCTATGTTACGGGCACTTTTATCGATATTGCCGGCGGTAAATAAATCCTGCATTTCACATCATTAAAAAATTGTCGCATGGGTGTAATGTTTTCTGTTTTTTGCCACTAATGAATTATAAAAAATAAAAAAATGAAAGCGATAAGCCATGGGAAGTGATTTTTACACCGCATTTATACTGCCATACGCCGGCATTATTATAAAAATTTGTCGAGCGTATACCAACTCTCAAGAAGATTTTGAAGATTACTATCAAGAGGTTTGCTTGCAAGTTTGGCGCAGCCACGACAGTTTTCAAGAAAAATCACAATGGTCTACTTGGATATATAAAATTTCTTTAAATGTTTGTTTAACATATTTAAAAAAGAAGAAAGGCAGTCATTATCAGCATTTTGCGTCTGACACTTTACCTGCAGAAGCGGTTGCTGACAGCAAAACATTCGCTGATGAATCTATTAATCAACTCTATGCAGCTATCCGACAATTAACGGAAACTGACAGAGCATTGATATTGTTATATTTGGAAGAGAAAAGTTACCTAGAAATTGCCGATATTATCGGAACAAATGCCAATAACATCGGTGTTCGTATTACCCGCATAAAACAGCGACTCAATAAGATACTCAATATGGAGAGCAATTAAATGACTAAATCAATAGAAACAATTTGGCAACAAGGTTTTATCGACGACAAGGCATTAATTGCACCAAAGATTAATGATTTGTATAACCAAAAGTCGCAAAATATTGTTGATAAATTAAAACGAACATTTCGCTGGAATATTATTGCTATTGCCATCGGCGCATTCGCAGTATTGGTCATATTAAGCGCCTTTGGTATGCCCGCTTTAGCGCTGTTTATTGCCTCTATGTTATTGGCACTTGTCTGGCTTGGCAAAAAGCAATTGGCTGAGTTAGAACGAATGGATAAAAATACCAGCAGCTACCAATACATCAAATCATTTGATGCCTGGTTAAAAGGCTTGATCCAACAATACACTAAAATTTACCAGTTTGTTTACCCGGCATTTTTTTTGGCTTGTATTGCACAACTTGGCTTTTCTAATATTGGTTTGTCTATTATTGCCGGCTTTCAAATAGACTTTCCAAATGTGCCAGTTTTATTTGGTGTTCCCATTATTTTTACCGGTGCAGTGATGTTTATTGCATTTTTATTGTCTTACTTTGCTGGTGCCATTTACCAGCTAGATATGAAACCAATTTATGTCCGTGAATTTAAAAAACTCGAAGAAATAATTGCCGATATGGAAGCCTTAAGAGTGTAACGATTTTTAACAACAAGAGATGTAATGATGTAGATAGTTACATCTCTGATATTTTCCACATTATAAGTCACCTCATTTTAGTATTTTTTAGACCCGATTAAACAAACACTTACTAGCCCTCTTTAAAAGAAAAAACACCGTTATTTCATTACAAGTGTAACAAAGATGTTGCAAAAACAACACTTTAGTACAATTTTTTAGTCTTCATCAAAAGTTTACTAGATTCCACATAATAGCAGTGTTATAAGGTCATGTTCGTTAAGTAAAAAAGCCCCCACAGAACAAAAAAACTCACTTTTTTACCTATCAGAAGGACGTCCATATGTTTATTAGGGCAGAAAAAAAACTAAGCCGTTTATTAATTACTGCGGCAATACTTGCACCATTAGCTTTACCTGTTCAAGCGGAATTTATTGAACGAAAAATAGAGGCACCAAACTTAACCCCAACCACACTATTAACAACGTCATTTAGTCTAATCACTGAAGAAGCCATCGTTGCTGATTTACGTGGTCCATCAAGTGTTAAAGATATTACTTTAACGGTAAATGGCAATGGTGAACTTGTCATTCGCAATAACACCGTACGCATGTTTAGCGATTTAAACGCTATTATTGACGGTACAGGTGTCACGATAAAGCAAGCAATTCAACCACGTACAACAGTTACTGTTGCATTAACCGATATTTCATTATCAGCAGAAACAACACTGACACGTTTAGAGCCTTACGGTGTTTATTCACCTAACGCTAATGGCTTTAATGAAAGTGTTGAAAAAGATATTTGGGTTGACGTTTACGCTGATATTCAACGTAACATGATGAAGTTTTATGCCCGCGCTGAAACTTATGACTATTACCAAAATTATTTTTGGTCTGAGCGTGATGAATCCAAAAGCTCAACGTTATCAAAGTGGCATAAAACAGCCACCTATGATATTCCAAAAAATTACCGTAAAGCCCACAAAGCTGCAGGCTTGGCCAGTAGTAGTTGGTTAGCATTAGCAGCGTATACTTTAGATCGCTCATTTACCGTTACCGATTATATTTATACTTCACATTACGGCACATTTAGCCACGAGTATGGCCACACCATGGGCTTCAATCATGATTCAGGTATGGCATACGGCTGGGATAATCCGGTACGTGCTGAAATGCAAAAGCTAATTGCAAACGGTACGGTTAATCGGGTTGCTTCAGGCGATGAGCCGACTAACCACGATATGGATTTCTTTTTGCATTTTGATGAAGCTGAAGGCTTAACACTTTACCAACAAGCCGATGCTGAATTTAATGGCATTGACTGGATAAATGTTGTTTACGATGATGCAAAAATTTCACTCGGTGAGACTCGTATTGACGGTAGTAAAATAACATTTGATATTGCTAAAACTGCTCACGATAAAATTTTATTTAATGCTCGCCTTACCGACCAAGAGTTTATGGCGAATTTAAGCTATCAAACGCAAGACACCGGAGCAATAGAACTAGGTTCATCAACATTTTTCATTCCAGACATGAGTGAGAATATTAGCTCTGGCATTATTACTGATGTCGCTACTGACGTTGTTGGGCCAACAGCGCCAGTATTAAATGTTGGCAGTAAAACCAGCTTTAGATTCCCGGTAACAGCAGAAAATGGTGAAACTCTGGTAGTGCAAGCATGGGGAGACAAACACTACCCAGGCTGTGAATGGAAACCAATGGAAGATGCTGCTGGTTGTTCAACGAGACATCAGCAATCGTTTGATGCCAATTTACGCATTAGTGTAACCCTAGAAGATAACCCACAATTAATTGAAGGAACGTATACCGGTTCATTGCCATTAACTCAAATTGACTATTTTGATCAAGCCAGTACTAAACCTCTGATATTACCTATTAATATTTCTGTATTTTCAGATCCAACACCAGCAAAATTTGCTGCTGAACAAGCGCAACACGAACAAGCACGAGCAGCGTTAGTTGACGCATTGCCTCTGTTTGATGGTGCCATCACAGGCAATACCAATAGTAGTGAAGCTTTTAGTGTCGATATTAATGGCGATACGAAAACCTTGTGTTATTTCCATGCGGTGAAAAAAGATTTATCAACTAAATCACTGCTAGGTTTTGTCGAAAATAATACTTGTACGATTGGCGAGTTAAACAGCTACAACGGTATTGCAGGCTTTAGTTCTGAGAGCTTCCTAACCTTTAACCGCGACACAATCAGTCAAATAGACGACAAAGTGATGATCACTTTGCCTGAAACTGGTGAAGAACTACAAATTTGTTATCGCAATGAAGACCCCTTCACTGGTGTTGGCTTTATTAGAGGGCGTAAATGTGTTTCTAATATGACCGCTAGCAATGGCAAAGGTTGGGGTTTTTCAAGTGGTAATCAATATCTAACACAATCACGTGACACCTTAGATCAGTTACCTGAAAATGAAGGCTGGGTATTACCATCAGCAAACATTACACCTTTAACGGTTAGCTTTGACCATGGTGAAAACGCTATTTGTCGTATGAGTATTCTGGGCACACAACTTTTAGGTTATGTTGATGACGCCAAGTGTACTATCGGCGCTAATAATATCTGGAAAGGTGCGCAAGGTTTTGCTTCATCGCAATACCAAGTGGTAGACATAAATGCTAAACGAAAAATTTCAGCCGTAAAAATTACCGTGCAAGAAAGTGCTTGGTTTACTGAACCATTAGACCTTGAAGTATGTTACCGCCCTGAGGCAGACGTAGCTGGTGTCGGCTTTAGTACATATGGCGGCCAATGTATGCAGCATGACCGTGGTGTCATGAAAGCTACAGGGAAAGGTTGGTACTTTGGTTATGACAGTAATAGTCCTAAAGTAATGTGGGAATATAGTCTAAGAACTGATGATATTTGGCTTACGCCTTCTACGTCACAATTAGCTTTTAAACTACCAACAAGTGCAGGCGAAAAAACGGTTTGTCGCTTTGAAGCAAATGACAAGGCACACTACGGCTTAGTTAACGAGCTTAACCAATGTGAGCTTGGCGCTAATAATCGTTTAAATGGCGAGTACAACTTCCATAGTGATGAATATCAAGTTATTCGCGCCGATGCTAATTTACCTGGCGAGAATATTAGCTTCTTTCACGATAACGACGAGCTAGTGCAGTTGTGTTCACATAACGACACGGTAGGTTATAGCTTCAACGGTCAACGCTGTGAACAAGCTGAAATGCTTGGTGACAATGGTAGTCGCTGGTTGCACAACAGTGATAACGCCATGCAGCAGTATATTTACCAATTCCCTGAAGATAACGCTTGGGTGTTTCCTACAGCAGCGTTAACCCCTTACGTCGCATCAACTCAACAAGGTGAATTAGCGGTTTGTAGAACACACTTTGACAACCGCACCGTAATGGGTTTTGTTGTTGATAACCAATGTAAAATCAATAGCGATTTGAGTATTGAAGACACCTTTGGATTCAGCAATGCTCGCTATCAAGTTATTGACACGAGCTTAGGCAATTCCGGCGATGCTGTTATGGTAACTTGGGAAGATGGCGTCAGCCGAGAAATTTGTTACCGTCCAACATCAAAGTGGATGGGTGTTGGTTACCGCGGCAACCGTGGCAATCGATACGTTAACCGCTGTCAAAGCAATTTAGGTGCAGACAACGGTGGTGGCTTTTTCTTTTCTAAAGGCAATACCCTGATCACCTTTCCTTAACAATACCAATGAATAAACCATAAAATGACCAAGGGACGTTAATTGCGTCCCTTTTTTATGTTTATCTATACCATTCAATTTGCCTTTACTTTCAGTCCATTACTAAGCAATTAAATATTGCCCAGATAGCGGTAACGTTTAATCGGCAGACGCTAAGCGTTTTCTTGCATCGGCGAGTAAAATTTCATAAAGCTGCTTGGCAGCAATCCCCGTACTCGCTTCTTTTGGCGCGACAAGATGCACCGGAATTTGAAAGCGAGAGCCGCCCTGAATTTCCAACGCCGTTACCTTATTATTCAGCTTTTCTAACATATGTTCGGGTACCCGACAAAAGCCTAAACCAGATAAAACCGCGGTAATGGCATGATCAAAACTATCAACAGTAATTCGACGCTGAGCCTTCAACCAACCTGCATTTTCTTCTTCATTCGAGTTATCAGCCCCCAAATCACGAACAACAATTTGCGTTTCAACTAATAGGTCATCATTACAAACCTTTGGCTTAGACGCGAGTGCGTGAGTTCGCGCCACAATAGGCACCATATATACAATACCAAACGCCTCTGCTAAATGATTTGCTACCGGAATATTAACAAGCGCAATATCGGCACTTTTCTCAATTACCGCATTTTTAGTACTCGTTAAAGAAGTTTCACGAATTTGAATTGATGTCGCACTATTAACTGATAAAAACTGCTGAAGTGGCTGATATAACCAACTTCGGCAACACAAATGATCAATCGTTATAATAATTTCTGCTTCTACACCTTGTGACAATTGCTTACTTATTACTTCAAGCTCTCGTGCTTGCTCTATCATCGGCTTCGCTCGACGCAACAGAGTTTGAGCATGTTCAGTAAGTACCGACTTTCGGCCTTCAATATAAAGTAGGTTTACGCCCATTTGCGCTTCTAACTTTCTTACCGCATACATTAGCGTGGTATGGCTTTTATTGAGTCGTAACGCTGCCGCTTGAATGCTACCAGCATTATCTATTTCAATTAATGTTAGCCATTGGTCGATTGTTGACTTTAATCTCATGGTCTATTTTTTCCACATATAAGCAGTAAATTATGAACTTTATTGTACATTTTTTACGAGTAAAATGGTGTTTATTAAAACGACGTTACTCAACATAGACAAATAGAGGCAATACCATGAAAAAATTACTACAACTACATTTCGCATTTAACGGCCCATTTGGTGATGAAATGGCAAGCACTTTAAAAGATCTTGCCGAGTCTATTAATCAAGAACCAGGCTTTATTTGGAAAATTTGGACAGAAAGTGAAAAAGATAAAGAAGGCGGCGGTATCTATTTATTTGAAAGTGAAGAAACAGCTTTGGCATATTTAGCCATGCACGCTGCTCGCCTTAAAAGCTTCGGCGTTAATGAAGTTATCAGTAAAATTTTTGATGTAAATGAAAGTTTAACTAGCATCAACCACGGTGCATTTAAATAACCTTTTTGCTGGTTTATCTACAAAATTAAACAGGAGCAGCAAATGAGCATCAAAACATTTTTGACCATACATAGCACAATTTATTTTATCTTTGCTTTTGCTTTATTTTTTATTCCTACGCTACTGTGGCCATTATATGGCTTAGAAATTAACGACAAATATTCACTTTTTTTGTCGCAACACAACAGTATATTTCTTGCGGGAATAGGCATTGTAGCCTTTATGTTTCGCGAGATTGAAGCAAAGAGTCAGGCGATTAAAAAGTTACTACTAAGTTTGGCATTAACTAACAGCATAGGTTTTGCTATTACTACATACGCCTGCTTTATTGGTACGTTTTCTAGCTTGGGTTGGTCAGACCCTGTTTTCTTTGCTCTGCTTACGCTGGCATGTGTTTGGCAATTACGAAGTAATACTTAATAGAGATTCAATCTACATCCCAACATGCTTTTCCAAGCTTTAGAATAAGTAAGTCATTAGTGCTCAATGGCTTACTTTTTCATATTACTCATTAACCAAGGTAAGCATTTTTGAGCTGCTTGCAGGTCTTGACTGACGTAAGCTGAGGTAATTGCGCCTTCTTTAAGTAAACAAATCATATCTAACAACTGTTCATCAATAATTTGCATATGACTTGCTATTAACTGTCGCACTTGCGCCTTATGAAATCGGCAATAAGTGATAACTTCTTCACTTTGCCCAACACATTCAGCCGCGGCATTAATAAAAAAACAACCATTAAAACTTGTTAGTTCGGGCACTTCATTATTGAACCAGCGTGTTAAAGCGTTAAACAAATATCTGACTAGGTCTTCATTTGTTGTCGAATTAGCCAAGCTTTGCTTCAGCCAGTGCAAAAAGACATTATGCCTGTATTCCAAAGTCGCAATAATTAACGTGTCTTTGCTAACAAAATGATTGTATAAAGTTTTTTTTGCGACACCAGAGGCTTTTAAAACTTCATTAATACCAACAGAATTTATGCCGTTTTTATAAAATAAATCCAAGGCAGTCATCGTCAGTAAATGCTTTTTCTCGTTCATATCATTCCTTATATTTTCACAACAACCTTGACACAAGGAGACCGAATTGTCTACCATGCAAAGGTAGACAAACTTGTCTCCATAAATTATTAGATAGCGAGGAAGTGATGAAAAACCTATATTCAGCAATATTTGCAGGTTTGAGTAGCGCATTAGCAATCGGTATATTGACCTTTCTCGATAGCAATCAAAGTGACTACCTTTTGATAATGGCCCCCTTTGGCGCAACTGCAGTATTGGTTTTTGGTGTGCCAGCTAGCCCGTTAGCACAACCAAAAAATGTTATTTTTGGTCACTTAATTACAGCGATTGTTGGCTTAACGTTCATTTCATTTGTTGGCGTAACACCACTAACATTAGCATTGGCAACGGGCTTAGGAGTTAGCGCAATGTTGCTGAGTAAAACCACGCATCCACCTGCGGGGGCAAATCCGTTACTCATTATGATGACAGGACAAAGTTGGAGTTTTTTGATCACACCAGTGCTCATTGGCGCTGTTACCATAGTATTGTGTGGAATGTTGATGACTCATGTGCGTAGCCGATTGCTCACTGAGTCTTAGACTTTTGGTTTTTTATCTTTGATAACGTTAAACAATAGATCTCGGCGTAGCATTAAAGTGACGCTTAAATTCACGACTAAATTGAGATGGACTACTATAACCCACTAAGGCAGCAGCTTCTGTTGCCTGCTTACCATCAGTGACAATTAAATCTTTAGCTTTATTTAAACGTATTTTCTTTAAATATTGCAAAGGTGTTTCACTGGTAACTTGCCTAAATGCGCGATGGAACCCTGAGACACTCATATGTGCCTGCTCAGCCAAACTCTCCACCGAGATTAGTTCAGCATATTTGTTATGCAAGGTATCAAGAATCCGCGCTATTCTTGCGTAATGGCCATCATGATGGGCTAAATCAAACAAGATATGACCATTTTCTCCAATTAGCGCACGATAAACAATTTCTTCCACAATGGCAGGGCCTAAAATGGTGGCTTCACTATCATTGTGTAAAACCTTAAGTAATCGAGTTACCGTATAATTGAAGTCTTCACATAAGGTATTAGCTTTAACACCAAAATCGAGAATACTTTTATCCTGTTGATTGGCATGGTTCACAGCTTTACTTTGTGCTTCAATCTGGCCAACAATTTTATGTAAAGTATGAGAGTCAACATCAATGGCTAGACCTAAAATTGGCAGACCATTTTCAGCAAACGCCTCACATTCTAATGGCATAGGTACGCCAAGTACCAAGTAGTCACCGGGGCCATATTGCACACAATTGTCGGCAATATGAATATGTTTTCGTCCTTGCCCTATAACAATAATGCCCGACTGATAAAGCAAAGGTTGTTTATCACTACTATTGCTAGCACGATAAAATTTTACGCCGGGGATCACCGTACGATAGTCGCCATTGAGCTCATTTAATGATTTCAAATCTGAAAAAGACTGCATTAATGACGCTAACATTGGCATAGTTTATCCGAGGAGAAAATTTAAGACTTTGTTGATTTTACACAAATAGGCAATGAATATCGACAAACATGGCTATTTCATTAGTTAAAACTACATTAATATGCAACACATCAAAAGTAAGCGTGCTTTTTCATTAGATAAAATATAAAGGTGTTTCATGGAATTTTCATACGTTAATCCTACTCATATTCATTTTGGTCAAGGCAAAATTGCCAGTGTTAGTAGCGCTATTCCAAGTACCAGCAAAGTACTGGTTATATACGGTGGCGGGTCTATTAAAAAAAATGGTGTTTACCAGCAAGTGCAAGATGCATTAGCAAATCACACTTGGTTAGAGTTTTCAGGTGTTGAAGCTAACCCAACCATGGAAACCTTAGATAAAGCCGTCGCTATCGCAAAAACTGAAGAAATTGACTACATACTTGCTGTAGGTGGTGGTTCAGTGATTGATGGCGCTAAATATGTTGCCGCTGCTGCATGTTATGACGGTGCTGGCTGGGATATTTTATTAGGCAAGCATACCGTTACAGAGGCGATAGCTATTGGCGCAGTACTTACCTTGCCTGCAACAGGTTCAGAATCGAATGCGGCGTCAGTTATCACCCGTGCTGAAACCCAAGATAAACTGCCATTCTTCTCCCCTGCAGTACAACCGAAGTTTGCCGTGCTTGATGCCGATGCCATGAAAACCTTGCCAGAGCGCCAATTAATTAATGGTCTTGTTGATGCTTGGGTACATATTTGTGAGCAATACTTAACAATGCCGACAGGTGCAATGGTACAAGACGGTTACGCGGAAGCCTTATTAAAGAACTTATTAGTATTAGCGGAACAATACGACCAACGCGAAACATTAAATTGGCGTGAAAACCTAATGTGGACTGCCAACCAAGCACTCAATGGTTTAATCGGTACAGGCGTACCACAAGATTGGGCTACCCATATGATTGGGCATGAATTAACAGCACTTTACGGTGTTGACCATGCACGCTCACTTGCCATTGTACAGCCGTCATTATTACGCAACCAATTAGTGGTTAAAAAAGCTAAGTTAGAACAGTTAGGTAGCAATGTATTTGCCTTACCTGCGAGCGACGATTTAGCTGAGCGTACTATCGCTGCGATAGAAGCGTTTTATCACGGCTTAAATGTTGCAACACAATTGACAGAGCATGGTGAAGACAAGGCTGCAGCTATTGATAAAATCATCGGACAATTAACCGCTCACAACATGGTAAAACTAGGTGAAAACCAAGCGATTACCTTAACGCAAAGTCGTGAAATACTAGAATTAGCAGTTAAGTAGTCTGAACAAGCTTTAGTGATAAATGAATGCTGATTTAAAGCGAGTATGGTTTTCTAATACTCGCTTATATTTTGTTAGCTAATAAATTATTCTTCTTAAGACTGACTTGCTAGCTCGCTTCTCACCTCGTTTAGTGCTGCAACAGCAAAGCCTTGATCATAGAAGTACACTACCTTTCCTTGCTTATTTAGCAATACTACCCGTGCATTCGATGCATTTTCGTTACCTGTAAAAGCTTGTACTTTATCGCCGTCGCTGTATACGGTAATAACGCCTTTCCATAAAGGCTTCGGTATGCCAGCTCGCATACCATTATCAATCACCGTGCTAAACATTTGCGGGAACAAGCCTTGTATAGTCGGTATTTCATATGCACTCACTTTTGTTTCCGTCATATCTAATGCAATTAACCAACGGTCAATATCAAACTGTGAATTTTGTTTGTAGCCAATTAATAGTAAGGTCATTTCATCTTTAAAATCAGTTGGAATAGCGACTGTATTTTTTTCTAGTGATTGACCCGTCACTACAGGAAAGGCCAAACCGGTAATATCTTTATTTGGGTATACCGTGCTACAGCCGGTGATAAATAGTAAGCCAATAATTAGTGCAAATTTTTTCATCAATATGATTCTCTATTAAATACTTATACCAGTGGGTATTAGACGTTAAAAATCATTACGTAATTATCAGGTAATAAGTTCACTCAGCAATAAAATTAGTAGGTTCAAGTATGGTGCAGCAGAATAGATAACGTGTGGAAGTAGAAATGGAAATAAAAAGCTAAAGTTAAACACTTATAAAAGTATTCAACTTTAGCTGATATTTTTATCTTTAATTGTGAAGTATTAAGCGTGACTTCTATTAACTCGTAACCAATAAGTTAAGTACATCAACCCAGCTCCAACGGCGATAGCAACAACGCTGATTTTCGACATTAAGACTTTAATTGGCATTAAGCGCATGTTGGCTTCGTGGTTAAAATTATTTTGTAGCGTATCTTCATTGATGCCGAAGTAGTCAGTTAGTATTTGAATAAAAAATGACGAGTTCAAATCAAAATAGTGCACAACAAAAGCTTCCACTAACACCAGTATAATAATCGGTAGCAAGGCCCACAAAAACGGCGCTTTATTGGCAAACATCGACATAAGCATTAACCAAGCAAACAATGGAAAAAGCCATAATACGAAAGGAATTAAGCTCAACCAAACTAAGCTAACATTAGTAAATAATTCTAAACTACCCCATACATGCCAAATAGAAATATCATAGCCGATTGACAGTGCAATACAGCCGATAAAGGCTAATACTAAAGCCAACACCAAAGTTACCGTTGCAGCCAACATAAATATGCCAGGAATCACTAATGCTCCGGTCAATAGTTTTGTCGATATTGCGGTAGCATCTGATACTGGCATTGAGCGCCAAAAGTAGATTGACATGTCACGTCTTTCATCAAATAGACACACCAAAAAATAATAAAGCTGTATCAAAAGTGCCACCATCATAAATGGCATAAATAGCCCAGATATTGCCGCAAATGATACTCGCGCTAGCTCTTGTGTTACCTCTTGGTTTTGCAGTCGTGTTAGGCCATCAATAATACCATTCCATTGATAGTCTTCTATTATCATCAGTTGCAATAAAGGTGCTGCAACCATCATAGCTATAATAATAATGGGTACCCAAAATAATAACTTGTTGAATTCCCATAATTCCTTTTTAACGCTCATGGTTAATAGTGAAAGGTTCATTACACGGCCTCCTTGGTCATGATGCCAACAAATATATCGGCTAAGCTCGGTGAACTAATACTGCCAAAAGCTTGCAGATCTTCAGTGCTTAGATGATCAAATAACATTGTCGTTAAGCCCATTAAACTATTGGTATGTATTGGTTTTAACTCTTTAGCTTGCGTTAAGTGCTCGTTAGTTACCGCGAGTAATTTAAAGCGCTCACGCATATCTTCAACACTTTCATTGAGTACCAATTCACCATTTTGAATGAAAGCCACATCGGTTAATATGTGCTCAATTTCCTCAATTTGGTGGGTGGTGACAATGATGCACTTTTCTTCAGAATAGAAATCTTCAAGTAAGTGATTGTAAAATTGGTGGCGAGTGAGAATATCTAAGCCCAAGGTCGGCTCATCTAACACTAGTACTTTCGCATCAATGGCGAGTATCAAGGCTAAGTGTAATTGCGTTACCATACCTTTTGATAAGGTTTTCACTTTTGCAGCATGTTCAATATTAGTTTTTGCTAAGAAATGTTCTGCTTTCTCGCGATTAAAATTAGGATGAATATCCGCCATATAAGTCAGCGCTTGTTCAACTTTAAGCCATTTAGGTAATACCGCAACATCAGAAATGTAGGCTACTTCACTCAGCATTTCGGTTCTTTGAGTACGAGGGTTATAGCCTAGTACATCAATATCACCACTAAAATTTGATAAGCCTAATAGTGATTGTAAACAGGTAGATTTGCCCGCACCATTTGGTCCAACCAAGCCTAAAATTTGTCCTGCTTTAACGGTTAAATTAACATCGGAAACAACTTTTTTACTGCCATAGCTTTTAGTTAAGCCATTAATAGAGATTAATGTTGTCATTACTTAGTCTCCAATGTTGATGGTAATAAATCTTCAGCTGAAAGCTTCAAACGATTAATTTGTTGAAGAATTTTTGGCCATTGAGAAGAGAGAAAGCTTTCTCGTTCACGGTTTAGAATAATATCTTGCACACCATGCTTTACAAACAAGCCTTTACCACGTTGTTTTTCTACAATGTTTTCATCCTGTAGCATTTGATACGCCTTAGAAATAGTTATTGGATTCAATTTGTATTCCGCTGCAACTTTTCTCACAGAAGGTAGCGGTTCGCCTTCAGTGATATAACCATCTAAAATTCGTGTGACCACTTGCTGGTACAACTGAATGTAGATCGGCGTGTCTGGATCCCATGGTGTCGGCATTATTATTTCCTTGATTACTTTTTATTCACTATAGTGTTATACATCACCAACACACCTTGCGCAAATATTTGAATATTGTTAAATGTAAATGAACGTTTCAGGATTAATATCAAGTAGTTAAATTTACTGACTGCTACTTTAAGACAAAACACAAAAAACGCCGTTATCGATAAGCATCAATAACAGCGTTATTTTTATCGCCTAATTAGCTGGTTATTGTTTAACTGCAACTTCCGGTGTAGCTGATAAATTACGATAAAAATTCATCACCTGCTGGCCTTGAGTATTTTTGTCAATAGTGAAATAACTCAAGCTGTTATCATAGTAAAAGCCATTATCCGACATAGGATAAACTTGCCATTTATGGCCATCTCCGCGCATGGAAAAAACATTATCTCCTTCGATAAATATCTTTCTTATGTCACCTGAGTCCAGTTTGTAATCTCCCATCATTGCACTGAGATGTTTTTTACTTAAGGTAACTGTTTCAAATTTAGGTAGAGGTATTTCGAGGGCCACAGCTGCTAACATTCGCGCTATTTCGCTAGGATTGCCGGAATCGTAATTATTCAGTACCGCTACATAAAGATCTTCCGAAGGAATATATAAAGCATCAGTGGCAAAACCATGGATACCACCGCCATGTCCTATGCCATCGTATTTATTAAACTTAAACATACCTAAACCAAAACCATAATTTGACATACTGCCGTCATTTAATTTAACTGCTGAGGTCATCGACTTATAACTCTTTTTAGAAATAAGTTTGCCATTACGTAATGCGCTGAACCATATATTTAAATCATCAACCGTTGATAATAATGAACCTGCAGCATGTGGCCACATCATATCAATGTAACCAGCATTAACGTAACCATTCTCACCTTGAGAATAACCGCTAGCGCGATTAGGAATAAGTTGTAAGCCACCGAAACGACTGTTTTTCATTGCTAGTTTGGCAAAAATATCTTGCTCAATAAACTCTGTATAAGTTTTACCACTAGCCACTTCTATAATTTTGCCTAGTAGCACATAACCGGTATTCGAGTAACGATTCGCTTCCCCTACTTTTAGTACCATTGGATGTTCAGTAAAGCGCTTGATCATAGCGTCTAATGTGATGGGTGTTTTTAACTCCTTTTCCATGATTTTTTCATCTTGCGTATAATTTGCAATACCAGAAGTATGAGTTAATAAGTGTTTAATGGTGACCGTATTACCTTCAGTTGGAAAGTCAGGAACATATTTATGCAGGTTGTCTGATAAAGATAATTTTCCTTGCTCAACTAGCATCATAATAGCCGCGCCAGTAAACTGTTTTGTGATTGAGCCTAAGCGAAATACCGTGTTGGTTTGAATCGGTACTTGTAATTCAATGTTCGCTAAACCCCGTGCCTGTTTATAAAGCGTTTCACCATTTTTAGTGACAATAACCGCAACGCCAGGACCAGTGGTATCAATATATTTTTCTAAAACCGTGTCGTATTCTTTTAGCTCTACCGCATTTACTTGCAGTAATGGTGCCGTTAGCATGAGTGCCGCTAAAGCAACTTTTTTTATTGTAATATTTTTCATAACTATCCTTATTCTAAAGCTTTTCCTATCTTATCCTATTTATTTATAACTGCCACTTACAGCTTATTTTTAAGTGTAACGAGCTTTTTCTGTATAATTTTGGCAACAAAAAAGCCTCACAATAGAGGCTTTTTCAATAATTTAGGCTACTACAATAAACTTATAAGTAGCAATCTTGATTAGTTAACGTTAGTTACCGACGTTGACCAATTGTGCTTTTTTTGGATGTAGATGACAAAGATGCTCAATATGAAAAGCATGAATGCAGGAATGGCAGAAGGAACAGCATAAACGATATGAAAATATGCCGCACCAAGCATTATCGGCATTAATCCCACCGCTGCAGCAACCGACACACGAGGAATAAATAAGCCAATCCCCGCTGCTAATTCCGCAGCCCCAATAAAGTAACCAAACCACATAGGTAACCCCATCATAGAAAAGCTTTGATGTAATTCAGGCACCCCAGCTAGTTTGGCAAAACCAGCCAATATCATAGGTATCGCTAATAAAAATCTCGGTAACTTAGGTAAAAAATGTTTAATGCTATTCATAATGACTCTCGATATATCTATTTGATAAAGCCATAGTACCTAGCCATAATGATTTAAAATAATTATTAATTTGTATTAACTTCATAGAGTTTTTCAATGATGCCATCAATTGAACAGTATCGTATGTTTGTCGCAGTTGCCGAAAGTAATTCATTACGTGAAGCCGCAGAGAAAGTATTCAAAACTCAACCCACGGTGACCTCCGCCATAAAAAAAATGGAACAAAGCTTAGGGGTTATACTGTTTAACCGTGATCAATACCGGATGCAGCTTACCGACGTTGGTAACAAAGTCTATCAACTTGCTATTAAGTTGCTCGCTACCGAGGATGAAATAAAGCATTTTGCCACGCAAATACGTATTGGTAATGAGCCGCTAATTACCATTGCAATTGAAGCTTCGTTTGACTTATCAAGCATATTAGCTGTGCTTGAATATGCTCAAACACATTACAAATCAACGCAAATCATACTTCAGCAGGAATATATGTCTGGTGCATTTGAAAAGCTTATGATGGAGCAAGCTGATTTTGCCATTTCACCAATGAGTTCGCTCTACTTCCCAACGGGTAAAGTTGAAATGAAGTTTATCAACCAAGGACAATTTATTTGCGTTGCTTCTCCTAAATTTTTAACCAAGCTCACTACAATCAATAGCGTCAATGAATTGATCAATGAATACCAAATTGTTGTTAAAGATTCAGGTACAAAAACTGAAAATATCGATATAGGTGTTCAACAAGGCCAACGCATTTGGTATGTAAATAACTTTGAGGCGAAGTTGTTATTGATCAAGCAAGGTATGGGCTGGGGAACACTACCTATGAGCCTAGTTAAAGACCTTATAACCAATAACGAACTTTCAAGGCTAGAATTAAATGACTTTCAAACGACGAAAACAGTGGATTATCACTTGCTAAAGCTAAGCAAGAAAAACCTTGGCCCTGTCGCAAAAAAAATCTGGCAAATGTTTTAAAAAGCATCTGAATAGCAAGTTACTTAAAGCGATACTTTTAGCCTTTGCTTAGGCTGTAGTAATGAATTACCTGAGAGCTTATTCCAACGTACTAAGTCTTGTAATTTCACTTTATATTTACGACTTATATCCCATAAGTTATCGCCGTTTTTAACTACATGATAGCGTCTTTTCGTGCCATATCGAGTAAAATCACTGAGGTCAACAATATGACTTGTTAGTGGTAATACTAACGTTTGACCAATACGAATATTGCTTGAGGTTAATTGATTAAGCTGTTTAATTGCTGCAACTTTAACGGTATGTTTCGTCGATATCTCACTTAAGGTATCGCCTGATTTGACGGTATATTTATGCCAACGTAACCAGTCTTTTTTCTTGGTTGAGGCCATTTTACTTTGTATTTTTTCAGCACTTTCAACCGGCACTAATAGTAAGTGTTCCGTATCTGGAGGCGTGACACCGCGATTTAAACCAGGATTAAGTCTGACTAACTCTTTGGCTTCAATATTTGCCCATTTCGCTGCTAAGGTAATATCTAACTGGTTTTCCAACGAAATAGCAGCAACTGCAGGAGCATTTTTTATCGGAGTGAAAACATAGTTGAGTTCATCTGCTCGTTGCAATATATCGATTATGGCCAAAAGTTTAGGTACGTAAGCGGTAGTTTCTCGTGGTAAATCTAGCGACCAAAAATCGTAAGGCTTGTTTGCTCGTTTATTTTTAGCAATAGCACGGCCAACTCGTCCTTCACCAGAATTAAATGCTGCCACGGCATTTAGCCAGTCTTGACCCAATGTACGATGAAAAAATTGAAAATAGTCTAAAGCAGCGTTAGTTGAGCTAACAACATCGCGTCTGCCGTCATACCACCAATTTCTCTCTAAATTAAAGCGTTTCGCCGCCACTGGCATAAATTGCCATAAACCCGCAGCACTCTGATTAGAAACACCATAAGGTAAATAAGAGCTTTCCACTATTGGCAATAAAGCTAACTCTATTGGCATATTACGGCGTTCTATTTCTTCAACAATATAATAAAGAAACGGCTCAGCACGCTCAGAGATAGTCACCATAAAATTAGGGTGACGCAAATAGTACTTACGCCACTTAGCAACTTCTTTGTTATCCGGCACAGTTATACTTAATTGGCTGCGAATACGCTGCCATATATCGTCATGTACTATTGGCGTTGAAATAAGCGGTTCGGCTGATGACATTAATGATTGAGCAATAGCATTTGGTGTTGCTAAATGGTCATTAGTGGCAAGTTCTGCATTATTTACTTTAGGGGTTTGCTGACAAGCGGTAATAGAAAGTAAAACGAATAGTACAAGGCATTTTTTATTGGAAAATAGTGTCATCATAAAGGAAAAGGTGGTCAACAAGTGTTATTGAATTGATCGGAAAGACAGCACTGTGCGGTATTTAACGCACATAAGTCAATTAAATATTACTCAGCGAGTAAGCAAAGTACTCGCTGATAACAACAAGCGTTAATCAGATTGCTCGTCTTCGTGCTGTTTAATTTCTCGTAGTCGATCACGATATTTATCACGAGCAAGCGCCTGCATATCAGTTACAGCATCACTTTCATCAACAATTTCACGACCAAGCAAGGTTTCAATGGCATCTTCTAACGTCACTACGCCAGAGGTTTGACCGTATTCATCTTCAACTAAAACCATGTGCATGTGGTTTTTAATCAGCATGTCTAATAACTGTTGTACTGGCAGTTTTTCAGATACTCGCTTTAGCGGAATACTAAAGTTAACAATTGGTTCATCACCATGACCATTGCGCTCGGCTTCATACAAGTCACCTTTGATCACTTTACCGGTCATATCATCAACAGTTTTGTTATAAATCGGCATACGGGTAAATTGAGAAGCTTTTTCATGATTTAATGCCTCAGTTACCGTAACGTCTTGGTGCAACATATGCACGACGGTGCGAGGGGTAAATATTTGTCCGGTACGTAATTCTCGCAGTTTCAATATATTCGATAAATATTCATTTTCTTGCGAAAACAAACTGCCATCTTTATGACTTAATGACGCCAAGGCGATAATTTCTTCACGGGTAATTTCATTTTCTTTACCGGTTTTAAATAGGCGTGTAAGACGCGTTGAAATCCATACCAGTGGATAAACTAATCTCACCAACCAGGTAATAACGTAGGCAGAAGGCGTTGCCAAGCCACGCCAGAACGTTGCGCCTAAGGTTTTTGGTATAATTTCTGAAAAATATAATATCGCTAGCGTAAGGAGTACGGCAATTAAGGTTTCCCATTTTTCGCCGAATACTTGAATGGCTTGCGAGCCAACACCTGCAGCGCCCATAGTGTGAGCAAAAGTATTTAAAATCAAAATACTAGAAAGCGATTCATCTAAACGAGTTTTAACATTCGCTAATACCGCACCTGCTTTCGGTTTTTTTGTTTTAATTTGCTCAACAAAGCTAGGCGTTACGGATAATAATACCGCTTCTAACACTGAACACAAAAACGACACGCCAATAGCAACGCCCAGGTAAATAAAAAGTAAAGTCACGTAATAATTCCAAATAAACCAATAATGTATTTCGTCTAAGGCGGTAGCATATCACAACATTAGCAATAACTTTTTTCTGCTTTTAAACCAAAAAGAAAAAAACCACCAAAATATCGGTAATTATTTTTGTAAATAAAAAGTTAATTAATTGCCCTAATCATGATTACTTCTTAGAATTAAGCTAACTGTATTAATTTTGATCAATGACAAATGTCACATTTTTCTGGAAAAGAGTTAAAAAAATTAAGAAAAGAAGCGGGCTTTACACAAAAGTTACTCGCTGGAAAAGTCGGTATCAGCCGTGAAACTGTGGTTGCTATTGAAAATGAGCATCCTAAAACAATTGAATCACTCAACATTGAAGTGGTTAATGCTTGGTGGCAAGCTTGTCGGCATTTAGTGTCAGAGCCAAGCCAGCTATCTTTTAAAGCACAGGTCATGAAATTTTTTGCTCTTCAATAGAAACTCTCCCCGCTAAAAGCTACTTTCACAATAAATTAGAAACAAAAAATCCCCCATTCCTGAGAGATTTTTTTATTGCTTGCTACGTATAAATTTAGCTTATTTGCGTCATTTCGTTCAATGTGAACTCTGCAACGGCACCTTCAGTGGCTTTCATATAATCTTGCAAATGTTGGTTAGCCATATGTGCTTGCCATAATTCACGTGACTGCCAGTTTTCATAGAACATAAAATGCGCCGGGTTTTCATTGTCTTGATGTAAGTCGTAGTTAATACAGCCAGTTTCTGCTTGTGTCACTTCAATCAGTTTTAGTAATTCAGCTTTTACTAGCGCAACTTTGTCAGCATTCGCTTTAATGTTGGCAACTATGGTTAATGTAGCCATAATAATTTCTCACTTTTAAGTTATTTTATTCATTAATAATATTGCTTTCGATAGTCTTACAGGCTGATTAAAAACCTTGTAGTACTAGCTTACCAATTGACTTACCTGCTTCTAATTCTTGATGCGCTGCTCTTAAATTTTCAGCGTTAATCGCACCTAAATTTTTACCAATAGTCGTTTGCACGTAACCTTGGTCAATTAGCTCAGCAACACGGTTTAACAAGTGACTTTGTTCCTGCATATCAGCCGCATTAAACATTGAACGAGCAAACATAAACTCGATATGAAACGATAAACTTTTAGACTTAAGCTTCATTACATCTAGCGGTGTTTTCGGATCGTCAATCATGGCAATTTTGCCAAATGGCACTAATAACTCAGTATAAGTTTCAAAATAAGACTCTGTGCTATTTAAACTTGCAACATGAGTAACTTGGCCCATACCTTCATTAGCAATTAAGGCATCAATTTGTGGTTGTAATGGTAGGTTGTGGTTCACTACATAGTCTGCGCCTAATTTTTTCACCCATTGCCTTGAGCTTTCACGCGAGGCTGTTGCAATAATAGTAGCGCCAGTAACCGCTTTAGCTATTTGTAGTAATATTGAACCAACACCACCAGCAGCGCCAACAACGAGAATAACTTCATTTGATTTTTTAATATTATTTGGCGATTGTTGCTTAATACCTAAATGTTCAAATAATAATTCCCAAGCGGTAATTGCGGTTAATGGCAAGGCTGCGGCTTCAGCATCAGATAAGCTTTTTGGTTTTTTACCAACAATACGTTCATCCACTAACTGATATTCTGCATTACTACCTTGGCGGGTAATGTCACCAGCATAATAAACGATATCACCGGGTGCAAAGTGACTAGTATTTTCACCTACAGCAACCACTTCACCCACAGCGTCCCAACCTAGCACTTTATATTCACCTTCAGCGGGTACAGCATTTAAACGCACTTTATAATCGGCTGGATTAACCGCGATTGCTTTTACTTTCACTAGTAAATCACGACCGGCAGCAATCGGTTGAGGTAGTTCAATATCCATTAAAGATTGTAGATTGGTAACTGGTAACGATTGTGTATATCCAATAGCTTTCATCATGCTTCTCACTTAATTATTTACTGGTTAACTTGCTTTGGGTCTTAACTTGAAATGAATGATAGCGCTTGATTTACCATCAATAAACAGCATAATAATTGAAACATTATCAAAAAATAATTGAAAGTATGCAGTTAGAAGATCTTCGAGTGGTGCTAAAAGTGGCAGAGTTTCGCAGTATCACTGCAGCTGCCGCCAGCTTAGATATGCAAACAGCAACCGCTAGCGCTGCTGTTAAGCGTGTTGAGCGCAGTGTAGGTGTTGAGCTTTTTACTCGTACAACTCGCAGCTTGAAAGTCAGTAGCGCAGGAGAGCGCTATCTTCCTCACTGTCAGCAAGCACTCGATATGCTTGAACAAGCCAAGCAAAATGTTAAAGATGATTTAGCTATTGTTGACGGTGAATTGCGTCTTGGAATTTCTTCTGATTTAGGGCGAAATGTTGTGGTGCCCTGGCTTGATGAATTTATGCAAACTCACCCCGCCATTAGCTTGAAAGTAAATTTAAGTGATAGCAACATAGATTTCTATCGTGATTCAGTCGATATTGCTCTCCGCTATGGCTCTCCTACTGATTCAAGCATGTTTGGCTTTAAAGTATGTAACGTGCCACGTTTATTGTGTGCCACACAAGGTTATTTAGACCAGCATGGCACACCGAAACATCCTCATGACTTGGCGGCACATAATGGCCTTTTCTATCAGCTTCACGACATTATTCACGATGTTTGGGATTTTACCCATCAAGAAAACAAGTTTAAAATTAAGATGAGTGGTAACCGCGCCGGCAATGACGGTGATTTAGTCAGGCGTTGGTGTGTTGCAGGGAAAGGCTTAGCGACTAAATCAGCATTAGATGTTGCAGCAGACTTGCTAGCAGGCAACTTAGTCAGTGTTTTACCTGACTACCAACCCACTTATACCGAGCTATGGATTATTTGCCCAAGTCGACAGTCAATTACCCCCGCAGTAAGGCTATTACGTGATACTTTTCGCGCTAAGTGTAATGGCATTTTAAAGCAATTGGTTGATAAAGGAATTTTGGACGCTGGCGTGTTAAATTAAAATACTCAGTCACAACATTTTACGTCAGTTAACAGTCTTTACGGTTAGCTGATTTTTCTTGAAATTCCATCAAATTACCCTGTTGATCTATCGAGAGTTCGCAGCAGTCGTTATATAGACCGAGCAGCAATTCACGACTTTTTTGTACTCGTGATTTCAATGTCGAATATTTTATATTATGTTGATGGGCATAGGCTTTTTGTGACACGCCATTAATTTCGATCGCAGTGAGCAACTGAGCGTCTTGTGACGGTAAAGCGTTTATAAAGGGCACAATGCAATGTGATAGCTGCTTTACTACATCTTCATCAGGTTGTTCGTACCAAAGTTCTTCCGCGGTAACGTTAACTGCCTTCCCTCGTTTTCGATAAAAATCAATAATAGTATTGTTGGCAATTTGAAATAACCAAGCTTTGACTTTTTTGATGTCTTTTACCGTATATAAGTTTTGATAACTTTTAATAAGAATATCTTGCAATAAATCATCAACATCATCGCTGTCTGCTACATGCTTATGCAAAAATCGCTTTAAGCTAGCACGGTATTCTCGCCATATGGATTCCACTTTCATTGACTACACTCCGTTACTTATACTAGCCAAATAAGCTTCGACTAGTATGGGGTTACGCAACTTCCCATTGACTAAGCATATAATTATTAACAACAATGTACTTGATCGCAATCATTGGCACTTAGTTCTTTTTCGCCATTGCCTAAGTAAGTATTGGTTAGGTAAAGGTCTATAAAAAGCGCTTCAAAATCATCTGACGTAGTATGCTTAGCAGCTCCAGAATTCAACAACGATGTTTGCCATTTTTGCATTTTTGGCAAGCCACATAAGAAATCACAGCCGGTATGCGCTTTAACAATAGCAGCACGATACAAAAGCGGTAACCATGCAATATCTACATTGCTAAGATTATTTGACTTAAAAAATTTACTATCTGTCGATAGTTGCTGCTCAACTTTTGCAAATTCAGCAATTAATTTTGCTGATTTTTGCTTGAAAATAGCTTCTTCTTTGCTAGCCATAGTGCCACATTGCAATAAATAATTTTTAGTTGCTAAATAGCTCCATGCTCGGTCTTTTGCGCGCTGCTCATTAGTAATTTGGGGTTCAATTGCACCAAATTCATCTTCTATATATTCTATAATTGCGTCTGATTCGAATAACGCGGTACCTGACTCAGTGATTAGCACTGGTACTTGTCCATTGGGCGCAATATCCAGAAACCATTCAGGCTTATTTTTTAAACTTATATACTCAATTTTATAAGGAATATTTTTTGCGTTCAGTGCTGCTGTTACTCGCTGAACAAACGGACAAATTTTAAAACTAATAATTTTAAGCATCTTCATTCTCACTTCAATTTAATTGATTTACGCCCATAAGACGCAGTAGTGATAAAAAAGACGAAGCTAATTTTAAGTATTATTATAGAAGGTTTCACGAGAGTACGCGCAACGGCATACTCGTATAGCTTTAATGCTGCCATAGCGCGAATAACTATTAAGAGAAGGCGTTTTTCTTCGGGTAGTTAAACGCCGTATTACAAAGCTACTTACCTAAGTCTTTCAATGCTCTTAAATCGATACGTTCAATTTCCTGCGCGTAAATGGCAGTCGGTTTGTCAGTAATATTTGAATACAATACAACCTTACTATCAGTCACTTGAATACCATAGTTACCAGAAGTGAGATAAACACCTCCTGAGTAACGGCCTGATGCAGATAACCAACCCGCTTTATTTTCTTCCAACCATTCTTTTAGCATAATGTATTCAGGATCTTGTGCGCTAAGCTGTATTTTTGTGTCCTTGCCATCACTCAAAAATACGGTAACTTCGGCATCAAGCTGAACATCAACCGACTTACTACACCCCATAAGTACAAGTAACAACGCTGATAAAACTAGCAGATATTTTTTCATTTTATTATCCAATCAGTTGAAATATAAATTGGTTACATACGTTTGAAACCACCATGGTTTTGTATTTTAGACCAATCACAAAAACTTACTTTGATGAATCGCAAACTTATCACAAATCGTCCAAATTGTTCTCTTGTTTAATAATTATACCAATGATTTTTCCTTGATAGCATAACACCAGTTAGTAAAGCTTCATCAAAAAAAGTAACTTAAACCACTATTATTTATAGTAAATACTAAGCTTCACCAATTCTTCACCAAAGCTATACTGTTTTTTTCATGTGTTCTGATAATGTAAATTATCTAAAAAATTGTCTCAGGTGTTTAGTTAATGAAAAAAATAATTTTTGTACTGTGCGGGTTAATTATTCTTAGTGCTACTGGTTACGCTGCTGAGGCTGAACATGCTAGCAAGCCTATTGTTAGTGGTTACGAACATCAGCATTCATCAACAATATTTGCAGAAAAAAGACGTTACATGGTATCGCTGCCAGAGCGTTATTTGATGAATAAGCGCCATTACCCAAGCCTGTACGTTATTGATGCTGACTTTCAATTTCAACATGTTTCAGCAGTAGTAAAAAACCTCACCCGTATGGGAAAAATTCCGCCGATGATCGTGATAGGAATAGCGAATCAAGGCGGTAATGACTACCTTAAAACGACAACATGGCCAGATAAGAATGATGATGCTTTCGGTGATGCAGCAAAACTTCAACACTATATTAGCCAAGAGCTACTGCCGTTAATTGATAAAAATTACCGCTCCAATAAGCAAAAGGCACTTTCAGGATATTCACTTGGTGGTTTATTCACGCTTTACAGTATGATGCAACAAGATACGCCATTTAATGCTTTTCTCGCCATGAGCCCTAGTGCTTGGTTTGATGGCAACAGCTTACCGAAAAAACTGACACCATTATTAGCAGCAAATAAACTGCAAGCGCCGGTATTTATTTCACTTGCTAATGAAGAAGACATGGGTGTTGATGAGGTTGTTAAAGTTTTTGAAACGTCGGCAGCTAAATCATTAAGGTGGCAGTACAAGCATTACCCTAATGAAAACCACTTTACTACTGCCCTACCTGCGCTTTATGACGGCTTACAATTTTTAGCACCTCATTATGCAATTGATGGCACTGATATGCTGGCAATTGGCGACTATAAAGCCGTATTCGCACACTTTAAAGCACAACAAAAAAACTGGGCAGGCTTTCAATTTGAATGGTTACACGCCTACCAATTTGCGAAATACATGTTTTGGTCAAAACAAATTCAGCAAGTTGACGAGATATTAGCGGTGATTAAAGCAGAGTTTCCTGAGTCATACACTATGGTTAACATTCATCTTGCCAATGGCTTTAATAAAAAGAAAGATCATCCAAAAGCATTACAGTTATTAAAGAATGTAAAAGCTGAAGGTGAAAGTTTTCCTGGCTGGCATAAACAAATGAGTGTTTATTATGACGCTATTGATAGACAAGATTTGGCACAAAAGCATCAAGGTGTTGCGTTAAAGCTAGCTGAGCAATATCAATTTGAAAGCTGGGAAGTGTGGGAACTGATGTAACTTATTACTGGCAAGTTGATAATACCTACTAACCAATTTAGTAGGTGTTATCTAGATTAAAAAGCCTAATCTCAGCGTTATGCTTTAAGCAAATTTGAAAATGTTATCCCAATATGCGTCTAACTTTTGTTTCGCTTTGTCTAAAGGTACGGCGAGATAAATATCACCTTTCATTACAACCAGCTGCAGTCGCTCAAGCTTGCTTAATGCATCTGAAATTTCAAAATCTACCTGTGATTGATATTTATTTTCAAACCAATGTTCAATGGTATTATCTAACGCTTGAGCACTTAGCCCTGAGGAATTATTTAGTAAAAAACTATAAGCCAAAATAGCTTCTTTGAAATCCTCTTCTTCAGCAGCATCAATCAGGGTATGAAAAACACCGGCATTATTATCGAGATTTTTAAAATATAAGTTGTCAGATAAGGCTTTCATAAATTTAATTTTTCTATTTTTAAATTTACTCCATTCTTTAAAAACAAAACCACCTAAAACTCCCATGCCAATAGCAAATGAAATAAAGTGTTGTTGGGTCATTTCAACCGACTCTTCGCGCCAGCCTAACCAAAAAGCCAATAGCGTAGCTAATAAAACAAGCGATGCGCCTAGTTTTGTCACCAGTACAACCGCGCCACCAACAACAGCTGATCCGCCAATGATCGCTTTATCAATCGGCCTCATTCTTACTTCACTGTTTGGAAATAACATCTCTAAATCGGCTTTAGGGACATTTTGAAATAGCTTTACTATAGTCGAACCGGGCTCAAAGCCTAGTAATGGCTTATTTTTCTGATCAAAGTGTTCTTTACCCTTAAAGGTTATGAACACTGCCACTCGGTCAAAGTTGGTGAAATTAATACTTTGTTTACGTAAACCAAAAAACGACGTGATGGATTCACTTAATTGCGATTCACCACGACGGTAAAAAACTACCTGTTCAAAATCATCAAACTCAACTTCTAGTCTGACTTTAAATAATGACTCTTCCGTTAATGCTTCTTGCAGATCTTGTTCGGTAATTTTCTCAAAGTTGGCGGCATTCAATACGCCAGCAAAATTTTCTGCAAATCGAGCTTGGCATTGCGCTTTTTGCTCTGATGAATATGGTTCAAGTTGTTTGGTATCGGCATTGGGATCTAACGGTGCATAATCATTTTTTAATGACTCTAACGTTTGGTGGTATTCAACATGAAAAGAGTTTGAGAGTAACTCACAAAATTGCCTAAACGATGTTCCAGAATCGTCGAATTCGAGTTCACGTAAACACATTTCAACAACATCTTGTTTTCTATAAGGAATGAATCGGTCAGCAGCCATAACACAATATTAAGTAATGTCAGATAGTTAGAGTGTAGGGGAAATAGCGGCGTATGAAAATGCCAATTTAATAGCGGGCACTGATTCGCATTAAAAATATTCAAAGAAATATAGTAACTTTAAGCTTATAAGGCGCATTAACGGTGTACTGTTACTTTTGCACGCGCATCTTAATCAACTAGAATCGCCATTTTACCGGGAAGCCTTAGTAGAAAACGCGTTATCGTACTTTTAATTTATTGATATTAAAAATCATAATATCCAAGTTTCAGTATGAATTAATTTTTTTGTGGTTTCTAAAGCTTTGAAATTATGTGATATTAATGACAGCTAAATAAAGTTTTGGCACAGATTTAAGTAAAAACCCTCCATAGTAAACAGTTAGTTATTTATTACAGGGAAGATATGAGTAAGTATTCTATTTGGGTGAACTATTTCATTCTTTTGTTAGGTTTAGTTGCATTCATTTTGGCTATGTATGAGAGCTTTTATCATCATGGTCAAGCATTTACATATTGCTTCAATCCATATGATATGGGTTCTCATCCTAAACAGAATCCATTTACTATCGTTATGGGTTCAATATCTTTTCTTTTATTGTCTTATGTTGGTTACCAGTTTTTTATAAGGTTACCGTTATTAAAAAAAGAAGAATCCGGCTTTAAGTTTTTGACGGACAGCAATGATATTGGACCACATTTGTAATGTGTATGCCTAACATAGTTTCAAGTGGGGCTGCCGGTAGTTTCGCTTCGCCACATTATTATCAGCCCCTTAAATGGGCATTATATGTATTAAGTAGGATTGAAATTCCATGGAAGATCACGCGGTAAAAATTCAACGTAGCAAGAGTTTAATTAAAGGTTTTATGGCTCTTGTAGTTATCATGCAAACAGTTCAGTTTTATCAAACCAATGTGATGGATTTTGGTGCTATAGCAGGAGCTAGTGGTGTTTTGTCATTACTTCGAGGCTTACTTTTATCCCCATCTTTGCTAGCAATTCCGATTAAGGATTGGCTTAAACCTAATATTAAATTTTCTAAGCAAAGCTCTATGTATTTCTTATTGGCTTTTGTGCTAATTCTCGTAAGTTCAGTGTAAAGAGTACATATTACATGCTATTCGAGCGAGGCAATATACAGTTGGGTGTTTTCGTTTCTCAACATTTTATCAACAACAATTTGTCTTTTTCAGGGCATTATGTGAATTTTAATCAGCGTTATGGATAACCAATGAAAAAAATTATTATAGTTTCTGTTTTTTTACTATTACTAGTCGGTATTTACTTCTTTGTAAACTCAACGAAATTATCGGGGAGTTTATTTGTAAATTTAGGTGATACTGGAGTTATATACGAAAACGAATGTTCAACTAAAACAAGTGTCTGTGAAATAGAAGTCATTAGTCATAATGAAAGTCACTCACTACTTAAAGTCAGTTATAACTACGTAAAAGGAGCTGAAGATCACACAAGGTTATTCTTCGTAGCGAATAGCGGCGAATTTGATAATAAAGTTGGCGTTGATGATGCGTACAGCCTTTCTGAAGGCATGAATACATTGAATGTTAAGGTGGGTCTGCACCGTTCAGCACCAGACTTTAGAGACAATCCATATAAGTCATCATATTTAACCTTAGAAGCTCGAGGAGTTGATAAAGTGAAAAACCTTTATATTTATCCTCACTTTATTAATATCACCTTGGATTACAAGAGAAGTTGGTATAAACCTTTATAGGAATAAAATCACCTAACAAGAAATTAGACAGGCGCATGAAACAGTTTGCAGCTTGCTTTTCTCAAAATGTTAGCTAACAATTTTTTGCCTATTAATAGGGCGTTATAGGTATACAGGGGAATGATGATGGGTGCATGGAGTGAGACTAACTTTGGAAATGATGATGCCTTGGATTGGATATTTGAGTTAGAAAAATCTAAAGGTTTAAATGTGTTAATAGCGCCTATTAATGATGTATTAAACGATGACGATTACATAGAGTCACCTCTTTGTTCTGAAGCGTTAGCTGCTTCAGAAGTTATCGCCGCTAATCAAACCCAAAATTTTTCTGTTATACCTGATGAAGCCAAGGTTTGGTTGAATAAAAAACAAGGCTTTATATTTGGTAAATTGCCAAAAATTGAGCCTAGTCATGCAATCAAAGCACAAGCCGCTGTAAATAAAATAGTCAATAATTCAGAATTGAAAGAGCTATGGGAAGAAACAGAAGATTACTCTAAGTGGCTAAAAATTCAAAATCATCTATTGGCTCAGTTAAAATGCGTATGACAAACTATTCAAGCAGAAAAAACACAAGTAGCTTTTGTTCAATAGTTTTATTTTAAATGCCCTCACATTCTGTATATCAGTATTTGGCATGTATTTATTGTATCGAATATTTAGTGTTAAGAATGAGCGTTAGCGGCTCCAATTACCAGATAAGAATATAATCATTACTCATGCGCTGGATTAACATGATAGTTATATATATCTAAAGGAATAGTAAATGCATTTAAAAGGGAAGTTACTAAAGTGGAATAACGAGAAAGCCTTTGGTTTTATTGCCCCTAATTGTGGTGGCGATGATGTGTTTATCCATAAAACAGCATTTTCAAATGGCAAACGTACGCCACAAATAAATGAGTTGATCACGTTTTCCATAGCGAAAGATAAACAAGGCCGATATTGCGCTAATGATGCGACTTATTCAGGTGAAAAGTTAAAGAAGAAACAGGCTAAAAATGTGAGTAAGTTTTCAATTATATTATCAATTTTGTTTCTTATGTCATTACCGATTGCTGTAGTTATGGAACTCATGCCTCAAAATATAGCCTTCAGCTATTTCGTTGCTAGTGCTGTTACTTTTATTGCCTATGCCTTTGATAAGTCAAAAGCTAAACGGGGAGTTTGGCGCACACCAGAAAGCACATTGCATCTATTGGCCTTAATTGGTGGTTGGCCAGGTGCGGCTGTAGCGCAGCAAACACTTAGACATAAATCACAAAAAAGAGCTTTTAGAATTACTTTTTGGCTCACTGTTATTACAAATATCAGTGCATTTACTTGGTTACTGTTTTTTTCACAACATAGTGCCAATTGGATGGCGATGTTTTTGTAAGTAATAAAAGGTTTAGCGCTGACTTATCATTAGCATTTAGTTTTTATATCCCTATATTAAAGGTTTAACATTTGATAATGTACACTAACAAACTAATAAATAAGAATAAAAACTGTAATAGGCAGTTTCAACTCTGCCATTTTAATTGATGGTTTTCGTCTTTTATTGAGGTTTGTACATATTTAAAGTTTTATAACAACAAGGAGTGTCCACAATGGATTATTTTATCGGAGCATTAAAAAAATACGCTGATTTTACTGGTCGAGCACGAAGAAAAGAATATTGGATGTTTATGCTGGTGTACTTTATTTTAAGTTTAATCGTCGGCGTTTTAGACGCCATGGTCGGCATGGGTTTTCTTGCTATTATCTTTACGCTGGGAATGATTATTCCAAGCTTCAGTATTGCAGCAAGAAGATTACACGATACTGGCCGTTCGGGTTGGTGGCAATTAATCTTATTAATTCCGCTTATCGGCTTTATTGTCTTTATTATATTCACAGTACAAGACAGCCATGATGCTAACGACTACGGTCCTAACCCTAAAGTAGGTGAGCTTGCTTAAATATAAGCATTAGTTCTTTATGTGTATGCACACTTTTGTGCATACACAGCTAGCAATATAAGGTGAACGTTAGAATTTACTGATAGCTTTTAAACGTAGCGTATTCATAAATAACCTTGGGTCATTTATATTTTCTAACATCGAAGCATCTGGTAAACAATCATCATCAACATAGTCAACAAAGTCGCCTGCTGAATCAAAAACTAAAATATCCAATGCTAATCTATCCAAGCCGTATAAACCCCGATGGATCATATCAGCTGAAAAAACTAACAAATCACCAGCAGCCAATTGAATTGTTTTACCTGTAGACAATGCTTCATTACTTTCCCTGCCTTTTTCTTCTTGTCGTACATTAAACTCTTCTTCATTGTCCCAGCGCTTATGTGTGCCAGGCACTAGCTCCATGCCAAGCTCATCAAATAATGGCACTCGAAGATGTAAAACCTGAGTTTCATGAATAACTTTTTTTTGCACATCTACGTCATGGTCATACTGACAATCTCGATGCCAAAAATCTTTAAGTTGTGGGTTTACCGGATTAAAAAATAACTGTGTATTCATAAACGCAGGATTACTAGTAATAACCGAATCAACGATATTCATTATTTTTTTTGAACTGATAAAGTTGAAGAGCGTTAGGCGATCATCCTCTGCTAAGTATTTACTGCCGGTAATTAAGGAAGAATTAAAAGCAACTTCTCGGTAAAAAGCCGCATTGTCTTGTTTCCATAATTCATGAAACTTTAAGATGACTTTTCTCAGTGAGGAAATTTCAGCAGCATTAAAAAAATCTCTAATGACAAAGTAACCATACTCGTTATAGTCACTATTTATCTGATTTCGTTTATCTAACATTAGTTACCAGTACCTTTACTGTTTGGATGAATATCATTGACTGAATAGCGAGTTTAACTAACTTTCACAGTTCAAATAGCTTCCCATTTTAACTCATCATTAGTAAAAAAATCACGACTATCTTCAGTCTTTCGCTCCCCCGACAAGTAATTCTGTTTTAAACTAACAACAGGTGTTTTATCCAATTGGTTAGTAACCTTTCATTAAAAAATATTGTGTGCTTAAATTAAATGTAAAGCTCTGAAGATATTTGCCGATAGCGAGCTTAAGTACTGCTGTAATTTACTTCGGAGAACCATAATGTCGATCAATATCAATAACACCCCAAGCTTTGCTCCTGAAAATGGAGGAAATGGCACAATTTTAAAAGTTGCTGTTAAAGCAAAAGAGCTCGCGGAAGAAGAAGGGAAAATGGCATTGCAATTAATTGAAAGTGCAGCACCTTCTACAGGTTCAAACAGCCCAATAGGCAATGCTGGACACAATATAAATATCAAAGCTTAAATATTCTGAATGTCTCGGCTATAAGTGGCCGAGTACATTATTTGTAGAGACCAAAGCTATGACTAATCGTAATACCTGAGACTCAATCAGTAATATTTACGGTCACTTTATGCGTTTTTCCCACTGCAGAACATCAAACACAGTGGTCATTCGCTTCAATTAACCTTCAGCTTGCTTCAAACAGAAAACGGACGCTTAATACATAGTGCGGTGAACATCGCCTTCTATGCTATCTGCGTCGCTAACTATTATGCTGCCTTTACTTACGTCATAGCTTGAAAAGTCATTCAATAAAATTTTACTGTTATCATATTTTTTATTTAAGGGCACGACGTAAAGGTATTCATTTCCATTTTCGGTATTAACGTAATACAGGTTATTCGAATCTACTTTTGCATGATAAAAATCAGTAGGTAGGGATATTTGAGTATTGATAAAATTTCGCTGGAGAGTTGATGAGTTGTCTTTAAGAGGCGAATAGCTTGTATGATACAAGGCGTTACTTTGTTGCTCAATTAAATACATAAGCCCTGGCTGTTCGCTATCCTTTAATCCATAAGCCCATCTTCCGCCAAGTTTTACCTGTTTCTTGTGAGAAATTTGTATTGTTACTAATTCAGGATTACCGTTATTTACGGTGGTAATAGCCACACTTTTATTCGAAAGCCAATCCAAAGAAATAATTGGGTCTTTACTTTCATAAACTAAATGCTCTTGATTAAATGCAGTCAATAACTCACTGCCGTTTAGTCCATCTACGGGAATTTGGTAAACCTTATTATCTGCACTGAGTAAAACATGTTTATCATCCTCAGAAATTGATACATATTTTAGCCAATGAGATTTAAGTAAATTAGTGACTATTTTGGCGTGTTTGTATTGGCTGTTTGCTAGATACAATTGCATACGTCCACTTCGTTTAGAAACGAACAAATACTGGTCACTTTTATGAAACAATGCAGGATATATATCAAATACGGATGAATTATCAATAGATTCTCTTTTTTTAGAAGAAACTAACCAGCGATTGTTATAGTTTTTATTCTCTGTACTAAATAGTATATTTTTACCATCAGGTAGCCGAGAAATTTTTGGTAGTAACTCTTCTGACGAGTTAATAATTTCAGTTGCATTTTCACCATTTAAGTCACTTTTGATGATTCTGTGAGCAGGTGGCGATGAGAAATAATAAATCTGCTCTGAATCATGGTGCCATATCGCTTCATACACAGGTTTTTCAAACTTAATACCCTTTATAATTTTATTATCTAGCAGGTTTAGTGAAAGCAACTGCGTTTTGTAGTCGCTATCTGTGCTCATAACTAAAAGTTTTTCACCATTGGGGGATATATCAAGACTATGATGCCCCCAACCTTTGGGTTGCACTTGAGTTACTAACCTATGCTCTTTAGTTTCAACATCAAAAGCATAGATTTGATTCGGCCAATAATTTTGGGGTTGAGCTGCGTAATAAAAGGTATTCTGACCAGCATGATAGTCTATATCTTTGACCCTCTTATCACTGCAATCAAATAGTTTTAGTGGCGCTTGGCTTCTCTGATTGGCCTGCGCTAGAGCTGACAATGTGGCTTTATAAACGCCACAATTATCTGCCTGTCTATCAAGGTAAAAAATTACAGATGTATTATCTTTGGCTTTTTCTACGATAGAAATAATATGGCTAATATTGGCGTTGATTTCTACTTGTTTAGTACTTGATGTGTCGATGTTTTTAAGCCATAGCTCATTATTTAACTGTTCATCACTTAGTTTTAAATAATACAGATGCTTATTATTAGGGTGCATTATGGGAGATAATTCTGTACCTTGATCTCGTGTTAATGCTACTGAGTAGCTGACACTGGAAAAGCTGTTATCACTCTGCTTTTCCATTATTAAAATACTTACGACAATACTCAAAATAACAACTAAAGAAATCCCCGTATAGGTTTTCCATTTGCCTCTAACAAAGCAGTTTGAAGTCCTGTTAGGCGTACTTTTACTATCAATTAAGTTTGAATTGCTTTGACTTGAAGTGCTGTTTTTCAGTGAATCTACATCACAAACTAAACGGTATCCTCTTTTAGGTATAGTTTGAATGTAACTAGGGTTTTTAGCGTCGTCACCCAATAACTTACGAAGGTTGCCTATTAATTTATTAATGGCATTATCGGTAACTAAAGAACCTGCCCACAGGTGTTCAAGAATATCTTGCCTTGAAATAACAATATTTGGACGCTCGATGAACAGCAGAAGTAATTCAAATAGCTTAGGCTCTATAAGTATTTCAGAATTACCATTAACGTGTAGTAAACGTACATCTTCAACATCGAGTATATACTCGCCAAATTTAATCATAACCCGCTGTAATAAAATTAAAGTTAATCCGTCCTCTTTAACAATATCACACAGGAAGTTGCATTTAAAAACTAAATCAACTTCGACTCTTTATATAGCAAGTAATTTTTAAAATTCACTTTTTCGTCACCTTTTTTCACAACAACTTCATTATTTTTTTCAAAGTCTTAGTTACATTATTTATCCTCTAATAGTAATTAAAAAATAATGGGTTCTTTTATGTTAAAACAGATAATAGCTTTCATCTTCGTATTGTTGATTGGTTCCGAAAAAGTAAGTGCCAATTTACGTGGTAGTTCAATAGTTGACGGCTTGTATTCAACAGTTTTGTCAGAACAACGTGATTTATTGATACATTTACCTAATAACTATAATCAAAATAAAATGCTTGAGTACCCAGTGCTTTATTTATTGGATGGACAAAGAAACTTTGCTCATACCATAGGTACTTTAGATTTACTTAACCAGTCTAATATGGCGCAAGAGATGATTATTGTCGCCATAATGAATACACATCGCACCAGAGATTTCACCCCTACTTATGATAAAAGTTACAACGAATGGGGACTTTCGGGTGGTGCAGATAACTTTCTTGATTTCATTGATAAAGAGCTTATTCCATTTATAAATAAAAACTATCGTGCTAACAATTTCAAAGTCATTTCAGGCCACTCGTTAGGAGGGCTGCTTTCAATCTACGCTCTTCATTCAAAGCCGGAATTGTTTCAAGCTCATTTCGCATTCAGCCCCAGCCTATGGTGGCACAAACAAGTCATATTCGAAAAAGCGGAAATATTTTTGAAAAACTCTGATCAATTAAATAAATATCTTTATGTAAATATGGGGAATGAAGGCGGGAATATGCTTCATTCTTTTGAGAAATACACCGAGTTACTTAATATACATAATCGAAAAGGATTTAAATTTAATTTTGATTTAGATACCTCTGAAAGCCACAACACTACTGCGCTTGCTGGGCAGTCTTTAGCTTACCAAAATCTATACGCTACATTGCGTCCGACTCAAGAAGTTATTGCTAAAGGTATTTCAGCAGTCAAAGAGTTTTTTAAAAGACAATCTGAAATTTACGGTTATGAAATAAAGCCAAGCTACAGTGCTATTAATCGGATAGCGTACAACGCGTTAAAAGAAAAAGACTTTGCTACAGCAATAGCCATTTTTGAGGAAAACGTTGATAACTTCCCCCATAAAGCAGATGCGTATGATAGTTTGGCAGATGGTTACGAGGCCAATGGGGAGCTTGATAAGGCTTTAAAAATGAGAAACTTAGTCATTAAAAAAAGTATTACCGAGAACGTTGAAAATAATGCCTACAAAACACGTAAGATTAATTTACTAAAGCTAATTAAGGCTAACAAACCATAATGTTGAAATTACAAACTCAGTATTACCTAGTTTTCTAGAATTAGCGTGTAACTTTTTATCGATATGCAGACACGTTAAATGCCTGCTATTGATATATAACAGCTAGTCAGAGGCACCACTTCTATAGATGTTTAAGGTTTACTGTGCCATTAAGGTTATTATGGCTGTTCTATACATTAGTGCTCATACAGGAACATTAGATTAATCCCATCGATTATGCGCAGTGACAGACCCACAAACCACAATTCTTACGCTATTCATGTAGATAAATTATTTTAGAGCAAAGGCTTTACTTTTGTAGAGTTGTTGCTCTATACTAAATTTGTTCTCGTTAGAACACCTGTTGTATTAATTTTGTATTCTAGCTTCCCCAAGCTAACTATACCGATGACCCCTTTTGTCATCGGTTTTTTTATGCCTAAAATTTACCTTTACAGCTATTTATTTCGTATTTACATTTAAATATTGTGATGCTTCCATATTCGAGAATTATTCCGTAGTTATCCGGTCTGTTGCTAAGCGGCAATTATCACGCTAATATTTTTCCATTGTCTGCAACAATATTCTGTTAAATGTTCACTAAGCCACTAAGGAGAACTTATGTCATCATATAAAAAAACGAACGAAGCTATTGCTGCGTTAACTGCTGAGCAATACCATGTGACGCAAGAAAGCGGTACTGAACGCCCTTGGACTGGCGAGTTGTTGGAAAATACCGCTGTCGGTATTTATGTTGATATTGTTTCAGGTGAGCCTTTATTTGCCTCAGCCGATAAGTTTGACTCAGGTTGTGGCTGGCCTAGCTTTAGTAAGCCCATTGAAAGCATTAACGTTAATGAAATAACAGATGAAACCCATGGCATGGTACGTACTGAAGTACGCTCTGCTCATGGTGATAGTCATTTAGGGCATGTATTTACAGATGGTCCTGCCGCACAGGGCGGTTTACGTTATTGCATTAATTCTGCATCACTGAAATTTATTCATCGCGACGATATGGTTTCTAAAGGCTACGACGCTTATTTATCACAAGTAGAAGGGTAAATTATGGCTATTGAACGAGCAGTTTTAGCCGGCGGTTGCTTTTGGGGTATGCAAGATTTAATACGCAAGCTACCTGGCGTTACAGAAACTCGCGTTGGTTATACCGGTGGCAATGTTGAAAATGCGAATTATCGCAATCAAGGCGATCACGCAGAAGGCATTGAAATACTATTTGAAAATACTGTGATCGGGTATCGAAAAATTTTGGCATTCTTTTTTCAAATACATGATCCGACTACAAAAAATCAGCAAGGTAATGATCGAGGTAGTAACTATCGCTCAGCCATTTACTATACAAATACCGAGCAAAGAGCTATCGCTGAAAAGACTATTATTGATGTAGATGCTTCAGGGTTGTGGCCAGGAAAAGCGGTTACAGAAGTCGCTCCGGTTGGAGACTTTTGGCAAGCAGAGGCAGAACATCAAAATTATTTGCAGCACGTGCCTTATGGTTACACGTGCCACTTCCCTCGACCTGACTGGGTATTGCCAGAACAATAAATTATTGTTCGAAGAGTAGTCGTTATTTTAGTGACTACTCTGCAATATATGGCTCTTCTTCACTTAATGGTTCAATGTTCTCATCATGAAACCAGTCACAAATAACTGCATTGGCTTGGTCTGAGCCTGTGCGTTTTAATGACGAGAATGCTTGTACTTTAATGTTGGCATTTAAGTCTGCTAGTTGCTTTTTAACAGCTAATACTTGCGCGCTTACTTTACCTTGAGAAAGTTTATCACTTTTAGTTAGTAGGGCTAAAATTGGTAAGTCACCTTCTGCAGCCCATTTAATAAGGTCCATATCAAGGTCTTTTAATGGATGTCTGATATCCATCAGTACCACTAAACCTTTCAAACATTCACGTTTTTCTAAGTATTCGCCTAAAGCTTTCTGCCATTTTTTCTTCATTTCCATTGGCACTTTAGCAAAACCGTAGCCAGGTAAATCGACTAAGCGTTTGTTTTCAGCAATTTCGAAAATATTAATAAGCTGTGTACGACCAGGAGTTTTACTGGTACGTGCAAGGCCTCTTTGGTTAGTAAGCGTATTTAAAGCGCTCGACTTACCAGCATTAGAACGACCGGCAAATGCCACTTCAATGCCGCTATCTGCTGGTAAACGACGAATATCGGGTGCGCTAATGGTAAAAGTCGCTTTGGTCAGATGAATGGCTGTAGATGACAAGGTTAAGGTCCAACTATAATAATAAAAAACGCATTATATCGCTTTTTCTCACTAAAGATGCAATTGTATTAGACTTTAGGCAAATTTTTTCGCTAAAACCCCCTATAAAGTGTGTGAATAGTGTATGATGTCGCCAATTTTTTCGGCTTATTGAATACATTCAATAAAAAATACTAAAGCATGTTGAGAGTTTTGTTATGAAACAGATTTTAACTTCGATAATTTTAACACTATTAAGCATTAATATTGCTGTGGCTGCATCGGGTGATGCTGACGCAGGTAAAGTTAAGGCAGCCGCTTGTGCTGCATGTCATGGTTCAAATGGTATTGGCTCTACTGATACTTATCCTAACTTAGCGGGTCAACATTCTGACTATATTGTTAAGCAGTTAAAAGCGTTCAAAGCGGGTGACCGTAAAGATCCTTTAATGGGCTCAATGGCTGCGCCATTATCTGAACAAGATATGGCTGACGTAGCGGCATATTTTGCAGGCTTACCACGCAGTGTTGCTACTGCTGATAGTGGTGCTGCAGATACAGGTGCAACCGCGAGTGTAGCACCTGTTGCTTACGTTCCTAACCCCGCAGCTGGTAAAAGCTTATATGAATTAGGTGATGCTTCTCGTAGCATTGGTGCTTGTATTGGTTGTCATGGTAGTGAAGGTAACAGCGATGTATTAATTTACCCTAACTTAGCTAACCAACATCCTGAATACATTGCTAAGCAGTTGAATAACTTCAAAAATAAAGATCGTGTTAACTACGCAATGAATCAATTTGCTGGTGGCATGACTGAAGACGATATTGCTGACATGGCTGCCTATTTTGCTGACCCCGCTGCCGTTGCTAACGTGGTTTCACGCAAAGTAATGCCAGTAGCAGCAGTAACTGCAGAAGTTATTGCAGGTCAAACTAAAGCAGCGGTATGTGCAGCTTGTCATGCTGCAGACGGTAACAGCCCAGTTGCTATTTATCCTAAACTTGCGGGTCAAAGCGTTGGCTATATTGTTAAGCAGTTACAAGAGTTTAAAGCTGGTACACGTAAAGACCCAGTGATGGCACCTATGGCTGCAGCATTAAGCGAGCAAGACATGCTAGAAATCGCTAGCTATTTTGCCGCGCAAAAAGTTGTCGTTGCAGATTTAGCCGGTTCTGATATTGGTCAGAAACTTTATTTTGGTGGTCATGTTAAACGCAAAATTACTGCTTGTGTTGCTTGTCATGGTGCGAACGGTAAAGGCATGAATAAAGCAGGTTTCCCAACTATTGCAGGGCAAAACGAAGCATACTTAAAAGCACAATTGATGAAATTCAAAAATGGTGAGCGTAATAACGATTACAACACCATGATGCAAAGTGTTGCTTCTAAGCTTTCAGCAAGCGATATTGACGAATTAGCGAAATACATGGCAGCAATGAAGTAATTTAGTGAAAAATTACCGATTTAGTCAGCATTAGAAAAAGCAGCGAATATCGCTGCTTTTTTGTTACTACAACTACTATTGATCTATGCAGGTGTTATTAAACATTTAACTGGTTTTTTTAACACCAATATTTCACAATCATGAAATTCGTGTAGAATGCAAAAGCAATGTATCTAGCTATTTTTTATAGCAAACAATTTATCGTATAACGACAAGCAGAGACTAACCCATGAAAAAACTTATCATTACTGTTTTATTAGGATTAAGTGCAGTAGTTACTGCCAATGCAGCCCAAGGCGATGCCGAAGCTGGTAAAGGCAAAACAGCTATGTGTGCTGCTTGTCATGGTACTGACGGCAATAGTTTAGTGCCAATGTACCCAAAATTAGCAGGACAAAGTGCTAGCTATTTAGTTAAGCAACTTGCTGATTTTAAATTAGGTATGACATCTGGCGGTGCATCTGGTCGTGTTGACCCAGTAATGGGTGGCATGGCAATGACACTTAGCGAGCAAGACATGGCTGACGTAGCCGCTTTTTACGCAAGCCAAAAATCAACTACTGGTGACGGTAGCGATAATGCACACGGTAAGAAACTTTACTTAGGTGGTAACGCTGAAATGGAAGTAACTGCTTGTGTTGCATGTCACGGCATTAACGGCAACGGCATGTCTAGCGCAGGTTTCCCTGCTCTTGCTAGCCAAAACGCCGACTACTTAAAAAGTCAGTTAGAAAAATTCCGTAATGGTTCTCGCAATAACGACATGAACGGCATGATGCAAGGTGTTGCTGCAAACTTAACAGATGCAGAGATTGCCGCACTTTCACAATATATGTCTTCACTAAAATAATAACTCGCGCTATTCGATTAGCGTTTTAGCAAAGTTATTCAGAATGAGCAGCGTTTATCGCTGCTTTTTTATGTTCAGGATGAACGGTATGTCACGATCACATGGATGTGAAAGAGTGACGATGTTCAGGCCTCTCACAGACTTCCTGTCTTTCGAGGCATTAGTACATCTCGGTAATTGCTCCTGCATTACTCTAATAACTTACATCCTGTAAGAACATGCACGTCGAAGCACGGTCAGTTTTTTGGTTCCTGACAAAAACTAAGTACCTACATCCATGTAGGCAATAACCCGGCCACCAGAGCGTATACGTCTGATTTCTTAAAGATATTCTATTTTTGAGGCCTCTGTGTACCCATGTACAGTTCTCTCAATTCTTCACATTTATCTAAACAAGCACAAATTAAATACAATATACCATTGTGCTAAGTCTTTGATCATTGCTACTATCAAAGGCAAATTTTATTATGCCATTAGGGTAGTACTGCTCACATGAAACAGACTTTACTTTCTTCAATAATTATCATCTCTAGCCTGCTTACTACCAATAGTGCTAGCGCAGAGCTATTCCCTAAACGTGCTATCGATGATCATCAGCAAAATATATTTAGAGGTACAATAACGCCAGAGCGCGCATGGTGGGATTTAACTCACTACAACCTTGATATTGCTGTTGATCCAGAAAGTAAAAGTATTGCTGGCACCAACACTATGAAATACAAAGTGTTGTCTGAGAGTAAGCGTCTACAAATTGAATTACAGCCACCAATGCAACTCACTAAAGTTGAACAAAATGGCAAAGTGCTTAGTGTTGAACAGTTAGGTTATTCTTATTTTATTAAGCTAGAAGCGGAACAAGAAATTGGTCAAGAATATCAACTGACCATGCATTTTTCCGGTATTCCTCATGAAGCCCTTCGTGCTCCTTGGGACGGTGGTATTACTTGGGCAAAAGATGATAACGGCAAAGACTTTATCGCTTCTACTTGCCAAGGGTTAGGTGCCAGTATTTGGTGGCCAAATAAAGATCATGCTTACGACGAACCAAATAATGGTGCCTTGATTAGCGTTGAAGTGCCTGAACATTTAATGGACGTTTCCAATGGTCGTTTAATTAAGGTTGATCATAATAAACAAGCAAAAACCAAAACCTATCACTGGCAAGTGGTAAACCCAATTAACAACTACGGCATCAATATCAACATTGGTGACTACGTACATTTTGGTGAAAAATACGCGGGTGAATTAGGTCAACTCGATATGGATTATTATGTCTTACGCGATAATTTAGAAAAAGCCAAAACACAATTTAAAGACGCAAAACGTACCATAGAAGCATTCGAACATTGGTTCGGCCCATACCCATTTTATCAAGACAGCTTTAAACTAGTTGAAGCGCCGTATTTAGGCATGGAACATCAAAGCTCTGTTACTTATGGTAACGGTTATCAAAATGGCTATTTAGGCAAAGACCGAAGTCAAGCTGGCCCTGGTATGCTATTCGATTTTATTATTGTGCACGAGTCAGGTCATGAATGGTTTGCCAACAACATAACCCATAATGATGTTGCTGATTTATGGATCCACGAAAGCTTTACTAACTATTCCGAGAGCTTATTTTTGGAGTACCACTTTGATCAAGAAAAAGCATTTGAATACATTCGTGGTCAGCGTTTAAACATTCAAAACAAAAGCCCTATTATCGGTAAATATGGTGTTCATCAGGAAGGCTCTAGTGACATGTACGATAAAGGTGGCAACATGTTACATACCATTCGACAGATTATTGATAACGACGAGACCTGGCGTGGAATTTTGCGTGGCTTAAACAAAAAGTTTTACCACGGCATTACCGATTCTGCACAAGTTGAAAACTATATAAGCGAACAAGCAGGCAAAGATTTTAGTAAAATATTCGACCAATACTTACGAGATGTTCGTATTCCGACGTTAGAATATTTTGTTAAGAACAATGAAATGCAATATCGCTGGGGTAATGCTATTGACGGCTTTGATATGCCGATTAAGGTAACCTTTGCAGGCAAAACTCAGTGGTTGTCACCTACTAGTCAATGGGAAAAAATGAGCTTGGAAGTTAAAAATAGCCAAGTGAAAGTCGATGCAAACTTTTATGTTAATACTATGAATGTGCTTGGCGATTAAGATATAAATAATATAAGCACACTTTTATATAGACGTTAATGCCTTGAATAATAAAGTGTCTGAGAAAGGCTTAAATATAATAAAGGGAAGCTAATGCTTCCCTTTTTCTAAACAGGAATAAAATACGAATTAGAAAGTGTATTTAAAACCAATTGTTAGAACATCAGTGCCATCATAACTTTCGTACGATGCTTCAACACTTGTTTTATCGGTGATTTTTTTACCTACGCCACCACCAAGACCAAATTCCCAGCTGTCATCGCTGTCAGATCCATACATAGAGCTGACTTTAACATCCAAGTTTGCATACGAAGGCATAACGTATAAGTATACGCCATTGTCATAGTTGTATTGTGCACGCACAGACAAGGCAGTAAAACGCTCAACTTCAACCTTAAAGTTGGCAGACTCAGGAATAGCAAATTCACCTTCTTCCAACAGTAAACGTCCTTCATCATCCGAAACGCCTGTACCTATGCGGAATTCTGAGACAAATGAAAACGGGCTATTCTCTTGAGCAAATTCATAAGCAACAGAGCCATAAATAGCACCTAAAGACAGTTCTACACCATCTTCATTGTCTGATATATTTGCATAGCCAGCACCGGCAGACCAATTAGCAGAAGCGGTTAACGGTAAAGTTAGTAGGGTAAGAGCAATTAATGACTTCTTGAACACAATAATATCCTTTTATTATTTGTAAAACAGACATTGGAAAGCGCGCATGCTAGCAAAGCGCTTTTTGTTAATCAATTGTTAAACCTATTATTACAGATATAGAAGCGTAACAAAATATGAATTATCGTATCAGTTCTAAGCCGAGCGATGACACTATGACATAAAAATAACCCGAACAAAGCACTGACAGCCGACTAACATTCAAGCTATGATCTAAAAGTAATCAATTCAACGAACAACAATATCCAAGGTCCCTGTAATGATAGAAGTAATTGAGCCAACAAAATTTAAAACCGTACCATGGAAAAATGGTAAGGGTGAAACCATTGAAATGGTCATCAATTCGGGCGGCACATTAAATGAATTTGACTGGCGTTTAAGTATGGCGAGTGTAGTTGAAGACGGTGTATTTTCTAACTTCTCTGACTACACCCGCAACCTAATATTAATTGCTGGTGACGGCATAAACTTGCAACACAACGATAGTAAAATAGATAAATTGAGCAATTTACTCGACTACGCCACTTTTGACGGCGGTGATAAAACCGTGGGTAACTTACATACTGGCGAAATAACAGATTTTAATGTTATTGCCCGCACCTCACGTTACAACACAGAGATTAATTGTCAGAAAAAAGCAGAGCATGTTGCAATCGAACAAAGTGATATTTGCTTTATCTATAGTCTATTTAAAAGTGCAGAACTTAGCTTCACAGATAGTTCAGAGATAAAACACTTACCCGCAGGTCATTTGATGAAAATTACTGATGTTAAAAATGGCTTTGCTGCCATCAGCGGCGAAAATATTATTATTGTTTACCTGACTCATTGTAACTAATTAGTTATAACGCGTAGCTTGCGCAACTGTTCTTAAAAGTATCTCTGATAATTAACATGTGAATGAAAGTACAAGTTATTAATCGCTAGAAACAGCCTTTCTAGCTTTTAATTATGACTTTTCCTTCATGCTAACGTAGGCTGAAATCACAGTTTACAATTATTTATTAAGGATAGTGCTATGAATATTAGGCATTTAATACCATTGGTTAGCCTACTATTAGTTTTGTCTCCATTTGCCAATGCAGAATTTGAGCGCAAAATTGCCATCGATGAAAGTACCACTAGTAGCCACCAAGCTAAGGTCAATGGTAAGTCATTCGAATACAGTGCAACAACCGGTACGCAACCGGTATGGGATGAAGAAGGAAATGCAACCGCAACACTCTTCTATACCTATTACCAACGCTCAAAAGTAAAAAATAGAGCTGCTCGACCACTACTCATCTCATTCAACGGTGGTCCTGGCTCAGCATCTGTTTGGATGCATGTCGCTTATACAGGTCCGAAAGTACTTAACGTAGACAGCGAAGGCTTTCCATTGCAACCATATGGCGTAAAAGCTAATGACTTTTCTATTTTAGATACCGCTGATATTGTCTTTGTTAATCCTGTTAATACTGGATATTCGCGTGTTTTGCCGAAAAAAGACGGAAAAATGCCAACAAAAGCAGAGCAAAAGAAAATGTTTTTTGGCGTTAATGCCGATGTGAAATACTTAGCAGAGTGGATTAATACTTTTGTCACGCGCAACAATCGCTGGCAATCACCAAAATACCTTATAGGTGAAAGTTACGGTACCACACGTGTTTCAGGCTTGGCTTTAGAACTGCAATCACGTCAATGGATGTATTTAAATGGCGTGATACTCGTATCACCAACAGATATTGGTATTAAACGAGACGGCCCTGTAAAAGCAGCTAACCGCTTACCTTATTTCGCGGCAACAGCTTGGTACCACAAAGCATTGTCCAGTGAGTTACAAAACCGTGATTTACTCGACATACTACCTGAAGTAGAACAATTTACCGTTGAAAAATATTTGCCTGCCTTAGCCAAAGGTGGCTTTATTTCTACTGAAGAAAAACAAGCTATTGCTGAGCAAGTTGCAAAATATTCAGGCTTATCTATTCAAGAAGTCTTACGTAGTAATTTAGACATTGAAGCATCTTATTTCTGGAAAGAAATACTACGCAACCGCGAACAAACCGTTGGTCGATTAGATTCTCGATATTTAGGTATTGATGAAAAAGTTACCGGCAGTCGTCCAGATTACAACGCTGAATTAACCTCATGGCTTCATAGCTTCACACCTGCCATTAATTACTATTTACGTGAAGAACTTAACTATAAAACCGATATTAAATATAACATGTTCGGTAATGTTCACCCTTGGGATAGAAGCAAAAATAAAACCGGTGAAAACTTACGTTTAGCAATGGCGCAAAACCCATACTTAAATGTCATGATCCAGTCAGGTTATTATGATGGAGCAACCAATTACTTTGATGCTAAATATACGCTATGGCAACTTGACTCAAGCGGAAAGATGCAAGACAGGTTATCGTTTAAAGGTTACAGAAGTGGCCATATGATGTACTTACGCTATCAAGATTTAGAAGCGGCTAACCAAGATATTCGTCAATTTATGCAAGCAACGTTACCTAATAAAACCACGCCAGCAAAGTACCCAAGTAAAAAATAACTCAACCATAAATGGTATTAATTTAATAAGGTTGTCGTGAAGATGAACAGCACGACAACCTTATTAAGAGCCACTTTAAAAGAGCTTCATTAACATACTGAAAGTTATTAATTTTTAATCTATGAACTTATTAACAAGTCGGAGTTGTTAAATTCAAATGGTGTAGATATGATGAAGGTCAATGGAATTAAGATAATGAATTCATGGAAGTTAATAACTTAAACAGCGATATACTCATCATAGATGATAGCTCTATCAACATTCGTGTTGTTTCAAATATTATTCAGCCATTGGGTTGCAAAATTTTTGCGGCAAAATCAGGTTTACAAGCATTAAACCTATTAATATCTTTTAAACCAGCGCTGATAATTTTAGATATTCAAATGCCAGAAATGGATGGTTTTGAATGCTATAAGCGTATTAAATCTATCGCCGCTCGCACCGACATTCCTGTTATTTTTCTTTCTGGCTCTCACGATGAAGCCGATCAAATACAAGCCGCTGATTTAGGCGCCAGTGCATATTTAACTAAGCCATTTTGCGCCGATGAGCTAATTGATACGGTTAAGCGTTTCGCCTAGATAGCGTTAAGCTGGTTAGTCGCAGAGCACGCTAAGCAATACAAGTATTCTGAATATATGCGCTCCTGTGCGGCTGTGCGCACGCGTTATACCGTTCATCCTGAACATAAAAAAGGCCGCTGGAATAGCGGCCTTTATCATTCCCTTTATCTATATCTCGTAGTTTATTACCTGATAACCTAACGCTTCTAATTGTGGTCTAAGCGTTTTAGCGTCACCAACAACTACCATCAACATTTGGCTTAAATCTAAATGCTTTTTCGCTAAGGCATTTATTTCTTCTTTGCTAATATTTGCGACAATCTCACTACGCTCCTTAACGAAATCAGCGGTTAAATTATGCTCTAAGATTTGAGCTAAGAAGCCTAACTTACGACCTGGTGTTTCATACTTTAATGCGTCTTTTTGATTAATCGCATTACGCATAAATACCAACTCTTCATCGCTAATGCCATTGTCGGCATAGTTTTGAATTTCCTTAATAAATTCAACAATCGATTTATCAGTCACATCAGCGCGTACCTCAGCACTAGCGGTATATGCACCTGAGAATTTATCACCATAGAAGTATGACCTAGCACCATAGGTGTAGCCCTTATCTTCTCGTAGGTTTAAATTAATGCGACTATTAAAAGCACCACCTAAAGGAAAATTCATCAAATAAGCACGATAATATTCACCGGTAATATCTTGAGTAAGTGAACGTTTACCAATACGAATAGCTGATTGTGCAGCATTATCTTTATTAACTAAGTAAATCACGCCCAATTTTGCACTTGAAGCAGGTAAATTCAATTCAAGCTTTTTACCAGCGCCAGCTAAAGGTTTAAAAACGCTCAACGACTTTAGTACTTGGTTTTTATCTAAGTCTGAAACCAGTATTATTTCGCTGTCACTCGCCTTAACTTGTTGTTGATAAAGCGCCTTAATATCGGCAAGTTCAATGTTAGCCAATGAAGCTTCTGAGCCTTGACTAGATGTTGCCGCAATATTGTCAGCATGGAGCAATTGACGATAAGCATTAGAGGCTAAATAACCGGCATCTTTTTTACCGTTAATTGCGCCTTGAATGGCATTGTTTTTATTGCGAGAAAATTCACTTGCCAAAAATGCTGGTGCGGTAAGCTTTTCATAAGTCAGTGCTAATGTTGCGTCTAAATTTTTTGTTAACGTGTCTACATTGACCGTTAAGTAACTATTACTCGCGTAAATACCGACTGAAGAACCTAATTTTTGCAGTGCTTTACTCATGTCTTCAGCACTACGTTTTGTGGTTGACTCATTTAACATTGCAGCTAACAGAGACGCAGTTCCCGCTTTCTCTTTGCTTTCATAATAATGCCCAGCAGGAATTTTAATTAACAATGAAGTCGTTGGTGTTTCAATACTTTGGGTGGCAAGGATTTCCATGCCATTGGCAAAGGTTTCTCGCCACATTGTTGGCACTTCAACCGCTTTATTAACTCCAGCAGCAGGTACTATGTTGCGGTCAAAGTTGTCTTTTGCTTTACGGATATGCAAATCAGCATCCGATGTTACTTTTTGCTCAGGTATGATGCGTTCTTGCGGGCTAAAGTTATCTTGTGCAGCAACAAGCTCAGGCTTACCTTTCGGCACAATACTCATAATAACGCCATGTTTATTCTTGATGTATTTTTGAAATACACGCATTACATCAGCTTTTGTAACATTGGCATAGCGAGCAATGTCTTTTTCAATATAATTCGGATTACCTTTAAACGTTTCATTAGCGGCAAGTTGGCTAACCTTGCCGGCAACGCTTTGTAAACCAAAAATAAAACCTGCTTCCATTTCAGCTTTAGCTTTAAGTAAATCGTCGTCTTCTACACCACGGGCTTCAAATTCAACTAAGGTGTCACGAATAACCTTTTCCATATCTGCTAAAGTTTTACCTGAAGCTGGATTTGGTAGCGCTAGCATATTAAAAGTACAAGCCAATTCAGCACATGGGTGGCTTACCGATGCTTGCACGGCAAGTTGGTTTTTGACTAAATTTTTATAAAGTAGTGAGGTTTTACCACCACCAAGAATACTTGAGAGTAGATCAAGTGGCGCTTCGTCTTCATGTCGAACGCTTACTGTCGGATACGACATATAAATCAAAGGTAAATGAACATTATCTTCTAGTGAAATATAACGGTCAACATCAATAGTGATACTTGGTTTTTCTGGCATTTTAACTTCTGGGCCACGAGGAATACTACCGAAGTATTTATTCACCATCGCCAAAGTTTTTTCAACATCAATATCGCCACCGATAGTTAAGGTGGCATTGTTAGGTCCGTACCAACGTAAGAAAAACGCCTTCAAATCATTAACATTCACGCGGTTAAGGTCATCAATATAGCCGATTGTTTGCCAAGAATATGGGTGACCTACAGGATACATTGCCTGCGCTACACGTTCTCGTAATAAACCATAAGGGCGATTTTCGTAACTTTGGCCACGTTCATTTTTTACAGTTTCACGCTGTACTTCAAATTTTTCTTGCGTGACGGCATCAACTAAAAAGCCCATACGATCGGCTTCTAACCAAAGCATTTTTTCTAATTGGCTAGCTGGCACGGTTTGAAAATAATTAGTACGGTCGCTGTTGGTGGTGCCATTCATGGTACCGCCTGATTCTGTGACCATTTTAAAATGCTGATCATCACCCACATGTTCAGAGCCTTGAAACATCATATGCTCAAAAAAGTGCGCAAAGCCCGACTTACCAATATCTTCACGGCCAGAGCCAACATGATAAGTCATATCAACGTGTGTTAAGGGATCAGAGTTATCTTGATGTAAAATTAACGTTAAACCATTATCCAGGATATATTTTTGATATGGGATCACCGTTTTTCCGGCTTCTGCCTCTACTTTTTCAACAAAAGTCATACCGGCAATGGGTGCTTTTATTATTGTGGTGTTAGTATTTTCACAAGCCACTAAACAAGTTAATAGCAGTGGTAACGTCCATTTATTCAAAATATTTTCCTCGATTTAATTTCGATGTTTTTAGCTTTAGATAATATTATCTACATTGATAACAAGCACAATAGCTTAACGGCTTTATTCACCTGTAGACTACAACTTTTATGTAAAAGTTCGCGACCATGCAACGATTATTTAATACCTTCGATCGATATACCCTGCGTGAACAAGGAAATTGACCATGAATGTGTTACGCTAATTTAAACGTATAAAAATAACACAAAATTTGTCCTCTCGGAGCCAAGTATGCATGATGCACAAGCGCATCTAATTCAGTATTGGGTTGATGTTATCGCCAAAAGTGAATTACCCGCAATAACCTCAACGGCGAAAATGCTCGATAAGTTTAATAATGATGATAAATCGTCACTGCCTAAGCTAAGCAAAGCAATATTACACGACCAAGCGCTTGCCTCTTGCTTATTAAAGGTTGCCAATAGCGTGCAACATTTAAGTGTGAATAAAGTCAGTACCGTCTCGCGAGCTTCAGTGGTATTAGGCATTCAAGCGGTCAAAAATATTTGTTTAACTTCTCGGCTAGTGGAAGGTTTACTGGCCAACAAAGATCTCGACGTTCATGTACATCAGCAATTAACCCAATCAATGGCTAACTCATTTCACGCGGGCTTATTAGCAAAAATGATGGCGCCACAATATGCCGAAGATACCCAAGAAGAACTTTACCTAGCGGCAATGCTATATCGTATTGGCGAAACTGCATTTTGGGGTGTCGGTGGCGACTCAGCTAAAAGTTTAGCCACTTTTGTTGATACAACTCCTGCGATTTTTCAAAAGAAATGTCATAAAGAGCTTGGAGGTGACTTTACACAGCTCAGTGGCGAATTAGCAAAAACATGGAGTTTAAGTGATTTACTTCTCAAAGCATTAGACCAACCACAAAGCCGTACAATAGAAGTCCAAATTATTTACTTTGCTGACAAATTAAGTAATTGCATAGCAAATCCAACGGGAAGTGTTGAAGAGTTTCAGCAATTATTAAGCGATATTGCCAAGATTACCGGTTTAAATATTCGACAATTGACTGCCAAAATTGAAATAATACGCGAACAAGCCAGCAAGTTGCTAACCTCCTACGGCGCCAAGGCGTTAATAGAGCACATAAAACCTTTACCAAAAGCTAAAGACTTTAATGATATTGCTCATAAGGTACTAAAATATAACCCCAATAAAGAAAGTGAAGTTTTAACTGCTTGTATGCAAATGAATAAGCTACTTAGAACGACGACTGACTTTTCTACTTACATTCAAGCAACCCTACAAGCTACTGCCGGAATATTTGCTTTTGAACAATGTACATTTTTCATGATGGTTGACGACAAATCAGCGATGAAGGCTAGGTTTAGCTTTGACATCAACAGCCAACCAATTGAGTACAATAGAAAGTTCAACCTTATCAAAAGCATGAATATTTTTAGTCATGTTATGAACACAGACCAAGCAGTGCTGATTAACGATAAGCAAGCCAAACAATGGTATCAATATATTACTGGGGAAATTGCTGATTACATTGGTAGTGGTGCGGTATTAATTATGCCAGTAAAAGTTGGTCATAAAGCGATAGGTGTAATTACTGCGCAAGTTTTTATTGCTGACAAAGTCGTATCTTTAAGCGATTTTGATCATTGTAGCGCTTTAATTGAACATTTAAATTTGTCACTAACCATGCTCTCTCATAAGAGCTAAATTTCAGGCAATAAAAAAGCAGCCTATTGCTGCTTCTTTTATCGTAACGCTAAGAAAGATTAATCTTCTTCAGTCGTTTCTACTGTTTCTTCAGTTTGTTCTTGCTCTGCTACTGGCTCGTGACCTTCGCCACCACATTGACCACAACATCCCATAATAATTCTCCGCTGTTTAAATCTGTGTTGATAATATCAGTTGGAAAAATCCCGTTATTGATCAAAATCACACAATTGATAATACCCGTATTAGTCACTGATTAATAAACGATTATATTTTATGCATTTTCTGGTAACCGACATATTCTAAAAATAAACTTGCAAAAAACCAATTGTGATATCAAAATGATATCACATGATAAATAATTAATGGAAAACGATATGTTTACAGAAAAAGAAGTAAAAGCACCAAATGGTATTGGATTTATTTTTATTCTATTCTTCGTACAACTTAGTGCATTAAGCCTAACAATTTACTCATTACCCAATAATCCTGCTCTGACAATATTTGGGTTAATTGCCAATATCATTATCTTTATTGGTTGGTTTGGCTTCTTTATGGTCAATCCAAAAGAGGGTCGAGTTTTACAACTTTTTGGTAAATATGCCGGTACCGTGCACTTATCAGGGCTACGCTGGGCAAATCCATTTTATACAAAAATGCGAGTTTCACTACGAGTAAGAAACTTTGAAAGCAGTAAATTAAAGGTTAATGATAAAAATGGTAACCCAATTGAAATTGCCGCGGTTATTGTTTGGGAAGTAGTAGATACTGCAGAAGCTGTCTTTCAAGTAGACGATTACGAAGACTATGTTTCAATACAAAGTGAATCTGCTTTGCGTAATTTAGCCACAAGCTATGCCTATGATCATCACGAAGAAGAAGGTATTTCTTTACGCAGTAACCCTATTGAAATTTCTGAAGCACTAAAAGGTGAAGTGCAAGACCGTTTAGGCAAAGCGGGAGTTAACGTTATTGAAGCAAGAATTAGCCACTTAGCTTACGCACCTGAAATTGCCAATGCTATGCTGCGCAGACAACAGGCAATGGCAATTATCGCTGCTCGTGCAAAAATTGTTGAAGGTGCTGTAGGCATGGTAGAAATGGCACTGCACAACTTAGATGAACGCAATATTGTTGAACTTGATGCTGAACGAAAAGCTGCAATGGTGAGCAACTTACTTGTTGTACTTTGTTCTGATGAAGCCGCACAACCTATCGTTAATGCTGGCAGTTTATATTAAAATGTACGGCGCTCGCTTTACGCGAGCCCAACTACCAACTGGTAAATCATTAATTAGAGGTTAATCGTGGCAAAGAAAGCTTATCCACTGCGTATAAATGAAGAAATACTGACCGCTATGCAACGTTGGTCTGACGATGAATTACGTAGCCTAAATGCCCAAATAGAATACGTATTACGTGATGCTTTACGCAAGTCAGGTCGAAGTAAGCCGCCGCAAATTGAGGCTATTATTGACCCACTTGATAAACCGGAATAAGCAGTAGTGTTAAATTAATTGCATTAGACTATCGCTAAGTTTCGAATGAGCTATGACTTGTAGTTTTATTACATCAATACCAATCAATGCATACTTTTCTTTTTGCTGCTAACTATCAACTCAAATCATTCGTCGGCTTTTTAAAGGCAAAAAAAAACCGACAACTAATGTTATCGGTCTATAAGCTATGAGGAAAGCTAAAATATACAAATTATTACAACAAGCGTTCGTGTTAGGAACAAAACAATTATAGAGTAAGAGCTCTAAGTTTGTAAAGTGTATTTTGTAATTTTTTTACATTAAATCGTATTTTTATCACAAACAAGCCAAGCCATTTAATAAAGCGGCGTTAACTGTAGGTAATTTGGGTTCGATATGGCACTGTCAAATGACGGGTAAATAAAATTTATGATAAAAAAAAGGCCTCTATGTAGAGGCCTATAAAGAAACACACCTTGAAGGGATCATTTGGTGTTAATTATAAGAACGCGTAAACAATGAATAAATTTCAAACTGCGTTCAATAATCCCTTAAAGTTATCTTAAGCGTTAATGCGCTTGTTCCCAATTTTCACCAATACCGGCTTCTGCAATTAACGGCACACTCATTTCTACCGCATTATTCATTATTTCAACTAGGGTTTGTGTCGTGCTTTCAACGATGTCTTGATGAATTTCAAAAACTAATTCATCGTGTACTTGCATGGTCATTTTGATACGAGGGTCATTTTGTTCAAGTATCCATGCATCAACCGACAACATTGCTTTTTTAATGATATCGGCAGCTGTGCCTTGCATTGGCGCGTTAATCGCGGCACGCTCAGCAGCCTTTTTACGCATACCATTTTTAGATTTAATGTCAGGTAAATAAAGTCGGCGACCAAATAATGTTTCAACATAGCCAGTGTCGGTAGCTTGTTGGCGAGTATCTTCCATGTATTGCGAAACATTTGGATAACGCTCAAAATACTTATCCATGTACTCTTGTGCAGTGTGACGCGAAACATTTAACTGTTTAGCCAAACCAAATGCTGACATGCCGTAAATCAAGCCAAAATTAACCGCTTTCGCACTACGACGTTGATCGCTAGTCACTTCATCTAATGGCACAGCAAATATTTCCGCTGCTGTAGCCTTATGAACATCTTTACCTTCAGAGAAAGCTTTAACTAAGCCTGGGTCATCAGACAAATGCGCCATTATTCTTAATTCAATTTGTGAATAATCTATCGCAACAATTTTATGATCTTTTGGTGCAATAAAAGCAAGACGAATTTTACGCCCTTCTTCACTTCTGATTGGAATATTTTGTAAGTTAGGATCGGTTGAAGATAAACGCCCTGTTGCTGTTACCGCTTGGTGATATGAGGTATGTACTCGATTCGTTTTAGGGTCAACCAGTAAAGGCAGTTTATCAGTATAAGTAGATTTTAATTTACTTAAGCCTCGATTTTCTAAAATCACTTTCGGTAACGGGTAATCAAGTGCCAACTCTTGCAACACTTCTTCTGCTGTCGAAGGCGCGCCTTTCGGGGTTTTCTTTAATACTGGAATTTTTAACTCTTCAAATAGAATAGTTTGTAGCTGTTTAGGAGAGCTAAGGTTAAAGCTTTTTCCGGCAATGTTATGAGCTTCTATTTCGAGTTCAGATAAACGTGCACCTATCGTATGACTTTGCTGATCTAACATATCGCAGTCAATCAACACGCCATATTGTTCCATGCGAGCCAAAACAGGTAGCAATGGCATTTCTATCTCGTTAAATACTGAAAGTTGACTACTGCTTTTGGCTAATTTTGGCATTATGGCTTGATGTAAACGTAGCGTAATATCAGCATCTTCAGCGGCATAATGCCCAGCTTTTTCAATTTCAATTTGATTAAAGGTTAGCTGTTTCGCACCTTTGCCGGCAATATCTTCAAAATGCACAGTTTTATAACCAAGGTACTTGTCTGCTAAAGCATCCATATTATGACGAGTAGCAACACTGTTTAAACAGTACGACTCAATCATGGTATCGAAAGTAATGCCTTTCATCGCAATATCATAATGAGATAAAACATTAGCGTCGTACTTTAAATTTTGTCCGACTTTATTTTGTATTTCACTTTCTAGTAAAGGCTTAAGCTGAGCCAATACCCAGTCTCTGTCTAGTTGCTCTGGCGCGTCTTCATAATCATGTGCAACCGGTACGTAAGCGGCTTTACCTACTTCAACTGAAAATGATAAACCTACCAGTTCAGCTTTTTGGTAATCTACACTAGTTGTTTCAGTATCAAAGGCGAATACCTCTGAGTTAGTCAGCTTGTCTAACCAGCTTTGAAAATCAGTTTTGTTAAGTACAATGTCGTACTCAACATCAATATTACTTTCAGCAACTTCATCATCGCTACTATCTTCAACTTCCGCGCTATCGCTTTTCTCAGCTTTATCGCCATTATTTAAGTCAGCGAGTAATCGTCTTAGTTCATATTTTTCATATAATGCTTTCAAAGTTTCTAAATCGGCGCCAACAGGCTTTATTTCTGCTACTGATTGCTCAAGTTCAACATCAAGCTTAATCGTTGCCAATTCAAACGACAACGGTAATTGCGTTAAAGCTGAACGCAGATTTTCACCTACTTTACCTTTAATTTGATCAGCATTAGCCATCACTTCTTTTAACGTAGGGTAAGCTGTTAGCCATTTAACCGCAGTTTTAGGACCACATTTTTCTACCCCTGGAATATTATCAACCTTGTCACCCATTAAGGCTAAGTAATCAATAATTTGATCAGGACGAACGCCAAACTTTTCTACAACGCCCGCTTCATCCATTTCGACGTTAGTCATGGTATTAATCAAACGTACGTGTTGATTAACCAACTGCGCCATATCTTTATCACCAGTTGAAATAACCGTTTCCATACCTAATGCAGTCGCTTGATTAGATAACGTACCAATAACGTCATCCGCTTCTACTCCGCCAACTACTAATAGCGGTAAACCCATTGCAGTAATAATTTGATGCAGTGGCGCAATTTGGCTGCGTAAATCATCCGGCATTGGTGGACGGTTAGCTTTATACTCTGGGTACATGTCATTGCGAAAGGTTTTTCCTTTAGCATCAAAAATCACGACAACATTGCCATTCGGATAGTCTTTTTTAAGACTTTTTAGCATGTTCAATACGCCAGTTATAGCGCCAGTAGGTTGACCGTCAGAAGTCGACAAAGCTTGTAAGTAAGGCACGTGATATGCACGGAATAAATAGGATGAACCATCGACTAAAATAAGCGGTGATTGGTCAGAAGTTGGCATGATAATTTTTTGACTGGGAGAAAGATTGGTTAAGCATGCCATAATCGGCAAATTCTCTCTAGCACTTCATTATATTTAGTCACATCAAATGACGATAATTGTGGATAAGTATGTTGAAAAGCACGAGGAAAGACCATAAAGATCTGGTGAACTTTACGGCAACTTAAGCATAACTAATTGTAAGTATTGAAAAAAGGTGAGACTGAAATCCTTTTCACATATTTATTATTATTTTTTTATAATGTGGATAAATAAATGTCCGCGCGTAAACTTTGCTGTTCAATTAACGAGCAATAAATTTTAGCGAGCTAAGAGATTAACAGAAAACAGCCCTATTACCAGACAATTATTAAATTATTTTTACCGTTTTATTACACCTGTAAATAACAAAAAAACATAAGCGAGAATTGGCAAGGGCTAGCTCTATTTCAGTCAATAAACTTTCATAAAAATTTTATTTTTACACTCGCTTTAATCGTTATTCAAAAATGAAAAATCACAATGGCAGCATTGCGTCAATTTCCTTAGTGAAACATTACGGAGCAAAAGAAATTAATCAAAAAATATTATCGAGTATGCAAAGTTCATGAAAATATGATTACGACTAAAACACAACTAATGATCGAGCCCGTGCCAATCCATATCGCTAAAGTAAGTAGGATAATCACGCAAGGCCTGAATAACAAAAATAGCACCCTGCTTTGGGGTTTTATTTTCCTTCATCATGCTGCTACCGCGCATTATTTTGGCAAGCAATAGGTGTAGCTGAGCATCAGCTTGTGGTGGTAATTTACAATGCTCAAATAAGTAGGCTATCTGCTGATCAACCTGAGTCGCCAATTGTAAGTATTGCTCACTAGAAAACTTATCGTAATGAATGTCATTGAGTTTAGCCTGCACGGCTTTATTAATATTGCTCATACCAAGGTGCAAACTGTTATCAATTTGCCATTTTTCACCTTGATTTAACGACAATTTTTCGGTTGAATTGCCATGGTCATGACGGTGTTCTTCCGCCGCTATAACCAATGACATAAATACTCCTAGCAGTACAGTTATCATAAGTTTTGCAAAAATTTTCATGGTAATTTTCCCTGTTTACTCACTCAATAAATTAAGCATGCATTCATCAGCTGATGTTATTCACTTAATGTCAGCTCGGCTACTTCTTTTTTTGCTGAAACTCGAGTGGTCATTAACAGCTCGTTCTGATTTATGTCGGTAATAAAATCAATTTTATCCGGTATATTACCGAGGATCTTAAATGTGCCATCGTTAAGCGCATAAGACCACAGTTGGTAGTCCTCGTTAATGCCATAAATTACGTTATTCTTGACAATATATCGTTTGTCACTACCTTGATTTTCTAACACTTCAATCATTTGGTCTTCCGCTGGCCCTGGTTGCCAAAATCGATCCATGTGATCGGTATAAATTAATCGGCCATCTTCACTTTTCAACGCCCAATTAACTTTCTTATCCGTGATGATTTTAAAACTTAAATCATTCATATTGAACTCAACAAATTTTAAAATGCCTTTAATTCGTATCAATAATAAAGCCCTGTTATTGTCACTATCCCAATGGAACAGTTGCGCAACTGGGAATGCAATCGGAAAGGACTTTTGCTTCGCATCGAGATTAACCTTAACGAGTACGTTATTGGCGTTTACTAGGATACCTTTTCCATCAGCAGCCCAATCCAATCCCGAAATCCGCGTGTCTATTGGAAAATTAGTGAGCTGTTGTAGTTCATTGTCATCGTTTAGCCAAATTTGATCTTCACCAGAGCGATCAGACTTGAAAGCGATTAACTTGCCATCAGGTTGGAAAATAGCACTATCTTCCTCACGTGTTGAACGTGAAATTATCTTAGAAATAGGTAATACATCACCATTTTTCTCAGTTACCGAATGAACAGCTGCTATTTCTGTTGAGTTTGAGTTGGCAACTTTCGAAATGGAAAATATCGCAATATCACTATCCCAGTGCCCTTTTATCATCAGCGCTCGTTTACCATCTGGGTGAAATGTTGGTGAGCCTGCAGGCTCGTCAAGAGGAAGGCTAACTTTAGCTATTTTACCTTGATAAGACAGTGTGAAGAGTTGTCGGCCCGTGCTAAAAATAAGTTGGTTGTCTAATGGCGAAAAGTTTGGATAAATATAACTTAAATTCGTTATCTCTGGCGGATACTCAATTGGATAACTAGACAGTAATTGGCCCGTAGATTTGATAATTTCAATATAGTTCTGACCGTCATTGTGCACGCTAATTAAAGCAATAATGTCATCTTTAACAGAATAATCATAATCAATAACCTGACCGCCTGCTAGCGAGTAAATATCGGTGCTTTCATTGTCTTCTATCGAATAACTAATTAATTTCCAATGATTAGCAAGCTCTTGCAATAAAGCAATATTATTATTCTTTAACCATTTAGATTTAGTAATTATAGAGTTTTTGCATTCCATTAATAAACTTGGCGCTTGCGGTGATTTTAATGCTTTATCAAAATCCAAGGTCATTAGTTTATAGCAGTCTTTTTGATTAATCGGTTTATCGCAGTTTTCAATTTTAATAAATACCAATTTTTTCCCATCTTTTGAGAAACTGTGACTACCGTATCTCCCCATATTGTTCGTCAATTGGGTTTCTTTCTGCGTTTTAATATTTTTTGCCCAAATGTTACTGCTAGCGCAATACTCGTCTGAATAACGATTGAAAACAATATATTCGCCATTAGGTGAATAAATACCTGAATGTTCTTTATTATCTGTCGTTGTTAATAAGCGCAGCGCACCAATAGATAGTGTTTCCGGTTGCTTAGGTGCCGTAAATTGATAGCTAATTGCGGCAAGCATCATGATGCCAAAAATAAGCGCAATCGGCAGTAAGTTAGATTTCAACCGTTTCGATTTAGCAACAGTGCCTGCTGGTAATTCGCTGCGGTTGGTCTCTTCACCGACAGCACTATCATCAGCAACGTTAGTCGCACCCTCGCTATCAGAAGGTTCATTTGTGGCGTTGTCTTTAGTAATTACTTCAAATACTTTTTTACCGACACCGTCATGCCACCTAACATCACACTCTAAGCTGTATCCTTGTTTAGCATGCGTCTTGATATAAACTTGAACCTTCCCATCATCACCCAATGCTTTTCTTAATTGCGCAATACTGCGTTGCAGTGAATTAGGGGATACAACAGTTCCTTGCCAAACTTTAGCTAACAAGGCTTCATGACTAACTACTTGTCCTTGATGCTCAGCCAAATGAGTGAGAACAGCCAATGCTTTTGGAGCGAGTGTTTTTGATTGGTCATTTTGGGTGATTTGATTTCGAGATAAATCGATAAAAAATCCGCCAATCCAATACTGTTCTGCCATAAATCCCCTGGTACCACTAAAGTTTGCGATTAAAAATTAAATCAACACAAGATGAATGGTATAGCATAAACGCCTGAACGGCCAAACTCAACATTGTAAACATTTGATAATTATTAGTTTTTTAATAATCAGATAAAAATCAGCTAAAAATCAGTGCAACCTCAAGTAAATTGCTCGCTATTCGTTAAGGTGAATACTCACATTTTATTCAACCTTAAATGCTCAGAGTAAATCACCGAGGTAATCATGATAAAAAATATAATCTTACTTATTGTAGTGCTAATCCCTTTTTTGGCACTTGCTGACACTGACCAATCACCTTACGAAATGCCAGGCGTACATGTTCTTCCGATCACGGATAAGCAATCTAATAAGCAGTACGAATTGCTCGTTAAACTGCCTGAAAAATATGACGAAGATAAAAGCAAAAAGTATCCTGTCATCTATTTTACCGACGCAGTTTGGCATATCGAACTATTGTCTGCTGCCACCGCTTATATAATGGAAGACGTTATTTTAGTCGGGATCTCATGGCGAAAAGATATTTCAGAAGAGCTCAAGCAAAAATATGGTGCGCATTTCAGCCGTTTTGGCGACTACTCATTCAAGAAAAGAATTAACCCTAAACATCCAAAAATAAAATTTGGACAAGCCGACAATCACCTTTCTTTTATTCGCAACGATGTTTTCAAGATGATCGAAAAAAATTACCGAACTGATCCAAGCAATCGCAGCTATTTAGGCTTTTCAGCTGGTGGCCTTTTCGGCACCTATGCATTACTGACACAACCCGATATGTTTAAAAATTATATTCTTGGTAGCCCAAGTATATGGAGTAGCGGCACTGAGCTTTTTGCCCAAGCAAATGCAAGTTTAAATAGTGCTCAGCCAGAAATTAACATCTTTATTTCCTATGGCGAACTTGAAAAAGAATTGCGGCCACATGTTGAAGACTTTGTTAGCCAACTAAAAGATAAAAACTATCAAGCAGTCTCTTCGCTCAAACACATCGTTATCGACTCCTCTGGCCATAGCGACTCCTTCCCGATGTTAGGTGTTAAAGGCATAAAATGGTTATCAAACTTACAAGAAAAAGGAGTGAAATAATGAAATTAAGTATGCTGCTAACTGCGCTTTTTATTTTCATGGCAACGCTAAGCGCTAATAGCTACGGAAATAATAAAGCCCCAATTCTTGAAGGGCCTTATGTTGGACAAACACCACCCGGTGATACTCCTATGGCTTTTGCGCCCAGTAAACGGTCGCCAGCACATCGTGATCATAGTGGCTTCTTCACGCCTGATATGAAAAGTTTTTATTTTACGCGAAGAAACAACAGAGATGGCAAATGGTCGTTACGCGTTTTCAAATTGGAAGATAATCAATGGCACGAGTCTTTGGTGGGGCCTAGAGTAGGCCGTCCTATTACCACGCCTGATGGTAATACTATGCATTTGGGCAAACACTATATGGAGAGAACCAAAACTGGCTGGTCAGAAATCAAAAGCCTAGGCGCTTATTTTAAAGACTTTCGTATTATGCGCCTAATGTCTTCTGCGGCAGGAACTTACTATTTCGATGACGTAAATGAATCAACTCCCATTCATTACTCAAGCTTAATAAATGGCAAATATACAAAACCAAAAGCGGTAGATATTGATTTTGGTGACTGGAACGCACATCCCTTTATTGCACCAGATGAGTCCTATTTAATTTGGGATGAACAAGGAGAGAATGGATATGGAAAGGCTGATCTTTTTATTAGTTTTCGACAGAAAGATGGCAGCTGGGGATCGGCCATTAATTTTGGAGAGACAATAAATAGCGCGGTCTCTGAAAGTGGAGCAATCGTGACACCAGACGGAAAGTACCTTTTATTTAACAGATTTGTTAATGATGAAAATGCCGGTATGTACTGGGTAGATGCACAAATTATCGAAACGCTTAGAGCAAAATCATAAACCTAACCAAACGGAACTACAGTCATTTATGAATATTAAAACAAAATTTAAAAGTCTCATTGCTGCTGCGCTATTTAGCACTGTTAGCAGTGTAGTTGCAGCGAATACGTTAGACAGCACCACGCTTGCACCCATGGCATCTGTCGAGGATGCAAAAATTTCTTTCTGGGATTTACCTTATCTTCAAGAAAGCTTTATTGATATAACGCCAGCAATCAGGAAAGACGCACTAGTGGTTGGAGAATTAGGCATTGATGGTGGAACTAAAGGTGAGATTATCAAATTAGCCAAAGAAATCGCCAATGACAAACATGGCCTCTACGATAGCATGCTTATTTCTCACCAAGGGAAATTGTTATTTGAATCTTATTACAAACGAGGCCGAGTCAACTTACATCATGGGCAAGCTTCGGCTACTAAAGCTTACACCAGCATGGCACTAGGTCGAGCTATCCAGTTGGGCTATCTGACGATGGCCGATTTGCAAAAACCACTGATTAGTTTTCTAAAAGACCTAGATACGTCAAAACTTGCTGAGGGCTCAGAAAAAATCACACTGCATAAAGCATTGACCATGCACGGTGGACTTAGTGTCGATAGTGGTAAATGGCAAGAACTTGAGAAAAAACCTGCGGCGGTCAAAGGCCAACTCATGGTTCAGTCTCTGCTTGAACTTAGTGCGCCTATTACCTCTGAGTCTCAACAATACTTATATGGTAACTACAATCCAATATTAGTGATGGCGGTCATTGATGCTGTCGTGCCAGGCAGCGCTGAGAACTTCCTTAAAAAAGAGATTCTCGATAAATTAGGCATTACAAACTACACCTGGAAAACTCACGTTAGCGGTATTCCAGAAGCTGGCTGGGGTGTGAATATGACCTCTCGTGATATGGTCAAATTAGGCACTGTTGTTCTCAACAAAGGTAAGTGGCTAGGCGAACAGCTTATTTCAGCAAACTACCTAGTTAAAGCCACTAGTAGTCTTGTTAAACCTACCGAAGATTGGATGCCTGATAATTTTCGCTATGGCTATTTTTGGTATCAAACTGACATTACGGTTGGCGATAAAAGCTATAATGCCACATTTGCCTGGGGCGGAGGTGGACAACGTATCATTGTTGTCGCAGCGCTTGATTTGATTATTGTGATCACAGGCCATGACCGAGAAGATAAAATATTTACTCAAATTTCAGAGCGGGTTGTACCTGCCTTTATCGAGTAATTACCAATATTTCCCTCTAACTAAATAAAATGGTTAGAGGGAAATACCTAAGTACTACATAGTAACAAACTCTTCTGCCGAAGTAGGATGAATAGCTACGGTATTATCAAAATCAGCCTTAGTAGCGCCCATTTTCATTGCTACAGCAAAACCTTGTAATAATTCATCACTACCAAAACCAATACTATGTATACCAACAATTTTCTCTTCTTTACCAACACATACCAACTTCATACGAGTTGGATCACGGTAATCTTCTGTGATTGCCTGGTATAAAGCAGTAAATTGAGATTTATAAACCTTAACTTGCTCTTCACCGTATTCAGCAATCGCTTCTTTCTCTGATAAACCGACTGTACCAATTACTGGGTGACTAAATACAACGGTTGCGATGTTCGAATAATCTAAATGTTCGTAAGGTTTATTGTTAAATAAACGTTCACACAAACGACGACCTGCCGCTACAGCAACAGGTGTTAGTTGTGCACGTCCGGTGTTGTCACCCACCGCATAAATGCCATCTACATTGGTATTTTGATATTTATCAGTTGGAATAAAACCACGTTCATTCAGTTCAATGCCAGTAGCCTCAATATTAATGTTATCAGTTGCTGGTTCACGGCCAATTGCCCAAATTAAAGTATCAACAGGCCCAATCGATTTACCGTTTTCTAAATGAATTGTTAGTTTGCCGTCAGCATGCTTTTCAACACGTGTTGGTACACTCATAGTATGTAATGTTGGGCCATGTTTGGCCATTTGCTCTACCAATGTATCACTAAGAATATCGTCAAAACCACGTAATGGTTTCTCTTTACGCACAAGTAAGTGTGACTCACTACCTAATGCATGCATAACGCCAGCAAGCTCGACAGCGATATAACCAGCGCCAACAACTGCTACTTTTTCAGGTTGCTCTGTTAAGGCAAAAAAACCATCCGAATCAATACCGTGTTCTGCCCCTTCAATATTTGGACGACTAGGGCGACCACCGGTTGCAATCGTAATGTGATCAGCAGTGTAAAGCTCACCATTAACTTCAAGGGTGTTTTTGTTAACAAATTTTGCAAAACCATTGATAACAGTAACGTCATTACTGGCAAAGCCACGCGCATAAGCAGCATGAATGCGTTCAATATAAGCTTCACGGTTTTTAACTAGTGTCCCCCAATCAAAACCTTGTAATGGCGCTTTAAAACCATAGTCATTAGCGTAATGCAAAGCATCAGCAATTTGTCCGGCATACCACATAGCTTTTTTCGGCACACAACCTACATTTACACAGGTACCACCGATATGTTTTGCTTCAATAACCGCCGCTTTTTTACCTAAACGTGCTGCCCGATTTGCTGAAGCAATACCGCCACTGCCTGCGCCAATAGAAATGTAGTCAAAATGTTGTGTCATTGGTATTACCTTAATATCTAGAGTTTTCAGAATATAAACATCTGATTATTTATTATAAATAAGCACAAAATTAAAAAAAACAATAGCGACTGTTGATTTTCATTTAATAAAAAAAATGAAATTATAAAGTAGGCTAGTTTTAACTATGTGCAGCATCAGACCCTATAACCATCGCTTTAATTTCAACGCTATTTTCTTCTAATTTTTCTATAAAGTCGGCAGCAGATAAAGGCTTATAATACAAGTAACCTTGAATGTAGTGGCAATTTCTTTCAACTAAATAATTAAGTTGCTCTTCAGTTTCGACACCTTCTGCGATGCAATACATGTTAAGGCTTTTAGCGAGTACCAATGTCGCATCAACGATAGCTTCATCAGTATTTTCTTCGCCAATACCATCAACAAAACTTCGATCAATTTTAATAATATCCAACGGTAATTGCTTTAAATACGTCAATGAAGAAAAGCCCGTACCAAAATCATCAAGAGATAAAAGCACTCCCATAGCACTTAATTTGTGCATTGTTTCGATTGCTTTTTCTGGCTCATAAATAAATGCATTTTCAGTTATTTCTATTTTCAATGCTTTAGCGGGTAAATCAAATTGTGCTAAAAGGCTCTTTATTGAATTAATCAACTGACTATCGCTGAAGTGTTTAGCTGAAAAGTTCACCGATAGATAAAAATCTGGCCGTAATTTGCGCCAGCGCTTAAGCTCCTCAAAACCGCGTGCAATTGCTTGTTCTGTCATCACCACAATTAACCCCAGCTCTTCAGCAAGTGTTATAAATTCAACAGGAGGAACAACTACATCATGATGTAACCAACGCATTAACAGTTCCGCACCAACAGATTTCCCAGAATGCGCATCAATAATAGGTTGGTAAACGTTAAAAAATTCTTTGTTAGCCACACCAAGTTTCAAGTTAGTTTCTTTTGTTAAGCGTTGCTTTGCTTCCTTATTCATATGATCAGTAAAAAACTGGTAATTATTACGTCCCAACTGTTTGGCATGATACATAGCGACATCTGCATTCCTAAACAATTCTTCAGAGTCTTCGGCATCATTTGGATAAAGCGATATGCCAATACTGGTACCAATGCTAACTACATGACTGTTCAACGTGAATGGTTGTTGTACTATATCGATAAACTTTTGGGCAATACCCGACAGTTCATTATTGCTACGAAAACGTTCAAGTAAAACAACAAATTCATCGCCGCCAATTCTCGCTAAGGTATCATCCTCACGCAACGACTTTGCTAAGCGCTTAGAAACCTCTTTTAAAAGAATATCTCCACATTCATGCCCTAAAGAATCATTAACTTGTTTGAAGCGGTCAAGATCAATGAAAAACAATGCAATAGAATCTTTTCTACGATGTGATGCTGCAATCGCATGTTCAATGCGATCAAGCAATAATGTACGATTCGGCAATCCCGTCAAATGATCGTAATTAGCCATAATCCGCAGCTCGTTTTCTGCTGACTTTTGTGCACTAATATCAGTATAAACACATATAAAATGCCTTTGCTGATGCTCAATATTGACGCTAACACTGATATTGGTAATCACGTGATATTCTTTGCCATCAGGTGTTTCAATAAGCTCTTCACCACGCCAATATCCTTTGGCTAGAATGATAGGAAGAAGTTTACGATAATAATTAATTCTATCTTGCCCTATTCCTCGTAAACCATCAGACAATTTAAGCTCTTCTGTCGACCAGCCAAAAACATCAGTCATAGACTTATTTGCTCGACCCACTTCAAAAGCTTCATCAAAAATCAACACCCAATCACGAGTTTGTTCAAATGCTGCACCATAATATTGAGCACGTTCTTGTACCGCTTTTGACTCTGTAATATTAGTGTAAGACCCTGTAATTCTGGACGGGGCTCCTGAGTCATCAAAGGCAACTATCTTGCCTACATCTCTATACCATAACCAATTTTTATTGGCACACTTCAATCTATAGCTACATTCAAAATTGGCATCAGGGTCAGCATTACGAATAAAACTGCGCCACTTTAAAGAGAAATTGTTCTGATCTTCTGGATGAATAAGTTCAACATGGCGAGAGAATGGCACTGCCAACTCTTGTTCGTCATAACCTAAATCATGCCCTAAACGTTTAGCAAAAATGAGGCTATTACTCGCTTGCCAGTCCCAAACTTCACTATTACTGGCGGAAAGGGCTAGCTGTAATCTATTCTCTCTATTTTTTACTTTTTCATGGGCAGCTAACAATTCTTTTTGTCGTTGTTGCCGACTACGAAACCAAATAAAAATTCCAAGGATGATGATAAAACCATAAATGCCAAAAGCTAACGGAGATTTCCACGGCGCATATTTAACTTTAATTTTCACAAATGCAGGTTCAGAATAAAGCCCCGTCTCTTCTGATTTTACCTGCACTTGAAAAGTATAATTACCAGAATCTAAACGCGGAAAAGTAACAAAATTTTGTCGTGCTTCAGGAAAGCTAACACCATCAACAAAGCCATATTTGAACATCGGACTTTCATTATCGTCGTATGAAAAACTACTAAAATCTATACGAATGCCAAAATCGTCATGTTCAAGTTCAATTTGATAGTTATTCGGTAATATATGCGGCGAATTTAGTGCTCGAGACAATGTATTTACATTCACAATGCTTACAGTATTACTACTAGCACTGTTTTTGTTCCCTAGAATTATAGGATCAAACAAACTAATACCTGAAATACCACCATAAGCAAAACGACCATCAGCCAAATGATAATATGCGCCATCATTAAATTCAGAACTAGCTAAACCATCAAGTTTGTTAAAGCGCCTCATATGTTTATCAGATGCTCTTAGTCTAAATAATCCCGAGTGACTAGAAACCCAAATATTGTTTTCGCTATCAACCTGAACACCATAAATATTTACATCCAAAATACTATTGTGCTCATTGAAAAAATACTGCACTTGGTAGTCATTTGGGCTGATAGCGATTAGCCCTACTTGTGGGTATGAGAGCCAAATTAGTCCTTGCTCATCCCGCGCCCAATTATCAACATAACTGTAGCCTTCTTTAGGCAATCCTTTTTGGTGATATATCTGTGTGAGATTTTTAGTTCTTTGATTATAGAGCCATAATGTATCCGTACTTGAAAAAAGCACTTCATCTTTATCATCTGTAAAAGACGCCATCACATGCCAAATATATTGCGTATCAAAATTATTAGGCAAGTTTGTCAAAGAGTTCAACTCGCCAGTAGCCGCATGAATAGTGTGTATACCAGACTCAGACACTAGCCAAATATACTCATTAATACTCTCAATTGTCGCCCAGCTATTTTCAACATTTAATAGCTTTTTAGTTGGTTCAGGAAAATCTGTGGCAATAAGTTCTTTCGTTTCAGTATCAAATAAATGAATACCTTTAGCTGTTGATAACCATAAACGTCCGAGATAATCTTTTGCTATCTCATAAATATTGCTGGTTGTAAAAGTAGTTTTTTGCTCTTTATCTTCTAAAAAACGCTTAATAGAATTAGTTTTAATATCAACTAAATTAAGTCCTTGACCTGTTCCAACCCAAAACTGACTATCTTTACCTGAAACAATCGAACTAATGTTCCCGTTTGACAGGCTATTTTTATCGAAACTGTCATAAGTAAATGTTTTAACTATTTCTGTCTTTGGATCCCAACGGTATACCCCTGAACTTTGTGAACCTAACCATAGTTGGCCATTGTTATCTGACAAAATACTAACAATATTAGCATCAGCAACCGTATTAAAATACTCTCCAAATTTAAACAAATATTCACTAGTGCTCGTTATCTTATTATATCGATAAAGCCCATGAGTACTAGCGGCATAGACGATATCTTCTAACACCTTTAACTGCCAAATAGAAATGTTTTCGATCGCGATATTGTATGGAATATCCGTCGATTGATTTTGCAGGAATTTAGCTAAGTTTTGCTCAGTGAAATTAAATACGCCATCATTGGTACCAAGGAAGTAATCATCGCCCACAAGTACGATATCATACGTCTTAGCGCTTTCTGTCGCGTTAAATTTATATTCAGGAATATCGGACTCTTTCAGCCTAGGGAGTTGCGTTAACTGCTTAAGGTTAGCATCATAAATAAAAGTACCCACACGCGTTAGAAACACCAGCCTTCCATGGAGCATTTTAACATTGTACAGCACATCTATATTATTGAAATATTTAGAGAAATCTATACGTCCTTGGACTTTTTTCGAAGATAAATCATAACTAAGTGCTGATTTTTCAGTAATAAACCAGTATAAGTCGCGTGATTTATCTTCAACAACCTGCCAAATATTAAGGTCTTGATTTTCTGGGTCATTTTTAATTATTTTTTGATAAGTATTTGTTGCCGGATCGTAGGTATATAATCCTTTACCAAATAATGCGATCCAAACCAAACCATGGCTGTCGGTATAAATGCTATTTGCTGTGAACTTATTAAAATCGCCGTCAGGACCAGCAACTGGAGATATTGTATAACCATCATAAATATCAATCCCATTTTCGGTGCCAAACCACAGGTAACCTTGTTTATCTTGTGCAATAGCCAAAACACTTGCTTGTGACAAACCATCTTCAACCGTAATCCTTTCCAGAACAGTGTTATTAGGCTTTGCTTCTGTTAAAAAAGAGCAAGCCATTAATAATAAAACTGAAAAGTACAGAAAACTACATTTACTAGCTATCAAATATCGACCTTATACCGCTGATTTAATCTATATGTAACAAAATACGTCAAAACTGAGTATGGCACTTTAAATGTTAAAATAGTGTAACAATATTGAAAAAGTGACATCTATCTCTCCTTTTTTTGAGTGCTTAGTAAACTATTCAATCGCATGATGTACTTAGTATCAGAAACTGCACTTGAATTTAGTAAATTTGTCCCTACCTCTATTAACAATATTTATTGATAAGTTGTGCCTGCAATGACAAACCCATTACTACAAAACACCCAACTTCCGCAATTTTCTAAAATCAAACCAGAACATATCAAGCCTGCGGTTGAAGAAGCTATAGCAAACTGTAAAACAGCTATTGCTGATGTACTTGCTAGCAACACTCAATTTACTTGGGAAAACTTAGTTGCACCTATTGATGAAGTTGATGATGTATTAGGTAAACTTTGGTCTCCGGTTTCACATATGAATTCAGTGGTCAATAGTGATGAACTGCGTGAAGCTTATGAATCATGTTTACCACTTTTATCTGAATACGGCACTTTTGTTGGTCAGCATTCTGGGTTATTTGCTGCCTACCAACAATTGAGTGAAAGTAATGAATTTAAAGCATTAACGACTGCTGAACAAAAAGTTATCACCAACGCCTTAAGAGATTTCAAGTTATCAGGTATTGCACTTAACGAGCAAGACCAAAAACGATACGGTGAAATTGCCACACGCTTATCCGATTTAAGCTCTACATTTGGTAATAACTTACTTGATGCCACTGAAGCTTTTAGCATCAATGTAACAGATGAAGCTGAATTATCTGGCTTGCCAGAAAGCGCTAAAGAAGCTGCAAAAGCATTGGCACAATCACAAGAAAAAACAGGCTGGTTATTTACCTTAGATATTCCAAGCTATTTACCAGTAATGACTTATAGCGACAATAGCGAATTACGTGAAAAAATGTATCGCGCCTTTGTTTCACGTGCTTCAGATATTGGCCCAAATGGTGGTGAATACGACAATAGCCCAATTATGGCTGAGCTATTGTCACTACGTCACGAACTCGCTCGACTGCTAGGTTTTGATAACTTTGCAGAAAAGTCATTAGCAACAAAAATGGCTAACAATACTAGTGAGGTTATCGGCTTTTTAGAAAACCTTGCCGTAAAGTCTAAATCACAAGGCCAGCAAGATTTAGCTGAAGTACGAGCTTTTGCTGAAGAAAAGTTTCAGCAAAGTGATTTACAAGCCTGGGATTTACCTTATTTCAGCGAAAAATTAAAGCAAGAACGCTACGCTATTTCTGATGAAGAACTACGCCCTTACTTTCCAGAAAACAAAGTTGTGGCGGGCTTATTTGAAGTTGTACATCGCTTATTCGGCTTGAATATTAGCGAACGACAAGACATAGATACCTGGCATAAAGATGTAAAATTCTTTGATGTTTTTGATAAAAACCAGCAATTGCGCGGTAGCTTTTACCTAGATTTATACGCTCGTTCAAAGAAACGTGGCGGTGCATGGATGGACGATTGTGTTGGCCGACGCGAGCTAAGCAATGGCGACATTCAATATCCTGTTGCCTACTTAACCTGTAACTTTAACGGCCCTGTTGGTGATAAACCGGCATTATTCACTCACGATGAAGTCGTTACCCTATTTCATGAATTTGGTCATGGTATTCACCACATGCTAACGCAGATAAATGCTGCGGGTGTTTCGGGTATAAACGGTGTGCCATGGGACGCTGTTGAATTACCAAGCCAGTTTTTAGAAAATTGGTGCTGGCAGCCAGAAGCACTGGCTTTTATTTCTGGTCATTACCAAACAGGTAAAGCATTACCGCAAGCCATGCTAGACAAAATGTTAGCGGCGAAAAATTTCCAATCTGCCATGCAAATGATCCGTCAACTTGAATTCAGCTTATTTGATTTCAAAATGCATGCGCAATATTCACCAGAAAAAGGCGACGAAATTCAACAAGTACTCAACCAAGTACGCGATGATTATTCAGTAGTAAAAGCGCCAGAATTTAATCGCTTTCAGCATAGCTTTGGCCATATATTTGGTGGTGGTTATTCAGCAGGTTACTACAGCTACAAATGGGCTGAAGTATTATCAAGTGATGCTTTTTCTCGCTTTGAAGACGAAGGTATATTCAATCAACAAGTTGGCAACGACTTTTTAACTAACGTGTTAGAAATGGGTGGTTCAAAAGAGCCAAGCGAACTTTTCAAAGCCTTTAGAGGCCGCGAACCAGAAATTGATGCATTATTACGCCACAGCGGTATCACAGGATAATATTGATGGCTTTAGAAAAGGTTGATGACATTTATCAACGCGCTGCTGCTCGTAAGGGTGGCGTAGCGAAACTCAACTTGTTACTGGGTGAAGGCAAGCAAGATCATTTGTTGCCTGAACTTAGCGACGATAGAATATTAGCGGAATTCACTAAAAAAATATTCCAGTCTGGTTTTGTTTGGCGCGTGGTAGAAAATAAATGGCCAAACTTTGAAGACAGCTTTTTCAATTTCAATATTGAAAAAATATTGATGATGCCAGAAGAAATGATGGAACGTAAAGCTAGCGATCCGGCAATAATTCGTAACTTTAATAAAGTAAAAACCATTAAAGCTAACGGCCAAATGATATTTGAGGAAAGCCAGAATGGTCATAGCTTTGCTGAATTTATTGCCCAATGGCCAAGCGATAACATTATTGGTTTATGGGCGCACTTGAAAAAGCACGGACAACGCCTTGGCGGTAATACTGGCCCTTATGCCTTAAGAACTTTGGGTAAAGACACCTTTATTTTAAGCCGCGATGTTGAAGCCTACTTTCGTGCCCATGATATTATCAGTGGTGGTATTCAAACTAAATCTAGCTTATCAGCTATTCAAAACAGCTTTAATACCTGGCAACAGCAATGTGACTTATCACTCGGGCAGTTAAGCCGCCTTATTGCCTATGCTACTGGTGATAACTATGTTCATGTAGAAGAAGTTGCTAATGATAAATAATATTGCCGTTGCCTATGTTGATTCCGTTGATACAGAAAAAGCTAAAAAAATAGCCAAACAATGGCAACTAAACTATATCGGCGATATTGCAGCAATCAAAAATCATCCCGAGCTGTTATTTGCTTTGCAGGTGAATATGCAACGCTTAGAACTAAGTAAACTAGACGAGCCAAAATTAGGCGCAATTTGTGTAGATTTTGTTGATGGAGCAACCGCCCATCGTCGCAAATTTGGTGGTGGCCGTGGTCAAGACATTGCCAAAGCTGTCGGCTTAAAACATGGTTTCACCCCTAACGTGCTCGATGCCACCGCAGGCTTAGGGCGAGACGCGTTTGTATTGGCCACTTTAGGCTGTAATGTCACCATGATGGAACGTATGCCCATTGTCGCAGCATTGCTTGAAGATGGCTTAGCAAGAGCAAAGCTAAGCACAGAAATTAATGATATTACCGACAGAATGAGTTTAATTAATTCTTCTTCTATCGAGAATATGAATTTAGCAACAGCGCCTGACGTTATTTACCTCGACCCTATGTATCCACACAGAGAAAAATCTGCCGCAGTTAAAAAAGAAATGCGCGTATTTCAATCGCTTGTCGGTGAAGATCTTGATGCCGATAACTTACTCGCGCCAGCTATAGCATTAGCTAAATATCGCGTAGTCGTAAAACGCCCAAGTTACGCCCCACCATTAGACGGCAAGAAACCATCAACCAGTATTAACATGAAAAAGAACCGTTTTGATGTTTATGTTAATCAAGCGATCCCAAAGAAAAGTTAATCACTTACCTGTATTAATTTATTAGCACTGGCAATAAAGTTGTCATATTAGTGTCATGCAACCGTAACTTAACTGTCACATAAAAACGTGAAAATTCAGCATCTTTTGAATGCGTTAGTGACAGGGTTGGATGCCAGTGCGAGTTTCAAGTTTTTCAAGAATTTCTGTGATCGCCATTAGCCTATTTGCAGTGGTCTTTTTAACTACCATGTATCAGGTCGGTAACTCGTTAACCGCAAGCCGAACTCTTTTAGCTAACTATCAAGCACTCAAGTCCGCTACCACGGTGAAGTTCTACCGTACTATCGCGCAGTATTTACAGTCGGGTGATGCCGGTTTATTAACCCCTGCTCAGCAACAATTAAGCAATATTGATGAACTTGCCAAACAGCTAAACCTGCCAACACTCAGTCAAAGTATTGAGCAAAAAACCGCAAATTTAAGAAATGATATCAACACAAAATATCGTGCTTTAGGAAAGCTCAGTGGCGACCCGTTAGCACTTGTTCGCAATGCCGAACAAAGCATGTTGTCAGTCAACCATGCAATTGCACAATATGCCCAGCAAAGTAAGAAAATTAACACAGAAGAACAAATTTCCTATCTCGCTCTGTCTCATAAAATTTCAGCGAGTTTAAATGAATTAACGAATGCACGTGAAAATTACTTCTTAGGCAACGCCAATAATAAAAGTCGGATGAATACCATATCAATAGAGTTAAATTCACTAACTAGGCAGCTAAGCCAACTGCCAAATTTAGCCATTTATGCTGCCGTAGATGAAGACGACTTTTTTGCTGACGAAGAAGATAATGACAACCTCGCAGAAGAAGCGATTAATGAAATAAATTCCTTGGCAACTCGCTATATTGGTGAATTGGAAAACACCTTAGCATTAGCGAGTAGTAACAAAGCTGGTATCAAACAGTTAGTTAATGATGTTGCTGAGCTCGAACAAATAATTCTCACCGGTGAAACCCGTGTAATTAAGCAACAAGAAGCATTAAATCAACAATTAACGGTAATTGTAATTTCATTAACGACTTTTTTAATTGTATTTTTAATTGCCAACTACTGGTTACAGCGCTCGGTAATTTTAAATCCACTACGTAAGTTACGCGACAGTTTTGTCGACTTAGTTGAACAAGGGAAAGTAGATAATATCGAAGGAATTTCGATAAAAACTGAATTAGGTGAAATATCATCAAGTTTTAATCAAATGGTTAATAAGTTGGCCAATGATGATCGCCAAAAATCTCATCAATTAGATTTAGTTGCCAAGGCGCTGCAAGCAATGGACAGCCAAGTAAAAAACATTTATCAGTCATCAACCAGCACCAGTGAGCATGTACAAGGCGCACGAGCCATCATGTTAGCACTTGGACAAGCAACGGAAACGGTGAATGACTTATCAAGCCAAGTGGTCGGCAATGCGCAAGCTACTCAACAGGCGATGGAAGCTAGCCAAAGCCGCGTTGTACAGGTACTTGAAGCAAGTGAGTCAACCAATATCGCTGCACAGCAAAGTAAAACAGCAATCACCTCGCTTTCACAGTCAGTTAATAGCGTGACTTCAATTGTTGACGTTATTGCTGCTATTGCTGATCAAACTAACTTACTTGCCTTAAATGCTGCTATTGAAGCAGCAAGGGCTGGCGAACATGGCCGAGGCTTTTCTGTGGTGGCTGACGAAGTAAGGCAGCTTGCAGGGAAAACTCAAGAATCGTTACAGCAAATATCTGCAAAACTAGAACAACTACAAAGTGCAACTAACTCAATTCAAGCAACAATTATTGACATAGAAAGCGCTTCAGCAAATCAACGCAGCATTGCTGACGAATTACAAAAAACTGCGATTGAAGTTACCGGACAAGCTAAGGTTTCCGCTGAAGTGGCGTTAAATACCTTAGAGCAAATCACCTTACAACGAGAGCATTTCATTACTTTTGAAACCGCCATGAGCAATGTCGATCAAGAGGTAAACCAATCACAACAACTCGCAGAAACTATCGCACATGACGTTAATAATCATGTTTCTGGTATCAGTGAAACACTTAAGCAGGCAAGTTAACTTTATTCATTTTCAATGAATTTTTTATACATTCACGTGCGCTGAGCTCAGCATTATTCTAGAATCAATAGAAGAGCTATTAGGGTGGAGTCTGCATGGCAAAATCTTTATGTAAATGGAAAAAGAAAGAAATTGAGAAAGGTTTGCACGAACTTGCTCATATTGTCGATAAACCGAGGTTTCTCTGTAAAGATTGTGCGCGTGCGGCACATGATAAAAATTACTTGTGTAAACCTGTCAAACTGCCCTTATCTAATTAACCGCAACTAAAATGGAAATAACATGATCCAAGAAAACGCCACAATGCCAGTTGGGCAATTACAAGAATTAAAAAATGGTGAAATGACCACTCACAATACTGCTGAACTTTTTGCTAACAAAAAAGTGGTGATGTTTGCGGTACCTGGTGCGTTCACACCAACGTGTTCAGCTGCACACTTACCAGGCTATGTGGTTTCTGCCGATGAACTGCAAGCTAAAGGTATTGATGCGATTATTTGTATTTCAGTAAACGATGCTTTTGTAATGGCAGCATGGGGCGAAGCACAAAATGCTGAAAACTTAATGATGCTTGCTGATGGCGATGGTAGCTATACCAAAGCACTTGGTTTAGACATGGAAACAGCTGCATTTGGTGGCCTACGTTCACAGCGTTATTCAATGATCATCGACAATGGTGTCGTAACAAACTTGAATGTTGAAAAGCCTAAAGAATTTGAAGTCAGTAAAGCTGAAACAATTCTAAATCAGTTATAGGTTTTATTTAAACCTGTGTGGGAGCATATGCTCCCTTTTTTAGCATTTGAAATCATTTCATAATTACTTTCAATCACGCTCCTGCACAATTAAATAGTTAAAGTAACATAAATAAAAACCATTATCGTTTGTCTGCAGCCCTTGTTTTATAAGGGATTTAATAATATATAATTTGAAAGTCCGCTAAGAATCGCGCATACTGCGCACATAAATTATGTGATAAAACGCACAACGGAGTAGCACAATGTTAAAACCTGAAATGGTTAAGCAATTAAATAAACAAATTAACTTAGAGTTTTATTCTTCTAACTTGTACTTACAAATGAGCGCATGGTGTGAAGAACAAGGTTTTGAAGGTGCTGCAATGTTTATGCGCAAGCATGCCGCAGAAGAAATGGACCATATGACCCGTTTATTTACCTATGTAAGTGAAACTGGTGCTTTACCTATTTTAGGTACGATTGATGCGCCGCCACATGAATTTGAATCATTAGCTGACGTATTTGAGAAAACCTATCAGCATGAGTGTGAAATTACTGAAAACATCAATGCACTAGCCCATCAAGCATTTACTAATCAGGATTACTCTACTTTTAACTTTTTACAATGGTATGTTGCTGAACAGCACGAAGAAGAAACCTTGTTTAAGAGTGTTTTAGATAAAATTAACTTGGTTGGTCATGACGGCCATGCATTATTCTTTGTTGATAAAGATTTAGCTGAAATGGCAAAAGTCGGTAGCGGTGGCAGCATTATGACCGATGTAGCAGCTCAATAAAATTCGTTCTGTTGAACATCAACGCTTTGTCACATCGATGTGATCGCGTCATACCGTTCATCTTGAACATAAAAAAGGCTTGCCGGGATCAGCTGCAAGCCTTTTTCATTTCTACCAAAAAGTTAACGCTGATAATTAGCGTTTAATATTTATTCGTCTTCTGTTTGCTTAACAACTTCTACTCTAAAACCTGTTGGCGCATCTTTATCATCCTCAACAACAAAGAACAGCTCATCAGAGTCTTCATCTAGCACCAACTCAAAACTAGATAAAATAATTTCACTACTATCAACTTCCGCAATCGCAAACACTTGATAAGTATTGTTCTGTAGATTAATAGACTCAGGTTGAGTATAAACCGCACTACGTTTGTATAACGCGGTTTCTATGGTTTCATCATTACGAACAAAGTAGAAAGTTACAACGTTGAAGTCGATATCATCGTCATCGTCATCCACTAAGTTGATCATGGTAATTTGATGGTCATAAATACTTTCGCGAGTACTGTTTTCAACAACTAAAGAATGAATTTCCACTTCAATTTCATCAACAATACCGTCACCGTCTTCATCAACATCTCCGTCACCATCATGATCAACATCTTCTTCATTTAAGTAAAAGAATACGGTTTTATTGGTATTTTCAGCAAGGCCCAACAAGTGATTACTTAATAGTGGCTCCGATGTGCTAGGAACCAATAAATCTAAACTATAATCACCTTTTTCTTGTATAAGCGTTGCACTGTAGTTGCCACGCTCAAGCGCTGTTATTTCTGCTGAATCATCGACGCCATTTACATAAATGTCGAATGTACCAGAATAGTTAGGAATTAATTCATGTTCTTTAATCGCATTATATGCGCGAAATCGAGCTTCAGACTGAGTATCTAAATACTCAATAATTGACGAGTTAGACATTCTGTCTATCGCATAAGGAGAAGTACCTGAACCAGTATTTTCACGTACTATCATCACGTACTGTGATGGGTAGGCATAATCAATGTCATCTGAAGTAAACAATACCTCTTCACTACCCGCCTCTGTGATATAAAAAATATATTCGTCTTGGTCAAATTTTTGATTATCTGACAATTGGGTATAGTTGTATGTTCCAACTAAGTTTGCTTCATTAAATGTTTCATCAGCTTCAGACATATAAACATCAACACCTGATGAGTCTGGGTGTAAATTTAAAAAACGCAGATTGAACAAATCATCATCTTCATCATCATCGTCGTCGATCATTTCAATATTGTAGGTTTCAACTTTTGCTGAATTAATGTCATCCATTAATACCAATAACTGGATCATTTCCTTTTCTACAACAACTTGGCCTTCTGCAACTAACTCTAAATCATCTCTATCTGCACTATCTTCATCTTGATATCCCATCTCATAGAAATAGGTGTCATCATCGATTTCAAAGTTACTGAGTGCATTAGTGTACTCAATACCACTAAAAGTCACTTCAAAGTTATCCTTATCATCGTCGTCGTCAGATTCTAAGTCTTCATCAAGAGTGAGGATAATTTCTGGGGCATTTTTCGAACTATTATAAAATTTTACATAACCAGGGTCTTTGCTATCACTACCGCCACAACCAACAAATGCAATTGCCGATGCAAGAACTAGTATTCTTGAAGTTGATATATATGAAAATACGCAGGATTTAGAACTCATATTATTTTCCATTAAAATTAATTGCCATCACTGCACAGAAAATACTGGCAGTTAATCAGCGCCCTCAGCCAAAAACGGCTGAATGTGCATGTTGTAGAGCAGCATTTTATGAATAAGTTCTCCAATTCACACCATCTTTGCATTTCTTTACTTAACTATACTTTTCTTTACAGACCTTTAAAATTAAGGGCTGCAGATAACAGGCAAAAAAGATGCAGAGAATAACTCGCTATATTGGCTATATAGAATCAAAAATTTTTAGGGCGAAACAACTAACGATGATTAGTTAAGTTTGAAAGAAGTAATAAGGAGTTTTGCTGAGTAATGTAAACGGGTTAAAACGAAAAATGAGTGACAAAAACTAACTTTTGTCACTCAAAACAATATCTGTGATTATCGTATAAACAATACTATTTCAGAGAAAACATACGCGTAATTGTTTCATCTTTATCGATTAAGTGATGCTTCAAGGCGCCAACAACATGTAGAACAATTGCGGCAATAACAAAGTAAACAATCAAACCATGAATATCATGACCTAAACCACCTATGAAACCATTAACTGGGATAGCTTCACCCGCTGCATCTACTGTTTCAGCTACGATTTCTAAGCCGAAAATAGCTAAGCCATGTCCGCCACCAATTGACATCATCAACCCTGATAATGGGTAAAGCACAGTAGCAATAATCAAAATCCAGTGAATAGCCTTAGCAATAGCATGCTGAATTTTACTCATAACACCAACGGCACTTGGCCAGCCTTTTTTAACTCGCCATAAAACACGGGCTAACGCTAAAACAAACAGTATTGCGCCAAAAGATTTGTGTAAATCGTAAAGAGCAAATATTTCAAATTCGCTCATGATTATGCCGACTGCCAGCAAAGTAATCATGCCTAGCGCAATGATAATATGTAATAACTTGGTTGTGCCCGATAAGGTTGATTGTGTGTGGTTCATGGTAAATTCCCTCCAGAATTCTAACTTAACGCCATTATAGCAATATAAAGGTTAAGCTCGGGTTAAAATAATTAGCTGTTTTTATCTTATCGCGCTAATTTTCCATCTCACGTATAATGCCCACCTTTAAAGCATAAGTTAGGTTATTTCGTTGATATTTTCAGATGTAGTTATCATAGGCGCAGGCGCCGCAGGTTTAATGGCAGCAGCAACTGCAGGTTATCGTGGACGCAGCGTTACCGTGGTAGATATGGGTAAAAAGCCTGGTCGTAAAATATTAATTTCAGGCGGCGGACGTTGTAATTTTACTAACGAAAACGCTGGCCCAGAAAACTACCTTTGCCAAAACCCTCATTTTACTAAATCAGCGCTTAGCCGTTATAGCGCACAAGACTTTATCGAACTTGTCGACCGTCATGGCCTTAACTATCACCATAAAACCTTAGGGCAATTATTCTGTGATGATAGCGCTCAAGACATTGTTAATATTTTGATGACCGAATGTGAATGGGCAGGTGTAAATATCGCCATGCGCAGCGAAGTTATTGCCATCAGTAAAAATGATACTGGTTACCTAGTACAAACCAGTGGCGAAAGTTATCAATGTGAATCTTTAGTAGTCGCTTCTGGTGGCTTAACTATGCCAAAACTTGGTGCTAGCCCTATGGGTTATAAAATTGCAGAACAGTTTGGCTTAAATGTTCTGCCCACCACTGCTGCATTAGTGCCTTTTACTTTACATGACCACGACAAACAAAAGTTTGATGGCTTGTCTGGCATCAGTATTTTCACTGAAATTTCCAGTGAAGACGGCACAACATTTAAAGAGAATATATTGTTTACCCATCGCGGCTTATCTGGCCCTGCCGTATTACAAATATCTTCATTTTGGCAAGCAGGCCAAGCCGTAACTATTAACTTACTTCCAGAAGCCTCTATCGACAATTTGATCGCAGAATGGCGAGAAACTAGTCCGCAAAAATCACTTAAAAATATGCTAACTACGGTGTTACCTAAGCGCTTTATTGAGGCATTAATAAAACAAAAAGACATTTCAGATAAAGCCATTAACCAAATCAGCAATGACGAAGTCACTTATCTCAGCCAATACCTACACCATTGGCAAATCAAACCCAACGGCACTGAAGGCTACCGCACGGCCGAAGTAACTTTAGGTGGCGTTAATACCGACGAATTATCATCAAAAACTTTTGAAGCTAAAAAAGCTAAAGGCTTATTCTTTATTGGTGAAGTGATTGATGTTACCGGCTGGCTTGGAGGCTATAACTTCCAGTTTGCCTGGAGCAGCGGTGCTGCCTGTGGGCAGGCGGTTTAATTTATTCTTTAAATTATTAGAAACAAAATAATTTAAAGTGATTTAACAGTAATAACTTTAATGATCAAGGCGGCTTCAATGTCTGAAAAGAAAGTAAAATTTGAGTTTGAAAAACAAAATAAAAATAGTATTCGATATAAAGAAGTACCTGAAGAAGGAATGCCACCAATTATTGGTAGTATTTACATTCAGAAGTGGTTCGCTGGAAATAGTAAAAACATTGAAATAACGATCAAAAAAACAGATTAAAAACGTTAAGTCACTGTAACTATAAATTAAGCGAACTGAATTTAGTTATCATTAATTGTAATGATAACTTACCTTTCAATTAACTCTGTGGCTTAGATATATAACTTTTAAAATCATTTTACGCACAATACCCTTACGTTTTATTCTCAAGCAAATAATTCACAAAACTCTTTAGCGCCCTATTCATCATCAAATTTGCCGGATAAACCAACGACACCGGCACGCTATCAAATTCATAGTTTTTAAGTATCGGTATTAACTGCCCAGAGTCTAAATAACTTTGAATTAAAAACGTGGGTAAATAGGCAATGCCGTTACCATATGCTGCCAATTGCGCGACAATGTCACCATCATTCGCTTCATTATGACTCGTTACCGCTACATTCGCTTCTTTGCCATTTTCTTGATATCGCCAGCGTTTGGGTAAGCGATTTGAACTGTCGGTAATGCATCTATGATCTGCAAGCTCTTTCGGGTGTGTTGGCTCACCATAGCGCGCTAAATAATCAGGGCTAGCAACAAAGTGTACTTTGATATCGCTATATCGTCTGGCGATATAACTTGAATCTGGCAACTCACCAATTCTGACGCTTAAGTCAACTCCCTCTTCCACCATGTTGACGAAACGATTGAGAAACAACCAAGATATTTTAACTTCTGGATGTATTGCCATAAACTCGCTGGCTACTTTTAAAAAACCAAGTGACACTGAACCTCGTGGCGCTGAAATAGTAAGTTGTCCAGATAATTCAGCATCTGACTGTTGGGTACTATTTTCAAGAGTAGATATTCGGCCTAATACTTCTTTAAATTCTTCAAGATAACGATTTCCTTCGGCCGTTAAGTGCATAGCTCTGGTGGTACGGTATAAAAATTGACATGAAAAGTGCGCTTCAAGGTCCGAAACCTGACGGCTGATCGCAGAGGTAACAATATTAAGTTCTCTTGAAACCGCACTAAAACTGCCTTTTTCAGCCACCATAACAAAAGTATTCATGGCTTTAAGTAAGTCTATTTTTCTTTTCATGAGAACAATCATTTCTTTTTGTCATTATTTATCTCATTAAACATATTAAATATACTTGTTTCAAGCTTAATTATTGAAAACCTAATTCTTTAAAACATTTGGAGATAAAGATGAAAATTTTACTTATTGGCGCAAGCGGTACTATCGGTAAAGCAGTAACGACAGCATTAGCAAACCAACACGAAGTGATAGCAGCAAATTATTCAGGCGGTGATGTTAGTGTTGATATCGGCAATCAAGCCTCTATCAAAGCAATGTTTGAACAAGTAGGAAACATTGACGCTATTGTTTCTACCGCAGGTTTAGCAAACTTTGCAGCCTTAGCTGAGTTAACTGACGCAGATTACGACCTTGCACTGAATAATAAATTGATGGGACAAATTAACTTAATGCGCATAGGTAAAAACTATCTTAATGAAAATGGTTCAGTTACCGTGACTTCTGGCGTGTTATCTCAAGAGCCCATGCAAGGCAGTAGCGTTATCAGCATGGCAAATGGCGCTTTAGAAAGCTTTGTTAAAGCGGCAAATTTAGAGTTAAACAACATGCGTATCAACGCCGTAGCACCTATTTTTGTTAAAGAAACTATGGCAATGATGGGCATGGATACAAAAGATGGTTTATCTGCTAAAGACACAGCCAAAGCATATGTTGCAGCTGTTACGGGTACTATGAGTGGTAAAACACTTGCGGTTACAGACTACGCTTAGCCTACGTAGTACGAACTATAAAATTTGTATAGTTCGTACGTTCCTTTCTTTTTAAGAATAATGAATGTAAATAAATGTATCTAAAGTGCTTTCTATCGCAAAAATTCTGCACTTTAGCCTAAGCCAAGACGTAAAATAGAATGAATATTTTATAATCTCGCTAATGTAATTTTTTGGGATCGTAGAATGAATTTAACGCGTAATGCTTTAAAGAATCCAGCCGCCATTATCGTGATAGTCGCTTTGGTGATGGTATTTGGTCTAATGAGTGTTTTTAAGCTTCCCATTCAGTTAACCCCCGATATTGAACAACCACAAATTACTATTTCTACGGGCTGGCGCAGCGCCGCACCAGCGGAAATGGAATCGGTAATTATTGAACCGATTGAAAACGTAGTAAAAAATACCCAAGGCGTCACTAAAGTCACCACTAATATTCAACGAGGTTTCGGCAATATTACCTTAACATTTGACGTTGGCGCTGATATGCAGCGTGCGATGCTCGATGTTATTAATAACCTAAATCAAGCACCACCATTGCCGCTAGATGCCATTGAACCAGTCGTTTCAGCTGGCGGTGGCAGAGGCGGCCCAAATACCGCTTCATTAATGATAAAAACCTTACCTGATAACCCTAATTCTGATTTAGGAATGTATCAAAAACTGATTGAGGACGTGGTTAAACCGCGTTTTGCTCGTATTCCCGGTATGGGGCAAGTTAATTTAAATAGCTCGCGCCCAAGAGAATTACGTATTACTTTCGACCCTCTACGCACCGCTTCGTTAGGATTGTCTATTGCCGATATTGGCGCGACAATTTCTCGCGCCAGTGACGTTTCAGCAGGTGTTGCTGATGTTGGTCGACGCCAATATACCGTGCGATTTTCCGGCCAATACAGCGTTGAAAATCTCTCAGAAATGATCATCAGTTTCAGTGGCGACCGCCCTATTTATCTGAAAGATGTTGCCACGGTTGAAAATACCTTAGTTGACCGTTTTGGTTTTAACTTGCGCAGCGGTCAGCCTTCGTATTACTTCACCTTAAAACGACAAAATGACGCGAATACAGTTGCTCTGCTAGATGAAATAAATATCGCGATTAAAGAACTTAACGCCGGCCCAATGAAAGCCGCAGGGTTAGTTATTGATCTCAGCTTTGATGCTTCTGTACATATTCGAAATGCCCTTGAACTGGTGCAAAACAACCTAGGCTTAGGTGTGTTATTAGCACTAATTATTCTTTGGTTATTTTTACGCGGTATCCGAAACACTCTCATAATTGCTGCAACTATTCCTATTTCACTGATGGTATCTTTTATCGCGCTAGCAGCGTTCGAGCGTAGTTTAAATGTTATTTCATTAGCCGGTTTAGCATTTTCTGTTGGCTTAGTACTCGATGCAGCGATTATTGTTCAAGAAAATATAGTGCGGCTGCGCAGTCTAGGTATGGACAACGGCAAAGCCGTTATGCGCGGTGCATTACAAGTTACGGGGGCTTTGTTTGCATCAACTGCAACTAGCGTAGCGATATTTTTACCTATTCTGTTTATGAAAGGTATTGAAGGACAACTATTTTCTGATTTAGCACTGACACTTTCTATTGCGGTCATTGCTTCACTAGTATCGGCTATTACCATTATCCCTATTGCCAGCAAGTATTGGCTAAAAACGGATCAAACTGTCGACCCATTTGCTCACTATTGGGAAAGATTAACGAACTTGGTGATGCGATTAACCAACTCAGTCGCTAAGCGTATTACCTGGATAGCAGTTCTATTAGGCGGATCAATATTGGTGACCGTATTAATGATGCCAAAAACTGACTTCATGCCACGAGCACCGACTGATGGCTTCTTTTATAGCCTGAATATGCCACCAGGCGGCAATGTTGATTTTATTGAGCACGAGTTTTCTAGCTTGGTAAAAGAGCGTTTAGCGCCTTATTTATCTGGCGAAAAAATGCCGAAAATTAAAAGCTACAATTTCTATTCTTTTGGCTCAGGCTCAACTGGCGGCTTTATATATTCCGATGACCCGACGCGTGTTGAAGAGTTAATGCAAGAAATAAAAGCCAATGTTTTTTCCAATCTGCCTGACACACAAGTGTTTTTATTCCGAGGGTCAATGATCAATGTTTCAGGTGGCGGCAACGGTCGCACTATCGATATTGATATTAAAGGGCCGAATATTGAAAGCTTAATGGCTGTCGCTCAGGCGGGTATTGATGCAATAAATAAAAACATGGCTGATACAACCGCTTTCCCTAATCCGGGCTTGAGCTTGTCAGAGCCTGAATTAAAACTAGTGCCTAATGATCAACGAATTTCTCAAGCTGGCTTAACACGCAGAGATTTAGCAAATGCCGTGCGCGCTTATACTAGTGGTCTGTTTATTAGTGAGTATTTTGACGGTAACGAACGCGTTAATGTCATTTTGCGTGGCGAGCAATGGGACACCCCTGACGAGTTGGCTTCATTACCTATTCACTCACCACTTGCTGGAGTGCAAACCATCGGCGAACTGACTGAAATTACCCGTACCGCTGGCCCAACACAATTACGCCGTGTCGATGGGAAAAGGACTATTAGTTTACAAGTATCACCGCCTGCAAATATGTCACTTGAAGAAGCACTGACCGCTATTCAAGAAAATGTTATGCCGTCAATGAATGCGTTATTACCTGAAGACTCTTCAATTTTATTGAGTGGTAATGCCAACGAAATGGCTGCTGCCATTAATGATATGCTAAAAAACTTTATTTTAGCTTTAGTCATTTTATTTCTTTTGATGACCGCCTTGTTTAAATCAGCTAAAGATAGCCTACTCGTATTATTGGTGATGCCAATGGCAGTAGCTGGCGGTGTACTAGCACTGAATTTGCTCAACCTTTTCACCTTTCAGTCACTCGACTTAATGACCATGATTGGCTTTATAATTTTGCTCGGTTTAGTCGTAAACAATGCCATTTTACTAGTCGACCAAACCCGTGAAGGTGAACGCCAAGGCTTGCCTACGCGCAGAGCGGTAGCGCAAGCCGTACGTATTCGCGCAAGACCAGTTTACATGAGTACATTAACCAGTTTATTTGGTATGTTGCCACTAATGTTAATGCCGGGTGTGGGGAGTGAAATTTATCGCGGTTTAGCGGCAGTAATTGTTGGCGGTATGACTATTAGTGCCATTTTCACCTTAGTATTATTTCCATGTTTATTACGACTTGGTGAAAGTAATACCAAACAAGACAACACTCAACAAGACAATGATCAACAAAACAATAAAGACAATGTTGCAAAGCTCAATGCTGAGCCTGCGCCATTAGCAAGTAATCACTAAGGAATATTCCATGTTAAAAATGAAGAAAATCACCGCCAGTTTACTTAGTGTCGCGATTTTATTTGCTAATAACAGTATGGCTGCACAGGAGCCGCCAGCTAAGCCAGTAAAAGTTGATCAAGTCACTGAAATGAATCTCAGCGCAACCACTGATTTAATGGCAACTGTTTACAGCCGTTCACACATTCAAATAACCGCAGGTGTTAATGGTCGCATTGAATGGCTAGCAGAACCCGGCACTTTAGTTCAGCAAGGCGATACATTAGTGAAAATGGATTTATTACCACTAAAGTTAATGCAGCTTGAACAAAAGGCTCAGTTAAAACGCGCAAAAATTAATGTTCGTTATTTAGAAAATGAAGTGCAACGCTTACAGAAACTTAAGCTAAGTAATTCAGCATCACAATTTCAATTAGATCAAACCCAATCTCAATACGATTTAGCACAAACAGACATTGAAATTGCTGATTTAAAATTACAACAAATAGAAGACCAAATTCAACGTGCCACCGTAACCGCACCATTTTCTGGCGTGATCACCGAACGTCTTGTGCGCGCAGGCGGCGATGTTAATCGCAGTGATTTATTGCTGAAAATATTAGACACCGAACAATTAGAAGTACGCTTATATGTACCAATTAAATACCTCGCGTATGTGCGTAAAGGTCATGGCTTAGATATTAGTGCTAACGGCCAGTTAATTAATACCGAAATCACCTCTCTCATTCCTAGTGCCGATCCAAAATCGCAAACGTTTGAAGTGAGAATTAATATTCCATCACACTTAAATGAATCATGGGCAAGCGGACAATTAGTAAAAGTTACCGTACCTATTCAAGCAAGCAACCGCAGCTTAACGGTTCATCGCGATGCACTTATTTTACGTAAAGACGGCACCTATGTGGTAAAAATTGATACGGAAAATATCGTACATCGCTTACCTGTAGTTGTTGGTAACGGTACATTTGAGCGAGTAAGTATTGAAGGTGAGTTAAAGCATGGTGATAAAGTCGCTATTCGCGGTGCAGAAAGGCTAAATGAAGGTCAAAAGGTTGTTGTACAATAAATAAACATAAATCTATTCTCATTGATTTGATTAACTGAAGTAGTTATCGGTATAGTACGCCATAGGGTTAGCACTTAATGGTAAGGTAAATGTTTAAAATAGTTCTTAGTTTTGCTTTAGCCATTGCGCTAATGCTGCCGAATTTTGCTAGCGCAAAAGACACTATTTTATGGCAAACCTATCATCGCCCTCCTGGCACTTTTAATTACGGCGTAAATAAAGGCCAAGGTTTTGTACAAAAAACCTTGCAGCTGATTATTGATAAAATGCCGGAATACCAACATGAAATGCCGGTAACAACATTAGCAAGAGCTATTTCAGATATTGAAGCAGGCAATAATGTTTGCCATCCTGCCCTTTATATAACACCTGAGCGTAGAAAACATATGGTGTTTTCTGATGCTTCAATTCTTAACCCCAACAATCGCATCATTGCAAAACCTGAAACCATCGCGCCATTTTTAAAAAATGGCGCGATAGATTTAGAGCATATTTTACAGCAAGATATCTTGTCATTTGGACATGTTGAAAATCGTTCTTACGGCAATGTTATTGATGGAATATTCACAAAGTACCAGCAAACTAAAAACTTCGTGCCGCTGCAAAATATTGACCTAACTCGTGTTTTTAAGATGATTGAAGTTGGTAGGGTTGATTTAACTATTGCCTATCCATTTGAAATCCAACATTACTTAAATGAATCACCGCAAACTGCTAAACAACTGCAGGCATATTCTATTGCGGATATGGCACCTTACGATATTGGCTCTATTGCGTGCCCTAATAATGCATGGGGTAAAAAAATCACTCAGCAAGTGAATAAAATACTTAAAGAAATTAAGCCTACTGTCGCATATCAAAAAGCATTAACTACTTGGCGTGAAAATGAACGTAGCAGTAAGTTATTTCAGCAGTACTACCATGATTATTTTATTAAGCATTAGTTCCTCCTATAGAAAGTATCCCTCATAACGCCTAAAAATAAATCAATTTCTGGCATGCAAGACACAGTAATGGTATAAAGCCGCCATAATATTTCAATGAGCAGAAATTTAACTTTCTACTCCAAAAAACTAAAGGCAGTTGCTTTTGCCACGTGATATTGCACCGTGAAGCAGAGCACTGAAATATGATGAATTTAACAACCGAATTTAGCAAAGCAGAAATTAAAAGCGCATTTGATTGGCAGTTGATGCAAGAAATCAATGTGAAAAATGACGATGGCCAAATTATTGCCAAAGCCGAAATTGATATCATTACATTAAACAAGCACCGCGGTGCTGACGAAAGCTATGAATTACTTGCTCAAGAAGGTGAAACTGACTGGGAAGTGCCGCTTAATGTTTATTTTAAAAAGCAAAATATTGCTGCTGATTTAGTAGAAAAGCTACAAGTAAAAACTGACGCCAAAGCTAAAAGTCACATCTTGATTGAAGCAATAAGTGTACTACCTGAGTTCCGCAAACAAGGTGTGGCAAAATTTTTACTCAATGAAATTGCTCACCATTACGCGAAAGCACAATCTATCTCGGTATTAAGCATGTCTATGCACTTATTTGTTGATGCGGATGATTGTGAAACGCAAGAAAACAAAGCTTATTATCAAGCGCTTAATTTAGCTGAAACGGATAATAACCAAGAAGCATTAAGCAACTTCTTTACACAGTCTGGTTTTATCAATGTCGCCATTGATGACAGCGCACTTGAAGAGCCATTACCTTTTAAGGTATTCGTAACTAGCCCTGCAACAATCAATAACGACTAACTAACTCTTTATTGATTGTTATGTGCCGTCAACGCATCTAATATTTTTTCGGCGGCGGCACTATTTTGTTCAATATAACCAATATATTGAGCTTGTGAGAACAACACCTGATCACTTAAAGCTATGGCTAAGGGTTGTCGCGACATTTCATGAAGTGCCCATGCTTTATCGATTAAAATAGCATCAACAAAACCTTTTTCGAGTAAAGAAAAGAAGTTTTTAACCTCTTGTAGGTTACGAATATAATAAGATCTTTTGAGAATTTGCGCTGAATTTTCATACAAAATATCAAGTACTGCTTGTGGGTAATTATAGTCGCGGGCAATTAAGACCCTACCTAAGTCTTTACTTTTTTTGGCTATCACTTCATTTTGAGGTTTCGCTTGATATGCGAGTAATAAATCCCAACTACCAATAGGATAATCTATTAACAAAACATCATCCGTTTCGTCTACATGAAGAGCAAAATCAATTTTTCCAGCTTGCACTTCTTTTAAACAGCGCATATATGGCAACTCAATAAATGTTAGCTGGTAATTGTACGGCGCTAGCGCCTGATTAATAGCCTCTATATGTAAACCGGCAATCTTACCCGACGCATTTGTATAGGCAAATGGGCGCCAACTTTCATAACAAAAAGAAAGCCGCTCAACACTGGCACTACAAGTCTTACTACTAACAATAAAAAACCAAAAACATAACAATAATATAGTACGCATAATCAATAAAGTTGTTGTTACCACTACCTTAATACTATGCCAATATTTCGAAATAACGAGTGCCAATGATAAATGTTGCTTACATACACCTATAAAGAGCAACTGACATTCGTCATGAATTGATACAATTTATTTGAGGATAACATGTCGCACTCAATTTCATTTTCAGAGGCGAAATTGATATATTAACAAGTAAAAACAATGTACTAGCTCTGAGTATTAATGATGGAGTAATTTCAACTATATCTTTGAATATCGTCACCACCCTCTTTTCTATAGCTGGTTATTAAATTAGTACAAAATCAATCTATGATTAATAGAACTTATATACAAATAATAAAATACCAATAAGATAGGTTTGCATGAAAAAAATATTATTCGTAACAGCGATTTCACTGGCACAATTAGCATGTGGTGGCTCTAATTCAAGCAATAGTGTAGCCGTTACACCACCGGTTACAGTGACGCCTCCTAGCATAACCTTGCCAATAGTTAACGACTATGTTTTAGATGACACCGCCACGCTATTGGTGCAAATCACTAGCCAATTGCAAGTTAGCAACATTGATGATTTTTTCTCGCAAGCTTTTACGATCACCAGTGCACGTAATATCGAGAATTCAATTTCTGACGGCTTATTCGATTTAATTAATAACGACACCGTACAACTTAGCAATATTTCAGACGTATTTAATGAGCAATCAAAAGCAATATACCAAGTCATTTTGCAGCAACTAGAAAGTTATGATCGGGCATTACTATCACAAAGCCAGCAAATTTCTTATGACGTTTATCAAGCCGAAATAACATCAAAAATTCAATGGATAGACTTTAAAGACTTTGAATACCCTGCCACTTATGGCTTTTTCGGTTGGCCAGGTAGTACAGAAACCTTTTTCACCCAAGCATTCACATTCAATGACAAAGCCCAAGCTGATATTTATCTAACGTTGTTAAATCAACTCAACCGACGCTTTAAACAAATAGAAGCGTTACTCGATGCTCGTAAGGCTGCAGGTATAATTGAGCCAACGGTAACACTGAATTATTCGCAAGGTTTAGTTGCTAGCATTGCAAATTCAGCCGCAAGTGCAACTAGCTATTATCAAGCATTTAATCAACAATTATCTGCTTTAGATAGTATTTCCACTGCTGATAAAGCTACTTTGCGAAAAACGGCACTACTAACAATTAATGAAAAAGTTATTCCGGCATATGCTAGCTTGGCAAGTAAAATGTCAGCGCTTGCCAATGAAGCGCCAAGCCAAATAGGCTTTGGACAATTTTCAGGTGGTAAGGCTTTTTACGACTTCACGCTTAACTATTATACCTCTGGTCATTTAACCGCAGATCAAATTCATCAACTAGGCATTGATGAATTATCAAGAATTCATAGCGAGATGAGAGTTTTATTTGATCAACTGGGCTACCCACAAAACGAAACCATTGCACAACTCTATGCGCGAGTAGATAACGACGCAGAGCTTATTCCAGCCAATCAAACTAAAGCCGTTTATGAATCATTAATTGCCAATGCCTATCTTGAACTTCCCAAGCTTTTTAATGTACTACCTCAACAAGAGGTCATTGTTGTTGGCGGTACTTCTGGTGGTTATTATATTGCCGGCTCTGATGACGGTTCACGCCCTGGCGCTTTTTATGCGAATACATCACAAAATTCTCCTTACACCACCATGCCAACACTGGCTTATCACGAAGCAGTGCCCGGACATCACTTACAAATTGCTTTAGCCAATGAACTCGACCTACCTATATTTCGAAAAAAGAGTAACTTCACTTCTTTCATTGAAGGTTGGGGCTTGTACGCAGAGCGTTTAGCAAAAGATGCCAATTGGTACGCAAATGACGCTATTGGTGACTTAGGTCGCTTGCAATTTGAAGCAATGAGAGCAGCTAGATTAGTAATTGATACCGGCATTCATAGTAAAGCTTGGAGTTATAATCAAGCAGACCAATTTCATATTGAAAATGTTGGCTTTGCTGGTGCAATTGCGCGCTATAGTGTTTGGCCAGGGCAAGCAACAGCATATATGACTGGTATGCTTAAAATACTAGAGTTGCGCCAAAAAGCTCAAAATGAGCTTGGTGACGCTTATGATATTAAAGCTTTTCATGACGTAGTTATTGGCAATGGCTCTATGCCGCTAAATGTTTTAACAACGGTCGTTGAAAACTACATTGCTGAAACACTCGCACTACAACCCTAGCAAGTTAGGTTTTAGGTGAAGCGGCCTTCAGCCGCTTCACAATATTTTTTGCACCAGCATATTCATAAAATGGATAAACATTTAGCTTAACGATTGATTCCATACTTTTTTGAAAATCGCTATTTTTACCTGCCTGCAGCTGACTTAAGCCTTGTATGAAGTAAGCTTCTGATTGATTACATTTATTTTCACTAGCGTTCATAAGAGCTTCGGCAGAAATATTCTGGTTAGCAAAATCTAGCATGTGCTGTTGCCAAGGCTCAATGGTCACTTTACTCATACCTTTCGATAAAACCTGTTTAGCCTTCTCTTCTTGATCTAACATCTTATAGGCATATGCACCGTACAATACGCCATAAAAACTCAGATCATTGCGAGTTACGTATTCATCCACTAAATTGGCCGCAGGTTGCCAATTAAAATTAGTTAAATTAAACAGCATTTCAAGATACAAATCGTCAATATTAAGCTTTGCCATTTCTTTACTTGAAAAATATTCTGTCAGGGCTTTGTTGTTACCTGTCCAAAATTGAGCTTCCACGAACTGTCCTTGAAAATCTTCCGCTAACGATGCTGCTTTTTTGGCAGAAAATGACGACATACGCGTGCGGCCCATTAAGCGTAAAACAGTGCTTAATTGCATATGAAAATAAGGATTTTCAGGGGCATTTTTCACTAACAATTTATAATCTTCAAATGCTTGATTTAGTGGTTTACTAACATTAGCGTCACATAGTTGGTCAAATATTTTCTCCACTCGATACGCATTCAGCGGTGCAATAACGTCGATATTTTTAGGACTGTATTTGTTAGCCGTTTCCAATAAAAACAACGACATTTCAGGTTTGTCTTGCTGTGAATACATAGCCATAAGATCAAGGTAGCCATTAACAAAGTTAGGGTTAGCCTTTAACGTTTCTTTCAGTATGTTAATACGAGCCTTTTTGCTCAAACTATTGCTCGGTGCGAGCAATATTGCCATATATTCAGGTGGTGCTAAATCAACACTTTTTAGGAATGCATGCTGCTGATAAAACTCTTGCCAGTGCTCAATATCATAACGATTAGTAGCAATGCCTTTAAAAAGATTTAAACGGTAAAACTGCAGCACTACATCATGGTTATAAGGTTGTCGCTTCAACAATTCTTCATAAGAAGAAATAACTAAATTTAGAGAATATAAGTTTTTTCTCGCTTCATACTGCTTAAGATGCAGAGCAGCTAACTGAGTTAGCGCAACAGTGTCTTTCGGATACAATTGTGCTTTATTAGCAAGTTGCATTTGCGGCGTATTCATTTTTGGAAAAGCCGTCATTGGCGCTTTTTCGGTATTCGCACAAGCGCTAAGTAACGCTATCAATAAACTGCTATAAATAACTTTCATTGCTGCGCTCCTAAAATTGATAGCCAAGTTGCTCGGCACGTTCAAACGCCAATTCAGAATTTGCATCGTCACCAGTAAAGCCTAGTGCTAGGCCCAATAAATACTGTGCTTCGCCATTACTGTCATCTGAAGCAATAACCTCCTGAATAGCAATAAGGGCTTCATCAAACTGTGAGCTTTCTAATAAGCTTTTGGTTTGCTGAATTTTTCCTGCAGTGTCAGACCCAGCGGCTATGTTATCAACACTTAATTTAGATGGTTTTTGATAAACAAATAAGCTTTGTGAATGGCCAGAGAAGTCATTTACCTGTTGATAAAAGTCAGCATAATCATCAACTTTTATTACTTGCTTAGGTAAAACAAATGTTGAAGTTAAGTATACGCCATCGCTTTTCTCATCTACTTTGTGGGTTAATTCAAAGAATTTATTTTCGATATTCTTTGCCGGCTGGCTAAACCCTACTTTCGCCCCTGTCCAAATTTGTGGGTAGTATGAATTAATCACTACGGTAATCGGCTGTAGAATTGAAAAATCGAACTGTCGAGATGCCACCGGAGCAAGATTATTCAACGACGTGAATACACTTAATATCGCACTAAAATCATAGCTATAGCTAAAATTATCTATCTCAGGAGTAATTTCAACAACGTCATTAAAATTGGCTGACATTGTAAAAGGTTTAGCAATATCAAGCGGGTCTGAATTTTCAAAATCACTAATGCGTTTATTAAAAAGTAGCGGAGAAATAATTTGCTCGGCTGCTGATAACGCATTAGGTGAAAACTGCATAAAGTTTCTTAAATTGGTTTCAACGTGGCCAACCAAATCAAGCGAAACACGGGCATTCAATGCTGTTTCATCGACTGAAAAGCCAATATTTACCGTTGCAATATTATCAGCACTGGTGGTGGCTGGTAGCGTTAAAATTTCACCTGACTCTTCGGTAACAACAAAGGCTTTTTTATCTTCTAAATTCAGACTAATACCAGGGAATGTTCCGGTTTGTCCGCTGGTATCAAGCCAGTAATTATCAGTTTTCGTTTCTACGTAAGTGATCATATGATCAAAATTTAACATCGGTAAGTCGTCATTAAATTTTGCACCCGGATAGGTATTAATCATCGCCGGATACGCTTTAATATCCGCTTGTTTTAATAGTGCAATAATCAGTACGGTTTGGTCTTTACAATCACCGTAAGCTTGGCTTAGCACTTCACTGGCTAAATGAGGTTGGTACCCTCCGCGATTAACATGGGCGCCAATATAGCGAACATTCTTCTGAATATACTCAAACACTCCTTTAACTTTTTCAAAATCAGTCATTCCTGGTTTGAAAATAGTTGCTGCTAGTGCTTCAACGCTTGAGTCTGCTTTTTGTGTTGGTAAGTAAAGTTCGTTAAACCAGTTATTCACCGTACTCCATTGCTTCATCGTTGATAAATGCACTGACGGCAAAATATCATCTAAGCTTGGCATTTCCATTTCTAACACTAAGCCTGGTTGATTTTTCGATTGCCATTTATAGGTTTTACTGTTGGCATTTTGTGTAACTTCTGGCGTTATTTCAATATTGTGATTAACAATAGCAAGGTCAGTTTCTTTCGGTAATGTAATGGTGTTAATCGTTTCTAATACCGGATCAATTCTCAACCAGTTAACGCTAGGTAGAAACTTAACAAAATGGAAACTAATACTCGAAAACCACTCTTTATCGATGTAGGGTTTTATTTGCTGTGTGGTTGCTTGGTATTCAATAATGCTGCCAGCTTTTAACTGAGGTAAGGCAAATTCATACTGCTTACCTTCATCAAAATAATCATCGTTATTAGACGAAACAAGGGTAATTGCATCTTCTTGCATCTCAATTACCTTGCCGTCTGGCGTAATCACACGAGCAAAATCAATTTGTTTTTCTTGATAGTAAGAATTAAAGGCACTGGTTAATTTGGAATAGTCTTTAACAGCTGTTTCATCAACGATATAAATAGCGTTATAAAAGTGGCTCTTTTCAAAACCGTTTTTATCGATAGTCAGTTCACCGCGGCGACTTAAAATAATGGCACTGCTAGAGAAAGATTTAGTTGCTAGTTCCCGCTTTACTAATAACTCTTCAACACTGGGTCCAATACTCGTCGTTTGTGCAAAAACTGGCAGTGAAAGGCAAAAAAAGCCCAAAAATATCGTGATAATGCCGCGTAACACCATGCTGATTTCCTTATTCGTAATACACGTTAAGCTGTTAACTTATTAAATGGTCAACTAACAGCTTACCGATATTTTGAATAGAACTAAAGTCCTGTATTACGTAGATAAAAAATGATTTTACTTTGCAGCAGTTTTTGCACGGCTAACACGCTTTTTAGCTTTTGATTTACGCTTAAATGGCACTTTGGGTAGGCCAGCAAACGACTGCTGTTCTGATTGCGCAATCATGCCGTGCAGTGTTTCAGTTAACGGTGTGATTAAATCATCATAACGGCTGGTTTTTTCACTAATATTAGTCAGCGTTGCTTCCCAGTGTGCGGTCATATCTGGCAACGTTGCCGCCACAGGTAGTGCGTTGATCAACGACTTCCCGATAGCAGTTGCATGAATACTTTTACCTTTGCGCTCTAAATAGCCACGTTTGAATAATAAATCAATAATGCCAGCGCGGGTTGCTTCCGTACCTAAACCATCAGTTTCACGTAACATTTTTTTGATGCTGGTATCGGTAACATAACGGGCAATACCTGTCATCGCCGCCAGTATAGTGGCATCAGTAAAGTGCTTAGGCGCTTGTGTCATCCGCGAAATTAATTCACCACGATGACAATGCAGTTGCTCACCTTGCGTTAATTTAGGTAATGATTGTTCTGTTAACTGTTGCTCGGCACCATGATTAGAATCATCGGCTTGCACTTTTTTACTTTTCGCACGTTGAAACAGTACTTTCCAACCTTGCGCTATTGGCGTTTTGGCATTGGCTGAAAATGTACCACCAGCAATTAGCACTTCCACCTTAGATTGATTAAAGACATAAGCAGGATAAAACTGAGCAATGTATTGACGAACAATCAGAAAATAAACATTCTTCTCAAACGGATTTAAGGAAATATTAGTAGCTGATTTTTCGGTGGGAATTATCGCGTGATGAGCACTTACTTTAGCATTATTCCATGCTTTGCTTTTCAGCGCTGTATTAGCATTTTTGGCAAATGCGCCGTAGCTTTCATTGGAGTTCGCCAACATTGAAATAATACTTTTCGCCTGACTATGGTGGTCAGTCGGTAAGTAACGACAATCAGAGCGCGGGTAAGTAATTAACTTATGTTTTTCATACAGTGACTGACACACATCTAACACCAATTTTGCATTTAACGAATAGATTTTTGCTGCATCAATTTGCAAGGCAGATAAGTTATAAGGTAGCGGCGCGGCTTGTTTTTTCTCTTGTTCGCTAACCGAAGTCACTTCTGTGGGTTGGTTTTCAATTCTGCTAACCACATTTTCAGCCAGTGCACGATTAAGCACACGCCCTTCTTCATCCATATAAGGCTTACACGCTTCACTCGGTTGCCACTTGGCAATAAATGCCTGCTGGTTGGCGGTTTGTAAATGGGCATGAACATCGTAAAAGTCTTTCGCGATAAAGTTGTCGATTTCTTGCTGACGCCTAACCACCAAACCTAAAATAGGTGTTTGTACACGGCCAACTGAAAGTACGCCATTAAAGCCCGCTTTTTGGCCTTGCAAAGTATAGGCGCGAGTTAAATTTAAGCCATATAACCAGTCAGCCCGAGAACGTGCTAGCGCAGAAATAGACAAAGACATAAAGTCTTGATTGCTGCGCAAGTTTGCTAAAGATTTTTTTACCGCCGGCAAGTTTAAATCACTAATTAACAAACGTTTAATTTGCTGTTTTTTCGTCTTCGATACTTTTAAGAAATCAATTACTTCATCAACCAGTAATTGCCCTTCTCGGTCAGGATCACCAGCGTGAATAATTTCATCCGCTTGTTTAACTAATTTTCGTAAAACCGTTAACTGCGAGCGAGTTTGGGTTTTCGGTTTTAACTGCCATTGCGTGGGGATAATAGGTAAATGCTGCATTTGCCATTTTTTATATTGCTCATCATATTGTTCAGGATCAGCTTGTTCTAGCACATGACCAATACACCAACTCACCACGTCACCATTACTTAGCTCAATATAGCCTTTTTGGTTTTTCTGTGGTTTTGGTAATGCCGCGGCAATAGCGCGGCCTAAACTGGGTTTTTCAGCAATATATAATTTCAAAGCAATACGGTATCTAAACAGTTAAAAGTAATATCTTTTCTTAGCATAGCAGCTAAAACTGTTTATTTATACAGTGCGACATCTTGCCATAGATAAATGAGTGCTAATCGAGCACTTTATCCAGAGCCGTTAACCAACCTTGATAATGACGAGCGCGACTTTCCTCGCTCATTTTAGGACAGAACTTACCTTCAACTTGCCAATATTCAGCCGCTTGTTCAACATTTTCGAACAAACCTTGCTGTAAGCCAGCGAGCAATGCAGCACCTAGCGCAGTGGTTTCCGTGACTTTCGGTCGCTCAATCACTAGGTTTAAAATATCGCTAAGAAACTGTAATAGCCAATCGTTAACCACCATACCACCGTCAACGCGCAATTGTGTGGTGTCGATACCATCATGCTGTAGTGCAACTAATAAATCTCGTGTTTGATAAGCAACAGAAGCTAAAGCCGCGGTAACAATTTCAGTAATGCCAGAATCTCGTGTTAGCCCAACAATGGCGCCGCGAGCATCAGGTTGCCAATGTGGCGCGCCTAAGCCAGTAAACGCAGGTACAAGATAAACATGATTTTCCGCTGTCATCGACTCGGCAATGGCTTGGCTTTGTTCAACATTATCAATCAGTTTTATACCATCGCGTATCCATTGCATGGTGGCGCCAGCCATAAAAATACTGCCTTCAAGCGCATAAGTTATTTCACCTGCTAAACGATACGCTATTGTGGTTAGCATTTTATGTTGTGAGTATTGCGCTTGTTTGCCGGTATTTACCATCACGAAACACCCCGTGCCATAGGTACTTTTCATCATGCCTTTTTCAAAACACGCTTGGCCAACTAACGCTGCTTGTTGATCGCCAATCATCGCACTAATGGCAATTGGCTGACCAAAGTGTTCAACATCAGTCAAACCAAAGTCATCGGCGCTATTTTTTACTTCTGGCAGCATGGTTTTAGGAATATTAAATAGGGTTAATAGCTCGTCATCCCAGCAGTTGTCAATAATATTAAACAACATGGTACGAGACGCATTAGTGGCATCGGTGGCGAAGGTTTTTCCCTTGGTTAAGTGCCAAAGTAAAAAGGTATCAACCGTACCGAAACATAATTTTCCAGCTTTTGCTTTTTCGCGAGCGCCAGCAACATTATCTAATAACCATTCGACTTTACTGGCTGAAAAATAAGGATCTAGCAGTAAGCCTGTTTTATCTTTTACCTTAGTAACAATGTCAGCACTTTTCTTTAGGTTTTTGCAGCGCTCTGCTGTGCGTCGGTCTTGCCAAACAATGGCATTGTAAATCGGTTCGCCAGTAGTTTTATCCCACACTAAGGTGGTTTCACGCTGATTAGTAATGCCAATGGCTAGAATATCTTCCGCCTGCAATGCGCTTTTTTCTATCACTTTTCGACAGGTTGCAAGCGTAGTTTGCCAAATTGCCTTGGGCTGATGTTCAACCCAGCCATCGTCAGGAAATATTTGTGCAAACTCTTCTGAAGCACTGGCAATTAAGTCGCCAGCAGCATTAAAAATAATAGCACGGCTACTTGTTGTGCCTTGGTCAATTGCTAGCAGGTAGGATGTTTTCATTACAAATTTTCTCTTAATTCGCCAGCGCTACAAAATGTTTGTTGATTTTAACTAAGGCTTTTTTCATCGCTTGTGACAATAAAAACTCAACCAATTTATCAGGCAGCCATTTAGGTGCTTCACATACAATAGTATAGCGAACCGAAGTAGAGGAAGAGCTTTGTTCCTCAAGGTAGATATTACCTTGATGACCACGCAGCGGACGGTCACCCACAATGGCGTAGCGAATATGGTTATCGTTAGCGATCAATATTTGCTCAGAAAACTTAACACCGGCAACGTTTAAATTACGAATAGCGCCTTTGCCACCAAAAACTTCACCTTCATCGGCAGTTTTAGCAATTGAAAATTTGGCATCAAAAAACTGCCCGGCATTTTGATGATCGAGTAGTATTTTACTCACTTCACTTGGCACGGCGGTAATTGTTTGTACCACATCAACATTAATCATAATGTTCCTGCATTCGTATAGATATAATTGCCAGTAACAGTAGCGGATTTAAGTACTTAGGGTCAAGATGCGAGTATTAGATGAAATAGGCGTGAAATCAATATGATGTGTTTTACTTGTTTTTATATTGTATAAAAATCTCCATAATAAGCTATTAGCGGGAACCTGCAACATTCTGCGAATAACTACTCGGACAACGTTTAAACTTTGTGTCCGTGACAATAATTCACTAGCAACCATAATAGCAACCAAACAAATATATAAAGGGTTAATTAGTTATGGAAAAATTTATTATTAAATTATTAGTTGGCGTTAAAGTTGAAAACATTTCAACTGTTACTGTATGTATCTGTCTAGTTTTACTAGTATTTAAACTAGGGTGAATGAAAATGAACGTAGATGAGCTATATGAATTAGTTAAGGGTAAAGCCGTTTTTTCAGGTGCTTATAAAAATACACCTGAAGATGTGGCGGAGGTACGGTCAATATTAAAAGCCTCCTATGAACATCAAGAGTTTCCTTATTATTCAGAATTTGAGCAAAGCTGGAACTTACTCGAACAAAATTCAAATCACAATATTATTGAACGCGAGCAAATACAAAGTTCACCGATAGACTTTTTCCTTTGGTGTATAGAGTCAGGCTTTTTTCCTCCTCCTGAATTATTAATCGTTATCGCAAGTTGTTTTAGGGCACATATAATTAGTGGTGGAAAAACTAATTTATCTGAGGTTTTCTTCGGAAAAGATAAGCAATACGAGCATTCATTTGATGTTCCTAAATTCATGAAGTACATGGATTTTGAAGTTAAGTGGGTTAAAGAAAAAAATGATTCATTACAAGTGGTTGCAGAGCAATATTTATTACATTGTACAGAAGATAATGATGCCATATTTAATGAAAGCATCGATGTTGAAAGTTTTCTCAGAGGTTACCGCCGTTGGAAAAATGACTTGAAAAGCCAAAAGTATTGGAAATAATCATCCGAGAAAGCATTTAAGCGAACAAATGTAGCTAGCTGTTATTCGTGCCAAACACACATTATAGACAGCTACTACTTACCGCTTAAAATAACCTTATTCCAAATCACTCAACTAAAGTTAACGGTGCAAAAACACCCGCATCTTTATAACCCAAGTTTTTATCACCATTTTTAGGCTCTATAGCCACTGAACCGATAAAATGCTCTCGACTAGCACTACCGTCGTTATCGCAATAAGCGAGCATAAAACCGAGTTCTTTATTGGTGGTTAATGTCACTGGTTTCGCGTCATTAAGCTTTTTAGTACCTGTTTTAGTGGTTACGTAATCAAAACTATCATCGTAAACATCTAAAGCCACTTCCCATATAAGTTTATGTGGAGCTGTGGCTTGGCGTTTCCATGCACTGGTTAAGTGGTCATTGAGCAGCATAAAATCAGGCTGGCCATCTTTAGTTTTATAGCCAATATCAACCGCTTGGTTGTCGAGTGCCACATGGTAGGCAAAGGCATTGAAGTTAAATTGGTGCTCGCCACCGGATCTGTCTTCATCAATAAAAATTTCTAGGCAATCGTCATCCCAATAGGCTTTCAATGGATCTGGATGATTATCAAAAAGTACATCGTCCTGAATTTCAGCTAAAAGATAAATTTTGTTTTTGTCCCACATCACTTTAAAGCGCCCTGAAAAGTCTTCAGCACTGGGCATTGCACCTAAAATATGATGATTAAGTGGTTGCCATGTTGCGGTTTTCCATAATGAGTCCATCACGCCATCAATAGCAGGCGCTACTTGGGTTTGCTTAGCTTCAAGCGCTTGCCCTGTTGTGGCGAATATTGACAAACCACTAAGCAATAACGCCTTGGTTAAACGACTAATTTTGTTTGTTTTCATACTAAAATCCTGAATTTCACCTGCATCATTAATGCTATGCGCCACTTGTAATAAACTTTATCGCGGCATGTTCAACTTGCGTCACTATCGCATTAATACTTTGCTCAATGCTAATAATATTAACATCTAGCTCTTCACCTTTTTGTTGTGATAGTTTCGGGTGTTCAAGCGTTTGAAACTGGCTATGTAATAAATCCACAGGAAAAAAGTGCTCTGAACGTTTTTGCATACGTTGCGCAATAACACTTTCACTGCCTTCTAAAAAGAAAAAGTACGGCTTGAAACCTAGCACTCTTAGCATATCTCGATGCACTTTCTTTAAGCCAGAATGAGCCAAAACAATCGATACTCTTTGCTTAGCTTTAATTGTTAAAAAGCGCTGTAAGTGCTGCATCCATTGTGATCTAAGTTCGTCGGTAAGCGCTTCGCCTGCCGCCATTTTTACTTTTGCGTTATCGCTATGAAAGTCGTCGGCATCAATAAAACTGTAGCCGATTTTTTCTGCCAGCTGCTCAGCAACCGTTGATTTACCGCTGCCACTTACGCCGATAATTATAAATAAATTTGCCATATTGCTACTGTATAAAACCTATTTTTCGGTAGTTAATTGTTCTGTGGTTAATTTCTCAATGGTAAAGTCACATCCAACTGGTAGTACTTTCCTGACTGAATGTTTTCAACTTTGTTACCGATAACACGTACACCATTAACAAACATAACTTGTTGTTTAGCTTTATTATCACGGTTTATTTTCACGGTAAAATCGGCATTTAAAAATTTACGTTTCACGGTCATTTTTTGCCAATGAGACGGCATTTTAGGCGTAACAACTAAACAACCCGCTTCGCCCTTTAACCCGCATAATTCTTCAATAATACAACGATATACCCACGCTACCGTTCCTGTGTTAAATAACTGACTTGAGCGCCCTGCCATTTCAGGAAACTGTTGAAATGCACCTCGATAATAATTGGGAATAAAACCCGGTAATTGCTGACGAACTAAAACATCATTTTCGCTGCTTAACATTTGTTGAAGAATTTTCAGCGCTTTGTCTGATTCGCCAATTTGGAACAAACTGTAAGCGTAGAATGCACTAGCATGATTATAAACCGAGCCATTTTCTGCCGTACCAGGATATTTTTGCGTTAAACGGCCAATATCTTCACGCATTTTTGTGTAACTTGGCGCTAGCATCATAGGGCCAAATGGCGTCGACAATTGCTGTTCAATTTCGCACAGTAAGCTATCGGTTTTTACTTGGTCGGCAGCACCACTTAACATTGCCCAACTTTGTGGATTAAGGAAGATTCGCCCTTCGACATCATCAGCAATACCAAAACATTTATTGTCATCAGTAATGCCTCTGGCATACCAGTTACCATCCCACAAATGTTTGTTCACTGCGTTATTCAAGGCTTGCGCTGCGTATTGATATTCAGCCAGTTTTTCATCGCCAGATAAGCCGTAATTTTCTTTAATGCTGCACCACTGTTTTAGTGCATAAGCCGTGGCAAGTGATAACCAACTGGATACGCCTTTGCCTTTATGGCCGACCATATTTAGTGGGTCGCACCAATCCCCTTGTTCAATAAAACTTAAACCTCTGTCGTCGGTAGCATTCAATAAGTAATCAAGTGCAAGTTCAACGTGTTGGGCAACAGTACAAAGTGTTGTATCGTCACTAAAAGCTATTTTTTCTTGCAGAATACTAACGTCGTTCGTTTCATCTAAATAAAGTTTCAAACAAAGCGGTAGCCATACACAATGGTCACTGTGCGGAATTAAGTTAATGTATTTAATTTCCGCATCAGGATGTAAAAGAATGCCGTCAGGCAAACAACCATCACGCTTTTGTTGAGAAAGTGTGGTTAGCAAAACATGTTTGGTTTTTTCTGGCGCGAGAAAGCACATGCCCATTGCATCTTGTAGGTAATTTCGCGTTTGTGGATCTGTGGTTAATCTATTGCTATCGCCATGATAAAACACTTGTCTTGGTAGCCAGTGGTTAACAAATTGGTCGAGCGCTTTGTCTTCACTTTCAAGGCTAAAATTTTGCTGAGATTGCTGAATATAGTCTTGATAATGACCATGGCTTACTTCGAATGTTTGCTCATTAGCAAAGTAGCGACCTCTAATTTCTGCCACTTCTTTTTGCCCTTTACAGGCACCAAAAACAAACTTAAATTGCTGATTCTCTTGGGCAGATAACTCAATATCATACTGCATAACAGCAATAGCGGTTTCATAACAAGCTTCATCACGTGCTAGTTTTTTCGCCTTTATGCCATCAGGAAATTGTATTGAGCCTTCGCCTTCAAATAATTGCTGGCTGGTTGTCCAACTACTAGGCTTTCGGTCGGCAAGTAAAAAGGTATCGTCTTTTAACTGCTGATATTTATCATAATCTTCAAGCTTTTGATAAGGCGTAATACTGCTAGCAATAATGGCATTACTTTCCGGATAGTAACTTGCCGACTGATTCATCCAAGATTTATAGCCAATAGAAAAGCACGGATAAATGCTGATGTTTTTTGCCTCATTAGTGAGGTTTTTAATTTCTAGTTGCCACAACTCATGACAACCTTCTACAGGTAGCGACAAAGTTAAAATAAACTCAATTGATAACTGCTCAATACGCCAAACAATATCAGCCATGCCGATAGAAAAAGTAAACTTATCTAGCGATTTACGCATCGGCTCGTAAGGTATGGAAAATACCTGACCAGAATCATGGCATTTAACATAAAAAAATCGACCAGGGTGATGAGCAAAGTAACCTTGTTCTGGTTGCATGAAAGTTTTTGCTTCCATATTAGGTGCACCTGAGTACTTACTTGGCTCAGGCTGCATAAATTGGCTTACGGCATAGCCTCGACAATTCATGTGCACCATCATGGTTTTGTTCCATAAAAAGCCACTAGCAAATTTCATTGTTACAGGGTCGAAGCAGTTTATTCGCTTAGTCACCACGTCATGCTGATATGGTAATACTTGAGTTGCCGATTGTTGTTTACTATTCATCATTTAACTCGCTTCTCCAAATGACGTACGTTGCTTTAAGTCAGCTTGCAACTTGATAACGGCAGCGTCTGATAATGAATAGAACCGAATTATGAACACTGAAATAACAGCAAAAACTCCGGGAATTAAGGTCATTAACAACACAATGCCATGGGATGAGTCAGACGATTGCACTTGGTTTGCCACATACCCTAACGAGCCAAGCAGCCAGCCCATCATGGCACCAGCAAAAGCACCGCCGAGTTTTTGTGCAAAGGCAGCCGCTGAAAAAACCATGGCAGTTGCTCGGCGGCCATTTTTCCATTGAGAATAATCAGCGGTATCGGCATACATAGAAAAAACCAGTGGGGATTTTGGTCCCAAACAAAAGCCAATAATAATTTGCAAAGCAAACATCAAGTTAACTTGGCTTTTATCCAAAAAATAAAATGCACTGGAAAGCACGGCAACAATAATCATCAGTATCATTAGCAGTGTTCGTTTATCAAAGAATTTAGTCATTAACGGTGTACACGCAGCACCTAGAGCCAGTGCGATCATGTAAACAAATGAGAAGCTACCAATAAGGTCTTCTCGGCCAACATAGTATTTAAAATAAAAGGTGCCAGAGCTTGCTCTGAGCGTAATTGTCATCATCACGATTAGCGCTAAGCTAAACAGAATTAACCAAGGTTTGTTATTGAGTAAGTCTTTAAGATCGGTACGAATAGGCGTGGGAGTTGTTTGCGGCGGCGCAATACGTTCGCGGGTGTTATAAAAGCTAATCATGAACAAAATTGCAGAAATAATGCCGTATAACCCCATCGTTAGTTGCCAACCCAGTGCTTGGTCGCCTTGGCCAAGTTGAGTGACCAAAGTTGGCGTAAAGTAAGCGACTAAACTACCACCAGAGAATGCACCAATAAAACGGAAGCTCGTTAGTGTTGTTCGCTCTTGGCTTTCTCCAGTCATCACGCCAAGTAGTGCACCGTATGGGACGTTGATAAAAGTGTACGCCAGCATCATAAAAATATAGGTGGCATAAGCCCAAATTAGCTTACCGTCACTGTCTAAATCAGGCACGGTAAATACTAGTACTCCGGCTGCCACTAACGGGATTATTCCCCAAAGTAGATATGGTCTAAATTTGCCAAATCGTGTTTGGGTGCGATCAGCCAATGCGCCCATAATGGGATCTGAAAATGCATCAATTAAACGCGTTACTAACATCATGGTTCCAACAGCAGCTGGGTGCAGACCAAAGACGTCGGTATAGAAAATGAATAGAAACACATCGAACACTCGCCAATAGAAATTAGAGGCAACGTCGCCACAGGCATATGATATTTTTTCTTTTAATTTAATGACTTGCATAACTATATTCCTAGCATCCAGTAAACAATAGATAACTATTTTCTAGGTAAATCTTGATTGCCAAAGTTTCAATGCATCAAGAGAGCTGACTATGCTTTTTAGTTTAATCACATAATTGCAAAAAATGAAAGCGCTTTCATTAAAATTAATTTACACGATTACAATCACGCTAATTTTCTTAAATAAAGCCTAACTAACGTACATTTCAGTTACACACAATGCACATTTAATACACTAAAAATCAACAAGATAAAATATAAAGCTTATTTTATGAACAAAAAAATATTGACGTAAATATTTTTTTCATCTAACTTTATGTAAGCGCTTACAAATACAAGCTTACAATCACTGGCTTTTTAAAAAAACTCAAAATGTAAGCGCTTACAAAATTACTTATGAATAACTAGGTTGAATGTGATTAAATGTCTCGAGGGGAGATACAAGTGAATAACACAACATATAAAAAGTCACGCATAGCAACAAGCTTATCGCTAATATTAGGCGTTAGCACTGTTGCACCAATATATGCGGAAGAAGCGAGTAACGCAGAAAAAGAAATAGAAGTCATTCAAGTAACAGGAATGCGCTCAAGTATCAAAGAATCAACAAGATTAAAACGAGATGCGAGTGGTGTTGTTGATGCTATTTCAGCAGAAGATATTGGTAAATTTCCTGATACTAACCTAGCAGAATCACTACAACGTATTACGGGTGTATCAATAGACCGTTCTAACGGCGAAGGCAGTAAAGTTACCGTGCGTGGTTTTGGCCCTGACTTTAATATGATCACGCTTAATGGTCGTACTATGCCGGGCGCATCATTAGGTGATCAAAGTACACGTGCATTTGATTTTGCCAACCTTTCTTCAGACGCTATAAAGTCTGTATCAGTTTATAAAACTGGCCGAGCAAATATCGCAACTGGTGGCATTGGTGCAACCATTGATATTGTAACTGGCAAACCTTTAGATAACCCAGGCACACAAGCTAGTTTTGGTGCAAAAGCCTTACACGATACCACCAACCGCGTAGGTAGCGATGTAACGCCTGAACTTTCGGGTTTACTAAGTTGGACTGATGACGATGAGCGCTTTGGTGCTTCTATTTCAGCGAACTTTCAACGTCGCGATAGCTCGGTTGCAGGTGCCTTTGTTAACCAATGGCGTACCAATGCATACGAAGATATTTCAAGCATCCCACAGCAACAAGACGGAACGCCTGCCGTATTAACAAATGCGCCTTCGGCTGGGCAGTTATTCTCTTTGCCTTCAGATTTACGTTACTTTGTTCAAGACAATGAGCGTGAACGTACCAATGCCCAAGTAACGTTACAATATCGCCCTGTTGATAACTTAACCGCAACGCTTGATTACACGTATTCAAAACAAGACATTCACGCAAACCGCGCGGAACAGTCTATTTGGATGGACACTTATAAATCGGCATTAACGTTTGATGACAATACCGTTAAAACGCCAATTGGCTATAGCGAAGAACGTCGAGATCAAAATCCTCGTGATTTAGGACTTGCCCAACAAGAACTTAATCAAATTAATGAAAATAAATCTATTGGTTTGAATCTACAGTACGAAGTGAATGATCAGTTCACCGTGACCTTCGACGGCCATAGCTCTTCTGCTGATAGTCGCCCAGGCGCAAAATATGGTAGCTGGGTGAATGCAGGTTTAGGCGCTAATGTTGCTGCTGCACAAGGGGTAAACTTCAATAATGGTTTACCAGCATTACTCATGACTTTTGATGATTGTTACCTTGTTGATGACGGCAATGGCAATATGGTTCAAAGGCTAAATTGTAATAACCAATTAGATAATTCCGATATAGGCACCTCAATTTTAGATAAAACTCGTGCTTCGCAAAAAACTGAAATTGACCAAGTACGCTTAAGTGGCCTTTATGAATTCGATGAAGGTAGTATTGAGTTTGGTATTGAATCACGTTCTATGGAAAGTCATGCCTTACAATCAGATACTCGCCATACGATGGGTAACTGGGGCGTTGAAAACCCAGGTGAATTACCTGAAGATTTCTTAACGCCAGTAAATATTCCAAGTTTAATTGATGATTTCAGTACCTCCGGCGTTTATTCTGGTGGTGTTACGGGTAGTGCTTCTCGCATTGGTGCTTGGGCTGGTGATAATTATGGTTTTGACTTCTTAGCACATGACCCATACAACACTAACCGAAAAATTAAAGAAGATGTTACTGCAGTATTTTTCCAGTTTGAATTAGCGGGCGAACTTGGTGGCATGCCATATAACTTAAGTGCTGGCTTACGATACGCTAGTACCGATGTTGATTCTACCGATAACATTGCTTTACCAACAGAAGTTCTTTGGGAAGGTAATAATGACTTTAATGTTAAAAATGGTGGTGCTGCACAAATATTTACAGGCTCTTCAAGTTATGACCACCTGCTACCTAGCTTCGATTTTGACCTTGAAGTAGTTGAAAATGTTAAAGCACGTTTTTCTTATAGCAAAACTATTGCACGCCCACGTTATGACCAATTAAGTGCGGCACCGGGCAGCGTTAGCGGGCCAAGTAACCCAACTATTTTATCAGGCGCTCAACTTGGTACAGCAGCAAGTGGTGACCCTAGCTTAGCACCGCTTGAATCAGATAATGTCGATATTTCTGCCGAATGGTATTTCGAAGATACAAGCTATGTATCATTAGGTTTTTACGACAAACGTGTGAGTAATTTTGCTGGGCGCCAGCCAGTTACAGAAAATGTTTACGGTTTACGAGACGCTACCGCAGGCCCTCGCGCTTTAGCTGCACAAGCGGCTTTAGAAGCACTTGGCTTACAGGTAACTGATACCAATTTATTTTCTATGGTTGCCGCAATGGAAAACGGTGTTGATTTTAACTCTATGACCGGAGACCAATTTGAACAGGCCTACGATATTTCGCCTAACGCTGACGATCCATTAATGGACTTCACCGTTTCAAAGTATGTTAACAATAAAGAAGCTAACGTTTACGGTATGGAATTCGCCATTCAACACTTCTTTGGCGATAGTGGTTTTGGCTTTCAAGCAAACTACACCACAGTAAATGGTGATATTGGCTTTGACGATAATGGCGACCCAACCGTTACACAGTTCGCTTTGGTAGGTTTAAGTGATACTGCTAACCTTGTTGCCATGTATGAAAAAGACGGCTTTCAGGCGCGTATCGCCTATAACTGGCGTGATAAGTTCTTAAATACTCAAGCACAATATATTAATGAGCCCGGTTATACAGAATCTTATTCTCAAATCGACTTTAACGTTGCTTATCAAGTTAACGATGAATTGTCAGTATTCTTTGAAGGGATTAATGTTACCGAGGAGTCTTCTCGTACTCATGGTAGAACACAAGCGCAGCTTTGGCGCTTAGAAGATTTAGGTGCACGCTATGCAATTGGTGCTCGCTATACTTTCTAACCTAATGTAAAAATGAAAAAGCCGCATAATTGCGGCTTTTTGTTTTTAATGACAATATCAAATAAGGTGTTAGTCATTTTAAGACTGATGTCCAAAAACAAATACTGAAAAACGTGTTCTCACTAGGTAGGAACAATGGATAAAGCAATTAAAAAAATAATCATTGTTGGCGGTGGTAGTGCCGGTTGGTTAACGGCAGGAGTTATTGCCGCAGAGCATAAAATTGCGCAGCAACAATCACTTGAAATTACACTGGTTGAATCTCCCAATGTTAAAACCATTGGCGTTGGTGAAGGCACTTGGCCGTCAATGCGCAACACGTTAGACAAAATAGGCATTACTGAACTCGAATTTATTCAACAGTGCGATGCTTCATTTAAGCAAGGCTCAAAGTTTATCAATTGGCAAACAGGGAAAGATGGTGAGTTTTACTATCATCCCTTTATGACCCCTGAAGGCTATAGCCAAATCGACTTACAAAAACATTGGCAAGCAACACATTCCCAGCAAGCTTTTGCCGATACCATTAATGCTCAATATCACACCTGTGAAATGGGCTTAGCGCCAAAACAAATTGCCACGCCACCTTATGCCGCAGTTACTAACTATGGCTATCACCTCAATGCTGGAAAGTTTGCCACTCTTTTACAAAAGCACTGTACCGAAAAGTTAGCGGTTAAACACCTAGTTGCCCATATAGAAAGGATAGTTTCTTCTCCATCTGGCGATATTGAGAAGTTGGTCACGCAAGATGGCCAAATGATTGAAGGTGATTTATTTATCGACTGCTCTGGTAGCGTGGGTTTATTGATTAATAAACATTTTAATATCCCGCTCATCAAGCAAGACAATATACTGTTTAATGATTGTGCATTAGCAACACAAGTCCCCTACTTTCAACAAAACAATATCGCTTCTGCAACATTATCCACTGCGCAAACTAGTGGCTGGATTTGGGATATTGGCTTACCTTCTCGTCGTGGTGTTGGTCATACCTATTCTAGTGCTCACACTAATGACAATGAAGCTGAGCAGCAGCTTCGCCAATATATCGCCAGCTCAATAGGTGATGAAGAGAGTGGAAAGCTTAGCGTACGAAAACTGGCATTTATGCCTGGCTATCGGGAAAAGTTCTGGCATAAAAACTGTGTTGCCGTGGGTATGTCGGCTGGCTTTATTGAACCACTCGAAGCTTCGGCACTTGCCATGATTGAGCTATCAATCACCATGATCAGCGAACAATTACCGCAAACACGCCAGCAAATGGATATTACCGCTAAACGCTTCAACAGTCGTTTTAGTTACCGCTGGCAGCGAGTGATCGAATTTCTAAAATTACACTATGTGCTTAGCCAAAGACGGGATAGTGATTATTGGCGTGATAATCAAGAGGCAGCAAGTATTCCCGATCGACTCGCTGAATTAATACAATTGTGGAAATATCAGCCCCCTAGTCGCTATGACTTTATTGAAAATGAAGAAGTATTTCCGTCAGCAAGTTATCAATATGTACTTTACGGCATGGGCTACCATACCAAGTCACACCAACATCAAACGTTATTTGAAAATAACCAAATAGCTGAACAATTGTTCACAAAAGTACAACAACAAAAACAACAGTTTCAGCAAGGTTTGCCAAGTAATCGCGAGCTGATAAACCATTACTGCCAACAACAATAGTAAGAGATAAAACATGAGTGATACTGCAATAAAACAGGTTGTCATTGCCGGTGGAGGTACCGCAGGTTGGATGACAGCCGCCGCCTTTTCAAAGCTACTTGGCAATAACATTAAAGTTACCTTAGTTGAGTCTGACGAGATTGGTACCGTTGGTGTGGGTGAAGCAACCATACCACCGATCAAAAACTTTCATAAATTGCTCGGTATTAATGAACAAGAAGTCATGAAAGCAACACATGCAACCTTTAAGCTAGGCATTAGTTTTGAAAACTGGGGGCAAGTGGACGATGAATATATTCATTCATTTGGTGTTACCGGCAAGGAATGTTGGGCTGGCGAGTTTCATCACTTTTGGCTACATGGGAAAATGCGCGGTCATAAAGATGAATTTGGTGAATATTGTTATGAATTACAAGCTGCCAAGCAGAATAAATTCGCACTTAGCAAAGATATGCCGATTAATTATGCCTATCACTTAGATGCGACACTTTATGCACAATACTTGCGCAAATTTAGCGAGAAGTTAGGCACCGAGCGCGTTGAAGGGAAAATTTCTCAAGTCGATAAATGCCCTTCAACAGGTAATATTAGCGCAATCACTTTAGCTTCAGGTAAAACCATATCAGCTGACTTATTTATTGATTGCACAGGCTTTAGAGGTCTATTAATAGAGCAAGCATTGCATACCGGTTATGACGATTGGTCACACTGGTTGCCTTGTGACAGCGCTATTGCCGTACAAACAAAGTCGGTGTCAAAACCTAGGCCGTATACCCGCTCTATTGCGCACAAGGCAGGCTGGCAGTGGCAAATTCCGCTACAACATAGGGTCGGTAACGGTTTAATTTTTTGCAGTAAGTATTTATCTAATGATGATGCTAAAACCTTATTACTTGATAACGTTGACGGTGAAACGATCACTGAACCTAGAGTAATAAAATTCAAAACCGGACGTAGAAGAAAGGGCTGGCATAAAAACTGTGTTGCCATAGGTTTGTCTAGCGGCTTTATTGAGCCGTTGGAATCAACCAGTATTCACCTGATCATGACCGCTATTGTACGTTTGCTACGTTTGTTTCCATATAACGGCGTTACAGAATCAGGCATTAAGGAATACAACAGTAAATTTGATTCAGAATTAAATGCCGTACGCGACTTTATTGTTTTGCACTATAAGGTTAACCAACGCCAAGACAGTGAATTTTGGCAACACTGCCAGCACATGGAAATACCAGAATCACTTGCGCATAAAATAGCTTTATTTAAAGAAACAGGACGTGTATTTCTAGATGACGGTGATATTTTCCGCGTTGATTCTTGGACACAAGTGATGTTTGGCCAAGGTTTAATGCCTACGCAGTATCACCAAATAGCCAATGTTATGAGCGATGATGAACTTCAGAAGTTTTTAGCAAGTATGAAATTAGCCATTACTCAAGCTGTTGAGAAATTGCCCGAACATGATGACTTCATTAAGCATTACTGCCCTTCGAACTGAGTGTTAGCGCAGATTTAAGACACAAAAAAAGCAACCATTTGGTTGCTTTTTTAATGATAAAAATAATCACATTGCTTGAGAGTTTTTTGATGGAAACTCAATACGTTCACCAAATTTATTTAATATCTCTACTCGCCCGTTACATACAGCGATAATAGACTTACCTTCTTTGTAACTTTCTGGAATAACTACACGACCATTATTAAGCTGCGGGAAAACCTCGACACTATGCTGCAGTTCAAGTGACTGTTCGCCATAGTAAATAATAGTTACCTCTCTAGCTCTTGAGTCTGCTGTTACAGAAGTCAACATGGCTATTCCCTGTATAGTTAAGCATAAATAATAGCGCTATTTTAACTAAACCAGAAAAGCAAACTGTTGTAAAAATGAACAGATACTGCAACAAATTGTAATCGGGTGACAGGTAACTTCAACTGAAACCCGATATACACTAACCTTAAGTTTTCGCTACTTTTGGCAACTTATAGTCGCGGTTTCAGCGGAGTTAGGCTCAATAATCATATCAGCAAAACTCAAACTCTCCGCCCCAGTAGTACTTATCTGAAATGGGCTAGTTACCTGTGAAAAGTCTACGCCAGCATCTTCAAAACATTGCAAATCAATGGAGATGTTTTCCCAGCTATCTAACGCCATCGAATGCAGAACTTTTGTCAGATTTACTGAGCCGGGGCATTGCTGCTCACAAGCCATAGACAATAAAATTTGCGCATTACTCACAGAATTGACTTTCACCGAGAATGTTAATGTCGCATTAGCTTCTTTATAGGCGCGTAAATCTTCAGGAAAGTTACTCGTTAACACCACGCTAGCCTGTTTGCTACCATCAAAAGACACTGTTCTAGCATCTTCTTGCACCGTTTTATCTAATGTTTGTAATGTAACCGCGCCGAGCGACTGCACGCTAGAAGTGATATCAGCACTTTCATTTCCCGACTTTAATTGCATTTTCCATGGCATTTTTGCTGCACCAACAAACAAGGCTAAATTCGGTAATTGATCATGAGAAACTTGTGATGTTTCATCAAAATCATTGCTTACCATCACCCTATCTTGATAACTCAAACCATAACCAAATTTAAATAGCGGCTGATAATTCACATCATAATGATTAGTTGCCGTTTGATCAGCCGTTGCTGGCCAAGAAAAAGATAAGCGACCTAAAAAGTCATGGTTAACTTCATTTTCACTATTTTTAAGCAATACTTCTGCAACACCATGACCTTCTGTACCTGGTAACCATGCTGCGACAAAAGCTTCAGAAGCATTCAGCTCAGCATTTACCCACATAGGTCGACCACTAATAAATACGGCTACAACGGGTATACCTTGTTGCTTAAGACGCTTCAAAAGCGCTAAGTCTTTTTTATTGCCACGTTGAAACTCTAAATTATCTCGGTCGCCATGGCCTTCGGCATAAGGCTCTTCGCCAAAGACGACAATTGCAACATCAGGTTTTTTAGCAAAACTACCATCAACGCTCAGTGTCGCGCTTCCGCCAGCTAAAGATGTTTGTTGATTAATACCGTCAAAAATAGACTGAGCACCAGGAAAATCAGAGTTTTTATTACCTGTACCTTGCCATGTAACCGACCAGCCACCTGACTGCTTGCCAATATTATTTGCCGCATCACCAGCAACCAAAATATGACTCTTTGGCGAAATCGGTAAAATATTGTGATTATTTTTCAATAAAACCAGTGATTCTCGCACGGCTTGACGAGCAACATCACGGTGACTTGTTTGGCCAATTAATTTCGTTTTACCTGATAACTTACGTGTTGCCGGGCTTGGTTTTTCAAATAAGCCCGCACGTAATTTCACTCGTAAAATTCGACTTACTGCATCATCAATTCGGCTTTGCGAAATTTCACCTGACTTAACTTGCGCAATAGTATTTTCATAAAGTGGCTTCCATGCATCGGTTGGTACCATAAAAATATCTAGGCCAGCATTGACTGATTGCGGGCAGCTTTCATTAGTACAACCTTTAACTTGCCCGTGTCCATTCCAATCTCCGACCACAAAACCATCAAAGCCCATGCGATCTTTTAGAATGTCAGTGAGTAAATATTTATTACCGTGGTTTTTCTTACCATGCCAGCTGTTAAATGACGCCATAACTGACTGTGCACCAGCATTTAAACCGCCAATATAGCCTTGAGCATGAAGTTCAAATAGTTGTTTTTCGGTTGAAATATTATCTCCTTGGTCATCACCAGCAACTGTGCCACCGTCGCCTAGAAAATGTTTTACGGTACTAATAACACGGTCGTCAGATAAAAAGTCTTTATCAGGTGAACCTTGTAAACCTTTAACCACTGCGCTGGCATAATTTCTCACTATAGTGGGGTCTTCTGAATAGCCTTCATATGTTCTTCCCCAGCGGTCATCTTGCACTACAGCAACGGTTGGAGCGAAAACCCAATCTATTCCGGTCACCATAACTTCTGCCGCGGTGATAGCAGCAATTTTTTCTATTAAGTCAGGATTATTAGCTGCACCTAAACCAATATTGTGAGGAAATAGCGTCGCGCCAATAACATTGTTATGACCATGAACCGCATCGGTACCCCACATAGTTGGAATAGCTGAGCCATCAATACTGCTATCAATAGACGCTTGGTACATATCTTCTGCAAGTTTTATCCAGTCTTGTGGTGTTGCCTGTTTGTTATTGTTAGGAAAAGACCCGCCACCATTTAAGTATGAGCCAAAGCCATACTTTTGCATGTCTTCAACGGTGATATCTCTTATTTCAGGCTGGATCATTTGCGCAACTTTTTGCGCCAAGGTCATTTCAGCAACTAAGTTCGTAACCTTGAGCTCAAGTGCTTCATCATAGGGTAATGCTTGAGGTAATTTCGGCCAAAACTCTGCAACTTCATCAACAGTTTTAATGTTACTTTTATCAATTTTTTTTTCGTTATCAGCACACCCCAGAGCACCCGCTAAAATCAAGCTCATAGTAAGCTTCACCACTACACTTTGAAACTTGTTACTTTTAAATGCTTTACTATTAACAGCATGTTTTTTATTAATTTTCATCGTCATTACTTTCCCGAAATAAATGATATAAATTTTATTTTTGTATATTAATTTTGTGACCATTAACGCCGTAATAAGCAATATAGAGATAGCAGAACATCGGCAGAATAAATGCGGTATGAACACCAATTTCATCGGCTAGAAACCCTTGCGCTAAAGGCACTATGGCGCCGCCAACAATTGCCAAACACAAAATGCCAGAACCTTGGCTAGTCAACCTGCCCAAACCACTTAGGCTTAAACTGAAGATTGTTGGAAACATAATTGAGTTACATAAACCAATTAACAAAATAGCTACCATGGCAATGTCGCCATTACTACATATAACAACTGCCAATAGAAAAACCGCAACAAAGGCATTAAAGGCTAGTACCTTGCCGGCCGCTATTTTTTGCATAACAATTGCGCCAGCAAAACGACCAACCAGTGCGCCGCCCCAGTAATATGCAATATACTTAGCTCCCTCAGATTCTACTAAGCCAGCAATATTCTCTAGCGACAAGAAGCTTACTAAAAAGCTGCCAATTGCCACTTCAGCACCCACATAAACAAAAATAGCGAATGCCCCTAAAGACAAATGTCGATGTTGCCAAGCGCTGCCTTTTGCTTTTTCTTCGGTTGCATCAGCAAGGTCTACTTGTTCAACTGCTGGTAGTTTCAACCATGAAAATATTGCCGCTAACAGCAACAAAAGCGCAGCTAATAATAAATAAGGTAATTGTACTGATTGCGCAGACTCTGCCGCCGACATAGCACTAGCAGCTTGATCTAAAATTAAATAGGCGCCAAAGAAAGGGGCAATCGTTGTGCCTAGCGAATTAAATGCTTGTGTCATAGTTAAACGAGAAGAGGCAGTTTCTGTTGGGCCAAGCGTACTTACGTAAGGATTGGCAGAAACTTGCAAAATAGTAATACCACTTGCCAAAGTGAATAAAGCAGCTAAAAATACCGGATAGCTATGGGATGAGGCCGCAGGGTAAAACATCGCACAACCTATAGCGGCAACAACAAGTCCAATCACAATACCTTTTTGAAAACCATGCTTTGAGACAATTTTGCTAGCAGGAATTGACACGAGAAAGTATGCGCCAAAAAAGCAAAATTGGATTAGCATCGCTTGACCATAAGATAAGTCAAACACCGCCTTTAAATGCGGGATCAATATGTCGTTCAGGCAGGTTATAAAGCCCCAAAGAAAAAATAGCGTCGTTAATGATGTCAACGCAAAACGGTAATCTTTACCTTTTTCATCGCTATCATTATTTAGTGTTGTCGATGGTGTTGATAGATTTACCATCATGCCCCCTTAGCTGATACCTGTTGATTTTGGTCATAGCTTTAAATAAGAATGATTAAATAAAAACCAGTTGACCTTTTAGTTATTAGCCACTAACATTTCAAATGTAAGCGCTTTCATTTGAATTTCATTCTTACAGAAGCTCAAATTTTTTTCAAGTGAAATGTAAGCGCTTACAGAAAAGAGTTGCTCGTTAAGAAAATGACTTAGCGACGCTAATTATCAATGTGTTGATTTTACTAAAAGAAGACAATGTAAAAATGATGAACTTATCTCTCCCCGTAAATTCGCCAATGCGCAGTAAAAATTTTACCTACGGCGTAGCAACGGCTGCTTTTCAAATTGAAGGCGGTGTCGCTGACAGACTGCCTTGTATTTGGGATACCTTTTGCGCAACGCCCGGCAAAGTTGTTGATAATTCAAATGGTGATGTTGCCTGTGATCATTACAATCGCTGGCAAGATGATATCGAGCTTATTGCTTCACTAGGTGTTGACGCTTACCGTTTGTCATTGTCATGGCCAAGAATTATTAAACAAGATGGTAATCTAAACCAAACGGGTATTAACTATTACATTGCCATTTTAGACCGACTAAAAGCGAGAGGCATTAAAGCCTATGTCACTCTTTACCATTGGGATTTACCACAACACTTAGAAGATGAAGGTGGTTGGTTGAATCGTAATACTGCTTATAAATTTCAAGATTATGTGAAAAAAACAGTCGTAGCATTCGGCGACAGAGTGCATTCTTACGCAACACTAAATGAACCTTTTTGTAGCGCTTACCTTGGCTATGAAGCCGGTATTCATGCGCCAGGTCACGCCGATATCAATTATGGTAAAAAAGCCGCACACCATTTATTGCTAGCACATGGTTTAGCGATAGAGACACTCAAGAAACACAGCCCTAATACACAAAATGGCATAGTGCTAAATTTTACGCCGGCTTACCCAGAAACAGACTCAATTAAAGACAAGATTGCTGCTGAATACGCCGATGACTATTTTAACCAGTGGTACGTCAAACCAATCATGGATGGTACATATCCAGCCATCAATCAACAATTACCTAAGCAACAGCAACCTGATATTTTACCCGGTGATATGGAAATAATTTCGCAAGAGCTCGATTTTTTAGGGATAAACTTTTACACCCGAGCAGTATATCGACACAACTTAGACAGTGGATTTGAAGAAGTACAAATACCTGATGTTGCGCGTACTGATATTGGTTGGGAAATTTATCCGCAAGCATTTACCGAGTTATTAATATCGTTAGATGCTCGTTATACCCTGCCGCCAATTTACATTACAGAAAATGGTGCAGCAATGGATGACCACTGCATAAATGGTGAAGTTAACGACCAAGGGCGAGTCGATTATTACAATCAACACCTTAATGCGGTCGCCAGTGCAATTTCTCAGGGAGTTGATGTGCGAGGATACTTTGCTTGGAGTTTAATGGATAATTTTGAATGGGCTGAAGGTTATTTAAAACGCTTTGGTATTGTGCATGTTGATTATAAAACCCAAATTCGAACTATTAAAGCCAGTGGTTTAGCCTTTCGTAATTTGATAGCCTCAAGAGCAGACTAATAATAAGAATAAAATATGACTAAACTCCCATTTTCTGAAAAAGTTGGTTATGCCGTTGGAGATGCCGCTGCAAATTTAGTGTGGCGTGGCGCTCTTGCGTACTTAGCTGTTTTCTATACCGATACTTTTGGCATAACCGCAGCAGCAACGGCAATGTTATTTTTAGTTGTGCGTTTATCGGATGGTGTCACCGATATTATTATGGGGATGGTTGCTGATAGAACACAAACCCGATGGGGGAAGTTTCGTCCGTGGATTTTGTTCTCTGCCCCGGTTTTAGGTTTGTTTATGGTGCTTTGTTTTAGCACTCCAGACCTGAGCGAAAACGGCAAACTTGCTTACGCTTATTTTACTTATATTGGGCTAACGTTAGCCTATACCATCAACAATGTTCCCTATTCTGCATTAATGGGAGTGATGACCACTTCTGATACAGAAAGAACCAGTTTATCTGGCTTTCGCTTTGCTGGGGCTTTCGCTGGTGGCTTATTAGTCATGGGTTTTTTACCAAAATTAGTTGCATATTTTGGTCAAGGTAATGATGCTGTCGGCTATCAAACTACCATGTATTTGTTTGCTGCCACCTTGGTATTTTTGTTGGTGATTACATTCGCCAGCACAAAAGAAAGAATTACCACGCCACAGCAAAAATCTTTAGGGTTATCTCAAGAACTCAAAGACTTAATGAAAAACTTACCTTTGATTGTTTTACCATTATTAGCCATGAGTTTATTTTTCTATTATCGCAACATTATCAGCGGGGCATTTTTCGTTTTAGTGATGGCAACAATGTGGTTCATTATCAAACGTTTTATCAAAACACCAACTGACAAATTATCAAGTACTCAGCTTGATATGGTTGACTTACTCACCAATAAACCTTGGCTAATACTGCTAGCGCTTGGCTTTCTCACTATGATGTTCAACGGCATTAAATACGGCGTTATCGCGTATTATTTCAAATATTACATTGGCGACGAATTGATGACCGGACAATATTTTGTGGCGCTATTGCTCGTGTCTATTTTAGGTGCGCTTTGCACTAATTACCTTGCTAAGCGCTGGGGTAAACCCCAACTATTAATTATCGCCTTGCTGACCAGTACATTATTTACCATTCCTTTCTTTTGGTTAGAAAGCGATCAAATAACTGCCATCTTCATTTTAGGCTGCTGTGCAGAGTTTTTTGCCGCTATGATTCCAACGCTATATTTCACTATGTTGGGTGATTCTGCTGATTACTCTGAATGGAAAAATAAACGCAGAGCTACAGGGTTAATTTATTCAGCAGGAACCTTTGTACAAAAGACCGGTGGAGGCTTTGCTGGAGCCTTAGTATTATTAGTCTTAGCTGGTTATGGCTACGATGGCATGGACTCAAGCACCATAGCAGCATCACTACAAGGGATGAAATTACTAATGAGCTGGATACCTGCAGCTTTTGCTGTACTCAGCGCGTTGTTAATATTGTTCTACCCACTGAGTAGTGAAACAAATAGCCAAATCGGTGATGAGCTTGAATTGCGCCGAAAAAATCGAGTAAACAATTGATCATTAACGGGTCTAGAGATTTAAAGTCCAACTATATATGATATTATTCAAAGCTTAGTTTTGACACTGAGTCTGAGAAACGAAAGGAAAATCATGGCGACCATTTACCAAGTATCTGAATTAGCAAAGGTATCACTTGCCACCGTTTCACGGGTGATGAATGGTAATGCGAAAGTCAGTGATAAAACGCGAGAAAAAGTTTTATTGGCAATGAAAGAACTTGGTTATCGACCAAATTCCATTGCTCAGTCATTGGCATCTAGCCGAGGCAATAGTATTGGCTTATTAGTGTCAGAACTGCATGGTGCTTTTTTTGGCGAAATGATGGCCGGTGTTGAAAGTGAGCTTAGGTCGGCCGGTAAGCACATTATTGTTACTACAGGTCACAGCATTGAAGAAAAAGAAAAAGAAGGTATTGAATTTCTTATTAGTAGAAATTGCGATGCTATTATCTTACATGTTGAAGCCGTTTCAGATGAATACTTAGAAGAATTAAGCAAGGGTAAAACACCCATTTTTATCATCAGCCGCTATGTCGAAAACCTTGCCGAACAATGTATTAGTTTAGACAATGAATTAGGCGGATACTTGGCAACAAAATCGTTGTTAGATTTAGGCCACACCGACATTGCTTGTATTGCCGGGCCACAGTACAAGTTTGATGCGAAAGCTCGCTTTGATGGCTATAAGCGAGCATTGGCAGAATATAATATCACTTTCAATGAAGAGCTTTTTTATAGCGCCGACTTTAAAGAAACCGGTGGTAGTGAAGGTATCGCACATTTAATGGCGCAACAGCAAAAATTTACCGGCTTAGTATGTGGTAATGATGAAATGGCCTCTGGTGCAATGAACTTTGCCCGTGAACGCGGTTTATCGCTACCTGAAGATCTTTCTGTTGTTGGTTTTGATGATGTTATTTTTGCTCGCTATATACACCCGAAATTAACCACCATATTAAATCCAGTCAATGAGATGGGTCGAATGGCAGCTAAATTGGTATTAAAACAGATATACCAAACCAAAGAACAAACAATTCAGCAGGTATTTAAACCTTCACTCATTGTGCGCGAATCTACGCAATTAATTAACCGCTAAATGTACTTGTTAGGCTTCATGCTATGAATACACCTGTCGATCAGAGCCAATGCCCATTATGCCAACAAAGCAATTTATGTGGCGTTAATGGCAAAGAAGCGTGTTGGTGTGTAAGTAGTGATATTAAACGCGAACTACTGGCGCAAGTACCTGAAGAACTCTCGGGGAAATCATGTGTTTGCCAGCAATGTATTGATAAATTCAATGCCGTAGAAATTATCAATAAGACTTAACAAGTACTGTGAAAGTGTTAGTATTATTCGTTCAGTAAGCTGCTTCAAACATGGAGTGTTCTATGTCACATACTCAACAAGACGTGGTATTTAATATCATCACTACGCCGCTCGGCGACCAACTAACATGGCGTTGGGAAGAGAAAATGTCAGCTTTATTAACTGAGTTTTCTTGGGAAAAAAAAGACCGTATTCTAATCACATTACGTGAACTATTCAGTGAAGAGTGGAATAAGAAAACTATCAAAAAAGCACCTTCACCATTGAAAGATGAACTAGGTGAACTCACTCATCTAAGCAAAGAACAACTAATATTTACTCGCCCTGCTTCTAATGAAACACCAGCCCTTGCTCTAATTTGGTGGCCTTGGGGTCATGGCGCAACCTATTCTATGCGAATAAAAGTATTAGATATTACTTATAGCGAAGCAGACCTTCAGCAAGCTCGAGCAAGTTTATTCGCCAAATTATTCAATCGTAATAAGATGAATTGAGCCCGAAACTCGCTTGTTAGCCGCGACAACTAAGCTACAATTATTGTTCAGGACTTCAAGCTCACAGGATGTTCAAATGATAACGCTAACACTTTACTTTGCGACCAATAGAAACCATATTGGTCAACGTTGGACTCCAGATAGTTACGGAAAAAACTTCAGTGCAGATCGCGCCAACAACCTACGTTTTGGCCATATAACTGTTGAAGCTAGTGCCAACAAAATAAAAGAATTCCTTAACAATAAAGTTAATAACCGTATTGGCGATGGTGAAGGGCTATCGGGTTATATTGAAGATAAGTTGCGTAAGAAAAATTCTATTACCGCTTATGAAGAGCCCTCTTCTTCATCAACCGATAAGCCACTTGCCTCAACCGCCGCTTTTCAAGCATTAAAAATACAAATGGAAGCACAACGTGACGTTGTTGTTTTCATTCATGGCTTCAATGTTGACTGGGTTGAAGCAGTTGCTTCTGCCATGTCATTAGAACTGATGTTAAATCGAAATTCATCAGACCAATCGAATATAAAAGATACCAGTGTTTTTCTTTTTTCATGGCCATCAAATGGCGATATGCTAAAGAATAAAGCCTACCTATCAGACCGCAGAGATGCGCGTGACTCAAGCATTGCAGTTGCAAGAGGCTTATTAAAGTTGCGTGACTTTTTAATGACATTAAGACCAAAACACCATGACCCAGCATTAGCCGAATGTGGCCAGCAACTACATCTACTTTGTCACTCAATGGGAAATTATGTTTTACAGCATACGCTGGCATCATTATATGAGCTTAATAACCAGAAACATTTACCGCAATTATTCCAGCATATTTTTATGTGTGCACCCGATGTTGATGATAATGTTTTTGAACTTGAACAATCGATGGCGAATGTGCAGCAATTAGCAAAGCAAATATCTGTTTACTATAACAACGGCGATATGGCGATGTATATTTCTGACTACACCAAAGGCAATATTGACCGATTAGGTCACAATGGTGCCGCTAGACCACAGCAATTACATAACAAAATTAAACAAATCAATTGTTCAGATGTTGTTGGCGGTATTACCGAGCATAGCTATTACTTATGGGCAACGGTTAATGATGACATAAGACAAAGTATTGATGGCGTTGCAAACGACGACGGTACTCGAAAAAGGAGAGTACACTCAGCACAAAGTTGGCGCTTAACATAAGTTTATATTTAGATGAAAGCCAAGTAATTTAAGAGTTGAAACTTGGCTTTTTTAAATAGAGCCACAAACCATTACCAACGACATTAGCCGTTAACGAGAAAGTGCACCCATATACTGGCAAAGTAACCTAACGCTATTACTGGCGTCCACTTCAAATGGCTGAAGAAGGTATACTGGCCGCGTGCTTGTCCCATAAGAGCTACGCCAGCTGCAGAGCCTATCGAAAGCAAACTTCCGCCTACACCTGCAGTTAATGTTACTAATAACCACTGCATTTGGCTCATATCTGGTTGCATTGACAATACAGCAAACATCACCGGAATATTATCAACAATAGCCGATAGTATACCAACGAGGATATTCGCTGTTGTTGGTCCTAGTTCGCCATAAATAAAGCTAGAGGTAAGTGATAAATAACCAATAAAGCCTAAACCTCCAACCGCAAGAATAACACCATAGAAAAAGAATAGGGTATCCCATTCAGCTTTAGCAATTTTATCAAAAATATCAAAATCATCTTCTACTTCATGACTTGTGGGGATGTCTGATTTATCAATATGTGTATTACCAAACTTGCGCAGATAATAGCCATAAAATTTAAGGTAAGCGAGCCCTGTCATCATGCCGAATACTGGTGGTAAATGGAGGAAGTTATGAAAGCTCACAGCGGTAACTATTGTCGCTAAAAATAAGCCAACAATAACCAAACCACCTTTTCTAATTTTAACTTGTTCGGCGGAAATCGCATCAGGTTTCCCCGGTGGCAAAGCAAATTGCATAATCAATGCTGGTATTAAGAAGTTAACTATCGAAGGTATAAATAATTTAAAAAATGTTTCAAACTCAATAAGACCTTTTTGCCAAACCATTAGCGTTGTAATATCACCAAACGGGCTAAATGCCCCGCCAGCGTTTGCCGCAACTACAATATTTACACAACCAATGGCAATGAATTTTGGTTGACCTTGCCCGACAGCAAGTATCACCGCGCACATAATTAATGCAGTTGTTAGATTATCGGCAATTGGCGAAATGAAAAAAGCTAAAATCCCTGTTAACCAAAATAATGCTCGATAACTAAAGCCCTTAATAATTAAGACATCCCGCAGAGCATCAAATACTTGCCGTTCTAACATAGAGTTTATGTAAGTCATGGCAACGAGCAAAAAGAAGAATAGCTCAGCATATTCTAAAAAGTTGTGCCTAATCGCCACTTCAGCTGAATGGGTATCACCCATTTGCTGGTATACCGCAGCAATTAATAACCAAATAAGCCCTGCTGCAAGTAACACGGGTTTAGACTTTCGCATGTGAAACTTTTCTTCAAAGATCACGAACACATATGCTAATGCAAATATCGCTAACGCAGCAAAACCAACCCAGTGCGAGGTTAATGAAATAGCTTGAGTTAGTGGTTCACTCGCAAAAGAGGGAAAGCTGACGAATACACTTAGTATTATTAATAATAACTTCACAACCAACTGCCTTTTACTTTACCAAGAACTCATATAACACTATTTTTTCATTTAAGGCTTGGAGTTTAAGATTCTCCAGTATTACTACCGCCTATTTTTGGTGCGTGCTGAATAATACGATCAGCTAAGCGAGAAAACGGTAAACTCTGCAACCAAACTTTACCATGGCCAGATAGTGTCGCAATAAACATCCCTTCACCGCCAAACAACATACTTTTTAAACCTTTGGTCATTTCAATATCATAATCAATACCATCACTAAAGCCGACTAAACATCCGGTATCAACTCGCAAGATTTCACCATTTAGCTCTTTTTCAATGATAGTACCACCTGCATGTAAAAATGCTAAACCATCACCTTCAAGTCGTTCTAAAATAAAGCCCTCACCACCAAAAAAACCGCTACCTAAGCGCTTATTAAACGTAATATCTATTTTTGTACCTAATGCCGCACATAGAAAAGCATCTTTTTGACAGGTAACACCACCACCAATATCAGCAAGATCGACACTAATAATAGACCCAGGGTATGGTGCAGCAAATGCTACGGTTTTGCGGTTATTATCATGGTTAGTAAAGTGAGTCATAAATACTGACTCCCCCGTCATCATACGTTTTCCTGCCGAAAACAGCTTACCCATTATGCCTTGGTTAGCGTCTGAGCCGTCACCCATTTTCGTTTCAAACTCAATGCCATCTTCCATGTAATTCATCGCGCCAGCTTCAGCAATGACAGTTTCATCTCGGTCTAGCTCAATTTCTACCATCTGCATTGACTGACCAATAATTTTATAATCTATCTCATGGCTTCTCATTGTCTTTCCTTGTTGATTGCAAACATAAAGTACTATCAAAGCAAATTACTGCTCTATTGGCTAGTAAAGGCTCATATTAGACATGAATTTTTACATTTATCAGTGAACATTTTTATTTATAAACTGTCTATAATTCAACTCATTGAATATCCATATAAAGCTGCAAAGCTTTTTAACATGAAGATCAGGAAGTACATAGCATGTCAAAAATAACAACATTAATAATAGGCTTAGTAACAACACTCATATTTACGTTTGCACTTCCCAGTCAAGCAATGAAATTTGAGGAAGGCAAACACTATACCGTCGTTGCTGAAAAGAAAACCTTATCGCCTGAGCTAAGTGAATACTTTTCTTATTATTGCCCTTCGTGTCGTGCATATGAACCGTACCTTGAGAGTTTTAAAAAAGTAATGCCAGAGCAAGCAACCTTCAACAAAGTTCATGTAGATTTTATGAGCCAAACCTCAGCTGAAATTCAATTCATGCTAAGTAAAGCGCTCATCATTGCTGAAAAAACAGGCGTTGATAGTAAGTTTTCTCCTGCTGTTTTTAAATATTTACAAACCGATAGAGCAACAATTAACAATGAAAAAGACATTCGTAATATTTTTGTTTTAAGCGGTGGTGACGCCAAAAAGTTTGATCAAGGTATGAAGAACTTTTCTATCATTGGACAAGCTAAAAGAGAGAAAAAAATACAAGATAAGCTTTCAAAGAATCGTCAACTTACTAGCGTGCCAACTATGGTCGTTAATGGTAAGTATTTGATCGACAGTAAGTCACTAGATAAAAACAACTTCTTTTCTGAATACAATGAGTTAGTCGCGTATTTATTTACTCTTTAACTCCGATATAACTTACACGTTATCTGATATTAGTTATTGTCAGAAATATAAAAAACCGAATAATAATTCGGCTTTTTCAGTTTTAATTTTAATTTTAATTTTAATTTCAGCGATAGTAAATTAACGGCGATGAGGCTTGTTAGGCTTAGCTTTCTTTTTATCACCAAATGCCTGTTGTCGACCGTGCTTCTTTTGTCGACCTAAGGTGTTTTTGCGTACCGGGGCATCTGTTTTTGTTAAATCAGGTTCATAGCCAGGAAACCATTGCTGCATTAAACGGTTATCAAGCACTTCTTCTACGGCTTCAAGCAGCCATGTTTCTGATGGGCTCATTAGCGAAATCGCTAAGCCATCATTACCTGCGCGGCCCGTACGTCCAATACGATGAATATAATCTTCAGCAATATAAGGTAGTTCATAGTTAATTACGTAACGTAAGTCACTAATATCAATACCACGTGCAGCAACATCTGTAGCCACTAACGCCCGAGTTTTCCCGGCTTTAAATTCAGCAAGTGCTTTATCACGCGCCCCTTGCGATTTATCACCATGTATTGACTGAGTTTTAACACCGTCTTTGCACATTTCCTTTGCTAGCTCGTCCGCACCTTGCTTTGTACGAGTAAAAATAAGCACTTGCTGCCAATTTTTTGAACCGATAAGAAATGAGGTCAATTCACGTTTTCGGTCACTATCAACGGTATAAACTATTTGTTCAACCTTGGCGGCAACTGTATTTCTTTCACTTACTTCAATAAGTTCAGGTTCATTAAGTAAGGTTTTGCTTAGCTTAAATATTGCATCATCAAAAGTCGCTGAAAATAATAGTGTTTGCCTTGTTGGTGGCAATCTATTAAGAATTCGATCTATTTCATCTTTAAAGCCCATATCTAGCATTCTATCGGCTTCATCAAATACGATGGTTTCAAGGTGAATCAATAAAACACTGCCATTAATGATATGGTCTAACAGCCTTCCTGGCGTCGCAACTAAAACATCTACGCCTTGTTCGATTGCTGCTATTTGCGGTTTAATGCTAACACCACCGTATGCAACAGCAATATTGAGTTCTGTATTTTCCGCATAGCGTACAAAGCTTTTATATACTTGTTGTGCAAGCTCGCGGGTTGGCGTTAATACTAATGCACGAATGGGCCTTTGAGCTGGAATATTCTCGCCTAAGCGCTGTAAAATGGGTAAAGCGAAGGCCGCTGTTTTTCCAGTACCTGTTTGTGCTCCGGCCATAATATCTTTATTGGCAAGAATTGCGGGGATTGCTTGCTGCTGAATAGGAGTTGGTTGTTCGTAACCTAATGCTTTAACAACATCAGTAAGCGATTTATCTAGGGCTAATGAAGAAAAACTCATCGTAATTTATCGCTTCTTTTTCGATTGTTGCTGTTTAAGATCATGCTCAAGTTCGTCAGGATAATACACTAATCCTTGCTCATTCTGACTTGGGAAAACTACCACAGCAAGTTCGTCATCTGCTAGGCCATGCGACCAGCGGCTAAACCACTTATTGAGCGAAATAGCTTCTGGCTTGCACTCTTGCCATTCATCTGTTGCCCAAGCTTCGGAAAACTCTTGGTTTGGCCATACAGGTACACAGTCTTCTTCTTCCGTGTTGAGCATAACGCAGCCGTGTTCATCAGTTAGTATCCACAGTTGATTATTCTCAACGACTTCTTTTAAAAAGTATGTTGCGCGTTGTGCATCATCCATCTGCAGTATTTGCTTTATTCTTGCTTGCTCTAACACGGTTTTTCCTATGAAAAATGAAACTAGGTAATAGTAAGTCTATTCTACAAAAATTTGCATCTCTTCGCCGATTTGTTTGCGCATTTCCATTAATTTTTTCGCACTTTCATGCTGCTTTATATCAGCTTCAGTCTCAGGAACCCACTGTGGTACGTGTTCAGACTGACCATTTTGATCAACAGCAACCATAATAACAATACAGTGCGTGGTTAAGCGGCGATTTAATGACTTCGGATCACAAGCATTAACTTCTAATGCAATATGCATAGAAGAATTTCCGGTATAAATAACTTTTGCTTCTACTTCCACTAGGCTTCCAACATGAATTGGCGCAACAAAGCGAATACCACCTGCATAAGCTGTTACACAATATCTGCCACTCCAACCGGCAGCACATGCGTAAGCAGCTAAATCTATCCACTTCATTACTGCACCACCATGCACTTTACCACCAAAATTAACATCTTGTGGTTCAGCTAAGAATCGAAGCGTTATATCGCGTTGAGGTTGGTTCATTTATTTTCCTATTAAATTAATTTACTAGGGAAGTCTAATCAATAGAGCTCGAAGCTTACAATACCTAGTGTTTAGAGGTACATTACCATCTGTTATGTCATAGTTAAAATTATAAAGGTAAACCATGAAAATTTGGGTTGATGCTGACGCCTGTCCAGTGGTAATAAAAGAGATATTATTTCGTGCAGCAGAACGTACACAAACACCAACGACCTTATTAGCCAATCACTATTTGAAAACACCACCGTCCAAAGTAATCAGTTTTATACAGGTAACTTCAGGTTTTGATGTTGCTGATGATGAAATAGTAAAACGAGCTGCGCCAAAAGATTTAGTGATCACCGCCGATATTCCATTAGCTGCAGAAGTTGTTGAAAAAGGCTGTTTGGCACTTAATCCTAGAGGCGAACTCTATACAGAAAGTAATATTCGTCAACGACTCAATATGCGTGATTTTATGGATACTATGCGTTCAAGCGGCGTAGATACAGGTGGTGCTCCACCAATCAGCCAAGCTGATCGACAAGCCTTTGCTAATAACCTTGATAAACTGCTAGCTCAACGCTAAAACAAAAATGCCAACTCTAGGTTGGCATTTTTTATGGTTGTATTACTTAGCTGGGCTTGGATTAATACGACGACCGCCGCCACTGTTACCACTTGGTTTTCCGGGACTATTCGCATAAGGGTTGCTGCTACTGCTATTACCCGTATGGCGTCTATTTTTACCTGTAGGTTTATGGCCTCGTGCATTATCACCCGAGCGTTGACCATCTTTATGTTCAGGCTTATCAGTTTTAAACTTTTTCGGCTTTTTAGCTTTTAATGCTCGTAATTTACGAGATGCTGGCAGCGCATGCACCGGTTCAAAGCCTTCAACAATTTCTCGTGGTATATGTGTTTGGATCACATGTTCGACATCATTTAATAAATCTATTTCATCTCCACAAACCAATGATACTGCATGACCACTCGCTCCAGCTCGGCCTGTACGACCAATACGATGCACATAATCTTCTGGGACATTAGGCAACTCAAAGTTAACAACTTGAGGTAACTGGTCAATATCTATGCCACGTGCAGCAATATCAGTAGCGACTAAAACGCTAATAGTACCGTCTTTAAAGTTCGCTAATGCTTTGGTTCGGGCACCTTGGCTTTTATTACCGTGAATAGCTGCCGCGCTTATGCCTGACGCATCTAATTGTTTGGTTAATTTATTCGCACCATGCTTTGTTTTCATAAACACAATAACTTGTTGCCAATCATGAGTTTTAATCAAGTGCGTTAACAATGGCGCTTTTTTATTTTTATCTACCGAGTAGATTAGCTGTTCAACAGTTTCTGCTGTCGTATTTTTTGGACTAACAGATATTTCTACAGGATTATTTACTAAGCCTTTAGCTAGTTCACGAATATCCGGGCAAAATGTTGCGGAGAAAAGTAAGTTTTGACGGTTCTTTGGTAGCAACGATAAAATTTTCTTAATATCACGTAAAAAGCCCATATCTAACATTCTATCGGCTTCATCTAGTACAAGTATTTCTAGTTGATTAAATCGAATAGCATTTTGATTGTATAAATCTAACAAACGACCAGGTGTTGCTACTAGAATATCGACACCTTGACGCAGACGTGTCATTTGAGGATTAATTTTCACCCCACCGAACACTACTGTCGACTTAAGCGGTAAATGCTTACCGTACATTTCCACATTTTCAGCTATTTGTGCTGCAAGTTCGCGCGTCGGAGTAACAATTAAGGTTCTTGCTTGATTAGCACGAACTTTATCGCCCTTTGATAAAATTTCTAAAATAGGTAATGTGAAACCAGCTGTTTTACCTGTGCCTGTTTGCGCCGCAGCCATAACATCTTTACCGGCTAATACAGCAGGAATTGCCTGAGCCTGAATAGGTGATGGATCGGTATAACCTTTTTCAGCAATAGCTTTTTGAATTGGAGCAGAAAGGCCTAAATCGGTAAAACTCATAGAATATACTCTTTTTTGCAGGGGTTTGAGCAAGTGTCAAACAGCGGTGCAGAATACAGTATAGATGGTCTCAGTGCAATAATAGTACTCGCTCTTCATATTAAATTAAGAACTAAATCACACTGAACTCTGAAAGGGTATGTTATTCAGCTAAGGCTGGCTCAGTCATTGTTTTATAACAGAACTGATAACCTTTAGATCGTACTGATTGTATCAATGATGTTGGTAACCCTACGGCCTTTAGTTTGTTTCTAATTCTAGCTACTTTGATATCAATAGAACGATCTACACCGTCGTAGTCTGCTCCTTTTAAAACTTTAAGTATGACCTGACGAGAAACCACACTTTTGTGCTTAGTGGCAATAAAATAGAACAATTCATACTCTTCTTGAGTTAAACCTAATGAGTTTGCTTGATAAAAACAATCCGTATAGGCTGGTACAAACTTTAGTTCGCCAAACTCCAAAATATCAGCAGGCTCATAATTACTAGGCCTGACACCCAGTCGTTTTATTCTTTGATATAACACTTCAAATGGCACAGTTTTAAGTACGAAATCATCGGCACCAACCTCAAAACATTTTATTTCAGCCAACGAGTCATCATTACCTGTAATGAAAATTATTGGACGTTGGTAGAATTCGCGTAGTTGTTTACAGACCTCATAGCCATTAATATCAGGTAAACCTATATCCAATAAAATCAAATCCGGAAAAGTATTTATTACCTTACGTAAAGCGGCTGAGCCATTAAAAACTTGCGTGACCCCAAAACCTTTACTTTCCAACTGATTTTTTAAAGTAAGAGACACCAAGTTATCATCTTCTATAATCAATATTTCTTTCATGATGGCGCTCCATAATCCTTCAAGTAAATACCTCCAAAAGACATGTATATTTTAAGTCTTTCGAACTACTTGTTTATATATTGATTTTCCTCCTTTTATCTTCACACAACAATACTGAAAACAGGAATAATTGTATCTGTTATGTAACTCACAGGTCGTTAGATCACATTGTAAGTTTATTAAGATTTCGAGCTCAGCTAAGTTTATTATTTTTTGCACAACGAAAAAACCCGTAACATAAGTTACGGGTTTTAAAATGATGGTGGAGGGAGGTGGATTCGAACCACCGAAGGCTGAGCCGTCAGATTTACAGTCTGATCCCTTTGGCCACTCGGGAACCCCTCCACAGGGCCGAAAATCCAGATTTAACCAGATTTTCTGAAAAGAAGCCTAGCAATGTCCTACTCTCACATGGGAACTCCCACACTACCATCGGCGCTAACACATTTCACTACTGAGTTCGGAATGGGATCAGGTGGGGCTATGTCGCTATTGTCGCTAGACAAAAAAGTTACAATCTGAGAAAGCAACGTGCACGGATGCACTAATGTCGATAATGTTCATGAATGAACGTTTTTATCGACGATATAAATACAATTCTTATTCAATTCTTTATGTACGTGTCACTCTATTGAGTGTTGTCAAACTTACCTACAAAACCACTTGGGTGTTGTATGGTTAAGCCTCACGGGTAATTAGTATTGGTTAGCTCAATGCCTCGCAGCACTTCCACACCCAACCTATCAACGTTGTAGTCTCCAACGACCCTTTAGGGAGCTTAAAGCTCCAGTGAGAACTCATCTCAAAGCCTGCTTCCCGCTTAGATGCTTTCAGCGGTTATCAGTTCCGAACGTAGCTACCGGGCAATGCTATTGGCATAACAACCCGAACACCAGCGG
>CAJXQI010000002.1 GCA_913058395.1 uncultured Colwellia sp. | reverse complement strand
GGGTTATGAGCCCGACGAGCTACCAGGCTGCTCCATCCCGCGTCCGAATGACCTAGTAAACTAGGTAAGCCAAGTTATTTTAATTCAAACTCAAGAATACTTTTTTGAAAGGCAATTGCTTGCTCCCTGAAAGCGAGGCGTATAATAAGGATACCTCAGATGATTTGCAACCTGTTTTAAGTTTATTTAATGCTTTAATCTCATTTGTTTTGTACTTGCTGTTTTTTTGCTCTTTAATGACTCGTAATTCACACGATCTTTCTAGATTTCTAAAAAGTAACCTGAATAATTTAGCTATTTGTAGTTACTTTGCTCAAATTTGTAAAATGGCTATAAGTAAAGTGGCTCTTTAGTTTATAATCGCGGGCATAAATTAGATTGGAAAACCTTTATGCAGCAATTTTTAGCATTAACCTCCCCAGGAATTGAAATATTACTGGCACAAGAACTTAAAGAATTAAAAGCCGAACAAGTTGTTCAAAAGCCTGAAGGTGTTTATTTCAACTCAACAATTGAACATGCATATCATATATGTCTGCATTTGCGTTTAGCGACTCGCGTATTGCTAAAACTAGGCGAGGGCGATGCGGCAAATAAAGAACAACTATATACAGCAGCCAAATCAATCGCTTGGTCTGAAGCGTTCTCTGTTGATAAAACCTTTGCTATTGACTTTGTTGGTACGAGTGATGAAATTAGAAATAGTCAATTTGGTGCATTAACGGTTAAAGATGCTGTTGTTGATCATTTTCGTGAGTTAAATGAAGAACGGCCATCTATTGATAAGTCAGCGCCACAAATTAGTTTCCAAGCAAGACTGCTAAGAGACAAGGTTGCTATTTATTTGGACTTTTCTGGACGAGGCTTATTTAAGCGTGGCTATCGTGAAAATACAGGTGCCGCACCATTAAAAGAACATTTAGCTGCGGCAATCATTACACGTTCAGGTTGGTTGGATGATACAACTAAGCCATTAGTTGACCCTATGTGTGGTTCAGGTACCGTTTTAATCGAAGCTGTATTAATGGCGGCTGGTTATGCTCCTGGTATTGATAGAGTGCAATGGGGTTTTGATTATTGGTTGGGACATCAGATTGAAGACTGGAAGTCTGCAAAATCTGCGGCAATAGAAAAGTCGCATGTTGGTTTAACGCAGCTTAAAACTAAAGTCTTCGGTATTGATCTTGATAGTAGAGTACTAAAAACAGCTCAGCAGAATGCTAAAAATGCTGGAATACAAAGGTTTATTGAGTTCTCGTGCAAAAATGCGAGTGAGATGAAAAATGCTTTTGGTCCAAAAGGCACTATTTTATTCAACCCTCCATACGGTGAACGAATTGGTGAGTTACCAGAGCTTGTAGAATGTTTTGCTTTACTAGGACAGAAATTTAAGTCTCATTTTATTAATTGGCGCGTAGCGGTATTAACGGCGAACGTTGAACTGTTAGCCATGATGAAAATGGTCAGCTTTAAACGTTATAAGTTTAAAAATGGCCCATTAGATTGTCAGTTTGCCATTTATAACTTAGATGAAAAGCAAGTGGCTAGTAGTAATGTTAATGCTGAATTTGAGCAAAAAGACTCAGCGTTTGCTAATCGACTATTAAAAAATAAGAAAAACTTAAAAAGCTGGCTTAAGCAAGAACAAGTTCAGTGTTACCGTTTATATGATGCTGACATTCCAGAATATAATGTTGCTGTTGATGTATATGCTGATCATCTTGTTATCCATGAATACGCTGCGCCAGCCAAAATTGAGCCAGAAAAAGTGGCTAAGCGTTTACAAGAAGTGGTTTATTTTGCGCCGAAAGTACTTGAAGTGCCGACTGACAAAGTGGTTATTAAAACTCGTAGTAAACAAAAGGGTAAAGACCAATATCAGCGTGTTGAACAATCTAAAAAATCTATGGTTGTTGATGAGTATGGTGCGAAGCTAAAGGTGAACCTGTGGGATTATTTAGATACAGGCTTATTTTTGGATCACCGAAAAACGCGTCAAATAGTGGCAAAAAAAGCAAAAAATAAATCACTTTTAAATTTATTTTCTTATACCGGCTCGGTATCGCTACAAGCGGCATTGCATGGCGCAAGCACTGTAACCACCGTTGATATGTCAAAAACTTACTTGAGTTGGGCAGAAGATAACTTTTTATTAAACAACCTAAGTGGCCATAAATATCAGTTTATTCAAGCTGATTGTTTGCAATGGTTGAAGAACAATGAACAGAAATTTGATGTGGTATTTATTGACCCACCAACATTTTCTAATTCAAAGCGCATGGGTGAAAGTTTCGATGTTCAACGTGATCACGTAAGTTTAATTACTGATGGCTTGAAGTCTCTAGCTGAAGGCGGTGAATTAATGTTTACCAACAATAAGCGTAATTTTAAAATGGACTTCGATGCAATATCTGCATTGGGTTTAAATGTGCAAGAGTTGAGCGATAAAACGCGAGATAAAGATTTTCAACGTAATAAGCATATTCACAATAGTTGGTTATTTACCCGTAAGGCTAATTAGTATGTCTGCGAAGTTTAATTTATATGGCACTGAAGGTTGTCATTTGTGTGAGGATGCATTGGCATTGTGCGAGCAAGTAATGCCAGAAGCTGATATTAATGTTGTCGATATTATTGATGATGAAAAGTTAGTGGAATTGTATCGTATTAGTATTCCGGTGTTAGAGCGTTTATCAGATCAGGCGAAATTATTTTGGCCATTTGAACAGAAGCAAATTTTGGAGTTGTTGTAATTTATGGAATTAATTCGTATTTCACAAGGCGAGTTGGCCTTTGGTGAAGACAAAGTCTTAGATAAAGCAGACTTAAGTGTACAAACAGGCGAGCGCATTTGTTTAGTCGGCAGAAATGGCGCCGGAAAATCTACACTAATGAAAGTATTAATGGGCTTGCAAGTGCTTGATGATGGTCAAGTGCTTAAGTCTAGTACTATGCAAGTTGCGATGTTAGAGCAAGACCCACCAGAGTCTTCAGATATCAGTGTGTTTGACTATATCGCCCAAGGTGTAAAGAAGAATGCTGATTTAATTAAACGTTATCATGTCATTATTCACGATGTAACTGAAGACCCTTCGGAAGCCAATTTAAATAAATTAGCCAATGTCCAAGAACAGCTTGAGCTTGCCGATGCTTGGCAAGATGAACAGCGTATAGAACAAGTAATGACTACTTTGTCTTTAAATGCTGATGATAATATTTGCGATTTATCAGGTGGTTGGCTGCGTAAGCTTGCATTAGCTAAAGCGCTTGTGACAGCACCAGATATTTTACTGCTTGACGAACCGACGAACCATTTAGATATAAAAAGTGTTTTGTGGTTAGAATCATTCTTAAAAGACTTTGCTGGCACGATACTGTTTATTAGTCATGATAGAGCGTTCATTCGTGGTGTATCGACACGTATTCTTGACCTCGATCGCGGTATTTTGAAAAGTTACCCAGGTAACTATGATTTATACATTGAGCAGAAAGCTCATGATATACAAGTTGAATCGCAACAAAATGCACTATTTGATAAAAAACTAGCTGAAGAAGAAGTTTGGATCAGACAAGGTGTAAAAGCTCGTCGTACGCGTAATGAAGGTCGAGTAAGAGCACTTGAGAAACTTCGAAATGAACGCCAAGCTCGTCGTGATGTACGTAATCAAAGCACGATGAATATTACCCAAGGTGATCGTTCAGGTAAATTGGTATTTGAATCAGAGCAAGTATCTATCGCGTTCGATGATAAAGTCATCATCAAAAGCTTAGATTTATTGATCACACGCAATGATCGCTTAGCATTTATCGGTGCAAATGGTACGGGTAAATCAACCTTGATTAAAATGATCATGGGTAAGCTAGAAGCTACTAGCGGTAAAATGCGTTCAGGTGTTAATTTAGAAATTGCTTATTTTGATCAGCATCGTGATGCCTTAGATGTGAATAAAACTGTACAAGAAATCGTTGGTGAAGGTAAACAAGAGGTCATGGTGAACGGAAAACCACGACACGTATTGGGTTACTTACAAGACTTTCTTTTTAGTCCTAAACGAGCAAGAACACCTGTTCGTGCTTTATCTGGTGGTGAGAAGAACCGATTATTATTAGCAAGATTATTTCTACGTCCAAGTAATTTACTAATACTGGATGAGCCGACCAATGATTTGGATATTGAAACATTAGAATTATTAGAAGAAGTCGTTGCAAATTATGCAGGAACGGTTATTTTAGTCAGCCATGATCGTGATTTCGTTAATAATTGTGTAAGTAGTTGCCTATATTTTGATGGTACTGGGCATATTACTCAAATAGTGGGTGGTTATGATGATGTTGACGAATACGTTGCTTATAAAGATAAACAACGTGAAGCAATGGCAAAGCCAATAGTCAAAGAAGAGAAAGCTAAGGTCGCTGCCACTGTTGTAAAAAATGAACCCGTTAGCAAGAAAAAGCTTTCTTTTAAAGAAAAAAGAGAATTAGAAGAACTACCTGGACAGATAGATACGCTAGAAAATTTAATTGATGAATTGCAGCAGCAAGTAAATCAAAGCGACTTTTTTAGCCAAGCCCAAGAGCTGAGCAATAAAATATTGAACCAGTTAGCTGAAAGTGAGTCCAAACTCGAAGTTGCCTATGCTAGGTGGCAAGAATTAGATGAATAATAACGATAGTGAGTTTAAGTAGTTACATGAATCAATTTTTAAAATCAATTTTAGCGCTAGGTATTACTAGTGCATTAGGAATGTCTGCTGTTAATGCTGAAACGTATAAAGTTTTCGATAAAGGTGACGTTTCTTCATTAAAATATACCTACGCACAGCAAGAAAATATTAATGGTGAAGCCGCTATTTCTGGCACCGATGTTTATAATTTTCCGGTGCAATATCAGTATTTAGACGAAGATGACTATGACACCATAGTTTCTTTAGCCGAGAATAGCCATGAAATAGTTCACGAGTTAAATGATATCGAAAATGAAACGGCATTACGTAATGGAAACCCAACCGCCAATGATCTTTCATGGGTTATTCGTTTTTTAAAAGCAAAAGCAAGCGATACCTTATACCAAAAAATTGGTGATATTTTTGCCATGACCAATTTAAGTGGTCAGGTTGAACTATTTAATGTTTTTGATGAAAAGTTTGTGGGTACCGATATCTATACCCGATCAACAAAAGAGTATATTAGTGGTATTACTGATGAAGGTTGGGTATATGGCAATGCATCAGCACCTTATTTACCTCTAGATTTTACTGAAAGTGATGATGATGAAGTTACACATTGGGTACGAGATTTTACTACTCGTGGCTTTTTCTCTCCTGACGGTGGTGCAAATATTGTAGAAGTTATTCCTCCTAGTGAGACTGACTTACCTGAAGAGCAGCGCTTTGGTGGTGAATCGGCAATCTTAGATATTAGTGAATCTCATATTGCCGTTGGTTATGCAAGCACCAGTATTGATCAGGATACAATAGATAGAATTGTTGATGAAACTGGTGGTTGTGCAGACCCTGATATACTTGATGACTTACCATTTAAAGTATGTGTACAACGTTTAATCGCTAATGCTTATAATACTGAAGCAATTAAATGGACTATTGATGCGCAGGGAATTGTAACGTCAGAAATTTTGGGGCATTTAGTAACTCCACATGAAGATGATGAACGTGAATATGTTAATTATGCTCAGGCGGTGAATAACCACGGTGTTGTAGTTGGTTTTGCTCACGGTTGGATCGACGAAAATGAAACGAATCCTAGTCAATTTGAAAGCCGAAATTTTTATGCCGTTGTATATAAAAATGGAGAGGTGACTGACTATACCGACGATCATAGTAAGTACTTTGATTCACGTGCTTATGATATTAACGATGCAGGTATTGCCGTGGGGCACGTAAATACATTTGTAAATGGTAATCAAAGAACGAAGTTTTACCATGTTGATACTAATGCTGAGAATATGACCATGGAATTCCCAGATGATTTTTTTACTGGTAGTTCAAGTACCGCACGGGCAATTAATGAAAAGGGTATGATTGTCGGTGAAGGGGAATATGAAACCCATAACGATAGTAATGGTGCTAACCCTAGACGTACTCATGGTTTTTTATATGACATGACCGCTAAAACCTTTACTGATTTAAATAGCTTTTTAGCTTGTGATAGTGGCTATACAGTAATCGAAGCGCGAGATATTAATGATGCCAATGAAATTTCGGCAACAGCATTAATTAAAGTACCGCGTAGAGACTCAAAAGGTAACTTGATGGTTGACGAGAAAGGTGAACAACTTATGGAAGATGTTGTTCGTGCAGTAACGTTAAAGCCAACAGATGGTGAAATTGAAGATTGTTCTATTGTTGAAGAAAAAGTCGAACGTCAAGGTGCAGGCTTTGGTTTAACCGGCTTAGTCTTGTTAATGTTTGCAGGATTGAGACGTCGCTTTAAATAGTTAGCATAAGTTCAGTTGACATAGAAAAAGCCAGCATTTTGCTGGCTTTTTTTTGGGGAAAATAAATTGCTATTGCTTAAGCTTAAAGGAGGTTACTACTTTGCTCGTAAAGCCTTCTCACCACGAGCAATGCCTACACACCCTGAGCGTACCGATTCAATAATCTCAGTTTCATTAGCAAGGGTATTAATAAAGGCATTTAATTTATCGGCGTCACCAGTTAGTTGAATGGTGTAAACCTGTTTGCCAATATCTATTATTGCTCCGCGAAAAATATCAGTAATGCGTTTTACTTCAGTACGTGACTTATCATTCATCGCTAATACTTTAATCAGTAATAATTCCCGTTCAACATGCTGTCGCTCAGTTAAATCGGTAATTTTTAGTACATCAATAAGTTTATTAACTTGCTTAACTATTTGCTCAAGAATTTTATCGTCACCTTCGGTCGCAATGGTAATACGAGATAAACTTGCATCTTCTGTTGGTGCAACCGTTAGACTTACAATGTTAAAAGCACGCTGTGAGAATAAGCCAACAATACGTGATAATGATCCCGCTTCGTTTTCTAACAATATCGCCAATATTCTACGCATTATGCTTTTACTCCTTTTTTAATCCACATCTCATCAATAGCACCAGTACGTATTTGCATTGGGTATACATGCTCTTTTTCGTCAACTAAAACGTCGACAAATACCAACTGGTTTTTAATGGCAAAAGCTTGCGCTAGCTTTTCGTCTAGTTCATCTAATGAATTGATTTGTATGCCAATATGACCATATGATTCAGCTAATTTAACAAAGTCCGGTAACGACTCCATATATGAAGAAGAATGACGTCCACCGTAAACCATATCTTGCCATTGTCTCACCATGCCTAAAGAGCGATTGTTTAATGAAATAATAACCACTGGTAAGTTATATTGCATGCATGTAGATAGTTCTTGGATATTCATTTGAATGGAGCCATCACCCGTAATACAAATCACGTGACTATCAGGAAATGCCATTTTTACTCCCATAGCTGCAGGTAAGCCGAAGCCCATAGTTCCTAGACCACCAGAGTTTATCCACTGGCGTGGTTTTGCAAATGGGTAATACTGGGCAGCAAACATTTGATGTTGGCCTACGTCAGAGCATACATATGCTTCGCCGTTTGTTGCTTGGTACATTGCTTGTATTACTCGTTGTGGTTTGATTTTTCCTCCTTCAACTTCGTTTTCGTAACTAATGCTTTTTTCATTGCGCCACTGGTTTATTTGCTGCCACCAATCTTGATTATTTTCTTGGTTAATTAAATAGTTAGTTTCTTCTAACTCGGCTAATAATTGTTTAATTACGATATCTACTAGACCAACAACTGGAATATGAGCATTTATAGTTTTAGATATTGAAGTAGGATCGATATCAACATGCACAATGGTGGCATTAGGACAGAATTTTTTAACATTATTGGTAACTCTATCGTCAAACCTAGCACCTAATGCAAGAATTACATCAGCATGCGCCATGGCTTTATTTGCCTCCAAACTGCCGTGCATTCCTAGCATACCAATAAAATTATCATGCAAGCCTGATATGCCACCTAAGCCCATTAATGTATTGGTGATAGGGGCGTTAAGCTTTTCAACCAGTGCTTGAAGTAGTTCTGCGGCATTCGCAATGATGATACCGCCACCAGAGTATATGACTAAGCGCTTTGCCTGTGTTATCGCCTGTACTGCTTTCTTTATCTGGCGATGATGGCCTTTAACCGTTGGATTGTATGAACGCATTTTTATTTCTGCATCCAATAAGAATTCAGCACTTTGTCCTGGCATTAGCAGATCTTTTGGCAATTCGATAACAACAGGCCCAGGACGTCCAGTGCTGGCAATATAGAATGCCTTAGCAATTATATTTGGGATCTCCGAAATATCACGGCAATTAAAGCTATGTTTAACAATAGGGCGAGAGCAACCTACAATATCAGTTTCTTGGAAAGCATCATCGCCAATTAAGCCGGTAGGTACTTGGCCTGATAGTACGACCATTGGTATTGAGTCCATATAAGCCGTTGCTATACCGGTAATGCAGTTTGTTGCACCTGGTCCTGAAGTCGCTAGTACAACGCCTACTTCGCCAGTAGCGCGAGCATAACCATCAGCCATATGCGTTGCAGCTTGTTCATGGCGAACCAGTATATGCTCAACGTCTTGTTGCTTAAATAATGCATCGTAAATATCTAAGACTGTACCGCCAGGGTAGCCGAATAGATATTTTACCTTAAGTGCAGAAAGTGCTTTTACCACTAGTTCCGCACCAGTATGTAGCTCTGTGCTCATATATGATCCCTTTATTTATAATGTAATAGCTATAAAAAAACCCCCGGTCTTTGCAGAGCGAGGGTTTTATTTTGATATTTTTTATTTACTTTTTACACACAAAATCGCCCACGCAATGGTTTAAAGACCATGACGACAATGAGGAGTGAATTAAGTGTATTTGATAAAAGCATTATTATACTGCTAACCGTAAAAAGTAAGTTTGTTCAAAAGTTATACCCATAGTTTTAAGGTGTTTGTATACAAGAGTCAATGGAAAGTTACTATTTTGCTAATAATTTTATTCTCTGAGTTATGATTAAAATGAGTATGGTGCACTATATTCTTTGAATTTCAGGTCATATAGTAAATAAAGCGTAATTTTAAATGGTATTTTAGGTATACTTAATATGTAGTATATATAAACTTAAATAGTTGATTTTATTTGTAATCTTACTGCTATTTATTAATGTTTTTTATCAGGGTACATAGGTAGTATTGCAAGTTACATATTTCAACAAATTTTCATTATTGATGTGTTAGTCTACTGACTATAAATTGTTATTCATCGACGTTAACAGGACGGACTTATGTTAAAAAGTAAACTAATTATTATACTCGCACTTATCGGCAGTGTTGCTGGTTGCGCGTCGACCCAACAAGCAAGGGTCAACTTTGATCGAAATAGTGAAATATCAACCACTGATTACAAAACGTTTTCATGGTTAAAAGAAACTAAAGTATTGGCTGAGCCTGTTGATGTTAATCCTGTAATGAAAGTTAGAATTGATAATGCCATTGAACAAGCATTTATTGCCAAGGGGTATCAGTTAATTGACAATGCAGAGCAAGCAGATTTTACCATTTCCTATACAATGGGTAGCCGAGAAAAAGTAAAAGTTGATTCATTGCCTACCACTTATCGTTCTGGCTTTGTTTGGGGACATAGATATTATGGTGGTATTGGTATAAGCAACGAAACTCATGTTAGAAACTATACTGAAGGTAAATTGGCAATCGATGTTTATGACGTTGAAAGTCATCAGCCAGTTTGGCATGGTTGGGCTGTGAAACGCATAAAGTCAGCCGACCAAGATAATCCGAGTAAAGCGATCAAATCTGTTGTTGAGCAAGTGGTCGCACAGTTTTAATCAAAATTTAGTCATAAAATAGAAAAGTTAGTTTCAATCAAAGCGCAGTTTTCTGCGCTTTTTTTTGAATGAATTTTATATATTTTAATCGTGACTATTTAGTGCTGATACATCTATTTACTTGCTCTTTGGCGTATAAGCAAACTCAATACGGTTACCACTTGGCTCTCGTATCATCATATGTATGGTAGGACCTTTACCATTTAATTCAGGTGGAAACTCAATAACTAAGTTAGGCACAGTTTTAAACCTGCGGTGTAACTCATGTAACATACCCTCACTAGCAACACTTAATGCAAGATGATGTAAGCCAACATTATTTTTACGATCAAAGGGGACTACTAAATTGGTATTTTTTGTTTGCCAAAGTGTGAGAAAAAGCTCGCCATCAGTAACAAATACTGACGGATAATCTGGATATCCTCCTGCTTTTCTCCAACCTAAAGTTTTAATAAAAAAGTCTGTTGATGCTTGAAGGTTTTTAACCGTTAGCCCTAAGTGATTTAGTCCTGTGGTCATTACTGTATTCTCATGAATACTTTTTTCACTCGTGTTATTTTGTCTGTTACTTATGGCGCTTGCTGGTTTTGATATTGTTACTAGTACCATTAGTATAAGTAATAAATGCTTAGTCATTATGTTCTCCAATTGTAAAGTTGCTATAGTTGACCGTGAAATAGTCTTGAGTCATTCAATTAAATTTATTTATGTTATTTCAATTGCTTATTAAGTAATATCGAAACTTAGGCTTGTTATTAGTGATTAAAAAAGGATGTAAATGAAGTTTAACTTTTATCTAATACTGGTTAGCTTATTATTTTTAATGGCATGCTCACAAACACAGCTTCATATTGTCAATCAAGGCTATAGTGAAGAACGTATCAACTCGTTGATTTCGAAACTTAAAAAGCTCGACGTGAGTGTCGTTAAGTCGAATGTCACAATACCTAATAACTTTCCTAATAGTACAATTGCTACCAATCCAAGTTTTACTGACATTAATTTGTTAAATAGTATCGAGTCGTTACTTTTAGCTTCTGGCATAGAAAGCCCTTCACACTTAACTTTTGCGCAAGGTAAACATTTCTATAATGTTAATCATTTAGGCGTGTATTTACGAAATGAAAGCAATGTTGTGCCCACAATGCCACCGTATCTGAGAACACAGTACTGTGAATTTGCTGACGCGACTATAATGTTTTCTCGTGATGGAAGATTTGTTCTTGAGTTTGAAAAGGCTGCTTATGATGAGGTATTGGCTATTGTTAAAGGTAACTATGCTTTTGATAGCGTTAATCTGCAATTGATTACCGATCATAAGATTTCACAATCATACAGCTTAAAAAGAGAAATGAAGCAAACACAACTTGGAGAAAGGCCGGCAGACGTATTTAAACCTGACGCTATTAATTCAGCATTACCTGCCTTGAATTGTGAGTTTTTAATCATTTATATGGAGTAAGTAAATTTACTTTTTTACAGCTGGTTAGTGATATTAAATAGTTATATTTTGGCTATAATTAATTGTAGAACATTTCAAGGCACGAACATGGGAAGTTTAGCGGTACGAACCTTGAAAATAAAACATAAAATGATGACGAAAATACTATGCTCGCTATACCTTAAACGGATGTTCAACTAAGTTAAATGTTGCGTTATTTTCACCAAACACAAAAATATGACATTGCTTCCAAGACTCAGGTAGCTGCCAAGTATTGTTATTTTCTATTGAATAAACATGGCGTTTATTAGCGCAGCGAATATCCATTTTTGACAACTTGCCTTTAATACTGGTTAATGTGAATTCATTGCGTACTAGAGAATGTTGCCAATAATCAGCATTTCGAATATCGGCACTTACTACCACATCTTTATCTGAATTAACAAACTCATCAACACGTTTAATTACCGCGTTGTAGCTTTCTAAGTAAGGTTTTGCTGCGGGATTTTTTTCCATCCTTTTAAAAGTGCTATAGGCTTGCTTTAATCGATTTAATTTTAGTTCTAAGTTAAATCGTTGCTCCAAAATTGATAATGCGTGCTCACTATTTTTTTCATTTTCGATAAAGTTTACTTTATATAGATGAGATAGTTGCAATGCGTCATCACCTATATCTTTGGCATATTGTGCGTGAAGTAGCTGCAAAAAGTTGTTTTCCGACATATGCAAATATTTTATTTTTTTAAGGCTAGCTAAATACTCATCAACTTCAGAGTAGTTTTTCTCTTCGAGTGCTTTTATTGCTTTTTTATAAATTCTATTAAACTTCCGAGTAACTTCTGTTGTACCGTCTTTGTGCATTCTAAAATCTAGTTGTACATTATTAACACATTGCTGGATGGGTTCGCCATTTTCCATTGCAGGCTCATACTGCCATTTCATTACCGCTTTTTTTGCAGCTAAGGTGATGTCTTTACTACCTGAGTTATCGATATCAATAACGTTAGAAACGCTACCATCTTTTTCAATAATAAAGCTAAATTTTGCCCAACCCTCACGATTATTTCGGGCCGCATTGACAGGGTATGTAGGATGAACTCGAACTTTGGGAACTGGTTCTGTTGTCGTACTTAAGTGCTTTGATATCTCTATAGCATTAGTGCTATTAGATAATAATACTGATGATATTACGCTGATAGTGAAGAGTTTATTCATTTTTACGTCCATGTTTTATTAATGGCATAAACGTAACACAAAGCTATTTTCTTTTAAATATATTCTCAGTGTTTTAGGCGTTTTCTTTAAGCCACAAATTGAATGCACTTTTTACAGCACTTCTTACTGCGGGATCTGAATTTTTATTTAGAGCCATACAATGCTCGTTATTGGCATCCTTATGTAATTTAAAGCCTACAGAGAAGTCATCTATGGTGAAGTTAGAACCTTGTATTCGATAAATTAAAGCGTCTCTAGATTGAATAACTGCGTCGATTCTTCCTTTAAGTAGCTTTTTGATATTATTTTCTTCGCTAGATGATACCGTTAAATTTTCCCCTTCCTTAAAACCATTACTAACCATGTAGTTATGACTATTATCGTTGCGTAATACGCCAACTACAGAACTACCTAGAGAAGCCAAGCGGCTAATGTCAGTGCTATTTGTTTTTAATTTATAGATATTTACCGGCGTTTTAGCATGAATAGGGCAGAACCATTCGAAATAAGGGGTACGTTCGGGTGTTTTGTAAATAGAGTAAATTAACACGTTGGGTTTATTCATCGCTAAATAATAGCTGCGAGCCCAAGGATAAGTTGTTATTTGGTATTGAAGTGGAGAGTTGTCAAATATGGCTTTAATTTTTTTGGTTACAACCCCGGAGACCTCATTATTAGCCTTAGTGTTTTGCACAATGTAAGGTGGCCAATGTTCACTAACTATTTCTAATGTCGGGTTTTTATCATTAGCAAAAGCACAAAAACAAGTAAAAACAGCAAGGGGGAATAAATACTTCAATTACGACTTCCTATAAATTCTCTTTATAAAGATATGAAAATAATGTAATTAATTTCAATTAAATTATTTTCTTTTTAAGTATAGTAAAAATTAAAGTAATAAAAGTAGAACTAAATCAATAAATAGCAGCTTACTTAATATGGGGTCTAGACATTATTTTAGTTAATTCGATAGCTGCCTCAATAGGCTGTTCCATCGGAAAGCAATGATGATTGCCAAACATTTGCCATTTGATGTTTTTGTTAACCTTAGCTGCACGTTTTACCGCCGATGGAATAAAAAAATAAGTGTTATTAGCAACTAGTATATTAACGGGTAAATTAATTTCTCTTACCGCACGCCAAAGTCCTTTAGGGTATGAACCAAATATTGATGCCTCCCATTTAGGTGAACAAGACAGTTTTACAGAGTTATCCTCGTTAGTGATAGTTGAATAGCTGCAATAGTCGTTAATTACTTGTGCATGCCACGGTTTGTAAAATGGCTTTATCGCAATTTCGTTGTTCATTATTTCTAAGCTTGGCCAAGTTGAAGTACGGTTACTGACCGACTTTATTAGCGCTCTATGGCGCCAAGTGCCAGTGGCACGCATTAATTGCTGCGCAATAATCATTTCGTTCTTGAAAAGAACAGGGTCAAGTAAAATTATCTCACTAAATAGATCTGGATATTTAGTTGCAGCCAATAGCGTTAGCACTGCGCCCATTGAGTGGCCAATGCCAATCAAAGGTCCATCTTGTGCTACATTAGCTTGCTTGTATATGGCGTCTGCTACAGTGTTCGCCATTTTTTGCCAGTCAGGCATACCTTTGGAAGGCTGTGTAGATTGCCCATGACCAGGAACATCGGTAAGCCAAATAGCACTATCTTCAGGCAATTGAGATGCCATAGCTGCTAGTGTCATTGCTGAAAATCCCGTGCCGTGTAGTAAATGTATACGTTTTCCTGCTTTTTCCCCTGCACGATAATAACCGTTGACTGTCATTTGGCTTTTAGATTTTTGCTGCCATTTTTGATACTTTTCAAATATGAGTGGTTTGGAAGTGATTGGTGTATTTGAGCTTGTAGTTTCAGGCATGGCAGGCTTTTAAATGAATATCAGTGTTTTGTTTCACTAACATAACAATTAACTGGTCTGATGTGAATGGCGTTTTATAGAACTTGTTGATTTAATTTACATTGGCGATTAGTGTAACTGTTTGAATTTTCAGCAAGAAGATATCTGTCGCTGTCATGCACTTGGCTAAAAAGTCAAACGAACAACCCCTTAAAAAAATTAATGGAGAAAATAATGAAACATATGGGGATTTTTAATCAATTAATTATTACAAGTTTAATGTGCGTTTTATTTATGTTTACTGGCGCTGCATCGGCTCAAAGTGTCAATGCCAATAACTTAGTAAGCCAATGCTATACCAGTGAGTGGAACCAACAAACTTTGTTGGATTTAGCTAAACAAGACTTTGATATTGAAGATGATAATGAACGCGATAAATTGGCCTTGCAGCTATTAAATTGTTTAGCCGTTCCGCAAAGTAACATTCGTGACGGTGTCGCATACGCGGGACTTTCTGCGTGGTTAAGAGCAAATAAACTGTCGCAAAAAACTTATCAAGTGATGTTTGAAAAGTTATTGAGTAATTTTGCTCAAGAAACCATTGATGACAATCAAGTTTACCAGCCTTTTATAGCCTTAATGCTGGCTGAATTAGCACGGGTTGATCGAAAAACACCTTACCTAACGGTAAAGCAACGCGAGTTATTAATTGTAAAAAGCACGGAATATATGCTTAACATTACTGATTATAGAGGCTTTGATGACGTTGTTGGTTGGCGACACAATGTCGCACACACGGCAGATTTATTTTTACAGTTAGCTTTAAACCCTGCAATAAACAAAAAACAATTATCGATGATGCTTGAGGCAATTGGCCAGCAAGTTCTCCCTAAAAATGATCATTTTTATACTTATGGCGAGCCCAAGCGTTTAGTTATGCCATTGCTTTATATTTTCTTACAGGAGCAACATACAGAGCAAGACTGGAAAAGCTGGTTAAAAAAGCACATTACACATGCTCCAAGTACCAATTGGCAGCAGGCATATACAAGCCAGCAAGGTTTAGCAAAACTACATAATGCTCGAGAGTTTTTAAATGCTATGTTTGTATTGATTGCGGATAGTAAAAACATGCAACTGCAAATGCTAAAACCTGGCCTAACTTTGGCAATAAAATCTTTACCTTAAAAAACGCACTCACTTGGTAAATACATTTTATCAATATCAGTTTTGTTTTTGCCTATGGCAGTCATTCCTTCTATAGGTTTAGAATAGCCACATAGCCATGAAATTGGACTTATAGGGCTGCCATCAACTACAGCAGGTCTAAATGTTAGGTACTTGCCACGTAAAGGCTTAGGTACTTTATTACCTAATAATATGTGGAAAGCACCATCAACAACTTCAACTTTGGCTATTTTATTTGATATTAATTTATCAGGCTCGGGCAATCTAGCGGTAATATTGTCTTTTGGAAACTCTAAGTTTTGTACATAAAACTCTGTTATCGGTTGTCTTAAATTTCCAGCGTAGCTCAATGGTTCAACAACGTGAGCTTTTAAGGTGTATGTTTGGTATGCCGGTAGCGCGACTGCGGCTAATATGCCGATAATTGATACTACAATCATTAATTCAATTAAGGTAAATCCATTTACTTTTTTCATATGATAGTTCCGATTGAGAATAATGGTGCGTATAAGCTGTAAACAAAATTAAAAATGGCATTTACAACGATAAATGATAATAAAAATAACAGCTTTTTTATTCGACCGTTGATCATATTGGTCAACAAATGATATCGAGAGTCAATTAGTGCCTGTAATTCATTGGCGATATCCATATTGTCAGTATTGAGCTGTTTTACAAACTGGTTTTCTGTTGGACTAAATTGGTTTACGTTTCTGTCCAATGGGGCGTTAATCAGTGCTTCAATGCTTTTTACTTGATTGACTATTTTTTTTGAAATGAGTAATTGAGATATTAATGAAGGAGTAAATGTAGTTGAAGTGCCGTTTATCTGCTTAATTACTGCTGAAAACCTTAAAATTATGGCACTGACAATTGTCATTAGCACAAGTGAAATTATCCAATAGGAAGTAAAGCTTTCAAGTTGCGCGTTAATAGGTGCGTCCATCACAGCAAATATTTCTTTAAATGTTGTTAATACATAGGTTTTATAAATACTACTTAACAATAGAAACATCGCGAAAATAAGAAATAAGTAATTACGAATGTTTGTCAATTTTGTAACGACTGATACATCCCAATTTAGTTTCAGTTTCCCATAAATGGATAAAAGTTGCTGTTGTTTACTTGGTTCTTCTTCTGAAATTATTGTTTTGTAAATGGGAGTATCTAACGTGTCACTATGAAGGTAATTACTATAATTTTTAGACAATAACGTTAGCGCTGGTTTTAATTCTATGCCGTCAGACAGCTTCTGACTTAAGAATCTACAGCTAAAATGAAATGCAGTCCAACTCATGTAAATCCATTTAAGTTTATATTATTTATAAATAATATAAACGAGTGTAAGTGATAGTTCTATCTTTTTTCTTGTTAAGAAACGAGGGAGGAAATGTTTATGGAAGTAATTTAATGGCTATTACTTTGGACACTGTAATTCTTGACCGAAAATCGTGTTGAATCACTTATTTTTAATAAGATTTTTATAGATTTATCCATATAAAAATACCTACTTTGGCTGACCTAAATGAACCGTTGTTAGCATGCCCAATTGTAAATAGTTATTTGTTGCTAATTATTTAGTAAAAAAGACTTATAACAGAATTTTTTGTTGATATAATGCGGTCAATTATATCAAAATTATTTTTAGGGGTTCTGTGGATGTCGGAAGTTGAAAACCGTCCAACCAATTTTATTCGTCAAATTATTGATGCCGATCTTGCTAGTGGTAAGCACAACAGTGTGCAGACACGTTTTCCGCCGGAGCCGAATGGCTACCTGCATATTGGTCATGCGAAGTCTATTTGTTTGAATTTTGGTATTGCTCAAGATTACAACGGCTTGTGTAATTTACGTTTTGATGACACCAACCCAGAAAAAGAAGACATTGATTATGTAAACTCTATTCAAGCTGACGTTAAATGGTTAGGTTTTGAATGGGCTGGCGAAATTCATTATTCTTCAGGCTACTTTGACCGCTTATATGGTTATGCTGTTGAGCTTATCGAAAAAGGCTTAGCTTACGTTTGTTTTTTAAATGCTGAAGAAACCCGTGAATACCGTGGCACGTTAAAGCAACCAGGTAAAAATAGCCCATACCGTGATACTTCAGTTGAAGAAAACCTAGCGTTATTTGAAAAAATGAAAGACGGTGGCTTCAAAGAAGGTGAATGTGCATTACGTGCGAAAATAGACATGGCATCAAGTTTCATGTGTATGCGTGATCCAATTATTTATCGTGTTAAATTTGCTCATCATCACCAAACAGGTGATAAATGGTGCATTTACCCAATGTATGATTTCACTCATTGTATTTCTGATGCCATTGAAGGTGTTACACATTCAATTTGTACCTTAGAGTTTCAAGATAACCGTCGTCTGTACGACTGGGTAATTGACAACATCTCAATTGAAACTACGCCACGTCAATATGAATTTTCACGCTTAAACCTTGAATACACGGTGATGAGTAAGCGTAAACTCAACAATTTAGTTGAAGAAAACTTAGTTAGCGGTTGGGACGACCCACGTATGCCAACTATTGCAGCTTTTCGTCGACGTGGTTTTACGCCAGGTTCAATGCGTGAATTCGCCAAGCGCATTGGTGTAACAAAAATGGATAATACCGTAGAAATGAGTGTTTTAGACGCTTGTATCCGCGAAGACCTTAATGACAATGCGCCACGCGCTATGGCAGTACTTGACCCAATTAAATTGGTAATTGAGAACTACCCAGAAGATACCGTTGAAAATCTTGATGTGAAAAATCATCCAAGTGATGAAAGCCAAGGCACACGTGTCGTGCCATTCGCTAAAGAGCTTTACATTGAAGCGGAAGATTTTAGAGAAGAAGCTAATAAAAAGTACAAACGCCTAGTGCTTGATAAAGCTGTGCGTTTACGTGGTGCTTACGTAGTAACAGCAACAGGTTGCGATAAAGACGAAGCCGGAAATATTACAACCGTTTACTGTAAATACGACGCTGAAACTTTAGGTAAAAATCCAACAGATGGTACTAAGCCAAAAGGTGTTATTCACTGGGTTGCTGCTGAGCAAAGTCTTGATGCTGAAATTCGTTTATATGACCGTTTATTCACAGTGCCAAATCCAGGTGCAGAAGAAGACTTTCATACGGTGATGAATCCGGAATCATTAGTGACTATTCCTAATGCCAAAGTTGAACCACATTTAGCAACAGCCGAGCCTGAAAAAGCTTTTCAATTTGAACGCCAAGGTTACTTCTGTCTTGATAACCAAATTTCAGCGCAAGATCGCGCTGAAGGAAAGTTAGTGTTTAACCGCACGGTTGGTTTACGTGATACTTGGGCGAAAATCTCAGGTTAATCAATGTAGAACACAAAAGGTTAATATATAAAAAGCTCATAAGTTAACGCTTATGAGCTTTTTATGTACACGATGTACGGTATGCCATGATCACATGGATGTGAAGGAATGGCGATGTACACGATGTACGGTCAGTTTTTGTTCCAGACAAAAACTAAGTACCTACATCCATGTAGGCAATGTCATGATCACATGGTCGTTCCTAGCTATCCGTAGCTCCACGACATTAATACGTCCTGTATGTCGATGTGAAGGAATGGCGATGTTCAGGCCTCTCTCATACATCCCGTATTTTAGGGATTAGTGTATCCATGCTTGTCGAAGATTAGTCAGTTTCTGCTCGATAAAAATTAAGAAAAGTTAGTATGGTTGGCCTGATAAATACTGAACTATTTCTTTATAAGGTGCTTTGTAAGGGGTCGCCATAAACAGCAATCTTGAATTCACTTTAAACATGTTAAACCACTCTGTTAGAATAGCGGCCTATTGATTAAAGAATACCGAGACAGCATGTCAGAATTTAAAGCATTTTCACTTTTAGAGTCAATTATTGACCGTGTTGGCCTGAAAGGTTATACGCAGCCGACACCGATCCAAAAAGAATGTATCCCAGTACTTATGAATGGCAATGACCTGCTTGGCATCGCGCAAACGGGCACAGGAAAAACTGCAGCCTTTTCATTACCTATTATCAATAATTTTGGGCGAAATAAAATTGATATCAAAGCCAAGAGTACACGTTCACTCATACTAACGCCCACACGTGAGCTCGCCTCGCAAATTATGCAAAATATTGATGACTATTCTGATGGCTTAGGGCTTAAAACTAAGGTTGTTTATGGTGGTGTAGGAAGACAAGTTCAAGTTGATGCTATCGCACTTGGACTTGATATTTTAGTCGCAACTCCTGGCAGGTTATTAGATTTAATTGCAACGGGTGATATAAATTTTGAGGCGCTAGAAGTATTTGTATTAGACGAAGCAGATACAATGCTTGATATGGGGTTCTTTAACGATGTGCAAAGCATCATATCTTCATTGCCGAAGAAGCGACAAACATTATTATTTTCAGCGACTATGCCTGCTGAAATAGAAATACTTGCAGAAGCGATATTAAAGAGCCCAACAAAAGTTCAAATTACTGCCGAAACAGTTACTATCGATTTAGTTAACCAAAGTGTATACCACCTTGAAAAATCGAATAAAGTCCCTTTGTTATTTAATATTCTAGAAAATGCTGACTATGAAAAAGTACTCATCTTTTGTAAAACAAAGTATGGCGCTGATATCATTGTTAAAGCACTCGAAAATGCATCAATAACTGCCGCCAGTCTTCATAGCGGTAAAACACAAGCGGTTAGAGAAGAAGCGTTACAAAACTTTAAAGAGTCAACTTTAAGAGTACTAGTTGCAACCGATGTTGCTGCACGTGGAATTGATGTTGATAATATCACCTTAGTCATTAACTATAACCTTCCTGAAGATCCAAGGAATTACATACACCGTATAGGACGAACTGCTCGTGCTGGGAAAAGTGGTATGGCTATATCATTTGCTGTAGAAAATGATGTCAGGCAATTAACTAATATTGAAAATAGCATAGGACAAGCCATTCCGGTTGTTACAGAACAGCCTTTCCATAAAGAGTTTTCTAAAGCGCCTATACAAACCAAGAAAAAGAAATCGGTTAAAAAAACAAATAGATCCAGAAAAAAGAGAAAATAAGGGCAGGCATCAAATAGCCTATGATTATTTTTTATAGTTATCGTGGGGGGGATAAATCTTATCAATTTTAACGCTAAGGTTACTTCTGTCTTGATAATAAAACTTCAGCAGAAGATAAAGCCGCTGGTAAATTAGTGTTTAACCGCACGGTTGGTTTACGTGATACTTGGGCGAAAATCTCAGGTTAATCAATATCAAACGAAAATCCTGTTAATATTTAAAAAGCTCATAAGTTAACGCTTATGAGCTTTTTTGCGCTCAGGAAGAGCCGTATGTCATGATCGCATGGATGCGAAAGAGTGACGATGTTCAAGCCTTTCTCATGCTGCGTTAGTCATGTACACACTGAGAGTTTTATACTTGCTATAAACATACATAAGTACCTATAATCAAAACAAAAAATAACAGAGTAAACTTTTAATAATAAGGGATGTTGAGTTACTTTAATTCAGACTATTATAAGTGTGATTACTGATATATTTACGTAAAAGCTGTAGGCGAATATTAATTCCCCAGCCAGAGTATTAAGTTTATGTATTTTAAATAATCGAATGGAAAAAGAAGTGAATAAAACTATATGATGATACCTCTAATTTTATTAATAATTGCTTTTGTGATTATAGCTATAGTGAGGTCTAATAAAGCAAATCGCCAACCAAAAATAACAACACATAAATTTGTTTCACGTAGCGGTATGAAAAATGCGAAATACTCTGGAAATACGTTCACCTCCCCACGCCATGATATTAATGAACATGGGGAAGGAAATTATTTAGATGAAATTATTTCTGACTTTTCTGAAAATGACTGTCTTGGAAAAGCTGCTGAAGCTGGAAATAAAGCAAAACAGGCTATAAAAGACAAAAAATTTGATATAGCTTGGAAGTTACTTCATGAACAAAAACAGCATTATATGGAGCATGCGAAAAAAAATCAGTTTAGTGCACAGCAAGCTCTTTCATTAGATTCCAATGTGCATGAGAGCTTGGCAAATATTTTACGTTTAGAAGGTAAACATCAAGATGCTTTTTTTAATATATTATATTGGGTAATCGCGTCTAATCAGCGCCCAATTAAAAAACATCAACAAAAATTACTAGCCTACTTTAATCGTTGTAAATTTAAGAATACGAGCATTAATGATGTGAATAGTTATATCAAACAGCATGGACGTTCCTGTGTAAATATTCTTAAAATTAAAGAGCAGGTTGGAAAATGGGTAGCTGAAGAATAATCACCTAGCAAGCTGTTAAGAGGGATAAGAATATTGTTTTGCTCAATCGTCATTAAACTGAAAAATAGCCTAATCAAGTTGCTTGATTAGGCTATCTCATTTCGAAACAACTAAAGCTTAGTCGCTGCCTTCATGGCAGTAACAAATTCAGCTAATGCTGTTAGCATAGCGTCATTATCATCAAGATTATTTTCAATGATTTTAACCACGGCAGAGCCACTAATCGCGCCTTTGGCACCGGTTGCTAATGCCTCGGTTACTTGTGCTGGTTTAGATATGCCAAAACCAATTACTGATGGTGCTGCTTGAAAGTTATCCAAGGCGCTGATCAGTTTATGGCCGGTCATTTCGGCTTCCGTTTCTGTGCCTGTGACACCAACTCGGCTAAGTACGTAAGTATAACCTGCACCCAATTGCGCCACTTTTTCTAACGTTGCTGCACTGGCATTAGGCGGGGCGATAAAAATTGGTGCTACACCATTTTTAATAGCTGCTTCTCTGAAAGGTTTACTTTCACGAATAGGCAAATCAGCAATAAGTACTGAATCAACACCTGCTGCGGCAACATCACGGTAGAAATTATCAATACCACGGGCAAACACTAAGTTACCGTAGAGTAATAAACCAATCGGCATATCAGGTGCGTAAGCACGAACACGCGCCAAAATGTCTAAACAAATATCAGTATTGATATTGGCGTTTAAGGCTCTAAGCGCCGCCATTTGAATAGTCATACCGTCGGCACTAGGGTCTGAAAATGGAATACCTAATTCAAGCGCATCTGCGCCTGCATCTATTAGTGTTTTAATAATTTCAAATGATTGCTCGGCATTTGGATCGCCAATGGTCACGAAAGGAATAAAAGCGCCTTGGTTTTTCTCTGCTAAGTTTTTAAAAGCAACATCGTAGCGTGTACTTATTTGGTTAGCTTGGCTCATTATGCTTCTCCTCTGTGTTTTACTTTACTGCCATCGAGAGTACTTTGCTCTGCAGTTTCCGGAGAAATAATAGCGTTTACATGGGCTAAATCTTTATCGCCACGTCCTGACAAGTTAACTAAAAATACTGTTTCTTCGGTGACTTCATCAGCCATTTTTAATGCTTGTGCTAACGCATGTGAAGACTCAAGTGCAGGAATAATACCTTCATTGCGAGCTAACAATTGAAATGCTTCAAGCGCTTCATCGTCATTAATGGGTACATATTGAGCACGACCTGAGTCTTTTAATTGTGCGTGTTGTGGACCAACAGCAGGGTAGTCTAAACCAGCAGATACTGAATAAGACTCTTCTATTTGACCATTATCATCTTGCATAATGTAGGTGTAGTTGCCGTGCAACATACCTTTAGTACCTGCAACGAGTGTCGCGCCGTGGTGTGTGGTATTTATACCTTTACCACCAGCCTCAACACCAATTAACTTTACGCCTTCATCACCAATAAAGTCATTGAACATGCCAATAGCGTTTGAACCGCCGCCAACACAAGCAATAACATAATCAGGTAAACGACCTTCTTCCGCTAACAATTGCTGCTTAGCTTCTTCGCCGATCATTTTTTGAAATTCACGGACAATTGTTGGGAACGGGTGCGGACCTGCAGCAGTACCTAACAAGTAATGTGCGTTGTCGTAATTGGCAGACCAGTCACGTAATGCTTCATTCACCGCGTCTTTTAGTGTGCCACTACCGGCAGTCACAGGAATAACTTCTGCGCCCATAAGTTTCATGCGAAAAACATTTGGCTGTTGACGCTGACAATCAACTGCGCCCATATAAACTTTACATTTTAAGCCCAATAATGAACAAGCAATAGCCGTAGCAACACCATGTTGACCTGCGCCAGTTTCAGCAATTATTTCTGTTTTACCCATACGTTTTGCTAGTAAAGCCTGACCCAATACTTGGTTAGTTTTATGTGCGCCGCCGTGTAGTAAATCTTCACGTTTAAGGTAAATTTTTGCTAATGGATTTTTAACAATGTTACGACACAAGGTCAGTGGCGTAGGGCGGCCAGCATAGCTAGTCAGTAGTTTGTTAAATTCAGTTAGAAAAGCTTCATCAGATTGCGACTCGATAAAGGCTTGCTCTAATTGTTCTAATGCTGGCACTAAAAGTTCGCCAACGAACATACCGCCAAATTCACCAAAGTAAGCGGGTAATGTTTTCTTTTCTGTATTTTTTGTCACAGTCATCTTAATAATTCCGTATTTGCGTGAATACTGAGTTAAGTTTTTCACGGCTTTTTACGCCTGGACTATCCTCAACACCTGAGTTGATATCCAAACCAAATAAATCTTGAGCGCTTTGTAGTGCTAATGCGCTATTAATGTTGTCTTGGCTTAATCCACCTGCGAGCATACACTTAGACAATAGTTGCTCACTTTCAGTTAACGATTGCCAACCAAAGGCTTCCCCGCTGCCAGGGTTTTTGCCATCAAGCACCCAGTGGTCAACATGCGCTAACGTTAGTGGTGGAATGGCATTTTCAACTTTTACTGCTTTCCAAATTTGGCAGTTGCTTGGTAATGCCGCTTTTAATTGGTTAATAAACTCTTGATTCTCTTCGCCATGTAATTGCACGGCAAAAAGCGCTAATGCTTTTGCATGTTCAACTATATTGCTAATGCTTTCATTAACGTAAACACCAACATAATTTAGGCTAGGCACACTGTTAACAATACTTTGGGCTTGTGAAAGCGAAACGCAGCGTGGAGACTTTTCAGCAAAAATTAAGCCGCCAAATTGTGCGCCAGTAGCTACTGCACTTTTAGCATACTCTGCGGCGGTTAAACCACAAACTTTATTGTTACCGTAAATAAGTGTTCGACAAGCTAAATCAATATCATCTTGTGCCATAACTGAACTACCCACCAGGAAACCATCAACGGCAGGCGCAAGCTCTCTTACTTGGTCGTTGGTATAAATACCTGATTCAGAAATCACAATGCGGTCTGCTGGAATTTTCGGCGCAAAATCAAAAGTACGTGAAATATCCGTTGATAGATCTCTTAAGTTGCGATTATTAATACCAATAAGTTTAGCGTTAAGTGCTATTGCTCGTGTTAGCTCTTCGTCATTTGATACTTCGGTAAGAATCGATAAATTTAATGATTTAGCTACCGCTGCTAATGCTTGATATTCCGCATCACTTAATACACTTAGCATTAATAAAATGGCGTCAGCGCCATAATAACGCGCCAAATAGACTTGGTAAGTATCAATAAAAAAGTCTTTATTTAATACTGGACACTTTACGGTTTCGGTAACAATTTTTAAATAATCAAAGTTGCCTTGAAAGTACTTTTCATCAGTGAGCACTGAAATAGCCGCAGCGTATTTATCGTAAACTTTACAAATACTGGCGACATCAAAATCGCTTCTAATTAAACCTTTAGATGGTGAAGCTTTTTTACACTCTAAAATAAAACCTGCGTTTGCATTGCCTTGTTTTCTATCAAGCGCGGCATACATATCTTTTTCGCTTGGCTGTAACGAACTTTTAAAGCGCTCTAAAGGAAAGTCGATTTTTCGTTGCGCTACTTCAATGCGTTTGTCAGCAACAATTTTTTCTAATACATTCATTTTTAAAACTACCCTTGGTTTTTGTCGCTACTGTCGCTGTTTGATAATAAAACTAATTGCTCTAAGCTTTTTAGCGCTTTGCCTGAAGCTAGTACACCTTTTGCTAACGTCGCGGCAGCTTTTAAGTTGTCGGCTTTACCATGTAAGTAGAGTAGGGCTGCACAGTTAATAATAACGGCACTATTATGAGCGTTTTGCCCATTACCCGATAGAATAGCTTTAATAATGTCGGCATTTTCTTGTGGCGTGCCACCTTTAATATCAGCTAACTCATAACGGCTTAAGCCGAAATCTTCAGGTGTTACTACTTTATGCTCTAGTTTGCCTTGGTTAATTTCACAAACATGTGTTTCACCATGTAAGGCTATTTCGTCTAAACCACTGCCATGCACAACCCAAGCACGTTCAACACCTGTTAGCATTAGGCTTTTTGCCATAGTAGGAATTAATGTTGGCGTATAAACCCCTAATAGCATGACTTTTGGCGCTGCCGGATTTACCAAAGGGCCAAGAATATTAAACAAGGTTCTAATGCCCATGGCTTTACGTACTGGCCCTGCATGTTTAAAGCCCGGATGATAAGCCGGAGCATAAAGAAAGCATAAGTTTGTTTGTTGTAAACATTTGCTCGCCGTTGCTGGCGACATCATTAAATTGACACCAAAGGCTTCTAATAAATCAGCAGAGCCCGACATACTTGAAACACTGCGATTGCCATGCTTTGCCATAGGTAGGCCACAGGCCGAGGCTAAAATAGCCGCGGTAGTCGAAATGTTGATGGTATTTGCGCCATCGCCACCTGTGCCTACGCAATCACTAACCGCATGTGCTTGTGGCGGAAACGGTGTGGCATATTCTCTTACTGCAACGGCAGCACCGGCAATTTCTTCTGGTGTTTCACCTTTAATTTTTAGGGCAGTAAGTACGCTAGCGAGTAATTCAGGGGCAATATTGCCTTGCATTACCTCACTGAAAAATGAATGAGACTGTGCTTGTGACAGTGATTGACCATCAACAAGTTGTTGTAGAATATTTTCCATGATTAATCCTTGCTCTGCGCTTGCTGGGCTATTTTATTTTGGCACAAACAGTCAAGGCTTTGCGCCAGTAATGTGCTACCAAAAGTGGTTAAAATTGATTCAGGGTGAAATTGAAAAGCAATGATATTATCTTGCTTTTGCGCGATAGCCATTGGTAATTTTTCACCATCATCGGTAATTAAATATGCCGTAGTTTCAAGTGCTTCAGGCATTTTTAAGCCGACTAATGAATGATAACGCGCAACGGGCAACGATTGCTGAATGCCATTAAATTCGTCGCGCTCGGTATGGGTGATATTTGAAGCTTTACCGTGCACTATTTCAGGTGCTCTGCCAACATTGCCGCCATAATGCTCAATTAATGCTTGATGGCCAAGGCAGATACCTAACATGGGAAATTGACCAACAGCAAGTTTGATTAACGCCATTAAGCATCCTGCATTAGCTGGTGTGCCAGGCCCTGGTGATAACACTAAAATCACCCCAGCAGGATTTTCGTTTTGCTTTTCCTTTAACTTCTGAAAAATAAAATCAGCACTTAAAGTGTTGCGATAAATGGTTAATTGGTAGCCTAAACAACGAAACTCATCAACTAAGTTATAAGTGAACGAGTCGAGGTTATCTATCATTACTATTTCTGGTAAAAAGTCTGGTAAAGAGCTTGGTGAAGTATCAGACTTTAGTTTGGCTAAACTCATGATTGAACCTCTTTGTTGCCGCCGCTAATAATTAATTCTTTATTTTCAGCTTCAATAACCGCACTGATCACCGCTTGGGCTTTTTGTCTGGTTTCATTGGCTTCAGATTGCGGGTCAGAATCAAATACCACACCGGCACCGGCTTGAACTTGCGCAATGTTGTTTTTAACAAAGGCAGAACGAATAACAATACAAGTGTCCATATCGCCATCACCTGTTAAATAACCCACTGCGCCGCCATAGCTGCCACGGCGTTTACCTTCAACTTGTCGAATGAGCGAGGTTGCTTTTACTTTTGGCGCGCCAGAAAGGGTGCCCATATTCATACAGGCTTGATAGGCGTGCAATGCATCTAGTTCTGTTTCTAACGTGCCGCACACACGAGAAACAAGGTGCATAACGTGCGAGTAACGGTCAACTTTAAGTAAATCGGCAACGTGACGAGTCCCCGGTTGGCTTACTCTGGCAATATCGTTGCGCGCTAAATCAACTAGCATAATATGCTCAGCTAATTCTTTTTTATCTAGGCGTAAATCAAGCTCTATTCGGCTATCTAAGTCTGGTGATAAACTTCCGTCAGGGTTAAAACCACGAGGACGGGTACCAGCGATTGGGTAAATTTCTACCTGTCGATTACTTTGCTGATACTTTAAGGCAGATTCTGGTGATGCGCCAAACATACAAAAGTCGCTGTCTTGTAGATAAAACATGTAAGGACTTGGGTTACGACGTTTTAATGCTTTATAAGCATTAAGAGTATTAGAGCACGGCAAGCTAAAGGTGCGAGAAGGCACGACTTGGAAAATATCACCAGCTAAAATGTTCTCTTTTAAATTATTGACGATTTGGCAAAACGCTTGGTCATCAATATCACACGTTAAGCTGCTGTCAGTTGTGTTTTGATTTGACGTTGTTGAAGCTTTTAATGACAGTGTTGCGGTAACGCTGTTTGCAAGTGTAGCTTTAATTGCGGCAACTTTATTTGTCAGTGCTACCTTTGCCTCTTCATAGTGTTGACCAGAGAATAGGTTAGCAATAACTTCGCTTGATTGTTTTTCGTGGTCAATAACAATCAAGGTTTCAGCAAGATAAAATACAAAATCAGGACAGGTGTTTTCACTATCAGCAACATTGGGTAGCTGTTCACTAACTGCCATCATATCAAAGGCAAAGGCACCACCTAAAAATACCGCGAAAGGGTGGTCAGTTAAATTAGTTAACTGTTGAAAAAGGCGTAAGCTTTGAAATGGGTTGACGGCAAGTAGTCGAGAGCGCTCATCTAGTTCTTCTGGCGTAGTCAAAAAAGTCGCGGTAAAAGCATGACTATCTACAGTTTCAGTAATATCGGCATGGGCTACTAGTATTTGTTTGGCAAAAGCTAGGGCATTTTCGCCATTTTTACTGAGGGCAGTAAACGATACGTTATTGCCATGACAAACAATTTTTACGGCAGTATCAGCGAGTAATAGACTTTTCAGTTGGTGCTTTTTATCGATTTCCGCCGATTCAAGCAAAAGGGTGTTTGCTTTTAAATTACCACTTTCATCACCACATAAAGTGTGAAAAACAGCAAGTGGATCGCTTTGGTAACTTAAGTGTTCAGTGAAGCTAGTAACCGTGCCTAATTGCAGGCGGTTTTCGGTATTATTACCGGCATAACTACTAGCATTACTACCAGTACTATCAAATTGTTGATTATTCTTGTTCATTTTTATTGGTATTCCTAAATAGTTTTAAATACGGTCATCCAGCGTAAATAGGCAAAAGCCACCACAAAAACCAACGTTTAACTTTAATTCGTAACATAGTTAATCTCTAAAATTTATAACTGAAAAATTAGTTATTTATCAGTTTGCTAAAAGCAAAAAACCCGCAATAAAGTGCGGGTTTTCGGAATTTTTACTTACAAGTAAACATCACAACCCACTTATGTAGAGTTATGCCACCACCAAATCAAAGAAATAGTTTGTTTTACTTGTATCATTATCTGTTTTATCTCAGTAAAATTGATTTATTCACTTGCCAAATAAGCGACTTGATAGTGCTTAAGGCATTTAAGTCCCTATAGAAGAACCGATCACAGTTATGTTGTCAACCACTGATTTTCAAAATGATAAAGATTTATCAAACTTACGGGTTGATTTACATAGCCATACTAATTGCTCTGATGGTGCACTGACGCCGCAAGAGCTAATAGAACGGGCGGTTAACTTTCAAATTGATGTTTTAGCCATCACTGATCACGATACGGTATCGGGTCTTGATAGTGCAAAACAAACTATTTTAGACAAAAATATTCCATTAACATTAATTGATGGCATTGAAATATCAACCGAATGGCAAGGCTTTGAAATTCACATTGTCGGCTTGAATATAGACCCAAACAATGAAGCATTGTTGTCATTGATTGCACAACAACAACAGCGCCGAGAAACTCGTGCAATTACCATGGGCGAAAAATTAACCAAATGCGGTTTTCCTGATGTTTATCAGCAAGCAAAAGCGTTAGCAGGTGCAGGTTCAATTACTCGTGCACATTTTGCCAGAGTATTGTTGCAACAAGGTGCGGTGAGTAAAATGCAGGCGGCCTTTGACAAATATATTGGCAAAGGTAGCCGAGCTTATGTAAAACCGAATTGGTGTAGCATTGAAGAAGCCGTGGCTATCATTCATGCTGCGGGCGGTGTAGCAGTGATGGCACATCCTATTCGATATGATTTATCAACTAAGTGGTTACGTCGTTTGATTGTCCATTTTAAGGCGGTTGCAGGCGACGGTTTAGAAGTGGTTTTACCACAAATGAACGACGCACAACGAAAATTAATGCTAAGCTTTTGTTTAGAATATGATTTACATGCATCGATGGGGTCTGACTTTCATCAGCCAAGTCGTTGGAGTGATTTAGGTCGTAATTTAAGAATGCCTGAGCATGCCAAGCCTATTTGGCAAATATGGTAAGAAATTACTACCCAGTCAATAATTTTAGTTATTAATCGGAGCTCATCATGAGTCAGTTTTTTTATGTACACCCTGATAATCCACAAGGTCGATTAATGAAGCAAGCTGCCGCTATCATTAGCCAAGGTGGCGTTATTGTTTATCCAACCGATTCTGGTTATGCCTTAGGTTGTCACATTGGTGACAAAAAAGCCTTAGAGCGTGTTTGTAAAATTAGGGACATAGATAAAGAGCATAACTTTACCCTGATGTGCTGTGATTTGTCTGAATTGTCTGAATACACCCGTGTTGATAACAGTGCTTTTCGATTATTGAAAAATAACACGCCTGGTCCTTACACCTTTATTTTTAAAGGCTCAAAGGAAGTGCCAAAAAGACTGCTGAATCCAAAACGTAAAACCATTGGTATTCGTGTGCCTGATAATGCCATTGCGCAAGCCTTGCTGGAAGAGTTAGGCGAGCCGATCATGTCAACAACGCTTATCATGCCAGGTGAAAGTACTGCTGAATTTGACCCTGAGCATATTCGCGATATTTTAGAGCATCAAGTTGACTTAATCATCAACGGCGGCCATTTAGGTGAGCATCCAACAACGGTTATCGACTTTTCAAACGATGACGTTGAAATTATTCGTGTTGGTGAAGGCGATCCAACGCCGTTTCAATAAGTCGTTAAAATAGTCGAAAATTAATGTCAGATACTACTGAATCAACATTGGAAAACGCCGTTCTTGATGGTACGAAAGCGTCAGGCGTTATGCTGCAACAAGTGCTGCCTTTTGCTTTTCTGCGTGGCGAAGCCATTGTTGATAAACCACAAGACTTATTTATTCCGCCTGATGCTCTAGAAGTTATTCTGGAGATGTTCGAAGGGCCGCTTGATTTATTGTTGTATTTAATTCGCAAGCAAAAATTCGATATTTTAGACTTACCCATCGCACCAATTACCACGCAATACATGGCATATGTTGAGCTAATGAAAGACATTAAGCTGGAATTAGCGGCTGAATATTTAGTAATGGCGTCGATTTTAGCTGAGATTAAATCTCGGTTGTTACTACCAAAGCAAGCGGTAGAAGAGGAAGAGGGCGATCCTCGTGCTGAGTTAGTACGAAAATTACAAGAATACGAAGTAATTAAGCAGGCAGCAGAAAATATTGATGAGTTGCCACGCTTAGGCCGAGATAATTTTATGGCTCAAGTGGAACTAGCTGACAATTTTGTCCCCCACATTGAAAACACTAATGTTGATTTGCAGGAGTTAGTTGCGGCTTTACAAGGAGTGATCAAACGAACACAAGCTTTTGAACATCACCATATTCAAAAAGAGTCGTTATCAACCAGAGAGCGTATGGCTTACATATTATCAACGCTTAAAAGTGCCGGTGATAAAAAGTGTTATGTTGATTTTAGTGACTTATTTACTCTTGAAGAAGGTCGAAATGGTGTCGTGGTAACCTTTTTAGCGATATTAGAATTAATAAAAGAATCGTTAATTGATTGCCTACAAACTGAGGTTTATGGGCGCTTACGGGTTTGTTTACCTAAACTTGCAGAGTAAGTTCCTAAACTCTTAAGTTTTAATATTTTCCAAATACAGTACCGAGAAATATGAACGACAGAATACGCTTTAAAGATATCGATGATGATAAACTACAACGCTTGGTTGAAGCGGCTTTGTTTGTTGCTGATAAACCGTTATCGGTGCAGTCGCTTAAACGTGATTTTTTAATAGAATATCGTGTTAGTAATCTTAAAATTCGTGATATAATTCTTGCCATTCAAGCCCATTATAAAGGTCGTGGTGTTGAACTTAATAAAGTCGCATCAGGTTATCGATTTCAAACACCAACAGAATTGAGTGAAGACTTAGCGCACCTCTATAAAGAAAAAGCGCCAAAGTATTCACGAGCTATATTGGAAACATTGGCGTTAATTGCCTATAAACAACCGATAACGCGTAGTGAAATAGAAGATATTCGCGGAGTTGCCGTCAGTAGTCATATAATAAAGACATTGACTGAAAGAGCATGGATTAAAACGGTTGGACATAAGGAAGTGCCAGGTCGACCGGTGTTATACGCAAGTACCCAAGAATTTTTGGATTACTTCTCGTTGACCTCACTCGAGCAATTGCCTGAACTTGTGCCAATGGCAGAGTTAACCGGCGAACCGAGTAAAGTATAAATTTTAAAGCTTAGCTAAATTTAAGCTGAGTTAAACGCAAGGGACAATATTCCCCTTACACTTAAAGAGACAGAGACGTAGTGAAAGTTAGTTGCATAGCAATATTTTCATCAAGTTACTGACGTAAGAGAGTTAAGACACATGTCTGAAAAATTACAAAAAGTATTAGCGCGCGCAGGCGCAGGTTCACGCCGCGAAATGGAAACTTATATTAGCGCTGGCCGTGTCAGTGTTGAAGGCAAAACTGCCTACTTAGGTGACCGTGTTGAAGGTACTGAACTTATTCGAGTTGATGGCCATCAAGTAAAACTTAAACCTTTAGAAGAAGACTTGTGTCGTGTACTGATGTACAACAAGCCTGAAGGTGAAATGTGTACACGTAAAGACCCAGAAGGCCGTCCAACAGTATTTGATCGATTACCTAAACTTGAGGGTAGCCGTTGGGTTGCTGTTGGTCGTTTAGATATCAATACTTCAGGTATGTTACTTTTCACCACTGATGGCGAATTAGCTAGTCGCTTAATGCATCCGTCTAAACAAGTTGAGCGTGAATACGCAGTACGTGTTTTTGGTGAAGTAAACGAAGCCATGCTACAAACCTTACGTCATGGCGTGAAGTTAGAAGATGGCCCTGCGAAATTTCAGAAAATAACTTACCGTGGTGGTGAAGGTCGTAACCATTGGTTCCATGTGGTACTTTCTGAAGGACGTAACCGTGAAGTTCGTCGTTTATGGGAAAGCCAAGACGTACAAGTGAGTCGCTTGATTCGTGTTCGTTACGGTGACTTAGAAATGAAACGTCAATTACCTTTAGGTGGTTGGACCGAACTAGGCTTAAACGATGTAAACTATTACAGAAAGCTAGTTGATTTAGCACCTGAAACCCAAAGTAAGGTAAAAGTTGACGAAAAAGCGATGGATAATGCAAAAAGTCGCAGAATTCGTCGTTCAGTGAAAAAGCATCAACATCGCAGCCAGCAAGCTACGCGACGTAAGCCTACTAAAAAGTAAAATTTAAATGACAGATTATTGGAGCTATTTATACTTTCCTTTAACTCTGTCATTTTTCGTTTTGGCAAATACTAGTAAATACGATATTGTAACGATAAATAAGTTATCGCGATTTACAATACTCGCTTTAGCCTTTCGTTATAACAGCCATATAAAGCTCGGGTATACAGCTTAAATAGGATATTAAGTGCAAGCAGTTCTTGAAAAAATCTATGTCGAAGACGCTCAACAATTAGACCTAATTTGCCAATCGTATGCGCAAGCCGAACTTCTCGCGATTGATACCGAGTTTGTTCGCACACGTACGCTTTATCCCAAGTTAGGTCTTATTCAGATAAATGATGGTAAAACACTGGCTTTAATAGACCCGGTAGCATTGTCTGATTTAACACCGTTTTGGCAGTTAATGGAAAACCCAAATATTGTCAAAGTATTGCATGCTTGTTCAGAAGATTTAGAAGTTTTTCTAACGGCTGGTAATTGTCGTCCAGTTAATTTAATTGATAGCCAAATCATCATGGCGTTTTTAGGCCATGGTTTGTCATTGGGCTACGCCGCAATGATAGCGCATTACACCGGTATTGAATTAGACAAGTCTGAGTCACGTACCGATTGGATGAAAAGACCATTAACTGAAAAACAGCTTGAATATGCTCAAGCCGATGTTGAGCACCTATTTAACATCTTACCAAAGTTAATGGCTGAAATTGAGCAGTCAGGTTGGTTAGCGGCAGCGCAGCAAGAAAGTGAATTGATGATTGAACGAAAATTCACTGCTATTGATGAATCGCAAATGTATAAAAATATAAAGATGGCGTGGCGTTTAAATCCACAACAACTTTATCGATTACAACAACTAGCCACTTGGCGTTATCAGCAAGCTAAGCAAAAAGATCGTCCTATTGGTTTTATTGCTAAAGATCATACCTTAATGGCCTTGGCGCAACACAACCCTGATAATGTCGGTGCTATGGCGCGTATTGAAGGTGTTGAACAGCTAGATATTAGGCATAAAGGCAGAGCAATGCTCTTTGTGTTAAAGCAAGCTGAACAGCAAGCTAATGCTGAATTGCCGGCGCAAATAATTAGACTTGATGAATATCCAGGTTATAAGCAAAACTTTAAAAAAGTTAAAAGCTTTATTGCCCTAATTGGTACTGAAACTGAGTTGTTAATTGAAAACTTAGCCTCTAAAAAGCAAATTAATCAGTTTCTCTCATGGTATTTTAAACTTAATGGCGCGGAAAATAACGTTCATTTAGTCGATATTATGCAGGGGTGGCGTAAGCCATTACTGGGCGATAAGTTACTGGCTTTTGTTGAGAACGATTTCAAATAAACTAGCGTTTTAATGACTGAGTGTTTAAATATCTCAGCGCTTAAAGAACAAATGGCTTAAAGAAATTGTCGCATTAACTAATCAATAGTTATGGCGTGTAAAATGTTACATAACTATTGAGATGTTGTCGTATTGATGTGATAGCGTTAAGCAGACGTTTTTTAAAAATATTATTACTATTAATAATTCCCCTAAACCACTTTAATCATAGGTCTCCATTATGCTGTGTAGTGTTTATAAAAGTGCTAAAAAAGCACAAACCTATCTTTTTGTTAATAAAAGAGATGATTTTTCCGCCGTACCCGAAGCGTTAATGAAAATGTTTGGTACGCCAACGTTAGTCACCGTAATTAATTTAGCGACTAAAACTAAGTTAGGCTTTGCTGAGCTTGATAAAGTGAAAGAAAACTTAAGTCTGCAGGGCTATTACTTGCAACTGACACCAAAAGAAGATGACATGCTAAAAGCGCATAAAGCTGAAATGAAAAATGACAGCAGCGAAATAAGCAGCCAGGGCGAGGAATAGTTCATGAAGCAACGCACACTCGTTAAATCGCTTTCGTTATCACTTTGTATCGCTTTATCTTCAATGCCGGCATTTGCTAATGCCTTCGCTGATCCACAAAGTAAAACCTCAGCAGTGGCTAAGTCGACTAAATCAGCCAAGCAAGTAAAACCAAGTTTTGATGAATATATTGCTCAATTAAAGCAAGAGGCACTGGCTAAGGGTTTTGAACAAACCTTAATTGATGAATCATTTGCTAAGGTTGTATTTCATAAGCGAGCAGTAAAAGCCGACCGTAATCAACCAGAAAAAGTTGAAACCCTGGATACGTATTTGCCAAAACGCCTGCCAGATTGGAAAATAAAACGTGCGCGCGCTATGTATAAAAAGCACCAAGTACTGTTAACGAAAGTTGCGGCTGAATATGGCGTACAAGCACGCTTTATTGTTGCGTTATGGGGCTTAGAAACAAACTTTGGTAAAATTATGGGCAACTATAATGTTATCTCTGCTTTATCAACATTAGCTTACGAAGGGCGCCGAGAAGTGTTTTTCAAAAAGCAATTATGGGCGGCACTGAAAATTTTACAAGAAGGCCATATTGATATCGCAAACATGAAAGGTTCATGGGCCGGTGCGATGGGGCAAAATCAGTTTATGCCTACGTCATTTGTTGGCTACGCCGTTGACGGTGATGGTGACGGTAAAAAAGATATTTGGGCTAACCAAGCTGATGTGTTTTCATCAATGGCTAATTACTTGAAAAAAGAAGGTTGGAACGACGATCTTACTTGGGGTCGCCAAGTTAAGCTGCCAAGCAACTTTGATAATGTATTTGCTATCCCTCAAAATACGGGTGGTCGAAAAAACTGGTTAAAGGCTTGGGCTAAAACTGAAAAAACGTTAGCGCAATGGCAAGCATTGGGTATTCGTCGCACTGATGGCACGAACTTACCAAATGTCGATATTAAGGCGGCGTTAGTTTTTCCTGATGGTGAAAAAGGCCGTGCTTACCTTGCATATAATAATTATAAAAGTTTAATGCATTGGAACTTGTCGTACTATTTTGTTAGCTCGGTTGGACATTTATCTGACCATATTAAATTTCCACCTATTCAATAAATAGCAATAAGTAAGAATATGAGTAAAAAGAATAAGCGTTCGGTAGTTAAAAAAGTGGCTATCGAACCATTTTGGGAAACCAAATCATTAGATGATATGACGAGAACCGAATGGGAATCGTTGTGTGACGGCTGCGCTAAATGTTGTCTGCATAAATTCATTGATGATGAAAATACTACTGACGAAACGGAATTAATGCCAACAACACATATTGTTGAAGGTGAGCAAATGAATTATTCCAATATCGCCTGTTATTTGTTGAATGATAAAAGTGGTCAGTGTTCTAAATACGAACAACGTACCACGTTAGTGCCAGATTGTGTGCAGTTAACGCAAGAAAACTTAGATGATGTTTTTTTCATGCCACCAAGTTGTACTTATCGTCGCTTAAAAGAAGGTAGAGGCATGCCTTCATGGCATCCGTTGTTGAATAAAGGCAAAAAGTCGGCAATGCATAAAGCAGGCATGTCGGTACGTGGTAAAATAGTGAAAGATGATGATGTTGATATTGAAAGTTTTCCTGACCATATTGTAGTGTGGCCGCTGCACGATATAGATTAAGTTTATAGCGTTAATCCTATCAACCATCTCAGCCGTAATTTATGTTGATTAATTAGTAAAAAATAAGAGTAGTTTTATGGATCATTTTGAACAGTTAGGCGTAAGTAGAGCATCAACAACGCTAGAAATTAAAAAAGCCTATAGAAAGCTAGCGAATAAATATCACCCCGACAGAAATGATGGCGTGGAAGCAAAAGAAAAATTTCAGCTGATCCAACAGGCATATGATGTTATTTCTGATCCAAAAAAGCGCTCTTTATACTTAAAAAATAACTATACCGTTATTACCGACCCACGTGAAATTGCCGAATCGTTTTGGCACAGCGCCCTAAACTGAGCTTTATAATAGGCTTTATCGTTAGTTTTATAGTGTGTTAAGAATATTTATCAAGAGAGTCTTCGATAGGCTCTTCATATGATTTTCCTTTAGGAATGAATGAATGCAAAGCGAAAAAAAAGTACCTGATTATTTAATGGATGATTTTTCTCTTTATTTAGAGAACATGGATTCATTGGCTGATCCTGAAAACCCAGAGTTATTAGCAAATTATTTATCTAGTTTGTTCGAACAATTAAAGCAAATGCCGTTATTATTTAGTGGCATGGTTGACCAACTTGCTATGGCAATTTCGACTAAAGTTAGAATTGATAGTAAAAACTTGGCAAAAGTAGATCTTAATGATGAGCCTGCCTGGGGTGATATAAAACCTTTTGTTGGCGTACATAACGATGCCAGAGCCTGTATTACTGAAATAATGGCCGATGCAGAGCAAGATTTAAAAACAGCTATTTTACTTATTCACTTTTATAACGGTTACGACGCTACGCCGATGAAAGCGGAAGAAGATGAAGATGATCAGTTCGATGATTACGCATCTGATGATTATGATGAAAACTACTAGAGTTACTGAGTAAGTTTTATATAATCTCAAGGCAATAAGTAAAATTACTAAAAATAAATAACTACGTTTTAAGGAATCACTTTGACAAAAAATGCATTAATTCTTGCTAGCGACATTATTGAAGAAGCCCAACATAGTGGCAGACGTGCAGGTACCTCATTAGAAACTATCGCTGCTGAGCAAGGTGATGAGACTATGCTTGCTGTGCTGACAGAAATGGATATTCTAACGGTTGCTAAAATTGTTAGAGAGCACGATGCCACAATTCCTTCCATTGCTACATGGTTAATGGACGCTGAGTCAATTAAACAACTGTTAAATGTTGAACCGTCATATTGGCAAAATTTGGATGAAGACCACGTGTTTTGTGCGCAAACTGAAGCACACAGTTTACTTACACAAATTTTTCTTTCTTCTGATGATGAAGAGAAAAAAGTGGAAGTTTTAAATGCCATTGTTGAAGATGATTTCGGACTTTTATACTTATCGTTACCTTTTGTTGGTCATGACTTTTCTGAATTGGAAGAAGACGAAGAGCAAACATCAGGAAGTATTGAAGAGCTGTTAATGAAAATTAAAACCTTGAGTGAAGAAGCATATCGTGAAGTGATGACGGTTAGCACCAATGGTACATTGGAAAACATTGAAAATTCATTAAAGCAAAATGCTAATAAGCAACGAGTAACTGCTGTTGAAATGGATACTGACGATATGTTCGCACCGCTATAGATTGCAATGAACTTCAAGTATTACGTATTAAGATGTATAGCGTTAATTGATTAGGATTCATTAATGAAAATTGCAGAGTTAAGAAATAGCCCATTTCTTCTATTAGTGTTAAAAGATGGTGAAAGTGAAGGTTATTTTAGCGCAGAATTTATCCAGAAAACCAAACAGCAATTGACCGATATGTCATTGAGAATAGCCTCTGATAACTTATCGATAATTTATGCTGACCAAATAAAGAAAGGCTGTGAAATTGTTCTCGGCATGAGCAATTTAGGTTTGTTAGAGCTTTGTGATAACGACACTGATAAAGCGAAAGAGATCATTAAAAGCCAAGGTATTGTTTATTGTTTTCGTGCAGGTTGGGCTAAATATGCGCAGTTGAAGAAAGTATCACCGTCATACTTTGAAGAAATATCGATCACAAGTTATGCCTTAGCTATTACTGATACTTCAGACATAAAATTGATGCATGCTGAGTTTATGAATGAAGGTTACAAAAGCGCTAAGTTGCTTGAAGTCTACAAAAGTATTGCCGCCAGCTACTGTGCGAATGCTTTACTGATTGATGAAGATGAAGAAATACTAAAGTTTGAATTACAAAAATTTCTTAATACAGCCATCGCATTATTACTTATCGATTCAGACAAGAAAGTATTTAGCAGCTCGTTATACAAGAAGTTAGATACGTACCTGACAAATACCGATACAGATACATTGCTCGCAAAAGTAGACACTTGTATCGAAATTTTTACCAAGCAATTATCGATAGTCGTTAAAGGTTACTTAAAGGAAATAGAGTTATTAAACTTTGCGGAATTTAAGGGCATTATTAAAGAACAAACTAATGTCTCTATTTATATTCAAGAAATATTAGAGCTTCCTATTACGGTTGCTAATGAACTTAATGACGACTTTGAAGGTGGTTACGATCATCATGCCGATGATGATGAAGATTTAGCTTACTTAAGACCTGATAACTTATAACGTAAGTAATAAGTTAGACAGGCAATTAGGTAAACATATAGACAAAAAAAGCTACCGCCTTGGTAGCTTTTTTCATTTAAACGTATAGTGCTTATTTTACTATATTAATGTGTTAAATATAGCTGATTACATACCAGCAACCGTTGCGTATAAGCCCAAAATAATAAGTAACCAGAAAATACCACCCAACATGAGCCAAGCATAATTTAATCCGGTTAAGTCATTGTTAGATTCGCCTCTTACATCATCGCCAGAATAGTTAGCAAGAGATTGTGCTTGATACAGCACCCAACATGAAACTGGCAGTATCAGTAATCCCAGAATAAAAGTAGCAGGGTTGCCGTAGCCATTCTCAGATAGCTTGCTCAAAATTTGGCAACCAACGGCGAAAACTACATAAATAGTGGCAAGATGATTAATACTTCTTGGCGCTTCGCCCGTTTTCCTTTCATATTTGGTTTCAAAAAGTGCAAACAGGGAATGAGTGAAGAAAATGGTAAATATTCCTCTCATAATTGGCCACATATTTTCGCCAGAGCTTTTTTTATATTGGCTCCAATGTTTAAAGAACCAATAAACCGTATAAATACCGAAAGTACCTAAAAAAAGGATGAGGAATTTTTTAGGGGATACAACATAAAATTCCATGTTGTTTGATTGTGTTTGAAGTTCATTATTTGAACTTTCAATGTTTTCTTCCATTACCGATACCTGTAGATTGCGTGTGAAAAGTCTAGATGTGTTTTTTCGTAGAATAAATTCGCAGAACAAATGTGCTTAATGCGGTTAATTTTTTCATGTATTGAGACTTTTATAAAGCACTTAATGAATTGCTAGAAAATTTGCGTTATTGAGCTTTGTTTATGTATTAAATCAGGTGATGAAGAAGGTTATTCTGAGTAGTATACATTGCTAAGCGAAAAAGGCTTTAAGACGAGGCTCAGTTGTTAAATGAGCCTTCTTACGGGTTAACTGTGCTTGTTGGGTAGAACCGTCAATATTGCACCGCCTTTACTATTCTAAATAGACTATATCCCGAGTAAGTTATATCCTGAGTAAACTATTCAACCAGTGTTAGCTCTGCTAGATACCGCTGACCGTTTTCAACATAGTGCATGGCGGATTTAGTGAACATTGCTTGCGTTGATTCATCGAGTGCTTTTACTACTTTAGCCGGTGAACCTAGTGCTAGGTGTCCGTCAGGTACTTCCATATTTTCGGTAATTAAACTGTTGGCGCCAATCAAGCAATTCTTGCCTATTTTCGCGCCATTTAGTACCACAGCATTCATGCCGATCAGGGTGTTTTCTCCAATGGTACAGCCATGTAACATAACTTTATGGCCAACAGTAACATTACGGCCTATCGTCATCGGGAATTTGGCATCAACATGCAAAATAGAACCGTCTTGAATATTGGTATTCTCACCTATATTGATTTTGGCTAAATCAGCTCTGATCACAACATTGAACCAGATACTTGCTTGGCTGCCCAATTCAACATCGCCAATCAAGGTGGCGTTTGGTGCAATAAAATTATTATCAGCAAGTGTTGGTTGTACATCGGCGAGTCGATAAATCATTTCTACTTCCTTATTATTAGTAATCCCATCATATTAAAGTATTCAAGTTAAAGCGCAAATTAGACCTTCGGACCAGCCTAACCTACAACTATTATCGCTAACTTATATTGAAAATAACTAAGCTTAATGTATGAAAAACAGACGATTAATGGTAAAACAATAGACGAATAAGAATAAGTATATACCCAAGCCACTTGAAGATGCAGGATTCAGCAAGCGAGAAAGGGTTAGCACCAAGGCATTGATTGAAGAGAATAGTTATTCTATTGTCGAAATCAATAACGCCGGAGGTGACCCTTTATCGGCTTGCCCTATGGGAGCTAAGCTAGAAAATCAGTTCAGCGTTGCAGTACTTGATAAGGGAGTAACCATTACCTGCGTGCTGCGCCTTGCTCTGATTTCCTAGCTTAACTCTGAAACAGCATCTTCGAGTGGCTTGGGTATAAGTGTTTTAATGTTCAGTTGATTGCATTTCCCAATAAAACTTAGCGCCGATTTTAGCTAATTTACGCTGTTTTTAAGGGGGTGTGGTGATTAAAAGGGTGAATTATGATTATTGGTATACCGAAAGAAACCTTAACGGGTGAAAACCGAGTAGCAAGCTCGCCAACCGCAGTAGCTGCGTTACTAAAACTTGGTTTTGAAATACAAGTACAAAAAGGTGCTGGCACAAAAGCAAGTTTCACCGACCAAGAATTTATTGATGCGGGTGCCACACTTGTTACTAAAAAGAACGTTTGGCAATCAGATATCATTTTTAAAGTTAATTGCCCCAATATTGAAGAAATAGCGTTAATGAAAGATGGCGCACACCTAATTAGTTTTATTGCCCCAGCACAAAACGAAGTAATTTTAGCTGCTTTAAAAGAAAGAGAAATAACCACTTTAGCCATGGAAATGGTACCGCGCATGACACGCAGTCAGTCGATGGATGCCTTAAGTTCAATGGCGAACATTGCAGGCTATCGCGCAGTTATTGAAGCCACTCATCATTTTGGCCGCTTCTTAACTGGGCAAATTACCGCCGCAGGTAAAATGCCACCAGCAAAAGTAATGATTATTGGTGCGGGTGTTGCTGGCCTTGCTGCCATTGGCACCGCAGGTAGTTTAGGGGCCATTGTTCGTGCATTCGATACCCGCCCTGAAGTTAAAGAACAAATTGAAAGTATGGGGGCTGAATTTTTAGAACTCGATTACGAAGAGCCAGAAGATACAGGCTCTGGTGATGGTTACGCAAAAGAAATGAGTAAAGCCTTTATCGATGCAGAAATGGCGCTGTTTGCTGAACAAGCAAAAGATGTCGATATTATTATTACTACCGCAATGATCCCTGGAAAACCAGCGCCGAAATTGATTACAGCTGAAATGGTTGAGTCAATGAAAACTGGCAGTATTGTGGTTGATTTGGCGGCTGCAGGTGGTGGTAACTGTGAATTAACGCAAGCAGGCAAAGTGGTTAATGCCAATGGCGTTAAAATTATTGGCTATACCGACTTAGTTTCTCGATTACCTAATCAATCTTCGCAGCTTTATGCAAATAACTTAGTGAGTTTAACTAAGCTGTTATGCAAAGAAAAAGACGGCACGCTTAATATAGATTTTGACGATGTTGTTATTCGCAACATGACGGTTGTGAAGCAAAATGAAATTACTTTTCCACCGCCACCAATTCAAGTTAGCGCAGCACCTGTTGCGCCAAAAGTTGCCGCCAAGCAACCTGCTGAAGTTAAGGCTAAAGAGCCGGCTAGCCCAGTTAAAAAACATGCTTTTATGGCGGCGGGGGCATTATTATTTGCTTGGGTGACAAGTGTTGCTCCGGCTGACTTTCTATCTCACTTTACCGTATTCGTTTTAGCCTGTGTTATTGGTTATAACGTAGTATGGAATGTTAGTCATTCGCTACATACGCCGTTGATGAGCGTAACCAATGCCATTTCAGGCATTATTGTTGTTGGCGCAGTATTGCAGGTGGGTAATGAAAATCCATTAATTCAATTACTCGCGGGTGTCGCAATACTTATCGCGACAATTAATATTGTTGGTGGCTTTGTAGTCACTAAACGCATGTTAAAAATGTTTAGAAAATAAGGGGCACTGGTATGGAATTTTCTCAAGGTTTAATCAGTGCAGCTTATATATTGGCTGCGTTATTGTTCATTTTTAGTTTGTCTGGGCTAAGTAAGCAAGAAACGGCTGAAACAGGTAATTGGTATGGAATTACCGGTATGACAATTGCGCTTATCGCAACTATTGCAGACCCGCGTGTTGATAATGTTTGGATCATTTTAGTCACTATGGTGGTCGGAGCTAGCATAGGTTTGCAGCTTGCTAAAAAGGTTGAAATGACACAAATGCCAGAGCTTGTTGCTATCTTGCATAGTTTTGTTGGTTTAGCAGCGGTATTAGTCGGCTTTAACAGTTATTTTGAAATGGATCATTCAGCGTTAGCTAATTTTACCGACCAGCAACAAATGGCGACTAATATCCACCTAGTTGAAGTATTTTTAGGTGTGTTTATTGGCGCGGTGACCTTTACTGGTTCAATTGTCGCTTTTGGTAAGTTACGAGGCATTATAAATTCCTCAGCGTTAATGCTACCTCATCGCCACAAACTCAATTTAGCCGCTGGTGTCGCGTCATTTATTTTGATGGTGGTTTTTGTGCAACAAGGTGGTGGAGATAGCGCATTATTTTTAATGACTTTTATAGCCTTAGCTTTTGGTTGGCACTTAGTAGCGTCAATTGGCGGTGCTGATATGCCGGTGGTTGTTTCAATGCTTAACTCTTATTCTGGTTGGGCAGCAGCGGCAGCAGGGTTTATGTTAAACAACGATTTGCTAATTGTGACAGGGGCTTTAGTTGGTTCATCAGGGGCAATTCTTTCTTATATTATGTGTAAGGCTATGAATCGCTCATTTATCAGTGTTATTGCTGGAGGTTTTGGTACTGATGTTGTGGTAGATACCGATGTTGATTATGGTGATCATGTTGAAATTAATGCTGAGGCAGTTGCCGATATGCTTAGTGGTGCAAAATCAGTCATTATTACGCCAGGTTATGGTATGGCTGTCGCGCAAGCACAGTACCCTGTTTATGAAATGACCCAAGCATTAAAAGCTAAAGGCATAGATGTGCGCTTTGCCATTCATCCGGTAGCAGGGCGCTTACCTGGTCATATGAACGTGTTGTTAGCAGAAGCGAAAGTGCCATACGATATTGTTTTAGGCATGGACGAAATTAACGATGACTTTCCTGAAACTGATGTGGTATTAGTAATAGGTGCAAACGACACAGTAAACCCAGCAGCAGCGGAAGACCCAACCAGCCCAATTGCCGGTATGCCAGTATTAGAGGTATGGAATGCGAAAAATGTTGTGGTGTTCAAACGTTCAATGAGCACAGGTTATGCCGGTGTACAAAACCCACTGTTCTTTAAAGATAATACGCAAATGTTGTTTGGCGATGCGAAAGTTTCCTGTTTGAGTATCTTAGATAAACTTTGATGTGTGAAATGGCATTAATCTGAATGATTAATTTCACCTACTTTATTTAAAGCCCGTTTTATACGGGCTTTTTTATGTTTGAAATCAAGCTTTTCGGTACATCATCATTAAGCTAGTACTTTTAATTTGGTAGAATTGATATGTACACATAGAAAATGAATTAAGATTTTGGGATGAAAGCAGTAAAGACTACTTTATTAGCTATTAACAAGCATGATAATTCAGCTTTAATAGAATTAGTTAAACAGCAAAAAGTAAAGCTACCCTAAAAGATGTTGCGCTGCCAAAGTGAAAATAGCAAAGAATTAATGTGGTTTTATAACCATTTTTTATGCCATAAAGCAGTGTTATTTTTGGCTGTACTAAATAGGCAACGTGAAGCCTAGATTTAAATACTCAGCCTAAATGTTAAAATGTGTTGTAACTCTGGGCCACTCCTATGCGCTTCACATTATTATCGAGGTTATTTAATCTCTTATTAAGAGGTAAGTAGAATAAATGGAAAACAATTATTTTATCATTGCAAGAGCGTTGCACATCATTGCTGTTGTGCTGTGGATAGGCGGTGTTGCTTTTGTTACTACCGTTTTAATTCCTGCTATAAGAAGTAATAAATCGGCAGATAATCGATTTAACTTATTCGAAATGTTGGAAGGGAAGTTCAGCTTTCAAGCTAAATTAACAACTATACTTACCGGGCTTTCCGGCTTTTATATGTTGTACGTCATGAATGCATGGTCATCTATGCAATGGTGGATCCATTTAATGATTTTCATTTGGCTAATTTTTGCCCTAGTTTTGTTTGTGCTTGAACCATTGTTTCTACATAAATGGTTTCATCGACAAGCAGAAGTAAATAACGAAAGAGCATTTTTTGTCTTGCAAGTTATGCATATTATTTTGTTAACCATAAGTTTAATCGCCATTTTTGGTGGTGTTGCTGGCGTACACGGACTTTTTTATTGATCAGGTTATAACTAACAGCCAGTGGGTTGTTAGTTTTCATAGATATAAGCCGTATTACTTTGTTGATGAATAAAAAGCTAAATACCTAAACATTTACATTAGGCCATTTAATTTTGCTGCTGAATAGTATTACTGCCTGTGCATATGTGCATTCCTTGAACTTTATCATCAAAGTTATATTCCTTGAAAACAAGCGTGTTTTTTGTACGCCTGATTATGCCCGATAGATGTAAGACATGTCTCACATTGCTGTAGGATATACTGCTTCTATTTTCATTTAATAAAGGGTGTATTCTTGCTAAGTTGTTGTATTTTATGGGGTTACAGTTTTTAACGTATTGTTGCAATTCGATTACAAGCATTTTATTTTAAAAAAGTTACTTTGAAAAATTAGTGATTGTTCTAATATTACAACTGTCAGGACGACATGGGGTTTACCCCAAACGGTAGAGAGCTACCAGAGGGACGCTTAGTATAGCGAAGAGATAGGATATCTCGCAAGGATAGATGGAAACGTTGCCATGGAAGAGTCATCAGGATGATGAAATAAAGGCAACAGATGTAACTTGGATAGTTACTGTTATGGATTAACAAGGACAGCAAAGGATTTGCTAGGATAGGCTAAGGATAAGCTCTTTAGGGATGAAGCGGGATCATTGTTTATTATGCAGGACGCATAAAAGCTAGTTATAGAAATGCGGTTCATTGAACCGCATTTTTTTTGTCTTTTTTTTACTAAACGTTTATGAAAACCAAGTTAGTATTCTATCAGGTTTGCATAAAACGCTGTTTTACCCAATACCGCCTGACTCCCTTTTAAAGAAAACTCATATCCACACAACGAAAACTTGCCCTTAAAGGCAATGTTTTTAACAAGTGCTGTGGTATCCAAAGGAGAGAAGTAGGCAAAGTATTGGTTGTTATTTTCAATATTAACTTGATAACTTCTAATTGTATCGCCCTTGTTAAAAAGGATACTTTGACAACTAGTATCTCCTTGCGCATTGCCAATATTCCACAATTCTTGATTTTCTGCGCTATCAGCCTGCCAGCTGATCACTAAACCATTGTATGTTGAAACCATAAGTGAAAAGTTATCTGGCAGCGTAATGTGATGTTGTAATTCAGTGTTAGTATCTTTTTTCTCTACAATTTTGATACTTTCTGTCGTTGAAGTACTATTTTCGCCGGCAAAAATCAGTGAAATAATCATGGCTAAAGCCACTAAAAATACAACTACCGAAATTGTTATTTGTGCGTTTCTATTACTAAACAGTGCGAGACGAATAGATTCACCAATATCGTTAGATTCTCCATGGCTAATGTTATTGGAAGAGCTTTCATAATGGGTGTGCAATGCACTTGAAGTGCGATCTGTATTTAAAGTTGCTGAATTATTTTGCTCTAAGTAAACAGGTTGTTCTGCTGAATTCATTTGATTCATTGTTGGTTCTATTCGTTGGCTTGTACTAGAGCCGCTGTGTGTTTTTGTTAAATACTCCGATAAGTCAACTGGGCCGTTATAACCAAGAATATAGTCTCTTTTTTTGGTACTTGGATATGTCAGAAGTAACAATGACAGTAGTAAAGGAATAAGTAATAACCAGTAAATACTGCCATGGCCAATAAATATGACAATTACCCCCGATATTAAAAAGCTACCGGTTGGTGCTAGTATCCAATTACGGTGCAATTGCGCATCGTTTAATCGACGTTGTGTCGTGGTAACAGAAACTGCAAGGCAAATTATTAAACTAATAACCGCTGCGAATATGGCAGTTACAAAAACTTCATTTAAGACAATAAAACTAACTAAACAAAAAACTTGATAGTGATAAAGCGAACGCGATTGTCAAAACCGCGTAAACAAAATAGTGACTTTAAAAGTTGCACAAAACCTCCGGTAAATGCCAGCCTGATATATACAAAATAGTAGAGTCGTTGCTAGCTAGGAAAATATGCTAAAACAGCATAGACGGAGGGTAACGAATTTTTGCAACAATGTCAGCGCATCGATGATATTTGTTTGTATTTTTGTGTTACTTATTAAAATAGTGAAATATTTAATCGAGTGATTATTTGTAACCTAGTCGTAATCTTCTGTAATGTAACTTAGCGTTGTAAGACATATCTGCAACGATTGTCCGCTGCTACAGGTATTGAGTTAAGCATTATATTACGGACGGCTTTATCTTCTTGATTTTAAGTGCTTTTATTTTATGTGTCTTTTTCTTTATATATTTTTCGGGAAAAAATAATATTATAAGGGTATTTTGAATAATTCAATTCAGTAAACTTAATCAGGTCAAGAAGACAAGGGGTTACGGAAAACCTTAAATATAGTTATTAGCATTGGATGCAAGGTAGCTATTTTGTAAAAGGACGTACTTAATTAACAGGGCTGTTAATACACTTGAGTTAGGTTAGATACGGATATCATGCAGGATGCATAAGTTATTTATGGAATGAATAAACATTTATGGAAGATTAGCTAAGGAATTGTGAATTAATAATCTAGCTAAGTGGTAAAAAAGAAAAAGCGACTTTATGTCGCTTTTTCTTTTTTGACTTTTTGATAATCAAACCCGCTTCAATAAACTAATAATAAATACTATTTGAATACTAAAGTTAGTACTTATCCTACACGATAAGCTGGAGTGTCAATATTATCTAACTTATAGCCTCGTAATGTCATTGTGCCATGATAATTTGACTCGCCATCACCGCTAAACTCTAAATCGAAATGGCTAATCCAATGTGGCCCGTGACGCTTTGAAAATTTTAAGCGACTTGATAGACGAGCAATAGCCAAAAACTGTAAGTTTTCTTGCTTACAGTATTTATTTGCGTGTGAACGAGCATACTCAGAGACTTTACGTAAATAAACGAAATACCAAAATAACAAGCCAACAAAGAGTAAATAGTAAATATTTTCCACGTGATCCCTTATTGTTTAAACAACTCACCGATAGCATGTGCTAAAGCATTACTTCGATTAGGCGAACGAATTGCTTGCAATAGTAAAGGGCGGGTAGTTGGAATTGCAACTAAATCTTTAAATATTGCAGCGAATAACTCGAGGTCGTCACCCTTAATCAATTGTTCTAGATAGTTAAAAAGGATTTCTTCATGATTGAATATTGACCATAAACGGCCAGCGATGATGATTAAAGTATCCTCTGATAGTGCATTGCTATTTATCAATCCAACTAGAAACTTCTCGCTATAAGAATGCTGGGTACTTGATGCAAGCGCGCGCAATAGTGATAAAGCAAGCGCTGAGTTATTGTCAGAAATAGCTAATTGATAGCGTTGAGTGATTTTTTCAATCAGTTCAGCCGGTAACGCTATATTTTCTAGTGCAGAACATAATGGCGAGAGTACTTGCTCAGGTAGTTTATTAAATGCATTAATTAACATCTCAGCATTGTTGTTATCACCTATTCGCACAGCTACGTCAGACAAGCCCTGTACGCCAACATCATGCCATGCGTCCCAGCCATTTACCCCTGAAAGGTAACTTACGGCTGGTTGATAAAATTTACTTGCGGGCTGTTTTAACGCCACTGAAACAACACTGTTGATTGCTGCTAATTTATATTGTGGTGGAGTAAAGTGGTACGGGTTTTTTTTCAACAACGCTTCTTGCTGCTCTGTTGGGTCGACTGACAAGTCACCGCCCAGTGCTTCAACAATTATCGCGATAAAGTGGTTTCTCGCCCCTTGATTTAACAAACCGCGCTCATCTAGAGGAAATTTAACAAACCATAAATAAGGCGATGTTGATTGTTTCTGCCAAAATGCGATAGCAAGCTGTGCATGTCCCTGTGATGGAAATGGATAGGGTAGTTGAGCAGATTCAATTTTTTCAAATTGTTCCTTAGAAATTTTATCGACACGACGGCCAATGTCGTAAATACGATATTGAGAGTCAGATAAGCTCAGTAATTCTGAAATCGAAGAAATATGGTTTGAAGTTGTGCTCATAGTAAAATGCAATCGCTATAAATGGTTGAGATAAGTTGTTATAGCGCGCCATTATAGAGATAATAGCGTTTTAACTCCACCGCTAATCCTAGGCAATTTTGGACGCTAATCATGGTTGATGAACATCAATTTTCTCAATTACTTTTTTTATTAGATAAACTTAAATTTGAACTGAAAAAAGCGACGTTATGGAGTGAGCAAAAACCAACGACAGCAGCACTGCGCAGCACGCAACCGTTTTGCTGCGATACCTTAGCGTTAGAGCAGTGGTTACAGTTTATATTTATTGAACGATTAAGCGTATTGGTTGCAAATAAACTGCCATTACCAAAAAATATTGCAGTAAGCCCGATAGCTGAAGATGCTTTTAAATGTACAAGTCAGCTAAAGGTCATTGACGTTATTGCTGATATTGACGAATTACTTAGTGGTCAATTAGTACCAAGGTCTTGGCAAAGTAAAACCAATACAACAGAAAAGAATTTTATATCATGAACATTGAAAGTGCTGGTGCGGTGATCCTTGAAAAGCCTGTTTTAAATATTTTATATCAAGATGAATATATCGTCGCAGTTGATAAACCTGCAGGGCTTTTTGTGCATCGTAGCTTTATGGATAAAGATGAAATTTATTTTGCATTACAGCTTGTTCGTGACCAGGTCGGGCAATATGTTTATCCGCTACATCGTCTTGATCGTCCAACTTCTGGTGTTTTGCTCTTTGCGCTAACGCAAGATGTTGCTCGTTTAATGGGACAAGCGTTTAGCGAACGGAATGTTCAAAAAACTTATTACGCATTAACGCGTGGTCACTTATTAGATAGCGGCATTATTGATTATGCGCTAAAAGAAAAATTGGATGACTTAGGCGATAAAAATGTTAGCCGAGATAAAGAGCCTCAAAGCGCACAAACATACTATCAATCGGTCGCTACAGCAACTTTGCCGGTGGCTTTAGATAAGTATCCTAGCGTACGCTATTCTTTGATTAAATGTTTACCTCATACTGGGCGTCGCCATCAAATTCGTCGACATTTAGCCCATCTGCGCCATCCTATTATTGGTGATATTAATTATGGTGATAATAAGCAAAATCCATTTTTTGGTGAACATTTTGGTTTTAAACGCTTGATGTTGATTGCTAAAGAATTATCGTTTGTTCATCCAATTACGGAGCAAAAGGTTACCATTACTGCTGAATTTGATGCGCAGTGGCATGCTGTATTTAATGAATTGAAATGGCAGGCGTTAGATATTTAATCCAAAGCAAAATGCGGGGTACCTGATTATTTGTTGTCAGGTGGTAATTCAACTTCAAGCTAATTGTTAGATGAAGTTAGCGCCGACTATTCAGGCCTACTTAGGACCGCTAATACGAACTGAGTTAAAGTCCTGTGCGATTAGATTACTGTAGCTATGTGATGCTCTTGATACTGATCCCTCTTCACTTTTCTGGCCCTTAATTTCAATGGCATCAACAAAATAAAGATTCTGAAAATCATTTCGCTGTTCAGCAAAAGCTAACATCATTTGTTGATCTTGAGTTACCGGGCGATTTAATAAACTTAGCATTAAGTAATGATCGGACATTAGTGGCTTTTTCTCTATAGCAACTTTCGAAGTAGAGCTGCAGGCTGATAAAAGTGTCATTAAAAATATGGCGAAAACTAATGTTAATTTTTTCATAATGCTAATAGTGTTTAAGTATCTTAATACTGACTATTGCAAAGGGTTTGCCAATTGTGATTTTGGTATGAAATTAATTTATTGTTTAAGTCTTATAATTATTTATCAGTTTGATTTAAAAGTGAAAATTTTATTTTTATTACAATTGATATTGTGGAGGAATTGCATCAATTGCTATTTATATTGGCTGAAAAACACATCTTTTATATCTGAGGATATTTAGGCGTCAAAAAAATAACGCTAAGCTTTGTGAGGCTTTAATAGACGATTAAACGCTTAAATCAAAGCGTTTAATCGCATAACTGAAGAGTAAAATTTACTCTTCAGATACTGAGCGTAGTAAGGCATTAATGCCGACTTTAGCACGAGTTTTTGCATCAACTTTCTTCACGATAATTGCGGCATATAAACTATAACTACCACATTTAGACGGTAAGTTACCTGGAACAACAACTGAGCCAGCAGGAACTCTGCCGTAGTGCGTTTCTCCGGTTTCACGGTCAAAAATGCGTGTACTTTGGCCAATATAAACGCCCATTGAAATAACAGCACCTTCTTCGATGACTACTCCTTCAACAATTTCTGAACGAGCACCAATAAAACAGTTATCTTCAATTATTGTTGGGCCAGCTTGCAACGGTTCAAGTACGCCGCCAATACCAACGCCGCCAGATAAATGCACATTTTTACCAATTTGAGCACACGAGCCAACTGTTGCCCAGCCGTCAACCATACAACCTTCATCAACGTAAGCACCAATATTGACAAAGCTTGGCATTACTACAACATTCTTACCAATAAAAGTACCTGTACGAACTGATGCACCAGGTACAACTCTTACGCCGTCAGCTTCAAAATCAGCCTGAGTATAGCCAGTATATTTCATTGGTACTTTATCGAAAAACTTACTTTCTGCGCCGTCAATAACTTCGTTGTCCCAAATTCTAAAAGAAAGTAGCACAGCTTTTTTCAGCCATTGATGAACAACCCATTCACCGGCAATTTTTTCGGCAACACGTGCTGAACCGTTGTTCAATGCCGCCAATGCGTCAAGCACCGCTTGTTTTACTTCTGGTGATACGCTTGCTGGCGTAATATTCATGCGTTGTTCAAACGCTTGTTCAATAACTGTTTGTAATTCTGACATTTGGGCTTTCCTAATGGTTCAATTCTGAATAATTATTGGTGACTGTCGGCGAAAAGCATCACTTCTAATGCTTGCTCTTGCGCTTTTGTTAGTGCTTCATTGTCTGCATTTGACACGGTAAATACATCTTCAGCTTTTTCACCAAAAGTGGTGATTTTTGCTGAATGTATTTGTAATTTACATTTTTGAAAAACAGCTGCAATGTTTGCCAATAAGCCGGGGTGGTCAAGTGCTACAATTTCTAACATAGTACGGTTTTTGGTTGTACTTTCAATAAAGCTAACTTGCGTTTTTACTTTAAATTGTTTGAAGCGCTTTGCCAATGGTTTCGCTTTAATGCGACTCTTCTCAGAGGCTAGATTGGCACTGAGTGATTTAGCGATAGCTTTTGCTCTATTGCTATCGTTAATAGCTTGATTGTGATTGTCGAGCACAACAAAAGTGTTAGCGGTATAACCGGTTTTACTGGTGGTGACTTTCGCGTCATGAATGGAGAGTTTTTTTGCGCCTAGTAACGACACCATATTGAAAAATATGTGTGGCCTATCTTTTGTATAAACAAATACCTCAGTACCACCACGGTAAGGCTTTGGACTAATCAGTACCAGGGGCTTGTCTTTATTGTGTGGCAATATATGTTGAAAATGCCAAGCTATTTGTTTGGGAGAATAACGTAAAAAATAATCGGCTTTAAACTCTTTCCAAAGCTGTTGTAAGTGCTCGTGATTAATATCTTTATCTTGTAATATTTCTAACGCTAATTGCTGATTTTCTCGTATTTTTGCCCGTAAATCGACTGGTTTTTCTAGACCGTGTCTAAAAGCGCGCTTGGTACTGAAATATAAATCTTCCAGTAAATTAGCTTTCCAACTGTTCCAAAGGCTTTCATTGGTCGCGCGCATATCGGCGACGGTTAAACAGTAGAGATAATCAAGGTGTGCTTCGTCACGGACAATTTCCGCAAAAGTTTTTATTACTTCTGGATCAGAAATATCACGACGTTGAGCAGTTACTGACATGAGTAAATGTTGCTCGACTAACCAAGAAATCATTCGGCCATCATGGTCATTGAGTTTGTGCACTTTAGCGAAGTCTAGTGCGTCTGCAGCACCAAGTTTGGCGTGATCACCACCACGACCTTTTGCTATGTCATGAAATATTCCGGCAAAATAAAGTAGTTCAGGCTTACGTACCCGTTGTACTATTTTGCTACATAATGGAAACTCATCATTGTGTTCAGACTGGCTGAATCGATATAAGTTTTTTAATAGTCGATAGCTGTGTTCGTCAACTGAATAGGCATGAAATAAGTCAAATTGCATTTGACCGACGATATTGCGCCACAGCGGTAAATAAGCGCCAATAATGGAATATCGATGCATTAAGGTAAATGCTAAACCTAAACCACGAGGATGCTTGATTAGTTCGACAAAAATTTCTCGACAACGAGCATAGTCAATCATGCCTGAGACTAAGCGTCTGCGGGCATTACGCATTAAGCGTAAGGTATCAGGATGTAAGTCGGTAATTTCTTCATGTTCAGCGATCAGTAAAAATAGCTCCATGATCATAGTTGAACGAGTAAACACACGTTTGTTAAGTGCTTTTATTTGGCCATCAATAATGACAAAGTCTTCGTTGATGTAGGCTTCTTTGCTGTGTTCTTTTTTATTTATAATAGCGTACTCAAAATGCTGTAGTAGCATTTTATTGAGCTCAGCCACGCGTGAAATAATTCGGAAGAAGCGCTTCATCATTCGTTCAATAGCGAGTTTACCGCCATCACCAAAGCCCATCAATTCGGCTACGTCAGCCTGATAGTCAAATAACAATCTGTTTTCATTACGACCGGCAATAAAATGCAAGGCACCGCGCATACGCCACAGATAATCTTGACACTCAAGCAGTTCGAAAAACTCATTGCTCGTTAAGTAGTTGTGATCAATTAACTGTTCGAGGGTATCGGCCATAAAATGACGTTTTGCTACCCAACCAATCGTTTGAATGTCACGTAAGCCGCCAGGGTTAGCCTTTAAATTTGGCTCGAGAGTATAAGATGCACCATGGTATTGCTTGTGACGTTGATATTGTTCGTTTTGTTTTGCTAGAAAAAATTTTTCAGAAGTCCAAAAGCAATCTTCATTTAACAGCGGCTGTAAATGTGAAACCAGTGCTTCATTACCACATATTTGACGCATTTCCATTAAGTTAGTGGCGATGGTTACATCATCAATTGCTTGTTTTAAGCACTCTTTAACACTACGAACACTGTGTCCGATATCCAGTTTTACATCCCATAATTGGGTAATAAATGCCGAGATACTTTCTGCTAAGTCAACTTCTACACTTTCTTGTGTTAACAATAATATATCAACATCAGAATAGGGGTGTAGTTCACGGCGACCATAACCACCAACAGCTACTAAACTAATTTGATATTCGTCTAGGTGATGTTGGCACCAAAGTTTGGTGAGAATTAGGTCGACGTAATAGGCTCTTGCTGCAACAAGTGAGGTAATTTCACTGATTGGAAATTGTTCTTTTTGCCATTGCTGAAATTCTTGGCTTAATGCGCAAATTTGTTGACTGGTTAATGTTGGCGCACTAACGGCGAGAGCGTCGATATATTGTTCTGGAATAATGTCGGATATATTCAAAGATAAACTCTCATGTTCGCCAAGAAAAGGGTTTACTCATTAATTTAAATAAACCCAAGCTGTTAAGCCTCTTTAATAACGTTAGTAAAGTCTCACGTTATTAGTTGTGTAGCATTCTAGGAATAGTGTCATCTTTACGTAACGTCAGAATTTCACAACCCGTTTTTGTTACGACAACCGTGTGTTCCCATTGCGCAGATCTTTTTTTATCGCTAGTGCGTACGGTCCAATTGTCTTCTTTATCTAAGATAGTGCTGGCTTTACCCAAGTTGATCATAGGCTCAACAGTGAAGCACATGCCTTCAACCATTTTTTCACCTGCTTTATTCTTGTAATGAACAATTTGTGGCTCTTCGTGAAATTCCTTACCGATGCCATGGCCACAGTACTCTTTAACAATAGAATAGCGGCCCTTACTTTTAATAAATTTTTGAATAGCGGTACCAATTTCGCCAAAGTCAGCACCGGGTTTTACTTTTTTAAGACCTAAGTACAATGCTTCTTGAGTGATACGACATAAACGATTGTCTTCAGCTTCGGTTTCACCAATTAGAAACATTTTGCTGGTATCACCATGATAACCATCTTTGATCACAGTAATGTCAATATTGATAATATCTTTATCAACCAATGGCGTACCATTCGGGATACCGTGACAAACAACATGATTGACAGAGGTACAAATAGACTTTGGAAAACCATGATAATTTAAAGGTGCTGAAATAGCGCCTTGAACTTTGTCAGTATATTCAGCACACAAGGTATTCAACTCATCTGTTGTTACACCTGCTTTTACATGAGGCTCTATCATTTCCAATACATCTGCAGCAAGTTTTCCCGCTATTCTCATTTTTTCAATTTCTTGCTGATCTTTAATCGTAATTGTCATAAAACCTCAATATAACTGTATTTTTAATGTCGCTAGCGAAGATAATGTTGTCGATATTTTTCGTCAAAAAGCCAAGCGCTAGTGTAAATAATTATTGTTCGTGATTTTACATGCTTTTTAGATTTTTCCCAATCGTAAAGCAAAAGATAAACTAATTAATTATTGAAATAACAAAAAAGGGTGGGGGAAATTCAATTTTAGATAAGAAAACAGGCCTTATCGTTTGATAAAACCTGTTATTTTTTTGATATGTTCTTATTCAGTATTACTTAAGATAAGTTTTCAAGTTCAAGTGTTACTGCGTCTACAATTGCACTTGGGTTTTCTAAATAAAGGTCGTGATTTAATAACACCAAGTTTTCATTATAGGCAAGTAACATAGCGGGAATGGCTTGTGTGCCGATAATATCTTGAATTTCAGTAATATCATGAATAGCAAACTCAGCATCTTTTGTTAATTTGTTTACCTGTAAGCTTTTTGCCGGTGGCGACAATTTAAGTTCATCAATTATTTCGCTAACGCTGTCTTTGTCGGTTAATTCATTACCTAATACAAAGTGTGCATGCTGCAACTTAGTAAGTAGTTCAAACGCTGAACCTGTTGATTTGTTTTGTACCCAAGCCATCAAATTCGCTACTAATGTTGAGTCTTTTGAATAATTAAGCGTATCCATGTAGTTAGGACCGAAAGGTACTTTACTAAATTCTTTTACGGCAGTAATAGTCGTAGGTGATACTTGGTTGTCACCATCGTAGTAGCTTATATGCATGGCTCTAAAGGTTATTGAAGGAAAGGCACTTAGTATCTTTTCGACAAGTACTGTTGAAGCATAGCTCCATGGGCAATGGCTATCGTAGATAAAGAAAAGTTCAGCATTTTGTGTATTTGATGACATGTTTTAACTAATTTAATGGAGAAATTATGCTAATTTTACCGTGCTAGTTTCAATTATCCTACCCCTGAATGCATAATTTCTTTTAATGAGGCTAATGTCAGCAAAAAACTGGTCAAATATCTCCCATTATGGTATAAAGTGCGCCGCTAAATCTTTTGTTAAATTCTTCCGAGAGTTTTCAACTGTTTTTAGCCTTAACCTGTATTGACTTAATTTTAAAAATTTTTCGATACATTAAAACTAAACTCACATACATCTAGCAAAGGTATACCGGGGTGCTCAGCGAATTTGTCTTTCGACAAAACGCAATAAGGGTCGTGTATATTGGATGTATGAACGCTTAACCCCACAAAGGAAAAAACATGCCAAACGTTTCTATGCGCGATATGCTTAAAGCAGGTGTTCACTTCGGTCACAAAACTCGTTACTGGAACCCAAAAATGAAATCATACATTTTTGGCGCTCGCGATAAAGTTCATATCATCAACCTTGAACAAACTGTTCCAATGTTCAACGAAGCTCTTGCTGTATTAAGCAACGTTTCTTCGAAGAAAGGTAAAGTTTTATTCGTAGGTACTAAACGCGCTGCAAGCGATGCTGTAAAAGATGCAGCAATTAAATGTGATCAATTCTTCGTAAATCACCGTTGGTTAGGTGGTATGTTGACTAACTGGAAAACAGTTCGTCAATCAATCAAACGTCTAAAAGATCTTGAAGCTCAAAGCTCTGACGGTACTTTTGAAGCGCTTACTAAGAAAGAAGCGTTAATGCGTACTCGTGAAATGGAAAAACTTGAGAAAAGCCTTGGTGGTATCAAAAACATGGGTGGTTTACCTGATGTTTTATTCATCATTGATGCTGATCACGAGCACATTTCTATTAAAGAAGCTAACAACTTAGGCATTCCAGTAATTTCTGTAGTTGATACAAACTCAAACCCAGATGGCGTTGACTACATCGTTCCAGGTAACGATGATGCGATTCGCGCTGTGACTTTATACTTAGACTCAGCTGCAAACGCTGTTCTAGAAGGTCGTGAGCAAAACATCGCAGTACAAGCTGAAAAAGACGGTTTTGTTGAAGCTGAATAATTTCAGTTTTTAACACGCGTTTTATTTTGCTATTGCCACAACCGTATTGTGTTGTGGCAATTACTGACATTTATATTTATTGAGGAATAAACTCATGGCAATTACTGCTGCACAAGTTAAAGAATTACGTGAACGCACAGCTGCGGGCATGATGGATTGTAAAAAAGCTTTACAAGAAGCTAATGGTGACATGGAACTTGCAATTGAAAACATGCGCAAGAACGGTCAAGCAAAAGCGGCTAAAAAAGCGGGTAACATCGCTGCTGAAGGTCAAATCATCATTAAAGATGGCACATTAGTTGAAGTTAACTGTCAAACTGACTTCGTAGCAAAAGATGACAACTTCTTAGCATTTGCTAACAAAGTTGCTGATGTTGCTGCAGCTGAAAAGCTTTCTATCGAAGACTTACAAGCTAAGTTTGAAGAAGAGCGTATTGCTTTAGTGACTAAAATCGGTGAAAACATCAATGTTCGTCGTGTAGCTAATGTTGAAGGTTCTGTGTTAGCTTCTTACAAGCATGGTGCTACTATTGGTGTTGTTGTTGCTGGTGAAGGTGATGCTGAATCACTTAAGCACATTGCAATGCACGTTGCTGCAAGCAAGCCAGAATTCATCAACCCTGAAGATGTACCTGCTAGCGTAGTAGAAAATGAACAACGTATTCAACTTGACATCTTAAAAGCTGAAAACGATGCTCTTGAAGAAAACAAGAAAAAGCCTGTTGATTTACTTGAAAAAATCATCATTGGCCGTATGAAGAAATTCACTGGTGAAGTATCTCTAACTGGTCAAGCTTTCATCATGGAGCCTAAGAAAACTGTTGGCGCTATTTTGAAAGAAAAAGGCTTAACAATTTCTTCTTTTGTTCGTTTAGAAGTTGGTGAAGGTATTGAGAAGAAAGAAGAAGATTTTGCTGCTGAAGTAGAAGCACAAATCGCTGCAGCTAAAGGCTAATTCATTTGATGAATTATTGCTTAATGCAACTTTCTTAAAAAAAGCGCCTAGTGATGGCGCTTTTTTTATAGCTAAAATTTACGGAAATTGCGTAACTACTTAAAGTTTTGATTGAATATTGAACAGAGCCTCGGTGGTATTGTAAAGATAAGCACGGTCTACCATAGACTTTTTTCATATTAGGCTTTCGATAAGCTGCTAAACGTACTAAAATAGCTGCGGTCGATCAGACCTAGGCTATTTTAATTAAAAAATTCTGAAGGAATGTTTATTACATGAGCATCAATCCCAAACCAACTTATCGTCGAATCCTTTTAAAACTTAGTGGTGAAGCCCTAATGGGTGAAGAAGGTTTTGGCATAGATCCAAAAGTTTTGGATCGTATGGCACAAGAAATTAAAGAATTAATCGAAATGGGTATTCAAGTCGGCCTTGTTATTGGCGGCGGCAACTTGTTTCGTGGTAAAGGTTTGGCTGAAGCAGGCATGAATCGTGTTGTTGGTGACCAAATGGGAATGCTAGCAACAGTAATGAATGGTTTAGCGATGCGCGATGCACTTCACAGAGCCTTTGTTAATACACGTTTAATGTCTGCTATTGATTTAGCAGGTGTATGTGATCGTTATAACTGGGCTGAGGCTATCAGTTTATTAAAGTCGGGCCGTGTTGTGATATTTAGTGCTGGAACAGGTAATCCATTTTTTACCACAGATTCTGCCGCATGTTTACGTGGCATCGAAATTGAAGCTGATGTTGTACTTAAAGCAACAAAAGTTGATGGTATTTATTCAGAAGACCCAGTTGCGAATCCTGAAGCAACTTTATATAGTCATTTGACTTACCAAGAAGTGCTAGAAAAAGAATTACAAGTGATGGATTTAGCCGCATTTACCTTAGCGCGTGATCACAGCATGCCACTTCGTGTATTTAATATGAATAAGCCTGGTGCATTAAAATCAGTCGTTATGGGTGGTGAAGAAGGTACAACTATCGACCACGCTGAAAATTTAAATTAATTATTGCAGGAATAAAAAAGTGATAGACGAAATAAAGCAAGACGCTCAAGAAAGAATGGCGAAGAGCATAGAGTCATTAAAAATTAGTTTAAACAAGGTTCGTACAGGTCGTGCACATCGCTCACTGTTAGATAACATTGTTGTTGAATATTACGGGATGGATACACCGCTAAATCAAGTGGGTAACATTTCAGTTCCTGACGCACGTACTTTAGCTATTACCGTTTTTGATAAAGGTATGATTGGTGCAGTGGAAAAGGCAATTTTAAAGTCAGATTTAGGCTTAAACCCATCATCACAAGGTACGTTAATTCGCATTCCATTACCGGCATTAACGGAAGAACGTCGTAAAGACTTAGTGAAAGTTGTACGTGGTGAAGCGGAAGGCGGTAAGGTTGCTATTCGTAATATTCGCCGTGATGCTAACTCAGATATTAAAACGTTAAACAAAGAAAAAGAAATCAGTGACGATGAAATGCATCAAGCTGAAGATGACGTGCAAAAAATCACTGACACATTTATTAAACAAGTTGATGAAGTTTTGAACGTTAAAGAGAAGGAATTAATGGAAATTTAATATTTTCATTGCTTAATCAACGACGCCGTAGATAATGACTACGGCGTTTTTGCATATAAAGGTTAAAGTTTTAATGGATAAGTACACAGCGGGGAATATGTGAGTATTGCGGACATAAAAAGCAATCAAGTGATGGAAGACATCGTCAAGGTTCCTCAACATGTTGCTATTATTATGGATGGTAACGGACGTTGGGCTCAATTACGTGGTAAGAAGCGTGTAGTTGGTCATAAGTCTGGCGTTGAGTCGGTAAGATCTTCTGTATCTGCAGCTGCTAAGCATGGCGTTAAAGCATTAACTTTATTTGCTTTTAGTAGTGAAAACTGGCAGCGCCCAGAGAAAGAAGTTAGTGTTTTGATGGATTTATTTATGTTTGTGTTAACTCGAGAAGTTAAACGCTTACATAAAAATGGTATTAAATTTAGTGTTATTGGCGATTTAAGTAAGTTTTCACCGAAATTACAGAAAATGATTTCAGACTCTGTAGCGTTAACTGCTAATAATACTGGTATGGTGTTATCTATCGCCGCAAATTATGGTGGACGTTGGGACATTACCCATGCTGCTAAAAAGTTAGCTGAAAAAGTTGCTAAACAAGAAATTTCAGCAAGCGATATTACTGAAGAGTCACTTAACGAACATACAAGTTTGGCAGGGTTACCTGAACTGGATTTGTTAATACGTACGGGTGGAGATTTCCGCATAAGTAATTTTCTGTTATGGCAAGCAGCCTATGCTGAATTCTATTTTACCGATGTTTTATGGCCTGACTTTAATGAAGAAGAATTTACCAAAGCGATTATGCAGTTTGATTTACGTGAACGACGTTTTGGTCAAACTGGTGAACAAGTAACTAATAATTAAAATAAATACTAAACGTAATTTAAGGATTCCCGTTTGTTAATACAACGTATAATAACCGCTTTATTACTTGCCCCCGCTGCTATTTGGGCAATTTTTTACTTATCGCTGCCTAGTTTTGCTGCAGTTATTTTAGTCGTTATGGCCATTGGAGCTTGGGAGTGGGGACCTTTGATGGGCTTCCCTAATAAGCGTCGTCGATTGGCTTTTGTCAGTGTTTCGGTTTTACTCATTGCCGCTCTTTGGTATATGTTGCCAATTGAACACTTATGGCAAGCGCCAAAACAGCTACTTAATCAAGTTAACCTTGTGTTGTGGCTCGCTGTTGCGTGGTGGTTGCTGTCTGCAGGTTTAACTTTCTTATACCCTCGTTGTAGCTCTTTTTGGTCAAGTCATCGCTCAGTAAGAGGAATTTTCGGTTGGTTAACGCTAGTACCAACTTGGTTAGCTTTTATGGTACTTAGAAGTAGCGAGTATACAACTGATAGCTACCACGGCGCGCAATTATTAATGGTTTTATTTTTAATGGTTTGGAGTGCTGATATTGGTGCTTATTTCGTTGGTAAATCTATTGGTAAGCGAAAGTTGTTACCCAATGTTAGTCCAGGAAAAACCCTCGAAGGCTTTTTAGGTGGGGTATTTTTTGCCTGTCTTATGGTTTTATTAGCAGGTTATTTTATTGGCTGGACTGCTGAGCAATACCGTGTTGTGATCCCAGTGACTATGCTAATTACGACTATTTCTGTATTAGGTGATTTAAATGAAAGCATGTTTAAGCGCCAAGCAGGAGTTAAAGATAGTGGTAGTATTTTACCTGGTCATGGCGGGATTTTAGACCGTATAGACAGCTTAACAGCTACTGCACCAATTTATGCTTTATGCTATGCATATTTAGGTTGGTAAAGTAAATGCAAAAACAAACGTTATGTATATTGGGTTCTACGGGCTCAATTGGTAAGAGTACGCTTGATGTTGTGCGCTTACATCCTGAAAAGTTTGATATTGTAAGTTTGTCAGCAAATGCTAGTGTCGACCTAATGCTTGCCCAATGCCGGGAGTTTCGTCCTGAAAACGTCGTAATGGTTTCTAAACTACATGCTGATACATTAGTTCATAAATTAGCAGAAATTGGTTTAAGCGAAATTGAAGTACTTTCTGGTACTGAGGCATTAGAAGATATTGCCAAGTCGACTACAAGTACAACGGTTATGGCAGCCATTGTTGGTGCTTCAGGCTTATTACCAACATTAGCGGCAGTAAAAGCCGGTAAAAAAGTACTACTAGCCAACAAAGAAGCATTAGTGACATCAGGTGCAATCTTTATTGATGCAGTAAAAAAATCTGGCGCTCAGTTATTGCCTATTGATAGCGAACACAACGCTATATTTCAATGTTTACCGCTAACGGCACAGCAACAACCAGGTTATTGTGACCTTAATGATAATGGTGTTAGCAAAATACTGTTAACTGGCTCTGGTGGCCCATTCAGAACTTGGAAAAATGCTGATTTAAGCGAGGTTACTCCTGCACAAGCGTGTGCCCATCCTAATTGGGATATGGGCAGAAAAATTTCTGTTGATTCAGCCACTATGATGAATAAGGGCCTCGAATTTATTGAAGCTAAATGGCTTTTTAATGTCGAAGCTGATGATATACAAGTGGTTTTACATCCACAAAGTACTATCCATTCAATGGTGCAATATAAAGATGGCTCAGTATTAGCACAAATGGGCAATCCTGATATGCGCACGCCTATCGCACATGCATTAAGTTTTCCGCAACGTATTGAATCTGGTGTCGAACCATTAGACTTCTTCTCAACTAAATCATTTGAATTTCAAGACGTGGATTATGTTAAATATCCAAACTTGAAATTGGCTATTGACGCCTGTAAACAAGGGCAAGGAGCATGCACTGCACTTAACGCAGCTAATGAAATTGCTGTTGATGCTTTTTTGAACGAAAAAATTAAATTCACCGATATTGTGAAAATAAATGAAACTTCTGTGAATAAATTTGTCTCAGAAAAGGTGGTAACAATAGAAGATGTTATCACTTTGGATCAAAAGGTAAGAGTATTTGCTCAATCCTTGTTGGAAAATAATGAATTAGTAGGGCAGTTATAGCGTGACCATATGTTAGAGTTTTTTTGGAATTTAGCCTCTTTTGTTGTTGCTTTAGGGGTATTGATTACCGTTCATGAATATGGTCATTTCTGGGTTGCTCGCAAGAATGGCGTGCAAGTAGAGCGTTTCTCCGTTGGTTTCGGTAAAGTGCTGTGGCGTAAAGTCGATAAGTGCGGTACTGAATTTGTTATTGCGATGATTCCGTTAGGAGGTTACGTCAAAATGCTCGATAGTAGAGTAGATGACGTGAGTGATAGTCAACGTAATAGAACATTCAATGATAAGTCGGTATATCAGCGGATAGCGATTATAGCTGCAGGCCCCTTGGCAAATTTTGCTTTTGCTATTTTAGCCTTTTATTTAATGTTTCTTATTGGCGTTCCCAGCGTAAAGCCAATTGTTGGCGATATAGAAATAAATTCAATTGCTGCAAAAGCATCACTTCCAACAAATAGTGAAATTATTGCAATAAATGAAAATGCAACGGTAGACTGGCAAGATGTAAATTTAGCCTTAGTCAGTGCTATTGGCGATGAGCAAGTTGTTATAACCGTTAAACCTAAAGGCAGTGCTTCAAATAAGAACTTTTATTTGAACACCAGTGAATGGCTATTTTCTCCAGACAAAGAGTCTGCCATTGCAAGTTTAGGCATAAATCCATTTCGCGCTGTTGCTCAGGCAAAATTAGCCGTGATTGGTAAGAACAGCCCAGCTGAGAAAGCCGGTTTAAAAATTGGAGATGAATTAATTTCAATTGCTGGCGAGAGAATCAATGGTAGTTGGCAAAAGTTTTCTGAACAAATCAAGCTTTATCCTAATAAAGCAGTGAGTGTAACGGTTTTACGAAATGACGTAATAACGGAGTTGATGGTAAAACCAGAAGCTAAAAAATATAAAGAAAAAGTTGTTGGATTTTTAGGTGTTCAGCCAGTTTCTGAACCTTATCCTGAAGAGTATTTATTTGAGCAATCGTACGGTCCTATTTCCGCAATAGGAGAAAGTGTTAATAAAACGTGGAATTTAGTAGTGTTGAGCTTTGACATGATTGGTAAGTTAATTACTGGTGATGTTTCAGTGAAAAATTTAAGTGGTCCCATTTCAATAGCACAAGGTGCAGGCAGCAGTGCTAATTATGGCTTTGTTTACTTTTTAGGCTTTTTAGCCTTAATCAGTATCAACTTGGGTATTATTAACCTTTTACCTTTACCTGTGTTAGATGGAGGTCATTTATTTTACTATGTTATAGAGCTTTTTACAGGGAAACCTGTACCGGAAAAAATACAAGAAATAGGTTTTAAATTTGGTACTATAGCGTTACTAAGCTTGATGAGTATCGCCATATTTAACGATTTATCGCGATTATAACTAAAAGAAGTATAAAGTTAATATTATATGATTATTAAAAAAATTGCCCTGGCGGTATTATTAGGTAGTTTGGGAACTTCGGTACAAGCGGCCGATGATTTTCAAGTAGAAGACATCGAAGTTAAAGGTTTACAGCGAGTTGCGCTAGGTGCAGCCTTAACACATATTCCATTTAATGTTGGTGATAACTTAAACGAATTTCGAGTATCCCAATCAATTAAAGCACTATATAAATCGGGCCATTTTAGTGATGTTGCGGTTTCACGAGATGGCAATACCGTTATTTATCGCGTTCGCGAAAGAGCGACCATTAGTGCTATTACTTTTGATGGTAATAATGATTTAAAAGAAGAACAATTAACCGAAAGTCTTGATGGTAGTGATATCCGTGTTGGTGAAACATTAGATATGACAGTTATTTCCGGCATTGAAGTCGGACTAGAAGACTTTTATCACAGTGTCGGTAAATATAATGCCAATGTAAAAGCAGACGTCACCCATTTACCGCGTAATCGCGTTAAAATTAGCTTCACTTTTGAAGAAGGTGATGCGGCTGCCATTGAGCAAATTAATATTGTAGGTAATGAGAAATTTTCTGACGCTGAGCTTCTTGAAAGAATAGAGTTAACTTATGATTCACCTTGGTGGGACTTTATGGCGCAAGATCGCTATCAAAAGCAAACACTTCAAGGGGATATGGAAACGATTAAGAGTCATTATCTTGATCGTGGTTACTTGCAATATAAAGTTGATTCCACACAAGTGTCGATGACGCCGGATAAAAAAGCGGTTTATATCTCTCTAAATGTTACCGAAGGGGAAGTTTACACTGTTAATGAAGTTGACTTTATTGGTGATATGGCGGGCTTTGAAGAAACTATACGTGCTATCACCCCGATTAGAACAGAAGAACTTTATAACGGTGCACTTGTTACTTATACAGAAGAGTTAATCAGCAAGTTTTTGGGACGTTATGGCTATGCATACCCAAAAGTTGTTACCATCCCTGAAATCAATGAAGAAGATAAAACCGTTAAACTTATATTGTCTGTTGATCCAGGTAAGCGTGTTTACGTTAATCGTATTAATTTTAAAGGTAATCATGTAACTGCGGAGCATGTTTTACGTCGAGAAATGCGTCAAATGGAAGGAGCTTGGCTTTCAAATAATTTGATTGAAGGTTCAAAAGCTTGGTTACAACGCTTACCGTATATGGAAACAGTTGAGTTTGAAACCAACCAGTTACCTGGTGAAGATGACCTTGTTGATATCGACTTTGAAGTAAAAGAGCAACCTTCGGGTTCATTTACTGCTGGTATTGGTTATGGCTCAACTACACAATTAAGTTTGAATGCGGGTATTCAACAAAATAACTTTTTGGGTACCGGTAATCGCTTAGGTTTTAATATTAACACGTCAAGCTATTCTAAAAGCGCAAGTATTTCTTACACGGATCCCTATTTTACTGTTGATGGTGTTTCACTTGGTGGGAATGTTTTTTATCAGGAGTTCGATGCGGGAAATGCCAATTTAGTTGAATATAATAATAAAACCTACGGTGTTGGCATGACTTTAGGTTTTCCGATTAATGAATATGTTCGTTTAAATTTCGGTATTGGATATAAAAGTAATGGTATTACTCGTTTAGAAACTTACGAGCAAATTCAAAAATTCTATGAACTGTATTCTGATCCTAATGATCCAGATGGTGGTTTAGAGTTTGAAAACTTTGATCTTAGTGCCTCAATTTCACGTTCGACATTAAACCGAGGAACATTTCCTACCGATGGCTCTCAGCAAAGTTTGTCGTATAAAATGACCACGCCTAATTCTGATGTAAATTACTTTAAAATTAACTTAGATACTAAATGGTATTTTCCATTGACTCAAGATCAACGATGGACTGTACTTACTAAGTTCCAACTTGGCTATGGTAATGGCTATGGCAAAGTTGATGGTAATGACCAAATATTACCATTCTGGGAAAACTTTAGAGCGGGGGGATCAGGTACCCTGAGAGGATTTGAATCGAATATTGTTGGTCCTCGTGCGATATATAGACGTCCTACACAAATAGGATCTCCTGATCCTTTTGGTGGTAGTAGTGGTTGCTGTTTAGGACCTGATCACGATTATATACAAACATCTACTCGTTCAGTTGGCGGTAATGCCATTGCTATCGCAGGCGTAGAACTTATTGTACCAACACCATTTTTAGATGAAGGTTATGCTAATAGCGTACGTAGCAGTTTCTTTATTGACGCGGGGAATGTTTGGGATACTGAGTTTCGCTTAAGTGATTTCGAAGATTTGGCACAAGTTGAATTTGATAAAATAGCTGATTATTCTGATGTTGGTCGTTACCGTGCATCCGCAGGTATTTCTGTTCAATGGTTATCTCCTATGGGACCGATGATATTTAGCTTTGCTAAGACTCTTAAAGAAGAAGAGGGTGATGATACTAAGTTCTTTAGCTTCAATATTGGTCAAACATTCTAAATAAAATTGAGTAAGAGCCCTATAAATAGCGAAAATGACGACCTTTTTCGTTTTGGGCTTGAACCAAGTAACTTGAAACGGTATAACTACCGCATAATAAAATAATATAGAAAATATTGGAAAATATTTCAGGAGTAGAAATTGAATAAATTGATTAAATCTATCGTAATGACGACTGCGGCTTCAGGCTTTTTATTAGCAAGTTCAGCAATGGCTGCAGATCAAAAAATAGCTGTAGTAAATTTTCAAGAAGTCATGGGTAAAATACCTCAAACTGCCGCAGTTATGAAAAGCTTGGAAGAAGAGTTTAAAGATGATAAAGCGGTACTTGCTCAGTTAGAACAAGATATTAAATATCAACAAGAAAAAAAGAAGCGTGATGGCTCTTTAATGAGTGCGAAGGAAATTGAAGATTTAGACGCGAAAATTGGTACTCTTTTTCAAGACTACCAAGTTAAAGGTAAAGCGTTTCAACAAAAAACTGGTGTTCGAAAAAATGAAGAGCAAAACAAAATTGTCGCTTTAGTACGTCAAGCAATTGATAATATTGCCGCTAAAGGTGATTATGACTTAGTACTTGAACAAAGTGCTGTTGTTTACTCTAAGCCTGATAGCACAATTACAGCTGAAGTAGTAAAGCAAGTTAGTAAACTAAATTAGTTCTTCTTTTCTTATTTGATGGAGTAAATTAAATTTTACCTCCTTTGCTACCTTATTTTAATATTCCGAATCACTTTGATTCGGAATATTGCGTTTAGCCCTTTGATGGTAAACGTTCACCTTTCAATCTATGCTGTAGATTAGACTTAACAAGAAGTTACTATTTATGAGTTATAAACTCGCAGAAATCGCAAATAAAATAGGTGCTATTGTCCACGGCGATGGGCAATGCGAAATAGAAAGTATTGCGACTTTAAATACTGCTCAAATTGGTCAAATAGCTTTTTTAGCAAATAGTAAATATAGTGATCAACTTACCACGACAAGTGCTAGCGCTGTTATCATTTCTAGTAAAGAGCTTGAAAATTGCCATACCAATGCTTTAGTTATGGATAATCCATACATGGGTTATGCGTTAGTTGCACAGTTACTAGATACAACACCTAAGCCAGCAAGCTCTATTCATGCTTCGGTAATTATTGATGAGAGTGTTACTTTAGGTGAAAATGTTACGATAGCCGCTAATGTAGTAATCGAAGCTGGTGTAGTTATTGGCGATAATGTCAGTATTGGTGCGGGCTCTTTTATAGGCATAGGGGCAAAAATTGGCACCAACACAATAGTTTGGTCAAATGTTAGTATCTACCATTGTGTTGAAATTGGTATAAATTGTTCAGTACATGCAAATACGGTTATCGGAGCAGATGGTTTCGGTTATGCAAATGATAAAGGTAAATGGGTAAAAATTCCTCAGCTCGGTACAGTCATTATTGGTAATAATGTTGAAATTGGCGCTAGCACGACAATTGATAGAGGCGCTTTAGAAAATACTATTATCAAAGCTGGGGTGATACTCGATAACCAAATACAGATTGCCCACAACGTTGAAATCGGCGAAAATACCGCTATTGCGGCATGTAGTGTTATTGCTGGTAGTACGACTATCGGAAAAAATTGTATTATTGCTGGCCTAGTTGGCATTAACGGACATATTGAAATAGGTGATGGTTGTGTATTCACCGGTATGACTATGGTTACTAAGTCAATGAATAAACCAGGTGTCTATTCATCTGGAATGCCTTGTCAGCCAAATAAAGAATGGCATAAGAACAACGCTCGCATTCGAAAATTAGAAGCATTAACTAAGCGTGTGGCTAATGTAGAAAAAGAAATGACAACCGATAAAGATTAAGTAACTTGTCATTATCGTTATGAAAATTAAGGAATAAATCTTGGAAGCGCAAAAAAACATTATTGATGTAGAAGAAATAAAAACACTTATCCCACATCGCTACCCTTTTTTATTGGTGGATCGTGTACTTGATTACACACCAGGTAAGTCTATTCATGCAATAAAGAATGTTACGGTTAATGAACCAGCATTTATGGGGCACTTCCCTAGTTACTCTATATTCCCTGGTGTTTTGATTCTTGAAGCACTTGCACAAGCAAGTGGTATTCTTGGTTTTAAATCAGTTGAAGATAAAAATGAAGGAGAGCTGTTTTTATTTGCTTCAATCGATAAAGCTAAATTTAAAAAACCGGTACATCCTGGTGACACAATGCATCTGCATTTAGAGTTTGTTAAAGAGCGCCGTGGTATGTGGAAGTTTTATGGTGAAGCACGAGTTGACGGTAAAGTTGTCTGCTCAGCTGATCTTATGTGTGCAAGACGAGCATTATAATATGGCTGATTCATTGATTCACCCGCAAGCGATAATTGAAGATGGCGCTATCATTGGCGCTAATGTTAAAATTGGCCCTTGGACCTATGTTGCGGCAAATGTAGTTATTGGTGATGATTGCGAAATTAGCTCACATGTTGTTATCAATGGTCCAACAAAAATGGGCAAAGGCAATCGTATTTTCCAATTTGCTTCAATTGGTGAAGATGGCCAAGATTTGAAATATGCCGGTGAACCAACTGAATTGGTGATCGGAGATAATAATACTTTTCGAGAATATTGCACGGTTCATCGCGGCACAATTCAAGACCAAAGCCTAACGCAAATTGGCAGTAATAATTTATTTATGGCTTATACGCACATTGCACACGATTGTATGATTGGTAGCAATTGTATCATGGCTAATGGTGCGTCCATTGCCGGTCATGTTCACGTCGGCAATCATGCGATTATTGGTGGCATGACAGGCGTTCATCAATTTTGTCATATTGGCGATCATAGCTTTGTTGGTGCTAATTCCCTAATATTAAAAGATATTCCTCCTTATGTGATGGCCTCTGGGCAACCGGCTAAACCTTTTGGTTTGAATAGTGAAGGTTTGAAACGTCGAGGTTTTGATAAAAACGTAATCTTGCATATTAAACGTGCTTATAAATCTGTTTATCGTCAAGGCTTAACAGTTGACGAAGCATTAGCTAAAATTGATGAAACTAATCATAAAATGCCTGAGTTAACGGTTTTTACTAACTTTATTAAAAACTCTAGTCGCGGCATTATTCGCTAATATTATGCCAGCAAAAGAGAATTCTACGTTGATATCTGAAAGTGAAATATTAGTAAGCCAAGAAAATAATAGCGACAAGCCAACTTTTGCCATAGTTGTTGGCGAACACTCAGGTGATACATTGGGTGCAGGCCTGATGCAGCAATTGCTTAATTCCTATCCACAAGCCGAGTTTATTGGTATTGGTGGACCAAAAATGCAAGCGTTGGGTTTTAATAGCTTATTCGATATGGATGAGTTGTCTGTGATGGGGGTTTTTGAAGTGCTAGGGCGACTACGCCGATTGCTTCATATTCGCAAATCACTGACCGACTACTTCTCAGCGAACAAACCAAATGTTTTTATTGGTATTGACGCACCAGATTTCAATATTACCCTAGAAGAAAAACTAAAAGCACAGAACATTAAAACCGTTCACTATGTTAGTCCGTCAGTATGGGCATGGCGTGAGAAGCGCGTTTTTAAAATTGCTAAAGCAACCAATATGGTTTTGTCATTGTTGCCTTTTGAAAAAGCATTCTATGATAAACATCAGGTGCCTTGTACCTTTGTTGGGCATTCGTTAGCAGATGATATTCCTATGATCTCTGATAAAGCTGCTGCACGAAATTCACTTGGCTTGTCTGAGTCGGCAACAATTCTTGCATTAATGCCGGGTAGTCGAGGTGGCGAATTATCTCGATTAGTTGAACCATTTTTATTAACCGCTAAAAAGTTATTATTAAATAAGCCTGAGCATATTAAAGAGTTACTGTTTGCTGTTCCTATGATCAGTGAAAAACGCGCTGAGCAATTTAAAGAGCTGCATAAAAAATTTGCTCCTGAGATTACGGTCAATATTATTATTGGCGAAACGCAAAAAGTAATGGCGGCAAGTGATTGTTTGTTAACGGCATCAGGCACAGTGACATTAGAAGCTGCACTGGTGAAACGCCCTATGGTGATTTGTTATAAATTTAACCCGCTGACTTACCATATGTTCAAAGGTTTTGTGAAATTGAAGTGGTTCTCTTTACCTAATTTACTTGCTAATAAATCACTTGTACCTGAGTTACTGCAGGGGCAAGTCACAGTAGATAATATTATCCCCTTAGTGGAAGAGCGTTTGTACCAAGATCAATCAGCCTTAAATCAGGCTTTTACTACTATTCACCAAACACTTAAGCAAGATGCGAGTAAACAAGCGGCAAATGCCGTCATTGATTTATTATAATATTGGTCGTGAATTATTATGCCTGCTGTAAAAAAAAGTTTTGAACCGTTTGAATACCCTGTGGCTTATTGCATCGCTGGTGTCGATGAAGTAGGGCGCGGGCCATTAGTTGGCGATGTAGTTACTGCTGCAGTAATTTTAGACCCTGAAAATCCTATTGAGGGATTGATGGATTCAAAAAAACTCTCCGAAAAGAAAAGACAGTTATTGTCGGTTGAAATCAAGCAGCATGCCATTGCTTGGTCAATTGGTCGAGCAAACCCTGAAGAAATAGACACCTTAAATATTCTTCATGCAACTATGCTTGCTATGCAACGTGCTGTACTTGGCTTAAAGGTTTTACCTGACTATGTACTGGTCGATGGTAACCGTTGTCCGACATTTGCTGCAGAAGGCGGTAATATTGCCAGTCAAAGCGTCGTAAAAGGTGATGCGAGAGTTGCAGAAATTAGTGCTGCATCTATTTTGGCTAAAGTCGCACGCGATGATGAAATGATTGCCTTAGATAAGTTGCACCCAGAATATGGCTTTGCCCAGCATAAAGGTTACCCCACCAAAGCTCATTTAGAAAAAATCATTGAGCATGGTGTTTTAGATAATTACCGCCGAAGTTTTAAACCTGTAGCAAATGTTATTGCTAATTCAGCCAGCAATCATAAAAAAAATTAGAGCCATTAATGTCTGAACCTGACCATTCACTTGCCGAAATTGACACTACTGATGTTGAAGCATCAAGCGAGCCCAAATTTATTCACTTAAGAGTTCATAGTGACTACTCGATGTGTGATGGCTTAAAAAAAGTTAAGCCAATAATTGCCAAAGCAGCAGATTTAAATATGCCGGCACTGGCATTAACCGATCAAACCAACTTGTGTGGTTTAGTTAAGTATTACCATGCAGCACATGGCGCAGGTATTAAGCCTATTATTGGCTGTGATTTTTGGGTGAAAAGTAATGAGTTAGGTGATGAATTATCTCGGTTAGTGATATTAACAACAAATAATGTTGGTTATAAAAATATTACCGAACTGATCTCAAAAGCGTATTTACGCGGTCACATTCAAGGTAAAGCGGTATTAGATAAGAACTGGTTAATTGAACATGCACATGGACTAATTCTGCTTTCTGGTGGTCGAGAGGGGGATGTTGGTAAAGCTTTACTAAAAGGCAATGTAGAAATTGTCGATGAAATGCTAAGTTTTTATCAGCAATATTTTCCTAATTGCTATTACTTAGAATTGATCCGTACGGGCCGTAGTGATGAAGAAAATTACCTGCACTTAGCCGTTGAACTTGCCTCTCGTTGCGAATTACCACTCGTTGCCACTAATGAAGTGATGTTTTTAAGTCCAGAAGACTTTGATGCGCATGAAATTAGGGTAGCTATCCATGACGGTTTCACTTTAGACGACAAACGTCGCCCTAAAAAGTACAGTAAAGAGCAGTACCTGCGTAGTGAAGAGGAAATGTCGGAGCTTTTTTCCGATATTCCAGAAGCACTAGAGAATTCCGTAGAAATAGCCAAGCGATGTAATGTAACCGTTACTCTAGGTGAATACGTTTTACCTGACTTTCCAACCGAAGGCTTATCGATTGAAGACTTCTTAGTTAAGGTGTCGGAAGAAGGCTTACAAGAGCGTTTAGAGTTTTTATTTGATAAAGACGCGCCAGACTTCGCTGAAAAACGTAAACCTTACGATGAACGTTTAGCCATTGAACTTAAAGTTATTAATAATATGGGGTTCCCTGGTTACTTCTTGATCGTTATGGAGTTTATCCAGTGGAGTAAAGATAACAATATTCCTGTCGGGCCAGGCCGTGGCTCAGGTGCTGGATCATTAGTGGCTTACGCGCAAAAAATAACCGATTTAGACCCACTAGAATATGATTTACTGTTTGAGCGTTTCTTAAATCCTGAACGTGTTTCAATGCCTGATTTCGATGTCGACTTTTGTATGGACAGACGAGATGAGGTAATTGACCATACTGCAGAGTTATATGGCCGTGATGCCGTATCGCAAATTATTACCTTTGGTACTATGGCCGCAAAAGCGGTTATTCGAGATGTTGGCCGTGTACTAGGTCATCCTTATGGCTTTGTTGATCGCATATCAAAATTAATTCCCCCGACACCAGGCATGACTTTAGCAAAAGCCTTCGAGGAAGAGCCCAAGTTACCTGAAGTTTACGCGCAAGATAGTGAAGTAAAAGATCTTATCGATATGTGCCGTATCTTAGAAGGTACAACGCGTAACGCCGGTAAACATGCGGGTGGTGTGGTTATTTCGCCGACAACCATAACGGATTTTGCACCATTATATTGTGATGAGGAAGGCAACAACCCGGTTACGCAATTTGATAAAAATGACGTAGAAGACGCAGGGTTGGTCAAGTTTGATTTCCTTGGTTTACGTACCTTAACTATCTTGCAATGGGCCATTGAGATGGCTGATGTTAAGTTGTTAAAGGAAGGCAAAGAGCCAATTAATATTGCCGCGATAGACTTGGAAGATAAAGCCAGCTTTAAAGTCTTATTGAAATCAGAAACAACTGCGGTATTTCAGCTCGAATCCAGTGGTATGAAGTCACTAATTGCTAAATTAAAGCCCGATTGCTTTGAAGATATTATCGCATTGGTGGCCTTATTTAGACCTGGCCCTTTGCAATCAGGCATGGTTGATAACTTCATTGAACGTAAGCATGGCCGAGAAGCTGTCAGCTACCCTGATGAAACATGGCAACATATTGATTTAAAACCAATTCTAGAGCCAACATACGGTATTATTCTTTATCAAGAGCAAGTTATGCAAATTGCTCAGGTACTTGCTGGTTACTCGCTTGGTGGCGCAGATATGCTCCGCCGTGCCATGGGTAAGAAAAAACCAGAAGAAATGGCTAAGCAGCGTGCCGGTTTTGAGGCTGGTGCGATAAATCGTGGCGTTGATGGCGAACTCGCCATGAAAATATTCGATTTAGTAGAAAAATTTGCCGGCTACGGTTTCAATAAATCACACTCAGCTGCCTATGCGTTAGTGTCATATCAAACACTATGGATGAAAACGCACTTTCCAGCACCGTTTATGGCTGCAGTAATGTCAGCGGATATGGATAACACTGAAAAAATTGTTACCCTAGTCGATGAATGTAGCAATATGGGCATTGATTTATTACCTCCTGACGTTAATGCTGGGCAATACAAGTTTACGGTCAATGATGATGATCAAATCGTTTATGGTATTGGCGCGGTTAAAGGTGTCGGTGAAGGGCCAATTGAGGCCATTATTGCCGCGCGCCAAAACGGTGGCCCATTTACCGATTTATTCGATTTTTGTGCCCGTTTAGATTTAAAGAAAACCAATAAAAGAATATTGGAAAAGTTGATTAAATCTGGTGCTATGGATGCACTGGGACCTCATTACCAAATTGGTTCAACGCTAGAGCAAGGTAAAAACCGTGCTGCGTTATTTGAAACCTTAGTTGAAGCAATTAAAGCGGCAGAGCAACATGCTAAGGCTGAATCTTTAGGTCAGAATGACTTGTTTGGTCTGATTAACGACGAACAAACGGACAATAGACAGGCATTCAAAGTAGTAAATGCGTGGCCCGAAGAACAGTGGCTTGATGGTGAAAAAGAAACCTTAGGACTATATTTAACGGGGCACCCGATTAACCGTTATTTAAACGAAATTAAACGGTATGCTACTAACCGCCTCGTTAGCTTACAACCGACAAATAAAGACAAAACAAGCGTGGCAGTAGGTTTGGTTTTAGGGGTAAGAGTTTTAGTTAATAAACGCGGTCGTCGTTGGGCATTAGTTACACTCGATGATAAAAGTGCTCGAATGGACATCCGTTTATTTCCAGATGACTACGATAGATTTGCAGAATTGCTTGTTTCTGATGCTATTTTAGTCTGTAGCGGACAGGTCAGCTTTGATGATTACTCTGGGGGTATTACAATGACCGCCCGAGATATCATGACAATTGCAGATGCCCGTGAAAATTATGTCGCTTCACTTGATTTGCAGATTGATAAAAGTAAACTTTCGGATAACTTTATTGAACGGTTTACTGAAGTTTTAACACCGTACAAAGAAGGTATTTGCCCAATTCGCGTTTTTTATCAAAGAGATGAAGCGCAAGGTATGCTAGAATTGGGCGTACAGTGGCGCGTATCGCCAAGCGACATGCTATTATACGATTTGAAAACCCTGCTGGGTGATGAGCAAGTCGAGTTAAAATTTAAATAAGTAGTGTTCATTAAGAACGGTACTCCTTGACAACATAGGTAAGAATAATCATATGTCATTAAATTTCTTAGATTTTGAGCTGCCAATTGCAGAGCTTGAAGCAAAAATTAAAGAACTAGAGTCGGTCAACAATGGCCAAGAATTAGATCTTGATTTAGAAGAACAAATTACTCAATTACGTGCAAAAAATAATGAGTTAACGAAAAAAATATTTTCAGACTTAGACCCATGGCAAACTGCGCGCGTGGCTCGTCATCCTCAACGTCCTTATACGTTAGATTACTTACCACGTATTTTTACTGAGTTTGATGAATTAGCGGGTGACAGAGCATACGCAGACGATAGCGCTATTGTTGGCGGTACAGCACGCTTAGACGGCAGAGCTGTGATGGTTATTGGTCATCAAAAAGGTCGTTCAACAACTGAAAAAGTTAAACGTAACTTTGGTATGCCGCGTCCAGAAGGTTATCGTAAAGCATTGCGCTTAATGAAAATGGCTGAACGCTTTAACATGCCAATTATTACTTTTATCGATACTCCAGGTGCATATCCAGGTATTGGCGCTGAAGAACGTGGCCAAAGTGAAGCAATTGCAACCAACTTGAAAGTAATGGCGCGCTTGAGCGTACCTATTATTTGTACGGTTATTGGTGAAGGTGGCTCAGGTGGCGCATTAGCCATTGGTGTTGGCGATAAAGTTAACATGTTGGAATATTCAACATACTCAGTTATTTCTCCTGAAGGTTGTGCGTCAATCTTATGGAAAACTGCAGAGAAAGCTCCAACTGCAGCAGAAGCTATGGGTATTACAGCCAAGCGTATTAAAGAATTAGAACTTATTGATAATATTGTTGAAGAACCTTTAGGTGGTGCGCATCGCGATATGGAGCAGATGGCAGCATTATTAAAACAATCACTGAAAAGCAATTTAGCAGAGCTTGATGAGCTTTCTAAAGAAGAATTAATTGACAAGCGTTACGACAAACTCATGTCGTTCGGTTACTGTTAATCTAATAAAAAGCGACCAATTCAATGGTCGCTTTTTATTTTCCGTTCATGAATAAAATTGAATCAGCGCTACTAGCGTTTTTCAACAACACCAATGATAAAACTATTGTCGTTGCATACAGTGGTGGTGTTGACTCACAAGTACTACTCGCCGCTTTATCTTCTTTAAAACAGCAACAACAACTGACGAATCCTATTTTGGTTTGCCATGTAAATCATGGTTTAAGTGCCAATGCACACTTTTGGCAACAGTTTGCTACTGAGCAATGTCAGCAATTTTCATTACCGCTGACTATTCATCAATTGGCATTAAAAAAACTACCCCAGCAAAGCCTTGAAGCAATTGCCCGAGATGCGCGTTATCAGTGTTTGATTGAAACAAGTGCTGATTCAGCCTTTATTGTTACTGGCCACCATCTTAATGACCAAGCAGAAACTTTTTTACTCGCCTTGAAACGGGGTGCTGGCTTAAAAGGCTTATCTTCAATGGGGCAGCAGTTGCCACTTGCGCAACACTCGCTAGTGCGACCACTGTTAGCTATGTCTCGTGAAGATATTGTCGCTTATGCTCAAGAGCGAAAACTAGACTGGATTGAAGATGAATCGAATGAGGACCAAGCATTCGACCGGAATTTTATTCGTCATACTATCGTGCCTGAGTTAACCCGTCGTTGGCCAAGTTTTAATAAAACCTTGAGTCGAAGTGCAGGGCATTGCCAAGATGCACAGTTACTACTTAATGAGGTTGCTAAAGAAGACTTAAATAAAGTGTCATTTACTGACAATGTGTTGTCAATTCCTGAACTTTTGAGTTTAAGTGAATTACGATTTAACAATGTGATACGTTTTTTTCTCGCCAAGCATGATAAATTGATGCCAAGTAGCGCTCAGTTAATGCAAATTGCTCAGCAACTGCATGCGGATAGTGATAAAAATCCGAGTGTTAAAATTGCAAATTATTGTCTGCGTCGTTATCAGCAGAAACTTTATTTAACTGACAACTTTATGGATATTAGTGAATGGAGTAAGTCGTTAGTTTTTACTTTAGAAAGAAAGAAACTTGAACTGCCTGATAACTTAGGCAACATTCAATTTGCTGTTATCGATGGCGCGAATGATATTGTTGATACCGATTCTGGTGTCAGTAACTCTCATCAAGACATTAATATAATAGCGCCAAAAGCTGGGCAAAAAGTTAGTATTCGATTTAGCCATGATAATCCAAAATGTTTACCACATTTTCGTGATAAATCGAGGGCGCTCAAAAAGGTATTACAAGAGGCGAAAATACCGACATGGCAGCGTCAACGCATACCTTTTGTTTATTACGATGAAACATTGGTTGCCGCACTTGGGCTTTTTGTTTGTAAAAACCATATACCGCAGCCAGAAGACAGCAAGTTAACGCTAGTCTGGCTTGAACATAAATAATTAGGTTAGAATAGAATTATTATCGCTACCTTGAAATGGTTGCGAATTAATCTTCAATATTATTATAACAATCGGAGTTCTTATGAATTTAGTGCTAAAGCTTATTGCTGGCATAGTCGCGGGTATCGTCATTGGCCTATTTGCCCCTGATTTTCTCATACAATTAACCTTTACTATTCAATCTTTTATCGGGCAATTAATTAAGTTTACTATTCCATTAATTATCTTGTTTTATATTGCTAGCGGTATAGCCTCACTGCCTCAAGGTTCGGGTGCATTACTAGGTAAAACCGTTGGCTTAGCTTACGGTTCAACCATTGTTGCTGGCGCATTAGCATTTATTGTTGCGAGTACTATTTTACCAGGTTTAATTTCTGGCAATGCATTAGAGGCAGCAGCAGAAGGTGAAAAACTAAAAGGCTTTTTAGATATTAGCATTCCGCCTTTGTTTGATGTGATGACAGCTTTAGCATTAGCCTTTATTTTTGGTATTGGTATTAGCGCAATTAACGCAACATCGCTTCGTACTAATTTAAACGAAGCGCGTGATGTTATTGAAATGTTATTGAGCAAAGTTATTATTCCGGCATTACCTTTTTATATTGCTGGTGTATTTGCTGAAATGACAGTTGACGGTACTGTATTTTCAACCCTGCAAACATTTGGCTTAGTACTCGTACTTGCATTAATCATGCATTGGCTTTGGATCACGATTTTATACGTTACCACTGCGATGGCGATGAAAAAGTCACCAATGGTATTATTGAAAAACATGATGCCAGCATATTTTACCGCGTTGGGTACTATGTCTAGTGCTGCAACCATTCCTGTGTCTTTACGCGCAACTAAAGCAAATGATGTTAGTGACGGTGTTGCTAATTTCACGGTACCACTTTGTGCGTCAATTCATTTAAGTGGTTCAACAATTACCATCGTCACTTGTGCAACAGCCGTTATGTTATTAACGCCTGAACTTGCATTGCCTGGTTTAGGCGGCATGATGGGTTTTATATTGATGTTAGGTATTGTCATGATTGCAGCACCAGGTGCTCCAGGCGGCGCAGTAATGTCAGCTATTGGTTTACTTGCAAGTATGCTTGGCTTTACCGATGCTGCGTTAGCGTTAATGATAGCGTTATACCTAGCTCAAGATAGCTTTGGTACTGCGTGTAATGTTACCGGTGATGGCGCTATTGCTATTTGGGTAGATAAATTTGCAGGTGAAGACAGTGCTTTAGCTAATCAAAGCGATGAAGTTAAAGAATCAACCTAGTTTTCACTAAGTCTTAGTCGCTTAATTAAATTTAAAGGTGGCGCTAGCCACCTTTTTTGATCTTAATACCGCCATCAACGCGACAGAGCTTGATTTTAAATCAATAACGCTTATTTAAATGCTAAATGTTCTACCATAGCATTGGCAACATTGGCATAATAGCGACAAATTTTTTGTGGGTATATTTATTATGGTAACAGAGCAAGCAGTAAAGCAACGCAGTAATTCAAGCTGTGAATTTTGTGCATCAACTGACGGTTTAAGTGTTCATCCGGTGCCACCGACAAGTGACTTAAGCGCACAACAAAGTATCTATTTATGTAGTAATTGCTTAGGACAAGTAGAAGGTACTGTTGAGCTTGATATTAACCATTTACGTTGTTTGACCGATGCAATGTGGAATCAAGAACCAGCAGTGCAAGTAATGGCTTATCGTATGCTACATAAAGTATCTAGTGAAAGCTGGGCACAAGATGCACTTGATATGATTTATTTGGAAGACGACGTTAAAACTTGGGCTGAGCAGGGTATTGCTGCAGCTGAACGAGAAGGGCCTACCCGCGATAGTAACGGCGCTGAATTACATGACGGCGACAATGTTACCTTAGTTAAAGATCTGAAGGTTAAAGGGGCTAATTTTACTGCCAAGCAAGGCACAATGGTACGTGGTATCAGTTTAACGGATAACCCTGAGCATATTGAAGGGAAAGTAAATGGTACGCGTATTGTGTTAGTTTCTGCGTACTTAAAGAAAGCATAAGATTTTTAATCAATCGTTTTAAGGCGAATACTTAAATAACGATAATGATAACTTTAAATAGTTAATAAAAAGCACCGAGAGTAGTTCGCCTACAGCCGGTGCTTTTTTTATACAAATTAGTTAGTTAATCTTTGATTAATTAACGTGTTAGGACAAAAGCCATAGTTTTTGCCTGATATTATTCCTAGCGTAAGCAAAGCTAGTGCTATTGTGCTTTAATTGCTGCCGCCATTGATTGCTCAGCTACTTGCTCTAACCAGTTCAAATCCATGGTTTTATGGGCTTCACAAATAAACCAAGGTTCACGAGAATCTGGTTCTAGCATCAAGCCATTATCGATTAAGTTCATCGCAAATTGCGTATAAAGGTCGCTATTAGTTTGCTTCCAGTCACGATAGTTTTGTGGAACTTCGCTACCAAAATGTACGCCGAACATTGCATCTGGGCCTGCAAAGCAATGCTTAATACCAAACTTTGTAAATACACGTGAAAGAACGGTTTGAATTTTTTTACCAACATTAGCAATGTTTGCCAGTGCATCAGTTTCTTTCAATATGGTTAATGTTGCTTTTGCCGCACTAAGCGCCACCATATTTGCCGTATAAGTACCGCCATGAGTTACGCCGCCTTTATCAAAAGAAATAGTATCCATGACATTAGCACTGCCACCAAAAGCAGCAACGGGATAACCATTGCCCATGGCTTTTGCATAGGTGGTTAAATCGGCGTAAATACCATAAAGCTCTTGCGCGCCACCTTTAGCAACACGAAAGCCAGTTTTTACTTCGTCCATAATTAGTAGCGAGCCGTTAGCATCACAAACATCACGCAATTTTTGCATGTAGTCTTGAGTGGAGGCAATTGAGCCACAGTTACCCATAATGGGTTCAATTAAAATTGCAGCAATATCATCACCATGTTCTGCAAATACGGCGTCGATAGCGGCAATATCATTTAGTGGCACACTGACTTGATGTTCACGAGTACTTTGTGGAATACCGGCACCAAATGGAATGATTTCAGGTGACTTTTCTGTACGGTCATCCCAGTTATCAACATCTGACTTCCACATAACTTCATCATGAAGACCGTGAAAACCACCTTCAACAACAACTATTTTATTACGTTTAGTAAAACCACGAGCAGTACGTACCGCGCCAATAACGGCTTCAGTACCAGAGTTTGCAAAGCGCATTTTATCGATGTTAGGGCAAAGTGACTTCACTAGCTCCACTACGTCAGAGTCAAGACCAGTAGAAAACCCAGAAATAGTACCAACATTAGTAATCGCATTAATCACTTCATTGTCAACACGTTCATCACGGTAACCAAGAATAATGGGCCCATAGGCCAAGCGAAAATCAACAAAGGTTTGGTTGTCACAATCAGTAATCGTACAACCTTTCATACTACTTAAAAATACGGTGTTTTCTTCACCCCAATAACGGTAACTATCAGCTACACCCATCGGCATATTGGTGTGGGCTCTTTTGAGCATAGCGTTACTTTGTGGCTTGTGTGTTTTCATTATGGGTACTCTTTATCTTGCTAAATATTGTAATTTTGACTGAAATTTTATGACGCCAATAATACAGGGAACGTACTGTTTCTGGAAGTGTTAAGCACATTTTAAATGCTATATTGATCATGGTTTCTGTCATTAATTTTTTGGTGTAAATACTATAACGGTAATGTAGCTTTGTTGTTTTATTGGTTAAAAAACGCTTTATTAGATATAAAATAGCCCCTATAAAAATATAGAGGCTATTAGTCGTCAAGTTATGCAAAGCTGGCTTAATAGTTAAAGCCAGTAATCGCTAATGCTGAAACTTATAAGCTGAATGTGCGTGATACTGAAAGTACAACGCGAGTATCAGCCGCATCGATATCCATAGTGGTATCTTCGAGTGCTAAATCAAAGTCAAAGCCATTCCAACTCGTCATATACTCAACACGGTAATGGTTGTATGCATCTTTGTTATCCCAAGACCATTTGTTTTCATCTGATGAAGTTGAACGATCAAAGCTTACTTTTACGTTATGGCCTGGCGCTACTTCAAATGTATGTGCAACCATCGCAATATAATGATTCACGTCTAATCCAAAGTAATCCCAGCTATACCAAAAATTTAATTCAGTATCACCCATTGAAGAGTTATAGCTAAACTTAGTATAAGCTTCAGGGTAGTTATAAGTATCTGATGCAGAATCACCATGGTAAGTGTAATACGCAATACCAGCATCTAAACCAACTTTTTCGTTTAACTGAAAATATTGGCCAACGTATGCATCCCATTCAATATTAGTATCATCAGAGCTACCAAAATCAACGTTTGATGCCCAAGTACCGGCGTAAAAACCACTATCTGCGGCATAGTCTAAACTTGCTTGCAACGCAGGATCGTTTCCCGTTTGGCTAACACCATTAAAAGTGTAATCCGAAGCTAGGTTAACGGTAGCGGTTACATCGGCAGCTGCACCAGCAGATAATGTTAGTAGACAGCTTGTTGCGATAGCAATAATACTTTTGTTCATTTTATTTTCTCTTTTTATTCAGTATATTTTTATAAAAATTGTGATGTTATTTTATTAATTCTATTTTATTAAAATCGAGTTCGTTTTCTTTTGGAGAACTATCAATTTCATTTACCGCTTTATATTTGGATAACAAGATATAACCAAAACAAGTAAAGAATAGTCCAATAACTACAGCACCAACCCATTGAATTTGTAAAAAATCCAATTTAAATAGTAAGGTTAGTACGCTCAACGCTGCTAAGTTACCCACAAAGTACTTGATAGTACCTAATCTACTCACGCTTAAGTTTAGGTTATCAGTATATAAACGGATCAGTGAATCGAGTGAATTAATGACAAAAGTTATGCCGACAATTGCCATGGCAATATTGTAAAAACCAGCAGTCTCTAAACCATTTGCACTGTAGTAGTACAACACCGTAAACCATATGGCGATTGGAATTGATGGAAATACCAACATAGCTACTAATACTTGATAAGTACGTAAACCTCCAACAAAACGAGCAGTGAACTGACCAATCATAATGCTCCACGCAAACCACCAGTAAAGGTAGAACTCATGATAATCATTAAGTGGTAAAACAAATTCATGAATATTACCAAAGTAACCACCAAGTAAAGAAACGGTAGTCGCAAACTCGGAAATACTCGAGCCCTCTGAAAAGAATGCGCCACTGAACATTAAGGCAATTAAGGCAATAAATAGCCAAGTAGTGGCTAAACTTAATAGTCGAACATAGCGAATACTGGTACTTGAATAAACCGCTGCGGCAATAACAAGGAAGACAATAAGGTAAAAACTACTAATTATCGACTCACCATCACCTAAAGAAGGCAGATACCAAGGTAGATTAGTTAGTAATAAGTAGGCAGTAAAAGCACAGGTACCTATGATCACAACGTTGTTTATTAGCTTGATTAACGGTATTTCAAAAAACTTTACTCGAGGTTCAATAACGCAGAAGTAAAAACAAGTAAGAAAGTAGAAACCCCAAATAAGGAAGGCCCAAAAACCAAACTCTATCGCTAGTGGATTGGTAAATGTGTACTCAGGACTCGTTGCTAAATCTGCATAACCGGCAAATTCAGTTAACGGGAACATAATAAGACCAACATCAAGTCCAGAGGTAAATAGAATCGCAATGAAGGTAAATGTTTTAACGGGTGTAACGCCAACACAGCGTATATTTCCCCAACGAAATAATATCAGTGCAATGGCGGCAAAGGTAAATAGGATACCAGCTGATAACCATGTGGTCATAAGGGTCTCCTAATGGTAATTTTTAGTGATGTAAACAAGTATAAACTCCTCTTTTAGTTTTAAAAAAGAGTACTCGGAAACACTTAATTAAAGTGCCAAATCTCAATTGTCGCAATCATGAATTCTATCTTGACTGCGATAATTAATATCTGAACGAGTACTCGCGATTATCGTTATTGTAATTATTTGATTTTTTAACGCTGACTTTGCTGCCAGTTTGGCGAAATACGCACCTTTGCGTCAGATGGCAGTAAGGTTTCACGACCACGAATAATATCGGCAGCACGTTCTGCCACCATAATGGTGGGCGCATTTAAGTTGCCATTTGGAATGGTTGGGAATATTGACGAGTCAACCACTCGTAATCCTTCAATACCATGAACTTTGGTATCAGGGTCAACAACAGCCATTTCATCAGTACCCATTTTACAAGAGCATGAAGGGTGATAGGCACTTTCAACGAATTGACGGACGAAGGTATCTATTTCTTCATCGGTTTGTACTTCAATACCTGGCTGAATTTCTTCACCACGGTATTCGTCAAAGGCTTTTTGATGAATAATTTCACGGGTTAAACGAACACAAGCGCGAAAGCCGGCTTTGTCTTCTTCATGTTCAAGATAATTGAAACAAATTTGCGGATGCACTTTAGGGTCGTTTGATAGCACTTTAACCGCGCCACGACTTTTCGGTTTATTGTGGCCAATATGTACCTGAAATCCATGTCCTGCAAAGGCCTCTTTACCGTCATAGCGCATAGCGGCAGGTAAAAAATGATATTGTAAGTCAGGCCATTCAACTGCCGCTTTGGAACGAATAAAACCACATGATTCAAAATGATTGGTTGCCCCTAAGCCTTGCTTGGTCAAAATCCAACGGGTACCAATTAAAAACTTATTCCATAAGCCTAATTGACCATTAAGAGAAATCGGCTTTTTACATTTAAACTGGAAATAGAATTCAAGGTGATCTTGTAAATTCTCACCAACACCAGGTAATTCATGATTAACTTCAATGCCCGCTTCTTCAAGTGTCGTTCTATTACCAATACCAGAAAGTTGTAATATGTGCGGAGAGCCAATAGGGCCAGCGGATAAAATCACTTCTTTATTAACGTTTACATCGAATAACTTACCTTTGCGCTCGTAACGTACGCCGACAGCTTTTTTGCCATCGAGCAATACTTTATGCACTAAGGCATGAGTTTCTACGGTTAAGTTAGTACGTGCCATCGCAGGGCGCAAATAAGCGTTTGATGTTGAACTACGCACACCGTTTTTTATGGTCATGTGCATTGGGCCAAAACCTTCTTGCGCGGCGCCGTTATAATCATCTGTTGGTAAATATCCCGCTTCGACACCAGCATCAACAAAGGCCTTATACAATGGATTTTTCATTTGATTACCATTGTTAACGCCTAGCGGGCCTTCTTTGCCACGGTATTCATCTCCAGGAAATGCCCATGTTTCGGCTTTTTTAAAGTAAGGTAAACAATGGGCATAATCCCAATCTTTAGCGCCGTATTGCTGCCACTCATCAAAATCTTTGGCATGGCCGCGAACATAAACCATACCGTTAATTGACGAAGAGCCTCCTAATACTTTACCGCGAGGACAATGCATACGACGGCCATCAAGATGAGGCTCTGGCTCGGTTTCAAACTGCCACGCGTACTTTTTAGTATTCATTGGAATCGATAGGGCAGTTGGCATTTGAATAAAAATACTTTTATCACTACCACCTGTTTCAAGTAATAAAACGCTGTTGTTAGCGTCTTCACTCAAACGGTTAGCTAATACACAGCCGGCTGAGCCTGCGCCAACGATAATATAATCAAAATTTTCGTTATTCATAATATTTCTTAGTTATCATTTCATTGTCTCAACGTTATTTTTGAGACAATTTAATTTCAGGGAAAACCATTTAGTTAACTTAAAATGGGCTGTCTAATGGTTGTAATCCAACATACACCGCTTTTAATTGCGTATAATGATTAAGCGTTGCCAAGCCATTTTCTCGGCCTATCCCTGATTGCTTATAACCACCTACCGGCATTTGGGCAGGTGATAAACCATAACTATTTATCCAACAAATTCCGGCGTCCATTTGATGAATCACGCGATGAGCTCGGGTAATGTCTTGGGTAAAAACGCCTGCGGCTAAACCGAACTCTGTGGCATTAGCACGGGAAATAACTTCTTCTTCACCGTCAAAGGTCAATACTGACATTACAGGGCCAAATATTTCTTCCCGACAAATGGTCATCTCGTCGGTACAGTCAGTAAAAATGGTTGGTGCAATAAAATAACCATTCGGCGCATCAGCAGGTTGCAATGCTGTTCCGCCATGTGCCAGTGTTGCGCCTTCATCGATACCGATATTGATATATTTCATTACTAATTCGAAATGCTTGGCTGAGATTAATGCGCCAAAGTTGGTTTTTTCATCCATAGGATCACCAACTACAATATTGTCTCGGGTGCGTTGTAGTAACTTTTCAACAAATACTGGGTAAATAGATTTTTCAACAAATACGCGAGTACCGTTGGTGCAAATTTCACCTTGAGTATAGAAGTTACCAAGCATTGCTGCAGAAACGGCGTTATCAACATCAGCGTCGTTAAAGATAATAAGCGGTGATTTACCGCCTAACTCCATGGTGAGATCTTTAAGTGATGTTGCTGCGGCCGCCATCACTTTTTTACCGGTACCGACTTCGCCAGTAAATGATATTTTAGCGATGTCTGGGTGGTGAGTTAACCATGCGCCCACTTCGCCGGCGCCTTGTACAACATTAAATACACCGTTAGGAATACCTGCTTCAGTAAATATTTCAGCAAGTTTTAGTGCACCTAATGGTGTTTCTTCTGAAGGTTTAAAAATCATTGAATTACCACAAGCTATTGCAGGTGCTGATTTCCAGCAGGCAATTTGTAGAGGGTAATTCCAAGCACCAATGCCGGCACATACGCCTAGTGCTTCACGACGGGTGTAATAAAAGTCACCATCAACAGCTTGCTGATTACCTTCAATACCAGGGGCTAAGCCCGCGAAAAACTCAATAGAATCTGCGCCGGAAAGTACATCAACTACTGAGGCTTCTTGCCATGGTTTACCGGTATCAAGTACTTCAATTTTTGCTAATTCATCATTACGTTCACGTAGTAAGCTAACGGCTTTAAGTAATATGCGGCTTCTCGCTATTGCGCTCATTGCTGACCAAGTAGCAAAACCACGTTGAGCACTTTCAATTGCTTGTTGTTTAATTTTTTCATCTGCAATTTCAACCTGGTAAATAACTTTACCTGTTGCAGGATTGATCACATCAAATGTTTCACCGTTATCGTTTGCCATGTAGGCACCATCGATAAAGTTTTTATAAGTCTTTAATGACAAGTTTCTTCTCCGTACTGCTTGATAAGATCATCTATAAATTTTTTACATAACTGTTCAGCTTGCTTAAATTCTTCGTCTGGCGTTGCACTTAAGGCACTGCGTAGCCAAAAACCATCAATCATTGCTGCCATTTGTTTAGCAGCGCTGCTTGCTAATTCATCATTGAGTAATTGACGGAAAGAGAACAGCAAATTGCTGTATAAACGTTTGCTATTGATATGTTGAAGTCTAGCTAAACCAGGCTCGTGCATTGACTGCGCCCAAAAGCTAATCCACATTTTTGTCGCAGGAATAGAACGTTGAAATGGAGTGAAGTTAGCTTCAACAATTATATTAAGTCGTTCGAAAGGGCTTAAGTTTTTTTGTTCGATACGCTCGAGTAAAGCAAATTTCAATTGCCCAAGTAGATGTTTAACCGTAGCGTCAACCAAACCTTGTTTACCGCCAAAGTAGTGGCTAATAATTCCAGATGATAAACCTGCAATTTTACTGATGGTAATAATGGTTGTTTTTTGTAAACCAAATTGTGCAACAGATTCTAATGTAGCGTTAATCAATTGCTGCTCACGCAGGGGCTTCATACCGATTTTAGGCACTAATTTCTCAGAATTTTATTTTTAATTGAACGTTCAATTAATTATAATTCTAATGATTTTAGCTTGGATTATCAAGTAAGGATCATTAATGTAGATCAAGCTCAGGTCTGTAAAATTGACTAAAAGTCAATAAAAGCACCGTATTCAGCCATATTGATGAGTTAGTAATAAAATTTGATAGGGAGAGTAAAGCTTTGTGTTGAAACTATATCGACAAAATATCGACAAAATTTAATTTACATGCGGAAGAGGGGATCGTTTGCGTGCTTAGTGAAATAAGCAATCACTAAGCTACGTATAGGAATTCATTGTTCAGAATGGCTGCTAATATCAGGCAATTTCTACAATATTGGCTATTTGTAAAGACTATATCCAACGACGAACTTTTTGACAGTAATGCTGATATTCTTGGCCAAATAATTTTTCAAGCATGCGCTCTTCAGGAGTGATTTGATATTTGCTTATATACCAAATAAAAACACCACAAATCACAAAGGCTAGCAGGTTTTCTAGGTAAAAAGCATAAGCTAATAATGCGAGCAACATTGCTACGTACATTGGATTACGTGAGTAGTGATAAATGCCACTATTAACCACCGTTGAAGATGACTCAGGCTTGCTTGGGTTAACGGTTGTTTGATGTTTTCGAAAGCTATAAATTGCAGAAAAGCCGATAATAATGCCAATAAAAACTAAACTTCCACTAATGTAATTGCTTAACTGCAAGGTATACGCAAAAGTTGGTATTGTTGATTGAATGGCTGCCATTAAAGCCATTGCAATAATCACCTGAACAACAGGAATAACTTTTAACTCCATTGAGTGTCCTTAAGTTAAGTTTTGATGATTGTCATTAATGTTAATTTATCAGGGAATTGCTAACAATTACATGTTTGATGGGTAGGGCTGGAATTTTAATTTTACGTTAATGTAAAAAAGACTAGCTGACCATGAAGAAAGCTAGCCTCAATAACTTATGAGTAAAACACTCATAACACTAAGATACTCTAATATATAAACTTTTAGAAAGTAATATTCCACTGGTTTAAGTTGCCAGTATCTTGTTGGTAATTATCGCTGACAGATAACTGCCATTGACCTTGTGCAAGTCCTGAAGTATTAACCGTGTAGGTTTCAATAACATTATCTGCACTATCACTTCCTGACAAGGTTTTCAGCGTGTAGGAGCTGCCATCAGGTGCAATCAAATTTAGGCTTATATCACCGCGATATGTGTGAGTTATATTGACCGAAACGGTAACCGTACCGGCATTACCAGAACGCTGAACATCAATATTACTTACAACGTTGGCGTTATCCGGGATGGCAGTAACTGTGCTATTTTCAAATACGTTTTGTTCGAAACCAGAGCTAAAAGTTTGATTATTATTTTTGTTTCCGGCGGTGCTTGTCGCAGCAGACTGCCAATTGAAATCACTGTATTTACTACCCGTACCTGACAATTGCAATGAGAAACCAGCTTGCGTATTAGAGGTTTCTGAAACGCCTATATCAGTGGAAGTTACACCATTTGCTGGGCCATCTGTGGCGGTAAGTTGTCCTTCATAGCTTAAAAACTGACGCACTTGATTATTACTATCAATCAACGCGACACCGTCAGCACTGCCATTTTGTAAACCTGAAAATGCAAAATTTAGTGTACCAAAGCTGTTTGACTGATTGGGAATAACACCTTGAAGAGCTACTGTTTTATAAGCTGCGCCATTGGTGCCATTATACGCAACCAGTTGCCAGCCGCTAAGGTTAACACCTGCAGCACCTGCTAATTCAACGGCTTCATTTACATCGCTGCTGTTGTTGTCATAGTGAATTTCATTTATCCATATATCGCTATTGTTGCCCGTTGGTGGTGTTACACCTGTGCCACTACAAACGTCTTCGAAAATACATGCGGCATATTCAGGACGATCGACAAACGGATTACGGTTTCCTTGCTGCGCATGTACTGCATCGTTATGTCTTCTTTCATAATCGTCTACAGGATCATCTTTATGCCATTGAATGAGTACTGATTTTAGTCCCATATAAGCAATACTAACATTTGCCCCGGTTTTTGAGCTGGCAATTAAATTGCGATCATCTGTTAAAATTAAATCTGGTTCGCTTACGCCTGTTACACCATGTACACCGCCTTCATATCTAACGGCCAAATACATTAGGGCACGAGCAACATCACCTTTACGACCGATCCAAGTTTGCCAAGTTCCAGTATGACCTGAACCTTTGGTCAGGTTATGTTCACCTGCGCCACCACCACGAGTATTAGTGAAATCAGTTACTTTTTCTGTACAGTCACTGGCACAATTTGCGTAGGGTTTATTGCTTCGGCTTGAGTTATAGCTGCTGTCGGCAATAAATAGATGATGGGCATCAGTATAAGGATAATTACTAGCGCCATCCTTTGGAAAACCATAAGATTTCGGCCAGCTGTGCTCTCGATTATAATTGTTATTGCCACCACCAACTTTTGCGTATGAGATGTTTTTATAGATGCTAATAACGTTGTTACTATTGTTTGGATCTTGATCTGCTGCTTCCAATATATCCCATGTGTCGGTTGCTGAAGAGGTGTACGGGAAGCGTTGATGATCATCAATAATGTCATGTAAGCTTTGCTTCAGTGCTGATGCATTAGCTGTATCAACTGAGTCATAGTAGTTTTGAGGTTCAGCTGCATGAGCTATGTTAGTAAGGCAGACAGACAAACCAATAGCGTATTGGCATGCCCGAGTTAAAATTGCAGATTTCATTCTATTTCTCTCTTTTTATTGTTTTTTATTTTATTAGCCAATTAACAGGCAAAAAAAATAGGCACGAATTTTCATTCTGCCTATTCCTTGAGCAAGTACTGTCTAATTGGTCAACAAAATATTAGCAAAGTTTTGTTACACTTTCATTAAAATAAGTTAATAAAATGTTAATTTGCCGGTTGGGCGATTGATTGGTGATGCATAGCGCGTGGAGCTTATCGCTAATTAAGAGAATAAAATTTCAATGTGTGTAGTTTAATAATGTTATAGATATTGACATTCATTTTAATTCTCGGCATTGTGAAGATGAATTTAATAAACACTTATAACAGAGTAATTTAATGCTTACGCTAATCCGAAATATGATGAATAGACTAACCAATCAGCAGACTAATAATGTCAATCGCTGGCTGCTAGTTTTCATTCTGTTGGGTAATAAGTAAGGTTTATATTCTACTTCAAACCGCAGATACTCAGACTGCGGTTTTAATATTGTCATTTCAAAGCTTCAGTCTCTTTTCTCGGTAATTTTCAACCATATTAATGTGTGTATTCAAAAATATTTGTGCACGAATTATTCAAAGGAGAAGGTAATGCCAGTTTCAGTGGCGTATTTAGCAGTCGTTATTATTTGGTCGACAACCCCATTAGGTATCGTGTGGAGTAGCGAAACGGTTAGTCCTACGTTAGCGGTACTTTTACGTATGTTGATTGCGATAATACCTGGTATGGTCATTTTAAAGCTCGCTAATATAAATTTACCTTGGTCTAAACAAGCACGAAAAATATATACTTATTCCTGCGTTGGAATTTTTGGCGGCATGCTATTTTCTTACCTTGCCGCACAATATTTAGCGTCTGGAATGATGTCGCTTATTTTCGGTTTATCACCAATATTTTCCGGTGTTTTAGCACAAAAAATTCTTGATGAGCCTAAATTTAGCAGATTAAAAAAACTGGCGCTAGCAGTGGCATTGTCAGGATTATTTGTTGTCTGTTTTGATAGTATGTCACTAAGCGAAAACAGCGTTATTGGTATCGCTTTTATTTTACTTGGTGTGTTCTTTTTTAGTCTCAGCGGTGTAATGGTGAAAAGCGTTGCTATTGATATACACCCGCTAGCAACCACCGTTGGAGCTTTAACATTTAGCGTACCTTTATTTGCCATAGTATGGTTTTTAATTGATGGAACATTACCTTATCAAGAGTGGCATGCTCGTTCTATTTGGGCGATTTTATATTTAGGAATATTTGGCTCTTTGGTTGGATTTTTAGCATATTTTTTCATATTGCAAAAACTACGTGCCAGTACCGTGGCATTAATAACCATGATGACGCCGGTATTTGCACTTTACTTAGGTGCGGTATTAAATAATGAAACCGTGAGTCTACATTTGATTTTCGGGGCATTACTCGTGATGTGTGGTTTAGCGCTTTATCAGTGGAGTGGAAAATCAAAACGGTTAAAGGTAAAGCCGGCGTAAAATTTTTATAACCTAGGCTTTAAAATGTATTGAAAGAGAGTGAAAGGCTTCAAGGTTTAAAGAGAGCAGGGCTGCCATATTATTGAAATAAAAACGCCAAAGGATTACTCCTTTGGCGTTTTTTACTCGTATTTATACTCAAATCACTTGAAGATGCAAGGTTCAGGTGGCTTGGGTATAGCTATTAGCTTAATAAGCTAATTTAACGATTTAACTCAATATAGTCGTTGACCATATCTTCAAGCACGTTAAGTGGTACCGCGCCATTAGTTAACACAACATCATGAAATTGACGAATATCAAATTTATCACCCAGTTGCTGTTTCGCCATCGCACGTAGTTGTACTATTTTTAACATGCCAATTTTATAAGCCGTTGCTTGTGATGGCATGACAACATGGCGTTCAACCATTTTAACCGCATCTGATTCAGCATTTGGCGTATTAGTGACGTAGTACTCTAAGCCTTGAGCACGGGTCCATTTTTTATTGTGAATACCGGTATCAACAACTAAACGACATGCACGCCATAACTCCATCGCTAAGCGGCCAAAGTCTGAATATGGGTCTTGATAAAAGCCAATTTCCTTAGGGATCATTTCTGAATATAAGCCCCAGCCTTCACTATAAGCTGTGTAACCGCCAAACTTTCTAAACTTAGGAATGCCTTCCAATTCTTGTTTAAGCGCTATTTGCATATGATGCCCAGGAATACCCTCATGGTAAGCTAATGCTTCCATTTGATAGGTTGGCATTGCTTCCATGTCGTAAAGGTTAGCGTAATAAATACCCGGACGAGAGCCGTCAGGCGCAGGCTGTTGATAAAAGGCTTTACCCGCTGACTTTTCTCTGAAGGCTTCAACTTTTTTAACTTTTAAATCCGCTTTCGGTTTCGTAATAAATAGCTGGTCTAACTCGCCTTTCATGGTGTTAATTAAGGCGGTTGCTTCGGCAAGGTAACGCTCACGACCGGCATCGTCACCGGCATAGTAAAACTGTTTATCGTGACGCATAAATTGGAAAAACTCATTTAAAGAGCCTTTAAAGCCAACTTTATGCATAATGACGCGCATTTCGTCATGAATACGCTTAACTTCATCTAAACCAATTTGATGGATTTCATCAGCGCTTAAGTCTGTTGTTGTCGTGCGGTTTAAAGCGTTATTGTAAAACTCATTACCTTGTGGAAATTTCCATGCGCCATCAGTATTGTCAGCTTTGGCTTCAAGTTTTGTTAAATAACTAATAAGTTGCTGGTAGCCGTCTTTAAACTGCAAAGTTAGTGCTGTTTCTAGCTCTTTAACTAAGGCTTTTTTATCTGACTCCGCAATATCAAGTTTGTTAACTTTCGTGATGAAATCAGCATATAAGGTGCTATTTTCTTGTTGATCAAATGGTGCACCGACAAGTAAGTTTTTCGAATCACGTATGACATGCTCAAAAACAAATTTTGGCGCGATGATGCCTTTATTTTCTCTGATTTTAAGCTGGTCAACTAACTGTTCAAGTAATAGCTTAGCGTTTTTAACGCGGGCGATATAATCATGCGCTTGTTTACTATCTTTAATACTATGTTGGTTAATCAACAATGCAGGAATTTGAGAATGTACGCCAAACATTTGATTTACAGGGTAGTTATGATGACGCCATTGATAGTCATCAATTTGCTGTTCTAACTTTTGCGACAGTAATTGATAACTTAATTTAGTTTGTTTATCGAGGTTATTAGTGTCAATTACTTGAATTCGTCGCAAGGCTTCTTTCGTAAACGCTAGTTCTTTAGCGCTATTTTCTTCAGAAAGGTTTTGCCATTTATCGTAATCAGTTTTGATGCCTAGGTAGGTTTGTCGAACGGGGTTACGATTGACGCCTTCCATAAAAATAGTGTCGAATAGCTCGTTTGCTGCTACTGAAGCGCTAGTTATATTGTTTAATTGTGCGGTTTCAGTGGCAGTGTTTGCCGTTTTAGTAACTTGTGTTGTTGTATCATTACTACAGGCAACCGTTAGTGCTGCTGAAATGGCGATAACAATAAGTGATTTTTTTAAGAGCATGTTTTTTCCCTAGTTTAATCGATAGGCTATTTTGCCGCTATAAGGGAAAGTGGATCAAGTGCTGAACGCTCAGTTACACATTTATTGCGACAATCTCCTGCTGCAACTTTTTGAAACATCCATTATTATTAACTCACTTGCATTTACTGCAAGTTAATGACCGAAAATTTAAGTAAAAAAGTTAGATAGCCGTGCGTTGTCTTTGGTTTGGTGTGAATGAGAGTGCTTTTAGAAGTATGAATAAAGAAAGTAAATCAACAATTGCCTTTAAGCTTGCCAGTGAAGCGGATAGGGGCTTTTTATTAGCGTTGCGAAAAGCATCGATGGATGAGCATCTTATTGCTGCAGGTATTGTATTGAATGACCAGCAACATATGCAGCGTGTTGATGAGTTTTTTAGTGATTCTCACTTAATTTTGATTAATAACCAAAGGATAGGTTTGTTGAAGCTAGGCATGTTTTCTGATCATATTCATATTAGGCAATTTCAAATATTGCCTGGCTATCACGGCTTAGGAATTGGTAGCCTTATTCTCGATATGATTAAACGCAAAGCAATTGAAAAGCAGGTTTCAATTACCTTGAATGTATTATTGAATAATCCCGCGAAGCAGTTGTATTTGCGTCATGACTTTATCGTTAGTAGTGTCAATGAACTTGAATACAGTATGCGATGGCAAAGACCACAGTAATATTGACTCAAGTGGATGTCGGCTGTTTGAAATATATTTTTTGCTGATGAAAGTTAACCAATAAAAAATCCAGAGAGGGTGACCAGTCTGGATTTTTTGATTGTACTTTAGATTAGATTACGCTGCTTAGTAAATTTTGCCTTGTGCGCGCACTTTTTCTTTATCAACACGAGTCGGTGTAACTTCACCATCAACGAGTGATTGAGTGGCCGTTGCTAATGACTCGATGACTTTGTGCATTGAAGTTAAATCTAAGCTTGCCAAATCGTCAGACACTTGGTGGTAATGCTGATCTTTATCAAGCTGAGTACTACTAAAACTGTGGGCAGGTACACCTAATCGAGCCAACGTGGCATTGTCCGAACGATAAAACAAACCTTGTTCTGGGTAAGGGTCTTGGTAAATTTTAGTGTTCTGTGCAACGAGTTTCTCATTAAGTAAAGCGCCTAAATTTGAGCGTTCCATGCCCGTCATCCACACAGTACCCGCACCAAATTTTGAAGGTTTTCCGATCATTTCAATATTGATCATGGCTACAACGTCGTCTGGATTTAACTGCTGAGAAAAATACTTAGAGCCAAAACCGCCAATTTCTTCTGCAGTAAATGCGCTGAACATTAAGGTACGTTTGTTATTACCTTTTTCTTGGTAATATTGCGCCAAGTTTAGTACGGCAGTTGTACCCGATGCATCGTCATCCGCGCCATTGTATATCTGCTTGCCATCAGGGGTTGTACCTAAATGGTCATAATGTGAAGAATACAGAACGACTTCTTTTGGGCTTTCAACGCCAGGTAAAACACCAACCACATTGGTTAATGACTGCTTGGTAATTTCTGCACTAGCGCTGACACTATATTTTTCAATGTTTGCTTCGTCACTTAGCACCATGACAATAGCACCACGGTGTTCGAGTGACAGTTTAGTTAAACCACGCTTAAAATAGCCTTGATAACCTTTAAACAACTTTGCATGAGCGGTGTTAATAATGACTAAATGCTGACCACCACTTTGATTCAGTTTGCTTAGGGTTGCACGCATATCATCATCTTTACCGATAACATGTGTTTGCGCATTACCTTGCTGCCAACTAAGCTTTGCCATTGTTGATGCTATGGCTAAATTGTCATCACTAATGTCGTTATTATTTAGTGAAACAGCTAGCGCTTGGGGCTTAATTTGATGCACTGTAAAGCTTTGCAAAAAACTCCCATTTTTATTTGAAGCTAATGGCTTTAAGCCAATGTCGGCAAAACGTTTAGCAATGTAATCAGCAGCTTTTTCTATTTCTGGACTAAAGCTGGCACGACCTTTTAAGTCGTCGCCCGCTAGATAGGTAATATCCTTGATCACTTGCTCTGATGGAATAATTTCGGCAATACTGGAAAATGTACTTGTCATGGCGACTGCTGCCACTAAAGCTTTTAATTGAAAGCGACTAGGTGTTCTCTTTTGGGTATTAAAAATGTTCATCATATTTATTATCATCGTTATTTATGAGTCAATACTATTGAGGATTTGAATTAAGAAATCAATACCTTAGTACATTGGGTCAACGTACAATCTCGCAGTGGCTATTTCAGCTTAGTTAATTCTACTAATAGCGTTTCTTCGCCACTGGTTAGCCATAATTGACCGTCTTGAATACTAATTTGGAATTCCATAGAGCGATCGGCCAATTCAGCTAATGCTTGTGTGGTTTCTTCACTAAAGCTTTCTATGGATAATTTATTGAATTGATTAAGTTTACTTTGTGATTGTTGCCACCAAGTATTGACACTTGTGCCGTAACAATACAATTTAACTTGTTGTGCGCGGTTACACGCTTTTTTCAATCGTTTTTCATCAAGTTGGCCCAGTTCAATCCATAGTTCAATTTCTTCACTGTAATTTATTTGCCAAATAGCTGCTTCGTCTTCATCACTGACACCTTTACCAAATTGTAAATGCTCGTTGGCATTAAGTACGAAGGCAATCAGTCTGATCATCATTCGACGGTTAGTTTCAGACGGATGCTGTGCTACCGTTAATTGCAGGGTTTCGTAATGGTTACGATCCATATCAGATAGATGAATTGTTGCTTTATTTATTGTCGATTTTAAGGCCATAACGTCTTATTGTTGAATGAGATAACTAATTCTGCATATTAACGTGTATTTTCTTTGTGTGATAGTAACTTATCGTCAATGATTAACGAATTGTTATATCCTAGATGAATAGCTAGCATAAAGTGGATTAATTTAAGTGATGTAATTAACAGTGATAGACTAGGATTAATTCAATTTTAGTTTGCCGTTTGAAAGTAAACTGAAATAAAACCAATACAGTTCAAAACTCTTTTTCATATGGAAGCAATAACTATGACCATTCAATCTTTTATTCCGCCACAGCGCACTTTAATGGGCCCTGGTCCATCTGATGTTAGTCAACGTGTTTTGTCGGCATTAGCAAGGCCAACCGTTGGTCATTTAGACCCAACATTTATTGGCATGATGGATGAATTAAAGCAGTTATTACAATATGCATTTAAAACAACTAATGCGAATACCATGGCCATATCAGCACCGGGCTCAGCTGGCATGGAAGCGTGTTTTGTTAACTTAGTTACGCCAGATGATACCGTTGTTGTTTGTCGTAATGGCGTATTTGGCGCGCGCATGATTGAAAATGTAAAACGTATTGGCGCTAACTTAGTGATTGTTGATTCACCTTGGGGCAGAGCGGTAGAGCCCCAACTGTTGGAAGATGCCTTAATTGCTAACCCGCAAGCAAAGTTTGTTGCCTTTGTGCATGCCGAAACTTCAACAGGTGCGGTTTCTGACGCGAAAACTTTATGTGAAATTGCTCAACGTTACCAATGTTTAACGATAGTTGATGCGGTGACGTCACTCGGCGGTATTGAACTGAGAGTTGATGACTGGGGAATTGATGCTATTTATTCAGGTAGCCAAAAATGTTTGTCATGTGTACCTGGTATTTCACCCATAAGTTTTAGTGATAAAGCCAGTGAAGTTATCGCTAACAGAACCACGCCTGTTCAAAGCTGGTTTTTAGATCAATCACTTGTGATGGGCTATTGGTCCGGTGAAGGTAAACGTGCTTATCATCATACCGCGCCAGTAAATTCTTTATATGCACTGCATGAGTCTTTGGTAATGTTACAACAAGAGGGTATCGAAAACGCTTGGGCACGACATAAAGCTCAACATGAAAAGCTTGCAAAGGGCTTAACTGATCTTGGGTTAGATTTTATTGTGCCAGCAGAAGAGCGATTACCTCAGCTGAACTCGGTTTATATTCCAGCAGGTGTTGATGATGCTAAAGTACGTCAATATTTACTACAAGAATACAACCTTGAAATTGGTGCTGGTCTTGGCCAATATGCAGGCCAAGCGTGGCGAATTGGCTTAATGGGCTATACCGCGCGTAGTGAAAATGTTGCATTGTGTTTAAGCGCATTAACTGATGCGTTAAATAAATTTCGTAGTTAAAAATATCGTTTATTTCCGATAAATTGATGGTTTATATTACTTGAATAAAACGGCTGTAATCTTGCAAATGAACGGATTTTTGCTAGGCTTTAGCCGTTCTTATGCGAGTTACACAGACGTATTTTTAATATAGTAGAAAGTGATAAGTTACCGGTAAAGGAAGTCTGGTGTTGTAGTTTATGAATTATTTCAGGTGAACATGCTTAGCATAATATTCACAATGAGGAATCATAATGTACAAAGTCAATTTTGTAAAAACCTTCAATTGTTTATTAGTATCAACCGTTCTTCTTTTTAGTACTCTTGTTCAAGGGGCTGAATCTAAATCTAATTTGGCCGATGTTTGGAAAATGGTGCCGAATGAAGGTCAAAGTGCGCAGTTTGAATCAGCGTTTAAAGCACACCTAAAATTTCGACAAAAACAAAAAGATCCACGTAGTTGGCAAACTTACGCACCAGTTATTGGTAAAGATATTAGTTTTTATATTGTTCGCCATTGCTGCTTAGCGTGGGCCGATTTGGATAGCTATCAGCAATGGTCAAAAGAAACTGGCGTGCTTGAACATTGGAATAAAAATGTCGCATCGTATGTGCGTGACTATGAGCATTACTTAAATGAGCTTGATTTTGCCAATAGTAACTGGCCTGAATCGAATAAAGGTATGCAGTACTTTGCTGTTACCCAATATCGGGTGAAAATGGGTAAAGGGGCTAGTATTGCCGAAGGTAAAAAAACCTTAAGTAGTTATGCAAAAGCAATGAAGTGGCCATATTATTGGTCGTGGAGTGATCAAATTGGCGGTAAAGAAGGGCTGAGTTTAGTTATTCCATATAGCAACTATGCTGATATGGCGCCGCCCGAGGAAAGCTTTTATCAAGCGATTGTTAAACACTTAAAAGATGAAGATAAAACCAAAGCCATTTTTAAACAGTGGAGTGGAAACTTTAAGTCAACTGACTATACCATTTATCGCATTCGTCCTGATTTATCCATGAAGTAATATCTAATTAGATAATAGGAACAATATAGATAAGAGCACTCTTCGTTGTCATCATTAGGTCAAAGAGTGCTTTTTTTTAAGATCAGGGTTATTGTTTACCAGCTACCTGAGTTTTCCATACTTAGCCAAGGCTCTTGTGGCGCTAAACGTTCACCTTTTTGTAGTAACTCAATGGAGACATTATCGGGAGACTTTACAAATGCCATGTGGCCACAGCGAGGAGGGCGATTAATGGTAACACCGGCAGCCATAAGTTTTTCACAGGTTTGATAAATATTATCTACTTCAAACGCTAAATGACCAAAATTGCGGCCAACACTGTAATCTTCTTCTGAGCCCCAATTATGGGTCAATTCAATTTCAGCAGCGCCGGGCTCTGTTGCTAAAAAGATTAAGGTAAACTTTCCTTCAGGTACATCGACTCGTTTTGTTTCTACCAAGCCAAGCTTAGTGATGTAAAAATCTAATGATTGCTCTACGTCTTTAACGCGAACCATCGTATGTAAAAACTTCATTTTTTAAGAATCCACTTAATTTTAAAACTTGCCTAAGTCTACACTGTTGTATAGGTCGTAGAGAAGTCACTTGTTATAAGTAAATAGCTAAAATTTAAGTTAATTCATTTTGCCGATATTTGTTCGGTATTGGTTGGGGGTATAACCTGTTAATAATTTGAATGTACGTGTAAAAGGTCCTACTGATGCAAATCCACTTTCCAAGCCAACCACAAGCACTGGCCACTTTTTCTTGTCTGGATCAGATAGTAGGTTTTTGGCGTGTGTTACCCGAAGTTGATTAACGTATTGATTAAAGTTTCGGGCGTTTAAATTGTTTTTGAGTATTCTACTCACTCTATATTCTGAAACCTCAAGTTCACGTGCAATATCAGCCACTTTTAAGTTTGCTTTTAAATACAAAGATTGCTCAATTAATAGAGCCTCAACTTTTTCAGCAAGTGCGAGTTCAATCTCACCTGATTGGGTCGTTTCTGAAATATTGTACTTTGCCTGTGAATAAGCAAGGTCGTTTGTTTTCTCTGACGATTTCTCTTTTTTAAATCGCCACAGCAATAATATTTGGGTATTTGCTAATACAAATAAAATGATAAACGCAGTGATCAGTTCTTTTGATTCTGGACTGTCGACAAACATTCCTTGCGATAACTTACTTATTGCTACCGCCAAACCAAAAGTCGCTAAAAAAAGTATACGTTGGGATTTACCTTTTTTACTAGCGGTAGTGAATCCTCTACACCCTTCCCAGAAGGAAAGCATGATTACTGTAGAAGACAATAAAACGGTTAATTCACTAATGATGTAGGGAACAATACTACTATTTTTGGCCAAAACTGGCGTGATGCCGCTCACAAATAAATAACCTTGATTTGCCATAATTAGCACGGCTATTACGATGGCAATGGTAATGTGAGGTAATAAAATTGCCCGTTTTTCTCTAAATAAACTGCGAGACAATAACCAATAGCCGTTACAGGTTGCACAGGCGCCCATACCGATTAAATATTGATATGCACCCAATGTTTCACCTGATACTTTCTTTGTTGCCATTATCGCAATAGAGCCACAAAACAGGGCAAACATAATATGTGCTATTTGTTTTTCTCGTACTAAAAGTTGAGCAATTAAAAATAGTAAACTTATAACAAGTAAAGTCGTATATATCGTTGTTAGATTCATTTTTATTTACCGTTAACGTAATAAGCAGAAAAATTTTAACAACTCACTGTTTTTTCTTCAATGAGCATTTTATTAGCAAATATTTCCAAAATATGTGTGCCGAATTTAAAATTCGGTGCGATTTTTGTTTTTTTAACATGCAAAATTTATTTTAATCAATAGGTTAATATAAAGGTTAAATATGCAGGTTTTAATGAACAAAGTTGGTGTACCTCTAATATCAGCAGAGAAAACACTTAGTCATATTGTTAAATATTGGGTAGTCGTAGCGTTATTAGGGCAATGGATGTTTGCTGCCTATATCTTAAGTATTTATGCGCTTCCTACCATATTTGCTAATTCAGCATTAACCTTCTCATTGTCACCGGGTCAAGGGGCGAATACGGAAAGTAGTGCGGAGTCATTAGTGTTTTTTGTCCACATAATTCCAGCGGCTTTAATGGCAATGAGCGGTTTGTTTCAGCTGTTTCCGAGTATAAGAAAAAAATACCCGAAATTTCATCGATACAATGGCCGAATGTTTTTAACTTTAGGATTGTCCGGAGCCTTGACTGGCTTGTATTTAACTTGGGGAGCAGGTTTTAGGTTTAGTGATTTAGGCTCACTTGGTGTGACCTTTAATGGCATATTAATTCCTATTGCTATTTACTTTGCGTGGAAGTCAGCCATTGAAAAGAAATTTACTATTCATCGACGTTTTGCAATTCACAGCTTTATATTAATCAACGGCGTTTGGTCATTTCGATTATATTTGATGGGCTGGTTTGTTGTAAATCAAGGTGCAAATGGCAACTCAGCAAGTATTGACGGGCCAGCTGATATAGCACTTTCTTTTGCTTCTTATTTACTTCCAATGGCAATAGCGGAAGTAATTTTTTGGGCACAGCGAAATAAAAATAACAATATTAAATGGCTTGCTGCGATTTTCGCTGGTACTGGCGCAATAATTACCACTGTCGGTGTTGCTGCGGCTGTTACAATGATGTGGATCCCACGAATTGCAAAAGCGCTTGACGGGCTTTTTTAATCAGGTATTAAACCAAGAGTCATGCATAATGAATTTAATGTCATTACAGTGCAAGGCAGTGCTAGATATTTAAAAAATATTACTCGGTTTTATCCTTGAAGTCACATAAGTCTTCAAGGATACAAGAGCCACAACGTGGTTTCCTAGCAACGCAGGTGTACCGACCATGTAAAATAAACCAGTGATGCAAATTGAACATAAACTCTGTTTTTTTAGGGGTGTTTTTAATGATGGCTTGTTCAGTTTGATCAACTGTTTTGCCTTTTGCATAGCCTGTGCGGTTGGCAAGGCGCTGGATATGGGTATCGACAGCTAAAAAGTATTTACCTTCATTATCTTTTAGTTGGCCAAAGGCTGTATTAAGTACAACATTAGCCGTTTTTCTGCCTACGCCGGGAAGGGCTTCTAAAGCCACTCTGTCTTCAGGTACTTCACCGCCATGTAAATCGATTAACATTTGACAAGTTTTAAGCGTGTTAACCGCCTTGGTGTTAAATAAACCGATAGTTTTGATGTAAGATTTTAAACCATCTAAGCCTAGGTCTAAAATTGTTTGTGGTGTATTAGCTATTGGGTATAACTTATCAGTAGCCTTGTTAACACTAACATCGGTTGCTTGTGCCGACAGTAAAACAGCGATTAATAACTCAAATGGACTTGAGAAGTTAAGTTCAGTTGTTGGCGTTGGGTTATCGTCCCGCAAGCGGGTAAGCATTTCTAATCGAGTGTCTTTATTCATTTGATTTAACTTATTTTAGTTATTTTAATTATTCTAAGTATCAATATTATTTATTAAGCAAGTCTAGCTTTCAAAGTTAACTCGAACGCGTTCAATTGCTTGTTCTAGTTGTTTAGGTTTAGCTTGGGCAATTTTATTATCAATGACGTTTTTTCCGGCAATCAAAAAGCCCATGGCAATAAATGCCCCAGGTGGTAAAATAGCTAATAGAAATTGGCTATCAAGTTTATACACTTCAACCCTAAGTTCTGTTGCCCAAGAGCCCAATAATAAATTTGCACCGTCAAATAATGTACCTTGGCCTAATATTTCTCGTATGCCGCCTAAAACAACCAAGACTAGTAAAAAACCAAGTCCCATCATCAAGCCGTCAAAACTAGCTTGTAACATAGGGTTTTTAGAAGCGTAGGCTTCTGCTCGGCCAATAATGGCACAGTTAGTAACAATCAGTGGCAGGAATATTCCAAGTGATTGGTATAAGTCGTAGGTATAAGCATTCATCAGCAGTTGCACACAAGTTACAAAAGCAGCAATGATCAAAACAAAAATAGGAATGCGAATTTCTTTAGGCACCCAGTTTCTAACGCCTGAAACCGCGACATTAGAGCAAATTAGCACGAACATAGTGGCAATGCCTAAGCCTAAGGCGTTGACAACGGTGGAGGTAACCGCGAGTAGAGGACAAAGCCCAAGTAGCTGTACCAAGCCAGGATTGTTTTTCCATAGCCCCTGCCATGCTAATTCTCTGTACTCAGAATCTATTTTCATGACTTAGCTCCACAATTACTTTCGGTGTTAAAAATAACCTCTTGATTAGCTTTAAAATAATCGACGGTTTTTCTCACTGTTTTCACTACTGCTCTAGGGGTAATGGTTGCGCCAGTAAATTGGTCGAACATACCGCCATCTTTAATAACTGCCCAACGATTGTCATTTTCATCATGTACTTTTTTACCAGCAAATTTAGTGATCCAATCACTTTTTCTTAACTCTATTTTATCGCCTAAACCTGGAGTTTCTTTATGCAATAAGGTACGAACTCCACTGACACTACCATCGTTATTTATTGCGATAAGTAATTCAATGTTGCCATTATAGCCATCCGGTGCAGCTGTTTTAATTGCGGCGGCAATTGCTAAGTTATTCATTCTTGCACGGTAAATTACGTCTATTTTTAAGCCATCATTATTTATTGGTGCAATGATACAATCGCGAAACATTTCATTGTCGTGCCTGTTTTCGTCAATAGTTTGGTTTAATTGTCTGATCAACTGTTGCTGTGCTTGTAATTCAATATTATCTTTAGTCATTAGATGTACGAGCCCAACAGTTGCGGTGCATACAACGGCGAATAACATCAATATTAAGGCATTTTTATTAATAGCGGGTGCTAATGCTGACATTATTTTTTCACTCCCACGTTGTGACCATAAGTGCGGGGGCGGGTATATTGATCTATTAATGGTGCGGCCATATTACAGAGCAACACCGCAAAGGCGACGGCGTCTGGGTAACCACCGAACTTTCTAATTAAATAAACTAACAAACCAGCAAGTGCGCCGAATACTAACCGCCCTTTAACACTGGTTGCGCCAGATACTGGGTCAGTTAAGATGAAGAATGCACCAAGCATTGTAGCGCCAGTGAACCAATGGAACATCGTTGATGCGCTACTATCTGGGCTAAGAATAAACGCAATAAAACTACAGATGAATAAGCTTGATAAAAAGCTTAATGGCGTAGTCCAGTGAATGGCTTTTTTAGTTAATAGAAATAATCCACCTAGTAAGAAACCAACGTTCATCCACTCCCAACCAATACCAAAGTGTTTACCTATAACGGGCGACTCCATGCTTTCTACAACTGTTAAACCTAGCGTGATGTTAGTTTTTACCGTATCAAGTGGTGTTGCCATCGTGAAGCCATCAACATGAGTTCTAATTTGTTCTACCGAATAACCTTGTGGGGTATAACCAGAAAAAATTAACGACAATGTGTCTGAAAATTGTAAATCAATGGCTAGCAATGACAGGGGTGGCTGCCATTGGGTCATTTGTACAGGGAAAGAAATAAGTAACATGACATAAGCGGCCATGGCTGGATTAAATGGGTTATGACCCAAGCCACCGTAAAGCTGCTTAACAATAACAATTGCAAATAAACTGCCAATGATGGTGACCCACCAAGGCGCGAGAGCAGGTAAGCTTATACCCAGTAATACCGCGGTTAATATAGCACTGCCATCAAGTAGTTGTGGACGAATTTTCTTTCCTCGAAGAGAAAGAATGGAAAACTCAGCGACTAAAGCGGTAATAATCGCCATAGAGATGTGAATTAAATTTCCCCAACCAAAAAAATACCATTGCGCAAATATGCCTGGGATTGTGGCATAAATAACTAACCTCATCAGGCCTGAGGTTTCACTCTGTTCGTGATTATGTGGGGAACTTGCTATCCAAAATGCCATGGGTATCAATTACTCTGAAGTTTGTGATTTAGTTGCGTCAGCGGCAAGCTTTTTGGCTTTAGCCTTAGCGACAGCTGCTGCGATACGAGCTTTTTTTATTTCTGATGCTGAAGCCTCATTTGCTTTGGCGTCATCTTTTTGCTCACTATTTTCTGAATTTGATTCTGTTTGTGATTGCTTAGCTAATTTTTTCGCTTTTGCGTTTGCTTTAGCTTTTGATACTGCGGCAGCAATTTTAGCTTTTTTCAATTCTTCGGCACTTTGTTTGGGGGCTTTCGTTAGTTTAGCCGCTTTTGCTTTAATGCTGTTTTTTGTGACGGGAGCTGTTAACTCTTTGTTCGCAGAGTTATCATTATTACTGGTTGGTTTTTCTTGTTTTTTACTAATCGAGTCATCCGTTTCATCAGAGGACAAATCTGTTGGCTTTTCAGTTTTATTTTTTGTGGCTGCCTTGGCTTTTGCTTTTTGCTTAGCTTTTGCAACCGTGGCGGCAATTTTTGCTTTTTTCAATTCGGCTGCACTTTGCTTTGGCAATTCAGCTGATATTGAGTCGCTTTCTTCAACGACTTCAACGACTTCAATGACTTCAACAGGCGTAGGCGAAGCTTCTTTTTTCGCTGTTGCTGATTTAGCTTGGCTTTTGGCAGTCAGTTCAACAGGATTATCCGTTTTAGCTTTTGCGTCTGCCTTGGCTTTTGCTTTTTGCTTCGCTTTTGCAACAGCGGCAGCAACTTTCGACTTTTTATCTTGGGCTGGACTAGCCGCCGTCTCTTTTACATCGGTAAGTGCAGCATTAACGTCATTGTCTGTTTTTGTTTCAGGCAATTTTGCAACTGAGTCATCTGTTTTCTTTGCTTGCTGTAACTTTTTTGCTTTAGCTTTGGCAATCGCTGCGGCAACTTTAGCTTTTTTGTCTGTGACCGGCGCATTTTCAGATTTAGGTTTAGCTGATGCTTCTTTTGTATCAACTTTAGTTGTATCTGAATCGTTTTTTGGTGTTTGAACATCAGTTAACTGTGCTTTTTGAGCAAGTTTTTTGGCTTTAGCGCGGGCAATAGCATTAGCAACTTGACTCTTTTGATCGCTCACTTGCTCGTTTCCACTTTCTTGTGGGCTAGCATTTTTATCTGTTGAAGATTGCGCTTTTTTAGCTTTTACACGGGCAAGTGCGGCGGCAACAGCTGATTTTTCAGTTTTTGCTTCACTGGTGCCTGAATTCATTCTAGCTTTACGAGCTTCAGCAGCTTTTTTGTGTTTTTCTGCTCGCGCAATTTTTTCACGTTCAAGTCGTTTTTTACGCGCTTCAAACCTAACTTTAGCTTTTTCTGCTTTGATATCGAGTAGTTTTTGCTGACGTATTTCTGCTTTGCCGACTCGGTAATAATGCACTAACGGAATTTGGCTTGGGCATACATAAGCACAAGCGCCACACTCAATACAATCAAATAAATTAAGGTTAGTTAACTGTTGTTGATCTTTTGCTTTTGCGCTCCATTGTAATTCTTGCGGTAATAATTGAGCAGGGCACACATCAGCACATTGTCCGCAGCGAATACACTCGACTTCTTTTGTACCGGTAGAATAAGGCGATGCTATCTCTTCTTCACTTGGCGCTAAAATACAGTTTGTGGATTTAATTACTGGTATTTGGTCGTTTGAAAGACTAAAGCCCATCATAGGGCCACCCATAATCAAATGTTTGTGCTGTTTGTTTTTATAGCCACAGTTCTGCGTTAAAAAGCCAACAGGAGTGCCAATTAATGCCCAAGTATTTTGTGGTTTCTCTAATGCTTGACCACTCACGGTAACAACACGCTTAATAAGTGGAGTGTCATTAATTACCGCATCGGCAATGGCGAAACATGTAGCAACGTTTTGCATTACGATACCAAGAGAGCTTGGCAATACACCACTTGGCACTTCTTGATCGGTTAAAATCTTGATCAGTTGCTTTTCACCGCCACTTGGATATTTGGTGGGAATAACACAAACATGAATGTGTTCAATATCAGCTGTAGCCTTTTTAAGTGTGTCAATGGCTTTACTTTTATTGTCTTCAATACCGATTAGTATATTTTTTGGCGCAAGTAAATGATCAAGTATTTTTATGCCATCTAAAACCGTTGGGCTATGTTCTTGGATCAGTAAATCATCAGCGGTGATATAAGGCTCACACTCTGCGGCATTAATGATTAAGTACTCAATTTTGGCTAAAGTGCCGACTTTTACTTGTGTAGGGAAACCTGCGCCCCCCATACCAGCAATCCCAGCGTTGGCAATTTTTTCTAAAATCTGCCCTTTGCTTAATAATTCATAGTCAGGGCATATCTTTCGCTTACACCATGTATCTTCACCATCAGGCTTCATGATAATACAGGTTTCGCTTAACCCTGAAGGGTGAGGAATTACTGATGCTTTAATCGCTGAAATAGTGCCACTTGTAGGGGCATGAACGGGAAGTTGCATTGGGCTGTCACTAGCGCTCAATGCTTGTCCTTTTAGGACTTTGTCGCCAACGGCGACAATAATATCGCCTGCTTGGCCAATGTGTTGGCGCACAGGGATAGTGAGTTGCTCAGGTATTTGAGCACTTGCTATAGGTTTAGTACAAGTCAGGAACTTTTGCTCAGGTGGGTGAATGCCACCATGAAAATGAGAAAAATGCCCTTTATGTATGCGTTCTATTACTGATTCCACCCAAACCTCATCTAATCTACTTGTACTACAGGGATACTGTCTAAATCCCATTGCCAATTTTGCGTTGTTGTTGCAACCGGGATCATTTCAATACAATCGACCGGACATGGCGCGACACATAAATCACAGCCCGTGCACTCGTCAGCAATAATGGTATGCATTTGTTTTGTGGTGCCAAGAATGGCGTCAACAGGGCAAGCCTGAATACATTTGGTACAACCGATACAGTCTTCTTCAATGATAAAGGCGACTTTAGGTGTATTGTCAGTTTCATGATTTTCATCTAATGGCTGAACTTCTACGCCCATTAAATCGGCTATTTTTTTGATAGTGTCTTCACCGCCTGGCGCACACTTGTTAATAGCTTCACCATTAGCAACCGCTTCAGCGTAAGGTTTACAACCAGGGTAACCACATTGGCCACATTGGGTTTGTGGCAAAAGAGCATCGAGTTGCTCAGCAAGTGGGTCACCTTCAACTTTAAATCGCACTGAAGCGTAACCCAATAGGGCGCCAAATAATGCGGCGAGAACGCCGAGAACGAGTATTGCAATAACAGTACTCATTAGAATTTAACCAAGCCAGTAAAGCCCATAAATGCCAACGACATTAATCCAGCAGTGATCATAGCTATTGCAGAACCTTTAAAGGGAGTGGGGACATCGGCATTCGCTAGCTTTTCGCGCATGGCTGCAAACATAATTAATACCAGTGAAAAGCCAACTGCAGCACCAAAACCATAAATAATTGATTCGAAAAAGTTATGCTGCTTGTCGCGGTTTAACAGTGCAACACCAAGTACGGCACAATTGGTTGTAATCAGGGGTAAGAATATACCTAACAAACGATAGAGATTTGCGCTAGTTTTGTGCACGACCATTTCAGTAAATTGTACCACCACGGCGATAACCAAAATAAAGGTCATGGTTTCTAGGTACTCTAAACCTAATGGTGTGAGTATATAAGTGCTAACAACGTAGCTGAGTAATGAGGCTAAAGTCATGACAAATGTTGTAGCAAACGACATACCGATGGCCGTTTCTGTACGCGAAGATACCCCCATAAAAGGGCACAAGCCGAGAAAATTAACCAGAACAAAGTTATTTACTAATACTGTGCCAACTAACAGCAGTAGGTAATCAGTCATTTTAGATTTATTTTACAATGAAAATTCACGCTATTATCCGTGTTTATCAATGAATAAACAACATATGAAGAGTAAGGTTATTGAAATTTTATCAGTAAGAATTTTATTGTGATTGAAATTCGTACACAAAGTGTAAGTGCGGCAAATAGCTTTTGAAGTAAGTTGTTGGCGGTATTAGGTAGAATAACGACCAACGGCATAAATTGTTGGTCGTATTGAGGTTGATTGAATTAAGTAGGCAAGTTTAGAGAGCAGATAGACTTTTAGGTTTACCAATATAAAAGCCTTGGCAGCCATCTACACAAAGTTTTTCTAGCATAAATTTCTCTTCTTGGCTTTCAACACTTTCAGCTAATACATTAATGCCTAATCGATGCGCTAAATCTACCATCAAACGCAAGAAATATTGGTTATTTTTATCTTCATCTATATCACGAGTGTAAGTGCTATCCATTTTGATAAAGTCAGGCTTTAAATCTCTAAAGAACTTAAATGATGTTAAGCCAACACCGAAGCGCTCTACAGTTATACGTGAGCCAACTCGATGTATCATATCAATAAAACTTTTACTGGCTTTAATATTTTGCTGCAAGCCAAACTCTGTGATTTCAAATACCAATTTTGATGCAATGGTTGCATCACGTAACAAACGACGCTCTAACCAAATAAGAAAATGACCATCAGTAATTGAACGGGCGCTGATATTAATACCAAAAAAATGGTTTTGCATATTCTTATCGGCAATTTCTTTTATTGCCGCTTCGATTATCATGCGATCAACGGCAACAATTTTGTCAAGCTTCTCAGCCATTGCGAAAAATGACGCGGTTGGCAACGTATCTTCACCACTATTTAAAAACCGGGCCAAAATTTCAGCATAGGCTCGACTATTTGGGCTACTTGGCTTAATCGGTTGTACTAGCAGGTTAATACGCTGATTTTCAATGACGCTATCGATTTCTTGACGCCAATTTTGATTACCATAACTGGCACTAGAGTTTTCTAGAATACTGTCGTCAGTTTGAGCAAACCAAGCATTAACCTGTTGTGTTTGTGCAATGCTAATACCGGTATCAGCCAGCGCTAATAGCTCCCCTAAAGGTTTGTTTTTATCGAAATAGACCAAACCTGTATAACCAACAGAATCTAAATCCGATTTCTGTTGGTATTCATTGAAACGCCCAGTAATATCATTAGCAAAATTTTCTGCACTTTTTAATGTCACATTCGGGATAAGCGTAGCGAAATCAGAACTGTTTAGTCTAAATACTTGTGCGCCTTTATATGGACTTGTTGCTTGTTTCATTATATCAGCAACCGCGCGAATATATGTATCACCTTCGTGATAGCCATGAACTTGATTAATGGTTTGTAATTCCGAACAACGAGTAATGGATAACACACCAAAGTCAGAACGGCTGTCAGCGTTTTCGAAAAATTGAATAAAACGATTACGATTTTCTAATTTAGTTACGGGCTCTATATATGCGTTTTTTTCAAGTAAGGTCGTTGCTGATAGTCTGCTGGCTATCAAATCTTTTAATTCGGTTAAATGCTGCTGAATTTCAGGTAAATCAATTTCGTCGTCTTTATTATCTTCTAACGGCTCTTTGCCTGAAATTATCATGGCAAGATCACGTTTTATTTGTAGGTTGATTTTATTTGCTAAACGGCGGTAGCGCGAAATACTATAAAAGGCAGCAATCACAATGAAAATGACAGATAGTACAAATACCGTCAGAACCATGTTTAATAAATAAAGTAAACTTTTGCTAACGGCTAACTGATAACGAATGGTTAGTGCCGAATTAGTCAACTTGACTTGATTGACAGGGGCCAAAACAAACTCAGCTAAAGGCAAACTTTTTTGTTGTTTATTTATAACTGTAGCACCATCACTTTTACTGATGTCAATAAAGTGGTATTGGTGAGTACTAGTTAATAGCTTGGCCATTTCATCAGCATTTACATCACTACTTGTTCTGTCAAAAGATAATAAGGCTTGTTGATGAACTTGCTGATTTTGAGAAGCTTGTATTGCTACAAATACAGCACCTGCTATGCCAACAACAAGACTAAAAGCAAATGCAATAAGTAAATTTCTTAACAGTAATTGTGTATATGTATACATATAAATTCATAATGCCTATATGTTGCTTAAAAAATTGTTTTTTATTCGTTGTTATTTTACGGCAATTGTTAAACTTTTAACATGAATCATTATAATTTACTAACTATATGATAATGCCACAATAAATATTATAGTAGTGATATGTAACGATGTGTAACTTTGTCTCGCTATTTTCTTTCACACAACTCTTATTAAAGGCTTGTTTTAGCGTAAACACTTAGGGAAAATTAGCTTGCTATAGCGTAGGCAACTATATATAATTCGCCCAGCTTGAATATAACAATATTTCACTGAGAAGATAATTTAACCAGTTTGGCAAGATTATCTAAGATATTGTTGTAAAAAGCCAAGTTTTTAATTTGGCTTACATCGTGGGTTCAGTGAAATAAGCCCCGCGTAATGGGGCTTTTTTGTATCTTAAGAACATGAAAAGGTGCAATGACAGCAAGGTGTATCGCTGGGCTATATGCCCTTTTTTTGTTTCTGAACTCTTCCAAATTGGAGAAAAATGATTGGCTAAATTTGAACACAAACTGACTGCAATGTTGCGTCCTGCCGTTGAAGAAACTGGCAAGGAGTTATTAGGCGTTGAATTTATCAGTGCAGGTAACCACTCGGTTTTAAGAATATTTATCGACCATGAAAATGGTATCGATGTAGATGACTGCGCAGAAGTTAGTCGTCAAGTAGGAGCTATTCTAGATGTAGAAGATCCTATTAGTAGCGAATATAACTTAGAAGTTTCATCACCAGGACTTGATCGTCCTCTTTTTGAAAAATCGCAGTATGAAGCGGTTATTGATGAAACTATCGAAGTAAAAATTTCAATGCCATTAAATGGTCGTCGTAAATTCAAAGGCAAATTAGTTGCTATTGAAAACGATAGTTTAATCGTCATGGTTGATAACGAAGAGTATGAACTTGTTATCAGTAATATAGACAAGGCTCACCTTGTTTATAACCACAAAAAATAATTTAAAATAATGAGAAAGGCTAACTAGCATGAGTAAAGAGATATTACTGGTTGTAGATGCTGTTTCTAATGAAAAGGCATTACCACGAGAGAGCATTTTTGAAGCAATGGAAACCGCTTTAGAAACTGCGACTAAAAAGAAATATGAAGGCGACATCATCGTTCGAGTCAGTATTGATCGCGCAAGTGGTGAATTTGATACCTTCCGTCGTTGGTTAGTTGTTGATGAAAGCGAAACGCCGATGGAAAACCCATATGCAGAAATTAGTTTAGCTGCAGCACAATATGATGATCCAGAATTAAATGTTGGTGATTTCGTTGAAGATCAAATTGAATCAGTTAAATTTGACCGTGTAACAACGCAAACAGCGAAGCAAGTTATCGTACAAAAAATTCGCGAAGCGGAACGTGGATTGATTGTTGATGCTTACCAAGAACAAATTGGTGAGATTATTACCGGTGTAGTGAAAAAAGCTAGCCGTGATAGCGTAATTTTAGATCTAGGTAACAACGCCGAAGCGATTGTTTACCGTGACGATATGTTACCGCGCGAAAGTTTCCGTCCGGGCGATCGTATTCGTGGTCTACTTTATGACATTAACCCTGAAGCACGTGGCGCACAATTATTTGTTAGCCGTACTAAACCGGAAATGTTAATTGAACTATTCCGCGTTGAAGTGCCAGAAATTGGCGAAGAGATGCTTGAGATCAAAGGAGCAGCTCGTGACCCTGGCTCTCGTGCGAAAATTTCTGTAAAAAGTAACGACAAGCGTATCGACCCTGTTGGTGCTTGTGTTGGTATGCGTGGTTCACGTGTTCAAGCAGTATCTGGTGAACTTGGTGGCGAACGTGTTGATATCGTTTTATACGATGATAACCCAGCACAATATGTTATCAATGCAATGGCGCCAGCTGAAGTTGCTTCAATCATTGTTGATGAAGACAAAAACACCATGGATATTGCCGTTGAAGAAGGTAATTTAGCAATGGCAATTGGCCGTAGTGGTCAAAACGTTCGTTTAGCAAGCCAACTTACTGGCTGGGAACTTAACGTCATGACTGTTGCAGACATGAACGAGAAGCACCAAGCTGAAAACGATAAAGTATTAACACTATTCACTGAAAAGCTAGATCTTGATGAAGATTTTGCCTTGATGTTAGTAGAAGAAGGTTTTACTTCATTAGAAGAAATTGCTTACGTACCTGTAGCTGAAATGCTTGATATTGATGGTATGGATGAAGATACAGTTGAAGAATTGCGTGAACGTGCTAAAGCAGCAATTACCACTCAAGCGTTAGCAAGTGAAGAAACTCTAGAAGGTGCTGAGCCTGCAGAAGATTTATTAAATCTTGCTGGTTTAGAACGTCATTTAGCGTTTGTATTAGCAAGTCGAGGTGTGAGAACACTTGAAGACCTTGCTGAACAAGGCGTTGATGAAATATCAGATATTGAAGAATTAGATGAAACCAAAGCGGGAGAGCTAATCATGGCTGCTCGTAACATTTGTTGGTTTAACGAAGAATAACTCACCGGGAGAAAAATATAGATGGCAACCGTAACAGTAGAACAACTTGCCAATGAAATCGGTACACCGGTGGATCGCTTAGTTAGCCAATTGGCTGACTCTGGCGTGAATAAATCGGCCACCGATTCTGTTTCGCAAGAAGAAAAAGAAACCCTGCTTGATCATTTGAAAAAGCAACACGGTGATGATTCAAACGCTAGCCCAAGTAAAATGACGCTGAGCCGTAAGAAAAAATCAACACTAGTACTTGGTCATGGTAGTAAGGCTAAGTCAGTGCAAGTTGAAGTTCGCAAAAAACGTACTTACGTAAAACGTAGCGACGTAGAAGAGCAACAACAAGCTGAAGAAGAAGCAAAAATTGCTGAAGAAGCACGTATCAAAGCTGAAGCAGATGCAGCAGCTAAAGCGGTCGCAGATGCTAAAGAAGCTGAAAATGCACGTGCAGTTGCAGCTGCTAAAGCTGAAGTACAGGCAGAAGCTAAAGCAGAAGCCAAACTTGAAGCAGAAGCTAAAGCTAAGCAAGCAGCAGTAGCAAAAGCGAAAAGCATTGAAGAGTCGGCTGCTAAGCCAACTCCGGCAGCTGAAACTGAAGATGCGAAAAAATTACGTTTACAACAAGAAGCAGAATTAACAGCAAAAGCTGAAGAAGAAGCTAGATTGTCAGCAGAAGCTGCTCGTAAGCTTGCTGAAGAAAACGAAGCCCGTTGGAAAGAGCAAGAAGCCGAACGTAAAGCGAAAGAAAAAGAAGTGGTACATTTAACTTCTTCTAAATACGCACAAGAAGCGGAAGATAAAAGTGACTCTGCCGATGAAAGTGGACGTCGACGCAAGAAGAAAAAACCTGCTGGTCAAGACAGAAACAACCGTGGTCGCAATGCCAGAGGTAAGGGCAAGTTAAGCTTATCTTCACCTCAAAGCTTGAAGCATGGTTTCACTAAGCCTGTTGAAATTAAGCTGAATGAAGTACGCATTGGCGAAACTATCTCAGTTGCAGAATTAGCAAACAAAATGTCTGTTAAAGGCGCTGAAGTTGTAAAAGCTATGTTCAAAATGGGCGCTATGGCAACCATTAACCAAGTTATTGACCAAGAAACTGCGGCACTAGTTGCAGAAGAAATGGGCCGTGAAGTGGTACTAGTAAAAGAAAATGCCCTTGAAGAAGCGGTATTATCTGATCGTGGCCATTCAGGTGAAGAAATTACTCGTGCACCTGTTGTTACTATCATGGGTCACGTTGATCACGGTAAAACATCATTACTTGATCACATTCGTGAAGCGAAAGTAGCAGACGGCGAAGCCGGTGGTATTACGCAGCATATTGGTGCTTATCACGTTGAAACTGGTCACGGTATGATCACTTTCCTTGATACTCCAGGCCATGCCGCGTTTACCGCTATGCGTTCACGTGGTGCTAAAGCTACGGATATCGTAATTATTGTTGTTGCAGCAGATGATGGTGTAATGCCACAAACAGTTGAAGCTATCCAGCATGCGAAAGCATCTGAAGCGCCAATTATCATCGCTGTAAACAAAATGGATAAAGAGGGTGCTGACCCAGATCGTGTTAAGAGTGAATTGTCACAGCATGACGTTTTATCTGAAGAATGGGGCGGTGACGTTCAATTCTGTCACGTATCAGCTAAAACAGGCTTAGGTATTGACGAATTACTTGACGCAATATTGCTACAATCTGAAGTTTTAGAACTTACAGCAGTTGTTGATAAAATGGCGAACGGTGTTGTTGTTGAATCTAAACTCGATAAAGGACGTGGCCCAGTTGCTACCGTACTTGTTCAAGAAGGTACATTGAACCAAGGTGATATCGTACTTTGTGGTTTAGAATACGGCCGTGTACGTGCGATGCGTGATGAAAATGGTCGCACCATTCAATCAGCTGGTCCATCTATTCCAGTAGAAATCATTGGCTTAAGTGGTGTTCCACAATCAGGTGATGAAGCGACTGTTGTTAAAGATGAGAAGAAAGCGCGTGAAGTTGCTTTATTCCGTCAAGGTAAATTCCGCGATGTGAAGCTTGCTCGTCAACAGAAGTCTAAACTTGAAAACATGTTTGCTAACATGGCAACAGGTGATGTTTCTGAAGTTAACGTGGTACTTAAATCTGATGTTCAAGGTTCACTTGAAGCAATTTCAGATTCACTAGTTAAACTTTCAACAGATGAAGTTAAAGTCAAAATCATTGGTAGTGGCGTAGGTGCTATCACTGAAACTGATGCGACATTAGCTGCAGCGTCAAATGCAATTGTTGTTGGTTTCAACGTACGTGCTGATGCTACTGCTCGTAAAGTGATTGAAGCTGAAAAAATCGATTTACGTTACTACAGTGTTATCTATGCCTTGATTGACGAAGTTAAATCAGCAATGAGCGGTATGCTTGCTCCTGAGTTTAAACAAGAAATCATTGGTTTGGCACAAGTACGTGATGTATTTAAGTCTCCTAAAATTGGCGCTATCGCTGGTTGTATGGTTACTGAAGGTATTATTAAGCGTTCAGCACCAATTCGTGTACTACGTGAAAACGTTGTAATTTACGAAGGTGAGTTGGAATCTTTACGTCGCTTTAAAGATGACGTACAAGAAGTTCGTAACGGTACTGAGTGTGGTATCGGTGTTAAGAACTACAACGATGTACGCGTTGGTGACCAAATTGAAGTATTTGAGACCGTTGAAGTACAACGTACATTGTAATTAATATTATTGCTGTTGCTAGCGATAGCTGCATTAAAAGCACTCGTAGACATGTGTCAACTACGTGCTTTTTCATTGCACTAGTTATCAACAGCTTCAATAGTTAATCACAATCGATTTATTAAAATGGGGGCTTAGCCTCCATTTTTTGCTATAAGATTTACCTATCTTATCAATAAGTTTTATAGCGTTAATAGGAGTAGCCATCATGGCAAGAGAATTTGCTCGTACTGATCGAGTTGCACAAGAAATTCAAAAAGAAATCGCGATGATTATTCAACGCGAAGTAAAAGATCCGCGCTTAGGAATGGTAACGGTTAATGCGGTAGAAATTACCCGTGATTTAGCTTATGCCAAAATCTTTGTCACGTTTTTTACCTTGGAAGGCCGAAATGTTGATCATTCACTCGAAGTACTAAATGAAGCATCAAGCTACATACGCACATTGTTAGCTAAGCGTATTAAAGCTCGCATTATGCCAGAACTTAGATTTATTTATGATAGCTCTATGGTTGAAGGTGTTCGCATGGGTAACTTAGTTGATAAAGCCGTTGCACAAGACGTTAAGAACCATGAAGGCGAAATAGGCGAAGTTGAAGCTGACGAAAGCCCTGAGAGTGAATAACGATGGCGAAGAAAAGAAAAGGTCGTGCTATTAACGGCGTTTTACTACTTGATAAGCCATACGATATGTCGTCGAATAGTGCTTTACAGAAAGTTAAACGTATTTACTTTGCTCAAAAAGCTGGCCATACCGGAGCATTAGATCCACTTGCAACGGGCATGTTACCGATATGTTTAGGCGAAGGAACTAAGTTCTCACAGTTTTTACTTGATACCGATAAAACCTATCAAGTAACGGCTAAATTAGGTGTTCGCACGACGACAAGTGATGTTGATGGTGAAATTGTTTGTGAAAAATCGGTTGATGTTTCTGAAGAGCAATTAGCTACAGCGCTAGATTCATTTCGTGGTACGACAAAGCAAATACCTTCTATGTATTCGGCGTTAAAGTATCAAGGGCAACCGCTTTACAAATACGCACGTGAAGGCATTGAAGTACCAAGAGAGTCTCGTGATATTACGGTATTTAATCTTGATTTATTGCGCTTTGAAGGTGATGAAGTCGATTTAGATATTCATGTCTCTAAAGGTACTTATATTCGTACTATTATTGATGATTTAGGTGAGTTATTGGGCTGCGGCGCTCATGTTGCCAAATTGCACCGCAGTGCGGTCGGCAATTACCCAACTGATCGTATGATAACGTTGGCACACTTAGAATCATTGCTTGAACAAGCTGAAACAGAAGAAGTTGCACCGTCGGTATATTTAGACCCATTGTTATTACCAATGACCACTGCATGTGACGGTATTCCTGCGGTATTTATTGATGATATGTCGGCTAACTTTTTGCGTCACGGTAATCCCGTACAATGTTCAAATGCACCAAGTGATGGCTTAGTTCAAGTATTTATTGGTGATGACGTTGAAACCGGTGAGTTTATCGGTGTCGGGCATATCGATGATGATGGTTTAGTTGCGCCGAAACGTATTGTAGTTTTACCAGCGTAAACTCTGGCGCTAATCCCACACTTGCTATTAAGCTAAGTTAATGGAATTTAGTTGCAATTACGGAGTATATTGCTAGAATACGCGCTCTTTAGAACGTCTTGCTGATTTAGTGTTCGGCTCGACGCGATTTTTTAAACACTAAAATTAAGGTAAATATTATGTCTTTAAATGCTGTAGAAAAAGCTGCAATCGTTGCAGAATACGCTCAAAAAGAAGGTGATACTGGTTCTCCAGAAGTACAAGTTGCTTTGTTAACTACACAAATCAACCACTTACAAGGTCACTTTAAAGAGCACATCCATGATCACCACTCTCGTCGTGGTTTATTACGCATGGTAAGCCAACGTCGTAAATTACTTGATTACTTAAAAGGCAAAAACGTTGAACGTTACACGTCTTTAATCGGTAAATTAGGTCTACGTCGTTAAGACAAGCTTTATTAAAAGCAAAGATCTGCAAAAGGAGCCTAACGGCTCCTTTTTTTATGTCTTAATTTTGACCATCCTTTGAAATCTCAACAATACTATCTGCAAAGCCGGGAATGATAAATTTAGCTCAATAATCTTGATAACTTAATGACGAATCGAATTTAGTTGGCTGGAATCTGCATTAAAGCTTGATCAATTTTAGCTGCTGTCAGCGTTATTATTACGCCAAATCAAAGAATAATTTACTGATTGAACTAGAATATTACTAACTTTGATGAGGAAAATTTTATGACATCTATCCCTGAATTTATGACCACGAAACATCGCGAATGTGATGAATTTTTTATTGCCGCAGAAAACGCAGTTGCAGACAATAATTGGTCGTTAGCTAAACAAACTTTTAGCCAATTCTCTGAAGAATTAGAATTACATTTGCAAGCTGAGGAAACTATTTTATTCCCTGAGTTTGAACAAGCAACTGGGATTACTCAAGGTCCAACGCAGGTGATGCGTGGCGAGCATCAACAAATGCGTGCGTTAGTCGCTGATTTGTTACAAGCACTTGGCACCGATGATAAAGAGGCATACATTGGCGCTTCTGAAACATTAATGGTACTGATGCAACAACACAATATGAAAGAAGAAATGATGCTTTACCCGATGACACAACAACGTGTGCCAGCACCAGAGGCATTACTAGCAAGTGTTGTCGAACATTGCCAAACCCCCGTAAGCAGTTAAGACTACTTAATGGATATTATTGAAGTTAATGTAAGTGCATTGGCTCCACCTGAGCCGATGCAAGTGATCTTATCTTCACTTGCAGCATTACCAAGTGATGCGGTGTTAAAGGTTTTTCATCGACGTGAACCGTTTCCGTTGTACGAGCAACTAATTGCCAATGGTTGGCTTTATCATAGCAAGCAATTGGCAGAAGAAAGTTTCGTGATCTACATCGCCAATGAAAAAGACAAGTTATCATTCAGTGACTTTATTATCCTAAATGCTTAAGTTAATAGCGCCTAAGTTAACGGTACATAAGAACAATATTCTTACTCATAATTACTTAAAGTTATCATAATTATGAATATCGCTAATCTATCTTTTAGTGCTTTACCCCCAATTAGCGTACCTTTTCGTTATTTTATCAGTGCTGCTATCTTTCTAATACTCACGGGTTTTTTAATCCTGTTTTCCGGCGAAGCGGTATGGCTTAGTCGTTGGCATCCGACTATGTTGGCTATCACTCATTTATTTACCCTTGGGTTTATTTCGATGGTGATGATGGGAGCGATATACCAATTTTTACCGGTTATTGGTGGTGTTGGTATCGCAAACGTCCGCATGGTTGCCACTATATCTCATGCTTTGCACACTATAGGGACATTGGCTTTGTCGTGGAGCTTTATAGTCCCTAATACCGTTATAAGTGTGATTGCGATGTTAACCTTAGGCGTGGGTTTCACGCTTTATGTCTGTGCTGTTGCCAATGTACTGATTAAAAAATTGAGTCAAGGACAAACCATCATTGGTATGAGGTTGGCTATGCTATCGCTAGTAGTCGTTGTGACATTTGGCATACTTTTTCTCGCACAAAAAAACTTAATGCCAATAGAATTAGGCGCTATTAGTGATAAAAATTTCACTGATATTCATGCTTTACTCGGTGGTTTCGGCTGGGCGGGAGTACTGATTTTAGCGGCTAGTTTGCAAATAATACCGATGTTTCATGTTACGCCTAGCTTTCCTAAGCTGTTGGCGAAATACATGCCTGCAGCTTTAATAGCATTATTATCACTGTTGTTTGTTTTTAAACCTAGCAGTACAAACGGGCAGGTGGTTATTACTTTGGTACTTGTTATGTACAGTATTTTTAATCTGACATTTTTGAAGTTATTTAAGCAACGAAAACGCAAGGTTGTTGATACTAGTATTCAATTTTGGCAGTTCGCAGGCATAAGTTTTATCGCGTTGACCTGTTTGCATTTTTTACCTGATACTTGGTTTTTAGAGCTGTTTGCGGGCAATAAAGCTTTGTTGATAAGCGGAATGTTTATCTACTTTTTCCTTGTTAGCATAATTGAAGCGATGCTGTTAAAGATCACACCATTTTTAACTTATACTCATTTACAAACCTTGTGCTTAAGTAATTTTACTGCCATGGCACATTTACCCCATATGCATGAATTACTGCTAAAAAAGCATGGTCGCTGGTTGTTTTATCTGCACCTTTGCTCCTGTTCTACATTAATATCTACGCTAGCATTCACGCAATTATATCAACTATTTGCGTTAACGATGTTAGCAGAGTTTAGCTGGTTACTATTTTTGATACTGCGGTGTTTACATCTATATAAGCAAAGCCTAGCCAAAATTAATAACTGTGTTTAAATATCATCCTATTGCACTGTTTTCTAACTTTTAACCCCAACATTTATACTTTGACGCTAGTAAAAAACCAACCGTTAAGTATAATGTGCGTGCAAAATTTATAATTGCAAAAAACTAATCAATCAGCCTGTATAATTTTTTGTTCTACTTAGCGTGTGCAAACGCGTGAATTTGGTTAACACCTTAATCTTTAAATAAATATTAAGATGACTGACTAAGTGAATAAATAATTGTACAGATTGATTAAAATCAAAAATATTTAAGGAACTAATAATATGTTCAAACCAGTTACTAAATCATTTGAGTTCGGTCAACATACCGTAACTCTTGAAACGGGCGTTATTGCTCGTCAAGCTACTTGTGCCGTTATGGCAAGCATGGACGATACTTCAGTATTAGTCTCTGTTGTTGGTAAGAAAGAAGCAAAACCAGGTCAAGATTTTTTCCCTTTAACAGTTAACTACCAAGAGCGTACATACGCAGCGGGTAAAATCCCTGGTGGTTTCTTTAAGCGTGAAGGTCGTCCTTCAGAAGAAGAAACATTAATCTGTCGTCTAATTGACCGTCCAATTCGTCCATTATTCCCTGAAGGTTTTACTAACGAAGTTCAGGTTGTTATCACTGTTGTTTCTGCTAACCCAGAAATCGCACCAGATATCATTGCTTTATTAGGTACTTCTGCAGCATTAGCTATTTCAGGTATGCCTTTTAGTGGTCCTGTTGGTGCAGCGCGCGTTGGTTATACTGACGGCAAATATATTCTTAACCCATTACAATCTGAATTAGCAACGTCGCAACTAGACTTAGTTGTTTCAGGTACTGACTCTGCGGTATTAATGGTTGAATCAGAAGCTGACGTATTGTCTGAAGAAGTAATGCTTGGCGCTGTTATGTACGGCCATGAGCAAATGCAAACAGCGATTACTGCAATTAATGAAATGGCTGCAGAAGTTAACAACCCTAAATGGGATTGGACTGCACCAGTTAAAAACGCTGACTTAATCGCGAAAATTGCTGAGCTTTCTGAAGCACAAGTAAACGAAGCTTATCAAATTACTGAAAAAGCAGTTCGTTATGAAAAAATTGCTGAAATTCGCAACGCAGTTGTTGAACAGTTACTTGCAGCTGACGCTGAACTTGACGTTCAAGAAGCAAAAGATTTATTCCACGACTTAGAAAAAACAGTTGTTCGTGGTCGTATCACGCAAGGTTCACCACGTATTGATGGTCGTGATCCTGAAATGATCCGCGCATTAGACGTAATGACTGGCGTATTACCACGTACTCATGGCTCTGCTGTATTTACTCGTGGTGAAACTCAAGCTTTAGTTACTGCTACTTTAGGTACGCAACGTGACGCTCAACGTCTTGATACTATTATGGGTGAGAAAACTGATGCATTTATGCTTCATTACAACTTCCCTCCATACTGTGTTGGTGAAACAGGTTTTGTTGGTTCTCCAAAGCGTCGTGAAATCGGTCACGGTCGTTTAGCGAAACGCGGCATGTTAGCTGTAATGCCTTCAGCTGAAGAATTCCCATATGCAGTTCGTGTTGTTTCTGAAATTACAGAATCAAACGGCTCTTCTTCAATGGCTTCTGTTTGTGGTACTTCATTAGCGCTAATGGATGCTGGTGTTCCAATTAAAGCTTCTGTTGCCGGTATCGCAATGGGCCTAGTTAAAGAAGGCGATGACTTTGTTGTTCTTTCTGACATTTTAGGTGATGAAGATCACTTAGGTGACATGGACTTTAAAGTAGCGGGTACAACTGGTGGTATTACTGCTCTTCAAATGGATATTAAAATTGAAGGTATTACACAAGAAATCATGCAACTTGCTTTAAACCAAGCAAAAGCTGCACGTACTCATATCTTAAGTGTAATGGACGAAGCTATCGGCGGACATCGTGATGATATCTCTCAATTTGCTCCTCGTATTCATACCATGAAAGTTAGCCAAGATAAAATCCGTGACATCATTGGTAAAGGCGGCGCAACCATTCGTCAATTAACTGAAGAAACTGGCACTACGATTGAAATCGAAGATGACGGTACAGTTAAAATTGCGGCAACTGACGGCGAACAAGCCAAAGATGCGATTGCACGTATTACAGCACTTACAGCAGAAATTGAAGTAGGTACTATTTATACTGGTAAAGTTGTACGTATCGTAGACTTTGGTGCATTTGTTAATGTTTTACCTGGTAAAGATGGCTTAGTTCATATTTCTCAAATCTCTGAAGAACGTGTGAATGCAGTTAGCGATGTATTAACAGAAGGTCAAGACGTTACTGTTAAAGTACTTGAAGTTGACCGTCAAGGCCGTGTACGTTTGAGCATGAAAGAAGCTGCTGAAAAACCAGCGGCTCCTGCTCCAGAAGCTGACGCTGCTGAGTAAGGCATAAAGTAAATAACCTCAACGTTATTTGGCAACAATTAATAACGTTTTTGTGTTGATAAAAAGGGAGCTTATTAGCTCCCTTTTTTATATACTCAAGAAGTTCATATTTACTAAAGGTTCTATTTTTCGTGCACTTACTTTATAAAAAATTATTTTCTAAAATACAACTTTCTAATACTCAGTTTTCAAAGGCTGTACTCTCCAAAGCATTGATAGTTTCTGGTTTATTACTTTCTCAAGGTTGTGTTAGCACATCGGTTGAAAAGCCATCGGTTATTGGCCAACTTATTATTGCTGAGCCGAATGCCATTAGTTATAAAAGTGAGATAGCGTTAGCGCGATTATCGCAAGTTTTACAACGTGCTGAAATTAGCGATGGCCAGCGTGCTGAGTTGTTTTATCAACGTGGCGTCGAGTATGACAAAGTGGGTTTACGCGCTTTAGCAAGATTTGATTTCAACCAAGCGATAAATTTAAAGCCAGATATGGTTGATGCTTATAACTTTATTGGTATTCATTTCACGCAATTGCAAGAATTTAATCAAGCGTACGATGCTTTTGATTCGGCAATTGAATTGGCTCCCGATCATGAATATGCCTATTTAAATCGTGGTATTGCCTTGTATTATGGTGGCCGAGCGAATTTAGCTTCTGATGACTTTAAAGTTTTTAGACAATATCAGCAAAATGACCCTTATCGAGTGTTATGGCAGTACTTGGCCGATTTAGAAACTAATCAGCAACAGGCTGCACAAGACTTATCGTTATATGCCGAGCTGATTGATGAAAGTGTTTGGGCAAAAAAAGTTATTGATTTGTACCTAGGTAAGATAAACCAAGCAACATTCATTGATCATTTAACTGACAATGTTAGTTCTAATAAGGCCTTAACTGAGCGTTTATGTGAAGCCTATTTTTACTTAGGCAAATACAACCAAATGAAAGGTGATGTAAATGCCGCAATTAATTTTTTCAAGTTAGCACTAAGTACTAATGTTTACGAATTTGTTGAGCATAGATATGCCAAACTTGAATTAGATCTTATGCGTCAAACAATGCAACAAAATAAAGCACTTTAGTCTTTAGATTAATTTTCCAACTGACATTGATGCTTTCAAAATACCGTATTTTAATGAGTTTAGTGATAATGATATTGCTAGGCTCATTTTTTTTAGTGGATAGCTACCGTCAGAAAATAATTCAAGCCACTATATCATCTGAGCAATTATCACGATTAGATTCAATTGAATTTTTTACCAATTCCACTGAACGACTAAACAAATTATTAACGGCAGAAAACCGAAGCGCGTGGTTACATCTAGCTAAGCTTTATGCGAAGAAAAATGCTGATATTGCCTATCAGCTTGGTAATTACTACCTTATAGATGGTCGTATAATGTATGCGAAAATTTGGTTGAAGGAGTCTGTTCGCCAACATCATCAAGGTGCAATGCTTGCACTCGCTAACCATTACTTTAAAACCAAGCAATATCAAGAAAGCAAAAGCTTAGTATTGCCTATTTTAGAAAATGACGCTGCCTTAGTTTTGTTGTATAAGCTTGCAATTCAGCAAGGCGACACAGCGTTTCTTGCAGAGCATCAAGAAGCGCTGTCAGGGTTAGAGAATAGCGACTTTTATCAAGAGTTGGTTAATTTTTCTGTTTTTACTGCTGAAAAAAATAAGTTAAACCCGCAGTGCAATGTAAGTGTGCAGCTTTTTGCGACCAATTTAAACGGTTTACGCCACGGGACAAAACTCATTACGCAGTTTCAACAGCATAAATTGGCGCCATATATTTGCTTACTAACGCCTAAATATATTCCCTATGAACTAGTTAATTGCCAAGATAATTCACATGAAAAAATTTCTTGTAAGGCAAATGTTTGGGCTAATCGAACAGATATATCAAGTCGTTATGTTGGCTTAATTGTCGAGCAAGGAGGTGCCAATGTTGATAACGGCATCATGTATATAGATCAACAGGACAATGTTGAGGTGCTTGCCCATGAGCTTTCGCATTTGATCGGTTTTATTGATGAATACCCATTGCCTAGCCAGCATCAAAAATGTCAACAAAATCAGCAAATACCATTTTCTTATAACGTTGTAACATTAACTGAAAGTTACTTTGGCGAAAGGACAGAAATAAGAAAGCGACTATTGGCAAAATTACCATGGGCAAGCCTAATTAAAGACAGCACTCCAATTTTGACCAAACAGGATCAAGGTTGGAAATTAACTACACCGGTAGAATACTTAAATGAAATTGGCATTTTCTTGGCACGCTCTTGTGATAAAAGTGCAAATATTCAAAGTTATAAACCTTATTATCACCGCACTCAATTGGAGTATTTTGAACTCGATTTCCCTCAAAGCTATATTGATATTATGGCTTTGGCACCGAAGCAATATCTAATGCCAAGTTATCACTTTAATGTCAGTCGTGATTTGGCTCAGCAGGGTGAATATAAACAAGCTCGAGAAATATTACGCGCGACACTTTTTCGTTAGTTAATCTTAGGTGGGCTTAATTTAAGGTTAAATTACTATGGTAAATACTTGTTCGTTTAATTCACTTTGATAAAACTTCAGATGCAATTTTATTATTAATAAGTAAAGTAATAGTGAAGGCTTAATCGCTAGCTAATTCAACTTAATGCTATGTTGAATTAGCTAGGGCTTTTTAGTGTTGCTCAATGGTTGAAGGGCTATTTTCTTCAAATGTTTTGATATCATTAACATTTTTTAAGTGTGTTGCAGAATTTATATATTCTTGTTGCTGTACAACTGTATTTTTTCTTACTTTGGCAATAGGCCACATGGTGTTGTTATTAAATGTTGTTAGTTCTTGTTCTAATGACGCCTTATTATTCTTAGGGGATTTAACTTTGGTTGTACGAATAAACCATGAAAATAATGACATAAAGCGGACTCCTTGTATCACTTACTACTAAGTTATAGCGCAATTTTCCAATTTTCGCTGATTTTGCTGTGCTTATTTATTAAATATTTCAGGTTTTACTGCTATAAAAATATTTTAGGCGGCAAGGTAAGATATAATAATAACAATTTTATGTTACTAATATTATGTTTTTTTATGACAAAATGTATGGCAAACTTTTCTTCTTCGATTTTTCGTCAGCAATTCCCTATATTAGCTCAATTTGTTAACGGTAAACCTCTAGTTTATTTTGATAATGCAGCAAGTACTCAAAAACCTGTAGACGTTATTGACTGTTATCAGCATTACTATCAAACCAGCAATGCTAATGTTCATCGTGCTTCACATGCGTTAAGTTCAAGAGCGACAACTGCTTATGAAGAAACTCGTCAACATTTAAAGAACTTTATCAAGGCTAAGCATAGTAAAGAGATCATCTGGACTAAAGGCAGCACTGAAAGTATTAATTTAGTGGCACAGTCATGGGGTCGTAAAAACTTACAGCCTAATGATGAAATTGTTTTAAGTTATAGTGAACATCACGCTAACATCGTACCTTGGCAAATTGTAGCAGAGCAAACTGGTGCAAAAATTAAAATTCTGCCATTAACTAGTGAAGGTAGAATAGACACAACTAGATTAGAAGAAACCATCGGAGAGAAAACCCGTATTGTTTGCTGTGGTCATATCTCGAATGTGCTTGGACGCATTAACCCTATTGCTGATGTTATTAGCTTTGCTAAGAAACACAAGGCGCTAACCTTAATTGACGGCGCACAAGCCATTGCTCACTTACCTGTAGATGTTCAAGCTTTAGATTGTGATTTTTACGTGTTTTCTGCCCATAAAATGTATGGTCCAACAGGGGTTGGCGTTCTTTACGGCAAACGTGAAATACTAGAAAAAATGTCACCATATCAAGCTGGTGGTGAAATGATAAAGTCAGTGAGTTTTGAACAAACTAGCTTTAATGATTTACCGCATAAATTTGAAGCAGGCACACCAAATATTGCCGGTATTGTTGCCTTTGGTGCAGCGTTAAAATTTATAGACGTTCAGCAGTTAGCGGCATTAGCGCAATATGAAACAAACTTGGCCCAATATTGCTTTGCGCAGTTATCTCAAGTGCCAGGGCTTTGCTTTATAGTTGAAGGACAACCGGATATTCCAGTGTTTTCATTTACCATGACAGGGTATCACAATCATGATGTTGCGGCAGAGTTAGATAGTCAAGGTATTGCGGTAAGAGCAGGGCATCATTGTGCTATGCCATTGATGCAGTATTTGAAAATTGATGGCTGTATTCGCCTTTCTCTAGCGGCGTACAATAGTGTAGAAGAAATTGATAATGCAGTATTAGCACTCAAAAAAATGAGTCGCCAAAGTCTAGCTAACGATGCTGATGCTATGACTAATGACGAGTTAGGCCAACTATCACTGCAAAATTTACAGCAAGTTGAATATAAAGCGAGTGAAGTCGGTAATAAAATCCAAATCACTGATACTGCACACAGTCTTAATGTTGATAGTATTTTAGCGTTATTTAGTAAAGCGAAAAGCTGGGATAGTAAACATCGTGAAATTATGATGTTGGGCAAAAAGCAAAGTGGTTTGAGCGCAGAGCTAAAGACTGATCAATCATTAATTTCAGGTTGTGAAAGTAAAGCATGGCTTATCCATCAAAAGAACGAGCATGAGTGTTATATTTTCACTGGCGATAGCGATGCTAAAGTTATTCGAGGGTTAATTTCGGTTGTACTTGCGGCTGTTAATAATAAGACCAGCGAGCAGATATTAACATTTGATATGCAGGCCTACTTTAATGATATCGGCTTATTGCAGCACCTAAGTCCATCTCGGGGTAATGGACTTCGCGCTATTGTTAATAAAATTTATCAGATAGTCGAAGAGTGAGTTATCTAAATTCTACTATTTGTAGATAACTCAAGACTTAAACTGAATTTCAAACTTAGTATATTGCTCGGAAGATTTAATTTATTAATGCCCGTTTTAAAAACTTATCTATGGCTTTTCCAACGGCAAAAAATGCAAAACAGGCGGTAACATGGGTGGCTGCGCCAAAGCCGCCACTGCAATCAAGCCGCATTGCTCCATCATTTGATTGTTTCGCATGACAAACATTACCTTCATTGTCAGGGTAACGTAATTGCTCACTAGAGAATATTGCGTCAATTGAAAACTTTCGTTTTACATTACGAGAAAAATTATACTCTCGACGTAATTGATTACGTACTTTTGCTAGCAGCGGGTCTTGAAAAGTTTGGCTTAAATCGGCAATGGCTATTTTACTTGGGTCAACCTGGCCGCCTGCGCCACCAATGGTGATTATCGGCAGTTTATTACGTTTACAATGAGCAATAATGGCGCTTTTTACATTCACAGAGTCTATCGCATCAACAACATAATCGATGGAATTGGTTAATAGCTCGCGAATATTTTCTAATGTCACGAAATCTTCGACAATATTAACCTGACATTCAGGGTTTATCTGTTTTATCCTCTCTGCCATTACATCGACCTTACTTTGGCCAACGGTGTCAGTAAGTGCATGTATTTGACGATTGATATTAGTGATACATAAGTCATCTAAATCAATGAGTGTTATTTGGCCTACACCATTTCTGGCAAACGCCTCAGCAACCCAAGAACCAACACCGCCAATACCGATAACACAAAAGTGACTTTGCCTAAGGGCTTCAGCACCATTGTTACCATACAAACGCGCAATACCGCCGAACCTTAATTGATAATCAGACATAAACTTCAAGAACCATTAACTAAAAAATGCTCGCGCATTATAGCAGTCTCAAGAAGAAAATATTAAGAGTGCAAACAGCAAATTCCACGATAAATACGGCATTTCTTTTTATCAAATAATTGTTGATGGTTATTTATTGTCTCTTCGTATTTATTTAGTTTATTTTCAATATTAAAACTTATGATACCTAACAAGAGAAAACTGATAGGTAAATAGACAAAACTTGTCGTTATTTCTGCATTTAATAGCAAAGGTAGTATTGAAAGCGTACATAACGATAGAAAAAGCAGCAACAAATGTAATATTTTTATCGATCTGATCAAAGTTTTCATAGAAAAAATCCCTGTTTAATTTGCATGAGTCGGTAGAAAACTTATTTTAACGCTTGTAGTGCTTATTTAGAGGTGGCATATTTGACATTATTGTAGTCATATGTGCCATGAGAGACAGGTAGATAAAAATGAAAATAGTCGTTCTAGCCTCTAATCAATGTGTTGTTTCTGCCGTTTATGGTTTAGTTGATGTTTTTTATGCGGCTAATTACTGCCATCAACAGCGTTATTCTACAGCTGAGCAAAGTGAAGTATCTTGTAAAATTGTCACCATCGATGACCAATCAGTAACAGGTTACAACGGCGTCAGTATTTCGCCTTCAGCCACTATAAACAGTGTCGATAAACCAGATATTGTTATTGTTTCTTCGTCTGTGCGCGCGGTAATCGAATGTTGTGCCGACGATGTACTTGTTGATAATTTACCTAAAGTTAAGCAATGGCTTAGTCAATGCCACCAACAAGGTACTGTGATCGCCAGTTATTGCACTGGGAGCTTTTTACTAGCTTCTTGTGGTTTACTAAATGGTAAAGTTGCAACGACACATTGGCGTAGTGCAGATTTATTCAAACGCATTTTCCCCTCTATCCGTTTAGACTGCGACCGAATGTTAATTGATAATGGCGATGTTATTTGTTCTGGCGGTTCAATGTCTTATATCGATTTGGCCTTATACCTTATTGATAAATATGTCGGTAAAGATATCGCTTCAGATTGTGCAAAATTACTGGTTTTTGATCCGGTTCGACAAAAGCAATCTCCTTATGTGACCTTTCAGGCACAAAAATCTCATGATGATCAACCTGTATTGAAAGCACAGGAATGGATAGAGTCTCATTTTAGTAACGAAATACTGATAGATGAACTTGCTGAACTTGTTGGTTTAGGCGCACGAACGTTTAAAAGGCGCTTCAAACAAGCAACACAAGAAACGCCGTTAAATTACTTACAGAGAATTAGAGTTGAGCATGCAAAAATGCGTTTAGAGAAAACTACAGAGCCAATTAACCAAATCATCTGGTCAATAGGTTATGAAGATATTAGTAGTTTTCGACAGTTGTTTAAGCGCTTTACTGGCGTGACACCAAAAGATTATCGACAAAAATATGCCTAAAATTAATGATGCTTTTATATTAGTGAAAAAGGGGTATTTCGAACTACGCTAACGAACTACTTAAGAAAGTAAACGCATGAACGAGCTAAGCTGAAGGTAGTTTTACCACAAACATAGTTTGCTGTTCGTCGATAATATCGAAGTAAATTTCGCCGTGTTGAACCTCAGTCATTAACTTTGCTGAATAGGTACCTAAACCTGTACCAGACTGACGATTTGAGCTGCTATATTTATCAAATAATGTCTCGCGTATTGCTTTTGGAATAACGCCGTGATTAATAACTTGAAAGGTTACATGGTCATTTTCATGGGTTAGAGAAATTTTTATAGGCTCATTATTGTTGGAGGCTTCAACAGCATTCTTGATCAAATTATTAAAGATTGATAAGCATAATAAAGGCTCAGCGAGAATGTGCTGGCTATGTTCAAACCCTGATAAGGCAATATTGAGTGACTTTTCTTTTGTAACAAACGCGACTGCATTGACGGCGTCTTTGATCATTTGATTCAGGTCGATACGTTGCGGTGTTAACTGGTAAATATTTTGCTCTATTTTATAGAGGTTTAATGAATTGTTAATCATATCAACAACGTTATTAACCGCTTTATTAATCGACTTTGCTGCTATTTTGTCTGCCAAGCGATAGGTTTCAAATAGAATATTATTAAGCGGACCTTTTAAATCATGATGCGTGATTTTTTCAATGTCTTCGCGCAGTTTCGCGTTTTCACGTAGGGTACTTACTTGGTCTGCTAATGCGGTATTTTGCTGCTGTAAACGTATGTGCGTAGCAACTCTAGCTCTTAGTAAATCACCATTAAGAGGCTTAGTAATATAATCAACCGCACCTAAATCGAAACCATATTTAATATCGGAAACTTCAGACTTTGCACTAAGAAAAATAACCGGAATATTAGTGGTTTTCGGATTGTTCTTAAGCGCCGAACATACTTGATAACCATCCATCTCTGGCATCATAATATCAAGTAAAACTAACTCTATTTTGTGTTTGCCGCTGTTTATTATCTTTAACGCATGTTCACCAGATTTAGCCGCAATTACGCGGTAGAGTTGACGTAGGTTACCAGCAGCAACATCAATATTACTACTCTCGTCATCAACAACCAAAATAGTAGGCTTTATTACTTGTTGGGGTGCTTTATTTTCTTTGTCATGCAGTGCCTCAATAGCGACATTTATTGCTGGAGTATGCTCTGGCTTAGTTAATAAAGGCTTAAATGCATCAAGCTGAGTTAAGGCGAAAAGTGCACTAAGAACATATTGCTGTTTAAAGGGTTTGAACAAGCAAATACGATTGTCTGCTATTTCTGTCGATGTAGCGATAACCTGGCTTCGTGGCTCGTGCGATTCTTGTTGAGATAGCACTAATAACGGTAAGCGCTTAACCGTTGAGGTATCAATTATTTGTGCACGAAACTCTTCAGGGCTTTTATCACTATAACTATCGGAGCATATTAATAAGCTTATCTTTGAAAATTGTGCGAACTCTAAGGCATCATCCATATCTTCAATGCATGCAATGGCTGATTTACTTACCCCACAAGAGAGTAACATTTTAGCTATTGCTTCACGAACTAACCGACTTTCATCGATAATTAAAATATGGTCGAGCACTGATAGAATACCGCTTAATTCTTTAAAATTATTGTAAGGATATAGTGATTGTAACCGGAATGTACAGGAATTTATTTACTTATAAAAGAATTAGATAAGAAAAAGGCAACCAAGAGGTTGCCTTTAATTATTGCTTTATGTGAAGCAAGTATTATCTGTCACTTAATGGTACAAATTCACGATCAATTTCGCCAGTATATTTTTGACGAGGACGACCAATTTTTTGTCCCGGTTGACCTAGCATTTCATCCCAATGTGCAATCCAACCAACCGTACGAGACATGGCGAAGATTACTGTAAACATATTGGTAGGAATACCAATTGCTTTTAGGATAATACCTGAGTAGAAATCTACGTTAGGGTAAAGTTTCTTTTCGATAAAGTAAGGGTCTTCTAACGCTACTTTTTCTAACGCCATTGCTACGTCAAGTAATGGATCTTTAATACCCAATTCACTTAATACTTCATGACACGTTTCACGCATTACTGTTGCGCGAGGATCGAAGTTTTTGTAAACACGATGACCAAAGCCCATTAGGCGGAAAGAATCTGATTTATCTTTCGCTTTCGCAACGTATTCGTCAACACGGTCTAAAGAGCCAATCTCTTCAAGCATAGTTAAACAAGCTTCGTTAGCACCGCCGTGAGCAGGGCCCCAAAGTGAAGCAACACCAGCTGCGATACACGCATATGGGTTAGCACCAGAAGAACCGGCTAAACGCACAGTTGACGTAGAAGCATTTTGTTCGTGATCTGCATGTAAAGTAAAGATACGGTCCATTGCACGAGCAACAGTAGGGCTAACTACATATTCTTCTGCAGGTACTGAGAATAACATGTGTAAGAAGTTTTCTGCATAGCTAAGGTCATTGCGTGGGTAAACGAATGGTTGGCCAATGCTGTACTTGTATGCCATTGCAGCGATAGTTGGCATTTTAGCGATTAAACGATGCGCACTACGCATACGTTGGTCTGGTTCGTTAATATCTAAGTCACTGTGATAAAACGAAGATAAAGCGCCAACAACACCACATAACATGGCCATTGGATGCGCATCAGGCAAGAAGCCATGGAAAAAGTGCACTAACTTTTCATGAACCATAGTATGGTTAGTGATAATTTTAGTAAATTCATCGTATTGCGCTTTAGTTGGCGCACTACCGTTTAGCAAAATATAACAAACTTCTAAGTAATCAGCTTGCTTTGCAAGACTGTCAATTGGGTAACCGCGATGTTGTAAAACACCTTTGTCGCCGTCAATAAAGGTAATTTCAGACTCACACGAGGCTGTTGCTAAAAAACCTGGGTCATATGTAAAATAACCTGCACCGCCTAGTGTACGTATATCTATTACATCGTTACCGGCACTACCTTTAAGAATTGGCAAGTCCGCAACTACATTACCGTCGATACTAAGAGAGGCTTTTGAGTCAGCCATATGTTTCATCCCCATTAAAATTTATTTATCTTGAAATTGTCAAAACCAAATGTTTAGTCAATTTTTGTGAATATTAAACTAGGGCTATTCTACTTCAGATCACCCCCCATAAGTCAATTCGTTTGTTAATCCCTTAGACTAAAGTCAAATGTAAGGAATGAATTTAGTTACGTATGGTTAATAATTAGTCGCAAGCCTTGAATTTAGGCTAAAACTTGTCGGTGAAGAAAATTGTAATTAATGATTTTCACCTATATAATCAAGCCGATCTGAATTCTGTTTTTGCATTCGTATGTAAAGTGTAAAAATATAATTCAAATCGGAGGGGGGTTATCTAGCATAATAATGCGGTTAGATAACGTTACAATAAGTTGAAGGCTCTAAGAGCTCCTTAGGCAACAATCGTGAAAAAACAACGTCCTGTAAACCTAGATTTGTCAACAATCAAAATGCATGCAGCAGCTAATGCATCTATATTACACCGTATATCTGGTGTGATCATGGTATTCGCTATCGGTATTTTATTGTGGACGCTTTCTTTATCTCTATCTTCTGCTGAAGGTTTTGCCCAAGTAGAATCTCTACTTAGTGGTGTATTCTTCAAAATAATTATCCTTGGTTCGCTTTCTGCGCTTATCTATCATTTACTTGGCGGTATTCGTCACTTGTTTATGGATTTAGGCCACTTTGAAGAACTTGCTTCGGGTAATGCTACGGCAAAACTTATTATCGCACTTTGGTTGGTGCTTACTGTAGTAGTAGGAGTTCGATTATGGTAAACAACGCAGCAACAGTAGGCCGTAGTGGCGTACATGATTTTATTCTTCTTCGTGCCAGTGCCATTATATTAGCACTGTATACCTTTTTTCTTGTTGGCTTTTTCGTTACAACTTCGGATGTAACATTTGAAGTCTGGCAGGCATTTTTTGGTTGTATCAGCACAAAAATATTTACCATCTTAGCCATTATCGCGTTATTAATTCACGCATGGATTGGTGTATGGCAAGTACTTTCTGATTACATTAAGCCAGCGCTTTTACGCGGTGGTTTACAATTTTTCTTTTCGGTTTTGTTGCTAGCATATTTCGCAGCAGGCCTATTAACAGTGTGGGGTGTGTAAGTGAGCGTTCCTATTCGTGAATTCGACGCCATTGTAATTGGCGCCGGTGGTGCAGGCATGCGTGCTGCCCTAGCAATCTCTGAATCTGGCAAATCTTGTGCTTTGATTTCAAAAGTATTCCCTACTCGTTCTCATACGGTTTCTGCACAAGGTGGTATCACTGTCGCCTTAGGTAATGCCCATGAAGATCACTGGGAACAACACATGTACGATACCGTTAAAGGCTCTGATTATATCGGTGACCAAGACGCTATCGAATATATGTGTAAAACAGGTCCTGAATCAATTATCGAACTTGAGAAAATGGGCTTACCTTTTTCTCGTACGGAAGAAGGTAAAATTTACCAACGTCCATTCGGTGGCCAATCTAAAAACTTTGGTGGCGAGCAAGCAGCTCGTACCGCAGCTGCAGCTGACCGTACAGGCCATGCATTATTGCACTGTTTATACCAACAAAACGTTAAAAACAAAACTAACGTTTACTCAGAATGGTATGCCTTAGATTTAGTTAAAAACAGTGACGGTGGTGTAGTGGGTTGTACTGCTATTTGTATCGAAACTGGCGAAGTTGTTTACTTTAAAGCTCGTGCTACCGTACTTGCTACTGGTGGTGCTGGTCGTATCTTCGCATCTACTACTAATGCTCACATCAACACTGGTGACGGTGTTGGTATGTCACTTCGTGCTGGCATTCAAATGCAAGACATGGAAATGTGGCAGTTCCACCCAACAGGTATCGCAGGCGCTGGTGTACTAGTGACTGAAGGTTGTCGTGGTGAAGGTGGTTACTTATTGAATAAAGACGGCGAACGTTTCATGGAACGTTATGCACCAAATGCTAAAGATTTAGCAGGTCGTGACGTTGTTGCTCGTTCAATGATGACAGAGATCCGTGAAGGTCGTGGTTGTGACCACCCTCAATACGGACCACATATCAAGCTGAAACTTGACCACTTAGGTCGTGAAACACTGATGAAACGTTTACCAGGTGTTTGTGACTTATCTGAAACCTTTGCTCATGTTCATCCAGCAGAAGAGCCAATTCCAGTTATTCCAACGTGTCACTACCAAATGGGTGGTGTACCTTGTAACGTTAATGGTCAAGCACTTAATGTTGCCGCAGACGGTACTGAAACAATCGTTGATGGTTTATTCGCTGTTGGTGAAATTGCTTGTGTATCAGTACACGGTGCAAACCGCTTAGGTGGTAACTCACTACTTGATTTAGTGGTATTTGGCCGCGCAGCAGGTAACTTCTTAGGTACCTACCTAAATGAAACTCAAAACGGTAAAGATGCATCTGAGTCTGACTTAGAGGCTTCTTTAGCACGTACTAACCGTTGGGAAACTTCATCTAAAGGTGAATGTCCAACGCAAATACGTAAAGATTTACAACAGTGTATGCAACTTAACTTCTCGGTATTCCGTGAAGGTGAAGCAATGGCTCAAGGCATGAAAGAGTTGACGGAAATCCGTGAACGCTTACAGCATGCCCACTTAGATGATAAGTCTAGTGAGTTCAACACACAGCGTATCGAGTGTTTAGAATTAGATAACTTGATGGAAACAGCTTTCTGTTCTGCAAAAGCAGCTAACTTCCGTACTGAATCTCGTGGTGCTCATGCCCGTCAAGATTTCACGGAACGTGACGATGAAAACTGGTTATGTCATTCAATCTACACACCAGATAACGAAGAAATGAGCAAGCGTACTGTTAACATGGCACCTGTTCACCGTGAAGCTTTCCCACCGAAAGCAAGAACTTACTAGGAGCGTTGTAATGAAACAAATTTTTTCTATTTACCGTTACAACCCTGATGTTGATAACAAACCTTACATGAAAGAATATGAGCTGGAAGTTCCAGAAGGCTCAGACATGATGGTACTAGATGCGCTAATTTTGCTGAAAGAGCAAGATTCAAGCTTATCATTCCGTCGTTCATGTCGTGAAGGTGTTTGTGGCTCTGATGGCTTGAACATGAATGGTAAAAATGGTTTGGCTTGTATCACACCTTTATCTGCAATTCCTGCAAATAAAATTGTGTTACGTCCATTACCTGGTTTACCGGTAGTGCGCGATTTAATTATTGATATGACTCAGTTCTATAACCAATATGAAAAAATCAGACCTTACCTAATTAATGATGGTAAAGAACAACCAGCACGTGAACATTTACAATCAATTGAAGAACGTGAGAAGTTAGACGGTCTTTATGAGTGTATTTTATGTGCATGTTGTTCAACATCTTGTCCTTCTTTCTGGTGGAATCCTGATAAATTTATCGGTCCAGCGGGCTTATTACATGCTTATCGTTTTCTTATCGATAGCCGTGATACTGCAACAGAAGAGCGTTTAGATGATTTACAAGATGCCTACAGCGTATTCCGTTGTCACGGTATCATGAACTGTGTTGACGTTTGTCCGAAAGGGCTAAACCCAACAAAAGCCATTGGCCATATTAAGTCAATGTTGCTGACAAGAGCGGTTTAATTTAAATAGCAGAGTGCAAGAAATTGTACTCTGCTTTTTTCGTTAAACAATTTGTTTTTATTGCTTTTATCCCATAAAGGAACAGGCAATGCCCGAAGGTGCTATGAAGGCTTGGATAGAGTCTTCCCATTTAAGTGGTGCAAACGCTGCTTATATTGAAGAATTATACGAATCTTATCTGGATAACTCGCAATCTGTCTCTACAGAGTGGCGTGATATTTTCCAACAACTTCCTAAAATTGAAGGTGCTGACGTTGAATATCGGCATTCTGAAATCCGTGATGAATTTAAAGAATTGGCCCAACAAACACAAAAAACCGTGGTTGTTTCAGGTGGTTCTGACGCTAAACAAGTTAAAGTTTTACAACTTATTAATGCGTTTCGTTTTCGCGGACATCAAAATGCTAACCTTGACCCATTAGGGTTATGGCAACGTGATAAAGTACGTGACCTGCAATTATCTCACCATGAACTATCGGAAAATGATTTCGATCGTGAATTTAAAATAGGTTCTTTGGCTATCGGCCAAGACACTATGAAACTTGGTGAATTATATAAAGCACTTAAAACTACTTACTGTGGTTCTATTGGTGCTGAATATATGCATATCACGTCAACTGATGAAAAGCGTTGGTTACAACAGCGTCTTGAATCAGTGCAGTCACAAGCAGTGCTTAGCGTTAGTGAAAAGGAAGAAATTTTTAAAGGCTTAGTTGCGGCTGATGGTCTTGAAAAATACCTAGGAGCTAAGTTCCCTGGTGCAAAACGCTTCTCTCTTGAAGGTGGCGATGCATTAGTACCAATGTTAAAGCAATTAATCACTCGTGCCGGTACGCAAGGCGCTAAAGAAGTGGTTATGGGCATGGCTCACCGTGGTCGCCTCAACGTGCTTGTTAACGTTATGGGTAAGAATCCGTCAAAGTTATTTGATGAGTTCGGTGGCAAACACGACGAAATACTTTCTTCAGGTGACGTTAAGTATCACCAAGGTTACTCGTCTGACTTTGTAACTCCAGGTGGTAATGTTCATTTAGCATTAGCATTTAACCCATCGCATTTAGAAATTGTTAACCCAGTAGTTATCGGCTCTGTACGTGCACGTTTAGACCGTCGTGATTGTAATGAAGGTGATTTAGTATTACCTATTACTATTCATGGTGACTCAGCAATTGCTGGTCAAGGTGTTGTACAAGAAACCTTTAACATGTCGCAAGCGCGAGCATTTAAAGTTGGTGGTACTATTCGTATTGTTGTTAATAACCAAGTTGGTTTTACAACATCGGATCCTGCAGATACTCGCAGCGGTGAATACTGTACTGAAATCGCTAAAATGGTTTCTGCGCCAATTCTTCATGTTAATGGTGACGATCCAGAAGCAGTGATCTTAGCAACACAAATTGCACTAGATTACCGCAACGAATTTAAACGTGATGTGGTTATCGACCTTGTTTGTTACCGACGTCACGGACATAACGAAGCTGATGAGCCAAGTGCTACGCAGCCAGTTATGTACAAAAAAGTTAAAAAGCATCCTACTCCTCGTCAGCTTTACGCTGATAAGCTTAATGCTGAAGGCTCGCTTGATAAAGCTAAAACAGATGAGTTAACAGCTTACTACCGTAAATTGCTTGATGAAGGGCAGTGTACCGTAGAGCAATGGCGTCCAATGACAGAGCATTCTGTTGACTGGTCACCATACTTAGGCCACGAGTGGAATGACGATTACGACAAAGAAATCTCAATTGATAAGCTAAAAGAGCTTGCTACTAAAGTTGCTGCTATTCCAGCTGACCATACCGTACATAATCGCGTGAAGAAAATTTACGACGACCGTGCGAAAATGGCAAGCGGTGAGAAGTTACTTGATTGGGGCATGGCAGAAAACATAGCTTACGCTTCAATTGTTGATTTAGGTAAGCGTGTACGTATTACCGGTCAAGATGCTGGTCGTGGAACATTCTTCCATCGTCATGCCGTATTGCACGGACAAGAAGACGGAACTCGCTACCTACCGCTACAAAACATTAGTAAAGACCAAGGTCCATTTGATGTGCATGACTCAGTACTTTCAGAAGTATCTGTACTTGCCTTTGAATATGGCTATACCACAGCTGAGCCTGCAGGTTTAACTATTTGGGAAGCACAATTTGGTGATTTCGCTAACTGTGCACAAGTAGTATTTGACCAATTCATTAGTTCTGGCGAACAAAAGTGGGGCCGTTTATGTGGTTTGACTATGTTGTTACCGCATGGCTATGAAGGTCAAGGTCCTGAGCATTCATCTGCACGTTTAGAGCGCTTCTTGCAACTTTGTGCTGATCATAATATGCAAGTTTGTGTACCATCAACACCAGCGCAAGTATTTAATATGCTTCGTCGTCAAGTGGTTCGTCCTATGCGTCGTCCACTAGTAGTGATGTCACCTAAATCATTATTGCGTCACCCATTAGCGGTTTCTTCACTTGAAGAAATGTCGACAGGTGTTTTCCATAATGTTATTGGTGAAGTTGATGATATCGAGCCTAGCGGTGTTGAACGTGTAATATTTTGTAGTGGTAAAGTTTACTACGAACTACTTGAACAACGTCGTAAGAATGAGCAAAGTAATGTTGTTATCATTCGTATCGAACAACTATACCCATTTCCAGAAGAAGAGCTAAAGGCTGAAATTGAAAAATACAGCCACGTGAAGCAATTCGTTTGGTGTCAGGAAGAACCGCAAAACCAAGGTGCTTGGTACTGTTCACAGCATCACTTTAGAGCGGCTATCCCAGCGGGTACTCATTTGTCATATGCAGGTCGTAAGGCTTCTGCAGCTCCGGCTGTAGGTTATATGTCAGTTCATGTTAAAGAGCAACAAGCGCTAGTTCATGACGCGCTTAATGTAGAATAGACCCTCTTTTTTATAAAGAGATTAATTAAGAGTGTGTAAGGAATATTATAAATGACAACCGAAATTAAGGTTCCCGTTTTACCTGAATCAGTTGCAGATGCAACAGTAGCGACTTGGCATGTACAAGTAGGCGATAAAGTTTCTCGTGATCAAGTACTAGTTGATATTGAAACTGACAAAGTGGTACTTGAAGTACCTGCAACATCAGATGGTGTTATCACTAGCATTTCTGAAGCTGAAGGCGCTACGGTTTTAGGTGAGCAAGTTATTGCTATTTTGTCTGAAGGCGATGCGGCTGAAACTGCTGCTCCTGCAAGTGCACCAGCAGCGGCTGCTACAACTTCGTCAGCTAAAGTAATTGACATTGAAGTACCTGTATTACCAGAGTCAGTTGCTGATGCAACAGTAGCATCATGGCATGTTGCTGAAGGTGATACTGTATCAGTTGACCAAAACTTAGTTGATATCGAAACTGATAAAGTGGTTTTAGAAGTCGTAGCGCAAGAAAACGGCGTTATCGGCAAAATCATTCACGTTGAAGGCGATACCGTACTTGGCGCACAAAAAATTGGCGAACTTAACGCCGGTGCAACCGCAAGTGCAGCGCCTGCAGCATCAGCTGAAGAAGCAATTAGTTCAGATGAACTTGCTAGCCCATCAGTACGCCGTTTAATGACAGAGAAAGGCTTAACAGCTAACGATGTTGTTGGTACTGGCAAAGGCGGTCGTATTTCTAAAGAAGACGTTGAAGCAGCATTAAATAAGCCAAAAGCAGCACCTGCAAAAGCCGCGGCGCCAGCGCCAGCAGCACAAGCTTCTGCAGCATTAGGCGAGCGTACACAAAAACGTGTACCAATGACGCGTTTACGTAAAACAATTGCAACACGTTTACTTGAAGCGAAAAATTCAACGGCGATGTTAACTACATTTAACGAAGTTAACATGAAGCCAATTATGGATCTTCGTAAGCAATACAAAGACGTTTTCGAAAAAACACATGACACGCGTTTAGGTTTCATGTCTTTCTACGTTAAAGCCGTAACTGAAGCACTTAAACGCTACCCAGCAGTTAATGCGTCAATTGACGGTGATGATATCGTTTATCATAACTTCTTCGACGTATCTATTGCGGTATCTACTCCTCGTGGTTTAGTTACACCAGTATTACGTGACGCAGACCAATTAAGCATGGCGGGTATCGAAAACGGTATTCGTGGTTTAGCTATTAAAGGTCGTGACGGCAAATTAACCATGGACGAAATGCAAGGTGGTAACTTTACTATCACTAACGGCGGCGTTTTTGGTTCATTAATTTCAACACCTATCCTTAACTTGCCACAAGCGGCAATTTTAGGCATGCACAAAATCCAAGACCGCCCAATGGCTGTTGACGGAAAAGTTGAAATTTTACCTATGATGTACTTAGCACTTTCTTATGACCACCGTTTAATCGATGGTAAAGAGTCAGTTGGTTTCCTAGTAACAATTAAAGAATTGCTAGAAGATCCAACACGCTTATTACTTAACATATAGTTAACATCTAATAGGCTTTATCAATTAAAACCTTTTGTTTGATTTAGACTATAGTATTAGGCTCTAAGGACTATGTTCCATAGAGCTTTTATACTATAATCGATCGACTTTTTTCGATGATAGTAATTAAATCATTAATTACTATCATCTTCATCTACAGATAAATGGAAAAAACACCATGAATTTGCATGAGTATCAAGCGAAACAATTATTCGCTGAATATGGATTACCAGTTTCTGAAGGTTTCGCTTGCGATACCGCTCAAGAAGCTGCCGAAGCTGCTGATAAGATCGGCGGCGATATGTGGGTTGTTAAAACTCAGGTTCACGCTGGTGGACGTGGTAAAGCTGGTGGTGTAAAGCTAGTTAAAACTAAACAAGAAATCAAAGATTTCGCTGAAAACTGGTTAGGTAAGAACTTAGTTACTTACCAAACAGATGCAAATGGTCAGCCAGTAGCTAAAATTTTAGTTGAAAGCTGTACTGATATTGCTAACGAATTATACCTAGGTGCAGTTGTTGACCGTGGTTCTCGTAAAGTAGTATTTATGGCATCTACTGAAGGCGGTGTTGATATTGAAAAGATTGCTGAAGAAACTCCAGAGTTAATTCACCAAGCTGAAATTGATCCATTAGTTGGCGCTCAACCTTACCAAGCTCGTGAACTAGGTTTTAAACTAGGTTTAAACCCAGTACAAATGAAGCAATTTGTTAAGATCTTCTTAGGTCTTGCTAAAATGTTTGAAGATTTCGATTTCGCATTATTAGAAATCAACCCGTTAGTTATCACTGACGAAGGTAATCTTCACTGTTTAGACGGCAAAATTGGTATCGATGGTAACGCTTTATACCGTCAACCTAAAATCCGTGAAATGCACGATCCATCTCAAGAAGATGAACGTGAAGCTCATGCGGCACGTTACGAATTAAACTACGTAGCATTAGACGGAAACGTTGGTTGTATGGTTAACGGTGCAGGCCTAGCAATGGGTACTATGGATATCGTTAACTTACACGGCGGCAAGCCAGCTAACTTCTTAGATGTTGGTGGCGGAGCTACTAAAGAACGTGTTGCTGAAGCATTCAAAATCATCCTTAGCGATGATAACGTATCAGCTGTTTTAGTTAACATCTTTGGTGGTATCGTACGTTGTGACATGATCGCTGAAGGTATTATCGCTGCTGTTAAAGAAGTAGGCGTTCAAGTACCAGTTGTTGTACGTTTAGAAGGTACTAACGCTGAAGCTGGTCGCGCTGTATTAGCTGCATCTGATGTTAACATCATTGCTGCTGAATCATTAACTGACGCAGCACTTAAAGTTGTTGCCGCTGCGGAGAGCAAATAATGTCTGTATTAATTAACAAAGATACTAAAGTAATCTGTCAAGGTTTCACTGGTGGCCAAGGTACTTTCCATTCAGAACAAGCGCTTGAGTACGGTACACAAATGGTTGGTGGCGTAAGCCCAGGTAAAGGCGGTCAAACGCATTTAGGCCTTCCAGTATTCAACACAGTACGTGATGCAGTAGAAGCAACTGGCGCAACAGCTACAGTTATCTACGTTCCAGCTCCGTTCTGTAAAGATGCTATTTTAGAAGCTATCGATGCTGGCATCGAACTTATCGTAACTATCACTGAAGGTATCCCAACTTTAGATATGGTTGACGTTAAAGTTAAGCTTGAACAAACTGGCGTTCGCATGATCGGTCCTAACTGTCCAGGTGTTATCACTCCGGGCGAGACTAAGATTGGTATCATGCCAGGTCACATCCATTTACCAGGTAAAGTTGGTATTGTTTCACGTTCTGGTACATTAACGTACGAAGCCGTAAAACAAACTACTGATGCTGGTTTTGGCCAATCTACTTGTGTAGGTATTGGTGGTGACCCTATCCCAGGAACTAACTTCATCGACGTATTGGAAATGTTCCAAAACGATCCACAAACTGAAGCAATCGTAATGATTGGTGAAATTGGTGGTACTGCTGAAGAAGAAGCTGCAGAATACATCAAAGCTAACGTTACTAAACCTGTTGTATCTTACATTGCTGGTGTTACTGCACCAGAAGGTAAGCGTATGGGTCACGCTGGCGCGATTATCGCTGGTGGTAAAGGTACAGCTGATGAGAAATTTGCTGCTCTTGAAGCGGCTGGTGTTAAGACTGTTCGTTCTTTAGCGGATATCGGTGTAGCACTTAAAGAGAAAACGGGTTGGTAAGCGATTCGCTTACAGCTTGTAAATCTTGATAAAAACCCGCTTTTAGCGGGTTTTTTAATATTTAAAGTGCTCTAAATGGACACTCTGTCAATGTTATCTCTGGTTCTATTTTGTGCTCTTTACAAAAGTAATCTAAACCAATTTTTGCTTCTTGTTCTGAATTTGAAGGACCTATTATAATTTCTTCAATTGAATCTATATCAAATGGAACTTCTATATAGGGTACTAATACCCCATTACTTGTTCGGCATTTGACTATGTAATCAAAATAATTTTCTTTGTCTAGCTTATCCATATTGCAATCAGAAGAATAATAATCTTGTGGGTGACTTCCATTGACTGAAAAGTTTGCAGGAGAAATAACTATTAATCTATTTTCTTTTTCATCGGCATACTTTTTGTTTTTAATTGATGAACAAGTAAATAAAAAATGTAGGTAAATATCAAATAAACCTCGACCTAGTAAAAACTCAGGCTCGTCATGAGGTACATTATTTAAGTTGTATAACTCCATAAACGATTCATACATAACTGAACTTAATTGATTAAAACAGTCACTCTCTAGATCAATGTTAATATATTCTACATCCAATACATCTTGTTGAGTGTCTTTCAATAAGTAGGTTGGCGATACTAACTTATCTTTGTTAATTTTAAGACAATATGAAGTTTCATTGCTGCCATATGAAAGCCAGTGAGTGAGGTTATCTCTTTCTGTTGTAAATGAAGTGATAAATATAGGTTCATCTTCTATTGCAATTTTGTTGAATTGGTTAAATTCTTCAAAACGCAATTTAATGTTTTCTTGAATTTCAGAAGTTATGTCTGATTCATCAACCATATTCAGTATCGAATCTAATAATCTCTCTTTATTTTTCAAAAAATATTCAAAACCTTCTTTAATTTCTTGATAATCATTTAAAAATCTAGTGTGAGTTGCCCAGATGTTTTTATTTTTAATAATACCCACTAAGCCATTTAGGCTCGTGTAATGGTACAAATATTCATTATCTCGATTCATTTTACTATCTATTTATGTATGAAAATTTTTTACTTGTTAATTTAAACTATTCTAACATACTAATAATGTGAATGTTTCTGTACTAATTTGAAAGTTCACTGAGTCAGATAGCTCTATTGGGTATCGTTGAAGACGCTTCTGTTCTGCTTATTTTATTCGATAATTAAGTTGACGCACACTCTAAATTAGTTGTTTGGGGCTTGTTTATCTGTTTGACGTCGTGGTGCCGACTGCACCCAGAGGGAGGCTAGCGCCGGCCTCCCTCTGGACTCCCTCGGCGCTGCTGCATTAAACGTGTTTCCTCCATGATGTCCAACATTCTTCGACGTACCAGCGCTGAACGTGCATCCATGCACTACAGCGCTTTCACTGGCATCCATGCCAGTGATACGTGAATATTGACCATCATTCCGGCGTTTAATGAAGCAGATTTGGTGTTTGATTCTTCTGTAGTGTTTATTACTTTTCTCTTTTTTATTATTTTAAGTTTTAACTAAAGCAATAGCAGTAACACTCACTTTAACTTGCTGTTGCTGTATTAAAGAAATTAGATGGACACTCGCTGTAAATTGATCGGCTTGGAGTTTGTTTATCTGTTTGGCGTCGGGGTGCCGACTACACCCAAAGAGGGTTAAACGCCGAACCCTCTCTGGACTCACCCGGCGCTGCGACATTAAACGTGTTTCCTCCATGATGTCCAATATTCTTCGACGTACCAGCGCTGAACGTGCATCCATGCACTACAGCGCTTTCACTGGCATCCATGCCAGTGATACGTGAATATTGGTCATCATTCCGGCGTTTAATGAAGCAGACTTAGTGTTTGATTCATCGTTCGTGATTCTCCTTTTGCTTATTTAAAAAACAAAACTGCAACGATCACTAAATCCCATCTCAGCTACGGAAACTTAATTTAGATAGTTGACCGCGATGCCAAGCAGTGAATCAAGTTCCAAGCCATTCAACTTTAAAAATTTTCAATTCTATTCATTTTGAGCGTTGCCGTTTATAATGCCGCCATTAATTTTATAGCCTTGAAGAGTCATATGAACTTCCCAAAAGATGAAACAGGTAAAGTACTATTTGAAATGCAAAAAGCAGGTATCGATTTAACCGTGATGCATACAATTGTGTTTTTTCACTTATTTGAAAAACAAGAGCAAGCAGAAGCTATGGCGGCTCATCTTGCTGAAATTGCACCTAATATTACTTGTGATGTTCACATTAATGAAAATCCAAAAGTATGGGATTTAGATTGTTCAATAAAAACAGTACCGCTTTATGATGCAATTATTGCTCAAGAAGCTCAGTTTGAACAAATCGTAACTCAGTTTTATGGTCATACTGATGGTTGGGGAATTGAAGCTTAAATTACTAGTGCTTTAGCTGAAACTTATTTTACGTCAGGGTGCCGACAATACTTAAAGAGAGCTTGATGCTGAGCTCTCTTTAGATTTCTTCTAGTGCAGTATTGAAAAATGTTTATTCATGTTTTTAGTGAGTTGAGCTACGTAGTACTTCAAGGCCAAAGAACAACGTGAAGGGCATCTTCCTTACTTTTTTGGCATTTGCGCTTTCACCATTATCAAGCATTAATCTGTTTGCTCTGTTTGCTCTGTTTGCTCTGTTTGCTCTGTTTGCTCTGTTTGCTCTGTTGTTGCTAGTACTTCACGACTTTCTTGAATTACTTTCTCTCGCATTTCAGCAAGTTTCTCCAATGCTTGTTGTTTTTCTTCAGGGCTCATATTTTCGTTTTCAGCGATTTTTTTCATTAACGCGTCGAGCTCTTCAAGTTTTTTACGATCAACACCTATACGTTGATCTAGAATGCTTTGCATGATTTCATTAAAGCGATTATCAATAACTTTTTTATCTTCATTCAAACTATCATTCGTGTCTTCTACTGCTTCATTTTGTGCTAAAAGTGAACGAGCTGTTTCAGGTCTTACATACGTTGGCGCTTCTTCTTTATGCTCTTTACCATTCATCATGGCTACAGCACGGTCGGATAAAATTACCGTATCTTTTTCAGCTGGAATTGACGTTATAGTTTGGGGATTATTATCAAAGCTAACGACTGTTGCTTGTGACGATTTTGCTAGAGCAACTTGCTCGGCGTAGTTTGTATTTATCATCATGGTTTTAGTTGTCCTTGTGTACTAAATCTAGATATAAATTTATTTCTTAGAACAAAGCATTTTACATGCCATTACATAATTGATTTTCAACGTTAACTTTTAAGCGCCGTTTGTGTGATGAGGGCTGAGATCATGGAGATTATAAGAACATAGTGATGTCATGTGAGATAAAAAAACGGCAGATATTGCCCGTTTGTTGGAAAAAGGTTGCCACTTCAGGCTAACTTGGTCGCTATAGGTATTCTAAAGAGACATTTGGCGTATAACGCCCCTCTTTTTTGGGGTGGTGTTGTCGCCTCGACAATTGCTCTATGTACTGCAATAACTCCTGCATCCATACAGTTAACCGCGACGCCAAGCAGTTAAAGAAACTTCAAGCGGCTCAGCTAAAAAATATTATAAACCAACACTTCTTATGTATTACTTATAACGAACATACGCTAACACTTTCATTAATGCCCACGTTAGTATTATAGAGCTTTTGATTTATTGAAAAAAATTATATAGTTGCACTCTTTTATAATACAGAACTATCGCTTTGAAACTTTAAAGCTGATATCTAAGAAAACTTTGCTGTTCAAAAGTGCTTTGCTTCGCAAAAGTTATTCTTGTTAGCTAAACCAAATATCTGAACTAAAAGGACTTAAAATGAAAAGTTTACTTATGGCATTTCTCACAGTTTTTCTTTGTGGGTGTCAAACATTACATCACTCTTTACCAAAAGGTTATAGTGGCTCTACGGCTAGTATTGTCGATAGTTATAAACGTTATGACAACAGCAAAGCGGCTATTTTCTTTGTTGAACAAATTAGCGATAAGAAAGTTTACAACGCATACATAGCTACTTTTGGTGCTTCTCGAAATCAAGGTCAAAACTTAGTATTGGCTGGGTGGTCTAGAAAGGTAGCGACTCCATCTGTAAAGGTTAAACTAAAAGGGGCTTTACAATATTCAGCACCAATAAGTGAAATTTTTGATAATTCAGATTTAATCTCAGTTGAAGGAATAGTGGACTTCTCTCCAGAAGAAAATAAAGAGTATATAGTGAGAGGGAAACTCTCAGAGAACACGTCTTCTGTATGGATTTCCGATCAATACGGCAATGTGGCTTCGGACATTGTAGTGGTAAAAAAAGTCACAAAGCAGCTTAAAACCGAGCTGGTGAAAAGTGAGATAAAAACTAATAATAATCATGGGGGAAGCCGTCAAGACGTATTTAATAATCTTGTTGGCGGTGAAACTGACAAGCTAGTGAAAGCAAAACTAGGTACGCCTAATGATATAGAAGTGTATGAAGGAAACTCTTTTACTTTTAGAAAACCTCATATTACTTATTTTTATGACGGATTAGGGAAATTACAGTTTTCTGCAGCCAAAATTAATTCTGAAATCATACCGAGGTTTATCACTAGAGTTACTCCTGAACTAGTTAATTTAGCTGATAAACTTACTCTGGAAAAGCAGTTAATGTCAGTGAGTGGAATTGAACTTCAACAACTTGCTAAGCAATTTTACTTAAGGAATAACCTGAATCAAGAAGTCCTCGATTTAGTTGCACAAAAAGCTTGGTTGGAGCGTAAGTCAGAAAATACTTATACTGCAGATGGGGTTGCTTGGCTTTGTAAAGTATTAGGGAAAAGTAAGAAACCTCGATATAGAGATTTGTTGTCAAAACTTCAACAAAAGCAATTTAATAGTAAGATTAGGCGCCATTCAAAGGCTAGTTTAAAGTTATTACCTATGGAAGATATTGAACAATTTATGCCGGAAGAATAATTGCTTACTGCAAGGTTAGTAAAAGTATCCCTTTGCTAATAATAAGCAAAGGGTAGTTGTTCCTTCAGTCAAAACCACTCGTATATCGAAGTATAACTGAGTCAAAAATTAAAGTTGGTTTACCCATAAACGTGTAGCACTTAAAATACGATATATACTTCATTTTTATTTATGATTGCGCTTTTAGCCACTTAGCAATATCGTTGCCTAATGTATTGACTGTATGGTTTAAAACTGAGCAAGATCCCTTGAATCCACCTAAAAAACCGCCGCCTGAGTTTCTAGACTTGTTTGTTCGTGCGATCACTTCACCATTATCGGTTAAATGTGCACTAACAGTTGCTTGTTTTCTATGACCAAGAAAAGCATTGCCTCCACTATAAATATTGTCGATTGAAATATTAATTACTTTGCCTGCTGTCGGTAATTTTGAATCGACTTGTACAACATTCAAATTATATGCCTGAGCATATTTAATAATTGAATTAGAAAAGTTAGTGCCTAATTGGTGACATTCATTTTTAACATTATCAGCAATATTGTTCTCTTCTTTAAATGGTACAGTTTTTAAAATGAAGTATGTACTTTCATTATTTTGAGTAATATTTTGCTTAACAGCAGTTTCTACTACGTTTACATCTGTTGTTTTTGTTGTTTCTGATGTTTTAGTTGATTTACAAGCCGGTAACGCGGCTAGTATTATGACTAATGTTAACACTTTATTCATCGAGCTATTCCCTTAAAGTTTGATTCTACAATTTAATAATATCAATATTATTAGTTATTTATAAGTGTTTTTAACTATTAAAATCAGTGACTATTTATTATCATGGCAGTACATAATTGAATATGTACTCAAATAAAAATAAGAAGGGAAAAATGAAAAAATTAATCTTACTAGCAAGCTTTGCATTAATTCAGGGGTGTGCGCCAACATCGTATATCGTTAAAACTCCTACACCATCGAATATTACATATATAGATGCAGAAAAAGTAGCGAGTAAAGCACTTGTTGTTAAAGATAATCGTGCTGAAGGGGAAAAAGTTTTCAGTTCAGGGATACTTAGCGCAGAACTAAAAATAGGTAAAGCTCCTATTGAACCAATTAGCTACCTAAAGAAAAATATTGAGTTAGAATTGTTAGGGCGCGGTATTCCAGTAAACATTGAGTCTGGCGAAGCTTTAGATATTGATGTAGACAAACTTTATATAAAAAACCATAGATTGAATGGCTTCTCTCCGTTTGTAACATTTACCTATTTAAAAGCTGCTATCGTTCATGATAATGTAAAAACACCTGTAGGTATCTTTATACGTCGAGGAAAAGTACCTGTATGGAGTTTTGATGAGATAGTTGAACCAACATTAAATGAACCATTAAGTTTATTGGTAAAAGAGTTAACAGCTAAAGTAAATGCTACTGTATACAAACAGTCTATCTCAGACGCTGACGTAGAAACTCTTATTGCAAAACTAAAAAGCAAGGTTAAAAAAGGTTCATCATATTTAGATGTATATCAATTGGGCTTTGGTAACAATCCATCAGCTATACCATTTTTGAAAGAACTAACTTCTTCGGATGATGAGTACAAACGCCAAGCAGCAATATCGTCACTTGGTATTCTTAAAGCTGTAGATGAGTTAGAGTTGCTAAAATCTTTATATGCTAATGGGAAGTCATGGTCTGATAAGGCAATGTCACTAAAGGCTATAGGTGACTTAGGAACAAAAAAAGGGTTAGATTTCTTGAGAGAAGAGCAAAAGGCCATTGTAAATGATAGTAAAAAGTATTGGGTTAATGATTTAATAAACCTATATTTATAAGTACAATCTATTAAAAAAACCGCTTGTCAGCGGTTTTTTTATTTTCAAAATTCGTTCCATAAAGAAATTAGCGCTTAGAAAATAAGGTTAGCTTTTAATACATAAATGAAAGCCATTCTTTAACTTTGCGTTGCGGTTTTAACATTTCTCTTGAGTTAAAGTTGGCACCGGTAAAAACAAAGATTAATTGATGTTTCGGAGAAATGAATAAGTATTGACCGCCATTACCCCAAGCAAAAATTAGCTCAGGCTCGGCTGTTGTAATATTTTTCGTTGTGTTTGACGGTAATAACCACCACCAATAACCATATTCATAAGGCCGTTCGTACACCTTAGTATGCGAAGTTGTCATTTTTTTGATCCAATGGCTAGCGACAATTTGTTGGCCATTGAAATTTCCCTTGTTAAGAATCATTTGTCCAATTTTTGCTAAGTCACGTGCCGTCATGAAAATATGGCCGCCGGTATCAACGACACCGTAGGGTGTTTTGCTCCATTTGAAGTTTGTGATATCGAGTTTGGAAAATAGAATTTGTTGTGACCAGCCTTCAAAATCATTGTTGAGTGTTTGATTTAGCAAATGCCCAGTTAAAACTGCGCCACCAGTGCAATAAGAGAAGTGCTTTCCGGTTTCATGACTTAATGGTAGCGCAATGAAAAACTTCGCCCAGTTAGGGCTTAAGTACATTTTGTCTTCATTGCCCAGTGATGCAGGCACCCAATCGTCACAAGCTAGGCCAGTACGCATGGTAAGTAAATCGCTAAACGTCATGTGCTTAAGGTTAGTATTATTAGCACCTATGCTATTGATATAAGGTGTTACTTTTTCAGTGGGTTTGGGGAATATATTTTCTTCAATTGCGATACCGACTAATATTGCGGTTAGCGATTTTGTTACTGAGCGCAGATCATGGGTGCTATTTTCATGAAAAGTTGGTGCATAACTTTCATAAAGGCGTTGCTTATTTTTATAGGCTAAAAAGCTAGTAACACCTTGTTCATTCCCTTGGTTTACGCGGGCTGCGTATTGCTTCAAGAGTGTTTCTATTTTTCCTAGTTCTGCACTATAGCTGTAAGCGCTGATAAGCCATATTAATAAAATATATTTCATAATAATCCTATACTTTTATTAGCTTAGTGACCGCTAGGTAGTAAAAGGTTTAAATCAGTTAATGGCTTAATAATTTTTAGTTTTGCAGGCTTGTTGGTGACTTTCTTGTATCAACAGAGCATGTCGAATATTGGCGTATTTCACGGGCAACTATCGGCAGTTATGAACTGTAAATTAACATTAGTTTGGCGATATAAGTCGACTTTAATGTTAGCATTGTTGTTAATATCAATAACCTTACCAGTCGATGAGTTACTGATAATTTTAATCTATACCTTCTCGCTAACTAGCGTTGGAATTGTGCTGACGAAATCACTACCGTTAACGTTAAATATCAGTGAACATACAATATTAAAAAGAAGAAAACATGGCATTACCTATACTTTACTCATTAAGAAACTGTCCTTATGCCATGCGCGCACGGTTGGCTATTTTCAAGTCGCAGCAGCCCGTGGCGTTGCGTGATGTTGTATTAACCAATAAACCTGCAGAAATGATTTTAGCTTCACCAAAAGCAACTGTGCCTATTTTAGTTTTAGAAGAATTAAGTGCTGCTAATGAACAAAGCGGAGTAGGGGCTAGTGCTGTAGTCATAGATGAAAGTTTAGATATTATGCTTTGGGCGTTAAAAGCGGCTGATCCGCTAAATCTATTGCATCGTGATAATCTTGATGGTGTACAGAGCGATAAGTTAACTGAAATGTTGGTATTGATTAACGACTTTGACGTGGAATTTAAAGTACGTTTAGAAGCCTACAAATGTGCGAAACGTTACCATGAAACTACGTTAAGTGATTGCCGAATTGCATGTGAAGAATATATTCAGCGACTAGAAGTTCGTCTAACTGAGCATGATTTTTTATTTTCAGAGCAAGAAAGCTTAGCCGACATTGCTTTACTACCATTTATTCGCCAATTTGCCCGCATAGAGCGCCAATGGTATTTGCAATCACCATATCCAAACGTACAGCGGTGGTTAAATAGCTATCTGCAAAGCCCAATGTTTACCAAAGTGATGGCAAAGCATCCACTTTGGTTAGAGAGCGGCGAAGAGGTAGTTTTTGTTGGCAAGTAGCTAACTGAGCGTTCAAACTTGTTTGAGCTAGGTTAGCAAAAGCTTTAGAAAAATTGAGTGAATATTTAAAAGTCTGCGTTTGGCTTAGGCTAAGTCTATTATTTTCGTTATGAGTATTTTATTGTTAACTAACTTAACGGTATATATTGACCAAACGGTGCGCTTAATAGCTTCTGAATAGCGAATAACCCTAAACTCACCATTGTTTGCAGGCGTAACTTTGAAACCAAAAATATCGATATCCCGATCTTTTTTTCCGTCTTTTAGCTGTTTAGCCAATTTACTCATTAGTTCAACATACTGAATTTTATTAAAAAACAGTGTAAATCCTTCAGCATTAGAGCCAAAAACTGTCTCTACTTCTATGTCATTTGAAAGGTGGGGGATCAGCTTTACGGGAGACTCTTGGGTTTCCTTTATTACAAACTCACTAAATGTTTTTAACTGTGCCGTATCTAACTGTTTCGCAGAACTTTCAAATGATAACAGTACAAAGAAAAATAGTACTGTTGTTAAATGCCGAACCATACCAATAAATCCAAAATTATAACGCCTATTTGAGAGGCAAAAAATATGTCGTTAAAATAATCGACAAAGAAGAAAAAGCCAACTGTTTTTTTCTTTTATTGTGTCAAGAAATCCTATACCGCTATAAAGTCTTATTTCTGCTTACATTGCCATTGAAATAACCGCGTTTTAAACTCTTAGGTATTTTTTACAAGCACCGATGTATTCCTTGAGCCTGCGGTTCTTTTTTGTGGGTCATAAAAAGTATCAACAAGTTTAAAAGAAGCTTTTCGCATCATTCCAGCTGATGCTAAATTTTCTTCGTGGCGTTCAATATAGACTTTTTCACACTGTGCATTGCCAGCCAACTCAATGGCCGTTTGTAATAAAGCACTACCAATGCCTTTACCGTTATAATTCGCGTTAACGACGACATCATTAATGTATGCCATTGTTGATAAAGAAGAGTATTTTTCTAATTTTGCTGGGCATGCTGCTTTAAAAATTAAAACAGCGAAGCCTGTAATTTCTTGTTCTTCAGCTAGAACTGCAAGCGCTTTACCCTCTTGTATGAGTTGGAACTGTTGGCTAATACTTTCTTCGGTAATGTAATTCCATTCGTTTGGACCATCTCGGAGTAAAATTTTTTTCATTTGTTCAAAATCAGCGTCGTTTAGTTGCCTTGAGTGTACGTTCATCTTTTGCCTCTTTTTATGTCTATGCGCGTCTAACTATTTCTTATGCATTGTTGCTACAGAATCAAAGTCATTTATGTCTACTTCGATTTCTCTAGCTCTGAAGAATTTAATAAATTTATTCGGATAAATAAAATAACCGTTATAACGACAAATTTTAGTGCGTAATAAGTGAAAAGATAATAATGCGATATAACCTAAATAGAAGAGTGGCAGTGAGCCTAAAAAAGTAGCACTTATTGTTTTTAAGCCAAGATATATTAAAAAAGCACCGAAAAATAAAGCGATATACTTATGTTTAGTGTATTCAGGATATTCATTGAATTGGAAGTAGTCGAGCCTATTCATGTACCAGTTTCCTGTTTTGGAGCCTGATTCATTTAAGTATCTACTTTCTCTGAATTTTTTGTTTGGCATTGTCCATCTCAAAAATTTAGCTTCGCTTACCGTTTATAAACAAAAAGATACGTGTTCTTTTCTGTTTTAGCAACTTAGGAAAGTGTAACGTACGAGGTAATAACAAATAGTAATACCGACAAACAGAACAAGCCAATATATAACCAGTTTATGGCTAATACCAATAGCCAACCTTTTGATTTAAATGAAAAGTAACGTCTATTTTCGTCGTTTAATAGCATAAATGAGCTTGGTATAACAAGAATAAAGAAAGCGCCAATGCCAAAAACGCAAAATATGATTAATGACGCTGTAATATAAGACGGTGTATTAGGTTCATGACTTCCAAACAAACTATAGGAAAGCAGCGCGAGAAAAAGAGGGCTTAAGTTACCTAATAATTGCAAAGCTTTCATGGCGAATTTTTACACCTGACATTCTATAATGGCGACTAATCGGTATTGACCGAACCATTATTTTGATTACTAATTACTTAATATTTTCATAGTTTCAACATATTAGAAAGGTTAAATGAATATATTATTTGATTGGATGTAAACGAAAAGCATTACTTAGATTGCAGTATGGTGTGATAAATCTATACATCAGTAATTTGCATAAAAAAAGGCGATAAATGCACTACATTTATTGCCTTTGGTTATTACTAAATCAACGTACTAATTTCACGAATTTTCAGTATTTTTAATGATATAAAACTTACTGCACAACAAAGATGTTACTAGTGTCATTTAGGTCTAGTACACCAATACAAGTATCACTTTCATCAGTAACCATCATACGGTCGCCAACAGCCCAGAATGTTTCAGTATAAATTTCACCTTCTGCAAGGGTGGCGTAAACGCTACTTAGTAATGGTTCGCCAGTGTTATTGTTGATCCAATATAGTTTAACCGCTGTGGTTAGGGTGTTCGCTACTTGTAAATCTGGTGCATTTCCTGAACCTCGGGTATAAGGTACCGCTAAATCGCAACTGCCAATTTCAGCGGTAGGCTCCGGAATTTCTACTGGTGGCGCTTCGTCCATCGCATTTTCAACCATAGCTTCAGTGACGGTAAAGCCATTGTTTTCATCGTTTAATAATGCAACACCTAAACAGTTGTCTGCACCATCGGTAAGCATGATGCGATGACCAATATCCCAATCGTCAGCCGTGTAGCTTTCGTCTTTTGCTAATGTGGCGTATGAGTTACCTGATTTATCGCCTGAGCTGCGGCTTAACCAGTACACTTTCACAAGTTTGTCAGTTGGGTTAGTAATTGACAGATCAAGTGCTGGCTTGGCTGAGTCATAATAAGTTTCACCTAAGCTACAAGTACCAATAGTCCCTTTTTCTGGCCAATGTGGTAGGTAAGGTTCTGTTGCAACAACTTCAGCTAATTGCTCAGGTAACATCACTTCACAGTCGGTGCCGGCACAAGCGCTAAAATTTAGGTCGATAATATCAGAGCCAACAAAGTCAGATGAAATGGCGACATAATATTTCCCAGACTCTGGTGTGGTTAACGTACATTTTTCTTCATTGCTGTCATCAGTGATTGATGTGCAGGTAAAGGTATCGGTCAGCGCAGGATGTATCGCTTCGCCTTTATTTACCCACATATCAACATTACCTGAGCCACCACTAGTGGCAAAACTAACGGCTTCTAATCCTGGAGGTACGTCAACCGAGAATAACCAGCCGCCACGACCATTAATTTGTTGATAGTCACCTAAAGTTAATGTTTCAACGCTTTCCTTAAATTGTTCAGGTAGCGTGGTAGTTGACCATGTTTCAAATTCGCTTTGGTTATCGCTAGCAATTGTGGCAAGTAGGGCATCAAATTCAGTCCATTCGCCAGCGCGCATGTGTACTAGCATTTGGTTGACTAGTTCAGGGTGCGATTCAATTAAAAAGGCAACAGCAAGTTGTCCCCACGTGTAGTAGTTAGCGTCACCAGCAAATATTTCTGCCAAGGTATACGGATTATCACTACTAGCCGTTGTTACGCGAGTATAAGGTAATTGGTAGAAGGTACTTAAGTATTCCGCAAGGCCTTCACTCCACCAGCCCATGCTACTTTTGTAACCACCTTCTTTGTTGTATCTGCCATCTAATGCATGAATATATTCATGATTAAGTGAACGAATAACCGTGCGGCCATCACTCCATTCTAGGGCGTTAAAGGTGAGTATGTCTGAACTATGCCACCAGTCTGTAGGGCTAGTTTCGAAGTAAATACCACTAGTATTGCTGGTCTCAAAAAGGTGTTCAGCCCACGAAGCATGATTAGATAAGCTTTCGAAAATATGGATATTGGTAACTTCGTTTAGATCAAACTCAACGGATTGTTGAAATTCAGGCGTAATGTCTGAGCTCAATACTTCGTCGAACACGCGTTTAGTTTGGCTAATAACGGCACAAGCTTGTTCAAGCTCTTCCATCGTCATTGCTTGTGCACGAATACGTACAGGTTCATCACAAAGTATGTTGGCGCTAAATAATTCTGTGGTAGCAAACATTGAAGCGTCAACTGCATCACCACCTTCATAGGCATCGATGAATATGTGATAACGTCCTGCAACAGGTTTATCGATGATACAAGTTTCGTTGTAATCTGAGCCGTTGTAAGAAACACAGTCAAATACACCATTTTCACCGGCACTGGCTGCTTCTTCAAATTTTACATAAACATCTGGATCACCTAAGGCTTTATTTTCAGTGCCGCTGAACAAACTGACGACAAGGGTTTCTGCGTCTTCAGCAACATCAACATAGTAGGAAACGCCTTCGCCCTCAATCGTGTTAATATGGGTTTTTACTACGCCAAGTTTAACTGCTTCAACCTCGGCGCTGGTATAGTCAACCTCAGGCTCAGGCGTAACAACTGGGGCTGGCGGGGTTACTTCAACCTCTGCTTTTTTTGAGTCGCTTCCTCCACAACCTGCTAATGCGATCAGTATTGCACTGGTTAACGTTAGTGTTTTAAAAGACATTTTACTTTCCCTCGTGTTTCTTGTTTTTATGAGTATCTATTTTTGTTATTTATATTCAGTTGGTTAACGTTTTTTCTTTCAATGGTTAACTTCTATTGCTCGTTAAATATTGATTTTGAAAGTTCTATTTTTAATCAACGCGAACATTTGTAACACAAATTCAAATATATTGTAAATTGTATGCAATATATTATTTTGAAATAATAAATAAAGTAAAATGCAAATATGTACTTAAAAATGGCAGGTATTAATTGCGTAGGCTGCAAAATTATTTGATAAATAGCAGAGTAAATACAAAAAAGTTAACTAAAGAAAATGGCAATGAAATAGTTTAAAAAGGGCTAGTTATACTGAATTTGGGTGGGGTTAAGTCAGCATAAGGGAGCAATAAAAAAGCCCATCACTAATAACTAGCAATGGGCTTGATAAGTTTTTCTATTTGTGATTATTTCACTTGTTGGTATATCGCAAAGCTAAGTGCTGGCATTTCAATGCTGAACTCACCATTCTCTGAGTTGGCATTTTTAGCAAGTTTGCTACTACCTGCAACTTGTTTATATTCATTGCCATTAACGCTAATATTTGCCGTTGCAGTGCTATCGCCAACATTAAAAGCCACTAACATGGTTTGCTCATTGCTAATCGTACGCGTGATGGCAAAAATGTTGTTGTCATCAGCCTGAAATACTGTTGCTTGTTCGCCTCGACGTAGCGCCGGATATTGATAAAAAATATCAGCAAATTTTGCAAAGCTTTGATAAATTGGGTGCGTAGTATCAAAGTTATCGTCAGCTGTTGTGGCATCAGTTGCTAGCAAATCATCGTCATTATAGCTCGCAACTTGTGATGGCATCATGTCTTGACGTGAGGCTTGATCACCACCGTCACCAACAAAACCTTGTTCATCACCGTAGTAAATAATTGGCACGCCGCGCATGAAGTAAGTCATGGCGTGAGCCAATAAACTACGCTTGATTTTTTGCTCTTCGCTGTAGTTGAATTTACTTTGCTGTAGCATGTAGGCAAAGCGGCCCATGTCATGATTACCGGTAAAGTTCATCAGTTGATTTGCGTTACTGTCGTGATCAAGGTAGTCACCGTCGTTAGCAAATAATGTCGCTAATACTTTGGTGCCTTTTTGATCTATCAAGCTTTGTGTCATAGCGCTTTGAAAAGCAAAGTCTAATACTGATTGCATATTGCCGTCAGTGGTATATTCACTCAATTCTTTACTGCTAAAGCTATAGACTTCACCAAACATAAAGAAGTTTTTAATACCTTCTGCTTGCGCATGTTTAACCAGTGCAGGGGAGAATTCAGCCCAAAACTCAGTATTAACATGTTTTACGGTATCAATACGAAAGCCGTCAGGTTTAAATTCCGTGATCAGGTTTTTGAAAATCTCGGTCATGCCTTTAACGACTTCAGGATCGTTAGTATTAACGTCATCAAGACCAGCAAAATCACCTCGTTTAGAGCTCTCGCCTTGCCAAAATGAGTCACCTTGGTTGTGATAATACTTGGTATCGTTTAGCCAAGCTGGCGTTTTTAATTGTTCTTGGCCTTTTGGAATAACCGTGGTGTATTTATCACCTGCTGCTAGTTGCGCGACAGATTTAAACGGACAACCTTTATCAGTTTCAACTAACCATTGTAAGCCGTCTTCACCATGACATTCAGTGTATTTAATAACATCAGCAGTGTGGTTGGTAATAATATCAAAATAGATTTTAATATTTTCGCTATGAGCGCTGTCGATTAGATCTTTTAAATCATCATTGCTGCCTAAATGCGGGTCAATTTCGGTAAAGTCCAACACCCAGTAGCCATGATAGCCAGAACTACCCGCTTGCATCGCTTGGTTACGCAAAATAGGGGTTAACCAAATAGCTGAAATACCTAACTCTTTTAGGTAAGGGAGTTTATCTTTCAGGCCTTGAATATCGCCACCGTGGAACATACCTTTGTGGGTTTTATCTAAACCACCGGCAGAAATGGGCTGAGTTTTTGAGCCTAAGTCATTGTCAGTATTTCCGTTGTTAAAACGGTCAGGCATGACGAAATAAAATACTTCTTCTTGCACATCGCGTTCAAGGTAATGAGGTAAATCTGCAGCTGTTTTGTTAGCCATACTTGGCGACTTTTGAACTTCAATCGCTGTTTTACTTTCAATCGCTGTTTTACTTTCAGTTGCTGCTTCACTTTCATTGGCTGTGACGCCGGCGTTCTCACACGCCATTAAGCTCAGTGAGATCGCCGTTGAAAACAGTAATGTAGATATTTTATTTTTTTTATACATTTATCTATCCTATTTAAGTTTTTGTTTAGTTATATACCCAAACCGCTTGAAAATACAGGATTCAGCAAATCGAAAAAGGGTTAGCACCAAGACATTGATTGAAAGGAATGGTTGTTCCATTGTAAAAATCAATAACGCCGGAGATGACCCTTTATCGCCTTGCCCTGCGGGAGCTAAGCTAGAAAACCAGTGCAGCGTTGCAGCACTTGATAAGGGAATAACCATTACCTGCGTGCCGTGCCTTGCTCTGATTTCCGAGCGTAACTCTGAAACTGCATTTTCAAGTGGCTTGGGTATGCGCGAGGACGTGCTGTTCTCATCGCCGCCGCTAAATCAGTTACAGATTCTGTTTGATCAAACGCTTCAATACTGACTGGCAATTTCTGTAGCCAATTCGGATGTTCATCAATCGTGCCTGGAATGTTAACTTGCTCAATAACCTCTAAAGCATCTTCCAATGGAATTAATTGAATATGACTTGGTGCTTGTGCCATGTATTTTTGTATCGCTAAGCCGAGTTCACGATTCATTTTTGCTGGCGCTTGCATTGGTGCTTTATTCATATCGATAACATTTAAGTCATCTAATGCTGAAACCAGTAACTGGCGGTCTTCAATACGGCTATTACGCTCGTTTGGTCCCATTTCTTCATTCGGGTAAAGGTTTAGCTTTTGACGCCATTCAAGATCTTTACCTGTCCACCAACCGGCAAGCGTTGGTAAGTCATGGGTTGATACCGTTACCATCGACTGTGCCGGGTATAAGTCTGGACGCATAAAGAAACCTGAATCCCAACGCTCAAAAAATAATACTTTGTATGACAACAAACCTGCACGCGCCATTATTTCGCCAAAACCGTCCGGTACAGTTCCTAAATCTTCACCGATAACGATGCAGTTATTACGGCGAGATTCTAGCGCAATAATGCGTAAAATGTCTTCTAGTGGGAAAGTGATATAAACACCTTCATCAGCTTTCATGCCTGGGGCAACCCAATATTGGCGCATCAACCCTAGAATGTGATCAATGCGCAACGCACCCGCATATTGCATATTGCTACGTAAAGCTTTTACTAAGGGTTGGTAACCTTGTTTTTGTAGGGCAACGGGGTTAATTGGCGTTAAGCCCCAATCTTGTCCTAATGTGTTCATCGCATCAGGCGGAGCACCTACCGCAGCGCCGGCAACATAAACGTCTTTGTCCGACCAAACGTCAACACCTGAGCCATCACAACCTACCGCTAAATCAAGGTATAAACCAACAGGCATGCCCAATTCAGTTGCTTTATTGGCAATTGATTTTAATTGACGGTGAGCAAGCCACTGAACAAAACAAAAGTAATTAATACGGTTTTTATTTTCTTGCTGAAAAGTTTTAACTTCATCGCTATTTGGCGATTGGTAAGCGCTTGGCCAACTTGTCCAGCCGTAAGCATTGAAGTCAGTTTTTCTAAAATGTTCATAAAGCGCTTCAAAGGTAGCAAGTTGCAATAAGTCAGCGCCTTGGCTGGCAATAAAGTCGTAAAACTCTGTCGTTTCATTTTGCTCAGCGCTGATGAAGTCTTGATATAAAATTTCTAATAAATCGAATTTAATATCCGCAACAGCAGGGTAGTCAATCAAGTCAGTTTGCTTTGCGTAAGCAATTTTGTTTTGTACTTCTTCACTATTAAAACGTGTTTGTGCTGCTTGGCATGACACAAAGTTTGGTACTTGTTTTACGTCAATGTAAAGCGTGTTTAAAAAACAACGACTCGTTGGTGAATATGGGCTGCGATGCGCTGGATTATTTTGATATAAAGGATGCAGTGGGTTTAAACCAATCGCAGAGGCTTGTTGCGCTGCTGATTTCTCAACCAGTTTAGCTAAATCACCAAAGTCGCCCATGCCTAAATTGTCTTTACTGGTTAAAGAATAAAGTTGTGCGGCATAGCCCCACATTTTCTCAGCTGATGCTTCTTCTGGATTATAACAAGTTTGCGGCGCATAAATTAACGGACAACTTGCGGTATTCTCACCGTAATGCAGTGTTAGTTGATGATAACCTTGCGCTAATGTAGGCAACGCTAATGCATATTTGTTAAAGCTATGACCGTCAAAATTTGCAGACTCTACAAGCGTTAATTGCGAAAGTAAAAGCGTGTCATTAACTTTTTCACCAGACTCTAAACTGATTTCCCAGCTAAGTTGTTCGATATCTGCATCAGCAAGGCTAATGGTAATATGGTGTTGCTGTGCTTCAAGTTTAGCAATGTGTGCTGGTGGTAGCAGGTTGCGCCATGTGGCTTGCTCTAACTCGACAATGCTAGTACTGATTTTTTCATCAGATGAAAGGTCGTAACCCATAGCGTTAAGTAACGAGTGTCTCGCCTCATCTTTGGCGTAAACTTGTTCACCATATGAGTTAATGTATGTCGGATGAAAACCAACGAGCTCTGCAAGTTTCTCAATTAAATTCATTCTATGCTTCTCTTTGCTTATCGCTACGCAGATTCGCGCTAGCGCTATTATTTGTCAATTTTGATTCGGGTAATGTTGAGTCAATATTTAGCTGATATTGTGGGCCAAAAAAGCTCAGTACTACGCAACTATGTGCAGCAACAGTGATTGTTGATGCCGTAATATTGGTTTGCTCAGTATTTGTTATATTTGTCGATGAAACGTTTGCCTCATCAGCGGTATTAATCAGTTGCTGCCAGTAACCATTAAGTACTGGTAGTTGGTAATTTATTTCGCATGGATGAGCATTAAAAATAACCAGTAATGCATCATCTTGGATGGTGTTATCGCTATTTTCTGATAACTGCTCGTCAGTTTGCGCGAGGAGCATGGCAAAGCATTTAACTTCTTGGTCTTGCCAGTCAGACGTTTGCATGATTTCACCACGGCAATTGAGCCAATCAATATCCTTTAAGCCGGTTTTATTCGATATTTGTTGGCCATGATGGTAATGGCTACGATTCAACAACGGGTGTTGTTTTCTTAATTGAATAAGCTGTTTAACAAACGCGATATCATCTCTTTCGCTGGTATTTGAGCTGATATTTTTGTTGATATTTTCTGCAGCCAAATGAGGCCAGCCAAGCCAAGATATTTCATTGTCTTGGCAGTAAGCATTGTTGTTACCCTGTTGGCTGTTTCCCATTTCATCTCCGGCAAGCAGCATAGGTGTGCCTTGAGAAATGAATAACGTGGTTAATAAATTGCGTTTTTGTCGGGCTCTAAGGCGAACAATAGTTGCGTTATCAGAGTCACCTTCATGGCCGAAGTTACAGCTAAAGTTGCTGCCGTGGCCATCGCGATTGTTTTCGCCGTTGGCTAAGTTATTTGGCGTTTGATAACTGACTAAATCTTCAAGCGTGAAGCCGTCATGAGAGGTAATAAAATTCACGCTAGCGCTAGGGCGGCGGCTCGGTTGTTCAAAAATATCACTTGAACCATGTAAACGTGCGGCAAACTCAGGCGCAATACCTGCGTCGCCTCGCCAGAAGCGTCGGCAAGTATCTCTAAACCTGTCGTTCCACTCTAACCAGTTTTTATCAAAACGGCCAAGTTGGTAACCGTCTTGGCCAATATCCCAAGGCTCAGCAATCAATTTCGTTTGCGCTAAAATAGGATCTTGTTTTAATGCGCTAAAGAAAGGGTTGTTGGCATTAAAATGGGGAGCTTCACGGCCTAGAATTGTTGCAAGATCAAAGCGGAAACCATCAACACCCATGGTTTCTACCCAATAACGTAGGCTGTCTGTTACAAGCTGCATTACTCGTGGCTGAGCGATGTTTAAGGTATTGCCACAACCAGAATAGTTTTCATAAAAACGTTTGTCTTGGCTTTGCAAGCGGTAATAGCTGGCGTTATCGATGCCTTTAAAGCTTAAAGTTGGCCCAAGCTCGTTTCCTTCTGCGCTGTGGTTGTATACCACATCAAGGATCACTTCGATGCCATGTTGGTGAAACGTTTCTACCATGGCTCTAAATTCTTTGATACTTTCTAGAGCGCCATTGGCAAAACAATAACTTGCCTGCGGTGTAAAAAATGACACGCTATTATAACCCCAGTAATTACTGAGATTTTTTTCTTCAATAAATGCTTCGTTTAAAAACTGATGAACCGGCATTAATTCAATACTGGTAACACCGAGCGCAACCAAGTATTCAATAATGTTCTCATCTGCCAAAGCAGCAAAAGTTCCTTTTAATTCAACTGGTACATTTGGGTGCTGGGCAGTAAAACCTTTAACATGCATTTCATAAAGTATGCTGTCGCGTTGGCGAACTTGTGGATAGGTTTTACAAGGTTTAACAATGTTTGCGTCAACAACAATACATTTAGGCATCACCTTGGCATTGTCGTGAAGATCTAAAGTGAGATCTTGCTGCGGACACTTTTGCGATTTTCCGTCATCAAGACTTTTTTGGTAAGCATAATGTAGAGGTGAATTTTTAACTTCACCATGTAATGCTTTTGCATAGGGGTCGAGTAGTAGTTTCGCTGGATTAAAGCGATGACCATTATGTGGTTCAAACGGGCCGTAAACACGATAGCCATATAGTGCGCCGGGTTTGATACCTGCAACAAAACCATGAAATATATCATCAGTATATTCAGGCAACTCTAAGCGCTGTATTTCGTTTTCACCATTTTCATCAAACAAGCATAACTCGACCTTTTCAGCATGAGCAGAAAATAGCGCAAAGTTAGTACCGCCGTCGTTTTCTTCGCTTGCGTTTAGTTGATCGCTAGAGATAAAACTCGCGCCAAGCGGGAAACAACGACCTGATGTGATGGCAAATTGGCTCACAGGATCAATTCGCTCCTTGTAAGCTAAATATCACCGTTGCCATTGGCGGTACAGTAACGTTTATTTGATGAGGCTGTCCTTGCCATGCTGATGCAATGCTTTGTACTGCCTCAGTATTACCTTGGCCTGAGCCTGAATAAATTTCCATATCGGTATTGATTAATTCTTTATAATGTCCGGCCTCAGGTACACCAACGGCAAAATTATGTTGAGCTTGAGTGCTGAAATTACAAAGTACAACAACTGGTGCTGCGGTGTTATCGCCAAAGCGAATAAAGCTGTAAATAGACTGCTGTGCGTTTTCATGGTCAAGCCAAGTAAACCCTTCTTGCTGGCAGTCTTTTTGATATAACGCAGGTGTCGTGGTGTAGACCTTATTTAAGTCTTTCACTAAGCGTTGTACACCGCTATGCCAGTGGATATCGAGTTGATGCCAGTCGAGAGATTGGTCGTGATCCCATTCTTTACCTTGGGCAAATTCACAACCCATAAAGAGTAACTTTTTACCCGGGTGCGCCCACATAAATCCATAATAAGCACGTAAGTTGGCAAACTGCTGCCAAGCGTCGCCCGGCATACGAGCGATAAGAGAGCCTTTACCATGAACAACTTCATCATGACTTAGCGGCAAGACAAAGTTTTCATCAAAGGCGTAAACTAAGCCGAAACTTAATTCATTATGGTGATGCTGACGATGAATAGGATCACGTTTCATGTATTCTAGACTGTCGTTCATCCAGCCCATATTCCACTTATAACCAAAGCCTAAACCACCATTGTCGGTAGGGCGTGAAACCCCCGGCCATGAGGTTGATTCTTCTGCGACAGAAAAAGTGCCAGGGTAGAGCGAGTAGAGCTCTTCATTAAAGCGTTGTAGAAATTCAACCGCTTCTAAATTCTCTCGACCACCGTCTTTATTTGGGATCCATTCACCTTCTTTACGGCTGTAATCTAAATACAACATTGAAGCGACTGCATCAACGCGAATACCATCAACATGAAAAGTATCAAGCCAATGTAAGGCACTGGCGCGTAAGAGGTTTGCCACTTCAACACGGCCATAGTTGTAAATTAGCGTATTCCAGTCAGGGTGGTAACCTTGACGAGGGTCAGCATGTTCATATAAATGGCTGCCATCAAATTGGGCAAGGCCATGCGGATCACTTGGAAAATGGCCGGGTACCCAGTCAATTAGCAAACCTAAGTTCGCTTGGTGACATTGGTCAACAAAGTATTGAAAGTCTTCTCGACTGCCAAAACGTGAACTGGGTGAAAATAAACCTACCGGTTGATACCCCCAAGAACCATCAAATGGAAACTCGCTTACTGGCATTAATTGAATATGAGTAAAGCCCATTTCTAAGGTATAGGGAATAAGCTTATCGGCAATGGTGCGATAGTTTAAATACTGGTTGTTTTCATCTCGTTGCCATGAGCCTAAGTGTACTTCATAGATAGAAATTGCGGCGTTACGTGCGTTACGCTGTGCACGCTCGTTTAGCCATTGTTGATCTTGCCATGGGTAGTCTTTTTCATTGGCGACAATAGATGCTGTATCAGGTCGATATTGCGCTTGAATGCCAAAGGGGTCAGCTTTTGCGGGCTGTGAATTCCCGTCATGGTCTTTTATTTCAAATTTGTATAAGGCGCCCGCTGCAATGCTTGGAATAAATAGCGTCCAATAACCGCTATTTTCGCCGTGATGAGTGGCGTTGGCCATTGGATGACAACGTCCATCCCACTGATTAAAGTCGCCAATTACGCTAACATGGCTAGCGTTTGGTGCCCAAATAGCAAAGCTACAACCAGCAACTTCTCGACCAACATCCGTGTTTAATGTTATTAGGTGTGCGCCAAGTTTTTTATAAGCGCTTTGATGATTACCTTCACGTAATAAATGTAAGTCGAGCTCGCCTAGTACGTGAGTCGATGAAAACGCAAAAGCGTCATCACAGATAACGCTTTGTTCTTCGCCGCTTATATTACGGGTAATTTTCAGCTGATAATCAAAAGCTTTCTTTCTTCTTAGCTTGAGTGAGAACAAACCTTCATTGTTAAGTCGTTTAAGCTTACCAAGCGATTTTTGCGTCTTATTATCTAGTATTTCAATGACAGGATCAGTGTTGCAATCAGTAGAATTTTTGCTAATTAAATGAGGCATGAAAACTGTGATCACCAAATAGCCTTTTTCAGACTCTGGGTGTAAGCCCAAAATCTGATGTGGGTTAGGGTGACTAGCGCTTAATAGGCTAGAAATATCACCGTTTGTTATTGCCATGGTTTGTCCTTTATATGCTCTTTATTCATTCTTGATTGCAATAACACCTACAACCATTGTGAGGTGTTATTTATCGATTAAGCCGCTGCTTTAAACGCTAGGCGTTAGATTCCAAATGTTTTGCACGTAATCTTCAATTGAGCGGTCAGAGTTAAACTTACCCATTAGCGCGGTATTTAAAATCGCCATTTTTGCCCATTGCTGCTGATTTTTATAAGCGCTGTCTAATGCTTGGTGCGCATTAGCATAGGTTTGAAAGTCAGCTAAAACTTTGTAAGGGTCGCCGCCTTCTAGAAAACAGCGTTTAACTGCTGATAACTCACCTGGATTACCTGGCGTAAAGTAGTCAGTGTCTAACCAATCTAAACAAGCACGAATTTCGGCATTATTTTCGTAATACTCAGCCGAGTTATAGCCTTGTGCGTCTAGTGCTTTAACTTCATCAACCGTTAAACCGAAAATAAAGATATTGTCGTCGCCAACTTCCTCAGCAATTTCAATATTAGCGCCATCAAGTGTGCCAATAGTTACTGCACCGTTAAGCGCTAGTTTCATATTGCCAGTACCAGAAGCTTCTTTACCTGCGGTTGATATTTGCTCGGAAACATCAGCTGCTGGAATGATTTTTTCGGCTAAACTGACGCGGTAATTTGGTAAAAACACCACTTTCAACTTGTCTTGAATGCGAACATCGTTATTAATTTTTTCCGCAATTTTATTGGTTGCGTAAATAATCTCTTTTGCTAGTTCGTAACCTGGTGCGGCTTTAGCACCAAAGATAAACACGCGAGGTTGCATATCTAATTCTGGATTCGCTAATAATCGGCGGTATAACGCGATGATATGTAACAAGTTTAAATGTTGGCGTTTGTATTCATGTAAACGCTTAATTTGTACATCAAAAATAGCGTCAGGGCTTACGGTAACACCGGTTAGTGTTTTAATTTCTTTAGTTAAGGCAATTTTGTTTTGATGCTTTATTGCCATAAACTTTTTCTGGAATGTTGCGTCATCAGCAAACTTTGCTAATTCGCTTAAGCTGTTAAGGTCTTTCGCCCAGTCACCGTCGATAGTTTTATCGAGTAATTCAGCTAACAATGGGTTACAAGCTTTTAACCAACGACGTGGCGTAATACCGTTAGTCACGTTAGTTAATTTTGTTGGCCATAATTGATTAAATTCAGGGAATAAATCTTGTTTCACTAAATCAGAGTGAATTTGTGCCACGCCGTTAACTTTATGTGAAGTAACAACACAAAGGTGCGCCATGCGTACTTTGCGTTCATGACCCTCTTCAATCAGTGATAAGCGCGCACGCATTTCATTATTGTTTGGCCAAAGTGCATCAACATCGTTATTTAAAAACGCTTCGTTGATACGGTATAAAATCGTTAAATGGCGCGGTAATACACGTTCAAATAATGCTATTGACCACTTTTCAAGGGCTTCAGGCAATAATGTGTGGTTAGTGTAAGCAAAAACTTTCTGACAAATGCCCCAAGCGTTGTCCCAATCAATATTGTGGTTATCGATTAAGGTGCGCATCAATTCAAGTATGGCGATAGTTGGATGGGTATCGTTTAATTGAATAGCGACCTTTTCACAAAATGTTGCCCAGTTTTTACTATCGCTAATTAAGCCGTATTGGTTTTCAAAACGGGCGATAATGTCTTGTACCGAACAGGCACAGAAGAAGTACTGTTGAACAAAGCGTAATTCTTTACCGGCGTCGTGTTCGTCATTTGGGTAAAGCACTTTAGAAACCGTTTCAGCGGCAACTTGCTGTTGGTGAGCATTTAAATAATCACCATGGTTAAATAGGTCCCAGGCAAATGCGCTATCAGCTCGACATTCCCATAAACGTAATGCATTTACCGTTTGAGAGTTGTAACCAACAATTGGCACATCCCAAGGAACACCTTTGAGCATTTTACCTGCATGCCAAACCGATGCGGTGGTACCGTCAGCTTGGGCAATTTCTTCAACATGACCATAAAGCGGAATAGTTTGGCTTGATTCAAGACGACAAACTTCCCACGGGCTACCAAATTCACGCCACATGTCAGGGGTTTCAATTTGGTGACCATCAACAAAACTCTGTTTGAATAAACCGTGTTGATAATGCACGCCGTAACCCATAGCGTTGTAATCTAAGGTTGCTAATGAATCTAAAAAACACGCTGCTAAACGGCCTAAACCGCCGTTACCAAGGGCCAGATCAGCCCCTTCTTCACATAGGTCAGCTAACTCAAAGCCCATATTTTGTAGCGCTTTTTCTGTATTGGTATATAAACCTAAGTTATGTAGATTGTTCGATAGCAAACGGCCCATTAAATATTCGAGTGATAAATAGTTAACTGACTTTGCTTCATTTTGATTTTGACGGGCTTTAGTGCTCTGTAATTTTTCAACGATAATGTCGTTAAGCGCGAGTGACGTTGCACGCCAATAAGCGGGTTTTTGATTAGCACTGCTTTGCTCACCCATGGTGAACTGTAAATGGTGTTCGATACGTTGGCTAATGTCTGCCACAGTGATTGATTGTTTATTGCTTTTTACTGCAGGCTTTTTAGTTGACGCTTTTGTTTTGGAAACCATATAACTACAAACTCTTCTTTCGGACATAATTATGTCGGTAAATTAATGTCGGTAAATTAATCTCGATAAATTTTCACCGCTGCGATTTGGCAACAAGATGAAAATACGGCATGTCTAGTATTAGTCCCTTAATGCGACAACATGTAATTGATGGAGCGACAATCAAGTTATAATTTTATTTTTTAAAGTTACGATCTGACAATAAATTAGTTAGTGGCAACTTAACGCTCAATATATTTATTCATTTAATCTGTAATTTAACTGATGAATTAATTATGCCGATGTCTGACGGTAGAGCAATGAACTACATACGTATGCACAGCAGATATTTTTGATATTGCGCATGCATACGTATGTATTTTTTATCTATTACTGAAGTAAACTTCTCGATTGTCGGTCTATCCTTATCGTGTGCTTATATAAACGATTTATAGAAAATTAGTGTTAGCAACCTTCAGGTAAAATTGAGGCGTAAGTAATGATATTCGCGACATGGCATCACTAATTAAATTATGTACTTAGCCAAAGTGCTCGGTTAAGATGAGTTAATAATTTTCACTTGTAGGTAAATTGTGAAATCAAAACAAACATCATTTGATATTGCTTATCGTGCTGGCGTTTCTCAATCGACAGTATCTCGAGCATTACGTAATAGCCCTTTAGTTAATGAAGAAACACGTCGTCGTGTACAAGAAATTGCGGCAGAGCTGAACTATAAAGTAGATAAAAATGCCAGCAGTTTGCGTACTCAGCAAAGTGGTACGATTGCGCTGTTATTGTTTGAAGACCCAACTAATGACGATTCATTAATTAACCCTTTCTTTTTGTCGATGCTAGGCAGCATTACTCGTGCTAGTGCGAAAAAAGGTTATGACTTATTAGTTTCTTTTCAACAAATGAGTAATGACTGGCACGCTGATTTTGAAGATACCCGTAAAGCTGATGGCATTATTTTATTAGGCTACGGTGATTACACTGACTACGAAGAAAAACTGGTAAAATTGATTGAGCAAGAAACCCATTTTGTTCGTTGGGGCGCTGATGTTAAAGGTTTATCGGTAGTTTCTGTTGGTTGTGATAATTTTCATGGTGGTTATCAAGTCACTGAGCATGTAATAAAACAAAACCGCAAAAACTTTGCTTTTTTGGGTGGTGTTACTACTGGCTCGCCTGAATTTTTAGACAGATATAAAGGCCATTGTCAGGCGCTTAAAGATAATAACCTTAATGTTGATAGCAACTTGCAAATTGATGCAGTGTCAACTGATGAGTCAGGTTACCTTGCCGCTAAAAAGCTACTTGAAAATGGCGTGGCCTTTGACGCTATTTGTGCGGCAAGTGATTTAATTGCTATTGGCGCAATGCGAGCAGTGCAAGAGGCGGGTTATAATATTCCTAATGATATTGCTGTTGTTGGTTTTGATGATATTGCAACGGCAAGCTTTACTTTTCCAGCAATGACGACCGCGAAACAAGATACTGTGTTAGCGGGGGAGTTATTAGTTGATAAATTACTGCAATTAGTAAGTGGTGAAGAGGCACAAACGCAACTTATGCCAACCACTTTAGTTGTGCGTAAGTCTTGCGGTAGTTAATTTAAGTTAAACCAAACCAATGGTCATTGAATTAGGCTTTACAAGGTGTAAAGTCTTTTACTGCGCCGTTATCACATTTCACACAATTAAGTTGTTGTCCTAATTTTTCCATTCTTGTTATTTTATTTATTACCCAAGGGCGATTAATGAACGGCGGTTGGTGGCGAACATGTTGATTGTGACCACAGTGTAATTTCGCAACCCAGTGATTTTCTTCATCAGTTTCAAAACCGATAATTTCTTGTAGCATAATGGATGATTTCTTGATTAATATTGGGGAGGTAATACCAAGATCACAAACTTAATGAAATTGGTATAAGGTTTTAATTTACCGCACTTGGTTGCCAGTGCATTCCCTCACATTCTGGACGGCTTAGAACAAATCCAAACTTTTTATAAAGTTCGGGCACATCAGCAAGCAAGGTAATGTAAGCACCTTCTGGCGCGTTCTTATTCAAATATTCCATAATGTTTTGCATGATGATGCTACCTAAGCCTTGACCTTGATATTGTGGGTCAACTGCTACATCAACGATTTCAAAATTAAGCGCACCATCACCGACAACTCTGCCCATGCCAACGGTATCATTGTCGATAATGAGATGTACACCAAATAAACTGTTAGGTAAGGCTTTGGTCGCTGCTGCCGCAGGGCGAGGAGTTAAGCCGGAAATCACTCTTAAACGTAAAAAGTCATCTACTGCTGCAACTTCTTTAATAACTGTTATTTTCATGATTCCCTTCTTCTACGGCTAATTCTTATTAATGTTATCAAATATTAAAAACGATAACTTACTTCGGCGCTAATACCATTAATGGTAATGTTACTGCCTAGGTTTACGACATCATAGCCTATTTTTAGGCCTATCCCCATATCATACTGATGCTTCCAGCCAGCAGAAAAACCAAAGTCTGAGCCATCGTCGCTAAAAATCGTTTCATTATCATCAATGATGTCATAGTCGTATTGCAGTGCATTAATTTGTACGTAAAAACTATTACGTTTAGAAAGAGGGTATTGGGCCTTCGCGCTAAGCATGAAAGCGTTATAGTCGAGTTCTGAATCGGTAAAAATATCCACAAGGCTAGTAAATGATTTACTATCGCCATTTAAATAACCAGCACCGACAGCGAAATATTCATTGATATTGTATTGATATGACAAGGTGTAATGCGCCGTGGTAACGTCATTTAATTCACGAGTATTGTCGTTGTTTTCAGTATCGATAGCGCTAAAATCGACTTGAATACCAACAACATGAGGAGATTCTTGTGCATAAATTGTTGTTGAAGTAAGAGAGCAAACGGAAAGGGTAAGTAAGCCAACGTTGACAAAACGGTTCATAATATTTCCTTATATTTAAAAGTTAGCGGGATGTTAACTTATGGCAATATGAAATACTATGATGTTTTGTCATGCAGTGTATTTATCAGGTGTTTTTTAACGGGCGAGTATCATGCTTAGGCAGGTCACAAGTTTCTTCATACCAAGGTGCTCTTGACTGCCAAAATATGCTTCGCTGAGGTTTTATGGATAGTTCATCGTCTAATGTACCTGCAGGTACGACTATATTGGCACCACCTTGTGTTGCCCATGGCAGAGATGAACCACAATTTTTACAAAAACTTGTTGCAAAGTACTTTGCATCAGGTTGTTCAAAGCGGCCAACAAGTTCTTCGCCAGTAAGCCATTTGAACTGAGTAGGAGGTACAAAAAAGTTAGCGGCATGGGCGCTGCCGGTAAATTTTCGACAACGTGAGCAGTGACAATATTGAAAAGTTCTAATTGGCTCATTTATTTCATAGCTAACCTGACCACACAAACAGCTGCCTTTCATGTTTTATCCTTTTAATTGCTCATCATTCATTTTTAAGGGGAATGGTTACTTTAGCATTCGTCAGTTTCTAGGCCAACTTCTGCAGCGCGACCATCTTCATGGTTAAGATAGTAAACACCACATTGATCATTAAAACTATAGCCACGAGGGTAAACTTTGCCTATACGTCCGGGAGACGTTGTTGCAACACCGCTTGGTATGCTAGTTTGATTACCTCTGCCACACCAATCCACGTCACATATGGCTGATGAGCTAGAAAAGTTCACTGTATCTAAACCAACAATATAGCGAAATCCGCCTAGCCAGTTTCCAATTGGGTAGCCCGAATGCAGCGCAATGTTAACGCCACCTACACTTAATGTACTTGCTCCTACAGTTTGGTTTTCAACAATAGCTTTTGTATAAATCATTCCAGTACCACTTTTCATGGCACCTTGCATACCTTCAAGTGTTGCTATTCTTGCCTCTTTTTGTAGATCAATATATTTTGGTACAGCGACTGCGGCAAGAATGCCAAGTATGACAATAACAACAACGAGTTCAATTAACGTAAAACCTGTTTGATTTTTCATTTTAAGTCCTTTTAAATTATTTTGCCCACTTCTCTGGCTTGCAAGCCTTTGCTTTTTAGAAGCGCTTTATTGAATATAATTCATTTTTCTAAAATAGCACATTACAACTATTTTATTTTAAAATTGTGAACTGGAATTACCTTAGGAAAACTGATAAAAAACACTGTTTTTTGTATTTGCTTTAGATGACTTCATGCCTTGTTATTTGTATTTAAATAAGTACTTTTATTGGCGTGTTTGACCCTGTAGTGCATGTGAGTTATCGGCATAATCTATTTTAATTATTACGGTTTATTGCCTTGGTGTTTGCTTTTACGGGTAACAAGAAGCTACCCGTAAAATTAGTCAGCTATAACGTTATTCTATTCATACTCTGAAGAATATGTTTCTGAATAGGTATGAGAGTAAAGTTCAAAAAGATTGCCAAAAGGGTCTTCTAAATAAACCATTTTGTACGGTTTATTATCATCTTCTGGGTGATATCTCATGGTATCCATTCTAGCTTTTCCACCGTATTGTTTAACTTTTTCAATAACGCCATCGAAATCGTCTGTTTCTAAGCAATAGTGGAAAATACCAATTTTAGTAAAATCTACATTGTGCTTTTCTTCTCTTTCTTTCATTTCAAATAATTCAAATCCAATACCGTCTGAAGTCACTAAATGTGCAATATTAAAGCCTTTAAAGCCTTCGCCAAATACAGCGATACACATAGCGCCGATAGCTGTTTCCTTTTCTTCAACAACTTTAGAATTGCCCATGACAACTTCAAGACCTAAGGCTTTCGTATAAAACTCAACCGCTTTATCCATTTCGCCAACCATTATTCCTACATGACTCATCTTCATATTGTTCTCACTTTTACATTATTAAATACTGATTTGTTTTGCTGTGGAAAGTATAGGGGGGTATAGTTAATTAATAAAGTTATCATAAATTATGATTTTAATAATTTATTGTAATAATAATTTAAGTTTGAAGGTTTATATGTAGATATAAAATCTAATTGGTATTGCCAGAAGTAATAGGGCGCTTTACGGAATATATGGAAAATTTCTAACAGAACTGTACTAAGTTAATAGTGGAATGATAACGATGATATACTTTGTCATGCACTTAATTTACCAATAAAAAAGCCTACGCTATGTAGGCTTTTAATCGTTTAACTTAGTTTTTTGTTTACTTTAAATTCAGTAAACATTAAGCCTTAACAGCGTTCGTAGTGTCTTCAAGTGCGCTATCGTCGTCAGTTTCACTGTCTTTAACAAAGTACACTGATAACGAGCCTAAAATCATCGAAACGCCTGCAAGCATGATTATGTATATTGCTTGGTTGTTGAAAATGCTACTTAATATCCAGCCAGAAAATATGCCTGAAACTATTTGTGGTGCGGCAATGGTGAAGTTAAATATGCCCATGTAAACACCCGTTTTACTGGCAGGTAATGAGCCCGCTAAAATAGCATACGGTAATGACAATATAGCTGCCCACGCGATACCAATACCTATCATTGGAATAAATAAGTCAACAGCGCCTTGTGGTACTTCAATCGTGGCAATTAATAAATTAACCATGGTCGGCTCTGAATTAGTAATAAAGTAAAAGCTTAAATAGCCAACGCCACCGGCTAATAAAGATAATGAATATATCAACTTACGACCAAACTTATTGGCAAGTTTAGTTAAAAAGATAGAGAAAATAGCAGCAAAGAAAGAATAACCCGCAAATAAAATACCAACCCAATCACCAGCAGCACCTTTAGCCGCTGCTATATGTTCAGGGATACCACCGGCGCTTTCAATGAAAGCAGGATCAAACCATTTAGCTTCAACTCCCCAAACATTTTGAGCAATGGCAGGCATGGTATAAACCCACATGATAAATAATGTAAACCATGAGAAAAATTGCACTACGGCAAGTCTTTTCATGGCATCAGGCATGGTAGTAAATAGTCGCCAAAAAGCAGATAACTTTTCAGCAATTGTTGTAACTTGTGCTTGTTCTTTAGCTACCGCTTCAGCGTCCATTCCTTTGTAAGCATAATATTCTTCAGGCGGATGCTCTTTCGTTCTAAAGACAGTCCAAAGTACACATATCATTAAAACAGAGGCGCCAATATAAAATGCCCAAGTAACAGACGGTGCTACTTGACCGGCTTTCGCTGTGTTTTCAAGACCAATAACATTAGTAAGAACAAAAGGTAAAATAGAACCAATAACAGCACCTATGTTAATCAAAAGAGCTTGTAATGAATAACCGATGTTACGTTGATTGGAAGGCACCATGTCAGAAACAATTGCGCGAAACGGTTGAAAAGCTACGTTAAAGGCCGCATCCATTAATGCCAGCATTAAGGCACCAAATAACATTGGTGAAATTAATTCAACAAATAATGGCGCATTAGGCATTAATGACATGCCAAACGCTGCTGCCACTGCACCAGCTAGAATATAAGGGCTACGTCGTCCTAAGCGATTCCAAGTGCGGTCAGAAGCAGAGCCAACTAATGGTTGAATAATTAACCCCATGATTGGTGCAACGAGCCAAAAAAGAGAGAGGGAATGAAGATCTGCCCCTAAATCAGAAAGAATCCTACTAACGTTAGCGTTTTGTAATGCAAAACCAAATTGCACCCCCAAAAAGCCAAAACTTAATGTCCAAATTTGCCAGAAACTCAGCTGTGGTTTTGTGGTCATAAATAAACTCTTATTGTTTTCATATCGAAGTAAACTGTTGCATTGAGCTAAATTTATCTCAATTGCGCCGAATCATTATTGATCTAATTAGCTAGCATCTTAGCAATAGTCATCAGCATACAACATTAACTGCATACGTATTCACCCTAGAGTAAAGGTAAAGATTGATATAAAGCTTGAATTAAAATTTGACGAAACGTAGCGTGACTTACCTAGCGCGACTTACTTCGTGCGAATTGTTTAAGCAGATTCATTCATATAACGTTCACGCCACTGCTGTTCATCAATAGCGTCACTTTCATTATCAAGTCGTTCAATAAATGTGATGCCATCAAGGTGATCAAGTTCATGCTGAAAAATACGAGCAGGAAAGCCGGTTAAGGTTTTATTATGCTTAGTGCCTGTGTCATCAAGGTAGCTGACTTTAATATTGGTGTAGCGAGGAATAAGTGCTCGTTTACCTTTAACGCTTAAACAACCTTCCCAACCTAACTCTTGCTGTGCGCTAGTTTGATGTATTTCGGGGTTGATAATAACGCTAATAGGTAATAAAGGTGCGTCAGGGTAGCGCTCACTCGGCGCTGAGCACATTAGAAATAGGCGTAAACTTTCACCGACCTGAGGCGCAGCAATACCAACGCCATTTGCCTCAGCCACGGTTTGTTTTAAATCGGCAATAAGTTGTTTAACTTTTTCTGAATCTATATCAGTAACCGCGTCTGCTACTTGTGCTAAAACCGGTTCACCGCGTTGTAATATAGTTAAATTATTTCTGCTATCACTCATTATTAGGTTTCTTTTTCAAGGCTGCTTTCTAGGTTGTCGATATTTTCAATAGCTTGTTTTGCATCATTGCGCTCTTTTTTAAAGTAAAACCAACTAACAACAAACAAAATGATAATAAAAGGTAAGCTGGTTAATACCACAACATGCCAACCGGCTTTAAATAATATCCACCCAGCCATTAACGATGCCGTTGCTTGAAAACCAAAAATAATGAAGTCATTAATCGCCTGAACTTTATGACGCTCACTTGCTCGGTAGCTTTGTGGCAGTAAAGAAGTGCCGGTAAGGAAAAGAAAATTCCAACCAATGCCCAGTAAAATTAGCGCCCACCAATAATGCATAACTTGCTCGCCTGATAAAGCTACCACAGTCACTAGTGCATAAATTATAGTGCCAGCGAGCATTAAGTTTTTCAAACCAATACGTTTTACTAATAACGCGGTGAATAATGAAGGGATAAACATGGCGGCGATATGGCTTTGAATGACCCATTTTGTGTCATTTAAACTATGCCCATGCAAGTGGTGCATACTCAAGGGTGTTGCCGTCATTAAATAGCTCATCAGCGCAAAACCTATGGCGGCAGATAATATCGCGATAACAAAAATAGGTTGTTTGATTATTTCGCTCAATGGTCGAACGTCGCCCTGGCTTTCACTTTGTTGAATTTCTGGGTTTTTAAATTTCAACATTAACACCATGGCGACAACGAATAAGCCGGCTAAAAATAAAAACGAGCCTGCATAACCGTGTGGAGAGCTTAACCAGTCTTTAGCGGTTACCGCAATTTCAGGTCCTAAAAACGCGGAAAAAATACCACTTAACATCAATATTGATAAAACCGTCGGTACGTCTTTACTGTTTGATATGCTTTCAATAGCGGCAAAGCGTAACTGTTGAATAAAAGCCGTGCTTGCGCCAAACAATAAACTTGCTAGCACAAATAATTCGAAGCTGGCATTTAACGCCGCCACCATTGCCAACAAAGTGCCAAATAAACCTATGCTAAAACCTGTATAAGTGGCAAAACGTCGACCTTTCTTTTTTGCCAATAATGCCGCAGGGATGGCTGCACTTGCCACGCCTAGAATCATTACCGTTACGGGTAGGGTGACTAAAGCTGGATCTGCATTCATGCTGGTGGCGAGTATGCCACCAATAAAAACAATCACTGGGGATGCCGCCATCACTAACGGTTGCACGAGAAACAATAGCCAGACATTTTTTGGCAGCGTAAATACACGCTGTAAACTAAGGAAAGTGATGAACAATACCGCTAGCGTTATAAGAATGTTAGATAGCATTAACTGCCCTTAATTTGAAAGTTTTGAGAGAACATTGTTGTCACTTTTATATCTTGAAAACTATCATACTGAAATTTTCGATGATTAGGTGAAATTACAGACCTGAATGAGACTAAAAATCTTTTTAATTAATGATTATAAATTTTTTAGTCGAGTGCTAAACTGCCAATCCTCAGTGTTTACCGTTTATTGATCGCAATTACTGCAGCAGTTTTAAAATACTTGTTGAGGTGTAACGGTTGGTTTAGTTTATTAAAATTTTAAAGAGTCGTAATGAAATTTAGTCCTTTAGTTCAAGAGCTTATTGATTCACTAAAATGTTTACCTGGTGTTGGCGCAAAATCAGCACAACGTATGGCATTTCATTTACTTGAAAGAAACCGTAAAGGCGGAAGTAAGCTTTCTCAAACCTTAGGGCAAGCAATGGAGCATATTGGCCATTGTCAGCAGTGTCGAAATTTTACCGAAGAAGCCCTCTGTGATATTTGCCAAAGCCCGAAACGAAAAATAGCCACACAGTTATGTATAGTTGAAACTCCGGCTGATGTTATTGCTATTGAGCAGACGGGAGAGTTTCAAGGACGTTATTTTGTTTTAATGGGACATTTATCACCGCTTGATGGTATTGGCCCAGACGATTTAGGCTTAGATGTACTAGAAAAGCAACTGGCGACAGGGCAATTTAGTGAAGTTATTTTAGCAACTAATCCCACCGTAGAAGGTGAAGCCACCGCGCACTTTATTGCTGAGCTTACTCAAGCCCATGAAGTTGAAATATCTCGTATTGCCCATGGCGTACCTGTTGGTGGTGAATTGGAGTATGTTGATGGCAATACCTTGTCGCACGCATTATCTGGCCGTAAAAATTACAACTTTTAAGTAAAACTTACCGTATAAATCTCTGTATCAGTCTCCGTATAACTCACTATGATAATCACCAGTCGATGGTTGTCATAGTCACTTCCTAGCTGCTCAATTTCTTAATTACTCGCTTTTATAGCGCTAGCTTTTTGTAATTCTACATACATGTTTACTCTGGCATGTAACTTGTAATCTATATATCTGAAATGAAGAAATGATTGGAAACTCAATACAATAAGCATATTAATAGCAATTTCTTTTAGATTTTTGCAAATTGATTCGCAATTTGCATGTCGATTCGCAAGTGGGAGAAGTGTATGTCTGAACTTGATAAAATAGATAGTTTTGCATCTGCTATGTTAGAGGCGGCTAGTATCGATGAATTACTGTGGACAATAGCAATAAACATTGGCGAAATTCTGCAGTTTGATGATTGTGTTATCTATCTAGAAGAAGACGGTGTTTTAAAACAAAAAGCTGCCTACGGTATTAAAAACGCTGAATATGGTGAATTATTTAATGAAATCACTATTGAATTTGGCAATGGTATTGTTGGCGCTGTTGCAAAATCTGGTGTGGCGGAAATTGTTCCTAATACTGCAGATGATGAACGTTATATTTGGGATGAGTTTTCTGGCAAATCTGAATTAACTGTACCTATTACTTACGAAGGAAGAACTATTGCGGTGATTGATACGGAATCGCCTTACGTAAATGGTTACAGTGAAAAAGATAAGCAGCGATTACAAGTGATTGCCAATATTGCTGCTCCTCGAATAGCGTCAGCCCAATACTGTCGTCGATTGCAAAAGGCTCAAATAGAGCTTAAAGAAAGTAATCTTCAATTACAGTTTACAATCAGTCAATTAAAACGAAATCAAGAGTCTTTAATTCACTCAGAAAAAATGGCTTCTGTCGGGCTAATGGTTGCAGGTATTGCGCATGAAATAAATAATCCACTAAGTTTTTCCTTGAGCAACTTAACAGTAATGAAAGATTACTATCAAAGTATTAAAAAAATGAACGAAGAAATACTGGCATTAGATGGGTTACCTGATGACGTGAAAAGCATCGTACAGTTGAATGATTATGACAATATTATTGCTGACATGAAGTGCATTGTTAATGAAACGACAGATGGCATGATCCGAATTAAAAATATTGTCGCAGACTTATGCGGTTATGTGCGCACGAAAGATACACAGAAAAAAGAATATGATCTAAATGATAGCGTTGGTGTTGCTGTAAATTTATTACGTGGCGAAATGAATGGTCACTGTCAGGTTGACTTAAACCTAGCCGCTATTCCTAGTCTTTATGGTAACGGTGGAAAAATTAATCAAGTGCTAATGAATATTCTTAATAATGCGATACAAGCTAGTCCAAATGGTGGAATGATAAAAGTTTCAACTTATGTTGATAGTGAAAATGCTAATATCGATATCAGTGACGAAGGTACTGGCATTATGGCAGACAATATTTGTGATATTTTTACGCCATTCTATACCACTAAACCTGTCGGAGAAGGGACGGGCTTAGGGCTTTTTATATGCTATAAAATAATTAAAGAAGAGCATGAAGGCGATATTAATGTGGTTTCGTCAAATAAAAATGGTACGACTTTCCGAGTCACTTTACCTTTACCTACTTGTCATCATGTTTCGCTTAAAGTTGGCTAACTTAAGGTTAGTTAAATTGCCTAGTGATAACATTTTATATCGTATGAATAGAGCGGTTATTTTAATTCTGTTTCAACGATTATTATTTCTGTATTGCCGCTATTAATAACATTGTGTGTAGTGGCAGGTAAAAACAAGGTTTGACCGTCTACAACGGTTAAGGTTTTACTTGCCTTACTATGGTCTTTAGGCACTAAAGTTAACGTACCGCCTTTGACAAAATAAACAACTCTATTGTCGAAAGCATGGTTATGCATACCTGATTCTGTACCGACAGGATAAGTAAGGCGAACTACTTGCACTTGTTTATTTTCAAGCACAATTTCTCGCTTTGGCATTGCTCTATTAGTTGTTTCTGTTTTTTCTAATACTGGCTGCGTTGCCATAGCGTTAAACGATATCAACGGCATACAGCATAGCGTAAAAGACAGTATTGAAATTATTCGTGAACATCTTTGTTGTCGTTTATTACTCATCTAACTTCCCTTTAGGTTACATCATCAAATTATTCTAGAAGTATTTGTACCCAATAAATAAGTTTGGGCTTTCTTTATGTTTTCCTCATAGCTTACCTTGAAGCTGGCTATCATGAAAGATGATTACTCGCGGCCAGCAATATTGCTGATAGAAGTAAATAAGTACGGCCAAACTTTAAGGCGCAATCATAATGTCGAGCATAGGAAAAAGCTTATTGGCGATAGTATGCTTTACTAACTACGCTTTATACAGACGGGGTTGACGACAATTTATGCTGTCTAAAGGGAAGGATGAGGAAATGAATATTCAGAATAACTCGCCAGAAGACAAAAATAATACCAGCCAAAATCAGTTAAAAAATGAACTTAAATGGCTAACGCGAATGCTACCGTTTATCACTAAGATCATTTTAGCGCTGATAATTTTCTTCTTTAGCGCAACCGTTTACCAACTATTTTCCCTCAATAATCGTGTAGACAACGCGCCACAATTAACCGTTGAGCAATCTTTATTGGAAAATGTTAGCGATAAGGATACTCATTATCAATGGAAAACGTTAATAGTGCTTGAGTCTCATGCACTACAGCAACGTTATCATCAAGCCAATGTGTTATTAATGGCGCGTATTTGGGTACGCTACTTAGGATTTGTCACCGGTATGATGCTAGCGATAATTGGTGCTATTTTTGTACTTGGAAAATTAAGAGAGTCGAATACTGAAATGGCAGTTGGCGGCTCTGTGCAAGTGCAAATAGTAACGCAATCGCCAGGCATAATTTTAGTACTTTTAGGCAGTACCATTATGCTAACAACAATATTAAACCATCCTAGAATTTCCGTTATGGACGCACCTATATATATTCCACAATCATTTAGTTTAACTAACACTGACTCTCGGCCTACGTCATTAGAAGAAATAGGTAACTTTGATGATAGTGATGAGCTAATGATGTTCCTAGAAAATAAGCAGAAAGAAGAGGATCAGAAAAAGGAAAAAGGAGAACAAAAATGAAACTGTTCACGGTAGCTCTTATAAGCTTATTTGCGTTATCACATTTTGCTGGCGCTTCCCAATTTGAAAAAGCACAACAACATTGGAAAAAGCAAGAATACAAAAGTGTCATTGATATTTTGCCACCATTACGTGATGAATTTTTTGGCAAACGCGTAGATGTTGATTATATGTTGGCAACGAGTATGTGCCGTTATAAAGATTATCATGTTGGCGGTAGAAATTATCTTAAACGTATATTACGGGTTTACCCACTTTCAAATAAAAACTATGACATTATTTTTAATGAACTAACGCAATGTCCGGTGCAGGGTAAGCCGAACCTTATTGCTTTTAACTCGGGCCGTGGCATGGCTGGCGTAAGCGGAAAGTCGTTTTACTTTTTAGGTGGGGCGAATCAGTCGATTGGTGGTAACCCATTGCAAGTGGAGCGCGCTATTGCACAAAGCGAAATTGACCAACGATTAGTTGCTATTTCAGAGAGTGAAATAGCGACAGAACGAGTAAAAAAACGTTTGAAAAAGCTAGGCTATAACGGAAAGGTTTTTGCTAGCGGTCGGTTTGTTGTTGGCAGCATCAGTAACCATACGCAAGGCGAACTGGAAAAAACAGTTTCACTATTAAACAGAGCGTTGAATTTCCTACAAACAAGTTACCAATTTCAACTTCCTGAACAATTTTTTACCATATACTTGGTACCAGACGGCTTAAAACTGAGAGCATTTGGTGATAAGTTACACGGGCTCAATGTTAACCGTTCTACTATCGGTTATTCGTTTCGCGATGATTTAAGCCTTGCTGCGGTTGTTAATGGTCCTTATGTTGGCACACTGAAACATGAATTGGCGCATTTATTAGTTCGAACTAATTTTGGTGACGTTCCACCTTGGTTGGATGAGGGGCTTGCCGCACTGTATGAAGTTTCAAGGCAAGAAGGCGATTACTTAAGGGGATTACCCAACTGGCGAGGCCAAGTGCTTGATCACTATTTTGAACAGTATCCGGTTGGCCTTGTAAGATTAATGACCATGGACTGGATAGACTTTGACGCCCGTAAAATAGCAAAAGAGCAACAAGCAGTGAATCACGCGCTAGCGAGATATTGGGTACTTTATTTGCAAGACAAAGATTTATTAACGGCGGTTTATAGCGCTTTTAAGAACGTTACCGTTGAGCAAATTACTGACAACTACCAAGCGGAAGTGAAAGGGTTGATCAAGCAAGCGACAGGGCAAAGTTTAATGCAACTAGAGCAAGACTTCTTTGCTTGGTTAGATCATGCTCAATTGCCAATAACCCGTGAACAAGTAATAGACATTCAAGAACGACTTACAAGTTTAGGTTATGACGTTGGCACTATTGACGGTTTGCATGGCTCACTTACAAGTAAAGCGATAAAAGAGTTTCAGCGCAGCAATAATATCGAGCCAGATGGCAGAATTGATGTCAGCTTGATCAATTTATTAATGAGCAAAACAGGAAAGCTATAATCGGCAATGGGTGGCTTGTCGTTTATAGTTTGCTTGCGAGTTGGTGATTACCCATTAAATTTGCTTTTGCATACTTAAGCAAGAGTATACCTATCCCAACAATAGCAGCGGTGACATAAAGCGCGGCGTTATAGTTATTAAATTGCTCAATTAACGCAACACAATATAATGGCGCGATTACTTGACCAACGCCGTAAGCAGCGGTAATTAATCCCATTATAAAGACCGGATTTTTACCCGCTAATTGGCCACCGAAATTCATAAATAAAGCCACTAGACCAATAAAAGTACCGCCGAATAATATACCGCTGATCAAATTCAATATAATGTTGCTAGAAAAGGTTGGAATTAAAATACCAATCACTTGTAGCGCCATGGCTAGCATCATAATATCGATACTGTTATAGCGATGTGCTAATCGCATCCAAATAATACAAGACGGAATACCTGCTAAACCCACTGCTAGCCAAGCATAGCCGCCATACCCAGCTAATCCTTCTAATGAATTAACAATGTCAGGTAAAAATGTTGCTTGTACCACCATACCAACCCCTTCAGTAAAATAGGCGAGGGCAAGAATAATCACTAATGGATTAAATAACGATTTATCGAAGGTATGTTTAAGCACTTTATTTGCTGGTTGTTTATCAAAGCTAAGAATATAAGCGGAATAACTGGCAAAAATTGTACCTGCTAAGGCGAGGACTACCCAAGCATGTTGCCAATAGTCACTGACACTAAATACTGCACGCATAATCAAGTCAGATACCAATATTGAAAAACCTAAGCCACTAAAATGAATGCCCATTGCTTTAGTCTTATTGGTGTTTTGTAATTTTGACATCACGATAGCAGAGCCAACTACCAATGCCATTGCTGCGCCAAAACCTGCTAACAATCGTGCTATTAGCCAAATAATATTGTTTTCAGTAAAGCCCAATACTAGTGAGGTGATAATACACAGCGCTAAGCCAAACCTGAAAAAACGTACCTTTGAATGGATATCTTTAATGAAAATTGAAAAAATTGAACCTGATAAATAACCAACATAATTGATGGATGCGAGTACGCCGGCAAAAGCGATACTTAAATAGTTATCTAACATGGCAGGTAGTAATGAAGTGAATGCAAAACGAGCGACACCTACGCCAACCACCAAAGCGAGAATGCCTGCTAATAAAATGGCAGCATTATTATTTCGGTCGAGTAACATGTTAAACCCCTGTATTCGTACTTTGATAAATACGTCGGTAGCGTAGCTTTTAGAGTGTAGCAATGTAAGGGCTGTAGTCGTTGAAAGCAAATCATTATTTGTGATGAAGAATATGCGAATAATAGATACAAATAAACGTTAACCGTGCTAAGAATAAAGCGAGCAATAGATTTAATCTGTGAATTTTTTAGGTTTTTGCTTGAAAAAGTTTTCGCTACCCCCACATGTTAACTATCGAGTGAGTATTGAATAATTAAATTTGATAACCACGACAAATAATCGTTTTAAACTAGTAAATGTAGGAAAAATTTCACATGTCAGAAACAGGCCAAAAAGAAAATCATCAGTTTGCAACTGATAACGCTAAGCTATTAAAATTAATGATCCACTCTCTTTACTCAAATAAAGAAATCTTCTTACGTGAGTTGGTATCAAACGCTGCCGATGCTGCTGACAAATTACGCTTTAAAGCGCTTTCAGATGACAATTTATATGAAGGTGATGGTGATTTACGTGTTCGAGTAAGTTGTGATAAAGAAAACAATACGGTGACTATTTCTGATAACGGTATTGGTATGACTCATGACCAAATCGTTGATCACTTAGGTACTATTGCAAAATCAGGTACGTCTGAGTTTTTCTCACAGCTTTCTGGTGATGAAGCGTCTGATTCACAATTAATTGGCCAATTCGGTGTTGGCTTTTACTCAGCATTTATTGTTGCTGACTCAGTAACTGTGCGTTCACGCGGCGCTGGTGTTGATGCATCTGCAGGCGTTGAATGGTCAAGTGATGGTGAAGGTGAATTCACTACAACTGCAATTGAAAAAGCTAACCGTGGTACAGATATTATTCTTCACTTAAAAGAAGAAGAAAGCGAGTTTGCTGATGACTGGCGTTTAAAGTCAATTGTGACTAAATATTCAGATCACATTTCTGTTTCTGTTGAGATGTTAACACCAGAAGTTCCAGCCGTTGAAGCCGTTGCTGAAACAAAAGATGACGAAGGCAATGTCACTACGCCTGCTATTGAAGCGCGTGACGCAGTGCCTGCACTATGGGAACCAGTGAACAAAGCTACAGCGCTTTGGACACGTGAGAAATCAGAAGTTTCTGACGAAGAATATAAAGAATTTTATAAGCATGTATCACACGACTTTGGTGACCCACTATTATGGGAGCATAATAAGGTAGAAGGTAAAACTGAATATACTTCACTACTTTACGTTCCATCTAAAGCACCGTTTGATATGCATAACCGTGAAAAACAGCATGGTTTAAAACTGTTTGTGCAACGCGTATTCATTATGGATGACGCTGAGCAGTTTATGCCAAGCTACTTACGTTTTGTAAAAGGTTTATTAGATTCAAATGATTTACCATTAAACGTGTCGCGTGAAATTTTACAAGATAACAAAATTACTCAAGCAATCCGTAAAGGTTGTACGAAACGTGTATTGAAAATGCTTGATAAGTTAGGCAATAAAGATGCTGAGCAATATCAACTATTCTGGAACGAATTTGGTCAAGTACTAAAAGAAGGTCCAGCAGAAGACTCTGCCAATAAAGATGCTATTGCCAAATTAATGCGTTTTGCTTCAACGCATGAAGACAACAGCATGCAAAGTGCTTCTTTAGCGCAATACATTGAGCGCAAGAAAGAAGGCCAAGACAAAATTTACTACGTGGTTGCTGATAGTTTCGAAGCCGCTAAAAATAGCCCGCATTTAGAAGTGTTCCGCAAGAAAGGCATTGAAGTTTTATTAATGTCTGACCGTATTGATGAGTGGTTAGTTAGCCATTTAACTGAGTTTGATGGTAAGCAATTACAGTCTGTAACTCGTGGCGGTTTAGATCTTGGTGATATGGACGATGCAGAAACGAAAGAAGCACAAGAAAAACTTGAGCAAGAATTCGATTCAGTGGTTACTCGTATTAAAACAGCGCTTGATGGTAAAGCTAAAGACGTGAAACTTTCACAGCGTTTAACTGACTCACCAGCATGTATCGTTGCTGATGAACATGACATGAGCAGCCAAATGATGAAGTTAATGCAGTCTGTTGGCCAAGAAGTGCCAGACTCATTACCAATTTTTGAAATCAACGCTGAACATGATTTAATCAAACATGTTGCTGACGAACAAGACGATGCACAGTTCAAACAATGGGCTGAAGTATTATTTGAACAAGCAATGTTAGCAGAGCGTGGCAGCTTGAAAGACCCAGCAACTTTTGTTACACGTTTGAACAAATTAATGTTGAGCCTAACTAAATAGTGACTTAGGTCATATTGTCGTTAGACTTTAGTCAAAAAAAGGAGCTTTTTAGCTCCTTTTTTGTTTTTTTGCACAGCTAGCTACTTGTTTGAATCCCTTTGAATATGTATAGTGACAGCCTTTATGCAAAACCAATTCATTAATTAAATAGGGTTATACTAAATGCGCATTATTTTATTAGGTGCACCGGGTGCAGGCAAGGGTACTCAGGCACAATTCTTAATGGCTAAATTTGGCATTCCACAAATATCTACAGGTGACATGCTACGTGCTGCTATTAAAGCAGGAACTGAACTTGGTAAAAAAGCCAAAGAAGTAATGGACGCAGGCCAACTCGTTTCTGATGAATTAATTATTGGTTTGGTTAAAGAACGCATAGCGCAAGATGACTGTAAAGCAGGCTTCTTACTTGACGGTTTCCCTCGTACAATTCCACAAGCTGATGCCATGAAAGAAAACGGCGTTTCAGTTGATCATGTTGTAGAGTTTGATGTACCAGATGAAGTGATTGTTGAACGTATGGCTGGACGTCGTGTTCATGCTGGCTCTGGTCGTGTTTACCACCTAGTTTACAATCCACCAAAAGTGGAAGGTAAAGATGATGAAACGGGCGATGACTTATCAGTACGTCCAGATGATGAAGAAGCAACAGTACGCAAGCGTTTAGGTATTTACCACGAACAAACAAAACCGCTAGTTGAATATTACCAAGCAGAAGCAGGTACAGGCGCTTGTGCATATTTAACCATTGATGGTACTCAGCCAGTAGAACAAGTTAGCTCATTATTAAATGAGAAGTTAGCGTAAGTTAACAACAACTCCTACGGTTGAACATGAAAGCTCGCTTATGCGAGCTTTTTTTATGTTCAGGACGAACGGTATTCTGCGGTCACATGACCGTTCATCGCCATCCATGGCACCTCGGCATTAATGCATCCGTGCATGTCGATGTGAAAGAGCAGTTATGTTCAGGCCTTATTGCTATTACTTTCAACTACTTTAACTGATGTTTTTACTAGCTTTTAAACCACTGAACAATTCGGCCTAAGGTTTCATACCAAGCAATTGTGGTTTGCTGTAATGTTCCTGCGTGGGGCACGTAATATTGCCAAGTTATATTATTACCTTCTTTTACCCAAGGGCTTGCGGGCGCAGGAATAGCGTTTACCCCTTGCATTTCAAAATATTTCATCGCACGTGGCAAGTGATTGGCATTAGTGACAAGCACTACATTTTTATGACGAACTCTTGGTGCGATTAACTCTGCTTCTTCTTCAGTATCTTGTGGAAAGTTTTCAGTAATAATTTTATGTGCTGGTATGCCAAGTAATATTGCGGCTTGCTTAACTTTTTCAGCATTAGAGGTTTCATCGTCGCCAGCATAGCCAGAAGTAATTATTTGTGCCTCTGGGTGAATTTGATAAATACGTATAGCTTCGACTAATCGTTGTAATGAACATGTTTTTAATTGGCTTGTTGCGGGTAAGCTATGGACTGTTGTATGCGTGCATCCTAACACTACTATATAATCAACGGGTTTGATACTACGTGTAAATGCAGGGTATGTGTCCTCTAATGGAGCCATGAAAGAATCAGAAGTCGGTGATAATGAACTCAAAACTAAAATTATCGTAGCTGAAAATAGGGCGTAAAAGCTTAATCTAGAATGCTTGCGATAAAATAAAATAGCGATAAATAATAATATGATCACCACTGATAGTGGCATAAGCAATGAGCCAATGATTTTTTTTAGCAGAAACAAATCCATAAATAATCCAACAATATTGTAATTTTAAAAATAACCGTTAAATGATAGCAAGTTAACTACCTTGCTACACGCTAATTTACAGGGCAGGTGCTGACGCGAAAACCTTATTTTATTAGTGACAACTTAATGCAATTACTACTTTAAAATTTTTATTGAAAATAATCACTTTAGACATCTAAAAGTCTATTGACCTTAATAATTAAATGGGTTTTAATAACAGCGCAGTAAATTAGAACTTTTACTCAATATTTATATCAGTGGCAACTCTAAGTACTGATAAGAATAAATTGAATAAACCGACTTATTTTACTCACCAGAAGAGGTGCAATTGCCAGGTAGGTAACACGAGGATCCACATCCGTTGAAGGTTACTAAGGGGGACAATTGCCGAGAATGTTGATATGGGTGGCATATCACGTTCGGTCACTAGGGCTGAATCCCTAGGGCTGTCACCGCTAGAAAGCAAATCGCTTTTTAGATTTGGGTGGAGAGCTTCTGGCTGAAAAGTATCGCCTGAATAATCACGTTTCACAGCTATTATTCACTCTACGCTCAGTCATGCTCTTCCTGTTTTTTATTAGCTTAAATTACTCAATTTATTTTAATTAAATTGACTGTCAGTAAGCTATTAGGGAGAATTTTTATGTTAGTATCTCATCAAATAAGCTGTTGTGGCCAAATTACAGTCACAACCTTACCTGTATACATGCACCAAGCTAGTCTTGAGCATACATTCGTTCAATCTCAACTTCATGGAGAACTTGCATGTCAGTAGTGGTTAATCAAGCAAGCGCTAATGAAATTACTGTCGCAAAATTTGGCGGCACCAGTGTTGCCGACTTTCAAGCTATGCTTCGCTGCGCCGAGATTATTAAAAAAGATACTTGTAACCGTTTGGTGGTGGTATCTGCTAGTTCGGGTGTAACAAATAAACTCGTTAGACTTAGCCAAGAAAATGTTCCAGAGCAAGAACGTGCTGGTATTATCGCTGATATTGGTCGAATTCAGTTTGCTATTACGCAACACTTAGCCTGTCATCAAGCACTCGATACTGAAATAAACACACTTTTAGAAGCATTAGAAAATTACGCACAGCAACAAGCAAATCAATATTGCTTACAAAACAGCGATGAAATACTCAGCTTTGGTGAGCAAATGAGCTCGCGTATTTTTGCGCAAGTGCTACAAAGTGTTGACGTGAATGGCCATTATTTTGATGCTCGCCAAGTAATGAAAACCGATGATTTGTACGGTAAAGCGCAAGTTAATCTAGCGCAGTTAGCAAAGAATGCTCAAGAGTCACTATTACCGAAATTAACAGAGAAAGTTATTGTTACTCAAGGTTTTATTGGTAGTGATGAACAAGGTAATACCACTACATTAGGCCGAGGCGGCTCTGACTATAGTGCGGCATTGTTAGCTGAAGCTATTCAAGCCAGTAACTTAAGTATTTGGACAGATGTTGTTGGTATTTTTACGACCGATCCTCGTATTACTGACCAAGCGCGTTCAATTAATGAAATTAGCTTTGGTGAAGCGGCTGAAATGGCGACCTTTGGCGCGAAAATATTGCATCCTGCCACGCTTATACCTGCTATGCGACAAGATATTCCGGTGTTTGTTGGTTCGAGTAAAGAACCTAATGCCGGCGGCACTCGCATTCAACGCCAAGTTGACTCTAACCCAACATATCGTTCAATTGCCTTACGTCGTGAACAAACACTCGTTACCGTCAAAAGCCCTGAAATGTTACATGCTAGCGGTTTTTTGGCGAAGGTATTTACGGTATTAGCCAAACATCAATTAAGTGTTGATTTGATCACAACCAGTGAAATTAGTGTTGCTTTAACCTTTGATAATCCGTTGGGTTCAACACAAGCGTTATTAACAAAAGCGGTTGTTGAAGAGCTTGAACAACTTTGTGAAGTCAGTGTTGAGCATGGTTTGAGTTTAATTGCGGTCATCGGTAATAAAATTCACGGTACTAAAGGTGTTGGTAGCAGTATTTTTGATAAAGTGAATGATTTTAATATTCGCATGATTTGTCATGGTGCCAGTGACCATAACTTGTGTTTTTTAGTTCCTGAAGAAGATGCTAATCAAGTGGTAGAGCGTTTACACGATACTTTATTTACGCACTAAAACGTTTGAGTTATTCATTACCGTTATAAAAACACAAAAGGGACATTTACAGTCCCTTTTTTATGTACAGGATGTACGGTATAACGCGCTCACATGGATGTGAAAGAGCATATGATCAATATTTCTATATATTGCTCTATTAATTATACTTCGTAAGCTAAGGGATCTGTCGTATTATTATCAGCGAATGCTTCTAAGCGCTCTTGGCAAGCACCACATTTTCCACAAGCTTTTTCACGACCGTTATAACAAGTCCACGTATCATCGTAACTTAAGCCCATTTTCAAACCGTCAGTTAAAATGTCAGTTTTAGTTACGGTTAGGTACGGGCTAAATATTTCTACCGCTTCATAATTAGCAATTTTACACACGTCATTCATTTTCATAACAAATTCTGGACGACAATCAGGATAAATAGCATGATCGCCAGAATGTGCGCCGTAATACACTTGTGAAGCGTTAACTGACACAGCATAACCAACCGCTAGTGATAATAAAATCATATTACGATTTGGCACAACGGTCGATTTCATGCTTTCAGCTTCGTAATGACCTTCTGGTATTTCAATATCATCGGTTAATGATGAACCCGCAAGTAATTGGTTAATAGCCGAAATATCAATAACTTTATGAGCAACGCCAAGTTGTGTACAAACTTTGCTGGCACAGGCTATTTCTTTCACATGTTTCTGGCCATAATCGAAAGTTAAGGCATAAACTTCTTTACCGTCTTTTAGGGCGCGATTAAGCACAGTGAAAGAATCCATGCCACCGGAAAAAATTACCACAACTTTATTACTCATATTTATCTATCTCTTGGGGTATAATGAAAACTTGCGCATTCTACTCGAAATTATCTAAGCATTAAAGTAATGACCACACGTTATAAAATAAATGAATTGTTTGAAACTCTGCAAGGTGAGGGCTCTTTTACTGGCCAACCATCTATATTTCTTCGCTTACAAGGCTGTCCTGTCGGCTGCTCATGGTGTGATACCAAACATACTTGGGAAATTCACCCTGAACTTGAGATTAACACTCAGCAGCTATTAGACAAGTCTGAAGAAACTGAACAGTGGTCAAATTTATCACTCGACGATATAGCCAAAGTATTTACGCAGCAGGGCTTTAAAGCTAAACACATTGTTATTACGGGCGGCGAGCCTTGCATGGTTGATTTAACGGCGTTGTGTGAATATTTTGAAGCACAAGGTTATAGCTGTCAGGTTGAAACATCAGGCACTTTTGAAATTCGTGTATCTGATGATTGCTGGGTAACGGTTTCGCCAAAAGTTAATATGCGCGGTGGCTATGATATTTTAGCCAGTGCGATGAATCGTGCGAATGAAATTAAACATCCTGTTGGCACAGAGCAACATATTGATGACCTTAAAGCCTTACTTACAAGGTTTAAGGTAGAAAACAAACAAGTATACTTACAACCAATAAGTCAAAAACAGCGAGCGACAGAACTTGCCATTGCTACTTGTATTGAAAACAACTGGCGTTTGTCGGTACAAGTTCATAAATACATTGGTATTGAATAAACAATAAATTAGCTAGAAAACCACTTCAAGTAGTACACCTATCTTATTCATTAATAGGTGTACTAACATCTTTCATTTCTGCCTATCTAATTATGGTAACTGGCAAACCTCTTGTTCTTTCTGCTTGTAATAATCTGCTGTTAAACCAAGCAACTGTGGTACTGTTGCCGAAATGGCAATGGATGAAAATGTACCGACTAAAATTCCACAAAATAAAGCAATAGCAAAGCCGGTTAATGACTCACCTGCAAAAAAATAAATGGCTAATATTGTCGCCAATGTCGTTCCTGAGGTTATTAAAGTTCGCACTATGGTGGCTTTTATCGCTAAATTGATAATAGTTTCGATACTTTTTTCTTGATTCTTTTTCATAATTTCTCGTATTTTGTCGCCGACAATAATTGAGTCATTTAATGAATAGCCAATAATGGCAAGTAGGCTGGCAAGAATGGTTAAATCAAATGAAACGTCAAACCAAGCAAATAGCCCAAGTACAATAATAACATCATGAAAAAGAGCGATTACTGAGCCAGCGGCCAAACGCCATTCAAACCTAAATGATAGGTAGACTAGTATTATTATCACAGCCGTTAATAACGCCAAGCCACCTTGATTAATTAACTCTTCACCTACCTGACTACCGATATAAATAGCGTCTTGTGGGATAATGTTTAAGCCACTTTGCTCGGAGAATTCTGCTAACCATGCTTTGCCTTTTAAGCTGATGTCATTATCAACTTGTTGTACGCTCCAATGTGTACCATTTTCAGCAGAAGTCAGTTGAAAGGTATCGGGCAAATATGATGTTAACAATGTAGTCATTTTCTTTTGGCTAAGTGATTCTTGTGTCGAGAATTCTGTCAGGTAACCGCCGGTAAAATCTAAACCAAGATTAAGCCCGTGACTAATGAGTCCGAATAGTGAAAAGAATACAAGTACAGCAGCAAAATAGAAGCTAGTGATGCGCAACTTACTTAATGTTTGGCTTTGATTTAATAGGAAATTGTTCATAGTTTAACTCCAAGTAACTGTGACTTGTTTTCTCGAATAGATAAATTGATCAGTGCTTTTGAAACAAAAACGCCGGTAAACATACTGGTTAAAATGCCCAAGCATAAAATGATGGCAAAGCCTTTTACTGGACCATAGCCGATGGAATAGAGAATAATGCCGGTGATCATGGTGGTGATATTGGCATCTAAAATAGTTGAAAATGCACTTTTATAACCCAATTCAATGGCAGATATTACTTTGCGACCACGTTTTAATTCTTCTTTTATTCGCTCAAAAATAAGTACGTTGGTATCAACCGCCATACCAACAGTTAGCACTAAGCCTGCAATGCCAGGAAGTGTTAGTACCGCGCCAGGTAGTAATGACATTAATCCAAGTAAACTGACCAAATTTAATGCCAAGGCAATGTTAGCGATAACACCTAACGCTCGATACCAAAAAACCATAAATAACAAAGTAAAAGTAATACCTATGGTTAATGCTTTAATGCCGTTGTCTATATTGTCAACACCAAGTGTTGCTTCAATACTGCGTTGTTTTACTATAGTGACTGGCGCGGTTAATGAACCTGCACGGAGCAATAACGCGAGTTCTTGTGCATCTTGATGGCTCGACATATTGGTAATGCTAAATTGTGAACCTAAGTGTTGTTGAATAGTGGCAACATTAATTACCTTACTTTTCTTCACCATTTCATCTTGGGTGTTACGATAAAATTCGGAAAATACCGTAACCATTGGCTTGCCGACATTCCTTTTGGAGAATTGCGACATTTTTTTACCGCCAACGGCATCCAAGGTTAAGTTGACTAATGGCATACCCATTTCATCTTGGCCTGACCGAGCATTTTTAATATTGGCACCAGAAAATATCACCTGACTATTCATTTTAAGTTTACGACCATTTTGGTCACTCATTTGTATAATGCCTGCAGCTCTTGAATGCTCAGCCAATTGGTAAAAGTCTAATGATGCCGTCGCGCCAATAATTTTTTTCGCTGCTTCAGGATCATGTACACCGGGTAATTCAATACGAATTCTATTTTTACCTTGTTTTTGGGTAACTGCTTCCGTAATGCCTAATTCTTCAATACGTCCGCGCATGGTTTTAAGTGTTTGCTTCATGGTTTCTTGACGAAATTTGGTTTGTTCCTGCGAGCTAAAGCTCAAAGCAACTTTATTATCAGCTAGGTTTTTCTGAGTCAATTCTGGGTAGCTGTTACTAATTTTTGTTAATAACAGCTTGCTAGCTGATTGTTTAGCAGAAGAGAAATCAATGATGATTGAATGGTTATTGGCTTGAGATACTTTGCCAAGTCGGATGCGGTTATCTATCGCTATGGTTTTAACGTCTAAGGCGATGCTTTTCAATCTGTCAGAAAGGGCACGCTCGGTATCAACATCAAGTACAAATAGCACTCCGCCACTAAGATCTAAGCCGAGCTTTATCGGCTCGCCATTTAACGATTTTAGCCATGCGGGAGAGTCATTCTCTACTGAGCTTTCAACGGCATAACCATTAGCATATTCCTGTGTTAATAGTTTTTCTATCGCCTGTTTATCGGCTTTATTTTTTAAGATAATGGTTGAGCCGTTCGTTGATGTTTTAATTTCATCAACCATCAGGTTATTGCTGGTCAGTAAGGCATTAATATCTTGAGGAGCTATTGTTTCGCTTTGAGTGCTGTTGTTTATAAGCTGAACGTTCACCTTGTCAGAATATAAATTTGGCAGGGCGCTAATAACCATAAATAGTAAGATGAAAATAATGACAATATTTTGCCATTTCGCATTTGTTGTCTGCGTAGTTGTACGTGAATTCATTATAAAATCTCTACATAAAAACTTGTCGTAAGTTGCCTTGAATCATTGAAAAACTAATGACGATTATTCAAGGTAAAGGCCAATTAAAAAAGCGCGCATACGACAAGCAACCAATGGTTGAGTATTGGTATTTGAAAAAGGTAAATAAGTGATTTTTACAGTCGAAAAACTAAAAGGTTATGTTTTATTAAACTGCTTTTAGTGAATTAACTATGGTAGGTAGTGCGAGATGAATACAAAGAGTTGCCGTCTTTCCAGCCAGAAAGTCGAGATGAATTATTTTTATGGCTTAACTGTTCAAACCAAGGCGTTATTAAAGGTGGGTTGATTAAGTTTTTATACAAGCCAGCAGAAAGCTTAATTTTAAAGAATTCGACTACTAATACATAGTTTGGCGTGGTTTGTATTTCAGCATTGAATAAAGCCGGACTAATTCGGTTTAGTCTTGGAAGATTAAGTAAATCTTCGGGTTCATTGTCATCAAAAACTGAAGTAGGTTGCTGCTTTATTTGAGTGTTTGTAAGGTGAGTCGAATTTTCAACAGTTAAAACCTCAGAGATCGGCAAAGCACTAGCGGTGTGAGCTACTACTAAAACAAATAACATTACTGCTAATTGACGCCACATAAAAACAAACTCTTCTTTAAGATACATAATAATATATGGTTCTTTGTTTATGTTTCAATAGCGTTAACACCTTTTAATTAAAGTAAGCTAATTAAAAGGTGTTTAGCCATAAACGGTTTTGCTTAATGTCTGACTTGTTTATTTAATAGCAGAACCTACTACTATTAATAACCAAAGCCGTACTCGGCAGTTGAGTTAACTTATTAATTACTTGACGCCAATGTATGAATTTTTTTAACCAATGTAACTAATTGGTAAATAATTCTGCGCTAATTGTTTGAAAGTCAGCATATCGTTCACTTTATATTGTTTTGAAGCAAAAAATTCTGTTTAAAGGCAATATTTAAGTAGCACATTCTGTAGAGTTTGAATTAACATGCGCGAATATTTTTTATTGTAATTAACTTTGAATGGTTTTGAATACTATTTCATCTTATTTTTAGGGCAAGCACATGCTTTTTAATGGTTCTTTTATTACTGACTGTCCAATCCGTCAGAAGATTCGTGAATTTTATCGTATTGATGAGAATATAGCGGTAGATCATATTCTACCTTTAGCTGAAGTTAATGTTAGTGCCAGAAGTAGGGCTTGGGAAAGAGCTCGCAAAATGGTATTACAAATTCGCCTAGACCAAGCTGGTAATGGCGCAATAGATGCTTTATTAAAAGAATACTCGCTTTCAAGTGAAGAAGGTGTGGTATTAATGTGTTTGGCGGAAGCTTTACTTCGTGTACCTGATAAACATACGCAAGATGCGTTAATTCGTGACAAAATTTCTCAAGGTCAGTGGACTACGCATTTAGGCGGTAGTGATTCGTTATTTGTTAATGCTTCTTCGTGGGGGCTTTTGATCACTGGCTCTATGGTTGATTATGCTGATAATCGTAAGCAAGACAGCTTTGGATTATTAAAAAGAACCATCGGCCGTTTAGGTGAGCCTGTTATTCGTAAATCAATGAACTACGCCATGAAAATTATGGGTCAGCAGTTTGTGATGGGCGAAACCATTGTTGCAGCAACTGAACGAGCTGCGACTAAAGAACAACAAGGCTACGTGTATTCTTACGATATGCTTGGTGAAGGTGCTCGCACCATGGCCGATGCTGAACGTTATTTGAAGTCGTACCAAGATGCGATTGTCACTATTGGTAATGCAGCGGTAGCGTCGGGTAAAAACGATCCACGCAAAGTACCGGGTATTTCAGTAAAACTTTCTGCCATTCATCCACGTTACGAGTTTACTCATAAAGAACGTGTAATGGCTGAAGTTGTGCCAAAACTTAAAGCGCTTTGTTTACAAGCAAAACAATACAACATTGGCTTAACGGTTGATGCGGAAGAGTCTGAGCGTTTAGATATCTCGCTAGATGTTATTGAAGCGGTATTCAGTGATGATGATTTAACAGGCTGGAACGGCTTTGGTATTGCACTACAAGCTTACCAAAAACGTGCAATTTTTGTGGTTGACTGGTTACGTGAGTTAACGCTTCGTGTTGATAGAAAAATGATGGTGCGTTTAGTAAAAGGCGCTTATTGGGACAGCGAAATTAAAAACGCGCAAAAAGATGGTCATCAGCACTTTCCAGTGTTTACACGTAAGTCTTCTACTGACGTTTCTTACCATGCTTGTGCGAATAAATTATTAGATTATAGAGATACTATCTACCCGCAATTCGCAACACATAACGCTTACACCGCGGCAACAATTGTTGAACTTGCTGGTGATGATAAAGAAGGTTTTGAATTTCAGTGTCTACACGGCATGGGTGATTCATTATATGACCAAATTGTTACTAATGAGCGTATTCAATGTCGCATATATGCGCCAGTTGGCCAGCATGAAGACTTATTAGCCTATTTAGTACGTCGTTTATTAGAAAATGGTGCTAACTCTTCTTTTGTGAATGCCATTGTTGATGAAACTCAACCAGTTGAATCTTTACTTGAAGATCCTGTTGAGAGAACTCAGCGTTTAAAAGAAAAATATAATAAACAAATTGTTAAACCTATCGCCTTATATTATGGCGAAAATGGCGCTGACCGAGATAACTCTAAAGGCCTAGACTTAACCGATGTAAATGCCATTACACCGTTAAAAGCGTCATTAGACAATTGGTTTAAAGACAACCAACTTAATGAAAGCGAGTTACCAGAAGGTACTAGCGCCGTTAAGAACCCTGCAAACCACAGTGAAATTATCGGCTTTCATAAGCATCATGATAAAGACGATATGCTGGCGATGATTGATACAGCACAAACGGCATTTGCAACTTGGTCAACAACGCCGGTATCAGAACGTGCAGAGTTATTATGCCGTGTTGCTGATATTCTTGAACGTCATACTGACGAGCTAATTGCGTTATGTATTAAAGAAGCAGGTAAAATCGCGCAAGATGGTATTGATGAAGTACGAGAAGCAGTAGACTTTTGTCGTTACTATGCCGAGCGTGCCATTGAATTAGAAAGCGATGAGCGTTTAGAAGCCCGTGGTGTGGTACTTTGTATTAGCCCTTGGAACTTCCCATTAGCAATATTTTTAGGCCAAGTTGCAGCGGCCATTGCTACAGGTAACACGGTATTAGCAAAACCAGCTGAGCAAACGAGCTTAATCGCTTTACGTACTATTGAACTAATGAAGTCAGTTGGTTTACCTGAAGGCGTTGTGCAAGCAGTTATTGCAAGAGGTAGTCAGGTTGGTCGCGTGATTATTCCTGATGAACGCATTCAAACAGTTATGTTTACCGGTTCTACTGAAACTGGCACTGTTATTTCACAAACCTTGGCTGAACGTGGTGGCGATCAAGTACCTTTGATTGCAGAAACCGGTGGTCAAAACTGTATGGTTGTTGACTCTACTGCTTTACCAGAGCAAGTGGTTGATGATGTTATTTCTTCAGGTTTCCAATCAGCAGGTCAACGTTGTTCCGCATTACGTGTATTATTTTTGCAAGAAGATATCGCTGATAATGTTATTACCATGCTTAAAGGCGCATTAGCAGAATTACATGTTGGTAATCCTGAGTACTTAAGCACAGATGTAGGCCCGGTTATTGATCAAAAAGCGCTAGGTGCATTAAATGCTCACAGTGAGTATATGAAAACCAATGGCAAATTATTGTATCAATGTGAAGTCTCAGAGGAAGTAGCAGGTAATGAGCACTTCTTCTTTGCGCCGCGTTTATATGAAATCAGTGATATTAGTGTTTTAAAACAAGAAGTATTTGGCCCTTGTGTTCACGTAGTGCGTTTTAAAGGCAGTGAAATAGAGCAAGTTGTTGATAAAATTAACAGTACTGGTTTTGGTTTAACGATGGGTATTCATACGCGTATTGAACACCGCGCCTTTGATTTAGCTAAACTTTCACGTGCGGGTAATGTTTATATCAATCGTAATATGATTGGCGCGGTAGTTGGTGTGCAACCTTTTGGTGGTCGTGGCCTTTCGGGTACTGGTCCTAAAGCCGGTGGTCCGAATTACTTAACACGATTAGTTAAAGAGAAAGCCACGCCAGATGCTGAGCAGTTTAACTTGCAATCTTCACATTTAGAGGCATTAGAATGTGATGAAAAGTCACGCTCTGAAGCAATAACAATGATGAACAATGCTAATAATGCAGAGAAAAACTGGCGCTTAGCTGACCTAAATACACGTATTTCTAGTGTGCGTCAGTTGCTAGCGAAAATTGCTCACGTTGATATTGTTGACGACTTAGCTGATGATTTAAGCCTTACGTTAACGGCAGCTCGTTCGCAATTAATTGATATTGAAAAGCGTTTGAAAAAACCGAAAGTATTACCTGGGCCGACAGGTGAATCTAATATCATATACCTAGAAAACCGCGGTAATGTTATTTCTTTCGGTGATAAAAATTCAACTTTTCACTTTTGGGTACTGTCAATTGTGACGGCATTAGCAACAGGTAATACCGTTGTTACTGTGGTTTCTGACTTATTCTATGATGAAGCGTTGGCATTTAGAGATAAGTTTATTGCTACCGGCGAAGATAAAAATGTCTTCCAAGTAGCAAGACTACGTCACTTATCAACTATGTTGGCACATCCAAAGTTATCGGGTGTTGTTGTTGATAGTCACTGTGATCGTAAGCACTACATCAGTGAAAAATTAGCTCAACGTCAAGGTGCGATATTGCCAGTGATCAGCTCTGAATATATGGACAACTTAATTCAGCGTTTATTAACTGAAAAAACCATTAGTATTGATACCACGGCATCTGGTGGTAACACATCATTGATGACGTTGGTGGAAGAAGACTAACGGTTTGCTAAACGCTAGAACTTAATAAAAGCCGAGTGTCGTAAGATACTCGGCTTTTTAGTATCTAGGGCATTGTTATATTAATTCAAACCATTAAATTTACTTGCTTAAACGAATATTTGACTGCTCTGTAATATCCAAAAGCGCTGAACAATGACTAATTTATCTTTCTAATTGATTGTAATTATGGAATATTATGTAATAAGAATTACTGGTGAGTTTCACTAATGTAAAGTTAAAAGGCTCAAGGAAGGCTGTATATGTTTAAAGAATTTTTCAAAAAACAAAAAATAAAGAAATATGCTAAAAAATTACCGCAGGACTTAAAGGAAAACTATGCATATCAAAAGCATTACTCAAAAGAGCAAGTTGATGCTGCTTTAAAACGGAAGCGTCTCGTTGGCGGTGGAGGCATAGCTGTCACCGATAATTGTTATGCTTACGCAATGTATTGTTCCTCAGAAGAGTTTAATGATATTCACGAAAATTTAGCTGAAACGTGTAACTATGGAAGTATGCGTGGTGAAATTTCAAATACCGTATTTAATAATTCAGAAGATTTTTCTTTCTCAACCTTATTAGTAGAATCTGCGAAGTCTGAATCTAGCTCATTTGGCAGCTCAACTAATGATAGTTTTAATACTTCAGGCGATAGTAGCTACAGTGGTGGCGGCGCAGATAGCGGCGGCGGTGGAGATTAGCTCTGTTTCTTTTCAAATTTAAAAGCCTTTTAATGGGGCGTTATGAATTTTTATTAATCAATAATACCAAGGATGTATAGATGTCAGATCTAGAAAGAACAATTTGCTTATCGAATGAAGATGATGCCGCAAAAACAAATGCGCTTATCGCTTATGCTTTTATGGGCATAGGTCTTTTTACTGGAATATTTTGGATAATTGGTGCCATTTGGGCAATGGTTAAGAAAGATGATGCGATCGGTACTCTGTTTGAGGATCATTATTCAAATATAATTAAGATTTTCTGGTGGGGGTTATTGTTATCAATTATTGGGGCTTTTCTGATCTTTTTTATTATTGGATATTTTATCTTACTAGCGGTTTGGTTCTGGTCTGTTTATAAGTTAATTAAAGGCTTTGCAAAAATAACGTCTAATAAACCGTACAATTCATAATAAATTATTTAAACGTAAAATAATGGTTTGCCATTGCCTACGATTGTAGCGAACCATTACTTTCTTCTTTGTAACTAGCTTAATTATTAATATTTTAGCGTAATTTTTAATTACGGATAATAAATGGAAAAGGGACTTACCAGCATATTTGAGGTTGATTCAGTAATAAAGACTTCAGCGCTTTGCATATTAACTATAGGTTCATATTTAATGTATATGCTTTATCGTTTTTCGAACCAAATCAATCGACATACAGAGCTAAAAATATCTAAATTATTTGTTTATACAACCATAGTTTTATTTATTATCTCATTAGGTAGTCTAACTTATAGCTTAATTAATTTTCATGAACCTGATATTTTGAAAAGCTCAATTGGTATTCATCTTATCTCTAGCATTTTCGACGTAATGTGGATAATTATGGTACGTAATCGTATTAATGTAATTATAGGCGCCAATAAAGGCGACAAGCTTTGGTTAAACCCATTTATTACGTCAATATTTCATGTGATATATATGCAATATAAAATAAACCAAGGTTTTGCTAATAGTAATATATAACGATAGTTTGAATTAAGGTCGCTACAGGCCTTGGTTTTTCTTCGATTACAGTTGATCAAACTCTTTTTAAATCCGTTCAACATTAGTCAACTTAATCATTCTATTATTTAGTTGGTAGGCGTAAAAAGGTATCTGTATGAACTTTAGGATTATTCGGAGCATAAAAAATATCTTATGTTCATTGCTAGGAGTTTTCTTTTTTTTGATTACGATGATTGAAGGAGCTCCAAACGTATTTGTGAAGAATTTAGCCCATCAACATCTAGAGCCTGACTTGAATATTGGTACTGCTATCACATGTTTGATTTCTATAGTTCTCTTAGGTATTGTTCTTATTGATATTTTTAAGAGTGTACCTAGTATAAATAAAAAGCAAAAACCTTCTGATTTCTTGTGTGATCAAAAAGAATTGAAGCCATTTGATAAAGATATCTGATAATAGTTTAGAGCGATACGGTTACAGCTTTTGTTTTTACTTATTTATATACCTAGTAAATAATTTTTTCACCGCTTTAAATGAGGTATTAGCGTTTTATGCAAATATTTGATACCCGTAACCCTTATGCAGTATTTTTTATATTGGGAACAGTGATTGTTCTTCTATTCAGTTTTTGGGGGATTAAGTATCAATCTGTTAACTCTCAAGCACATGATAAGTTAGCGCACAATTTAACTACTTGGTTGCAGGGAGAGCCTGAAAAATACAGCTATGTGGTTCGTCAAGGCTGTATGTTTGTCGCATCTTCAAAAGTACTCGTTGTAAATGGTGTCGCACTGTTTGAAAAAGTAGATGAATATGACAGTGAGTTAGTCATTAGTGACGTGTTTAAAGCAGCCAATAAAGGTTTATTTGAAGCTGCTAGAATCAAAATTACATATCACCCCAAGTATGCTTTTCCGCAAGTTATTGAGGTTGATTGGCGCAAAGATGTTATTGATGATGAATGCTTTTATGAGGTTAGTGAATTTAAAGTGATAGAGTGAAATTTATGAAGCTTGTTCAAGTAGAACAAAAATAGTTTTTTGCCCCTGATTAGCCAACTTTAACTTTCTATTATTTGCCTCTAAATTCTATTTAGCCATGAATTAGCACTATCAATGGAATTAAAGACATTAATTTTATATGCATATTTGTTGAAAAAATCTATATAGCTATGTGCTATTTCTAATTTATCAGGTTGGATTGCTATCATCGCTATTTTAAATGATTTACGAACTATTAACCCCCCCAGGTCAAGCCCAGCCACTTCTATCAGTTCAGATACATCAACCTTACTCATATCGCATTTAGCTATGTCGAGGATTAAGTGCGAACAATCATAAAAGCGTTCATCATTATTTACTTCATAATGCGCACTTTTTATATTCTCGTTATCAACTTCACCAAAGTAGTCAATACAAACAGATTTTATATCCCATATTATTGAATAGGCCATTTACGTTATTCTTTCGTACGTAGTTGTCATCTAATGCTCTTTTTATGAAATGGTAGTTTTCGTAGAGTAGAAAGCAGAAAAACGGTATTTTCTTCTATTGAACAGCTTAAAATGACTGTATGTAATATAAGAATGCGATAGACGATATCGTGTTAAATATAAGTATGTTGCTACATCAGTGAAAAGGGTGTTATATCCGAGTATTCGTTGGTATTTCTATTGAGAACATACTGCATAGCTTTCCTTGCTTATAATCACTTATTCCTGAAGAAATATAGTAATATCCATATTTAATAACTGTTTTTATTCACGTTAATATCCCATATCTTCATAATGTTAGGAACTATAAAGATGTTTATTTTTGTAACGCTTGGGTTTCTTTTTGTAATTTTTTTGAGGCTATGGAAAAGTACCAATAATATTGGAAATTTAATTATTTTCTTCTATTAGGCATAAAGTGAAAATTGAGTTATTCACATAAAGTAAAACTAACAAAAGGCATTTACTACAAAGATATAGAATCAATCCATGTTCTTTTTATTAAATGCGATATAGATGCAATAGAGTTTATTATGTAAGTATTACTAATATTGAAGAAATAAAAAAACCTTGTAAAAACAAGGTTTTCTATTTTTATATGGTCGGAGTAGCAAGATTCGAACTTGCGACCTCACGTCCCCCAGACGCACGCGCTACCAAGCTGCGCTATACCCCGAAACGTAAACTTAATGGGGAGAAAAGCTTACCTCAGTTATATTAATGGTTTACGAACTGAATGCAATTAAATGCGATGTAAAAAGCATTTAATTGCATGTAAGTGACTAATTATTGTCCTTTATTTACTTGTTCGCTAAATTGCTTAATGAAATTTACGCCATCAATCATTAATGGAAAGTCGGCTTTTGCAGTAATAGGGGCGGCAAGCTGTATTGAGTAGCTTTGAAAGTTACCATTTTGGTCAACAAACATCGACTTGTCTTTATTGAACACCACAACACCATCATCCATGGTGTTAGCAATAATACGGTCTTTCTTTAAACGCTTAATATCAACACCATTACTATAATGCTTCACATCGATATCACAATCTAACCAACGCTTAATTAGAGTAGGCTGCATGTCCATATGACTGGTTAATTTATTTACTGACTTGTTCTTACTTTCAGGAAGTATCAACAAGGCGGGCTTTGTCGATAAACTTGTATCTGTTGTTTGGTTGCCAATAGAGCTGATCCAAAGAATATCTTTTTGTTGTTTTTTATTTTGTGCTGACATTAACGCATCTAAAAACAATTCAAATTGATAACTGTTTTGACCTTTGAAATAAAATACATGTAAGCCAGGTGCTCGACTATTTAATTTGTCAGCAAAAATTAAACTTGAAATATCGTTTAATTTATTAGATTCAGGAAAGAGTGTTGTGATCAGATTTGATAGCTCAGTTTCACTGCTCGCGTTAGCTTCTTCGCCAATAACAGTAAATGATTTTGCCAAGTTTTTCTTTTCAATTATTTGCAGTAAAAGCGGTTGAGTATTTTGTGCTAAGACATCAGTTTTATAGATACTTGGTAAGCTATAAAAGAGGTTGAACCATGCATCTTTTGGTAACGCGTTATCTATGTGGTTATCAAGCGAAAGCTTGCCACGCTTGACTCTTTGCTTAATTTTCTCTAATTGTTGGCTGGTAAGCGTATCGTCAGTTAATACCATAAATACTGACTGCTTTAATGCTGAGTCGTTCGGGCATTGTCCTTGGTAAGTCGGGTATTTTGGCATGACGTCTGTAAAAGCTAACGGGCTCGTACGACGAGCAATATAGTCAACTTCGTCAAACATACCGTACTTGGTTAATAAGGTTTTTGCTGTTGAAGGGTACGATAATGGCAAGACGGTATCTTGGCGTAATACATCGTACTCTAAATTTGCATCTGCCCAAATGTGCACGATATGACTAAAGAAGAAGAAGACGACTAATGGCACAACAATAAAGCGGGCGAATATTGTTTTTTGTAATTCTTTAAGATGTTTCCAGGCGTAGTTAGAAGCAAGTAATTCGAATGATAAAATCACTAACCAAAGCACTAAACTAACAAACCAAAAAATTCGACTGTTTTGCTGAATTTCGTTAGTTATTAATTCTAGAATTGGCGCACTTGAGGAAATATTTAAATGATACCCTAATCGCGAATAGATGAATGCGTCGAGTAACAGCAGTAATAATTCTGCGGTAAAAATGATGGAAGCGACAACCCGTATAAAGCGTGTACGGGGGAACAGTATGGTGATCGGGAATAAAATCAGCACAAAGCTCATAAAGGTTAAAAAGGCCATATGACTTAGCCATGTAGTGACTAAATAAGTTTGGCCGAGTAAAGTTTCGGGCATTGCTTCATTAAATACATAAATTGACGACAATAAAATTGCGGCAATTATGTTGAAAAATGTAAACCAGTGGCTCCAACTAACGAGCTGTAATAGGCGCTTACTATAGGGTTTTGATTCAAATGAAACCATTGCGTCGTTAAATTCTCTTATTATTGTTTATTTTTGTCGCTTTCTAATACTAGATAATACTTATATCGCCGTAATCATTCAAATTGTGCTTTTTATTCGTTTAAAAAACACCATTTGTAATGTTCACAGGGAGAAGTTTTATTTAGATTTTTGTACCGATTGTTTTAATGCACTGGTAAAATTGTCTACTATTGCTTCACGTCTTGATTCTGGCACATTATTATTAATAATTTCTGTCAGGGTATTTCCTAGGCACATCAGCGCTAGATCAGGGGTTGCAGACTCATTTACGAGTACATCATGCAAATCTTGGATAATTTTTTCTACACGTTCGTTGGAATACTTGGATACAATAGGCATCTTAAACACTTAATTGGTAATTGAATAAACTAATGTTAAGTTTATCAAATGCCCGAACAATATAATACTGACCTTTATCTATGAGCTTAATTATTTCGAACATTGCACTGCATTTTTTAACTAAAAAAGAAGAAACTGGTGAAGTTGTACTCAGGTTAGGTCCTGAAAATGTTGCGGCTAGCAGCAAAATAGAAAATTTTGTTGATGCATTACACAAAATTTATAACAGCAAAGGCAGTAAAGCATACGGTCATTTCTCTTCTATGCCGGCAGAAGGTGAAAGCGCCCGTTTCGTTGACATCATGGAAAGTTACCTAGGCGACGTACAAAGTTTTTACCAATTTAGCAGCCAAGCCGCTAACTTACTTAAAAATGAAATTGAAAAGTACGACTTAGCCGAAACCGGTTACTTAATTATTTGTCATTATGAATATATGGGCGGTCGTTATTTATTAGCTGCCGTTATTCCTATTTCTGAGCATTACTCAGTTGACGGTGAACTGAATATCTCTGCCGATCAACACCTTGATACCAGTAAGCTGCAATTAGCTGCTCGTATTGATTTATTTGATTATCAAGATAATGCTGAAGGTAACCGTTATATTTCTTTTATTAAGGGCAGAGCAGGCCGAAAAGTGTCTGACTTTTTCTTAGATTTTTTAAGTTGTGAAGAAGGCTTAAATTCGAAAGAACAAACACAAACTTTAGTACAAGCGGTTGAAGACTATGTAGCGGTTAATCAATTTGATGCCAACGAAAAACAGGAAACGCGCAAAGAGCTATTAAGTTACTGTAAAGAGCAAAAAGAATCAGCTCAAGATGTTTCGTTACAAGAAGTCGCTAATGTTATTAAGTCAGAAGAAAGTGGCTCTGACTTTTATAAATTCTGCCAAGAGCAATCATACCCAATTGAAGAATCATTCCCTCATGACCAAGCAGTAGTTAATAAAGTGACTAAATATGCCGGTTACGGTAATGGTATTAGTTTGAGTTTCGAACGTAGTCACTTTGGGCAAGACGTTGTTTATAACCCGGCGAATGAAAGTATTACTATCTTCAAAGTGCCACCAAATTTAAAAGATCAACTATTGGCGTTAATTGAAAGTAATAACAACCAAAATGCTAGTCAAGGTCAAGCGGCAATCACGTCAAACAGTGAAGCGTCAAGGAGTGAATCGTCAGAAGACGAATTTTAAGCGGTAGAAATTTACATAATAAGCATGTTGCCCATACGGGTAATAGAAAATGAATAGATTTAACTAGGAAGAATAATGACAACATTAACAATTACTCGCCCAGACGACTGGCATGTACATTTACGCGATGGTGCTGCTTTAAATACGACAGTACCTGATATTAGTCGTTACTTTGCCCGCGCTATTGTTATGCCAAACCTTGTACCGCCAGTGACGAACGCTGAATTAGCTCGTGAGTACCATCAACGTATTATGGCTGTGAGCCCAAGCAAACAATTTCAACCGTTAATGGTTTTGTATTTGACTGACCAAACCACAGCAGAAGATATTAAAGCCGCAAAAGCGTCTGGTATCGTTTATGCCGCTAAGCTTTATCCTGCCGGTGCAACAACTAATTCATCTTCAGGTGTTACTAGCGTTGATAATATCGCGTCAGTGCTAGCGGCAATGGAAGAAGAAAATATGCCGTTGTTGATACACGGTGAAGTAACCGATCACGATATCGACATTTTTGATCGTGAAGCCGTGTTTATTGATACTATTTTACGTCCGTTAGTTGCAAAGTATTCAACATTAAAAATTGTTTTAGAACATATCACCACGAAAAATGCGGTAGACTTTGTTAAAGAAGCGGGTGATAACGTTGCGGCAACAATTACTGTTCATCACTTATTATTTAACCGCAATCATATGTTGGTTGGCGGTATTCGCCCACATTACTTCTGCTTACCTATCTTAAAGCGCAACATTCATCAGCATGCGCTTATTGAAGCGGCTACCAGTGGCAGTGAAAAATTCTTTTTAGGCACTGATTCTGCTCCACATCCACAACATGCAAAAGAATCTGCGTGTGGTTGTGCAGGTTCGTATACGGCACATGCCGCAATTGAGCTTTATGCTGAAGCATTTGAAGCAGCAGGTGCGCTTGATAAACTTGAAGCCTTTGCCAGCTTAAATGGCCCTAAATTTTATAACTTACCGGCTAACAGCGATAAAATAACCTTAGTAAAAGAGGAATGGTCAGTGCCAGCGACGATGGCTTTTGGTGAAGATGAAGTTGTACCTATTCGAGCAAGCGAAAGTATTGCTTGGCAAGTAAAGTAGTAGGAAGGTTTAATGCAATTATTTGTAAATGATTTAACTGTTATCGATTTTTCATACTGTTGTCCGGCCCGAGGCATTGTAGGTGAAAGCTGGATAGTAGACGTGTTACTCGACGGTAGTCTGAATGAAATGAGCATGGTGCTTGATTTTGCTGTTGTTAAAAAGCAAATTAAAGCCATTATTGACGAAGCTGTTGATCATAAACTGTTACTACCTATGCAAGACGGATCGGTGAACGTAGCTGACTCAGATGTACGTGAAGGACACGAATATGTAAACTTTAGCTCTAAGCAAGGTGATTACTTTTTGCAATCACCACTTAGTGCTTTCGCTAAAATTGACGCCAAACAGATAGATATTGCTTCAGTCACTACGCATCTTACAACAATCATACTTGCCGAATTACCGAAAAATGTTCAAGGCCTAACGTTAAACTTACGTCCTGAAAAAATAGATGGTGCTTATTATCATTACACTCATGGCTTAAAACTTCATGATGGCAATTGCCAACGTATTGCTCATGGCCACCGCTCAAAAATTCATATCTACAAAAATGGTCAACGCTCGGCAGCACTAGAAGAAGTTTGGAGCTTACGCTGGCAAGATATTTATTTAGCTAGTGAAGCTGATCGCATTGCACTTACTGATATTGAGCTTTCAAGTGAAGCTAAAGCTAATTTGACAATCGATCATCAATTATTTTCTTATTTTGCTCCACAAGGACGATTCGATATTGCCGTGCCAGGTAAAATTTTAGATGTAGTTGATTGTGATTCTACAGTTGAATTACTTGCAGACTTTATTGTGCGCCAACTTAAAAAACAGGCACCAAACGATGAATTTAAAGTCGTTGCATTTGAAGGTGTTGCAAAAGGAGCTATTGCTAATGGTTAGAAAGTTTTCATTATTATTTAAAGGCTCTTTGCTTGCCTCTTTATTAATGTTGCAGCCTTTGGCTGCACAAGAGCAACTCACTGAGCAGTTTTTTCAAGGTGCGTTAATTGTAGGTAAAACATCACCGACAAATAAAGTTTCACTCAATGGAAAAGCCATCAAGGTATCTAGCACGGGTGATTATGCGCTAGGTTTTAGCCGAGATGAAAAGAATAATAGTGAACTTGTGATCATTAGTCCTAACGGTGCTATTGAAAAGCGTATTTTGAAACCACTTAAACGTGAATATAATATTCAGAAAGTGGAGGGCATCGCTAAGAAAATAATGAACCCTAACAAAAAAGCCAATGTTCGTGCGGGGGAAGATAATAAAAAAATATCTGCCGCACGAAAAGTTGATAGTGACTTAACTGCTTTTTCTCAAGGTTTTATTGCGCCTATTGAAGGCACAATTACCGGTGTATATGGTAGCCAGCGTTATTACAACGGTGTGCCTAAACGACCACATTACGGTTTGGATTATGCCGGTAAAAAAGGTGACCCTGTTAAAGCACCAGCCGATGGCACAGTACTTATGTATGTACCTGATATGTTTTATTCCGGTGGCACCATGATCATCGACCATGGTCATGGTGTTAGCTCAACATTTTTGCATTTGAGCAATTCTTATGTCAAAGTTGGTGATAAAGTAACCAAGGGACAATTGGTTGCAGCGGTTGGTTCAAGTGGCAGAGCGACAGGCCCACACTTAGATTGGCGTATAAATTGGTTTAATATGAGATTAGACCCTGCGTTAGTATTAAAATTAAAGCCTTTGAAATAAAAATTACATAAATTTGCAAAGGCGGTTATAGGTAGTAAATGAGAAATATCCTTATCGTCTTTTGCTTAATGGCAAACTTCAACAGTTACGCTAAAGAATTACATGTTGGTTGGGAGCTTTGGTATCCCTATCAATACCGTAATAGTCAACAAGAATTACTCGGCTTAGATTTTGAAATATTTAACGCCATACTCGCCAAGGCTGGCTACTCCTCACAATACACCGAATTACCGTGGAAACGTCATTTACATTACATCAAAACCGGTGAAATGGATGTTGCTATGGGCGCATCTTTAAGCGAAGAGCGTCAGCGTTACGCCGATTTCACTCAACCATATCGAAAAGAAACAATTAAACTGTATGTTAGAAAAGGTAAAGCAAATACAATGCAAATAGCTAAATTAGCAGACATAAGCAACAGTAACTTTATGATTGGAATTGAAAGTGGTTATTATTACGGTGATGAATATAAAGAGTTAATGAAAACGACTGAATTTCAAGAACATATTTTAGAAGTCGTAGATATTGAAGAAAATGTTACTTTACTATTAAAAGGACATATTGATGGCTTTTTAGTTGATCCTGCAACAATTAAAGCGTTTTCTAGCAAATACCAAATGAATGGCGAATTTGAACAACATTCATTAAGTATTTATCAATCAGATATTCATATTATGTTGAGTAATAAATCAGTTACTCCTGAGGTAGTAGAAAAAATCGATAATGCTATTGGTGAATTAAAAAAATCAGGTGAGTTGGAAAGCATCATCAACAAATGGAGTCGACTAAATTAAGCTAGCTGTAATTTTATTTTTAAATTTGAGCTTTATTTACTCGTTGCTAACGCTTTTATTGCGCTTTATTCAACCTCGATGGTAATGTCGCTATTGGGAATACAACAGCAAGGCAGAATTTCACCATCACCAATAAACGCTAATGGCTCACCTTGTGGGTAGTTTATTTTTCCACTTTTTAGCGTAACACGGCAAGCACCACAGTAACCATCACGGCAGTGGTAGTGTACTTCTACATTTGATGATTCCAAACACTCTAATAAGTTACGGTGAGAATCTAAGTAGATAATTTCTTGATTGGCAATAGAGATTTTAATGGCGGGTTTTTCTTTCTTGGCTAAATCTGGTGTTGTTTCATTAGCACTATCTACTTTTTTCGACATAATAAATTATCCGATAAATGTAGATAGGCTAATAATAATCATACTTTTGATACAACTAATAAACGATTATAAATCGAAATCGTCAAAGTCATCACTTGATACTGATGAATCTACTTGGCCAACAAGGTAGCTTGAGATTTCAGTTTCTTGTGGCGCTACTTGAACATTGTCACTAACTAAATAAGCATTCATCCAAGGTAATGGGTTACTTTTAATATCAAACGGTGCGTCGAACCCGATTGCTGCCATACGTTGATTACTGGTGTATTCAATGTATTGTTTTAAGATTGCAGCATTAAGGCCGATCATTGAACCGTCTTTAAATAAGTAATCTGCCCATTCTTTTTCTTGCTCAACCACGTCCATGAAGATTTGCTTGCCTTCTTCACGTAATTCTGTGGCAATTTCTTGCATTTCAGGGTCGTCTTTACCTGACATCCAGTTATTTAATATATGCTGAGTACCGGTTAAGTGTAGGGCTTCATCACGTGCAATTAGCTTGATGATTTTTGCATTACCTTCCAGTAATTCACGTTCTGCAAAGGCAAATGAACAGGCAAAACTTACGTAAAAACGAATGGCTTCTAAAGCATTTACTGAACATATCGCTAAGAATAAACGTTCTTTTAATTTACGTTCGCTCACTTCAATGGTTTTACCATCAACTTCGTAGCTACCCGCGCCTTGTGATTGTAATAACTGCGTTGTGATAATTACGGCGTCAAAGTATTTAGCGATGCTTGAAGCACGTTTTAATATCGCTGGGTTAACCATGATGTCGTCAAACACTTCACTTGGGTCGGTAAATAGGTTACGTAAAATGTGGGTGTAAGAGCGTGAATGAATGGTTTCACTAAATGCCCAAGTTTCCACCCAAGTTTCAACTTCAGGTAGTGATACTAATGGTAGTAATACTGCGTTAACAGAACGTGCTGCCATTGAATCGAGTAGCGTTTGATATTTCAAATTAGAAATGAAAATATGCTTTTCAGACGCGGTTAAGCTCTGCCAGTCAGCACGATCTTTTGAAACATCAATTTCTTCTGGACGCCAAAAAAACGATAATTGCTTTTCAATTAATTTCTCAAAAGCAACAAAACGCTGTTGATCGTATCGCGCAACATTAACACTGTTCCCCAAAAACATTGGCTCTAACAAAGCGTTGTTAGGTGTTTGGTTAAACGTAGTGTACGACATTTATATCTCCTGGAAATACTGCGCTAATCGCAATATTTCGTCACATTAGTGGTTATTAATCTAATTATTATGAGTTGTTAGTTTTGTATTTCGTTGCAAAAAAAGAGGAAAACTAGTGTTTTCCTCTTTGTAGATGTTAAATCTTACAAGCGCCGCCTGCACAACTATCATCTTCAATTTCAACTTGGCTATCCGCTGCACCATCACGAGTATTGTGGTAATACATGGTTTTAACACCTAGTTTGTATGCCGTTAAAATATCTTTTAATACTTGTTTGATAGGCACTTTTCCACCTTCAAAACGAGCAGGGTCGTAGTTAGTATTGGCTGAAATGGTTTGGTCAATAAACTTCTGCATTATACCGACTAACTCTAAATAACCTTCATTACTTGGGATATTCCACAGTAATTCATAGTTATCTTTTAAGCGTTGATATTCAGGCACTACTTGCTTTAGCACACCATCTTTACTTGCTTTAATGCTGATCAAACCACGAGGTGGCTCAATGCCATTTGTTGCATTAGAAATTTGCGATGACGTTTCTGACGGCATTAATGCTGATACGGTTGAGTTTCTAACACCGTGCTCTTTAATACTAGCGCGTAATGATTCCCAATCTAAATGTAGCGCTTCACCAGTAATATTATCGATTTCTTTCTTGTAAGTATCGATAGGTAAAATGCCTTGAGATAAACGCGTCTCGTTAAACTTAGGACAAGCACCTTGCTCAATAGCTAATTGGTTTGACGCTTTTAACAAGTAGAATTGAATCGCTTCAAACGTTCTATGTGTTAAGTTGTTGGCACTACCATTTGAATAGAAAACACCATTTTTTGCTAAGTAGTACGCGTAGTTAATAACACCTATACCTAACGTACGACGGCCCATGGTTGCGGTATACGCAGCAGGAACTGGGTAATCTTGATAATCTAATAAGCTATCTAGTGCGCGTACTGCTAAATCAGCTAAACCGTCAAGTTCTTCAAGGTTCTCAATCGCACCTAGGTTAAAGGCTGACAGAGTACATAAGGCAATTTCTCCGTTAGGATCATTGACATCTTCCATTGGTTTAGTTGGCAGAGCAATTTCCAAACATAAGTTACTTTGACGAATTGGTGCAACTGTTGGTTCAAACGGAGAATGGGTATTACAATGATCAACGTTTTGTAAATAAATACGACCTGTACTTGCGCGTTCTTGAGCAAACAAAGTAAATAATTCAATGGCTTTAATGCGCTTTTTACGAATTGAATCATCTGCTTCGTATTTTACGTAAAGCTCTTCAAACTTGTCTTGATCTTCAAAGAAAGCATCGTACAAACCAGGTACATCACTTGGGCTAAACAAAGTGATTGATTGACCTTTGATTAAGCGTTGGTACATTAGTTTGTTAAATTGTACACCGTAATCTAAATGGCGAACGCGGTTTTCTTCAACACCACGGTTATTTTTAAGTACCAGTAAGCTTTCAACTTCTAAGTGCCAAAGTGGGTAGAATAGGGTAGCTGCACCACCTCGAACACCACCTTGCGAACAACTTTTAACGGCAGTTTGAAATAATTTATAAAATGGAATACAACCGGTATGGAATGCTTCACCATTTCGAATTGTACTACCCAATGCACGAATGCGACCTGCATTGATACCAATACCAGCACGTTGAGAAACATACTTAACAATTGAGCTTGATGTGGCGTTAATTGAATCTAAGCTATCGCCACATTCAATTAACACACAAGAAGAGAATTGACGTGTTGGAGTACGTACACCGGCCATAATTGGTGTTGGCAGAGAAAGTTTAAAAGTAGAAATGGCGTTGTAAAAGCCTTTTACATAATCTAAACGTGTTTCTTTCGGGTATTTCGCGAATAAACATGCCGCGACTAAAATATAAAGAAACTGTGCACTTTCGTAAATTTCACCGGTTACACGGTTTTGTACTAGGTATTTACCTTCTAACTGCTTTACAGCAGCATAGCTGAAATCTAAATCACGACGGTGATCTAAAAAGCTTTCTAATTGCTCAAACTCTTCAGCAGTGTAATCAGTTAATAGATGTTGATCATATTTACCTGCTTCCACTAAATTTACAACATGTGGGTATAGCTTAGGTGGCTCAAATTGGCCATACGCTTTTTTACGTAAATGAAATATTGCTAACCGTGCAGACAAGTATTGATAATCAGGTGTTTCTTCCGAAATTAAATCAGCAGCTGACTTAATAATCGTTTCATGAATGTCACCAGTTTTAATACCATCATAAAACTGTATATGGGATTTTAATTCGACTTGTGATACCGAAACATTGTCTAGGCCTTCAGCAGCCCAAGCAATTACTTTATGGATTTTTTCTAAGTCGATAGGTTCTTTTGAGCCATTGCGTTTTGTAACAAAAAGGTTGTTATTCATGAAAGACCTGTAAATCTATTTATTGTTTTAATCACCCAAAAATAGGTGTTTATATTGTTAATACCCTCAAGGAAGCAATTATACGAGATAAATCGTATACCATTCAAAAAGCAGTGAATGAAAAATGCACTATATATTGGGGATTTTGAAAAACTAACCACAAGATAGTGAGGTTTGCATGACAATGCAAGTGATAAAAAGTGTTGAATTTTAGTTGCTTTTTTTAGAGTAAAGTTCTGTTAGTAACAACTAACTTAGTAGCGCTTTTTAATTTTGATTTTTCTAAAACGCAACGCTTATTTTCATTTATTTTTATTTTCTTTTTAGGGCTAAATTATTTTAAGTTGATTTTTGGGGTTTATATTACTAAAGGTAATATAAAAATATAAAACAATAAATTTCAATGGCTTATGTGTTTTGTTTAAATCTCGACCGATGTGATTGACGAGTGTTTATTTTATCATCGCTTAAAGATCACATTTAGATCCTTAGTTGAATAAGCACAGTAAAATTAGGGTTTATTGATAATCAACAGACAATTTTTAGTTTGTTGGGGGTAATGAGATAAAACAGAGGCTTAATGATATAGCACAAGGCAGTTAAAATTACTTTTTTATCCATAAATAAAACGGATTGAGGAGTTACTCTAGTAGAGAACTAGCACAACGAATAACCGGTTAGTCGTTGTACTAGTGAACAAAGGTTATTTTATAAAAGCAAGTAAATCGGTTGGTGTATTAATAATGTGATCTGCTTGCCAAGTTTGGCAATTTTCATCAGCTAAAATGTAGTCCCAATTGGCAACAAAAGTTTTCATTAATGCGCTATTACCTGCTTGAATATCGCGCAGGGCATCACCGACATAGTAACAATGCTGATTATCAACATTGATTTGCTGACAAGCGTATAATATTGGCTCAGGATCAGGTTTACGTTTTACTAGGGTATCACCACCGACCATTACAGCACAGTTTGCAAATTCTGGATAATACGGCATTAATGTTTTGGTTAAGCCTTCAGGTTTATTGGTGACTATGCCCCAAGGGATATTATTGTCTTCTAACTGTTGTAAAAGTTCTGCAACGCCAGGATAAAGACAAGTATGGTCTGCAATATTTTGTTCGTAATAGTCTAGAAACTGTTGGCGTAAGCTTTCATAGTCATACTGCGCAATATCTTCGCCAAAGCCTAAGTTTAATAAGCCTAATGCACCATCTGAAGCTATTGGACGATAATATTTAGCGGCAACGACCGGTTTATTGTACTTTGCCAATACGTAATTTAACGCGGCGCCTAAATCATCAGCGGTATCTAATAATGTACCGTCTAAATCAAAAAGAACCGCGGCAAGGTGATCTGTTAAGTTACTAGCGTTGGGCATAATATCGCTCGATTTTGTTATGGTGATAATTTAGCAAGGGAATAGCGCCGACGTAAGCCAATTACATTTCGACGCGTATTTAGTCAATTTAGTTAGCTTAAACGCGTTGACAGCAAAGTATATAGTTAACATCAAGTGATGAGGTTAGCTTATGATTTTCAGTGATTGGGTTGTAGTGAATACCCGCAGTATCGATACACTTTAAGTCGAAAGACTCAGCCCATGAAATAAGCGTTGAAGGGCGAATGAAACTTTTATGATCATGCGTACCATTTGGCACAAGTTTAAATACTTTTTCGGCAGCCACTATCGCTAGTAAATAAGCTTTTAATGATTTATTTAAGGTAGAAAAGAAAACATAACCACCTGGTTTTACCATATGTGCGCAGGCATTAACGATTGACGCCGGATCTGGCACATGCTCAAGCATTTCCATACAAGTAACTACATCATAATGTTCTGGATGCTGTTGTGCTTGTTCTTCGGCAGTGATTTTAAGGTAATCAACGTTAACCCCTGCTTCTAATGCATGTAGTTTAGCTACATTTAAAGGCTCTTGCCCCATATCAATGCCCGTCACTTTCGCACCTAACTGCGCTAAGCTTTCAGCTAAAATTCCGCCACCACAACCAACATCGATAATTTCTTTATCGAATATGTCACCAACATGTTGGCAAATGAATTGACGACGTAAAGGGTTAATTTGATGTAACGGTTTAAAGTCACCATCTAGTTCCCACCATTGGCTGGCAACTTGTTCAAATTTTGCGATTTCGTCTTGATTAACATTTAAAGAATTGGACATGGCTTTATCATTATTTGTCTTGTTTATGTTGGCGATTCTAAACCAATAATTACAGCAAGCCTAGCGTGAAAATTGATTCAACTTAAATAAAAGTGAAATGCAGCTGTATTTTTAGTGTTCTTTTTATCTTTGCTTATATATAAGCAGGGCTTTAGTGTGCGGAACTAGTGCTTTTAGACAAAATAATGTCGATAAAATAAACGCTTAAACCTGACATGTGTTCAAAATGCGAACAATGACTTTTTATGAATATCTTTATCACCTAATTTATGAAGATAAATACCTATGAAAACAGCCATATAGTTGACTATTAGGTAAATAGTAGCCGGGGCTTGAAACTTTGTCTTTTTAACGGCAAAATGAAGTAATATAAAGCGATAGGGCATGACAATTATTTATGTTAGTATGCCATGTTAATTAAAAATAATAATTTCGAATTTTTTTGAATTAGATTTACCTTAAGGGATACCATCAATTTATGACCGATTTAGCGAATAATATTGCTCCTGTCAATATTGAGGATGAGCTAAAAAGCTCCTATTTAGATTACGCAATGAGTGTAATTGTAGGTCGTGCATTACCAGATGTACGTGATGGCTTAAAACCAGTGCATCGTCGCGTACTTTTTGCGATGAATGTTTTAGGTAACGACTTTAACAAGCCGTATAAAAAATCAGCACGTGTTGTTGGTGATGTTATCGGTAAGTATCACCCTCATGGTGATACTGCTGTTTATGACACAATTGTTCGTATGGCACAGCCATTTTCATTACGCTATATGCTAGTTGACGGCCAAGGTAACTTTGGTTCTGTTGATGGCGACTCAGCGGCAGCAATGCGTTACACCGAAATTAGAATGTCGAAAATCGCCCATTCAATTTTAGCTGATTTAGATAAAGAAACTGTTGATTACGTTGCCAACTATGACGGCACGGAAATGATACCTGCAGTTATGCCGACACGTATCCCTAACTTATTAGTTAATGGTACTTCCGGTATTGCGGTTGGTATGGCGACGAACATTCCGCCACATAACCTAACTGAAGTTATTAATGGTTGTTTAGCCGTTATTGATAACGAAGAAATAGGTTTTGAAGAATTACTTGAATATATTCCAGGCCCTGATTTCCCAACTGCCGGTATTATTAGTGGCCGTGCGGGCATTCAAGAAGCTTACTTAACTGGTCGCGGAAAAATTAAAATTCGTGCCCGTGCATCAATTGAAGTTGATGAAAAGTCTGGCAAAGAAACTATTGTTGTTCACGAATTACCATACCAAGTTAACAAAGCTCGTTTGATTGAAAAAATGGCTGATTTGGTAAAAGAGAAACGCCTTGAAGGTATTTCTGCACTACGTGATGAGTCAGATAAAGACGGCATGCGTATGGTTATCGAAGTTAAACGCGGCGAAGTTGGCGAAGTTATTTTAAATAACTTATATAAGCTAACGCAAATGCAAGTGTCTTTTGGTTTGAATATGGTTGCGTTAACTAACGGTCAACCAAAACTATTCAACCTACGTGAAATGCTTGATGCCTTTATCTTACATCGCCGTGAAGTAGTTACACGTAGAACAATATTTGAATTACGTAAAGCCCGTGAACGTGCACATTTATTGGAAGGCTTATCGATAGCGCTTTCTAATATTGACCCTATCATCGCGTTAATTAAGAATTCACCAACACCAAGTGTAGCAAAAGAGCAATTGTTATCACGTGGCTGGGACTTAGGTTTAGTTTCTGACATGCTAGCTGCTGCTGGTGACGACGCTGCTCGCCCTGAATGGGTTGAAGAAGAGTTTGGTATTCGTGATGGTCAATATTTCTTAACACCGCCACAAGCACAAGCCATTCTAGATTTACGTTTACATAAGTTAACGGGTCTAGAGCACGAGAAGATTTTAAGTGAATACAAAGCGTTATTAGAAGTGATTGCTGAGTTACTTTATATCTTAGCGACACCTGCACGTTTAATGGAAGTTATTCGTGAAGAGCTTGAAGTTATTCGTGATGAGTTTGGTGATGAGCGTCGCACTGAAATTACCAATGCTTCACATGATTTATCGATGGAAGATTTAATCACTGAAGAAGATGTTGTAGTAACACTTTCGCATGAAGGTTACGTTAAATATCAAGTATTAAGTGATTACCAAGCACAACGTCGTGGTGGTAAAGGTAAAGCAGCAACTAAGATGAAAGAAGAAGATTTCATCGAACGTTTATTGATTGCTAATACCCATGATACGATTTTATGTTTCTCAGATCGCGGCAAACTGTACTGGTTGAAAGTGTTCCAATTACCATTAGCTAGTCGTACTGCTCGTGGTCGTCCAATTGTTAATATTTTACCGCTTGAAGAAGGTGAACGTATTACCGCTATTTTGCCAGTACGTGAATATGAAGAAGATAAATTCATCATCATGGCAACGGCTTCTGGTACTGTGAAGAAAACAGCGTTAACGGCTTATAAGAATCAACGTGCAAACGGTATTATTGCTTTGAACTTACGTGATGACGATACGTTAATCGGTGTTGATATTACTGATGGTAACAACGACATTATGTTGTTCTCTGATGCTGGTAAAGTTGTCCGTTTTAACGAGAAGAAACGTGATAGCGAAACAGGTGAAATAAAGGTTGATCCTGAAACAGGCGAACAACTTTGGGCATTGAAACCTATTGGTCGTACTGGTACTGGTGTTCGCGGTATTAAGTTAGAAGGTGATCAAAAAGTAGTTTCACTTATTGTTCCTAAAAACGATGGTCCAATTTTAACCATTACTGAAAATGGCTATGGTAAGCGTACTGCTTTAGATGAGTACCCTGCGAAAAGTCGAGCAACTAAAGGTGTTGTTTCAATTAAAGTCAGTGAGCGTAACGGCCCAGTTGTTGGCGCAGTGCAAGTTGAAGAGCAAGACGAAATTATGCTTATTACTGATAACGGTACTTTAGTTCGTACTCGTGTTGGTGAAGTAAGTGTTATTGGTCGTAATACTCAAGGTGTTCGAATTATTCGTACCGTTGAAGGTGAGCATGTAGTTGCTTTACAACGTATTGATGAAATTGAAGAGCCAGAAGTATTTGAAGAAGACGAAAATGGCGTGGAAACTCCAACTCAAGCAGTAGAAGGCGAGCAAACTGATGCGCCAGAAACTGATGTTGAGAGTGATGATTCAACGCTCAACGATGGCGATGCTCCTGAGTAACCGTTGTTAACATAATAAAAGGCGGTTTTTACCGCCTTTTTTTATGAGTGAAATTTATATTAAGTAAGAGAAAAGCCTAATGGCATCGGGTAAAAATAGTTATATCAAAGTTTATTTAAGAATTGATGCGTAAAGTTAAATTGGTATGCTGTGGTAGCGGTAATTAAGTTTGTAAAACGAAACGATAATAATAAAAATATTTGATAATGATATACCCAGAAACATGGGTATAAACGTTAGTGTTAGTGAATTCGTAGGTTGGTATTGACAAAAATAGGCCAAAACCGACAAAACAAGTTAATTGAAGAAGGGTGTAGTGTTAAATGTCTAGTGTTTATAATTTTTGCGCAGGTCCGGCAATGTTACCTGTTGATGTAATGACAAAGGCGCAAAGTGAATTTTTAAACTTTGCTGATACCGGCAGTTCAGTGATGGAGCTTAGCCATCGTAGTAAAGAATTTGTTGCTGTTGCAGAGAAAGCGGAAGCTAATTTGCGCAACCTCATGGCTATTCCCGAAAATTATAAAGTACTTTTTTGTCATGGCGGAGGTCGCGGTCAGTTTTCAGCTATTGCGTTAAACCTACTAGGCGAGACTAAAAAAGCTGATTACATCGTTACGGGGGCTTGGTCTAAGTCAGCCGCAGAAGAAGCAAGTCATTACGGAAATATTAATGCTGTTAACGTTATTGATAACAGTGACGGCACTCAACGTGTAAAGCCAAGCAACGAGTGGCCGATCAGTCAAGACGCCGCTTATGTGCACTATTGCCCTAATGAAACTGTTGACGGTATCGAAATTTTTCAGGTGCCAGACACTGGTGGTGTTCCTCTAGTAGCTGATATGTCGTCAACGATTTTGTCGCGTGAATTTGATGTCAGTAAATTTGGACTTATTTATGCGGGTGCACAGAAAAATATCGGACCTTCAGGTTTAACATTAGTGATTGTACGAGAAGATTTGTTAGGTAAAGCGCATATTGATACGCCATCTATTATGAATTACCAAGTATTGGCAAAAAATGGCTCTATGTATAACACACCTCCTACATATGCTTGGTATCTTGCCGGACTTGTTTTTGAATGGTTACTTGCAAAAGGTGGTGTTAGTGCAATTGCTGAAGTTAATGCCGAAAAAGCACAGTTATTGTATGACTATATTGATCAAAGTGATTTTTATCAAAATTCGATTGTTCCAGAGAACAGAAGCTTAATGAATGTGCCATTTTGGCTAACCAATGATGAATTTTCTGCTGACTTTTTAGCACAAGCACAAACACAAGGACTAACTGCACTTAAAGGCCACCGAATGGTTGGTGGAATGCGTGCCAGTATTTATAACGCAATGCCAATTGAAGGTGTGCAAGCATTAGTCGACTTTATGCAAAAATTCGCAGCAGGAACTAAATAATATGGAACAATTAACTTTAAACCCAATAGATAAAATTAATGGCGAAATATTTTTACCAGGCTCAAAGAGTTTATCTAATCGCGCGTTGTTAATCGCGGCACTTGCTAATGGTGAAACTAAAATTACTAACTTGCTAGTGAGTGACGATATTAACCATATGCTAGACGCCTTAAAAAGTCTGGGCATTCAATACAGCTTAAGTACTTGTGGCACGGAATGTACGGTTGTTGGTAACAATGGCTTCTTTAGTCGCAATGAAACGTTAGAGTTATACCTTGGTAATGCCGGCACTGCTATGCGTCCTTTATGTGCGGCGCTTGCTGCTAGTGAAGGCGAGTTTGTTTTAACTGGCGAGCCAAGAATGAAAGAAAGACCAATTGGTCATTTAGTGGATGCGCTAGCTCAGCTTAATGCTGATATTCAATACTTGGAAAATAAAGATTACCCACCAGTTAAAATTAACGGCAGGGCACTAACTGGAAGCACAGTAAAAATAGATGGTTCTATTTCAAGTCAATTCTTAACCGCTATTTTGATGGTATCTCCATTACTGAAAACAGACACCAATATCGAAATTAATGGTGAGTTAGTTTCTAAGCCATATATCGATATTACACTCGATATAATGGCAAGGTTTGGTGTTAAGGTGCAAAATAATGATTATCAATCATTTAATGTTCAAGGTAATCAATCTTACGAAGCTGTCGATAAGTATATGGTGGAAGGAGATGCTTCTTCTGCATCATACTTCTTGGCTGCAGGGGCAATAAAAGGCGGAGAAGTCACCGTACACGGCGTTGGTAAACTGAGCGTTCAGGGTGACAAACACTTTGCTGATGTACTTGAAAAAATGGGTGCAGAAGTTATTTGGCATGATGAATCTATAACTGTTATTGGTAAGCCTCTTACTGCGGTAGATATGGATATGAACCACATACCAGATGCAGCGATGACAATAGCAACAACAGCATTGTTTGCTCAAGGCACAACGACTATTCGAAATATCTACAATTGGCGAGTTAAAGAAACTGACCGCTTAACGGCGATGGCAACTGAGCTGAGAAAGGTTGGTGCAACGGTTATCGAAGGTGAAGATTATATTTCGGTAACACCGCCAGCGGCATTGAAACATGCAGAAATTGATACTTATAATGATCACCGAGTTGCCATGTGTTTCTCGCTTGTCGCATTAAGTGATACACCTGTCACTATTAATGATCCAAAGTGTACAGCTAAAACATTTCCTGATTATTTTGAGAAGCTATCGCAAGTCTCTTGTTAAAGTTGTTACAGAATAATTTTTTTACGCGATTTTGAACGATAAATCCCGTATAATGCCGCCGATTTTTGATTTTAGGGGAAAGATGTATGCAGGAAAGCATTCCAGTCATTACGATTGATGGACCAAGCGGTGCGGGTAAAGGAACTGTTGCGCGTATAGTAGCTGAACAATTAGGCTGGCACTTACTCGATAGTGGCGCTATTTACCGTGTGCTTGCTGTAGCAGCTGAGCACCATAATATAGCGGTAGATGATGAAGAATCATTATTACCTATTGCAGCGCATTTGGATGTACAGTTTCAAATTTGTAGTGAAGGTGAAGGTAAAGTCATTTTAGAAGGTGAGGATGTGTCAAATGCCATTCGCACTGAAGAAGTTGGCGCACTTGCGTCTCAAGTTGCTGCTTTTCCACGCGTTCGTGAAGCGTTATTAAGACGTCAACGTGCTTTTAAGGTTACTCCTGGTTTAGTGGCTGATGGTCGTGACATGGGGACTGTTGTCTTTATTGATGCACCAGTAAAAGTATTTTTGACCGCTAGCGCAGAAGAAAGAGCGCAAAGACGATTTAATCAGTTGAAAGAAAAGGGCTTTGATGTTAAAATCGGGCGCCTTTTGGATGACATACGTCAAAGAGATGAGCGAGATCAAAACCGTAAGGTGGCGCCGCTTGTCCCTGCAGAAGGAGCATTGGTTATTGATTCTACTGATCTTTCTATTGATGAAGTGGTCAGCAAAATCCTTTCATTTAGTAATGAAAAACTAATGTAAACCAAGCAATAATGCTTAAAAATAACCTAAAGTAAGGATGCGTTAGGTCTTATTAACAACCCCATGAAACATGTAAGTTGATTGGATTAACTCTGAGCTCATAGACAAATTATGACTGAAAATTTTGCAGAACTTTTTGAAGAAAGTTTAAAAACAATCGAAACTCGCCCTGGTTCAATCATTAAAGGGACTGTAGTTGCCGTAAACAAAGACAACGTATTAGTTGACGCTGGCTTAAAATCTGAATCAGTTATTTCTATTGATCAGTTTAAAAGCGCGACTGGTGAAGTTGAAGTAAGTGTTGGTGATGAAATTGATGTAGCGTTAGACGCGACTGATGATGGTTTCGGTGAGACTATTCTTTCTCGTGAAAAAGCAAAACGTCATGAAGCATGGCAAGTGCTTGAAAAAGCATATGAAGAAAAAGAAACTATTATCGGTGTTATCAACGGTAAAGTTAAAGGTGGTTTCACAGTTGAAGTTAGCAATATCCGTGCTTTCTTACCTGGTTCATTAGTAGATGTTCGTCCTATCCGTGACACTACTCACCTTGAAGGTAAAGATTTAGAATTTAAAGTTATTAAGCTTGATCAAAAGCGTAATAACGTAGTTGTATCTCGTCGTGCTGTTATCGAATCAGAAAGCAGTGTTGAACGTGATGAACTATTAGCTTCTCTTGCTGAAGGCATTGAAGTTAAAGGTATCGTTAAGAACCTTACTGACTACGGTGCATTCGTAGACTTAGGCGGCATTGACGGCCTACTTCACATCACAGATATGGCTTGGAAACGTGTTAAGCACCCAAGTGAAATCGTAAATGTTGGTGATGAAATTCAAGTTAAAGTATTGAAATTCGATCGTGAGCGTACTCGTGTATCTCTAGGTATGAAGCAGTTAGGCGAAGATCCATGGGTTGCTATCGCTAAGCGTTACCCTGAAGGTGCTAAACTTTCTGGTCGCGTAACTAACTTAACTGACTACGGTTGTTTCGTTGAGATCCAAGAAGGCGTTGAAGGTCTTGTTCACGTTTCTGAAATGGATTGGACTAACAAAAACATCCACCCATCTAAAGTTGTTAACTTGGGTGACACTGTTGAAGTTATGGTTCTTGAAATTGACGAAGAACGTCGTCGTATTTCTCTTGGCCTTAAACAATGTATCCCTAACCCTTGGGAAGAGTTTGCTAAGAACTTCAACAAAGGTGATAAAGTATCAGGTAAGATCAAGTCAATCACTGACTTCGGTATCTTCATTGGTCTTGACGGCGGCATTGATGGTCTTGTTCACTTATCTGATATTTCATGGGCTGGCGGTGAAGAAGCTGTTCGTGAATACAAGAAAGGTGATGAAATCTCAGCTGTTGTATTACAAGTTGACCCAGAGCGCGAGCGTATCTCTTTAGGTGTTAAACAAACTGAAGATGATCCGTTTAATCAATACCTTGCAGATAACAAAAAAGGTGCTATTGTTACAGGTAAGGTTATTGAAGTAGACGCGAAAGGCGCTAAAATTGAATTAGCTGATAGCGTTGAAGGTTACCTTCGTGTAGCTGATATTTCACGTGAGCGTATCGAAGATGCGACTACTGAATTATCTGTAGGCGATAGCGTTGAAACTAAGTTTGTTGGTGTAGATCGTAAGAACCGCACTATCAGCTTATCAATCAAAGCTAAAGATCAAGCTGACGAACGTGAAGCTATGGATACATTGAACCAAGCTCCAGCAGAAGATACTTCTGGTTTGAGTGCAATGGCTGAAGCGTTTAAAAACGCTAAAATCTAATTTATAGCAATACCAAGTGAAGAAGAGCTGCTTTATGCAGTTCTTCTTTAAATGTTAAATCCGATGGCGCGAAGCTATAGTGAACACTGGAGGTCAAATGACCAAATCAGAACTCATTGAAAGATTAGCAGAAAAATTAAATCATTTATCTGCAAAAGATGTTGAAGAAGCTATTAAAGAAATTCTTGAAATGATGGCGCAAACTTTGTCAAAAGGTGAGCGTATTGAAATTAGAGGTTTTGGCAGCTTTTCGTTGCATTATCGTGCTCCTCGCGTGGGACGGAACCCAAAAACTGGCGAGTCAGTAGAACTTGACGGAAAGTATGTTCCGCATTTTAAGCCTGGTAAAGAGTTACGTGAAAGAGTAAATCTTTCAATCGCGTAATTGCAGAATTAGTGAATAAACGGCATGCTATCAGCATGCCTTTTTTTTGTGTTGTTTTGGATGAACCACTATGCGTCTTTATATTACGATTATCCTTTTTCTTATCTTACTTGCCATTGCATTTATTTTCGGCAGTCAAAATGATCAAGTACTGACATTAAACTACTTAATTGCAAAAACTAATCTTTCAGTAGCAGCTGCGGTGAGTTTATTTACCTCAATAGGATTTTTACTTGGTTTATTGTTTGCTTTATTCTGGAAACTGTTAAGAATGATGAAGCCCGCTAAAAATGCTAAATTGATCGCTGAGAAGAAGTCATAGTATGTTAGGGTTATTATTTTTGTTGTTACCTGTAGCCATGGGCTATGGTTGGTTTATGGGGCGCAATAGCGTTAAACAAAACAACCATTCTGCTACTCAAGAACTCTCCATTAAATATTCTACAGGTTTAAATTACTTATTATCGAATCAACAAGATAAAGCGATAGATTACTTACTTGAAGCGCTAAAAGTAGAAGATGATACTGTCGAAGCACATTTTGCTATGGCAAACCTATTTAGACGTCGTGGCGAACTTGATAGAGCCTTAAAAGTTCATGAGCATTTAGTTCGCCAAAAGCACTTACCTAATAGTGCAAAACAACAAGCGGTATTTGAGCTTGCAAAAGATTTCCTCAGTGCCGGTTTATATGATCGCGCTGAATCGATGTTTCATAAACTTCTTAAATCTAAAATTTACGGCTTGAAGTCGTTAACCTCTTTAATGCAAATTTATCAATCTACTAAGGATTGGCAGCAGGGCATTGCGCTTAAAAAAGCGATTGTTAAAACTCGCGATAAAAAACTGTTACACACTTTAGCTAATTTCTATTGTGAACTTGCATCGACAGCTTTAGAGAAAGATGAATTTATCGAAGTTATAGAATTATTAGAGCACGCGTTAAGTCATGATCAAAACTCATCAAGAGCAAACTGGTTAATGGCACAAATTTATGAAAATCATCAGCAATATAATGAAGCCTGCCAATGCTATAAAGCGATTTATGAGCAAGATAAAGAATTTTTCCCTGACGTTATTGAAAAAATGTTTCTATGTTATCAGGCGCTTGATGCAGAAGTTGAATTCTTTAAGTTTATCCGAAAAGTTTACGACGAAACGGGCAGCACTAGTGCTTTGATCAAATATTTAAGCCATGTTGAGCAAACAAAAGGGGTTAACCATGCGAAAACCTTTATTTTATCTGCGTTAAAACGTCGTCCGACTATTCGTGGCTTTAAGCATTTTGTTAAAATGCAAATGACCGACAGTGAATCTGAAAATACTTCAGAAAACTTAGAAGTTATTCGTGAGTTGGTATCAGCATACTTAAACGTTAAACATCGTTATAGTTGTAGAACTTGCGGCTTTAATTCAGGCACTCATTATTGGTCTTGCCCATCTTGTCATGATTGGGAACAACTTAAGCCTGTGCGCGGTTTAGACGGCGAATAAAACTATATTATAAAATGAAATTTTCCTGCGCTTTAGTCATTTAAAGCGCAGGAAATCATCAAACTCTTAGCGCATATAGCGCAAAAAATTATTGTTTAAAATATTTACCTATTGAGGAAATCAGCATGAGAGATGCAAAAGTTGTAGTCGCCTTAGATTTTGATAACAAAGATGAGGCATTATCTTTTGTAGATAAAATTCAACCAAGTGAGTGCCGATTAAAAGTCGGCAAAGAAATGTTTACTCACTTTGGTCCTGAGTTTGTAAAAGAGTTAGTTAAGCGTGATTTTGATGTATTTCTTGATTTAAAATTCCATGATATCCCTAATACGGTTGCTAAAGCGGTAACTGCTGCTGCTGAATTAGGCGTGTGGATGGTGAATGTTCATGCTTCTGGCGGTCTTAAAATGATGGAAAAGGCTAAAGAAGCGTTAGTACCATACGGTGATAAAGCACCATTACTCATTGCCGTTACGGTGTTAACTAGTATGAGTGAAGAAGATCTTATTGGCTTAGGTATTACTAAATCACCAGCCGAGCAAGTACAACATTTAGCGTCTTTGACTAAAAAAGCCGGTTTAGATGGTGTAGTGTGTTCTGCAATGGAAGCTGAGTCATTAAAGCAATTACTAGGTAAAGACTTTAACCTTGTAACGCCAGGTATACGTCCGGCAGGTGCTAATGCTGATGATCAAAAACGTATTATGACACCACGTGAAGCAATTGATGTTGGTGTTGATTACTTAGTTATTGGACGTCCTATCACTAAAGCAGAAAACCCTCATACCGTACTACAAGAAATTAACCAATCAATTAGCTAATTCCTGTTGAAAATTTTTGTCAAATAAACAATTTTTATGTTGTTTATTTGACAAATAATACCAAAACTTCTAAACCTAATGGAGCGATTTATTATCAATGATAATTCGTTTATATGGATATTAACTATTAGAAGGAAGGTATAATGAAAAAGCACATCTGTTATTTTCTCACCGTTTTATTTACTGTTATGTCATTGTCACTTAGTGCCGAAGGGCTAAATGAAAGTCCTGAAGTAATTTCTCCTTTAGAAATACAAGTGGTAGATGTTAATAAAGCTGATATTGAAACGTTAGCTTTATTGAAGGGCGTTGGAGAGAAAAAAGCTCAAGCGATTATCGCTTATCGTGAATTGCATGGTGACTTTAACTCTGTTGATGATTTACTTAACGTTAAAGGCATAGGTGAGCAGATGCTACAGCATAATAAAGAAAGAATTAAGTTGTAGGCTTGTTTATAGAAGTAATGTACAGAAAGCTAATTGTAAAAAAGCCAGTCATTTGACTGGCTTTTTTACATGGGTAGTTTGTTAATTTATAACAAGCTATCTAATGTTAATTCCATCATATCTTTGAACGTTGTCTCACGTTCATCAGCAGTAGTTTGCTCGCCAGTTTTAATATGGTCGCTTACCGTTAATACCGTTAGTGCTTTCTTACCGTATTCAGCTGCAACGCCGTATAAGCCAGCAGCTTCCATTTCAACCGCTAAAATACCGTACTTTTCCATTAATGAAAACATTTCAGGTTGTGGGGTGTAGAATAAGTCAGCAGTGAAAATATTACCTACACGTACAGCTTTACCTGTTTTTTCTGCCGTTGTTACTACTTTGTGTAGTAAATCGAAATCAGCGGTTGCTGCGAAGTCATAACCATTAAAACGTGAACGGTTAACATTTGAATCAGTGCTAGCTGACATACCAATAACGATATCACGAATGTTGATATCGTCGCGTACTGCGCCACAAGAGCCAATACGAATAATGCTTTCTACGCCGTAATCTTTATAAAGTTCTGTGGCATAGATAGAAATTGACGGTACGCCCATTCCTGAACCCATTACTGAAACAGGTTTGCCTTTATACGTACCCGTGTAACCGAACATGTTACGTACGCGTGTGACACATTTTGCGTCATCAAGAAAAGTTTCTGCAATATATTTTGCACGTAATGGATCGCCCGGCATAAGAACCGTTTTTGCGAAATCACCAGTGTTTGCTTCTATGTGTGCTGTTGCCATGAGTGTTAACCTTTTTTAGTGGTGTTCAATCACAGTAAGTTTCTAGCCGTTGCTGAAGTTACTTCAGCCGCTATCAAGGGTTTTTTACTGATATGTCTTTTAAATCTTTAAAGTTGAATTCTAACTGAAAAAGCGCTCGATGATCCAGTGATAACCGACGCCACCTAAATAAATACCGAAAATACCAGCAATACCTGATAAAACAGGTGGAGCAGGTACCGGTAATTTTAATAGTGAAAATATCACACCAACAATAATACCTGTTATTGTTGCGATAATAACTTCGAACATATGTTCTCCTAATTGTAGTTAATTTATTATTTTAACCCAATATTAACAATTAGCTCTAGCCGTTATTTAATACTTTTTGTTTTAATGCTGATTTTTCACTATCAGATAAGAAGCTAGCCTTAAGCGAGTTCTCTTGTAATTGCTGAATATCTTTATCAGAAAAGCCGAGTGTATTACGGGCAACAAGGAATTCATTTTTTAACTCTATCCCTTGCACACCAGGATCATCTGTATTTAAACAAACTAATAAACCTTGCTTGAGGAAGTGTTTAATTGGGTGCTGTGATAAATCTTTTATCGTACCTGTTTGAAAGTTTGAGGTTAGACAAGATTCAATGGCAATATTATGCTCACGCATATAATCCATCAGCTTCTCATCTTTATGACAAGCTACGCCATGGCCAATACGTTGTGCATGCAATTGGTTTATTGCTTGCCATATACTTTCAGGGCCTGCTGCTTCACCAGCATGAACGGTTATATTGAGATCAGCTTGTCGTACTTGTTTAAAGTGTTCGATAAAAAGTTCGCCAGGGTAGTTGTACTCGTCACCAGCTAAATCAACACCAATAAGATGTTGCTTATGCGCTAATAGGGCATCTAGCTCCGCTTGGCATTTCTCAACACCAAAAGTACGACTTAAAATACCGATAAGATTAATTTTCACATCGTAAATTTTACAAGCTGCATTTACGCCGTCAATTACCGCCGCCACAACATCAGCAACCACTAAATTATTTTTCATCGCCATGTAATAAGGTGAAAAGCGTAATTCAGCATAGTGAATGCCGGCATTGAAAGCATCTTCAACATTTTCAAAGGCGATGCGCTTACAGTCGTCTAATGTTTTAAGTACCGCAACGCCCCAATCAAGCTTACTGAGAAATGCGAGTAGGTCACTTTCACTTCCTTGAATTTGTACATGAGGAATAAAGGCTTCGAAGTTAGTCTCAGGTAAAGCAATATTATGTTCTTGTGCTAACGACCAGATAGTTTTAGGGCGAATATTACCATCTAAATGACGGTGTAAATCAATTAAGGGTAAAGAGGGATGAGTCATGCGAATGGCAACCTATATGAATATGTCTAATAAAAAATACGACCAAAGCACTATAGAATATACTTACTTATGTTTCTTTGATGTCGAATAATTTTATTATACCGCTTTTTTCGTATTATATGTTGCTATTAGCGTCAGAACACTGATAAATTAAATGCGGGACTAATCATCTAGGTGTCTAGACGTAAATATTAAATAAAAACTATTCGTAGTATAAAGAGAAAAAATTATGGTTGATCAAACCGACGACGTTCGTATTAATAAAATCAAAGAGCTTTTACCTCCTATCGCGCTACTTGAGCGATTTCCTTCATCAGAACAAGCTACAAAGTCGGTTTTTGCTGGCAGACAAGCCATCAGTAATATTTTTAATAATCAAGATGACCGCTTACTCGTTGTTATCGGCCCATGTTCAATACATGATCCTAAAGCGGCGTTAGAGTATGGCGAGCGCTTAGCTAAAATGCGCGTTAAATATCAAGACACACTAGAAATTGTAATGCGTGTCTATTTTGAAAAACCAAGAACAACAGTTGGTTGGAAAGGGCTTATCAATGACCCTTATATGGATAACAGCTTTAAGCTCAATGATGGTTTACGTATTGGACGTAAATTGTTGCTTGATTTGAACAATCTTGGCTTACCTACTGCAGGTGAGTTTTTAGATATGATCACACCACAGTACATGGCTGATTTTATGTGTTGGGGCGCTATTGGTGCGCGCACCACAGAAAGCCAAGTACATCGCGAACTGGCTTCAGGTTTGTCTTGCCCTGTTGGCTTTAAAAATGGTACTGACGGTACTATTAAAGTAGCCATTGACGCTATTGGTGCTGCCAGCGCTTCACATCACTTCTTATCAGTAACAAAGTACGGTCATTCAGCTATTGTTGAAACTACAGGTAATGAAGATTGTCATATTATTTTACGTGGTGGTAAAACAACAAATTTTGATGCTGATAGCGTTAAAAGTGTTACCCAGCAATTAGACAAGTCAGGTTTGAACACTAATATCATGATTGACTTTAGTCATGCAAATAGTAGTAAGAAATTTGAAAATCAAATGCTAGTTTGCCGTGATGTTTGCCAACAAATGAGTGATGGCAATCATAATATCTTTGGCGTTATGGTAGAAAGCCACCTAGTTGAAGGACGTCAAAACTTAGTTGATGGCAAAGCTGCAACCTACGGACAAAGCATTACAGATGCTTGCATTGGTTGGCAAGATACTGAAACGTTATTGGCTGAACTTGAACAAGCGGTCATTCAACGTCGAGAAAAATAACCGTTGAAGTAGAAATATAAAAAGATAAAGCAGGCAATTAGCCTGCTTTTTTATTATCTAAAATATTAGTTTTATCAATCAATTAATTAAATTCTAATCAATATAATGCCCATATCACTAAGTTTTATGTGTTGTTACATTGTTAATTTTTCACAACCTCACTATACTGTATAAAAATACAGTATAGTGAGGTTGTGTGACTATTATGAATAAAATGCTTAAACAATTGCATCACCAAGGCAAAATTTGGTCAGCTGACCAAGTTAAAAATGTTGTTGAAATAATTGATAGTGGTTACCAAGAATTAAACCAGCACCTCAATGGTGGCTTACCTCGCCAAGGTGTTATAGAAGTACAAACCATTAACGGTATTGGTGAGCTAAGGTTATTTCTGCCTTATTTATTTAACTTGCTACAAGCAGAGTTAGCGCAACAGCAGCAAAGCCGACAAATTGTTTTTATTGCGCCACCAGCACAAGTAAATGCCTTAATGCTACTACAAGCATCCATTCCACTTGATAACTTGCTGATTATTTCATCACAAAAACCTGAAGAGTCATTATGGGCAGCAGAGCAATGTTTAAAAAGTGGCTGTTGTTTCGCTGTATTGTTGTGGCAACAACTATTAGCAGTGCATCAGGTTAAACGTTTAAAACAGGCTGCAATGACAGGTAGTGCAGTACAAATAATTTTTCGTTCTCCACATAGTGTTGATTTAGCCTTACCTGTTTCATTATCTGTAGCACTGGAGGCACAGCCAACAGGCATAAAAGTAAAAGTTAAAAAGCAGTTAGGTGGTTGGCCTTGCAAGCCTTTTGTAGTCAACATGCACAAGCAATGGCCAAGTTTAACAAGCGCTACCGATAGTACTAGTGATGGGGTTATAAGCAATGTTGTCGTGCCACTATCTAGTCGACAACGGTTTAAGCATGTAGCTAAAACGACAGATACTCAGCGTATTAGCGCTAACTAGTACTGCTTGGCTCATCTTGTTTTATGATTAAGTTTTACTGATGCTTTGGTTATATATTGATTTTCCGTCTTTACAGCTTGATTGCTTGCAGGCTGATACATCTGTATCGACAGTAACAGAAAGAAGTTACTGCAATGATCAAGCTATTGTTATTGTCGATAGTAAAAAAAATTGTATTGTTCAGTTGAATGAAAGCGCGAGGGCAAAAGGGATTCAACAGGGCATGGGATTGGGCATGGCGGCATCTTTGACTCATGAACTTTGTGTTGTGCCATATCAAATGGCAGAAGAAGAGGCTTATTTGCTGACACTGGCAGAGCAGCTTTACAGTGTTACCGCTAGCATAGCGCTATTTCCACCCCATGGTTTAGCGCTTAAAGTAGGCGATATGTTGCAGCTTTATCAGCACTTAACTGCTTATATTGAAATAATAAATACCGTACTTGCATCCTTTAACCTTAAGAGGAACCTTGCCTGTGGCTATAGCGTTATGTCAGCACAATTACTTGCTTGTGCAGGTGTTAATTTGATCACCACAGATCAAAATATCATGACCAAGAAAAGTGCTGACTTAAGCATTGAACAGCTATTTATTACCGATAAAGCGAAAAATAGCCTTGCGCGTTTAGGAATTAAAACATTAGCGCAGTTGCAGGCATTACCGGTAAAAGAATTAACTAAGCGCTTAGACAGTAACACTATGGAGTATTTAGCTCAGTTAAAAGGGCAAACGGATAAATCATTACAATTTTATCAGCCGAAACATCTGTTTGAGCACAGTGTTGAATTGCTATACGAAATGATTAACCTTGATTTTTTGCTCCAACCTATTAAGCAACTGTTGGCATTATTAGAAGTATTTTTACTGCGTCGCGATTACGTTTGCCTACAACTTGAATTTCACTTATATCATCGTATTGACGGGATCAGTCATGTCTTACAGCAGTCATTAGTGATTAACAGTGCTACAGGAGAGTATTTGTCGGCTCAATGGTTGAAGTTAGTAAGCTTGAAGCTCAGCAGTATCAAATTACACGCCCCTATCACTAAAGTGAACTTACTTGTCCAGCATTTTCAGTCAAATACTGGCGAGATAAACGATATTTTTTTAGGTAAAAGAGGGCAGTTATCATTTGCGCAACTTGCCTCGTTATTGGCCAATAAGTTAGGCGATGAAAAAGTGTTGTGCTTGCAGCAAGGTAATGATCATAGAGCGGAGTTAGCATCATGTTATCGACCTTTTATTAATTGTTCGACAAATAAAATTAATAGAAATAACAATCACACTGGGATAGCTACCAGCAAGAACGTTGGTGCGCGTAATACTGATAGCAGTGCTACTTACTCTGTTGATAAACAACTACTAAGACCGAGCTTTATTTTAGCTGAGCCTGAACCATTACTATCCAATATTCGAGTTTTACATGGTCCTGAACGTATATCTACTGCTTGGTGGGAGCAATCAAAAGATAAAACAACAATACAAAGTTTTAATGGCGAAGCGACGAATGGTAATGAGCCGATTGCTGAACATGGTTACCAACGTGACTACTTTGTGGCTAAAAACTCCCAAGGACAATGCTGTTGGGTATATAGAGAGTTAAACAATCAATGGTACATTCATGGCTACTTTTCATAAAATAATAATCTGCAACACCCTAACAGTTCGTCATATATTAGTAGTGAGTCGCCTTTAATGAGCTACGCAGAGCTTTATTGCCAATCTAACTTCTCTTTTCTACAAGGAGCTTCTCATCCAGAAGAGCTTATTCTGCAAGCCGATAAACTTGGTTATAGTGCACTTGCCATTACTGATGAATGTTCAGTTGCTGGGGTAGTGCGGGCGTATCGTGAAATAAAAGATAAAAAATTAGCCGTTAAACTTATTGTTGGTGCAAGTTTTAAGTTAGAAGATGGACTAAAGCTTATATTACTAGCACCAAACCGACAGGGTTATGCCGAGTTATGCCGTGTTATCACCAATGCAAGAAGGCGATGTGAAAAAGGTCATTATCAATTTACTTACTGGGATTTACACTCTATTAAACACTGTTTTGTGCTTTGGCTACCTAGCGGTGAACTGGAAAAAGATCAGCAAGATATTACGATATTATTACGTTATCACCGAGCCCGATTGTCATTAGCATACACACGTTTTTTACATAGCAATGAAGTTATTTTTAAACAACATTGTCAACGTTTGGCTAAGCAATTCCAGCTGAATATAGTTGCCTGTGGTGGGGTCTTAATGCACGTTGCTCAGCGGCAAAAACTGCAAGATATATTAACTACAATACGACATGGAAAAATGCTCAAAGACATGGGGGTTTTACTTGAGCAAAATGCTGAAAAGTCTTTCAGACCGATAAAAAAATTACTAAAAATTTACCCAGAAGACTATATTGTTGCCAGTATTGAAATAGCGAACCAATGTCAGTTCTGTTTATCGAGTTTACGATATGAATACCCTAAAGAGCTTGTTGCTAAAGGCTTTTCTGCCATTGAATATTTAAAAAAATTAGTAATAAAAGGTATCGCGTTACGTTTTTGTGATGGAATAGCGAGTAATATTCAAGCAATTATTGATAAAGAACTAGTGCTTATTGAAGAACAAGGCTACGAGTACTTTTTTCTCACCATTTACGATATTGTTCAGTACGCTAAGTCACAAAAAATACTGTATCAAGGACGAGGCTCAGCCGCTAATTCTATTGTCTGTTATTGCTTAGAAATAACCTCTGTTGACCCAAGACAAATATCGGTATTGTTCGAGCGTTTTATTTCGAAAGAAAGAAACGAACCACCAGATATTGATGTTGATTTTGAACACCAACGCCGAGAAGAAATCTTTCAATATATTTATCAAAAATATGGGCGTGAGCATGCTGCGTTAGCAGCGACTGTGATCACTTATCGATTAAAAAGTGCTATTCGAGAAGTTGGTAAAGCTTTTGGTTTTAATGAGACACAACTGAGCTTTTTCATCAAAAATATTAATCGTCGCCAAAGTGAAGTTAGCTGGCGTGAACAAGTGTTTGAATTGGGCTTAAACAAAGATAGCCATCAAGCACAATTATTTATTCAACTTGTTGATGAAATCATTGGTTTTCCACGACACTTATCGCAACATGTTGGTGGTTTTATTATTTCATCAGGTCCGTTATATGAGCTTGTGCCAGTAGAAAATGCCGCCATGGCCGAACGCACGGTTATTCAATGGGATAAAAGCGACTTAGAAACCTTAGGTTTATTAAAAGTTGATGTGCTAGCTTTGGGCATGTTAACGGCAATTCGCCGTGCGTTTAGTTATATTAAACAACATTATCAACAACAGCTGACCATTGCTGACATCACCCGTTTACCTGAAGATCCACAAGTTTATAAAATGCTACAGCAAGCAGATACCGTCGGCGTCTTTCAAATAGAGTCACGCGCGCAAATGAGTATGTTGCCTCGGCTTAAACCCGAATGTTACTACGACTTAGTGGTGCAAATTGCCATTGTAAGACCTGGGCCGATTCAAGGTGATATGGTACACCCGTATTTACGCCGTCGAGCAGGGCTTGAGCCCGTGGAATATCCATCTGAGGCGATTAAAAGTGTGTTGAGTCGAACACTTGGTGTGCCGATATTTCAAGAACAAGTGATCAAAATTGCCATGGTTGCTGCAGGCTTTAGCGGTGGTGAGGCAGATCAGTTACGCCGAGCAATGGCGAAATGGCAACGTAATGGCGAATTAAGCCAGTTTCGTAACAAGTTAATATCAGGAATGAAAGCCAGAGGTTACCAAGAGAGTTTTGCAGAACGTATTTATCAGCAAATTTGTGGTTTTGGTGAGTATGGCTTTCCTGAATCTCATTCTGCCAGCTTTGCTGTGCTAGCTTACGTGTCTGCTTGGCTCAAATACTATTATCCTGCCGCTTTTTATAATGGTTTACTCAATAGTTACCCGATGGGTTTTTATTCCCGATCACAATTAATACAAGACGCACAACGACATGGCATTACCATTAATGAGATCGACATTAATCAATCATTATTAGAGCATCAAATACGTTACGAGGAAAAGTCTAATAGTTACACCATTCAGTTAGGCTTGAACATGGTTAAAGGTTTGTCCGATAAAAGTGCTCAGCAATTGCTTGTGCAAAGGCCGAGGCAGGGCTATCAAGACTTTGCTACATTAATGAAAAAAGCCTTAAGGCGTGATGATGTCAACCTGCTTGCTAGTGCGAATGCTTTGCAATCATTAGCCGATAATCGTTACCAAGCGCGTTGGCAACTAATGGATTCAGAGCACAGTCTACCTTTGTGGCAAGTAGCTAACGAGAGCGTAGTACAGCAGCCAGCACAAAGTGAGTTTAGTTTTACACCTAGCGCAATGGATAACTTAATTGAAGATTATGCGAGTACTGGCGTGAGTGTGACTCAACATCCAATCGCTTTGCTATTAGCTGATAGTGAGCAGCAAGCTTATATTGGCCGTTATACCTTAGCACATGACTTAGTCAATATTACCGGACAAACCGTGGTATCTGTTATTGGCTTAGTTACTGGCCGCCAAAGTCCTGGTACCGCATCAGGTGTGACCTTTGTGACCTTAGAAGATCATACGGGGAATTGTAATGTCGTGGTATGGCAAGCGACAGCGAATGCACAAAAAACTACTTTTTTAACCGCTAAAATATTAAAAGTGACAGGTATTCTTGAGCGAGAAGGTGATGTTATTCACATTATTGCTGGTCGTTTGTTCGATCTCACTGATCGCATTAATGGACTAGACTGTAAATCAAGAAACTTTCATTAGTCGCTGTTCTTATTAATGAAATTGCTATTAATCGTAAAAAAATAACCATTCACCGCAGTAAATCAAAAACAATGTAAAGCAGTGTAAAGAACGTTGTTTGCCTTAATAGCGAACAATATTATAGTTAACAGAGATGTAGTGGTGTAGTGAGTATAAATTTGAACATTCGTTGTAATAAAAACAAACGAAAAAAGCAATTAGGCAAGGCAAAACTGTTTAGCCAAGGAAAAATCAGCATGTTAAGAGTAAATAGAAGTGCTATTGCTATGGCTGTACTAACCGCAGTCCTCAGTGCATGTAGCGCGCCAAGTGGTTTGTCGTCAAAAAATCCTAGCATAAACATAGCACAGAATAGCCCAGATGTTTGGCAAACAGAGCAAACAAAAAATAGTCAGCAAAGTGCGGTGGTAGATGGCTGGTTAAAAAGCTTTAATGACCCCGTGCTCGAACAAATGATTGCATATGCTTTATCGCATAATTATCAATTACGTGCTGACAGTATCAATCTCGAAATCGCTAAAGAGCGTTTGCAAGTTAGTGAAGCAACTGATTTTCCTGAATTGTCACTGGCAATTGGTAATTCAAGACGTAAGCAGGTATCCGCTAGTACGGTAAATTATCAAACTGATGCCGACATTAGCGTCGATTTACGTTATGAAATTGACTTGTGGGGCAAACTGTCTGATGAGCAAAATCAAAGCCGTTTAAACTATGCTGCGGCACAAGCTACTTATCAACAAAGTACTTTGACCCTAGTTACCAATATTAGCAAAGCTTGGTTTGATTTAACGCAAGCACAACAACTGCTTATGCTGTATCAAGAACGTGCCGAAAACTTACAGCGCAACCTTGCAATGATCCAATCATCTTATCAATTAGGTTTGAATGATGCTCTAGATGTTTATTTAACTAAAAACAATGTAAATCAGGAGCTTGCTAGAGTTGCTCAACAAGAGCAAACGGTAAAACTACAAAGCCGAACTTTGGAACTGTTATTAGGTGATTACCCTTACGCCCAGAAAACAGCAAAGCAAAACCTACCTTTTATTGATAGCGATATTGAATTAGGTATACCGGCTCAGTTGCTAGCGCGCCGTAGCGATATTCAGGCAAGTTGGTTTGAATTAATGGCATTAGATGCTGGTTTGGCGGTTGCACATAAACAACGTTTCCCAAGTTTTAACCTGAATGCAAGTGTTAGCGACAATGGCACAGAGCTAAGTGATTTACTTGACGGTGGCTCATTTGCTTGGTCGTTAATAGGCAATATCACCACACCATTGTTTAACGCGGGGCGCTTGGAATCATTAGAGCAGCAAGCCAAGTTAACTGTTCAACAAAAAGAACAGCAATACTTACAACAGGTTTATCAAGCTTTTGCAGATGTTGAAAATAGTATTAGTGAACGAGAGTCATTAACCAAGCGCTATGTTTACTATGGTAAAGCGCAAGAAAATGCCTTGGCAGCAGAAAAACTGTCCTTCGATCAATATCTACGCGGCTTAGTAACCTACACCACGGTATTGGAATCACAGCGTCGTTCTTTTGATGCGCAAACTACCGTGATCCAACTAACTAATCAGTTATTACAAAATCGTATTGAAATTTATAGCGCTTTAGGTGGTGACTATCTTAGCCCCATAAGCCAATCAGAAAGCATAGCGTCTGTATCATCAACTAACCGCACAAGTTTGGAAAAGTAATGTCACCTAAAATAAAAAAAATTCTTCCTGTTATTGTTTTATCTTCACTGGTATTTGCGGCTTATATTGTTAGTAGTAACCCGCCATCAACAAAACGTGGGCGTCCAAGCACTGCACCGCAATTGAATGTACAAGTACAAAAGCTTACTCGTGCGGACCTTGCTGTAACTATTAGTAGCTACGGTACGATTAAACCTCGCACGCAAAGTATATTGTTGCCACAGGTTTCAGGGCAAATTATCAATATTAGCCCTAAGTTTCGTGAAGGTGGCTTTTTTGAACAGGGCGATGTGCTAGTACAATTGGATCAACGTGACTTGCTAGCAGAAGTAAAAATTTCTCAAGCAAGCTTATTCGGTGCCAAGCAAAGCTTAAGTGAAGAGCAAGCGCGTGTAGAACAAGCAAAGCAAGATTGGCAACGCTTAGGTAACAGTGAAGATGCACCAGATTTAGTATTACGGAAACCTCAGCTTTTAGCAGCACAAGCAACGGTTTATTCAGCCGAAGCGGGTTTAGCAAAAGCGGAATTAGCATTAGAGCGCAGCAATATTGTTGCGCCATATACTGGCAGAATATTAAGCAAATCAGTAGATGTTGGGCAAGTGGTTAGTGTAGGTACAGAGCTTGCTGAAATTTATGCGGTTGATTATGTCGAAATTCGCTTACCACTGAAAAATAAAGATTTACCTTACATGGTATTACCTGAAAATAGTCGTTTTCAAGATGAAAGTGTTAATCAGCAACCAGCGGTTACCATTCACTCAGATTTATCGGTACGCCAAAGTTGGTATGGCAAAGTTGTTCGTACTGAAGGTGCATTTGATCAAGACTCACAACAGTTATTTGTTGTCGCACAAATTGATGATCCCTACGGTAAAAATGAAAATGGTGGTTTACCACTTAAAATTGGCCAATATGTTAGCGCTGAAATCAAGGGTAAAGTCATTGAAAAAGTACTAACTATTCCTAATAAAGCCATTTATCAGGGCAGCTATGTCTATATTGTTGAAGGCAATATACTTAAGCGGAAAAATATTACCATTGCTTGGCAAAATGATGATGTAGCGGTAATAAAAGATGGCTTAGAAGCACAACAGTTATTAGTTTTGACACCGTTAGGGCAAGTGACATCAGGCACCATTGTTAGTATTAGCAGCATGGATGGTAAAGCGGTAAACATGCAAGCCTCGGGTCAAAAGGGCTCTAAGAAAGATATAAAGAAAGGCGAAAATAAAGCCCGCAAAAATGGCAAGCAAGGTGAATCACGTAAGCCACTAAATGCAGACCAAGAAAAATCATCGCAAACGACTAGCAGTAAAGGAGTTGAGTCATGATCGCTTGGTTTGCTAAAAATCATGTCGCCGCTAATTTATTAATGATCACCATTTTATTGGCTGGCGTATTTTCCATTAAAAGCAGTATTCCGTTAGAGGTATTTCCATCATTCGAGTCTGAAATTGTTAATGTTACCGTAGCATTACGAGGCTCTACGCCTGAAGATGCTGAGCAAGGTGTCGCAATTCGTATTGAAGAGGCTGTACAAGACTTACAAGGCATTGAAAAAATTACCAGTACCTCAGTGGAAGGGGCTGCAACCGTTCGTATTGAGGCTGATGCTGCTACTGATGTGCGTGACTTATTGGCTGATATCAAAAGCCGAGTTGATGCGATAAACACCTTTCCAGTCGATGCTGAGAAACCAGTAATTGCCATTGCTCAGCGTATTCGTGATGTTATTTCAGTCACTATCGCCTCTGACTATGGCGAAAAAGAAATTCGCGAATTTGCCGAACAAGTACGTGACGACTTATTGCGCTTACCACAAGTTACTCAAGTAGCACTTGATGCGGTGCGTGATTATGAAATCAGTATTGATGTTAACCAAAGTAAGCTTGAACAGTATCAATTAACACTTTCTGAAATATCTTCAGCCATTAGTAATAGCTCGGTTGATATTTCTGCCGGTAATGTTCGCACCGATGGTGGTGATGTTTTAGTACGTAATATTGGCCAAGCTTACCGCAAAGATGAATTTGAGAAAGTGGTAATAAAAACCAATACTGATGGTACTTTTTTATATCTTGAAGATATCGCTCAGGTAAATGATGGCTTTGAAGAAACACCATTAAGAGCTCGCTTTAATGGTCAACAAGGTGCCTTAATTGATGTTTTTCGTATTGGTAGCCAAAGTGCAATAGATGTTGCTGACGCAGTAAAAAATTACATTGATGAACGTCAAGATACACTACCTGAAGGTTTTGTTTTAAGTTATTGGGATGATGACTCTGAAATCGTAAAAAGCCGTTTAAATACATTGATAACTAATGCCTTACAAGGTGGTTTCTTAGTCTTGATATTGCTGACTTTGTTCCTACGTCCGTCAATTGCTTTTTGGGTTTCTATTGGTATTCCTGTCAGTTTCATGGGGGCATTTATTGTTATGCCATTTTTTGATATTTCAATCAATATCATGAGCTTATTTGGTTTTATATTAGTACTGGGCATAGTGGTTGATGATGCTATTGTTACCGGAGAAAACATCTATCGTCATACCCAAACCGCATCAAGCGGCATAGAAGCAGCAATTAAGGGCACAGAAGAAGTTGCAACACCGGTTACCTTCGGCATTTTAACAACTGTGGCGGCGTTTATGCCGTTAGCTTTTATTGAAGGTCAACGAGGGGCGCTATTTGCGCAAATTCCAGTCATCGTTATTCCGGTGCTTTTATTTAGTTTAATTGAATCAAAGTTTGTTTTACCGTCGCATTTAAAATCATTACGTTTGCGTAGTGAAAAGACCAAACAATCAAAGTTCAGTGCTTGGCAGCAACGTTTTGCTGATGGCTTTGAAGCGTCAATTTTACGTTATTACAAGCCGTTATTATCATTAGCTATTCGTAACCGTTTAACCACTATTGCCTTATTTGTTGGCGTATTCATTTTAATTTTAGCTTTCATTACCAGTGGTTGGACACGCTTTGTTTTCTTCCCTCGTATTGCCAGTGAAACTGCTCGTGGCAACGTCACTATGCCGGTTGGAACCAGTTTTGATGTCGTTGATGCTTATGTTGAAAAAATGTCTAATGCGGCGAAAACCTTGCAAGATAAGTATCGTGACGATAAGGGTGACAGTATTATTTTGAATACCTTAGCGATCACTAGCCAAGAAAAAGGCCGAGTACGCTTTGAAATACTACCTGCTGATCAAAATGAATCTGGTATAGGTACCGCACAACTTGTTAAAGAATGGCGAGAATTGATAGGACCATTACCTGGCGCTGAGAATTTAACTTTTAGGGCTGAATTTGGTCGTGGTGGCGATCCTATTGATATTCAGTTATCCGCAACTGATTTACAAACCTTAGAGCAAGTGGCTAGCGAAGTAAAAGCACGTATACGAACTTATCCAACGGCCTTTGAAATTGCTGATAGTTTGTCTGATGGTAAAGAAGAATTACAAATAGAACTGACCGAGCAAGGTTATGCCATGGGAATGAGTAATTCATGGATAACGCGGCAGGTACGAGATGCCTATTTTGGCTCACAAATTCAACGTATTCAACGTGGACGAGATGACGTGCGTGTTATGCTGCGCTTTCCTTTGTCTGAACGACAATCAATTGCCAAGCTAAATGATATGTTAATTAATACGCCAACAGGTGGAAAAGTACCATTATCACATGTCGCAACATTAAAACCTGGTAAAAGTCCGTCAGCGATCAAACGGATAGATAGGTACAGAACGGTTAATGTCACAGCTGATGTTGATAAGAACGCGACTAATATGACTACGCTCAATGCCGATTTAAATCAGTTTTTGACCGAGTTAATGAGTAAGTATCCGGGGGTGTCTTATACCTTAGAAGGGGAAGCGCGTGAGCAAGCTGACTCTTTTAATAGCCTTGCTTGGGGCTTAGTATTTGTTTTCTTTATTATTTACTGTTTATTAGCAATACCATTTAAATCTTACTTACAACCGATAATTGTTATGTCAGTTATTCCATTTGGCGCGATAGGAGCCATTATTGGTCATTGGATCATGGGTATGGACTTAACTATTATGAGTTTACTTGGTTTGATGGCGCTTATTGGCGTAGTGGTAAATGACAGCTTGGTATTGGTGGATTTTATTAATGGTAAAGTTCGGGCGGGAGAGAAAGTGTTTGATGCCGTATTAATTGCGGCACAGTCGCGTTTTCGTCCGGTAATGCTAACTTCATTAACCACCTTTATTGGTTTAATGCCACTATTGTTTGAAAAAGCGACACAAGCACAGTTCTTGATACCAATGGCGGTATCGCTTGGCTTTGGTATTATCTTCGCGACTTTTATCACCTTGATATTAGTGCCAGTAAATTACTTATTAGTTGAAGACGTTAAGAACTTAACAACCCGTGGCAAGAACAAGTTAGTCACTCAACTAAGCTAACCTACTTTTTTAGGAGTCTAATTAAAGCGAATGGCATTTTTCGTTGTCATTCGCTTAACAATCGTTAAACTAGCAAGCAAATACTATTCTCGCATAAAGGCTAACCATGGCTGATAACAACACTCCAGAAGAAACTATATTTTCCAAGATTATTCGCCAAGAAATCCCTGCACCATTACTTTTTCAAGATGAACTTGTAAGTGCTTTTCGTGATATTACCCCGCAAGCGAAAAGTCATATTTTGATTGTACCGAATAAACTTATTCCAACGGTTAATGATATTGAAGAAGAAGACGAACTCACCATGGGTCGTATGTTTACAGTAGCGAGAAAGCTAGCCAAAGAAGAGGGCATTGCAGAAGATGGTTATCGTTTGATCATGAACTGTAATAAGCACGGCGGCCAAGAGGTTTACCACATCCATATGCACTTAGTTGGCGGTCAGCCATTAGGGCGTATGCTAAATCCTAAATAGTCTTAACGCTTAATAAGCAATTAAAATCTTAATCTAAAAACCAAATATAACTTATAGCGTAAAATTAAATGTTTACGCTGTACTTTTAAATAAATATTGTTAGTATGCACACCGAAACCAAGGGGTGCCTGAGAATCGAAGACGATTTAATGGCTGAGATGCGCTGTTGTTGATGACATAGCGAACCCTTAGAACCTGAACCGGATAGTACCGGCGTAGGAATGGTTACGCTAATCGCATACCATTCTGTAAAATTGCATTTTGCCGTTTAGCGTATGCTATGCAGACAATGCTAATTCTACAGTTTGCCAGTGAACAGCTATCTAACTTCTCCATGCCGGATCCCATAACGTATTCTTGACCGAATTTATGAGATCATAATGAAAATTTCTAAATCTGCTATTTCAATAGCAATTACCACCTACTTAGCGTCTTTTAACAGCTTTTCACAAAACAATACCGCAGATGAGCTTGAGCATATCACTGTAAGTTCAAGCTTTACTAAACAGTCTTTAGCTCAAGTTCCTACTAGTATTGCCGTTATTGACCAGCAAAAAATTGATGATCAAGCTATTCAGCATTTCGAAGAGTTGATTAGTAGCGTTGCAAATCTCAATTTCTCTGGCGGTACTTCTCGTCCTAAATATTTGCAAATTAGAGGTGTAGGTGAACGTTCAGAATATCGAGGCGCACCGAACTCATCAGTAGGCTTTATTGTTGATGATATTGATCTTTCTGGTTTAGGTATGGCTGCTTCGATGTACGATGTACAACAAGTTGAAGTGTTGAGAGGTCCACAAGGCGCTCGCTTTGGTGCAAATGCTTTAGCGGGCTTGGTTTATATTAAATCAAATGATCCAAGTCAAACACCAGAGTATGGATTCAAAGCAAGCTTAGGCAATGATGACTTAATTGATATTGCAGGTTACAGCTCAGGGGCAATTAACGACAAACTTAGTTACCGCATTTCACTAGAGCAACACCAACAAAATGGTTATAGAGATAACACTTATTTAGATAGAGATGACACCAACGCTATCGATGAGTTTTCAGGTAAATTTAAATTACGCTATATCGCCACTGATGATCTAACGGTAGATTTTACCTATTTATTTACGGATAACGATAATGGTTTTGATGCGTGGACACTTGATAACAATGGTTTTAATACCATTACCGATGATCCTGGTGTTGATAAACAAAAATCTCACGGCTCAGCACTAAAATTTACTTATGACGGATTATCTTTTGCACAGCTAACGGCAATTAGTAGCTATACCACCACTAAACATCAACATGCATATGATGGTGATTGGGCAAATGCTGATTACTGGGCAAGCAAGTCTTGTGAAGATGATGACGGTGCTGTTCCATGTGAATATAGTTATTTGTGGGATAAAAAGGCTGATCGTGATGTTTGGTCACAAGAATTTAGATTAACTTCTAATGATTCATCACGTATTTTCTCCAATACAACCGCGTGGTTGCTTGGTGCTTATATTAGTAAGTTAGAAGAAAGCAATGATTTAGATTCATCGTATAATGGTTGGCCAGATGAAATTCTAGACTCGACATATTCAGCCAATAACTACGCTATATTCACACAGCTGGATAGTATCTTAGACTATGGTCATCAACTTTCGGTAGGACTTAGAGTCGAAAAACGCACAACTGAATATTCAGACAGTGCTGGAGATGAGTTCGATCCTTCTGAAACTATGTGGGGCGGTCATATTGCATTAAGTAAAGCGATTAACAGTCAACACGCTGCTTACATTAGAATAGCTCGGGGTTATAAAGCCGGCGGTTTTAACATGGGTTTACCAGAACAACTGAGCGAGTTTAAAGAGTTTGATACCGAGACGTTAATGAATTATGAATTAGGGCTTAAATCTACTATGTTAGACAGCGCATTAACTAGTCGTTTAGCTGTATTTTATATGGATAGAAAAGACCAACAAGTTAATGCCTCACAGCAAAATCCTGATAAACCTCAGCAGTTTACAATATATACAGCCAATGCAACGAGCTCAAATAGCTACGGATTAGAGTTAGAGCTAAATTATCAGGTCACTAATAACTTATCGATAGATTCTACCATCGGTTATTTGAAAGCGACTTACGATGATTATGCGTATATGGATAAGTACGGCACTAGCATTGATATTTCTGGCCGAGAGCTTGCGCATGCCCCTAATTATACCTTTAGTTTAGGGACAACTTATCGCAATGACGCAGGATTTATTGCTAATATAAACTGGTCAGGCAAAGATGAGTTTTATTTCTCTGATAGTCATGCTGAAAAATCGGCGAGTTCAAATTTACTTAATGCAAAAGTTGGCTATGAGATTAATGATTGGTCGATATCATTGTGGGCAAGAAATATAACAGATGAAAAAGTTGCAACACGTGGCTTTTTCTTTGGTAATGAACCTGATCAAGGTTGGGTTGCCAAAAAATATTTACGCTATGGTGCGCCAAGACAAGTTGGTGTGACACTCGATTATAATTTTTAATAACGTAGAACATTAAACAGCACTTTACTCAAATGACTTTGAGTAATATCAATTGAATAAAGTGCTTTATTAATAAATGAAATTTACCAAGAGTATCGATATGAAAATCTCAATTGAAATTAGTTTATATCCACTTGCAGAAGAAAAATTTAAAACTGAAATTTGGGCTTTTATTAAACGTTTACGTTTAGTGGAAGGACTAAATGTTGTTACTAATGGTATGAGTACACAGGTTTTTGGTGATTATGACTTAGCTACAAGTCATGTCATGGCTGAAATTAAGCACGTGCATCAAACCTTAAATGCCGCAGTATTTGTTTGTAAGTTTATTGGCGGTGACCGCTCAGTTGTTGAAGCAGAGTCGTAATGGCAAACTCAATCAGTGCCACCACTGAAATTGTTACTTATTTCACAACACTACCGGTATTAGAGCTAATCGCCGTAGTCGCTTCACTGCTATACGTAGTTTTAGCAGCAAAAGGTAACCTTTGGTGCTGGCCGGCAGCAATATTAAGTACGGTGCTATATACCGTTATTTTTTATGATGTATATTTATGGATGGACAGTGCATTACAGCTCTATTATTTATTAATGGCGGCGTATGGTTGGTTATGCTGGCGTAAAAATGCTGTTGCTAGTAATCTCGAAAATAATGATACTTCAGCGTCCAGAATCAACAGTAAAGAACTGCTTTATAGCCAATGGACGCTGCAACGTCATAGCGTCATGATTATTGCTCTATCATTACTGTCAATCGTATTAGGTTGGTTAATGGCGACATATACACCAACACATTTTCCGTATCTTGATAGTGCGACAACCGTATTTGCGATATTTGCGACTTATCTATTAACACAAAAGGTGTTAGAAAATTGGCTTTACTTTGTCGTTATCGATGTTGTTTCAATCTATCTCTATATCGAGAAAGGCTTAACTCCAACAGCTGCTTTATTCGCTTGTTATGTGATATTAGCAAGTTACGGTTATTGGCAGTGGCGTAAACTGTATTTACAGCAGAAACAAAACGCTGTGAACGACAGTGATATTTCGCCCGTTTTCGGCTAAAAGAAAAGTTTAATGGTATTACTTACGATGCTGTTACTGATGAGTACGTACTGAAATGGTGACTAACTTAACCTCAGGTATTAATGAACAATATAAGCCACTTATAAAAGACTTATGTTTATTACCTTGTTTTGCCAATAGAAGTATTAACAGTGTAGCTGTGATTGATTCAGGACTAAGTCAGTCATGTTTTCGTGTGCAGGTTGATGAACATCAGTATTTTGCTAAGCACATCACAAGTGGTGCTACTGAAATTTTAGCAAATAAGCTTGCAGCTGATAGTGATGTTGCTCCCAAGCTTGTTTATGCTGAAGGTGATTGGTTGATCAGTGAGTTCCTCTCTGGCGAGCTATTGGAAAATACTCAGCTTAGTGAAGATGAACAATTAACGGTTATATTATCATTACTGACGAAATGTCATCGTTTGCCTTTTTCTTCTAGCAATCTAAATAGCCAAATCGCAAATTCCAAGTCTGCTAATACGTTAGTAAATCATTCTGCTTCAGTTCTTCCTCGCTTAGAAATAGAGCAAATTATCTCGCAGTTATTTCAAGAGCTATCAAGTCAACAACCGGATGTTTTAAACCAGCAAATATCGTTAACTGAAGTTAATCGTTTAATGACAACAGCTGAATCAGCACTGCAAGATCTTGCGCAAATAAGAGCAGAAGTAAGGCAAAGTAATGAGGTGTTTTGTCATGGCGATGCAAACTTCAGCAACGTGATTAAGCTAGAAAATAGCACTACTACTGATGCTGTTCTTCGTTATCAATTGATTGATTTTGAATGCGCTTGCATCGCCCCGATTGAGTATGAATTGGGTATGTTAATGGCAGTTAATGAAATTGAAAACAGTAAAATTAAGTGGGTGATAGCACAGTACTCTGATCAACAAAGCAATCAGCAATACTGGCAAAGTATCAGTGAAACTTATATTGATAATCAGCAAGGAAATCATACTGAAATTGTCGACAATCTAGAACAAATGATGACTTTGTCACGTAACATTACCACTTATCGCGTTACGCGTTACTATGCTTTATCTTTAATTATTAATGGGTTGTGGTATCTTTCTAAATATCAGTACTTTCAGAGTGAAAAGTACAAGGAACTAGCAAATAAACAGTTTTCATTACTGGTAAAGCAACATCCTGAGACAAATATTGTCATAAAGTAAATGAGATAAGGTGCTGAAATCTTACGATTAGTGGTAGTGCGAGAATGACTTGTATAGCGCATAATTAGCTTAATAGAGTTTAATGGCTGTCATGTGTGAATTGGAAAGAATTTATAGAAAATAGAAATCGCTTATTCTGGTTGGTGCATACCGCTGGCTGGTGTGGTTTTGCCTTGGTACATTACCTAGGTTCATTGCTACATGATTTACGCGATATCTTTTTAGTAATTATTTTACTTAATGCTTACGCAGGTTGGTTGTTCACCATTCCGCTTAGATATATCTATCGTCGCATCTGGAATTTTACGCCACTAAAAATTGCTATCGTAGTGATTCTTACTTCATATTGTACCGGTGTGTTTTGGCAAATAATCAAGAATATAAATTACTGGGAAATTTATAAACACGGTTATCGCCCTGATTTTCTTTTGTACTACACCAAAAATAGCTTATTGTCTTTTTTCATCATTCTTAGCTGGAGTGGTCTGTATTTTGGTACTAAATATTATCAAATGCTGCAAAAAGAAAAACAAAATGTATTACGTGCTAATACCGTAGCGCATCAAGCGCAGTTAAAAATGCTGCGTTATCAGCTAAACCCTCATTTCTTGTTTAACACCTTAAATGCAATATCAACGCTGATCTTAGTTAAAGAAAACAAAACAGCGAATGGTATGGTTACTAAGTTAAGTGAATTTTTACGCTATTCGTTAGATAAAGATCCAATGAAGAAGGTAACACTTGATAGTGAACTCCATGCTTTAAGGCTGTATTTGGATATTGAAAAAGTACGTTTTGAAGAGCGCTTACAAGTTAGTTTTAATATTGCCTCTGATTGTAATTTAGCACTGGTACCAAGCATGATTTTACAGCCTTTAGCGGAAAACTCGATTAAACACGCTATTGCCGTGCAAGAACAAGGTGGAGAAATTAACGTATCTGTACAGCGTTTTGGTAATGACCTACTTGTTGAACTGTCTGATAATGGTCCCGGCGCAGAAATAAGTAATGGCAACCTATTCAGAGAAAACGGTGTTGGTTTAGTGAATACGCGTGAACGACTACAAGCCCTGTATCAGAATGATTTTTCATTAGTTGTTGCCAACAATATACCAACTGGTGTTAAAATCAGTATACGAATGCCATACGACATTGGAAGCAAGGTATGAGCAAAAAGCTCACAACGTTAATTGTTGACGATGAACCACTAGCAAGAAAAGGCTTAGCGGTTCGTCTTGAAGATCATAAAGACATCGAAATTATTGCACAATGTACTAATGGCCGAGAGGCATTAGAAGCGGTGCGTGCTTATCAACCTGATCTTATTTTTCTCGACATTCAAATGCCTGGTTTAAATGGTTTTGAAGTAGTTGAAGCGATTATCGAACAAGGTTTACAGCTACCAATGGTGGTATTTGTTACCGCTTTTGATCAATACGCCATGCAAGCATTTGAAGTGCATGCACAAGATTACTTGCTTAAACCTGCCGATGAACAACGCTTAGCGCAAACTTTAGATAAAATCAGACAAAGTCTTAGTAGTGAAGTGAACGCCATTCATAAGTCTAAGCTTGTGCGTTTAGTCAGCGACGTTACGGGTAATGATTGCGACAAAATATTGCAAGAGTTAGACAATAATGAACCCGTGAGTATTTCTAGTTATTCTGACGTGTTGGCGATTAAAGATGCCGGCGAAGTTAGTAGGGTACCGGTAAAAGATATTTTATGGATTGATGCTGCTGGTGATTATATGTGTGTGCATACGCAAAGTAATACCCATATTTTACGTAAAACCATGAAACAGCTGGAAGAAGTGTTAGACCCTCGACAGTTTTTACGCAGTCATCGTTCTACTATCGTAAATAAGAACTATATTGATAAATTTTGCAGCCAACTTAATGGCGAGTACTATTTAGTAATGTCTAACGGCAAAGAATTGAAAGTTAGCCGCAGTTATAAAGATAAAGTTAAGAAGGCTGTAGTTGCATAGCGGTTTAGTTGCTTAGCATTCGTGCCGTAGCGTTATCTCAGTGCTATCTCAGTATTATGAAATGAATATATAAAAGGTAAACAATGTGTTTACCTTTTTTTGTCTCTGGCATTAGCGCTTAACGGTTAAAAAAGTATTAAGTTAACTCTAAAGGACCTACTTCAACCACAAGTTTACCGAAGTTTTCACCTTTTAATAAGCCGATAAAAGCATTAGATGTTTGCTCTAAACCTATTACCTTATCCTCACGGTGAATAATTTTACCTTCAGCAAGCCACTGGCCCATCGCTTGGCTAAATTCGTTATAACGATGACCATAGTCATCAAATACGATAAAACCTTGCATTTTTATGCGCTTAACCAGTAATAATCCCATTAGTGATGATAATCTATCTGGTCCTGCTGGCAGCTCAGTGGCATTGTATTGTGAAATTAAGCCACATACAGGTACACGCGCGCTGGCATTTAGTAATGGCATTACAGCGTCAAATACTGCGCCGCCAACATTTTCGAAATAAACATCAATGCCGTTAGGGCATTGCTCAGCCAATAATTGTGCTAAATCACTACTCTTATGGTTAACACAGACATCAAAACCTAAAGTGTCTGTCACGTAATGACACTTTTCTTCGCTACCAGCAATACCAACAACGCGGCAGCCTTGTAATTTAGCAATTTGACCGACTAAACTACCTACCGCGCCACTTGCCGCCGCAACAACAACCGTTTCGCCTGCTTTAGGTAAGCCAATATCAAGCAAGCCCATATAGGCCGTTAACCCTGGCATACCTAATACGCCAAGAGCGTATGATGGCGAGGTTAAAGCTTTAGGTAGTTTTAATAACTCTTCACCATTTGAAATGGCGTAATCTTGCCAGCCGGTATAAGCAACCACTAAATCGCCAACTTGGAAGTTATCATTAAGTGATGTTTCAACACGACAAACTGCGCCGCCGACCATTACTTCACCAATAGCGACAGGTTCAGCATATGATTTTGCATCACTCATACGGCCACGCATATATGGGTCTAATGACAAATATACTGTGCGTAGTAATACTTCACCTTGGCTCGGTGTTGGAATGTCTACATCAATTAAATTAAAGTTCTCAGGCGTTGGTGCGCCAACTGGGCGAGAAGCTAGGGTGAACTGGCGATTTTTTTGCTTATTTTGTTGTAACGCTGATGACGTTGTTACATTGGTATTTGAGGTCATTTAACTTTCCGAATAAGGACTTAATGGTTAATCAAACCTAGCAGATAAACTTTCTATCATTGATTACCTGCTAGATTATTTGTTTTCTCGTATTAATTTTTACGCTAATTTGTTGATCAAACGGTTAGCTGCTTCGCTAGAGCTTGCGGGGTTTTGACCACTGATGATTAAGCCATCTTCAACGACAAATGGTGCCCAATCCTCACCTTTTTGATAATCAGCACCTTGCTTAATTAACTCATCTTCAAGTAAAAATGGCACGATGTTCGTTAGCTGTACTGCATCTTCTTCACTGTTAGTGAAACCTGCAATTTTTTTGCCTTTAACTATTGCTGTACCGTTACTGTCTTTTACTTTAAGTAATACTGCTGTGGCATGACAAACAACTGCGACAGGCTTGTTTTGCTGGATAAATGCAGAGATCAAGTTGTTTGAGTCTTGGTCGTCGGTTAAATCCCAAAGTGGACCATGACCGCCAGGATAGAACACTGCAGCGTATTCATTAGCATCAATTAGGTTTAATTTTGTCGTTGTTGCTAATACTTGCTGGCTTTGTTCGTCACTTTCAAAGCGGCGAGTAGCATCAGTTTGAAAGTCTGCTTCTGCACTTTTAGGATCTAATGGTGGTTGTCCGCCTAATGGCGAAGCCAATGTTACGGTAAAACCGGCATCAATTAATTGATAATAAGGTGCTGCAAATTCTTCTAACCAAAAGCCGGTTTTTTCGCCAGTATTACCTAATTCATCGTGCGAGGTTAATACCATTAATACTTGCGTGTTTTGTTTTTTTGTCGCATTCATTTTAATTATCCTATGCAATTTTATTATCGTACTTATTGATGTCATTGCTTGATGACTTCAGTCTATGGGAAAGAGTATATGCTCATTCATATTCAATACAATGCAGATTAAATTGATAACTTTGTTCTAATTATTGATACAATAGAGTGCAAATGTTTATTTTGAATAAAATTGTTTTGGTAAAGGTGATTTAGTAAAGGTGATTTAGTGGATATTTCTTTTGAACAGTTAAAAAGTATGGTGGTTTTTTCGCATGTGGTTGAACAAGGCAGTTTTAGTGCAGCCGCTAAACATATAGGGCTTTCAAGAGCTGTTGTCAGTTATCACATTAAAAAACTTGAACAGCAGCTAGGCATCACACTATTAAATCGTTCAACGCGCTCAGTTATGCTAACACAAGCAGGTAGCGACTATTATCAGCGTTGTCGAATTATTGCCGAGCAAGCAAGTGCAGCAAATCAACAAATTGAAAATGTTAAAAATGAGCCAGAAGGGCTGCTAAAAATTACTTGTCCGGTCAGTGTTGGTTTACATTCCATCGTACCTGCATTAGATAAGTTTCGAAAACTGTATCCTAAAATTGAACTCGACCTGATGTTAACGGATGAAGTGGTAAATATTGTAAAAGAAGGTATAGATTTGGCAATACGTGGTGCACCATTAGCAGATTCAAACTTACAAGCCAGAAAACTAGCGGTGTTAGAAACATGTTTATGCGGTTCGCCTGACTATTTTGAACGTTACGGCAGACCGACAAAACCGAGTGAATTAGCTGAGCATACGTGGGTTATCTATAAACTAACGAGTAACAAGCTGATACTAGAAAAAGCGGGGCGTTCTCACACCATTGAAGTAAAAGGTGCAATTGCAACGAATAATGCCTCAGCGCGCACCGCTTTTGTTGAAGGCGGACAAGGTTTAGGGCGTATTCCAATCTATGATGCTTGGCCAAAAATTAAAGCCGGACGTTTGCAATCAGTGTTAGACGATTACCAATTAAAAGCGATTAATGTTTATGGCGTTTTTCCTCCTGGAGCGGCTAGCTCTAAGAAGCTACGTCTACTCATTGATTTTTTAATCCAATTCTTTGCACAACAACAAGTTAAGTTAGCTGATAAACCAATTTAGCCGCAAAGCTAAGTCAACATTGGCGCTGTGCGGTTAATGCTAATATATTTGCTTGCGCTTGCACCAAACTTTCACTCACACCTTGTTGATGCTGTATCGCAACAGCTAAAGGTACATGACTTATAGCGTTATTACATTCAGCAATCATAATATTTGTTTTATCATCAATTAATGCCTGTATTGCTGCCACACCCATTTTTGTCGCTAAAATTCTGTCTTTGGCAACTGGTGAACCGCCACGCTGGATATGACCAAGAATACAAGCGGTGCAATCAATATTCGCTACTGCTTGTAATTGTTGCGCTAGGGCTGAAGCACCGCCTTGCCATAAATTTTCTGCAATAACGATGATATAACTCGCATGTCGGTCTGCTTGTGCTTGTTTAATTTCTTTAGCAAGTGTTTCAAGCTTACTTGCCTCATTGTCGATGGCATTACCTTGAGATGGGAAGTTTTCAAAGGAAATAACCTGTTCAGCCGCACAAGCTATACCAACATTAAAGGTTATGTGGCCGCTGTGACGCCCCATGAGTTCCACAATAAAAATACGCTCAAAAGCTTCAGCGGTATCGCGTATTTTGTCTATCGCCTCAATAGCGGTATTAATGGCTGTTGAAAAGCCGATGGTGAAATCCGTACCATCAATATCATTATCGATAGTGCCAGGAATGCCAACCACTTGTCCGTACCAGTGCTGATTAAGCGCTAGTAAACCGGCAAATGAACCATCACCGCCAATAACAATCAGTGCTTCAACTTTATTTTTCAATAAGGTTGATGCGGCTTGCTCTAACCCTAACTGTGTTTGCATTGCTGGGCAGCGAGCACTTTTTAAAATAGTACCCCCTTTGTGAATAATATTTTCCACGCTTTTAATGGTCAGTGGCATAAAATTGTCTTCAATTAAGCCATTAAAACCAGCAACAAAACCAAATACCTCTATTTTGTATTGGTGGGCGGCAACAACAATCGCTCTAATAGCGGCGTTCATGCCTGGCGCATCACCACCACTGGTTAAAATGCCAATCCTTTGAATAGTCATAAATGTACCATCTACTTGTCAAATGCAGTTAATGTGGAACCTTACTTAAAATTAACAGTCATTTACCTTAAGGTGAAATATTTTTGCATTAAAATTTGCTTAGTTTAATGTAGGTCAATCATTGTCAGTTATATCATTTGAATTGGCAGTAAATAGGGTGGTATTGCATGATAAAAATAAAACAAACATTTCTTTGCCTATTCATAGCTGTTTTAGTCTCCGGTTGTAGCTTTCGTTTTGTCTATAACCATCTTGATTGGTGGACTAATTGGTATTTAGATGATTACGTAACCTTAAGTAAACAACAGCAAACACTTTTTGATAGCGAGTTCGAAAAATTACATTTATGGCATCGAAAAACACAATTACCACTATATAGTGAACAGCTTAAAGCCTTACAACTAGCTATTAATGACACAGTTGACGAGAGACAAATTACTGACAACTTGGCAACATTTGTTCAGCACTGGCAAAATTTTTTAATGGCTGCAGAGCCTAAGTTACAACCTTTAGCTTTTAGTTTGAATACTGAGCAAAAACAACAACTGCTACAAGCATTACGTGAAGGTAATCAAGAAAGACTTGATGATCATGAAGACTTAACAAATCAACAATGGCTTGAAGAAAGGGCGAAAGAGCAGCAAGAACAACTAAAAGAGTGGTTTGGAAAATTAACCAAAAGGCAAAAAGCAGAAGTAGCAGACATGAGTCTACACTTTAAGCGTTCATTTCAGCCTTGGATAAACTATCGTCAGCGCTGGACTAGTCAATTTTCAGAGCTACTAAATGGTAATTTGCCTGAACATCAGTTTAAGTTTGAGTTCTACCGTTTGTTTGTCAATGGTCGTAGTTTACGAGATGAAGAGTTTAACGCCATTACTGCACATAATAATCAAGTGTTTGCGAGAATATTTGTCTATATGGCAACTAATGCAAATGATAAACAACGTAAACGTATTAATAAAAAGCTCAATAAGGTGATTGGTGATCTAGATTATCTAGCTGATGATGAATAATCGACAATTGATATTAATGAACATGGCTTAATAGCACTTCAATAGGCAACAAAAAAGGTAGCATCAAGCTACCTTTTTAATAAACACCGTTTGATACTTAACGATTAAGCAAAGTGTTTTTTGGTTAGCGTTAACACTTTTAAGGTATTAGTTGCGCCAACTGTTTCCATTAAGTCGCCGTGAGTAAACATGACTTTATCACCAACACTTAATTCAGAGTCTTTTGCTACTGCAACTAAAACGTCTTGTGCCATTGTTTCAGCATTGTCGATACCAGTAGAATCAAACGAAACAGGATAAACACCACGGTAAATAGCGGTTTTAGTTAATGTTTTGGCATGGCGAGATAATGAATAAATCGGTAAACCAGAAGATATACGCGACATGATTTTACTTGTATGGCCAGATTCAGTTAAGGCAATAATCGCTTTAACACCATCTAAATGGTTTGCTGCATACATGGCCGACATAGCAATGGTTTCAGACACTTCAGCAAAAGTCATTTCAACACGATGCTTTGACGTCATCACCGAACTTTCTTTTTCTGCACCAACACAAACTGCAGACATAGCTGTTACCGTTTCAACAGGGTATTTACCCGCGGCTGTTTCTGCAGAAAGCATCACGGCATCAGTACCATCGAGTACGGCATTGGCAACATCCATTACTTCTGCACGTGTTGGCATTGGTTGCTCAATCATGGTTTCCATCATTTGAGTAGCAGTAATTACCACACGGTTTAATTGACGGCTACGAGCAATAATGTGTTTTTGTTTGCCAACTAAAGCAGCATCACCAATTTCAACGCCTAAATCACCACGAGCAACCATAACAACGTCGGACGCGAGAATAATGCCGTCTAATATTTTCTCGTCGTTTACTGCTTCAGCACGTTCGATTTTTGACACTAAACGCGCATCACAACCGGCTTCTTGAGCAAGTAAACGGGCTTCGCGCATATCAGCAGCATCACGCGGGAAAGATACCGCAAGAAAATCAACATCAATTTTCGCCGCAAGTTTAATATCTTCTTTATCTTTTGCCGTAAGCGCAGGAGCTGTTAAACCACCACCTTGACGGTTGATACCTTTATTATTTGATAAAGGTCCGCCAACAGTTACTTCAGTAAAAACTGATTGTCCTTCGGTTTTAAGTACACGTAGTTGTACACGACCATCGTCGAGTAATAAAATATCACCAGCAACAACGTCTTGTGGTAATTTTTTATAATCAATACCAACTTTTTCTTGGCAACCTTCGCCTTTTGCTAAGTTAGCGTCTAACTCAAACTTATCACCAATGGCTAATTTAATAGGACCATTTTTAAAGGTCGATACGCGAATTTTTGGGCCTTGTAAGTCACCTAAAATGCCGACATAAATACCAAGTTCTTGTGAAATTTCACGAACAGCTGTCGCACGATCAATATGATCTTGTGGAATGCCGTGAGAGAAGTTTAATCTAACTACATTTACACCTGCTGCAAGTACTTTTTTTAATATTTTTCTATCGTCAGTTGCTGGACCTAAAGTCGCAACAATTTTGGTTCTTCTAGGCATTGTAATCCTTAAATTTATTCAGTTTATCTATGTTATGTATCTAATTGGCTGTTGGCCTTTAACCAATGCCTGTATTTAATCTTTTCTTTCAAAGCGAGAGCTACGTAAACTGTCTTTCACTTTTTTCAGGTTATCTCTAAATTTAGTTCCTCGGCGTAGCGTAAAACCAGTCGCTAAACAATCGATTAACGTTAGTTGTGCAATACGTGATGCCATTGGCATATATAAGTCAGTATCTTCAGCCACTTCAACGGAAAGTACGATATTACACTCCTTAGCCAATGGTGTACCTGCTGTAGTGATACCAATAACAGTGGCATCATTTTCACGAGCTAAGCTAGCAACATCAACCAGCGACTTTGTTCTACCTGTATGCGATATAACAACAACAACATCACCTTGTCGGCTATTTATAGCACTCATACGTTGCATTAATATGTCATCGAAATAAACCACAGGAACATTGAAGCGGAAAAACTTGTTTTGCGCATCATGGGCAACCACAGCAGAAGCACCTAAACCAAAGAATGAAATTTTATTTGCTTGAGTTAATAAGTCGACTGAACGATTAATCGTAGAGGTGTCTAAACTTTTACGCGCAAGCTCTAAGTTAGCCATAGTAGATTCGAAAATTTTTGCTGTATATTCTTCAGCCGAATCATTTTCATCAACATGACGATTAACATAAGGTGTACCGTTAGCTAAACTTTGCGCAAGGTGCAATTTAAAGTCAGGGTAGCCCTTAGTATCAAGACGTCGACAAAAGCGGTTTACCGTAGGCTCGCTAATATTGGCTTGTTTAGCCAATGCAGCGATGCTAGCGTGAATCACGGTTCCAGGTGATGATAATATAACTTCAGCCACCTTACGTTCAGATTTGCTGAAGGTATCTAACTCGTTGGTGATCTTTTCTAATATATTCATTACGTTTAAGCCCTAGTACATTGCTTAATTGATATCTGTTGGTATCAAATTAAAGAATGCTGTAATTTATTTTCTGTAAAGATACAGGAATTGTGAAAATTTATTTCACTTTTACGCTAATATAAATCAAAAGGGGCGAATTTTGCAAACCTTTAATGCATTTTTACCATAAAGTTGCCTCACAGGTACTGTTTTTAATTAATTTGCATTAAATGTAGTAATATTACAGAAAGTACTTTACTGATGCTGCTATAGCAGATAAATTAGCCTTAAATGTAGTTTAGTTACACTGAAACTAATATATAAAATAATTGAGTAGATAAGATATGAATAACAGCGATTGCCAAGCTGCTAGTGAAATTGTTATTTTTGGAGCCCTCGGGGATTTATCACGCCGTAAACTTTTGCCTTCTTTATATCAACTAGAGTTAGCAGGTTTGTTAGGTGATGAGACTCTTATTGTTGGTGTTGCGCGAGATGACATTACGCTAGAGCAGTTTACCCAACAGATAAACGATGGTTTAAATGAGTTTATCCCTGAAGCTTTAGATGTGAATGCAGTGACTAAATTTTTAGCCCGTTTAGTTTATCAACAACTCGACTTTAAAAATATTGCCGCTTATAGTGGGCTAGCAACAACATTATCATCTGAAAAAACGCCTCGTGTTTATTACTTTTCGACTCCTCCAGCTATATATGGCGATATCAGTGAAGGCTTAAAATCGGCCAAGCTCATAAGAGATAACGACCGCGTTGTCATGGAAAAGCCAATTGGGCACTGTCTAGAATCATCAAAAGTGATTAACGACCAAGTTTCTCAATACTTTAACGAAAACCAAATCTATCGTATTGATCACTATTTAGGAAAAGAAACCGTTCTAAACCTATTAGTATTACGTTTTGCCAATTCATTATTTATTAATAATTGGGACCGTAACAGTATTGATCATGTACAAATTACGGTTGCAGAAAGCGTTGGCATTGAAGGCCGCTGGGGCTTTTATGATGAAGCCGGACAAATGCGCGATATGGTGCAAAATCATTTGCTACAAATTCTTTCACTGTTAGCCATGGAGCCACCAGCTGACTTAAGTGCTGATAGTGTGCGTGATGAAAAATTAAAGGTGATCAAAGCATTAAAACCTATCACTCGCCAAAATGTGAAAGATAAAACAGTGCGCGGACAGTATGCCGATGGTTACCTTAATGGTTTAGCCGTGCCGGGTTATTTAAACGAAGAAGGTGCAAATGCCAATAGTGGCACTGAAACCTTTGTGGCAATAAAAGCTGAAATTGATAACTGGCGTTGGGCAGGGGTACCATTTTATTTACGCACTGGTAAACGTATGCCGAAAAAACACAGTGAAATTGTGGTGCATTTTAAACAGCAGCCACACAATATTTTCAGTGAAAGCTATGCCGATTTACCATCAAATAAATTAACCATTCGACTACAACCTGATGAAGGCGTTGAATTAGAGATGATGAATAAAATTCCTGGTATTGCCTCGCAAATGCAAATTCACGAAAACAAGTTAGATTTAAGTTTTTCTAAAACTTACGACAATCAACGCGTTGTTGACGCTTATGAACGATTACTACTAGAAGTGGTTAATGGTAATCAATCATTGTTTGTTCGTCGTGATGAAGTTGAAGCCGCATGGCAGTGGGCTGACGGCATTATTACTGCGTGGCAGTCAACCAATGAAGCGCCTAAACCTTATGCGGCAGGATCATGGGGACCAGTTTCCTCTATCTCTTTAATTGCACGTGATGATCGACAGTGGGTAGAATAATGTATCAAATTAATGAGTTCGAACAACGTCACTTACTTGATGAAACATTGGCAGACAATGTTGCTAACATCCTTGCTAGTGCTGTTAAGCAAAAAGGTAAAGCAAGTATTGCGGTGTCAGGCGGTTCAACACCAAAAGGTTTTTTTAACTCTTTATCAAAAAAGGCTTTGCCTTGGCAATCAATCACCATAACGCTTGCTGACGAACGTTGGGTTGATATTGACTCTAATGATAGTAATACCAAGTTAGTGCATGAAAATTTGCTACAAAATGAAGCAGTGAAAGCAAAGTTTTTTCATTTAAAGCAAGGTGATGCATTAACGAATGACACTTTGGCAGACCTAAACATAGCGGCAAAGCAACAGTTATTACCGTTAGACGTGCTTATTCTTGGCATGGGTGAAGATGGTCATACCGCCTCTTTATTCCCATGTAGTGATGAAATTAATGAATGCTTATCACTTGATAGCTCAGCACTATTAAAAGTTGTGCCAAAAACGGCGCCACATCAGCGCATTACTTTTAGTTTTGCTGCTTTAGTGCAAAGCGAAAATACAATTTTACATATCAGTGGCAATAGTAAAAAGCAGGTACTGGCAAAAGCCATCGCCGGGCAAGATGTTAAAGAAATGCCTATCAGAGCTTTTTTACACGCCGCAGATGTTAATACACAAGTTTATTGGGCCGAGTAAATTATGAAAAAAGAAATATTACAGATCACTCAGCGGATCATTGATAGAAGTAAAGACACACGTAAAGCGTACCTAGATAAAATTTCAGCTGCGAAATCAACTACGGTGCATCGTGCAAGTTTATCATGTGGCAACTTAGCACACGGCTTCGCGGCCTGTGGTAAAGACGATAAAGCAACCTTACGTGGCGTAAATCACTCTGATGTTGCAATTATTTCTGCATATAACGATATGCTTTCAGCGCATCAACCTTACCAAACCTATCCGGATATTATTAAAGCTGCCGTTAGAGATACTGGTGGTGTTGCGCAATTTGCAGGTGGTGTTCCGGCCATGTGTGATGGCGTAACACAAGGTCAACCAGGCATGGATTTAAGCTTGATGAGTCGCGATGTTATCGCAATGTCGAGCGCTGTAGCCTTGTCGCACAATATGTTCGATGGCGCATTGATGTTAGGTATCTGTGACAAAATCGTCCCAGGCTTAATGATAGCAAGTATGACATTCGGTCATTTACCTACGGTTTTTGTTCCTGCTGGTCCAATGCCATCAGGTATTCCAAATAAAGAAAAAGCTCGTGTTCGCCAACAGTTCGCTAATGGTGAAATTGGTGAAGATGAGTTATTAGAAGCCGAATCTGCCTCATATCACAGTGCGGGCACTTGTACTTTCTTCGGTACTGCTAACTCGAACCAATTAGTGGTTGAAGTGATGGGGCTGCATTTACCAGGCGCATCATTTGTTGCACCTAATACCCAATTACGTGAAGAGCTAACCAAAGCAGCGGCTCGTCAAGTAACTCGCTTAACGCAACAGTCAGGTAATTATACCCCTGTTGGTAAAATGGTTGATGAACGCTCAATCGTCAATGCTATTGTTGCGCTGTTAGCAACTGGTGGCTCAACGAATTTAACCATGCATATTATCGCCTTCGCTAAAGCTGCCGGTATCATTGTTAACTTTCAAGATTTTAATGATTTATCTGACTCAGTACCGTTATTAACCCGTATTTATCCAAATGGTCACGCTGATATTAACCACTTCCAAGAAGCGGGTGGTATGGCATTGTTGTTTAAAGAGTTAATTGCAGCCGGTTTAGTGCATGAAGATGTTGAGACAATTTGTGGCCGAGGTTTAACGCGCTATACGCAAAAACCTGTTCTCGAAAATGGTGAATTGAAATGGGTTGATGGTGCTACAACGTCTGGTGATGTTGAAGTTATCACTACCGCTGATAAACCGTTTAAAGCTGATGGTGGTTTAAAAGTATTAAAAGGTAACTTAGGTGTTTCAGTTTTGAAAACATCATCACTACGCGAAGGCAGTTTTGTTATTAAGGCTCCTGCAGTAGTATTTGAAGACCAACATGAACTTGAAGAAGCATTTCATGCCGGTGAATTAGAAAAAGACTTTATCGCAGTGGTTCGTTTTCAAGGGCCAAAAGCGCGTGGTATGCCTGAACTACACAAGTTAACGCCGCCATTAGGCGTATTACAAGACAAAGGTTTTAAAGTTGCTTTAGTGACTGATGGAAGAATGTCTGGTGCATCAGGCAAAGTGCCTGCGGCAATTCATTTGTGCCCTGAAGCTTTAGATGGTGGTTTGATCGCAAAAATACACACTGGCGATATGATACTACTTGACGGCGAAAGCGGTGAGTTAACGTTATTAGTTGATGATAGTGAATTAACACAACGTGAAAATGCTAAGTTTCAAGTAAACGGCCATCATCAAGGGATGGGTCGTGAATTATTTGGCTTTATGCGACGTAATCTTAGCTCAGCAGAAACGGGAGCCTGTTCATTATTTTCTGATCATGCTGACGATGGTACTGAAGGTGGGGTGTAGCGATGTTAAATAATAACGTCAATATAATTGCTGATATTGGTGGTACCAATATGCGAGTTGCCATTGCAGGTGAGCATGGTGATATTTCAGCAATAGAGATTTACGCTTGTGCTGACTACGCAGGCTTGGCAGAAGTGTTAAATAATTTTATTGAAAAGCACCAACTTCATAATAAAGATATATCTGCTTGTTTAGCCATTGCTTGTCCCGTTGATAAAGATTTAATCGTCATGACGAATTTACCGTGGCAATTTTCTCAGCAAGCATTAAAAGCACAATTACAACTGCATGAACTCGTTTTGATTAATGACTTTACCGCCATTGCTCATGCTATCCCACAGTTAACTGATAGCCAAAAAGTACAAATTGGTATTGGTGAGGTTATTGCTGATAAACCTATTTCAATTTGTGGTCCAGGTACTGGCTTAGGCGTGGCAAATTTAGTGGCATTGAACCACGGCTGGCTTAGTCTAAGTGGTGAAGGTGGACATGTAGACTTTGCTCCAGTTGATCAACAAGAGGCGGAAATTTTAAATTTCTTAAATACAAAGTACGCTCGTGTTTCTTACGAGCAATTGCTTTCTGGCTTAGGTTTAGAACAAATTTATCAGGCACTCAGCTTTATCAAAAATGGCGTGGCATCAGAATTACCAGCAAAAGAGATCACCGCTAGAGGTTTAGCCAATACTTGTGAATTATGCGCTGAAACTATTGCACAATTTTGTCGAGTATTAGGAAGTTTTGCCGGTAACCTAGCATTAACACTAGGTAGCTACGGTGGTGTGTACATTGCTGGAGGCATTGTTCCACGCTTTATTGAATATTTCGAAAACAGTGACTTTAGAACAAGATTTGAAGCTAAAGGGCGCATGTCAGGTTTTAATCAGCCAATAGCCACTTTTGTTGTTACCGAAGAACAACCAGGGTTAATGGGCGCTGCAGCGTATCTTAGACAACTAAATTCAGTTGAAAACATTACAACTAGCACTAAAGAGTATTAAGAGGGAATATGACGTTATCAAATAATTGGCAAGTACAGCCAAGCGATCTTTTTGCCATGGGTCCAATTGTACCAGTGTTGGTGATTAAAGATGTTAAAGATGCTCTGCCAATCGCAGAAGCTTTATTAGCAGCAGACATTAAAGTATTAGAAGTAACTTTACGCACACCAGCCGCACTTGAAGTTATTAGCACTATTGCTAAACACCTTCCAGAAGCCGTTGTAGGTGCAGGTACAGTGACTAACAGAGAATTACTGCAACGTTCAGCGGATGCAGGTGCTAAATTTGCTATTAGTCCGGGTTTAACGAAAGATTTATTACAAGCGGGTAAAGAGGGCAATACTGCTTTGATCCCTGGTATTTCATCTATTTCAGAATTAATGGACGGTATTGATTGTGGTTACGATCATTTGAAGTTTTTCCCTGCGGAAGCTTCTGGTGGTGTAAAGGCTATTCAATCTATTGGCGGGCCATTCCCAGACATTAAATTTTGTCCAACAGGTGGTATCAACCTAAATAACGTTCGTGATTATTTAGCATTGCCGAACGTAGCTTGTTGTGGTGGTTCATGGCTTGTGTCGGATGAAATTGTTCAAAATGGCAACTGGCAAGAAGTCACTCGTTTAGCTAAACAAGTGCTAAACCACGTAAAATAATTGTCATGATGTGATTGTCGAGTATCATTACTTGGCAATTCATGACATATAATTAATAAAAATCAGGCTGTTGCCTGATTTTTTATGCCTGTAATTTAATGGTTCTAGGGCTAGGTGATACTAAGGTAGTTGGTTTTATTTGAACCATTATGAAATTTAGCGTTTAACTTTTGTTGTTTTCTTTCTTTCATTCAGAGCTAGATATAGCTCTTAAACTGATGGTTACAAGTCAATTGTAGTGGTTAAAATCTGTTAATCTAGTCCATCTGAAAACTTATAAGTTAGTGCATGAGCTTGTGGCTTTCATATAAACTTGGCACTTAACGCTTGTACGAAAAGATTGGATATAAAAAAGCCAGACGTTAATCTGGCTTTTCGTGATCCTTACTAGCATTTATCGTTATATAACAACTATTGTGTGCTAACGTAGCTTGCTAAATCTAATATCTTGTTAGAGTAACCAATTTCGTTATCGTACCAAGACACTACTTTAACGAAAGTATCTGTTAGCGCAATACCCGCTGTTGCGTCAAACACTGATGTACAGCGCTCACCAATAAAGTCGTTAGATACCACAGCATCTTCTGTATAACCTAGAATACCTTTTAGTTCGCCTTCTGAAGCAGCTTTCATTGCTGCACAGATATCTGTATAACTCACTGGTTTTTCTAAGTTAACCGTTAAATCGACTACTGAAACATTTGGTGTTGGTACACGAAATGCCATACCAGTTAATTTACCATTTAAGGCTGGTATTACTTTACCAACAGCTTTTGCTGCACCGGTCGATGATGGAATGATGTTCTGTCCTGCACCACGGCCACCGCGCCAATCTTTAGCTGATGGGCTATCAACTGTTTTTTGTGTTGCAGTCGTTGCGTGTACTGTGGTCATTAAACCGTCTTGAATACCCCAATTATCATTTAGCACTTTCGCGATAGGGGCTAAACAGTTTGTTGTACAAGAGGCATTTGAAACAATGTCTTGCCCTGCATATTCAGTGTGATTGACACCCATTACAAACATAGGAGTATCATCTTTAGATGGCGCTGAAAGTACAACTTTCTTCGCACCAGCAGTAATGTGTTTACGGGCCGACTCATCTGTTAAAAACAGGCCTGTTGATTCAACAACAACGTCAACTTCTACTTCATTCCACTTTAAGTTAAGTGGATCACGCTCAGCGCTAACTCGTACATTTTTACCGTTTACGACTAAGTGTCCGTCAACAACGTCAACTGTGCCATTGAAACGACCATGAGTAGAGTCATATTTAAGCATGTAAGCAATGTAATCAACATCTATAAGGTCGTTAATTGCTACTATTTCTACATCAGCTCTTGCAAATGCTTCTCTAAATACGAATCGGCCGATACGACCAAAACCGTTAATTCCAACTCTAATTGTCATAACCAAACCTCAAATATAATTATGTAGTAAAATTACATCATTTCTCGTAAATTACAAGTAATAAATCGACATAAGAGAATAAATGTTGATTTAATACTTGTTTTATTGCGTATTGTTACTAAAATACCGCCTATTAAACTCTTTAGCTTAAAATGTCGGTATACTAGGCGTTTTATATATGCATTTATTCGCTTTAATAAAGCGGAACTATCTGCACTCTCCCTCTTTATAATGTGGATTTTTTTATGACACAGAACAACAATTTATGTGACATTGGATTTATCGGTTTAGGCGTCATGGGCAAGAACCTTGTGCTTAATTTGGCTGACAATGGTTTTAGTATTGCAGCGTTTGATCTTGATATTGCTAAAGTAGAAGATGCTATCGCGCAAGATAAAGCGGAAAGTGGCTCATCAACCGCACGTGTAGTGGGTTGCTCTTCTTATACAGAATTATTGTCGTGCTTAAAGCCGCCACACTTAATTGTTTTATCTGTTCCTGCCGGCGCACCTGTTGACCAAGTATGTGAAAATTTGATCGGTGCAGGTATTCAGCCAGACGACATTGTTATCGACACCGGTAACAGCTTGTGGGTCGATACTGTTGCACGTGAGAAAAAGTACAAAAACAATTTTATTCTTTTCTCTTCAGCGGTATCTGGCGGCGAAGTTGGAGCACGTTTTGGCCCAGCGCTAATGCCAAGCGGCTCACCTTATGCGTGGACAAGAATAAAACCCATTTGGCAGGCTATTGCCGCAAAAGTAGATGCAAAAACAGGTAAACCAATTGAGCGTACTAAGCCAGGTGATGTGGTTACTGAAGGCGAGCCATGTGCTGCCTATATTGGTCCAGCGGGTGCTGGTCACTATGTGAAAATGGTTCACAACGGTATTGAATATGCTGATATGCAAATTATTTGTGAAGCATATCAAATGCTACGCGACGGATTAGGTTTAAGTAGTTTAGAAATTGCGGATATTTTCGAACAGTGGAACAACGGTCCATTAGACAGCTATTTAATGGAAATATCAGTAGAAGTATTACGTCATCAAGTTGGCGATGATAATACACCATTGGTTGACCTGATTTTAGATAAAGCAGGGCAAAAAGGTACTGGATTATGGACTGCCATGAGCAGTTTAGAATTAGGCACGCCAGCACCAACTATTGCACAAGCGGTTTATGCTCGTTCTATTTCGTCATTTAAAGATTTACGTGTTCATGCCTCAACGGTATTGTCTGGTCCTGACGCACAAAGCTTTACTGAACAAGAAAAAACTGACTTTATTGACCAATTACAAGACGCTATTTACTGTGCGAAAATTTGTGCCTATGCACAAGGTTTTCAATTAATGAAATTGGCGGAAAAGGAGCATAACTGGCAGCTAGACTTTGCTAGCATTGCTAAAATTTGGCGTGCAGGTTGTATTATTCGCGCGGTATTTTTACAGTCAATTACGCAAGCGTTTGAACGTAATCCTGAACTTGACAACTTATTACTGGATGAATTTTTTGCTGAACAATTATGTAAGCATCAATTAAACTGGCGTAAAGCAGTAGCAAACTCTGCCTTAATGGGTATTCCAACAGGCGCTATATCTTCAGCGTTATCGTATTACGACTCGATGCGTTGTGCGGTATTACCTGCGAACTTATTACAAGGGCAACGAGACTTTTTTGGCGCGCACACTTTTGAACGTGTAGATAAGCCAGCAGGCAAAAAATTCCATGTTTCTTGGTCAAGCAACACTCGTGATATAAATGAAGTAGGTTAGATAACTAACCTAACTCGAAAACCATTTAAGAAAAAGGCAGCTACGGCTGCCTTTTTGTTGTTTGTTGGTCAATATATTGATTTGTATGGCTTATGTATGCGGAGGGGTGAATGTTCCCGCAGTAATATTGTTCAGGGTAGTATCAGCAACTTTATTAAGAAAGTCTGCATCTAACCCATAACCGATTATATAACTTTGTAATGTACTGTCATGAATCGTAGTATCTTTTGGATCATACATACGTAATATTTTTGACCAAATATAAACTTGTTTATACTCTTTTTTATCAGCAAAAATACTGGCGATAGATTTGAATATTTCAGTATCTAGCTTGGCATCGCTCGGGTACAGCTCTAGAGCATGATAAAGCAAATTTAACGTTTTAGTCGGGTCACGTTTGGCATAGTAACTGGCTAAATTAACTTGTCTGTTCGAGCGCTCTAATAATTCGTTACCTTCTAAGGCTATAAATTTATTAAGAGAAGCTTCATTTAAATAACGTGACCAATGAAAGTAAAGTAGATCAGGGTGCTCAGACTTTTCTGTCGCTAACGATATTTCTTTGATTTTATCTCTAGCCTTTAAAACATTGTTCGTACGAATAGTTTTTTTGACTTTAAGCTTTATATGCTCAATTTTAGCCGCATGGGCCATACATTTTTCATAGCCTTCATAAGCAATAAGTTGTTGGTACTTGTTACTGTCGTTGGCTTTTAGCTTATGAGACAAGTTTGCAAAGCCAACGGCAATACGTTCTTTCTTACACCAAGTATCTTCTTGAAACTCTTCACAGATTTCCACGTGTTGGTCGCATAACTCAGCAAAGTTAGGTCCTTGTTCACATGCCGTTAACGTAAAAAAAGGTAAAATGGTGACAAATTTAATAATTTTCATCTTTTTCACTATTATATCCCTGAAAACTTTTGTAACTGGTGGCGAAATAATCCATGTTGGATTACAATATGCGCCGCATTTAGTTATTAGTAATTATATCCTTTAATTAATATAATAACCTATCGTTCAATTGACTGAAATAAAAGGTTTACGCAATGACTTCTCATCTTGAGGAACAATATCAAACTAGCTGGCAAGAACGTCAAACATTCGCTGAAAACATGCAGCCGATCATCGGACAACTATTTAGAAATAACGGTATCGAAATTTCTATTTACGGTCGCCCACTAGTAAATGCTTCTGCAATCGACATTATTAAAGCGCACAAATCAGTAGCGTTACACGAAGAAAACAAATTACGTTTACGTGAAAGTTTCCCGTTCGTTCAAGCATTAGCTAGCATGTCACTAGCTCCTGCACGTATCGATGTAGGTAAACTAGCTTACCGTTATTTATTTAAAGGCGAAGCAAATGGCCTTTCAATTGAACAGTTTTTAGAAAAAGAATTAAACACTATTGCTAAAGATAGCGATGTGCAAGAAGCGAAAGACGTAGTACTTTACGGTTTTGGTCGTATCGGTCGTTTATTAGCGCGTTTATTAATTGAACGTGCGGGTCCTAGCTCTAAATTAAATTTACGTGCGATTGTTGTTCGTCCAGGTAAAGAAGGTGACTTAGCCAAACGTGCTAGCTTACTTCGTCGTGATTCTGTTCACGGTGCTTTCAACGGTAGTATTACTATCGATGAAGAAAATAATGTCATTAAAGCTAACGGTGCTTTCATTCAAGTAATTTATGCAAAATCTCCTGCTGATATTGATTACACTTCATACGGCATTAACAACGCATTAGTTGTTGATAACACAGGCATCTGGAGTGATGAAGACGGTTTAGGCCAACATCTTCAATCTAAAGGCGTTGCTAAAGTATTACTGACAGCACCAGCTAAAGGCGATATCAAAAATATCGTTTACGGCGTAAACCAAGACATGATTTTATCTGAAGACAAAATCGTTTCAGCGGCAAGCTGTACAACTAACGCAATCACACCAGTACTAAAAGCATTGAATGATGAATTTGGTATTCGTAATGGTCACGTTGAAACAGTTCACTCTTACACAAATGACCAAAACTTAATTGATAACTACCACCCAGCGCCGCGTCGTGGCCGTAGTGCTCCATTAAACATGGTTATTAGTACTACTGGTGCTGCAAAAGCAGTAGCGAAAGCATTACCAGAATTGAAAGGTTTATTAACGGGTAATGCGATTCGTGTTCCTACTGCAAACGTTTCAATGGCAATCATGAACTTGAACTTGAAAAAAGCAACTGACAAAGATACGTTAAATGATTACATTCGTAACATTTCTTTGAACTCAGCATTACAAAACCAAGTTGATTACACAGCGTCTACTGAAATTGTTTCTTCTGATTTAGTTGGCTCTCGTTACGCAGGTGTTGTTGATTCACAAGCAACAATTGTTGACGGTGATCGTGCTGTACTTTACGTATGGTATGACAACGAATTTGGTTACAGCTGTCAGGTTGTTCGTGTGATGTTAGAAATGGCTGAAATCCAGGTTCCAACTCTGCCATTAGCATAGCGAATACAAATAATATAATTCAGCTACGTTAAATAGCTGAATTAAAAAAGCGCTTACCTTTGGGTAAGCGCTTTTTTATTGTTCATTGTTAGCTTCTCATCAGCAGGGCTTTACGTTATATGAATGTTACGGTTGCTAAAGTGGTAACGCGATACCGTGTGTTATTAAGTTAGAGCAGCGAAAAATTAAATACATCTCGCTGGTTTAGGTAAGCCCGCATACTTTGTTGCTTGCTTGGCAGGGCCTTCTTTAAACAGTCGGTATAAATAACGGCTACTGGCTTTTTCCTCACCAAATTCAACTTTCATTGCTTTGGTTAATGCGCGAATTGCCGGTGATGTGTTGTAAGTTAGGTAAAACTCTCTAACAAAACGAATAACTTCCCAGTGTGCTTCGCTAAGCTCTATGTCGTCTGATTGTGCTAGTAAAACGGCAACATCTTCATTCCATAGCGTGAAATCAAGTAAGTAGCCTTGCTTATCAGTGGCTAAAGTTTCATTGTTATAGTTAATTGTCATGACCAAGTAATCGAGTTGTCGTGGCTAAAAAGTAATTCAAGTACGTCATCTAAGGTACTTGAAATAAAGGAGGTGTTATTGCTTTTTTGTGCTCGAGCGCTGGCATGTAGGCTTATAAAATATACCTTTAGCGCAGGCTGTTTTGCTATCGCGGCCAGTAGCAAAGGATGGTTCAAATTATAACAACCATCATCCATTAGCAATATGCTGTCTTGCGGCAAATTCATGCTCAAACATTGAGTTAATGCGCTGCTATTAAAGCCTGAATCTCTAATTATATGTAACATTGCCATAGTAAAACTAAAACCTGTATATCACGTTGTGCTGGTGTAAACGTTGGCTAAACTCTTTACTTGTTAGCACTTGAATATTGTCGATATGAAAATTCGCCGTTAAATTACGCTCAGTTAACGATTGTTGGCAAACATAAATATTTTCAATGTCATAAAATGTTAAAGCAGAGAATGTTTTTAAATAATCTTTAATTTCAATTGCTGAGGCATTTTGATCCCCGATCACCTGAAATACACCATCTGCTAGAAAAAATAGCGATGTTGCTTGTTCATAAGAGCCAAATATTAATGCGGCGTCTAATGCTTCCTTACCGTCAGCGTTTGAAAAGGGCGCTTGGGTATTTACTATTGCTATGGTTTTATCAGCCATTATAATTGCACCACACGTTCTGCTTTACAGGTGAGTTCAACTAGCTCGCCTAACCCTGAAACGGTGAAGGCTTGGTCTATATTCGAGCTTTCATTCTTACCAAGTTCGTCAGTTAAACCACGCTTTTCTGCTGCAGTAACACATAAATATAATGGCACATCAAATTCGCGATTAAGCTGTTGCCAATGTTGCAACGTTTGGTATTCATCATTAGGTATAGATAAATGCTTAGCAGCATTTAACACACCGTCTTGATAAAAGAACACACCAACAATAGCGACGCCTTTCTCAACAGCTGCTTTAACCAAGTTAACTGCCGTTGTTGTTAAATTGCTATTTGGCGGGGTGGTTACCACTAAAGCCAAAGTGTTTTGCATATTCTGCCTTGTTTCACGCTACATTAAGTAAATTCAGATAATAAAAAAGCCTCAATATTGAGGCTTTATATTTTATACGTAAAGTATAAACAATTACTAATCACATTATATGATTTTTAACTGCTAATTAGTCATCGCCGCCTAAAACGCCTAAAAGGCTTAATAAATGCACGAAGATATTATAAATATTCAAGTATAGAGAAACAGTTGCACGAATGTAGTTTGTTTCACCACCGTGAATGATGCGGCTTGTATCATATAAAATCAAACCAGACATGATCATAATAACTGCAGCACTAATTGCTAATGAAAGCGCAGGAATTTGGAAGAAAATGTTTGCTACCATTGCAATTACCGCAACGATTAAACCTACCATTAAAAAGCCGCCCATAAATGAGAAGTCTTTTTTGCTAGTTAATGCGTAGCCAGAAAGCGCAAAGAAAATTAACGCTGTGCCACCTAATGCTTGCATAATTAATGAAGCGCCGTTCGGCATAGCTGCATAATAGTTAAGCATTGGGCCTAAAGAGGCACCCATTAAACCAGTGAAGGCAAAAATCCAAAAAATACCACTCGCTTTATCGGCATTCTTATTAACAACAAATAATAAACCGAAAGAAACTAAGGTCATTACTAAGGCAGCCATATGAGACAAGCCCATCGCCATAGAAACACCAGCAGTTACGGCACTAAACGCCAAAGTCATCGAAAGTAACATATAGGTATTTTTCAGTACCTTGTTAATTTCAATCGCTGAACTTCTACTAGCATTTAAACTAATATTCGATTGCATAAAATTTCCTCTAAGTATGCTAATTATATTTTTTAGATGTGGGCAAATGTTAAAAGTTCAAGGTTAAATCAAACATTCAGCACTTGTTTACCACTTATAGTGATAATTAATCATAAACCACAATGACATATTATGGCACGCTATTTTTTTAATTACTATCTTTAACGCTGTTGAAATTCATCAATAATTTGTGAGCGTTTGTAACAATCATGGCTGTGATCATTCACCATTCCGCAGGCTTGCATGTGCGCATAACAGATAGTAGAACCTACAAACTTAAAGCCACGCTTTTTCAAATCTTTACTCCAAGCATCAGATTCTTTCGACGTAGCAGGGTAGTCTTCAAGCTTTTCCCAATTATTAACAATAGTTTTATGATTAACAAAGCCCCACATATATTCGCTAAAGCTGCCAAACTCTTTTTGAATTGCTATAAATAGCTTAGCATTATTAATAGCCGCGTTAATTTTACCTCTATGGCGAATAATACCTATATCCAGTAGTAGTTCTTCTACTTTTTCCTCTGTAAATTTCGACACCTTTTCAACATCAAAATTTGCAAAGGCTGCACGATAACCATCACGCCGTTTCAAAATGGTGTACCAACTTAAGCCCGCTTGCGCAGATTCGAGCATTAAATACTCAAATAACTTTCTATCATCAAAAACAGGCACGCCCCATTCATCATCATGATAAGCAACATAGTCCGGTTTTGTTGTATCTAACCAAGGGCAACGACATTGATTTTCTTCACTCACAAGCTTTCCTTAAGACGAAAATTACTAAATTTGCTCAAATAAATAACAAATTGTTGTTTTTTTTAGCAAACAAACTTTTTTATAGAATAAATGCTTTACAAGAGAATTTCGAGCCTTTAATATTCGCCTCGTTCTGAAGCAGCAATGCATTTTAACTTCAGGTGAGATGGCTGAGTGGTCGAAAGCACCGGTCTTGAAAACCGGCAAGGGTTTGTAGCCCTTCTAGAGTTCAAATCTCTATCTCACCGCCACATTGATACGAAGGTGGGCACCTCATTAGAGGTGCCCATTTTTGTTTTAGAAATGGCATTTAACATTTGAATATTACTTCCAATGATTGTTACTTCAGTTGGTTTAACGTCAATTTTAGATATTATCGTTCTCAAAAATGCCTTAGTTAAACTCTTATCACCAGATAGTAGAACTTTTTTAATTGTCTCTATAAATATTAATTTCTTCTTATCACCAAATTTCCAAATTGGAATACTGGATCTGCGCTTTATAATCTGTAACTCTTCTTCAAGAGTATTTCGTTTATTTTTTAAGTCATCTAAAATCTCATCTAGATCTTTATCGGCAGCGATTTCATCTTTACTGAGCATCATGAATAGTTTTTTGAGACTTTGTTTGGTTTCTGCTAATTGATTGTTTTTAGAAAGCCGAATTTGATCATCACTTTTAGCTTTACCTTTAAGAATCTTTTTTACATGTTCTGAAATTTTATTTAGATATTCTGTTTCCAGTATCGTATCAGATATCACATCCATAATTTTATTTTCAATTAATAACTGTGGTATTGGCTTTTGATTACATATATTAATGTTGGCCTTTATTTTTTTACTGCATTTGTAATATTTGTATTGCCCACTCTTGCCAGTATTAATAACTAAATTTGAGTTGCAACAAGAGCATTTAAGCAGCCCTGTTAAAAGGCTGTTAGAACGTACTCCTTTACATGCTCTGTTAGTAAGTTGTCTGCTCTTTAATGCTTTCTGTGCCTGTTTAAATATTGATTCTGATACAATAGAAGGGCATTTACTCTTTATTGGTTTGTTTTCAGCCTCTTTTCTATTTTTTCCAAAAACCCGTACACCCATATATGTTGAATCATGTAACATTCTTCCTAATGTTGTTATGGTCCAGTTATTAACTCCATGTTTAAGGCCACGCTTATTTAAATCAGTTGCTATTGTTTTTAATCCGTCTCCTTTTCCACTACTACCTCTTATAACGGCATTGAAAATGTCTCGAACTAGAGACGCTTGCTCTTCAATGATCACAAGTCTCGAACGTTTCTTTTTTATTCCTTCTATTTTAACTTTGATGGTTGAATAACCGTATGGAATACGTCCTCCTGTGTAAAAACCTTGTTCAGCAGTTTCATTCATACGGTCTTTAACAAAAACAGAGCTAACATCACTTTGATTCTGCGATACAGCACCAGTTACAGCCAACATCAATCGATTAGTGCTTCTATCTTTAGGAAGATTTTCAATCACAGAAAATAATTGAACATTATGTTTTTCTAAATGTTCGACTCCTTTTAGTAATATTAATAAATCCCTACTTATCCTATTGAGAGCATAAACAATTACAGCCTCTATTTCTGACCCTGGTTCTGCTACATCAGCTAATAAATTCTGATAGCCTTTCCTATTTTCATTACGACCTGTAAAACCTGCATCAACGTAATCTTCAATAATTTGATGTCCATTTGCCTTTGCCCATTCGTCCGTTTTTTGAATTTGCCCAGCCAGAGACTCACCTTCATTTACTTGTCTTTTAGAGCTAACTCTACGATATCTTGCTAGTTTCATTATCTTCTCCTGACAAAATGATTAGTTATGTGCATGCGAACTTTCTCTGTTATTAATTGCTTATTGCGAATATAAAATGACTGAAATTTCTAATAAAGTGCAGAAGTTCGACTTAGACGATTAAAGTGTTCAACGATCTCGTCATTGATGTATTCAACCTTTCAAAACTTTATAGTATCTTCAAGTTTGTTTTTACATTTAAATCTTCTGTACCCATTACAGAATATAACTACTATTTATTATTCTTTAACGTCGTCTTTTTAAGTAATTCTTTGCATATGTAATATTTATATTTTCCACTCCTACCCTTAATAATATACAAATTAGAATTACAACAAGAGCATTTAGGCCGCTCTGTTACAGGGCCGTTTGATTCAGTTATCATGTATTTTGTATGTTTCATTTTCTTCTCCTGATTAAATGATTTGTCTAGCTAGAGACTAACCTCCATTTACTTGTATTTTAGAGATAACTCTTCTCATGCTACTCTTCTTTATTATTAGGTATGATTGGACAATACTCAGTAACTGAAAATAATGTAATACTTTGATCTTTGAGGAATTGTTTTACTTGAATCAAATTGAGTAAATTTCGAGATATTCTTGAGTATGAATGAACTACTATACCTTCGAAATTCGGGTTGCCTTGCTTTATTGCCCTTATGATTTGTTGAAAACATGGAGCTAGTTGGGAGAAACTTCCAAATCCATCATCTTGATATTGTTCTATTATTTCGTGCTTATTCTTAATTGCCCAAAATTTACATGCAGATCTTTGTTTTTTAACAGAGTTAGCTTTAGAGCTATATTTTTTAGTTGCGCTTCTTTGGTAACTTATTAATTTCATTATTTTTCTCCATATCAAAAGTGCTTTCATTTTTCGTATACTCTAAAAGAATTTCTTCTATAGCCACTTCAATAATCTCTCGTTCTTCAAGCGACAAAGAGTTAACTGCATTCTGAACTTTCCAATAAATATTAAGTGAGAATGGGCCAATGGTTACAGTGTCAAACTTTAAATGGGACATAGGCAACAAGTTTTACTTACTTAATCTTTTATTGAAATTTCGTGAAGATCGCACAAATAGAGTTGGTCTTCTGATCCTCTCTTGGTTTTTAAATCGCTTTAGCTTTGCGTTGTTTTCAGAACTACTTTTATAAAATAAAAAGGAGTAATATTTTTTAATATTAACTGAGGTTATTAAATGCTTTGTTGAGAATTTCATTGTTGCCACCTATTAGAAACGAACATTAGAACTATGTCTTAACCTAGCACTCATTCAACTAAATTGATGGACTGATTTATGCTTGCGGAACCACCCTAAAGCACTGAATTTACAGACAATTAATAAAGGGTTAATTATATAGATAATATAGGTGTAATTATTTAAAAGTTAGAATTGTAATAATATGAACTTGTTGGGTTTTTAATAAAATATTAAATAAATAATACTTTTAGGTTTATTAAATCTGTTTGTTATAACCGTAGGGAATAAAACTTAAAATCATTATTTCTAAATAAATGTGAAGTTTTATTTTTTTCATATTTAGTAAATCAAATTTTGGGTTTTTACTACTCATGGGAATTTAAACCGATTAGCTTATCGTTTTCGAATCTAATAGCTTAGACTATTTTTTTCTCTAAAAATTTATCGTTGGGGAAGGAGGTTATATAAAGCAAAATTTGCTAACTTTTTGCTAAAATATCCGCCCATTTCAAACCAAATTTACTCAAGTACTTCTGTAGGCGGCTGGAATCATTTGGTTGAGATTTTAAGATTCGGCTAACATCAAATAGCTCTCTACCTGCTGAGGCCATACTATTATGGCGTTGGCATGTATCAAGTACATACCTAAGTTGGTTAGCATCAAACGTATCTAAATTTTCAACTTGTTCCTTTAGAAGGTACTTATATAAAATATTGTTAGTTGATTGCTGGCCTGATGGGTTCCATGCTCGTTTTAATCGTTCTACTTCTTCTTCGACATCATCTACAGTGATTCTAGAAGAATCTGCCAAAGTACACAGCCGGGTTATCGCAGAGCTTAAATCACGAAAGTTCCCAGACCATAGCGCCTCGTTAGAAGTAGAGAAGCCAATAAAGGTACTTTGTGCTTCTTTGTTAAATTGCACACGGTGCCCTGTTTTTTTGGCAAAAAGATCTATCTCATAGTCAACGTTAACAGGAATATCTTCTTTTCTATCTTTAAGCGCAGGTAACTCATATGTCCAAAGGTTAATACGAGCTAATAAATCTTCACGGAAAGACCCTTTTTCAATCTCCTGTTTTAAATCTCTATTGGTTCCTGCGATTAGTTGAAAATTACTTTGAACTGGCGTATCACTGCCCACAGGGTGGAAAGTTTTATTTTCTATAGCATGTAGCAGCATGGCTTGTTCTTCCAAGCCAAGTTCACCAATTTCATCCAAGAACAAAACACCGTTATTAGCCCTAAGCAAAAAACCATCTCTAGATTTTACTGCACCTGTGAATGCTCCTTTGGTATGGCCAAACAATGCTGCCATAGCATTTTCACCTTTTAAGGTTGCACAGTTCACCGAGACTAATGTGCCTTTTAACATCGAGCGCTTTTTCTTTAATTGGAATATACGTGTTGCTAGCTGGCTTTTACCAGCTCCTGTTGGTCCAGTTAACAACATGGGATCTTGTGATCGAATAGCGACTTTTTCTATCTGAGTAATGAGTCTGTTAAAAGCCTTATTTTTAGTCTCAATACCACCTTTTAAGAACTCTTTACCTTCTTGGTGTTCAACGTCAAACCTTGTAGCTAATTGGTCATATTTAGATAGATCTAAATCGATAATTTGTATACGGCCAATCGATTTGTTTTTATTGTTGTGATCGGGTGATGTTTGAATTAGGCGGCCTGGAAAGTGACGACTCTCTGTAAGGAGGTAACTACAAATCTGAACAACGTGAGTGCCTGTTGTTATATGGAATAAATAATCATTTTGATCGGTATCGAATTTTTGCTCTTGGCACCAATCGAAAAGTTTGGCATAAACTTCTTCAAAATCCCAAGGGTCGCGAAAATTGACTTGATGTAATGAAACATTAGTTTCAGGAGAAACAGATTCAATATCTACAGCCACATTATTAGCAAGACGACTGCTATGATTATCATGCAACATATGAAGCTGACTAACTATTAAGTCTTCCTGGCTACACAAACTGACATTAGGTCGCCATTTGGCCCATTTATCAACTCTTTTACCAACATAGTCTAATTGAGTTCCTATCAAACTCACAACAACAGTATTCTTCACTACAGCATATCCATATAGATAGATTAAATATCCTTAATGATATCTACTAGTGGTTTTTAATTCAACTTAAAACATATAAAACACACGGCAACACATAATTTCTCATATATAAACAACAGGTTAATTATTTTTTTTACGGTTTAAATTATCTTGGCACATGACTTGTAATAACTTAAGTGTCTGATTAATAGGATGTGATTCAAAAAGTCACACTGGTGCGCTAAGCAATGCAAATGCGTATACCTAATCAAACAAATATTAAGTAGCTCAGTAGGTAGAGCAGCGAATTGATTTCGTCAGTCATGGGTTCGATTCCCATCTTAATAACTATTTAAGTAGCTCAGAGGATAGAGCAACAGCTTCGTGCTGTTGGGCGAAGGTTCGAATCCTTCCTTAAATACAGGTAGCTCAATTGGTAGAGCAGCGGCTTTAACCCGTTTGTTGTGGGTTCAATTCCCACCCTTTATACGATGATATGTAATGAAACGTTAGTAAGTAGTTAGTACCAATGTTTGATAAACGCCAAGAACTAATAAGTACTGGCAAGCAGGATGCTCCCCATAACAATAAAGTTTTGGGCCTTTATCAAATAAGTATTCAACCCTTACTAACACCTCCTCGAAAGAGGATTAAATAAGGAAATTAAAGATGTTTAGAAAAACTAAATTAGTAGCAGAAAATCAAAGAGTTTTGGTGTTTAAAAATCAAGAACTAGACAGAGTACTAACACCAGGAAAACACAAAATTTGGGATATCAAGAATGAGCTAGACTTTGTCACTTTTGATATCAATACGCTGTATTTTTCAGAAAAAAATGCAGAAAGGTTATACCGAAATCATAAAGAATTAAATGAGCATATTTCTCACTGGAAACTAGACAGTACCGAGGTAGGTATGTTGTATGTTAACGACTTGCTTAGAGGTGTAGTTGCGCCAAGCGAGCATTTATATCTATGGAAAGATGCTGGCGAAATAAGATTAGAAAAATTGTCTATTGATGAAAATATAGATGTAGATGATAAAACACTTTTCTTAATTAATCGGGCTGGTGCAAATACATCGACACGATTGATAAGAAGTGAGCGAACAGTCGCAGTGAAGCCTATTGCTGATTTGAATGTCGCTAAAGATCATGTCGGTTTGTTGTATGTTAATGGACAATTGATCAAAAGGTTAGTGCCTGGTCAGCATGGTTTTTGGCAGTTTAACCATGCCATTGAGTTAAAGTCTTTTGATTGCAGAACACAATTGCTTGAGATTTCTGGACAGGAAATCCTGAGTAAAGACAGAGTAAGTTTGCGAATAAATTTAAGTGCGAACATTAAAGTGCATGACGCTGAGCTTGCGGCACGTAGTGTCGATAAAGTAGATGATTTTGTTTATAAAACTCTGCAATTAGCTTTAAGAGAAGCGGTTGGTACTAAATCATTAGATGATATCCTTTTGGATAAATTGTATGTCAATGAAACAGTAAAAGAACTAGTGGTTGAGCGTTTGGCAGACATTGGTATATCTCTTTTGAGTGTTGGTGTGAAGGACATCATTTTACCCGGTGAAATGAAAGCAATATTAAATCAGGTAGTAGAAGCGCAAAAAGCGGCTGAAGCTAATGTGATCAAAAGGCGTGAAGAAACTTCAGCGACTAGAAGCTTGCATAACACAGCGAAGGTAATGGAAAACAACCCTACGCTGATGCGCTTAAAAGAGTTAGAAGCACTTGAAAAAGTAGCCGAGAGAATTGATAGCTTAACCGTCTACGGTGGTTTGGAAGGCTTGATGAATGGCGTAGTAAAAATAGCCTAGCCAGCACATAACGCAAACATAAGACAAAGGGCTACAGAATTAGCTGTAGCCCGCTTACTAAAAAGTAGAAGAGAATTAAGGAAAAAATAATGTGTAGAAATTATAACGTTATTGAAAATGAAGGAAGAGCGACAATCAAAGCATGGACTAAAGGTGTTCCATTTGAAGAGCAAGCTCAGCAACAGCTAAATAACATTGCGACTATGCCATTGGTTCATTCACATATCGCGGTAATGCCTGATGTACATCTAGGTAAAGGTGCGACTATTGGAAGTGTTATCCCATCAGTGGAAGCAGTAATTCCAGCAGCAGTTGGTGTAGATATTGGTTGTGGTATGGTCGCTACCAAAACAACATTAACAGCCAGTCAGTTGCCAGATAATTTATCTGCGATAAGACATGCTTTTGAAGCTGCTGTCCCACATGGACGAACTAGTGGTAGAGGCCGAGCAGATAGAGGTTCTTGGCATAACGTACCTGATGTAGTTGCGGGTGAGTGGTTGAAGTTACAGGCGAGATTTGAACGGATTTGTGAAAAACATCCAGCCATTAAAAAAAGTAATAATGTGAAGCATTTAGGTACTATGGGTACTGGAAATCATTTCTTAGAGCTTTGCCTAGATGAAAATGATGCGGTTTGGATCATGTTGCATTCAGGTAGTCGTGGAGTTGGGAATAGAATTGGTACTTACTTTATCGAGTTAGCGAAAAAAGAAATGCAACGTCATCAAATTAATTTGCCAGATATGGACTTGGCTTACCTTGAAGAAGGAAGTGACTATTTTGATGATTATGTTGAAGCTGTTGAGTGGGCACAAGACTTTGCTTTAAAGAATCGTGAAATAATGATGTTCAATGCTATTGCCGCTCTAAGAAAGCAATTACCTATTGAGTTTTCAACGGCTGATTTAGCAGTAAATTGTCATCATAACTATATCTCGCGTGAGCATCACTTTGGTAAGGATTGTTATGTCACAAGAAAAGGCGCAGTTCGTGCTGAAAAAGGTGAAATGGGCATTATTCCCGGCAGTATGGGGGCTAAATCATTTATTGTAAGAGGTTTAGGAAATCCTGAAAGTTTCAATAGCTGTAGTCACGGTGCAGGTAGAGTAATGTCTAGAACAAAGGCAAAAAAGGTCTATAACGTTGATGATCAAATTGCAGCGACAGAAGGTGTGGAGTGTAGAAAGGATGCCTCAGTAATTGATGAAATACCGCACGCATACAAAGATATTGAAAAGGTGATGGAAGCACAAAAGGATCTTGTTGAAGTAGTATACACCTTGAAACAGATAGTATGCGTTAAAGGTTAATGTTAACGATTATGAAGGATAAATAATGAAATACATGATAATCGATGGTTCACAAGGAGAAGGTGGTGGTCAGGTGCTAAGGACGGCACTAACACTATCTATTTTTACTCAGCAAAACATCGAACTGATAAATATCAGAGCAGGAAGAAAGAAAACAGGCTTGTTACGTCAACATTTAACTTCCGTTTTAGCAGCACAAGAAATTTGTGGTGCTATTACAGAAGGTGTTGAACTTGGCTCAACTCGCATCAGATTTTCTCCTGGGAAAGTTAAGTCAGGCAATTTTCAATTTGCCATTGGCACCGCAGGAAGTACGGTTCTCGTGTGTCAGACTATTTTACCCGTATTGGCATTAGCAAAGGGAAGTTCAACGATTACATTTGAGGGGGGTACACATAATGGTATGTCTCCTTCATTGAGTTTTTTGGAACAATCATTTTTGCCTGTGTTAAAAAGTATGGGAGTGAACTGCAACGTTCGTATTTCTACGTTAGGTTTTTATCCTGCTGGCGGTGGTAAATGGCAAATTGTTATTGAGCCAACCCAAGCATTAAAGCCAATTCATTTGACTGATGCAGGATGTGATTTTGCTAGTGATATGGATAATTGCTCTCTTAATGCTCTGATAAGCTTACTGCCAGCAAGTATAGGGCAAAGAGAAATTACAAAGGCTCAGGAAATTCTTGATTGGCAGGATGCTTTAGGTCAAGTTCAGGAAGTCACTACCCCTGGCCCAGGTAATAGTTTTCAGTTATGTATTGATAGTAAAACACATCGCAATGTATTTGAGGTTGTTGGCGAGTTGGGTGTTTCGGCAGAAAGAGTAGCAAAACGGGCTGCTGGGAGAGTAAATAAGTATATTTATGCTCAAGCTGCTGTTGAAGAGCACTTAGCCGATCAATTGTTATTATTGATTGCGTTGGCGGGAAGTGGAAGTTTTACAACAACAAAGCCAAGCTTGCATACATCGACCAATGTTGATGTTATTAAACAACTTTTAGGAAAAGAGATCCTGTTGAAGCAATTAACTGATACATTGTGGAGGGTTTCACTAGAGTAAGATTAATAAATATTAATCAAAAAAGCGGATTGCCAAATCTAATAAAGAAGGTAATGGAAAAGTAATGAATAAGAAATTGGAAAATGTCTATTTAGTAGGAGGCGCAGTTAGGGACTCGTTACTTGGCCATAAATCAAAAGACCAAGATTATGTTGTTGTGGGTGAAACAACAGAAACAATGGCATCACTAGGTTTTCAATCCGTCGGAAGTGATTTTCCTGTTTTCTTGCACCCAGAAACTAAAGATGAATATGCCTTAGCACGTAAAGAGCGAAAAAATGGTAAGGGGTATACAGGTTTTGCAGTAGACGCCAGCACATCCGTTACTTTAGAAGAAGATTTAGCTAGACGCGATTTAACCATAAATTCAATGGCGTTAAATGGTGATGGCAAAGTTATCGACCCTTTTAATGGCCAAACAGATTTAAAAAATAAGGTATTAAGACACACAACTAATGCTTTTGCAGAAGACCCTGTGCGTGTACTGCGTGTTGCTCGCTTTCTAGCCCGGTACGGTGAAGAATGGACAATTCATCCTGATACATATGCGCTTATGAAACAGCTTAGGGATAATGGTGAATTAACTCATTTAGTGTCTGAGCGTGTATGGAAAGAAACTGAAAAAGCGCTTGGTGAAAAACATCCGCAATTATTTTTTGAAGCGCTTAACGGGTTAGGAATATTCCCAGAATTAGAAGCAATGGTAGGTGTACCACAGCCTGAAAACCATCACCCAGAAGGTGATGTTTATACACATACAATGCTCGTTGTGAAGCGAGCAGCGGATTTAAGTTTTGATATTGACACTCGATTTGCAGCATTAACTCATGATTTTGGTAAAGCTTATTGCCATCAAGAACGAGGAAATTTGCTAGGTCATGAACATGAAGGTATTGCAGTTATTGAAGCATTTTGTGAACGGCTAAAAGTGCCCAATCGATTGAAAGCGTTAGCCATCTTAACCAGTGATAATCATACAAGATGCCACAAGCTATTTGAGCTTACGCCAAAAAAATTGCACAAATTAATCATTGAAAATATGAACGCACTAGAGCATCCAATACGTTTTAAGCAGTTTCTCCAAGCATGTTTATGTGATGCTCAAGGCAGAGGAGAAACCTTTGTTAATAGAGCTTACCCACAATTGTTATTAGCGCAATCATTACTAAACGCGTTAACTCAGTTGGATAAAAAAGCCGCTGTACAATTGGCAATTTCACAAGGAAAAAAAGGCCCTGATATAGGTGGTGCTGTACGTGAAGCTGAAATAAAGTCTTTACGTGTTTTTTTAGCAGAGAGTAAAACAGAAAATGAGCGGATAGCTCTTAGGTAGATGAAAATGGAATCTAATAATTTACAAAGACAAAAGAATAAAATAGACGAAGATGTTCAAAAAGAAATCTTACGCAGAATAAAGGCGGCAGAAGCCGAGCATGGAGTCAAAATACTCTATGCTATTGAGTCTGGTAGCCGCGCATGGGGATTTGAATCTCCAAATAGCGATTTTGATGTTAGGTTTATATATGCTCATCCTAAAGACTGGTACTTAGCGGTTAACCTTGAAGACAAACGTGATGTTATCGAATATCCGATTGTTGATGAGATAGATATCAATGGCTGGGATATCCGAAAAGCATTAAAGCTTTTTTGGAAATCCAACCCTGCCATAGTTGAATGGTTACAGTCGCCAATCGTGTATGTTGATGATAATCATTTTGCCGCAAAAGCTAGAGATTTGATAACAAGTGTCTATTCCAATGCAAAAGGAGTTTATCACTACCGTAGTATGGCTAAGACTAACTATCGTGGGTATTTGAAAAGCGACATGGTGCCGCTCAAAAAGTACTTTTACGTACTACGACCGTTATTAGCCATTAAATGGATAGAGAAGTACAACGAGCCTGCGCCTATAGTTTTTGATCAGCTAAGAACGTTGGTTGCAGACGATAAGCTACTTGATGCAGAAATATCTAAATTATTGGAACGCAAGCGAGTTAGCCTAGAGAAAGAAGTCGCGCCAGCAATACCAGTACTCAATAAGTTCATTGAAGCTGAACTTGAACGTCTTGAAAGGTATGGTGAAAAGTCTAACGAGAGAACTGTTGGGTTTGATGTTTTGAATGAGTTATTTCTTGAGGTATTACAGTCAAATTAGAAACCACCCGCCACATGCGGGTGATTTTTTAATGGTTTTGATGTGTTCGAAGGTATGACATTTATTGGAAGAAATAGCTATGAAAACACCCAAAGTAATTAAAGATTTATCTATTCAAAAATACGAATCCATTGAAGATGATAAAGCGCTAATCATTGGGCAAAAGTGGCTCACTATTTTTTGCCCTTCAATTACTTCTTTTCGAGGCTTAAAGTACTGTATGAACACTTTGTGGGAGAATATGACTGGAGATTTCTTTCAAGAAGAAGCACAGGAAAAGTATGAACGTCATGCAGCACCTAGCTACTACATTATGGAAGACAACTTTGGTGAAAATGAAAAGGTAATTTACGTGTCAAGAACCAAGCCTATTAAAAACTGTCATGGGAATGAAGTTCATATATTTCCTAAAAATTTCGCATGGTGCATGACTTATAGTCATGAAGACGGGTACATCACACCTATATTTTCAAAAAATAAAAATTATGAAAAGCTGGAAAAAATGAATCTTAAATCAATGGCAGAAATGGAACGTATAGGATTGTAGCTGTTAATTTCTATTTGGCTTTTTACCGCAGAACCGAGAGAATATGAATAATTCAAAGAGTACCATTCGCCAACGGGCGGATGAAATTAAAGAATACCAATGTAAAAATTTAATCGCTGTCCTAGAGAATCCTATGGATATAAAAAACATAGGCTCTGTGATTAGAAATGCCAATGCACTTGGCGTAGAAAAAATTTACGTTGTAGATTCTAGGCAATCCCTACCTGATGATTGGGAAGAATTGAGAGAACGTAAATCACTTTCAAAAATATCTGTTTCAGCTTCGAAATGGACTTTTGTTAAGCGCTTTAATAGCACTGAAGAATGCTTAGAACATCTTGAGAAAAATAGATTTATATCTTTAGTGACGTCACCTCATATAAAGGGGAAGGAAAACTATGTGCTTCACGAGGCTGATTATACTCAACCAAAACTTGCTGTTTGGTTTGGTAATGAATCTCGTGGTGTAAGCGATATTGTTGTTGAAAGAAGTGAATCCTGCATATCAATACCAATGTTTGGAATGATTGAGAGCTTAAATTTAGCCACAACCACGGGGATAGTGCTTTATGAAGTTACGAAGCAGAGGCGTGAATACCAAGCTAAATACAAACGAGCTAATAGAAAACCCTAACAATATCTAAAATCATAGTTTCTATTGATAATAAAAAGTTAAATGGTACATTGGTTTATCTTAAAAAACTCTCTTTAGCACCTAGCTAAATTAAAATGAAAATTAGTCCTTTATTCGGTATTGGCAATATTACTTTCGGTATGAATCGAGCGGAAGTTCAATCAATTATTGGTATACCAGAACAAATAAAAAACCAGAATGCTAAAGAAGATGATTGCATGCCTGAAGTTTGGTGTTATGACAAACTAGGTTTAAAGCTTGAATTCGATTCATTCTATGAATTTAGACTCGATCGTATAAAAATCACATCCAGTGACTTTTGTATTTATGATGAGTCGCTTATTGGGTTATCGGAAGAAAGTCTTGTTGGTCTATTACCAAAAGCAACATTAGATAGTGAATATAATAGTTATAAAGAATACAAAGTTTCTGAGCTTAAATTAGAGGTAATTTTAGAGAATGAAATTGTTCGTGAAGCTACTTTAGAGCCTGATCCCAACGTAGAATTCTTTATGTATTGCTCAAAAAATTTACAACGTAGATTTACTTGCAAACGCATATTAAAAAACAATGCAAGACGTCATGAAAGAAAAGTAGCCGCAGGGCTTTACGTTATTAAAGAAGGCTTAGCTGATTCTAGTCTTGGATTTTTACCATCGGATATTGAATGGTTTTTAGGTAATTACCTTTCAATTAACCCTGAAACTAGGGATCTTTGGTGTGACGGAATTGAACTGAAAAAATTAGACTTCACCACTAAAAATACAGCATCTATATATGCTACTGCTGATATTTTGTCTTCAACTGATGATAGTGCTCATGACGTATGTGAGCTTCAAGGGTACATCACTATTTCTTCTACAGGCAAAAAACTTAAAAAGTACGACCTAAAATTAAAGCGGAGAAAAAAAGTCATTACTATAAAAAAGTAGGCTAGTATTTCTAGCCTACTTCAATACGGTTTAAGTGCCTTTGTAACTTAAAACAGGACTTAATCGCCTAGTCACTTTGACTAACTTTTTCTGTAACGACATTACCTTTTCAATATTCTTGTAACTGGTTGGGGCTTCTTCAGTCAGCAAACGTAATTTCTCTTGTTGGTAGTAAATACCTGAAAGTTGTTTGCTCAAATTATTACTTGTGATAGTTTTCCTAGCTAGTTGTCTGCTCATACATCGACCAGCGCCATGAGAACTAGAAAACAGCGAATCAGCATTTCCTTTTCCAATAACATGAAAGCTGTCACTTCCCATACTTCCGGGAATTATTGCTGTTTCTCCTTTCGTTACCGAGCATGCTCCTTTGCGGTGAATTAGTAGATCTTGTTTATTTAGAGTCGCCATATCAAGGTGGTTGTGATCACAATGAATCATCCTGTTTTCATCAACCGAGACTGAGAATAAGTCACTAAATAGTGCTCTACATCGTTCTAAAATTTGCAGTCTGTTTGCATTGGCATATTCTCTTGCCCACCCAAGGTCGTTGTAGTAAGCCTTTCCTTGTTCACTATCAATATCCAAGTATTTAAGGCCACCTGATTTTCCAGAGGCATGATGTAAATGATAGTCTCGAATTGCAGGCCCCATACCGCGAGACCCAGTATGTATCATTAACCATAATTGTCCTGTCTCAACACATCGTTGCAACTCCAGAAAATGATTACCTCGGCCCAACGTGCCTAATTGATAACATCCATCTCGTAAGGCGATATGTTGCAACCTTTCATTAGATAATTTTTTATCTAACTCAAAGGAAATACCTTGAGATTGCTTCATTATGGGAACCATATGAGTTAAGTTTTTAAAAATTAACTCAGCCTGCTGGCTTTGAATAAAGTTTGCATCAATATCTAGTGGCACCGATAACATGCCACACCCAATATCACCACCAATTGCAGCCGGATATATCAGCTTTTCAGTTGCCAAAACACAACCAACACAAACATCGTTGGCTAGATGTGCATCAGCCATTAATCTCACATGCTTCACACCTTTTGCATGCAGTAAACGTTTAGTTTGTTGATCTAATTCAGGACTAAGCTTTTCACTTAACCAATGGCGATAACTTGCTTTTGATTTATTCATAATCAGCCTCCGCTACTAGCCCAAAGTGCAGTGCAGGAACTGATTTTCTGTTTATACCATTTGCAACAATAAACCTTATTTCATTTTGATGGCTCCTCAGCCACTCCAAAGCCGATTCACAGTCTGAAAATGATGCATTCTCTGTTGGCGCTATAGTTAAGATTAAGGTAGTTTTCCCCTGTTTTTGTTTAACACTTACGATATCCCATCCATCTAAACCAAGTTCAGTAATGGCTAAACGGACAAGTTTTTGAACCTGACGGCACAGCCGTCTATTGTCATGAACAACAGAATTCTCTTTGTTTTTTTCATGACGTGGTGAAATGCCATCGCCTTCGCATAACGAAGCACAACATTCCAATATATTTTTTGATGTATTCATCGATCTCTCCACACCAAAAACCACTAATAACCAAGTAATAAGTTGGCCTAGCAATTTCTGATGCTGATAAAAAGCTTAAATAAGCCCTTGATCGAGAGTTGAAACTTTTAGAAGTAACTAATACTCAACAACCAAGTGGCGAGTTTTCTGAGTCGATGTTTTTTCAATGGAATACATATCTGCCTCCTACGGAATTATTAAATAATAATAGTGCAATGATCTTTTTAAGACATTTTCTGTCAATTAAGTAATATCAGTTTAGATCTGTGTTTTTATTACTTTTCTTTATACGTTTAATGGCTTCTTTTTGAAGCTCACCTTTTAAGCTGTTTCGGTTATAGTCTGACATGTGCTCTATTAGAGATTCGTCAGCAAACTTTTGCCAATCACTTCTTGATTGGGCCGATAAACTTACCTCTATGGTTTCAATGTCTACGTAACCAACGTTTAAAATATTATGAGCATTTCTACGGTAACTTCTATTTACCGCTACCTTTCGATATCGAATTGATTTTCTAGAACTCTTATTATTTTCACCGTAACAGTTCTTAGTCTGGTTCACATAATCACGAACCTTTTTCTCCTGTGGTGATACTCGTATCAACATATATTCACCTATGAAGACAGGGTGAACTTTACACCCTTAAATGTTTTCACTGGGTTACCACGTTCAACTTCCCAGTGCTGTTGCCAACGGGCTTTTTCTTGTTGTGTCATTTGCTCAAGTTTTTTTGCTTCCAACTTCTGGAATAACAATACTCTCGATAACCGCTTATTAGCATGTTGGCTGCGCTCACTTTCAACACGTACTGAAATACCTGTTTCAGTATGAGTAGCTCGAACTGCCGAGTCCGTTGTATTTACATGTTGTCCGCCTGCACCAGAAGCACGGCATGCTTGAAATGTTACCCCTTTATCCAATTGGGTATCATTGACCTCATACATTTGGACACTGAAGAACCAGTTTTTACGTTTATGTTTTGGCCTATATTGGCTTTGACATACCCATAACATAGCTCCTTGCCATGACTCGGCTAATTGCTTAGCTGAACTTTCCTTTCCAGACTCAGCCTTTTTTGAATCAAGTTGCAGCAAAGCTGACTTAAAACAATCTCGCTCTTTGGAAGCAATGGTTTCAACAATATCGAGCTTTATTCCTTTCTCTCGACATTGTTTTTCAATTGTTTTCAGCGCCAAACCAACAGCTTTGCAACACTCAACAGGACCTTGGCCTGCTGACAGTTGTAGTAATATCATGATGAACAATCTCCATTTGTTTTAAAGGTTAATACCGGACGTAGCTTAGCTATAACCTCAATTAACCCCGCATCAACCATATCGCTGATAACGGTTTCACATTTCTTATAAGCTTGCGGTGCTTCATCATACAAAAGCTCTTTATTGCCACAAACCACTCGACTACCGAGTGCGGTGCGATATAAGTCTTCACGATTATATTTATGCCCTAGACGGCCATGACACTCGCCACGTTTCCACTTTCTACCTGCGCCATGCGCTAAAGAAAACAGGCTCGTATTTAAGTTTTCGCTAGTTTCACTATTACTAAGCTTTTCATTCAAGGTAATGGGTTTCACCAAATAGCTATAATCACCGCGTGAACCAGGTATAACCACATAACCTTTATCACTTGGTGTTGCGCCTTTGCGGTGTAGCCAGCCATCACAACCATCAATGTTTTTTGACGAAACCAAGTTGTGGTTAATGTCTAATGCGCAGTCACCATTCGCTCTAATTGCTTCTAAAAAGCGTTTGGCAATCAGTTCACGATTTAGCTCAGCCCAACGAACCGCTTCATCATGTTTGGCCATGTAATCTTGAAAGTCGTTATCATCAAGGTTTAAGCCATCGTGGTTATGCTTAGTTATATGATCAACCAAGATTGATTGACCTAAACCTCTAGAGCCTGAGTGAACAAGAAGCTGTAAATGCTTTTTATTAAGCCCTAACTCATCTAACGCAATTTGGTCATACACCTCATCGATGGCCTGAAATTCTGCAAAGTGATTACCGCCACCAATGGTGCCTAGAGCACGATCATAGCTATCGGTTGTTATACCTTTATCAGTCTTTCGGTTTTCAATAATTTCAGACCAGCTTTCATCTAAAGGCTGCTCTACATGCTCAAACTTCTTAGCCAGTTTATCTAAGTTAACTTTGGATACTTTTGCTGAGGTTTGCCAAAGTGACATGCCACAGCCAATATCATTCCCTACAAGCGCAGGGTAAATTTTGTTAGTTGTAAAAAATGCAGCACCGATGGGATAACCTCTCCCTGGGTGCAAATCAGGCATGCCAGCAACGCTGTGCATACCACTTAATTCTGATGTTTTAATCAGTTGCTGTATCGCTAGCCCTTCAATCCACGTATCAGTAGATGCAATGAGGCTAACGTTTTCAGTAATTTTTTGGACGGATTTGCCCATAATACCAATTCCTTTTTCATTATTAGAAAATTAGGATTTAAAACGTAATACGTATTGGCAGGTCTGGATTTCTATCGAAATGAACCGGGCGAAACTACTTTAAAGTGCTTAGGTAATATGTGGCTAAGCTACAAGCTTCTTATCGGATAAGACCTGCAAAGGATGTTGATGTAAATGTCATAATATTATCTCCTTCACAGTTAGTTGATGAATTCACCTTCGAAATGATGTGGTGAATAATTGAACGAGCGCATATTAATCAGTTTTTAAATATAAAGCAAACAGTTAGTTGAAATTAATTACTAACTCTGAATTAATGTGACATGATTTATCATGGAATTTAGATTAAAAGGAAGTATTTTTTGATTAAATTGTTCTTCAAAATAATTGCTAGTTTTTTACTGTTACTTGGCCTACTTGTCGCCTATATTTTTATCGACTTTGATGACAATCGCCCCCAAAAAATAGAGCAACCGACAACTGTAAATGATATTACTCAGCTTAACCCCATCGAGGTTACTCGTGTTATTCAACCAACGTCTATTGAAGATATAGTTGGTGCTATCCAATCAAGTACAGGGGCAATCTCTATCGGTGGAGGGCGCTTTAGTCAAGGCGGACAAATTGCATACCCAGATAGTATTCATTTGGATATGCGAGCCTTTAATAAAGTGTTGACACTAGATGCGGCTCACAAGAAAGTAACTGTGCAAAGTGGTATTACATGGCGAGACTTGCAAGAAGTTATTGATACCGAAAACCTCTCTATAAAAATAATGCAAACTTACGCTAATTTTACTGTTGGTGGTTCTCTTAGTGTTAATGTTCATGGCCGATATATTGGTGAAGGCCCAATAATTAGATCTGTTGAGTCGATAAAATTAATCAAAGCTAATGGTGAAATTGTTAGTGCTTCGCCAACAAAGAATTCAACTTTGTTTTATGGTGCAATTGGTGGATATGGTGGTATAGCTGTTATTGCAGAAGTTACTTTAAACTTGGCAGATAATGTCAAAGTTAAGCGTTATACCGAGAAGATGAATGTTCATAGCTATAAGGAATACTTTTCAGCAAATATTCGACATGATCAAAATGTCGTTTTTCATAACGCTGATATTTACCCACCAAACTTTACCGATATACGTAGTGTTAGTTGGCTAAATACTTATGAAACCTTAACCGTAGAGCAGAGGTTAATCTCTAAAGACAAAGAATATACTTGGCAACCTAAAGTGGCAAAGTTTGTAGCCGACTCAAACTTTGGAAAGTGGATGCGCCAGCATGTCTTAGAGCCGATCCTGTATTCCTTTGATGCAGTGCAATGGCGGAACTATGAAGCCAGTTATGATGTTAACGAGCTTGAACCTTCTAATCGAACTACTCAGACCTATGCACTTAGGGAGTACTTTGTTCCAGTTGAAAACTTTGATAGCTTTGCAATCAAAATGGCCAACATATTTAAACAGCATCAGGCAAATATTATAAATGTTTCGATACGCCATGCTCTACCAGATAGCGGCTCATTATTAGCTTGGGCGAAAACAGAAGTGTTTGCATTTGTTGTCTATTATCGTCAAGGAACCAGTGAAGCGGCACAACAATCAGTAAAAGTTTGGAGTCGAGAGATAATTGATGCTGTAATTGAAGAAAATGGTGCCTACTATTTGCCATATCAACTTCATGCAACAACAGAGCAATTTGTTAAAGCCTATCCTAAAGCAGATGAATTCTTTGAACTAAAGAGAAAAGTAGACCCTGATTATCGTTTTAGAAATAAACTCTGGCAACAACACTACGAAACGAATAATAAGCAGCTTGATGGATCAGACGATGAGTAAATTAAAACAAGGCTTTGCATTAGAAAGGCAATTTATTTCATCTGAAATGATTCAAAAGCTTATCGATGAAATAACAAAATCGAATGAACTCAGAACCCCTCATGGTATTCGTAATGCGGAGAAGAAGTTTGAATGTATTGCCAAGCTTGCTAGGTCAGAAAATATAATAGCTAAAGCACGGTCAATTTTAGGTGAACAGCCTCAGTTGGTAAGGGCTATATTCTTTGATAAAAATCCTGAAAAAAATTGGTTAGTCAGTTGGCACCAAGATAAAACGGTTTCTGTGAATAAAAAGCATCACATTGATGGTTGGGGTCCTTGGAGCCTAAAAGACAATACGCTTCATGTTCAACCTAGTGAATCAGTTTTAAATAATATGGTTACCTTTCGAATTCATCTTGATGATAGCAACGCAGATAACGGTTGTTTAAAAGTTATCCCTAATAGCCATACTAGCGGTGTATTAACGCAATTAGAAATTGATAGCTTAGTTAAAAAGGCGATATTTGTTGAATGTGAAGCTAATGCTGGTGACATGTTAATTATGAGACCCTTAATACTACATGCTTCCAGTAAAGCTAAATTACCAAAACATAGACGAGTTATTCACATGGAATTTAGTGGATATGAATTACCTAAAGGTGTCGATTGGAAGTGATAAGAAAGGGAGCCAATATAGTAAAAGGAATATTCGCTATTTTGTTCTAGTTTAATATGAACAGTAGTACATGACTATTTTTAAAATATTTAATTGATGTTTTATCTGATTGATTTATCTATATATTTTATGGTTTATTAATTAGTCAAAATTTCAAAGTTATGAATACAAACAATAAGTTACTTATAACCCTTAATAGATTTCCTATATATATTATTCCTTTAATTAATTGAAAACTAAGGCTTTTGCTGTATTTGTTAGTTTGACTATTATATTTTTTTGTCCTACTACTTGGTTTAAGTGAAATCAAATTAGGTGAACAAAATGAATTATCAACCACATGCCAACTTATTACCTCATGAAGCACGATTTGCAATTTGGTTAGAAGAAAGTACACCGTATCTACTTCCACTTTGGGATTTTGAAAATAGAAGGTACAAAAGAGATCAAGTGACCAACTATCTATCGGTTTGTTCGACTGAAGAAGCAATTATGTGTAGATTTGCTTTGGCTATTTGGACTAATGGTATTGAAGATTATGACTTTAATTTATTTAAAGCAATACGTAGTCTTGGGGATAAAGAACTAAAAGTGATACAAGATTGGGTACAAGATCCTTGGGGTTGCTAAATAATACTAAGCATTGTCTGCCTCTTTATAAAGGCAGTCTTAATGATGTTTTGAATTTTCTAACTTTCTCAGTTCATTAATCTGTTGTGGATTAAACCCATTCCTAAGTAGTTCAAAGTATTCAAACTCGATGCTGGCATGAGAGCCTTCGCCAATAAGCTGATATAAGCTATTGCTGCTAGTTGTTATTAACTGCTGATAAATCTTAGTTATTCTCGATGTGCAAACATAGTCGTTAACCAAGTACCTAATACTAGAGTCATCCACAACTATACCCCATAGGACAGAGCCAATAAGAACCCCATCATCATTGACATCAACTAAGCACCAATCTTTGACTACTGTATTCATTAACTTAACCTTGAGAGTAAAAACCATAAGCTATTTTAAAATTATTAGAAGGTTTCATCCAATAATGTTTAGTTTAAATTAGGCCAGTTTTAGGGCGTAAATGGTCTTTCTCATTTAATTGTGATATTGTCATGATAGAGAATTACTTGTGATGTAACACATTAATTTAACTGTATTTAATGTATTAATTGAGTTCAAATTAATGCTGGTAAACTGATGGGAATTTAAGAACAAGGACAGTAGATATTTCAATGTTAGTGTTATTGCCTGGAATGAATGGGACAGGGGAGTTATTTACAGAGTTTCTGTCGTACTATGATGGTGACCACATAGTTATTTCTTTGCCTGAATCTGGCCCTCAAGATCACGCTACTTTAGCTAATGTTATAAATCAACAATTACCAAAGAAGAGTCATATTTTATTAGCTGAATCTTTTTCTGGAGGCATTGTTCCTGAGCTACTTAAGTTGAACCCTACACATATTGAAGGTGTTATTTTTGTTGCCAGCTTTCTAAGCTCTCCTCGCAGCCATTTAATAGGGTTAGCTAAACTATTACCTATTAAAGCTTTAGTCTCCTTACCACTATCAAATATTGCTCATAGGTTGTTATTTCTTGGTCAAGACGCAACAAAACCGCTTTTATCAAAATTTGTAAATGTAATTAAGTCGATTCCTAAGCAGGTTTTGAGTAGTAGATTAGAAGTTATGAAGAAGCAACAATTGCCACAGGTAACCTTTAATATTCCCGCAATTTATATTCAAGCACTCTCTGACAGACTTATATCACTAAAGAAAAGCCAAGAAGTTGCCTACGTTTTCAAACATGTTGAGTTTGTTGAAATAGAGGGGCCACATTTCATATTGCAAGCGAAGCCTAGAGAAGCTGCAAGACTGGTGACAGAAGCAGTATCATCAATTAATAACAGTAATAGGTATTCATAATGCCTTTTACACCAATACATATGGGTCCAGGAATCCTTATTAAAGCTATATTACAAAGTAGCTTTAGTTTGATGGTATTTGGTTGGACTCAAATTGTTATGGATATCCAACCCCTAATTGTGATGATAACGGGAGAAGGGCATCTTCATGGTTTTACTCATACTTACGTTGGTGCGGTACTGATAGCAATATTTTCTGCTTTAACAGGGAAGTATCTGTCTGAATTTGGATTAAAGATATTAAGGATCTCTAAAAGTGAAAACCCTATATCAATTGTGTGGTGGGTAGTATTCCTCAGTGCCTTTTTAGGTAGTTTTAGTCACGTATTTCTCGATAGTATTATGCATGCTGATGTAGAACCATTTTTTCCAATAACATTGGATAATCAATTCTTAGGCTTAATCTCCATACCTCTGCTTCACAAAGTGTGTTTGTATAGTGGGTTAATTGGTGCAGCAATTTATTATGGAACTTACTTGAAAGTAAAAAAGGACTTATGAACTTACTTAAGCCAATTATATTGATTGCTTGTTTACTTTCTAATGCAGTTTTAGCTAAAGAAAGTACCTGCTATGGTACAACTTCAAAAGGGCGACTTCTTAATGGTATCGCGTTACCGTCATCAGGGCCTAATTATATTGGATACAGTACAATTGCAAGGCTTGCAGGTAGAACATACGTACATACACAAGTAGAAGACATCATAGTAAACGCCTATAAATCTTTAGAAATTGAACAGCCTAATAAAGTATTTAAGTACGCTGAAACAGGCTTTGAAGAAGGTGGGCAATTTAAACCACATAAAACTCACCGCAATGGTTTATCGGTAGATTTTATGACACCTGTCGTGAATGAGTCAGGTCAATCAGCTCACTTGCCAACTCATCCTCTCAACAAATTTGGCTACGATATTGAGTTTGATGGTAATGGAAAATACGATGAGTACACTATCGATTATGTTGCTTTAGCTGCACACATTGTTGCCCTTCATAAAGAGGCTGTTACTCAAGGTGTAGATTTATGGCGAGTTATATTTGATCCTAAGTTGCAACCAGAGTTATTCAAAACATCATACGGTCCATACCTTAAAAAGCATATTCAGTTTTCTAAAAAGCGTTCATGGGTAAGACATGATGAACATTACCATGTTGATTTTGCTATTCCATGTAAGGAAATGAAGTGATAAAGAAAGTAATCGTCCTTGGTGGATATGGAAACTTTGGTAAGAGGATTGTTGAAAATCTAGCCGCTATAAGAGACATCACCATACTGATCGCTGGGCGAAACCTAAGTAAGTCATCAGCACTAGTTGAAGAGCTTAGAGCTACTTCTCATGCTAGCTTAGAGCCTTTGGTAGCTGATATTTTCGCTAATGATTTTAAACGGCAGTTATCAGAAATCTCTCCATACCTTGTTATTCATACCAGTGGGCCTTTTCAGGGACAGGGTTACCGTGTACCCAAAGCATGCATTGAATGTGGTGCTCATTATATTGATTTAGCCGATGACAGAAGGTTTGTTTGTGATATTGGTGAATTAGACCAGCAAGCAAATGATAAAGGCGTATTAATTGTTAGTGGTGCCAGTTCTGTACCAGGGTTATCCTCAGCCGTTGTTGAGCATTATCAAAACAAGTTTAGCGTCATTGAATCGATAGATTTAGCCATTGCGCCTGGTAATAAGGCAGAACGTGGCTTAGCAACTGTTGAGGCCATATTGTCGTACACAGGGCATCCTCTTAATGTTTTTAGGGAAGGTCGTTGGCAAGATGTTTATGGTTGGATGGATTCTAAGGTAAATGACTTTGGTGGCTTTGTTGGCAAACGTCATTTAGCCAATGTAGATGTGCCAGATCTTGAGCTATTCCCTAATCGCTATTCTGTATCGAAGCAAGTTAGCTTTCAGGCTGGGTTAGAGCTTCCAATATTACATCTAACTATGGTTGGTATGGCTTATCTATCTAAAATAGGTTTAGTCAAAAGCTGGGCACCTTTATCAAAAGCTATTGTTGGCACTAGTAATGTCTTTCTTCCTTTTGGTAGCGATAAGGGCGCGATGGAAGTGCTTATAAAAGGTAAAGGTAATGATAGTCATGCTAAAGAAGTAAAATGGACCTTGTACGCTCCAAAAGGCAATGGTCCTTACATCCCAACGCTTTCAACCATTATCTTAGCTAGAAAACTCTTAAATATTAAAAGCCATGAATCACGCAACAATGCTGGCGCTATGCCTTGTGTTGGTTTATTTGAATTAAGCGAATTTAAAATTGATTTTGAAGAATTAGATATTCACTTTGAAGAAAAGGTGACTTCTAAAAATAGGACAGAGGAAACGTAATGGAGCACTATTTAACCCTTAAGTTAATCCATATATTGGCGGCTGTCGTTGTAACAGGAACTGGAGCAGGTATAGCATTTTTCATGTTCATGGCAAATAGGTCAAATAACCCACAAGCCATTTATGTCACCGCTCAACACGTTATTTTAGGTGATTGGGTATTTACAACGCCTGCTGTTATTACCCAAATAATTACAGGCGTGTATTTGATGAATTTGCAGGGCTATTCTTTTTCTGCGCCTTGGTTTTATTGGGTTGTGGGATTATTTATCTTTATTGGAGTCTGTTGGCTACCTGTGCTTCGTATTCAATACAAACTACGTGAGCTAGCCAAAAATTCTGTAGATTCAAACCTAGTTACACCTGAATTTAAATCACTGATGAAAACATGGACTTTGTTAGGCATACCTGCCTTTACTGCAATTTTGGCCATCTTCTGGTTAATGGTTTTCAAACCATTTCCTGTTGCATAGAGAGAAAGGGCATGAACACTAATAAACATGATGGTTTAATTAAAGCTGCTAAGTATTCGCTTGCCTTTTTATGGCTTTTTACCGGGATAACCTCTATTAGTTTTTCGCCAGAAGTTGGCTATGAAATATTAGCAAGCGCCAGTATTACAGGTTTAATGGCAGATGTATCGGTTTATGCTGGTGGTGCTTTAGATATTGTAATTGGTCTTTGGTTGTTATCCTCAATAAGAATAAGATTATGCTGTATTGTTCAAGTTGTGATCATAGTGCTCTATACGATGCTTCTAACGTTTATCGATCCAAGTTTTTGGTTACATCCATTTGGACCGATAACCAAGAACTTCCCGATTATAGTGTTGATAGCTTTCATATATATTGAAAAGGCTACTACTGATAAGAATATTTATTGGAAATAAATTAACTTGCTCATTAAATTCGAAGTTCAGTAATAAAATGGTTTACCTTTTCAAATAACCGTTTTGAAACGATAGCTAGGCAATCTATTTCAATTGGTTTTTTATGTGAGTTGAGCTTAGTACGTTTAGCTCCATAGATAGTCACTCCGTAATAACGAGTATTTATTAAGGTACTTTTAACATTTGTTGGAGTCCATATTGATTTTCGTCTATGTAGCCCCTTGTCATTGAGTATTAGGGCAATAGCAGTGTAACTAAACTTGTCTTGATCAATTAGTTCATTTGCCAATTTAAATAATGTTTTTACAATAAGAGATTCATTCGGACTAACTATCAGTTTGTTCCTTATTACAATATTTCCAAAGTTATCAGTATCGACTTTTACCATACGGTAGCCAAATGGCACTATAGATCCTGTGTGATAACCTAGAATAGCCAAACTTTCTAATTTTCTTGATATTGAATTAGCAATACGTTTTCTGGAAGCATCTTCGACAGCACTCATTAAACCTCGAAAGAGTTGTTTGCTTGTCATGTAGTCATCATTGTTTTCATCTCTCATAAATTACTTCTTATTCAGTAGAATCATAACTAAATAAAAGCTCAATAATCTAATTGTGTCAAATTTTAAATCCTCGTAAGTCACTGAATTAATTTAATAATAAATATATATTTAATAAAATGGAAATTATCTTGAGCCATTAAATATCAATCAATGTAGTAAGTTACAAATCAAGAATTATTAAAATCTTTATTAATTAGCTTTTTATAATTTCTTTATGATATGGATAAAGCGTTTTTACTCCTAAATAGTATACAAAATTGTTCTTATATTGGTCGGAAAGTATGGGATAACCAATTTTGTTTATTTTTGATAGGTTAAATAAATTACTTTAGGGTCAGTATTTCTGTCTTTGATTTCAATACGAAACAAAATTTTAGATGGTTGATTTAATTGTCGATATTACATCGTGTGTTGTTATATGATTGGCTAGTAAGAATCAAGGGAAAAGTTAAGCAGTAACTTTAGATAGGGATTAAGTTATAAATGGATTTAACAATGTATCTCAACATGATGTTCAGTGCCGCTTGGTATTTAATACCGATCTTCATATTTGCTGTCATCATCAAGTCAGCATGGTTTAAAGGTGTAATGGGTGAGTGGCAAGTAAACTTGCTCATTAAGTTTTTCTTAGACAAAAATGATTATCACCTCATTAAGAATGTAACATTACCGACTGATGATGGAACAACTCAGATAGACCATATAGTCGTATCTAAATACGGAATTTTCGTAGTTGAAACCAAAAACATGAAAGGCTGGATCTTTGGTAGTGAAAATCAAAAGCAATGGACGCAACAAATCTTTAAGCACAAGTCTAAATTTCAAAACCCACTTCACCAAAACTATAAGCATGTCAAAACGTTAGAAGCTTGTTTGAACGCAAAGAATGATAGTATATTCTCAGTCATTATATTTATTGGCGATAGTACTTTTAAAACTAAAATGCCTGAGAATGTAAGGTTTGCTCGCGGTGGTATTGAATATATCAAAAGTAAAATAGACATTATTTTTAATACAGAAGAACTTACAAGTGTTATTGAACAGATTGAAAGCGGCAGGTTAGAGCGTAGCTATAAAACTAACCGACAGCACGTTAAGCATGTACGAAAAATTATAGAAGAAAAATTTGATATAAAAGCTTGCTCAAAGTGCAGTTCCGATATGGTGTTGCGAAAACCCACTAAAGGTAAAAACGCAGGCAATGAATTTTGGGGATGTAGTGCGTTTCCAAAATGCAGAAATGTAGTTGAAATAGGTTAGTAAAAGTTGATTATGGAGCGGACATTACCAAGCTTGGTCCATAGTAAGTTCTTAGGGATGATTTTCTCATCAATCACATAATATAAAGGATCTAATATGACAATCCCAGAAAATTTAAAAGGAAGATACGCGTACCACTTTACACTGTTTGATAATTTAGAATCAATTATTGATAGTGGAATTTTGTGTACTAACCAGAAAAAGCACCTTGATATTTCCCATAAAAATATTGCTGAAGAAAGGATACAAGGAAGAAGAAGTACAATGCCTATTCCTTGCTCTAGCGGAAAGGTTGTTCATGATTATGTCCCTTTTTATTTCTCTAAAAAAACACCAATGCAATTAGGTGTCATAAATAAAAAAAATATCGACCAGCCCCTTATTATTTACTTCGCAGTTCCAATTGATGTAATCGAAAAAATTCAAGGCGTTGTGTTTTCTGACGCATCAGCTAATACTGACATCCCTCCTAATTTTTATGACTCAAAAGACGTTGCTTTATTGCAGTCATTAAACTGGGAGGCAATTGATTCTAAAAAATGGGGTTGTCCAACTGAGGAGTTTCGTCATCAGAAAATGGCGGAGTTATTGATTCCTAATGTTGTAGATATGAGAACTGTAGCACATTTAGTTGTATGGAATGAATTGATAAAAGAGGAGGTAATAAAAGTTTTTAAAGCTAAAAACAAGCCAATTCCAAAAATTATATTTGGACAAGAACATTATTATATCAATTTTTATGATGGCGGACAAAAGTCCATAATTACAGGCCCCCAATTTTTGAAGCATAATGTAGATGTAACTATTTCAGAAATTTGTAAGGACCTTAAGAGTCAAACTAAGTTTGAAAATATCAAAAGTGCCATAAACTCGATTAGTAATGATTTTTCTATAATAAAGGAGCTTGGAGATATTGATGGCTTAAAAGCAAGCTATGGGCCTCACTCTGATGATGTTGGAACACATAGTCGGAAAGTTGCAACTACAGTAAAGACAATGCCAGAATATAATAGCTTATCTAAAGAAAATAAAGAAATAGTCTTATTGTCTGCCTATTTACATGATATAGGTAAAGGCCCAAAGAGTCGTTGGGGAGATAAAGGAATGGAGCGTGCAGATAATGATCACGCTGTTAAATCACTCCCTATGCTAAAACGAATTCTCACTGAAGATATTGGTAGTCTCGATCGTGAGCTAGTTAGAAAGATAGTAATGTTGGTAACTTATGATGACCTTATTGGGGATATTGTTGCTAAAGGACGTAGTGAACAACAACTTTTTAATATTATTGAATCTGAAGAAGAGTTGAATATGATTATAGCATTAGGTAAGGCAGATATGATTTCAATAAATCCTATGTGGGTATTTTTGAATGAACATAAAATCAAAGCACTAAAGTTAAAAGCTATTGATGCACTAGAGTGTAAAGAACCATGCTAGAGTTCGTTAAAGGAGATTTTTTTGAGTATGATGCAGACATAAGGGTCAATACCGTAAATTGTGTAGGTGTTATGGGAGCAGGTGTTGCTCTAGCTTTTAAAAATAAATACCCTGAAATGTTTAAAGAGTATGCAAAAGAATGTAAGTTGGGCCTGATTAGGCCGGGCGTACCTTCAGTATGGAAAAATGATGATATGTTTACTAAGGGAGTTGAGATTATTAACTTTCCGACTAAAAATCATTGGAGAAAACCATCTGAGTATGAGTATGTTGAAAATGGACTTAAATGGCTATCTGAGTATCTAGACAAAAAGAGCTATTCTACAATTACTTTACCCGCTTTGGGTTGTGGGCACGGAGGTCTAGATTGGATAAGGGTTAAAGAACTTATTGAAAATTACCTTGCAGATTCACAGCATAAAATTCTTGTGTTTGAACCAAATAGTTCGAAAAAGGCTGGTAAAGTTGAGACTAATACAATTGAGAATATTAGTTTATTAGCTCAAGAAAGAATTAAGACTATATCCAGTAAATCAGCGGATTACCCTGAACAATTGAAATTGTTTACAGAAAAAGAACTGTATTTATTTAATTCGAATAATATTAGTGTTGAAAGTTATGATATCTCACTAATTTCAAGCTCCAAACCAAGTTTGGAGGAGATTGAGTTAGTGAAAAAACTGGTTAATTATTGCGAAGAGCATCGCCTTAGTATTCTCTTTGGTAGCTCTGTTTTTGATAAAAAAATGGCATTTGATGCATCAAAGAAAGGGATTACTGTAGGTGTTTTCATGCCTACTGGTATTTTTAAATCCGCTCAAAAAGCAAATTTAAGTGAAAATTTAACTAGATTGACACTGCTTTCTATTGGTAATCCTTTTGAGTCATTCGATAGAAAGGCTTACATACCCTCCGTATTAAGCCGTTTATTCCTAACTAATAAGGCAATTTTTACAACAAGTCGATTAGAATGGGTGTCAAAACAGGCAAAATATATCAAGAAATCTCACTCAAAATTTTATTATACAGACACCCCTGCCTTATCAGAGAAAGATATATTAGCTATTGAAAAAATTTCAGCAGTAAAGATTGATGTGGAAGGGAATACCGTTAAACTTGATTAAATATGCCCATAAAAGACAATTAGCAAGGGCAATGAATTATTGTAATAGCCCCGCGAGGGGCTTTTTTGGTGCTTTTTAAGCAAACCCAGAACGAGTTGTTTTGACCTATTATAACGGTGACTTTTGAATAAAAAGCAACGCGACTAGTAACAATAAGAGATTTAATTTCAACTAAAGAAAACAATAGCATTCTACTATATTCAGATTACCATATAGATACAACAAAGGTTTATTGTATGATTTCATTAACAAATTTCATGTCAAAGATGTTTGAAATATTTTCGTTTGAAAGGGGGGAACAAGATGAACTTCGCAAAGAAATATTCAAGTTTTTTGTTGTTTTTTCTAGATTTGAATTTGCTTTAAAAGAAGGGGGTTATATAAAAAAAAGAGAAGAAGGTAAAAATGCTGAGCCTGATTGGGATGCATTTTTAAAAGCCAACAAAAGTAAATTTTCTGTTACCGCAAAGTGCAGCAATAGCTACTGTTATCTTACTGATCCTGAAACAGCCCCTAACAATCAAAAAATATTCTACGTTACTGAGAGTGATGTAAAAGAGATTAAAACACACTGGACAGAGCAAACTATAGATCTCAATTCCCCCTCGCTCAAAAGGGTTATTGATTCAGTTAAGCTAGTTAGAAATAACTTATTTCATGGTGGAAAGTATGGTGATAAAACTTGGTGTGACTTAAATCGTACATCAAGCCTATTAAAGCATTCTATTTTTATGCTTTTTGTCCTAAAAGAACTAGATCAGAATATTTCCATTTATTTTGAGGACTTTGCTTAGTAAATAGTATGATGTTTTTGTGAAGCAATTTGTTTTATTTAGGTATATTATAATTATTCAACTCTAGTGCTTATTGGAGTGTGGAAGGGTGGTTTTTAATTTTAATCTCATTGTACGATGCAGTATTGGCTTTAACTAATCATTTTTGGGGTTCGGTTCCCCATGTAAGGAGTATTTTTATGGAAATAAAACACAATGTTATTTGTTTTTTAGATAATTGGGTTGTTCGTTTCGCTCTTCTTGCACTGGGCTTGTGGGTAGGTCATCCGCAATCCAATAAGCATTGATACTAATAAAAATATAAATTTGAAAATAAAGCCCCTAAAGGGGCTTTATTTTTGGCTGATTTTGAAGCCAAATAACTAATACTCTTTGCGTTAAATCAAGTTGTTATTTATCTGGCGCTTATATATTTTAATTATAATTATTAATGTGTTAGTGTTTAACTTTAAGGGATTACTCCGCTCGATGGATTGGCATTTTTCTAGATCTATGATCAACCAGTAATTACCTTTTTACTTAACTGTATTTACATACAGTATCTTTTGGCGTATTGTTTATATAACAGGTTTGTATTCAAATCGAGCATAAATGATATAAGGATTAAAGGAGCATTTATGCTTAGTTGTGTTGAGTGTGATTTTTCATATGAAGAATCTTTAGATGAGTGCCCTCGTTGTATTGAGCTGGAAAATATAGAACGGCCAGAATTAATAGCCGTAGCAGCTATGACAACTCAATTTATTACTCAACAAGGAAGCTCTAAACTTGAAGTGAAAGAAGGTGAGCTTTGGCCTGAAAATGATCAAGTAAGTTTCAAATTAATTACTGAGGTAGAGCGGAAGTTTAAAAATAAGAACAAATTTCATAGCTACTTTACTCAGGATGATTCTTTAGATTCAGCACCCAATATTTTAAATAACTATATAAATAAAAAGATTAACTTTACATCTTTGGTTAAGAAGTTTATGGATTCTCTCGTAGCAGCAGCAAAAGAGGTCGGAGTGCATAAAGTGGGTGGCGGTAATATTGTCTTCATGCATTATAAAAATCAAGAGCAAGACGATTTAGGCAGGCTTATGGCCATATGGGTTACTAAGAAAGAAGGATTTGATTTTGATGAGTTTACTCTATTGCCCAAAGATTCAAGTCATTTAAACCTTGACGCTATGAGGCAAGCAGCCCTCTTTGATTTGGGTTTATTTGATGAAGTTTATCCTGAAACACCTGATGAAGAAACTTACTTAAAGTTTATTAAAGGCACGTCTACTGGTGAGTTCTTTAAGGTTGCTTTTGGTTGCGATGAAAACAACGCAGATAATGCACACTCGATTAAGCAATTTAGAAAAGCTGTAAGTGACTACCAAGATAAATATAAACTAGCAAATGATTTCTATATGGATGCGACAGCAAAAGTCGATACATTACTCGAAAAAGCACAAAAGGACGGTAAGGCAATCTCATTATCAACTCTCTGCAATACTGTAGATGGATTATTACCTGATGACTCCCCATTAAAGGGAACTTTTGAAGGATTTATTAATGATAATGGTTATGAAATCAACCACCATATTGAACCTACTATAAATAGTGTGAAAGCAGGGAAACTAATTGAAGTTTTTGCTGGAGATAAGAGTTATACGGCAAAGATTTTACGCAAAGAAATAGGATGTGTTGGCACTGGCAGTAAGGTTGAATATGAAGATGGTAGATTAACCTTTTTAATTGATAACAAGGAGCAGAAAAAAGAGTTAGAAAAACTCGCATCTGCAAATATGGAAAATGAATAAAGCATCGTTTCAAGCTTTTCTAAACTTATTAAATGACAATGATTTTTCTGTTCAAGATAGAGAGTTAACTCTTCAGCTTGACCCTAAGATAAAACCTGAAATTCAAACTATTTTAGAAGCAGTCGGTTATGAGTTTGACGAAGCAAGAACTGTTAGAAATGAAAAAATATTTCTCTCACTAAATGCAGCAAATTGGGCCAGTAGAAGTCCTGTTTACGAATCATGGGAAGAGTTATTTTCTTCTGTTTCAAATTCATCAAAATTACCTGAATATTTTTATGTTATTGAGTCTAAAGATTCGAGTTTTGATAAGACTAAATATCAACAATCTCTGGTGTTGTTCTGTACGGTAAGGCAGTTACTTCCAAAATTAGCGGATCATTGTGAACCACAGCAAGGAACGGCAAAAGGCTCTAGAAAACTGTTATTTATTATTGAAGCAGATGATGGAGTAGCTAAGTATGAATTCAAGCCATCTATTAGTTGGAAAGATATTGTAATCATTGAGGATATTGAAGAACAAATTGCCTTAGTTAACAAGTTAAGCAATTTAATTCAGCTTGGAGATAGCCAAGACTCGGAAAGAAAGTCAGTTATGCGTTCCGCTTTCCATGAGCTGATATCGGTTTGCCATAGTGAAACTGAAATATTCAAAAAATTTATTTACTCAATTCCCCATTTCCATAAGCGCTATGTAGAGCACTATGAACTTTTCGTAAAACGCTTTAGCATAAATAAAGTTTTGCACGAGATTAATGAGCAAGACTTAACCTATACATCTAAAATAAATGAGATCATTTCAAGCGCTCAAAATAAGGCTCTTGCTATCCCCGGTGCATTAATTGTTATTGGTGCAGTAATGAAAATTAACCATGTAGTCGATGGGATTGCTGTTGCTATTGGCATGTTAGTTACCACTCTAATTGTTTATAGATCATTGGGTGTTCATCATGCAACATTTGAGCATATTAAGAAGCAAGTTGATTCAGAATTTAAACGGTATGATATTTTAAATGAAGATGTCGAAATAAGAAAACAGGCTAAGAACACTAATGATGAATTAATTGTCTTATTAGATAAGGCTAAGAAAAACTCTAGCTTTATGAAGAAAGCTGTGTGGTCAATTTGTTTTATGGCGCTTCTCTACATAATATTTGTAGGTTACTCATTGCATCAAAATGATTTAAACCAAGTCAACTTAGATCAAACTAAAAATAAGCAAATTAATCATATTCAAAAGCGAAAGGAAAACATTTCTAAGGATATCTTACCTACTTTAGTCAAGAAAGATAAGCTTAAAAAGTAAAGGTTAATCACGCTCTTTAATTAATACAGATGCTATTTTTGACCGTAATGTCGCAAAGACAATTGTATCTCTTGCCATAGATACAAAGCTTTCGGCTTCATATCTATGCCTAAAACCGATCCAGCTTTATTAGAAACGTTCTAGCTCGATATTGTAATGATCAACAGGACAAAGATTCAAGTACTCTTTTGTTTTCAAATTTTTATTCCAATGGCAATTTTATTGAATAAAACCAGTGCCCATACTCGTCCCATTCCTCCCGCCACATTAAGAAAAGCCCGTTAATCGAAAGATTGACGGGCTTTTTGCTTTTCTAAAGTATAATAAAAATAGGGGGTATAGCGCAGAACCTATTTGTAGAGTTCAAACCACTATCTCCAGGTTTTTATCACATTTATGTGAAAACCACATAACTTCATCCTTGAAGTTAACCGCCACATTAAGAGAAAACCGTTGTTCGAAGGAGTAGCCGTTGTTTTTCTTTTTGAATTATCGGAAATGAATGAGGTTTTTAGTACTGATTTCACCTGTATTACTCTAGTAGCTTATTCAATTCTTTTTTCACTTCTACGAAATTAAGCAGAAAATTCGAGTAGGTGAATTTAATGACTTTATATTTAATTAACAGGTACTGTGTAAATATACAGGTTTGTTGTTTTCCGTATTTTGTGTAGAAAGGTGGACTTAATCTGCCTTTCTACTTTAGTAATGTTTACGTTAGCACAGTAAGTTATTGAGTATTAAAGATAAGCTATGTATATTGTAATGAATAAAAATACATTAGTTAGAATTGTTCTCACGTAGAAAGTGGGATCTAATCTGTCTAATAAGCTGTTAGGCTTCAGGGAGCTAGTCAAAAGTGTATAGTCCTAAATTTTTAGAGTGGTATTACATTACAGGGAATAAGCAAATTGAATATCCCGTTGAGCATATTTGGGAATCAACATATTTAGAGTTTGCTAAGTCAGATTTTGATCAAGAAAAATGCGACCGAAATTTTGTAAATGCAGTGTCTAATGCAAAAAAAGCGTTGCATTTAAGAGTTGAGGCACTTGCTACAGCATTTGGTTGGAACCACATAAAAAAAAGAGATAACTTCCCAAGTAAATTAGACTTCTTAGGGCAATGTGGTATTGCTGCTCCTAATATTATTCGCAGAATAAATAAATTTAGAAATACAGTAGAACATGATTATCACTTGCCTAGTGAGATAGAGGCAGAAGAATATTTAGATATAGTAGAGTTATATTTAATGGCTACCAATAAAATAACTTCTGAGTTTCCTGATGGATGTGATGCTCAACTAATGTCCATTCTTGATGAATATAATGAAGAATGGAATTACCCTTCTGAAATAGATATCTACTTCCCTGAGGCACAAGGGGTTTTTAAGATAACGCATAAAGATAAAGAGTTAGTTAAAATCGATATTCATAACTCTGATTATTTTAATTGGGTGTCAATTTTAGTAAGGCAAACTGAAGCCTAACAAGAAAATCAACAAGGACTAAAAACAGCGGGCTGTTCGCTCCGCTCCATTTTAGCCCACCATTTTTAGCCTGTTATTTGGGCGTTAGGCATTTACATGAAATATCTACCCGCATTGCTGTTTTTTATAAACTCAAATTTAGTGTTAGCTTGCGGTCCAAATCGAATACCTTTTAATTTATTGGTACTGGTTGATGGAGAAATGGTCGTGAGAAACGATCTTCTCACCAAAGACTTTATAAAAGAATATAATAAAGAGTTATGGTATTGTTCCACTGGGAAATTCGCCTTAAGCGTAATGCAATACGAAGATAAGTTTTTGGTCACATCAAATTCTATTGGTCAAGAAGAGTGCATGGCAAATGAAGCTGCAAAGGTTTTACAGAAAATCGAGGAAAGTAGACCTACTATATCTTTACCCTCTGTAAGTCCTGCACCTTCTGTCACCCCAAAAATATCAATGCCTAACAAGCCATTCAAGCAGGACAAATAACAGTTGGCTATTTGCTCCTTCGTCGCT
>CAJXQI010000001.1 GCA_913058395.1 uncultured Colwellia sp. | reverse complement strand
ATTGCCTCTTGTCTCGTGGGCTCGGAGATGTGTATAAGAGACAGCCCTTACTCAATATAAAATGATGGCTTTATGATTTTCGTAAAAAAAACATATAGACATCTAAACGGCTCGATGATATCTTTACCACATAAACATTTAGACGTCCAAACGTCTTAAGTAAAATTACCAAGAAAGATGACAGTTAGAACGATTAAGCGTGAGGAATAAAGATATGAGCATAGAAACGATAACATTAGGTGCAGGCTGTTTTTGGTGTGTTGAGAATATATTTTCTCGCATTAAAGGTGTGCAAGCGGTTGTCAGTGGTTATGCCGATGGCGATATTGCCAACCCTAGCTACGAGCAAGTATCCACAGGCAGTACCAATTACGCTGAAGTTGTCCAACTAACTTTCGACAAAAAGCAATTGTCTACTGAGCAAGTATTAACAGTTTTTTTTGCGATTCATGATCCTCTTACCCTGAACCGTCAAGGCGATGATATCGGTAGCCAATACCGTTCAACCATATTAGTGCACAATGAAGAGCAACAAAAAGCAGCTATTGAGAAAATATCTCAGTTAACGTCTGATGCTAGTTTTGAAAGCCCAATAGTAACTTCAATAAAAGCCGTGAATAATTTTTATAGTGCAGAAAGCTATCATCAAGACTATTTTGAAAACCACCCTGACAATCAATATTGCCAACTGGTTGTCGCCAAAAAAATTCAAAAGTTTCTACAAAACTTTTCACACTTATTAAAAGACTAAGCGTAATTTTCGACTAAAAACTTTCACTTAAAAGCCAATACCAACCAAATTACCAGCATAAAAAAACGCCCGACTTAGCGAGCGTTTTTTATAAAACAGAGCTTATTCAAAGCACTATTTAGTACATCAATGTATAAAGTTTGCGTCTAAATTTATTCGCCAGCGCATCTCCATCAGGCAATGATTTTAATACATCTAACAGCAAATCTTTACTGACCATATCCGAGCCATCTTTTTGCACTAGGCGAAATAGTATGACTAAGGCATCTTCATGACGATTAACCTGGCTGTACTGCGCAGCCAACTGATGTTGTACATCAATATTGTCAGGTTCATTACTAAACTGTTGCTCTAAGGCTTTAATTTCTGGTGATTCAGCCGCTTGATTTGCCAATTCAAGTTTGGCCATTAATGACTGGTAATAGCTATCTTGATCAATCATTTTAATCGTTTGCAACAGGGTGTCGGCTTCAGTTGCTTTTCCGGTTTGTAGATAAACATCAGCTAAAACTAATTTAATATCAGCACGTTCATTATCCAACTGGTACGCTTGTGTAATCGCTGTTGAGGCATCACTAAGTTTATTTTCTGCTAGCATGGCAATGGCGTGGTTTAGCAATAAATCTTGCTCTTTTGGTAAGTACTTTGCCAATAGTTCATTAATGGTTTCATCTGTTTGTGGCCCAGAAAAACCATCAATTGGTTGCCCTTCTTTCACTAAAATAGCCGTTGGCAACCCTTGAATGCCAAATTGCTGAGCAATTTGACCTTGGGTTTCACAATCTACTGTGGCAAAAATCATGGTATCGCCGTGGTTTGCAAGTGCACTGGCTAATTTATCTCGTAACTCAAGACTCTCAGGTATTTGTTGTGCCCAAAAATCAACGAATACCAGCTTAGATTTAGAGCCTTCAATTATAATTTGTTGAAAGTTTTCAAGGGTGATAGCAACAGAATTTGTCATTAATACAATTCCAGATAAATTTAAGGTATGACCTATTATTGGGGGCAAAAGTAACGTTAAACAAGCTACAACCGGAAATATTTATTTAACTGACTTGTTTGGTTATTATCGATTTTGTACTAGACCATGATTTTGTTTCTATAATGAAATTAATGCTTATGCATTATGTAAGTTACTAAGCTATCAACGAAACGAGTATTTAATGTCAAAAAATAAAGCAATTGATGATTACATCAGCCAGCAAGAACCATTTGCACAAGAGATAATTTTACACTTGCGTGATGTAATACATCGCGCTTCTCCTGAGATAACTGAAACAATAAAGTGGCGACACCCATGCTTTGAAAGTAATGGCTTGGTTTGCGCTATAGCGGCATTTAAACAGCATGTTAACTTTTCTTTTTTTAAAGGCAAGTTACTCAATGATAGTGAAAAAATATTTTCAGCTAGTGAGAACAATGAATTAACGGCACTTAAATTTAAAACCTTAATTGATGTTCCCACTGATGACATACTTGTCAATTATCTACAACAAGCTATCTCGCTAAATTCAGCTGGTAACAAACAGAAAAAACAGATACCACGTAAAGATAAAAACAGTTTAGTGATCCCTGAAGATTTATCTTCTGCATTAGCAAATAATCTGCCAGCAAATGAAGTATTCAAGGCCTTTAGTTATTCAAAACAGAAAGATTATATCGACTGGCTAACCTCAGCAAAAAGAGCAACAACGAGGTCAACACGATTAAACACTGCGATAGAATGGATAAGCGAAGGAAAATCACGCCATTGGAAGTATGAGAATTGTTAGCAACATCGACAATAATCACTCATACTTTTATCTAAAACGAAAGTATGAGTGAATGAATCTAATGCTTTTGTTATGATAACCAGTAAGTGGGCAGTTACATTCAACATATCAGAGCCTTAGGAATAAATTATTATAAACTTTATATATTCGCTATCTTACGCCACTCAACTACAACATCGATTCATAACATCATACTCTCATATGCTTAAAGCTATTTTCCTTACTATTTTATTACTTTGTAGTTTAACTCTCTCTAGCTTTGCTCAAGCAATGAGCTTGGATAAAAACGTTCAAAAAGTCATTAAATTGCCATTAAATAATTGGAGTAGTCAGCGAGTTCTTTCTAAAGCTTTAGGCACGATGATCCAATCACTTGGTATACCTGTTGAGTACAAAGATATTAGTGCGCAAGATCAATGGGGAGCTCTACCAAAAGGCGTAATTCATCTTCAATTAGAAGTCTGGCAGGTATCAATGGCCAAAGACTTTAATCGCATGGTTCAACAAGGTTATATTACTGACTTGGGTAGCCATAAGGCTGTTGGCAAAGAAGATTGGTGGTACCCTGAATATGTTGAAGAACTCTGCCCTGGCTTACCTGATTGGCAAGCAATGAATAATTGCGCAACATTGTTCTCCACACCTCAGTCAAAAAATAAAGGCGTATACTACGCGGGCCCATGGGATTATGGTGACGGCGATATTATTCGGGCACTGGATCTAAATTTCACAATTCATCGCTTTGAAAACGACACTAAAGTTTGGCAAAAACTCGAACAAGCGCTCAAAAAAAAGCAACCGATTATGTTACTCAATTGGACGCCAAATTGGACCGACAGTCGGCTTAAAGGAAAGTTTGTTAAGTTCCCTACTTATCAGCCTGAATGTGAAACTGATCCAAGTTGGGGTATCAACAAACTGCTATTAAAAGATTGTGCTAACCCAAGTAATGGTTGGTTAAAAAAAGTAGCTTGGCCGGGTTTAGAAAAATACTCACCATGCGTATTTCAATTGGCAAAAAACATCAATTTAAACACTGAGATGATTGCTGATGCATCAGCTCTTTACGTTGTTGAAAAGCTTAGCGAAGATGACGCAGCACAAGCTTGGCTTGAGAAGTATAAAAAAAGTGTCGATAAATGGCTGGCACTACCTTGCAATAAGACATAAAAAAACGGACAGAAGATAACTCATGTCCGTTTTTTTAGCATTAAAGAGTAACTACATATTTTGCAATAAATCGCGTGCAATAATCACTTTCTGAATTTCGCTAGTACCTTCATAAATTGACGTTACTCGAACATCGCGTGCCATGCGCTCAAGTGGGTATTCTTTTATGTAACCCGCTCCGCCCATTAATTGCAAGGCATCGTAACAAGCCTTGTTGGCATTTTCAGTAGCAAAAAGTTTTGCCATAGACGCTGCCGCACCAAAAGGTTGGTCTTGCTCTTTAGTATATGCTGCCTGCATTAGTAACAAGCGTGCCGCTTCCATTTCAGTATAACGCTCAGCTAATTTCCACTGTAAACCTTGGAAGTTCGACAGTGATTGACCAAACTGTTTACGTTCAACAATGTAAGCTTTAGCGTAATCAAGTGCAGCGAGGCCAACACCTAAAGCTAATGAACCAATACCAATACGACCACCGGCTAATTCACCAACAGCAACACCAAAACCTTTGTTTTCAGTGCCCATCAATGCTGATGCAGGCACTCGACAGTTATCAAAGTGAACTTCATTCGTTGGTGATGCCTTTTGGCCCATTTTTTCTTCTGCTTTACTAATTGTCATACCTGGCGTGGAAGCTTCAACGATAAAACAAGAAATGCCTTTGCCTTTTTTAGCATCAGGGTCCGTAACTGCCCAAACAACAAATACATCAGCAAAAGAGCCACTGGTAATATAAAGTTTACTACCGCTAATAATATAATCATCACCGTCTTTCACGGCTTGAGTTTTCATGCCAGCAGGATCTGAACCTGCTGTAGCTTCTGTTAAACAAAAGCCGCCTGCACGGTATTCACCGCTACAAATTTTTGGTAAATGCTTTTGCTTTTGCTCTTCATTACCAACCGCTTGAATGACTTCAGCTACCATATTCGTTACCGAGGTAGTGACGGCAGTTGAGGCACAAGCACGAGCCAATTCAGTAATTGCTAAACTAAAAGCTACGCTACCCGCTTCTACGCCGCCATATTCAGCTTTAATGTTTAAGCCCATAAAGCCAAGTTCAGTCAATTGCGCTAAATTATTTAAAAACAGCGTTTGATCCATTGTTTCATCAAGCTGCGCTGCCACAGGCGCAAGTTCACTTTCAGCAAACTTTTTCGCCATATCTTGAATCATCATTTGTTCTTCAGTTAAAGACAAATCCATCAACACTCTCACTTTTAATCAGGTAAATATCTACCATAGTCAGTTCAGAACTAAAGTTTACTTAGGCTTTTTCTATAGCCCAATAGCCCCTTAGTACTATCTATGCAGATAAGGTGATATCAAACGCTATAAGTAACGCTTAATATAAATATAGTTTTATACCCAAGTCACCAGGGTATGTTTATAACAAAAACGCGCCTGAGCGCGTTTCAAAATTTGCAGTATTGTAGCAATTAACTTAATACAAACCAAAGCAGACCAGCGCCAAGTATCATTCGATAAATAACAAATGGCATCATACCTAGCTTGCCAACCAAGATAAGGAAGTAGTGAATACACGCATAGGCACTAAAAAACGCCAGCACACTACCTAAGCCCAAGGTGTTCCAATCAACAGGCTCAGCCGATGTTATTAATTTATACGTTAAATAGCCGCCAGTCATAATAATGGCTGGAATTGACAATAGAAATGAAAAACGAGCAGCATTCTCTTTGCTTAGTCCCAGCATAAGCCCTAATGTCATGGTAATGCCTGAGCGCGATGTACCCGGTATCAGTGCAAGTGCTTGTGCTAAACCAATAATCATTGCACCTTTAAAACCCAACTTTTCAACGCTAACATTTTCTTTGGCTTTAATATCAGCAAAACCCAATAACACACCAAATACTAAAGTTGTAATGGCAATAACGGCAGCAGAGCGTAGGTTTTCTTCAATAAAATCTTTCCCCAATAAACCTACAATTCCCAGTGGAATTGATGCCAGTAAAATCCACCATGCAAGCTTGCCATCAAAGCTGTTATTATTTTTTTCAGGGCCAATGCCAACGGTGCCAAACCATGCAACCGCCATGCTGCCAACTTCTTTACGAAAATAAAGCACAACAGCGAGCAATGTACCTACATGTAATGCAACATCTAATGCCTGTCCTTGATCTTCCCAGCCAAAAACGGCTGACGGCAAAATCAAATGCGCCGAACTAGATACCGGTAAAAATTCTGTTAAGCCCTGAATTAACGCTAAAATAAAAACGTCTATTGTACTCATAATGGTTTATTTCCCTATTTTTGCAGACCAAGTTAATGGCACAATATTTAATTTTTGTTGGCTCTTATCGTACTCTTGCCATAATGCTTGGTAGCTTTTTCCAACAACAGGATGAACTAATGCGCTAGCAACTTCTGCTAAAGGCCAAAGTACGAAAGCATTTTTTGCTATTTCATCACGTGGTATTTGTGCGGGTTGTTGGGCAATAACGTCATCGTATAATAGTAAGTCTAAGTCCAAGGTTCTTGGGCTAAATTTTTTCGCGTCTTGGTTACGACCATTCGCATATTCAATAGTTCGTAATGACTGTGCTAAATCGTCCAATGACAATTCAGTAGTAGCGCCAATAACCATGTTGTAAAAAGGCTTGCCAGCAAAACCAACAGCTTCACTTTCAAACAATGAAGACAAGGTCAGCGAGCCAAATAATTGTGCTAGCGCATCAAGACCTTTTTCAATGTTGTGCTGACGATTAATATTACTACCAAGTGAAATATAAATTTCAGCCATTAGTTGGATTTGCCATTTAACTGCTGTCCACGTTCAATTTCAACACCTACCGTTGTCGCATTATGTACTGCGGTTGGTTTCATTAACTTCAAGCGTAACCATGGAATATTATATTGCGTCATTAAATACGACGCGATGCGCTCGGCAAGTGTTTCAATTAAGTCGACTGGATTGTTATTGGCAAACTCAACAATGGCTTCAGATATTTCAGCGTAATCTAAAGTTTTGGCAAGCTCATCATTCTCAGCAGCTAAAGCAGTATTCCAACCCATTGCGAGGTCAATCACCAAAGTTTGTTTGATTTCTTTTTCCCATTGATAGAAACCAATGGTAGTTTGAAAGGTTAAACCTTCAATATAAACTTTATCCACGCTAAACCCTTTATATGTTCAAGAATCGTTGAGGTAATTACGGTAACTTTACCGAGCAAACACCCCGTATGACTTACTTTACAAAATAAATGGCGAGTTTACCTGTGTAGGTCTAGAAAAACTAGTAAACAACACGCTACAATGATGAAAATCTGTGATTTATTATAAAACACAGATTTACAATAACTCAGATATATTTCCAAGCGAGGTATTAGTAAAAACACCAGCTTGAATATAAAAAGGATTTATTATCAGCAGTTTACTTATTACATTGCTTATGGTGATTGCAGCTTACTTTGTAGGTTCAATTTCCAGTGCCATTTTACTTTGTAAACTCTTTCGCTTACCTGACCCCCGCACTGCTGGTTCAAATAACCCCGGCGCAACCAACGTTTTACGCATCAGTAATAAATATATTGCCGCACTGGTGCTATTTTTTGATATTTTAAAAGGCACGCTACCTGTTTGGGGCGGCTACTTCTTAGGTTTAGAACCATTATATTTAGGCGTGATTGCTGTTGCCGCTTGTTTAGGGCATATGTACCCTATTTTTTTCGAATTTAAAGGTGGTAAGGCTGTCGCAACAGCATTTGGCGTGTTGTTACCAATTGGTTTAGATTTAGGTGGCTTATTGATTGTAACTTGGCTGCTAGTCGCAAAAACTACTCGTTACTCCAGCCTAGCGGCAATTGTGACTGTTTCACTGGCGCCGTTTTATACTTGGTTATTAAAACCCATTTATGTCTATCCGGTGTTTATGCTTTCGGGTTTGATCATCTTCCGCCACAGAGAAAATATTGTCAGACTTATTAAAGGCTCTGAAAGTAAAATTTCTTTTAAGAAAAAATAAACTTAACCAAGCCTCACTTACCTTCAAACTTATACAGGTGGTAATGTGTCTAAAGGCCAACGCGGTGTAGCTTTAAAAGTTAAATCAGCATAAACACCTGCTTTTAAGCGTTGCAAACCGGCATAAGCGATCATCGCACCGTTATCAGTACAAAACTCAGGTCTTGGATAAAATACTTCCCCACCCAGTTTTTTCGTTATTTCTGCTAATTTAGCGCGAAGTGCGGTATTAGCACTAACACCACCAGCAATCACTAAGCGGTTTAATTCACATTGCTTTAACGCCCGTTTACATTTTATAGCTAAGGTATCAACAACGGCTTCTTGAAAGGCATAGGCAATATCTGCTTGCATCTGTGCTTTACTTTCTGGGTTTAAATCGGCATTTTCTTCTTTGCGAATAGTATTAGCCGCCGAAGTTTTTAAGCCACTAAAGCTAAAATCTAACCCCGGTCTATCAGTCATTGGACGAGGAAACTTATAACGCCCTTTGCGCCCTGACTCTGCCATTTTAGCCAATACTGGGCCACCGGGATAATCTAAACCTAATAGCTTTGCTGTTTTATCAAATGCTTCACCTGCAGCATCATCAACAGATTCGCCTAAAAGTTCATATTTTCCAATACCATCAACACGTACTAACATGGTGTGACCACCGGAAACTAAAAGTGCTACAAACGGAAAATCAGGCACGTTCTCTTCTAGCATAGGTGCCAACAAATGCCCTTCCATATGATGTACTGGTACCGCAGGAAGATCCCAACCATAAGCCAAACTACGACCAATTGAGCAGCCAACTAATAATGCACCAACTAAACCCGGTCCAGCAGTGTAAGCAACACCATCTAAGTCGGCAGGTGTTAAATTAGCTTCTGCCAACACTTCCTTTATTAATGGAATAGTTTTACGAACATGATCACGCGACGCCAACTCTGGCACTACCCCACCGTAATCGGCATGAACGGCAATTTGGCTATATAATCTATGCGCAACTATCCCTTCAGGTAAATCACCTTGGCCATCATCATAAATCGCAATACCGGTTTCATCACAAGAGGTTTCAATACCTAAAATACGCATAGTTTTTCTTTACCTAGGAGTGTTTCATCAAAATAGAATATTAATCTACCGCAGAGCAATTGCGCCAACAGTAGTTATTTGGCTGATGATTTTACCTAGTGACTGACAAACATTCAATTTATAGCGTAAAAGTTGTTTAAATAGTTTTGTGATTAAATGCTCTCGGTGCCAAGTTTTGACTATCTTTTAGGCTAGTAATTCAGAAATCCTATAGTAAAACATTAAGACAACGAAATATTAATATGAAAAAGCCATTACTCCTTTACATTACTATGTTGTTCGCATTAGAATACGTCACCAATTTTTAATAGAGTGGGCGAAGATGAGGCTATTTAGCTGAAGTCGACCGTCGATTTATATAGATTCATAACTAAGGTAATACAGTACATGCCAGTAATTAAAGTAAGAGAAAACGAACCATTTGACGTTGCACTACGTCGTTTCAAACGTTCATGTGAAAAAGCAGGTATCCTTTCTGAAGTTCGCCGTCGCGAGTCTTACGAAAAGCCAACTTGGGAACGTAAGCGTAAAAAAGCAGCAGCAGTAAAACGTGCAGCTAAAAAAGTTTCTCGTGAGAACGCTCGTCGCGTTCGCATGTACTAAGAAGCCCTTAGTAAATTATAAGTCAACTGAGTTAACTTAAGAGAGAATCAAATCATGAGTCTACTTGGCCAGCTTAAAGATGAAATGAAAAATGCTATGCGTGCCAAAGACAAAGTTCGTCTTGGCGTAATTCGTATGGCATTATCTGCGATAAAGCAGGCAGAAATAGATCACAACACTGAAGCAACTGATGACAATATCGTTGCGGTGCTAACCAAAATGGTTAAGCAACGTAAAGAGTCTATCAAAATGTTTACAGAAGGTGGTCGCGATGAATTAGCAGCTCATGAAGCTGCAGAAGTTGTCGCCTTAGAGCATTTTCTGCCACAACCATTATCAGCAGATGAAATTGAACTACTGATTGCAACAGCAATTGCTGATACCGGTGCCGCTTCAATGGCGGACATGGGCAAAGTAATGGCGGTGTTAAAACCGTTAATGCAAGGTAAAGCAGACTTGGGTGCGGTAAGTGGCCAAGTTAGAGCAACCTTAAACAGTTAGTTAAATATCATATTGAACAAATTTGTTCATCTTGAATCTAAACCGCGATCGCCTTGGCCTCGCGGTTTTATTTTAACTAGCGTACAAAAACTTGCTATTTTCCACCCCTTATTTGTGTAAAATGGTCTTTTCCTCTCTAAGTATAGGTTTTTATGGCTGGCATGATCCCCCGACAATTTATTGATGATTTATTGGCTCGAGCCGATATCGTTGAATTAATAGATTCTCGTGTGCCACTAAAAAAAGCCGGAAAAAATTACCAAGCTTGTTGCCCTTTTCATACCGAAAAATCCCCCTCATTTAGTGTCAGCCAAGATAAACAGTTCTATCATTGCTTTGGTTGTGGCGAACATGGCAACGCAATTTCATTTTTAATGGAGTTTGATCGCTTAGAATTTCCCGATGCTGTAGAAGAACTCGCATCACATTACAGTATGGAAGTGCCACGCGAACAATCAAACCGTTCGCCTGCTCAGCAAAAGCAAGACCAAAAAGCTTATATACAAAAGCAAGACGATTATGAATTAATGGCACAAATTAGCCGTTTCTTCCAGCAACAGTTAAAAGTTGCTAGCGATAAAGATACTGCCATCGACTATTTAAAAGGCCGTGGTTTAAGTGGTGAAATTGTTAAACGTTTTGGTATTGGTTATATCAGTGATACCTGGGATGGCATGATGAAAGTGTTTGGTCGCAATAGCCAAATCAACCAACAATTAGTTGATTTAGGGATGGCGATTCAAGGCGATAAAAACAAGCCATACGACAGATTCAGAGGCCGAATACAGTTCCCAATTCGCGATAAGCGTGGTCGAGTAATAGGTTTTGGTGGACGCGTTCTTGGCGATGGTACACCAAAATACCTCAACTCACCTGAAACGCGCATTTATCATAAGGGCCAAGAACTCTATGGTTTATATGAAGCAAAACAAGCCACTAAGCAACTGACTCGTTTAGTTGTTGTTGAAGGTTACATGGATGTTGTAGCCCTTGCCCAACATGGCGTTGACTATGCCGTAGCTTCACTTGGCACAGCAACAACGCCAGAGCAATTACAGACGTTATTTCGCACCGTAAAAGAAGTTATTTGTTGTTACGATGGTGATAGAGCTGGCCGCGATGCGGCGTGGCGCGCGATGGATAATGCTTTACCCATGATACAAGACGGCTACAGCTTAAAGTTTGTATTCTTACCTGACGGTGAAGACCCCGACTCATTAATCAGAGAGCAGGGTCAAGCGGCATTTGAAAGCATATTAGATAACGCAACACCATTGTCTCAATTTCTTTTTGATCACCTATTATCTCAACTTAATATGTCTTCGGCTGAAGGCAAAGGTGCTGCGGTAGATGCTTTCAAACCCTATTTAGCCAAACTGCCTGAAAGTAACTTGAAAGACGCTATTGTAACGCAGTTAGCGAATAAGTTTGGCGCAAACAATGAAATGCAATTAAAGAAATTGCAGCAAAATTTCACTCAATCAACAGATAATAAGCCAGCAGTTAAGCGAACAAAAACTACACCAGTGAGACTTGCTATTGCATTATTGCTAGAGCATCCCCATATAGTAGAAGTATTACCAGATCCTGCTATATTACAACAGCTGAATATGCCAGGAATTCCACTATTGAACCAGCTATTAGCGCTGTGTAAGCAAAATTCAAAAGTGAACAGTGCGCAATTGATTGAACACTTTAGGGGCCAGGACGCCGGAAAACAATTAACTAAACTGATGTGTTTAGAACATCATGTTGAGCCAGAAAATGCAGAAAGTATGTTTCTTGATTTAATTGAAAACTTTTTAAATGTTTTTATTGAACAAAGAACGGAGCAGTTGCTGGAAAAAGAACGTAACGGCGGCTTAAATAAAACCGAAAAGCAAGAATTGCACGGTTTGCTAAGCGCATAAAATCAATATAGTTGTACTATATTTAAACAAATAGAAGCGCAGTTTATCGCTGGTAATATAGTAAAGTTTTCGCTATAATTTCCGGCTTACTGTTGTATTTTTGATAGCCATAAATAGGTGGACACTCGTCAATGGATCAAGCCCCTCAATCTAGACTTAAAGAGTTAATAACCAAAGGTAAAGAGCAAGGTTATTTAACTTTTGCACAAGTTAACGATCATCTTCCGCAAGATATAATCGATTCAGACCAAGTTGAAGACATTGTTAGAATGATCAACGACATGGGTATTCAAGTATTCGAAACTGCACCAGATAACGATACGTTAATGATGACAGAAGGCAATACTGATGAGGATGCTGCTGAAGCGGCGGCCCAAGCACTTGCTACTGTTGAAAGCGAAATTGGTCGTACTACAGACCCAGTACGTATGTATATGCGTGAAATGGGTACGGTAGAACTTCTAACACGTAAAGGCGAAATTGTTATCGCCAAACGTATCGAAGAAGGTATCAAAGAAGTACAACGCAGCGTTTCTGAATATCCGCCAGCAATTAACTACTTGCTGGAACAGTGGGATAATTTTGAAGCTGAAGAAGTTCGCTTAAGCGACATTATCGTTGGTTTCTTAGACCCTGACGCTGAAGACGAAGAAATTCCAGCGGCAGCAACTCATATTGGCTCAGAACTTTCTAAAGAAGATTTAGAAGAAGAAGACAAGTCAGATGAAGAAGATGAGGAAGAAGAAGATACAGGTCCTTGTCCTGAAGAAGCCCGTGAGAAATTCAACGCCTTACGTGCCGCTTATGAGAATGCTAATAGTGTTATTCAAGCTAAAGGCCGTGGCCATGCTGACGCACAAACTGCAATCGACGCATTAGCAGAAGTATTTAAAGAGTTCCGCATAGTACCAAAAGTGTTCGACCGTTTAGTGAAGAACATGCGTAGTGTTATGGATCGCTTACGTGTTCAAGAACGTTTGATCATGAAGCACTGTGTTGTTGGCGCAGGTATGCCAAAATCAACATTTATTAAAATATTCCCAGGCAACGAAACATCAAAAGATTGGTTTGAAGCACAAAAAGCAGCTGGAGAGTCGTACTCTAAAAAGCTTGCTGATATTGAACTAGATGTTGAACGCTGTATTTATAAATTGAACATGTTAGAAGAAGAAACTTACCTAAATGTTCATGGTATAAAAGACATCAACCGTCGTATGTCAATTGGTGAGGCGAAAGCTCGTCGCGCTAAGAAGGAAATGGTTGAAGCTAACTTACGTCTAGTTATCTCAATTGCGAAAAAATACACTAACCGTGGTTTGCAGTTCTTGGATTTAATTCAAGAAGGTAATATCGGTTTGATGAAAGCCGTTGATAAGTTTGAATATCGTCGTGGTTATAAGTTCTCAACTTATGCAACATGGTGGATACGTCAAGCGATTACTCGTTCAATTGCTGACCAAGCACGCACCATTCGTATTCCAGTACATATGATTGAAACGATTAACAAACTTAATCGTATTTCACGTCAAATGTTACAAGAAATGGGCCGTGAACCAACACCTGAAGAATTAGCTGAGCGCATGATTATGCCTGAAGACAAAATTCGCAAAGTGTTGAAAATTGCTAAAGAGCCAATCTCAATGGAAACACCAATTGGTGATGACGAAGATTCGCACTTAGGTGACTTTATTGAAGATGGTAGCGGTGAATTACCGGTAGACTCAGCAACGTCTGAAAACCTTAAAGATGCAACTCATGAAGTATTAGCAGGCCTAACCGCTCGTGAAGCAAAGGTTTTAAGAATGCGCTTTGGTATCGATATGAATACTGACCATACTTTGGAAGAAGTGGGTAAACAGTTTGATGTAACACGTGAACGTATTCGTCAAATTGAAGCAAAAGCATTACGTAAATTGCGTCACCCTTCACGTTCAGAGCAACTGAAAAGTTTCTTAGACGGTGAGTAAGTAATACCGTTATAACAAATGCATTGTTATATAAATAAAAAAACCAGCTTGTTTAAGCTGGTTTTTTATTGCCTAAAATACTACTTTCAACGTTAGTCGCATGACTAATAATATTAAGCGGCTACTGATTAGGTGTATGTCGAGGTGTATTTAAAAATTCTTTATCTGTAAGCGTATTAAGAAAAGCGAGTAAATCTTCTTTTTCTTCTACCGTTAGTTCAAAACCTTTAACAAATTGGCTTTTTAAAGGATTAGCTCGACCATCACCTTGATACTTACCATGCTCTATATTACGCCCGCCAGCGGCATAGATATCAATAACTTCTGAGAGTGTTGCTACGCTGCCATCATGCATATACGGGGCGCTATATTCAATATTACGCAGCGTAGGCGCTCTAAAGCGGCCATTATCTTTCGCTAACGTTGATATTTCAGCTAAACCATTATCTTTTTTAGGGTAGCCACTTGTGTCACCAGAAAGCTCAACATTATATAAGCCAGTATTATGAAATGGTCTACGGTCAATAAGTTGCTGTTCATGCCCTGTTGATTGGGTAAAGTTAAAGCCTCCGTGACAATGATGGCACTCCAAGCGTTCAGAAAAGAACATATTCATACCGCGAATAGCTGCTTCGGAAATCGCCGTATCATCACCTGCATAAGCATATTGATCAAACGGTGAATTTAACGAGATTAAACTACGAACATAGCTTGCTAGCGCATTAACTATTAGTTCAAAACTGATTTTTTCACCAGGAAAAGCCTGACTAAACAATTTGCTATATTCTTCAGTCTCGAATCGCAACAGCACTTCCTTTTCATGACCTGTAATGCCCAACTCAATTGGGTTTTCGCCAAACATAGGTAACAATATCTGCCGTTCTAACGAAGTAATACCGTCATGCGCCCAAGTAAGCGTTTTATTATAGGCAATATTGACAAGTGCTGGTGCGTTCCTTCTATGCAGTGCGCCGGTAGAGCCAACTGACACTTGTTTATCCTCTGCAAAAGCAAACTCTTGTAAATGACAGCTCTCACATGATTGTTGCTCGTTAGCTGATAGATTTTTATCAAAAAACAATGCTTTGCCTAAGATAACCTTTTCATTACTCATTGGGTTATTTTCAGGCACTTGTGGTTTTGGAAAACCATCAATTATAGGCCATTGATAAGCAGTATTAGACTTAGTTTCGGGCAAACACCCAATCAAAAAATAGCTAAGAACAATTAATAAAGAGGTGCTTATAAACTTATTCAACTGAAATTCCTTTCTTACCACTACCGACTTTAATTACGCTAAAAACTCCAGACATAGCATCTGGACTATTCACTTTTTCTACTGGTGACAAATTTTCAAATAGCTGTTGGCAACTTTCACTGTCTTGTTCTGATTGGCAACTAGATGTTTGCCCTAGCTCAACACCATTTAATAATTTTGCTAAGTTAAAACTCAATGAGAGCGAATTATTTACATCTTGGGTAACAGGTATCTCAAACTCAAAAGTATTAGGGTATCGGCAACTTTGTTTAGGCGCTCGCATGACACTACTCGCTTTACATCCCGTTGAGCCAAGATGAAATAGCCATTGCGCATCAACTGATGCAAGCTCAGCCCTTAAGAATTTATGCCCTGTTTGCCAAACCCAAAACATTGAAGGTATATTTAGCGGACTTTTCTGAGTTACAGGGTTTAAGTGATTATACTCAAAAGGTACTCCTAAGCTAAATCGCACAGCACGCACTGTAGAAATATCAATATTATTATCAAATTCGATGAGCCAATTTCCGTTATCTTTTACATTTTGTTGCTTAGTTTGCTCTCGACAATTTTCTCCCAAAAGAACAGTTTCGGTAGTTTGATAAGGACTGTCGACTAATGCCAACTTCTGCCAACCTTTACCCTCTACCTCAACTTCTAAATTACTTAAGAAGAATTGCAATTGCTCTATAAACCAAGCTTCACCATTGCTTTTAGGCGCAAAGGTTGATTGGCATTGCAACGCTGCTTCATGCCACATCAGGCTCACATTGACTTGCTGCTTAACTGAAGAATTAAAAAAGATAAAATATATTAAACAAGAAGAGAGCAATAACAAAATTGCTACGAATTTTTTTATGAACATACGTCCTACATAACGGCCCAAAGCCAATGATTATAAACGAAGATAAATCGACAATGAGTAAAAAGCAATGATTTAAAAAGCAATTCAAATACTGTACAGTGACATATATAACATTTTATTAACATAAGGACTATCCGATGTTACGAATAATATGGATATTTGCGGCTATTGCTGCACTATTCAATAGTCAATTATCATTCGCTCATTCAGAACACGATAAAGCACGTTTTGTTGCTGAAAGCGGTAAAGATTCAGGCAAATGTGATCAAGTTTTAAGACCTTGTAAAACTATTGCATATGCCGTTCAACAAGCCAATAAAGGCGATAGAATACTAGTTTCTTCTGGTGAATATACAATCAGCTCAAGTGAAGAGTTATTCTATTTAAAAAGCGCATTAGTGCCAATTTATGGTGGTTACAATCGCTTCGATCATTTTCAGAGCCAAAGCCCAGATACCAACGCGACTGAATTAAAAAATATTCCTCTTGATATGGCAGAGCCATTGCGTAAGCAAGGTTTTGTTATCATGGCAGATGGTAAATCACTATTTGCAGAGAATAGTCCTGAAAGTAAAGCCCTTAAAAATAAGCTTGCTAGTTATCATATGTTAAGCGAAAAGCAAACCGGTCTTGATTGTGTTAACGGCTCAGCTGGAAGCTTTTCTTGTAATAACATTGACCTACTTGCGCACATGCCCTTAAACGAATTCTCTAGCCGTCCTAGTGCAGCAAATGATATTTGGGGTCATGTTGACTTAAACACTGGTGATGAATATGCCCTTATTGGCTTACGAAATGGTGTTGCTGTAGTTAATGTTACTGATCCTGAGAATCCTAGCGAAGTGGGTACCATTTCAGGCCTTAGCTCAAGTTGGCGTGACATCAAAGTATATCAATATTTTGATTCTGGTATCGGCGCATGGCAGGCATATGCCTATGCCACTATTGATAGTTCAACGGATTACGTAACAATCATCAACCTCAACCAACTGCCAAACTCTGTTAGCTTAGTTGAAAAAAATAGAGTAGTAACCAAAGCACATAATGTTTATATCACCAATGTTGATCACACTTTAAATATTGCTCTACCTGGTTTAACGCCAAGCTTACAGCTTATTGGTAGTAATAGGTTCAGTGGTGCATTCCATAGCTACTCATTAAAATCACCAGAAACATTAACCGCAATATCAAACAACTATTTTGGCTCCGGTTATACCCACGATGGCGCATCAATGAATATCACTGATAGCCGCAAAGACAGTCAATGTAATACTAGTGGCGACAGTTGTACTGTTTTCATTGATTTCAATGAAAAAGAAATGAAGCTTTGGAACATCACCGACACTTCAGACACAAAGTTACTAGGTACTGGAGAGTATGACGACGTTGCTAAAAGCAACCAGTACGTGCACTCAGGCTGGGGCACTGAAGACAAACAACATATATTCTTACATGATGAGTTTGATGAGAAAGATGCTGGTTTAAATTCAACCGTTCGCATATTTTCAATTGCAGACCTTACAAACCCAACTCAAGTAGGACAATGGACAGGTCCTACACGCGCGATAGATCACAATGGCTTTGTTCGTGGTAATCGCTATTACATGTCAAATTATGAACGAGGCTTAACTGTATTAGATATTACTGACCCTGCAAATCCTGTAGATGTTGGCTTCTTCGACACTTACACACCATCAAACAATGCAGGCTTCAATGGTGCGTGGGGTACTTATCCTTACCTACCTTCTGGCAATATTTTAGTTAGTGACATTGGTAGTGGTTTATACATTCTTAAAGACCGTACTCATGAGTCAAGCCAAGGGAAATTAGGTTTTAGTAACCGTACTATAAGCGCTAATCAAGGCGAAACGTTAACTATTAACGTACAGCGTGACAGCGCCAGTAACCCAACTGAGGCCGTAAGTGTTAATTATCAACTATTACCCGGTAGTGCAAAAGAAAACACTGACTATACTCCTGTTTCTGGCACCCTAAATTGGCCAGCAAATGATACTGCAGATAAAACCATTGAGATTGATATAGCTGCTGACGCAACAGGTGAAGAATTTAAAGAAAAGTTTTTTGTTCGCCTAAGTCAACCAAGTAATACAGCCACTTTGGGTAGCAATAGTTACCTAACTATTGATGTTGCTGGACGTGTTAACAGCGGCACACTGGCATTTACTAGTGCTGAAACCACAGTAGCTGAAAACCAAGGTAGTATAGACATAACACTTGCTCGCCAAGGAAGTTCAATAGGTGCGGTATCAGCCTCGTATTTATTAAGCTCAGGTACAGCAACTGTTGGTGATGACGTTGAGTCTGCTTCAGGTACTGTCGAGTGGGCAGATGGTGATGCCAGCGAAAAAACTATAAGTATTGATATTATTAACGACACCGAAGACGAAGGTAATGAAAGCTTCACAGTTGAGTTGTCGTCAGTATCTGGTAGTAATTTAGGTTCAATTACCCAATACACAGTCACTATTTCAGATGACGATAGCAATACGGCTCCTGCTGTTACTCTATCTGAAAATAGAGAAGTTAACACGGGAGCTACAGTTACTGTTACAGCAACTGCAACTGACAACGAAAATGATCCGCTAACCTACTTATGGCAGCAAACTGCAGGTACTACAGTAACGCTGAATAATGCCGATGCATTATCAGCTAACTTTGTTGCACCAGCAACAGCTGGCACTGTAGAGCTGTCATTTACGGCTACAGACTCTAAAAATCTATCAACTACAAGCCAGATAACACTTACAGTCGTTGCAGCAACAGTGACAACGCCTGCACCAACGCCGACAACTAATACTAAATCGTCTGGTGGCGGATCATTTGGCTTCCTAATCATTTTCTTAACCTCAATACTGATAAGAAAGCGTATTAAATAGTCAACTTTAAGGTTGAGCGATTAGGTAAAACTCTAAATCGCTCAACTATTAAACTATCAGACTCATTTATCAGGTTTTTTAGCGTTATAATGGTGACAACAAAATAAAAAATGCTTATACTTCTCGCCGCTTTGATTAACCTTTCTCAGGTTATCAAGCAAAAGTAAAAAGATGGCCCCTTAGCTCAGTTGGTTAGAGCATCCGACTCATAAAAGGTTGGAAAGGTTGGACCGGAAGAAGTAAGATAGCGAAAAATTAGGTAAGAGCACATATACCTAAGACAAACTCGAAGAGTTGTTTTATGTATATGCCCTTTTAACAAAGAAGCATATAAGTAGAAAGAGATGGCCCCTTAGCTCAGTTGGTTAGAGCGCCCGACTCATAAAGTAGTTGTGACCTATAGCAGTAATGCTATATGGAAAAATCGGATGAATTGCTGGAAAGCTACGTTTCATTAGAAACTTGCCAATCAGCAGCCAAGCCTAGTAAGCGTACTAGGAAGGTTCAGAGACTAGATGGTGCAGCACGAACTTGCTGTGTAATACATCATTAGCGTCCGACACCCTACCGCCTAAATTCGTTTTAGTCGGGGGTGATGATATAGTCCAGGCCTTTACGAAAGTATTGGATAACCCGAATCGGTAGGTCCTGTGTTCAAATCACAGAGGGGCCACCATCTCTCTTCTATAGTTCTTAAACTCAGAGCTAATTCTCTATTTGGTTACTCATCATTTCACTCTATAAATCACCAAGTCACACCGATTTTATATCAAAATAATTTTCAATTTTTTACTGTTCCGGTCCAATTCTGGTCTAACTCAGTATCAATCAGAGTTAAATTACCGGATGATATTTTTCAAAACAGTTATAACAGTGACAGTTTAATTCTATTTTAAATACTCTTTTTAGCATTTATGACGAAGATAGAGAGCAGAAGGCATAGCTTAAGCCGGACTAAAATCACTTTGTAAAACTAGTTTTACTCATACGAGTAATATGCTTTTCTTAAACCTATTTTCCTATAATTATTAGCAAGTTTATTATAATCAGGTTTGCACCATGACACCGCTAGAATTCAAATTAATTGATAACCAATTAGAGCAACTCGCCCTATCTACAAAAAATACTAGAGATGAGCTTAATTTAACCTTAAAGCATATTGAACACCTTAAGCTACATCTAACTACGGCATTCGAAAAACAGCGCGAAGAAACGGTAAAGCCAACGGTTGAAATACTACAACCTAAAGATAACTCCAAACCTACTGATTTATTGAGAATAAAAGAAGTTATCAAGATGACTTCATTATCTAGATCTTCAATTTATTCTCTACAAAACAAGAATAAATTCCCTCAGCCCATTCAACTGGGTATTAGAGCTGTTGCTTGGGTTAGAGCGGATATATTGAACTGGATTGAGGAAAAATCCAGTTCAAATCACCGGATATGAGCCGGAGCGACAAGTCGTCGAGTAAGTAATTTTAAACTTACTATTTTACAATCAAACATAGCCAAAATCTTATAGGTAAATGAACTGGTTAATTTAGCCATAGCGCAACCGACTACCAATCCGATTGCTTTAGTTAAGTGAAAAAAAAGAGCACTAAACCGATTGGCTTAGTGCTCTTGTTAATCTTTTATGTAAACCCAGACTTGTTTAATCAATAGTAATTTCAACATCAAATACTTTCATTTGCCAATAGCTAACAAAGTTAGATTGCCACAGTTTGAATAAGTTTTTACCTTCTTCAATACTTATTTTACCGATATATAAGTGATAAGCATCGCCAGTATCAAAACAAAAGTCTATCTCTTTTGTTAGTTCTGCCATTGGTGAAAAACCTACGTAAGTAAAATCCGTTATGTAATCAAACAACCATAAGTTATCTGATTTAACTAAACGTATTTCAACAGGATGGTAGCCACCTTCTTCAGGGCTATAACTTGGTGATCTAAAGTTAAGAATAACTGAGTTTACAGCATGTGGTTTATTTTCAATTTCTTTTTGAATGATTGCTAATAATGTATCAGACACAATAAAGGTTGATACTTGACTAGAAAAAGTCAATTTCATTATGTTTATCCTTGGAGCTTGTTAAGTAGAAAGGTAGTGCTGTTAATTACTATGAACTAAGATTTACCAGCTATAGCTAGTAGCTTCTTTTTGCTTTCAGCGTAATTGACACTCAACTGATGTGAATACATTTTTGTGGGTACTGCAGCGATAAGAGAAAGCTCTCTTGCTATCGATGCCATGAAAGATCCGTTATTCGCGCTACCAGAGGTGAAAAGTGTTTTGAAAATTGAAGAGTTAAAGTGCGTTGAAGGTGATTTTATTTCATCCAACACTGTTAGCAGTTTTTGAATGGGAATATCTTCTTTCGAATGCAACCCACCACCATCATTAGCGGTCATCTTTAAACTGAGTTCCTTATTTATTACGAATATTTCAAAATGTATAAAGCCACCATTCTTAGGGTTTAATTTTGGTGCTTTAGCTGTCATCAGTATTTTTGAAGTTGTAACAGAGTCGCTCTTCTTTGGGTTTTCTTTTGTTTTGTTAGTCATATGCTTTTCCTAAGATTTTTTCTTAATATGCCGTTTAGCTTGCGCCTTATGGCTCGATTTAATGTGTTTACTTATGCTTTTTAGGGCTGCTGCGAGAATGGCGATATCATCAGCATAAATTATTGGATCAGGACCTAAAGGATCCCAAGGATTAATGAAGTATATTAATGCGCTGGAACATAGCGCTTTAACCCAAATAGGTATGTCTCCGTCACACATAACGTAGAATAAAGTTAATGCTGTAATAATTAGACGGTTACTATTTTTCAATGACTTTATTTTTTTCCAAAAGTCTTCAATATTTACACCCATTAAAACCCCTTATTGATCAATTCAATTAACGGGCATTCAGGTAAAAATAAAATATAGTTACCACCACCTTCATCATTCATTATGGATAAAGTGAGTATTAAGCTTTGTCCGCTACTAGAGCTTGGTACTTTCTCTACAAACTCAGGATAAGTTAGTGAGTGATTAATTTGCTCCTTCAGCTGCTCAGGCAGTGATAAAAGAGTATTAACAGTGTCATTAGTACTTGCTATAAAAAGTGAATTCCCATAACTCTGCCAAAATGTCTTAGCTTCAGTTTCATTTCCAAATGGCTCAATTAGCAGGGATATGACTTTATCCTTTTCATCTTCAGCTAATGAAAGATCAACATCACCTGGCCAATCAGTAATCATCTTCATATTGCTTCTCCTAAAATAAAAAGCCGATCCCTCAATGAAGAAGGATCGGCTTAAATTGTTATAACCAGTAATTTAATATGAGGTTGAAAGTGCTTTATTTACTTAGTTGAGTTACTTACCAGAATTAAGAAGCAATTCCATATTACTCGATACTTCTCGTAGTCTGTTAGTTGATACATGAGCATAGCGGGTTGTTGTTTGTGGGTTTTTATGCCCGAGCAAATGCTGTATTTCATATAAGCTAGCACCACGACCATTCTCACTATTTCCCATATTGATCAGCAAGCTAGCAAAACTATGGCGTAAATCATGTATCCTTAACCCCTCTAGCCCACCTACAGACTCTTTAATACGAAGAAATGCCTTTCTAGGATTGTGAATATGCTGTCCCGCAACCTTTCCAGGAAAGATATAAGGATTACCACGTTCACGAAATTGCTTTTGCTCTAAAATCACTTTTAAGGCTTCTTGATTTAATATCACATTTCTGGAAAACCCCGACTTTGTGTGGGGCAAAAATAAACTACCTTGCTCGCTTGTTATATTTAAGTTCTTCCAGGTAGACGAAATTATCTCACCAATGCGCATACCTGAGAGAACGGCTAGTTTCAGTGCATTAGCTGGTGTTCTAGATGGCTCAGCGTCACAAGCGGCAATGAAACTCTCTAACTCTTCTTTTGATAGGTATCGTTCTCGATGATTATTCTCTTTTAACTTGCGAATACCAGCTGCAGGGTTAGCAAAAGACTGCGGTGTAAAATTCCATTCATTGGCTAGTTTCAACATTCGATGAATTAAGCTAAGCATTCTATTAACACTACCTGGCATAAGGTTTTCAGCCACTTTATCAAGAAAGCGTTGAATATCGTGTTTAGTGATCTCTGTTAATCGTTTGTCACGCCACAATGGGTACATGTGAAGATCAAGAATAGACTGATCATTTTTATAACTACGCTTATTTGATTTGGCATAAGGCATGTAATGTTGCTCTGAAAATTCATAGAAATTCAAGACAGCTCTAGCATCATCACGCTGTTGTTTAGGGTCTATATCATCTGCAAGCATTCGTTTAAATTCAGAAGCTTTCATGCGTGCTGTATTAACGTCAATAGGACCAAATTCTCCAATCATTAAACTCTTCTTCTTTTTCAAAAAGGTATAACGAAATAAAAAGCGCTTGCGATTTTGACGATTAACTATTATTCGTAGACCTGAGCAGGCCTCATCTGAATATTCAGTTTCTCTACTACGGCTATTTTCAGGTGTGGGAGGGAGGCTATCAATTTGACGTTTATTAAATTTAAATCTTGATGGGTACATAAGAATCTCCAAAAACAAAAACGCCAGACAGGAACCTGACCGGCGTTAGAAATGTTGAATAAATTAATTTTCAATTTAGCCAGTTAGTAACTAGCTTCAATTAATTGTTAGTTTAATTTGACCCAAAAAATTTTATTTTATGGACTCAAAATTCTTATATATATTTGTACTACTTGTTAAATCGTTCGCCTGACCTGACGACTCGGCGATAGTATTAAGTTACACTAGTAATAAATTAATTTATTACTATGAAATTACTTAATTCGTATGAAAATCGGGATGAAGCTGAAAAGGCAGAGACATTAATTACTGGTGAGAAACGACTTGCTAGTGAGCGAGATGGTACAGAGGTTATATATAATTTATTTGGTCAGCCTAGCTGGAACAACTTTTATAAGTTAGGCATGTTCAACTTACCACTATTACAATCTATTATTGAGCAGCGAAAGGATAATCAGCCTTACGACCAAGCGAAGCATAAAGAAATACTATCAATGCTCAAGTATGCAGCAAACTCATTTGAATTAACGATACCAGAGCATTGGTTATAATAGATTGCATATTAAGGTGGAGTACAATAATCGGACTTCGTACCGTTATATGCATCACTTATAGCATTAATAACGTCATCATGGCCGCTAAAAACAGTAATCCAAATAGACCAAAATCCAGACATTTCAGAGAAAGTTACAATATTACCAACCGTCGTATTCCCTGCAATATAATCAGCTTTAAGTTTTTCAGCTACAACCCATACTTTCATTCTCTGCTGCCATAAGAAATCTTTACTTTGATTAGCGTTACTTTTAGGCGGAGGTGCTAAACCACAAAGATCTATAGTCGCTTGAGCTTTAGTCTTATCAGCATTATCTAATGTCGATTTCACCTTTAAATCACCTGAACTAAAATATTCATAATGACTAAATGAGTCAACTTCATCCGGCCACACATAGCCATTTCTAGTATTATTTATATTGCTTTTATGGTCTCTATTACAGCTAGGGCAACCTAACAGTAAGTTATTCCAATCAACTACTAAATGTTGACCCGCCGGAGACGACTGTGGAATAACGTGTTCAATATCTAAACTGTCAGGCCTTTCACAGTAACTACAATAAAAACCAAAGTTAATAACTAAATCTTTAAAGAATCCTTTATAGTTACTTACTGCAAACGTCTTTCTATCTCCATTTGGCTTTAAAGGCCAGCTATTCCTCGTTACTGGCCTCATAGTTTAGCCTCAAGAAATGCGGTTATTAATGGGTTGTCTGAAATGTAGGCCGAATCTTTGGTCAACTTCCTTCTCAAAACATCTATCATATCTTGTAGTTGACTATACTCTGGAGATTCTGAATTAATATCTCGTAGTTTATCTTCAAGCTCAAAAATCTCCTTCCCTACAGCTACTGTATTATTAAACATTTCGCTTCTAATAACATTGTCCAGCCCCATAAATCGCTCGATTGTGTCTTCTATACCGAGCTCTTCATTCATAAATGTATTTTCAACACTTTCTGGGTTTAGTGAAATTAATTCACTCTTTCGAAGTGACTGAATAATGAATGGGGAATGAGTACTAGCTATAAACTGAATGTTTTTAAACGTGTTTTTAAGCGATGTTACAATTTTTCGTTGCCATTTAGGGTGTAAATGAAGATCAATTTCATCGATTAAAACTACACCAGGAGTTTCTGAAACAGCTTCAAATCCCATATGAGGATTAAGCTGTACACAGCGCATTGCAATATCACCAATAGTTGCGCATATATTCCTTTGACCATCACTAAGTAAGTACATTGGTACAATATCTCCAGTTTCAAACTCGATGAGTAAATCATCGTCTTGAGCCCCCCAAAATACTCTTTTAGCACCTTCTACATTTTTTGCTATTGCTTCATATACAACGGTGAGCGATTCAAATATTCTCCCTTCATTAAATGATGCTTTGGTGAGTTCACTGATCCACCTTTTTAAAACAACCTCATTAGATGCTGGATCTAGTGCTTTCAAATAACCTGTATAACGACTAGCTTTCATAGCCTCTTCTGGTACTTTGGTTTTCTTAACTACACCTAAATTACGCTGCCCCCATAAACGTCCTGTACCGTAATATGAAATAATAGGTAACGTAACAGGACTTGAAGATGTCAACCGCTGGTTAATAAACTCAGATTTTTCAATTAAGTTTTCGGCTTTTTTATAAGTAGTACCACCACTATGCTTTGTCCTAGTCCAAGATATTGAATTACCAAAGATATTACCTTTTGAAGAAAGAACGCATTCGCCTTTTTTTTGGAAGGTGACAATATCGCCTTCACGCTTTCGAACAACTCTAACTTCCTCTTCATGAATATCTTTACTTTTAACTTCAGGCAACCCTAAAAACCAAGTACCAAGAGAAGTAGCTAAAGCATTCATTATTGAAGACTTACCGCTACCATTGTCACCTATAAGTACATTAAAACCTGGTGAAAAATCTAACTTCAAATGATTAAAGCAGCGATAATTTGAAACTGTCATAGTTTCTAGGAAAAATTTATTATCCATATGATGGTTTACGCCTTAAATATATCAATACTAGTCTCTAAGCACTTACGTAAGCTTAAATCATTCACCCCTACACCAAACCAGCTATCAGGTTTTTGGAAGAAGTCTAAGCCACGGCCAATCTTCACTGTCCAACCATTATCAATGCGTATTTCACGGTCATGTAAGTTTTCATTGACTTGAATATCTAACTCAACATCAAGTTCTAGCAAGCTTTGTTGGAGATCTTTAAGTGCTTCTGCCATTTCTTGAATATTGGTTTGATCATCGTATGAAGTAACTAAGGTAATTTTCTTCACTGTTGGTTGTTTTAATACAGCCTCACAGAAACGAACAAAGTTGTTGAGCTGATGTTTTGCTCTTATATAAGGATCTTCGATTACAACGGCTTTGGCTTTAGCTAAGTACGGAGTAATTAAAGATTCATAACTGTACCCGGTAGAGTCATAGGTTATCTTGAAGTGTTGCTCTTTAAGTTTAATTGATTCAGGTACGTCAATCTGGGAAGTATTAGCCTCTTTTTGAGTTGAACTTTCAACTTTAGCTGGCTGCGCAACCGCTTCTTCAGGTTTATGGCTTTCACCATCATCAGGAATATCACTACTTACACCTGGTTTAATAGGGTTTAATGTCGCTTCAACACCAATAGTTTCAGGACAATCAACAAAAATTTCTTGGTTATTCGCGTTAAAATAAGATAAACGAATATTTGCAAACTCATCATCTGGCTTACGCTTATTCATTTGCTCTTTAACCCGTCTACGTCCTTCTACAGCATAAGAAACATATTCTTCAAACTCACTATCAGAACAGCTACCATGTGGATGCAACATCTTTAGAAACGCTGCTACGGTTTTCTTGATACCCTTTTCATCTCGCCCTTCAACACAACGTCCTAATTTAAGGCGCTTGCTAACATCCTCATATCGGTTTGTATTCTTTAATTGGTAATGAAAAGCTTCCGCTAAATAATCAGTAATAAAACCGTAGTTTTTAGTTAAGAACTCAGAGCTGTTTTTGGGCATTTCCCAGCCAGGCATATACATGCAGAAACGATCCATGACAGCCAGATCAAACTCTTTTGGTAACGGCTGAAATAAATCATACTCTGTCGAGTTAACCACTTGCTCAACACCTAAATCTAAATTTCCAATAAAGGTCATACTGGCATCAGCAATAACCTCCGCTCCTCTAGAGAATCGCCCATTAGCCATAAAGTCTTTCATGATTTGAATGGTATCAGGGTCTTTAACTCGCATATTGCCAACTTCATCGAAGGCAATTGTGTCCCAATATCCAACCAAGCCAACTTTTCTTCGCGCATTGTTGTAGAAGAGTGAAGCACTACTTGTTTGACCACCAGATATTAATGTTGAGTAAGGTGAAAATTCACTATAAAAATATGACTTACCTGTCCCCCTAGGGCCTAACTCAATAAAGTTATAATTTGCTTCAACAAGGGATGCCAACCTGGCTAAAAAATGAAACTTAACGCGTTTAGTTAGCTTACTGGGCTCTAAACCTACAGAGCGCATCACAATATCTAACCAATCATCACGACTATAACCAGCGCGGTTTTCACAATAAGCCTCATAATCAAATCGACTTAACTGAATTGGCCGTAAATCTTCAATATAAAAAGCATAATCATCTTCTTCAATTTCGTTATGGCATAGAGTCACTTCAGCCCAAATACCACCTTCAAGTAAACGGTCATTGTTTTTATAAAACTTCTCACCTATAGCAATACGTTGAGAGTTAAAGTTTTCTAAACTTGCCCAATGGCGTTTTTCTTTTTCTACATAACGAACATGCACTTTATCAATAAATTTATGTCGTCCTTTTGTTGCTACTTTTGATTGAGCGGCATTGGCTTCATCAGGGCGAACATAGTTGTCATTTAGTGTATCTAGAACAGCACTTAATCCTTCCTGTATTTCATCGTCATCATCACTTGCACAAAAGCGAGCTAATAAAAATTCCAATACAAAGGTAGGTACATTGGTGCCTTTTTTAATGCGATGTAAAAGATCTTTACGAACAACTTTTCCGTCGAACCCTTCAATTAACTTTTCGTCTAATGCATCCATAAATTACACCACATAGTCTGTTTTAAGTTTCAATTTAGCGTGTTCTGCTAATGTATTAGGGTTAAGTGCTTTAATCACAAAACTACCGTTGAAGTCATCATCCATAATTATCGTCACTTTCTGGCTATCGCCTGGTTGTAGGGTAATTGTTCTAGTAGCCGCATTAACCGGGCCACCAATCTTTGCTTCACCAACAACTTCAGTTGAACGAAACTTTTGAGCTTCTAGCAAAATCTCGAAACTCTTTTCTTCACTAAACATGTCATCTGAACTAACGGAAACTTCCACTATTGGGCGACGAGATGTTATCGACGTAGCGCCTTTTTTATAGCTAAGAGAAATAACTTCACTTTGCACAGAAGGTTGCGCTTGAGGCTTAAGCTTCAATTCCATTACTGGAACTACACATTCTTGCAGTGATGCCCCCCCATGAAAGTAAAGCTTACCTTTACGGTATGCAGCCATGGTCTTAGGTCCTGCCACAGAGCTATAATCACCTTTAATGCCAAGCTGATCAGCAGGTATAACAAAATGGTGTTCATTAGCGTTGCCACTGCCTAACGCAATCCGTTCATGGGTTAAATACCAATTGCCTGCAGGCTTAGGGCAATCATCGCCAGCACCTGCTTGTCTATTCATAAAGAAGCCATGATCTGTTGCAATCACAACCTGATTGAAACCTTGTTTTTGAAGCATACTAATAGCAACACGAAGGTTTTTTAGTTCCCGTAAGATAACACTTGGAGCTGTTTTAGGTGTATTTTCGAATTGTGTATCTATTTCTACACTGCGTAAAACAGCAAGCTCTACATTTGAATCAAAAACATGAGCATTATCGACAAAACGATCAACGGCCATTTCTGCAAAACGACTACCATATCGGTTCTCGAAAATAGCCATACGCTGGTCAACTGTTGCAACTGTTTGCCCATTTAAAACAGGTACCAATTTATCATCTTTATTTTTTAACTCTAATTGTTCTCTGGCACCAGGCAACAAGCTAGCCATACCTACTAAGGTTATACTCGGCAGACAAGAGAATGCTGGTTTTAGAGTAATTTCAAAGTCATCTTTAAGCTGCTTCTCAAGCTCTAACCCTAACTCGTAGCGCAGAGCATCAACCATTAAGTACGCAACTCTCTGCCCACTCTGGCTAAGCTTAGGTGCTACAAATTCATCAAACACATTTGAGTTATTGGTTCTTCCCTGTGGTGGCCAACCATGAGTTGAAAGCTGTTTGGTAAATAAGGTTTGTACTTTTTCGGCTAATTTCCAATATTGATTTCGAGCTTTATCTATTACTGATTTAAGTAAGCTGTTCTCATCCCAGTAATCCGTAACAGCTTGTTCAAACTCACGTTGTAACCTGTCCGCTTCTCTCAAGTGAGTTAGGTAGAACTCAACTAGCGCATCCTGACTGCCACAGTTTCCCGGTAGCTCTCTTAGTAAATCTGTACAAGATACAATTAAATTCTTTGCTGCTGATACTAAATCCCACTGAGTTTGGTTTTCACCTCTATTTGTCCAAACAGAATTGGTATGTCTTGAGAGTATCTCTGTTAGGCTATCAAAGTCGTCATCTTCTACATTTTTAATTGCTGCATTTAGAAAAGTTCGCTCTTCAAATGGAAAGGTATCTCGTATACCTAAATTAATGATGTTTGAGCAATAATTAACTAAGTTAAGGCCGTCTTTCTCACTTTCAATAACTTCAGCTTGTTGAATATATATTTCTTGTGTTCTTAAATCTTGACGAAGCCCGTCACAAATATCTTCAATTATTGGTTGTGCTGCGTGTTTGGCTTTCGGTACACCAGAAAGGGAGTCAGGTAAGGCTTCAGGTAAATCAAAAACAAACTCGCTAAACAATATAAATCGCCAAAGCTCATCACTAACGGATTTCCACTTTTGGCCACGAGTGGTTAACGTAAAACCAAGTACTTGTTGAAACAATTCTTTAACTTCACTTATCCAAGCAAAATTATACTCAAGTGCTGCTAACTGCTCAGACTCTGGAACCATCAGTGCTCTAATAATTTCGGGAGACGATTCTACTTTTAACAATGCGCGAAGTGCAGGCCACTGCAATCCACCACCAATACCATTAATCACATCAAAGCTTGGCTTATCATCTTGCTCAAATGCTTGACGAATTTGTGTTTGATGATCAGGTTTGGCTTTCAAGCATAAGCTTAAGTAACTATCACCATCACCTTGAGGAAAAAATTCACCACTGGCAGCGTACAAGCTAAATGGGTCTTGTTGCTTATCTTCATCTGTTAAAGGAGCTGCTTTAGGAATGTAAACCAGCAGTTTACTTCCGCCTTGTCCAAAGCCTGCTAAACATTTGAGTGCTTGCTCCCTACTGGTAATACTCGACTCAGATGCGTCAACAACAGTTACTTCTTCTGAAGCTAATTCCAAGCATAGCTTTCGGTATTGATGCTTCTCATCATAAACAACCAGTACCCTTTGCTTAAGCCTAGGTTTAAATACCTTGTTAATTATATATTCTTGTATTTGCATAGTTTTATTAATCCATAAACCACATATTTGTGATTACACCTGGTTCCCTGGCTTTTTTATAGCGGTAGTATTGATGAAACGAATAAGACTCAAATGCTGAAAATTCATTTAAGACTCCTTCAAACGAGCAAGTTGTTTCTGTACAAATGAGCTGTACTCTTGAGGTGTCAATTTCTTTGGTTGCCACTCCAACTTAGTACCCTTACCACGATTGGCTGGTACTTCAACTTCATGCCATAAATCATTTTCGACGCCATGAGCAACAGAAAAACTACGATCTTGATGACATTTTTTTAAGACTCGTTCTGGCCATACATTAAATGCCATATGCGACCAATCATATTTCTCTTTATCAAGTTCTTGCCAAGTTTTCTTCAACTTGTTTTGCCAAGGTTTATGTTGAAAAAGACTCCAAAGTGGTGCAGCTGTTATTTGAACCCCGTCATTAAGATTAGGTTTCCAATATTGCGCTATTAAAAGAAGTTCATCTCTCAAATCTTTTAGCTCTATTTCAAAAGCAACTAGAGAAGAAAAGTCCTTATCTTCATCTGGAGTTCTATTTTGCTTCTGCCTTAATTGAGATAATTCATCTGTGGTTTGCAGGAGCTTAGGTTCTACAAAGTCATTAATGCATGAATATAGCGTCTGATTAGATAATTCGGGATAATATAGCCACAAACGATAAGAGCCGCTAACTGTTTGAAGTGGCCAATATATAGGTGCTTGCCTTCTACTTTTTGAATATTCTCTTAAATGTGTTTTAAAAAAACTTGTTTTAAGCCATTTATTTATATCAAAATCACAATTTTCATCTATAGCACTCAATACATCGTTTATCAGAGATACTATATCGTGTTTATGTGCAGGATCTTCAACTAAAATGCCATCAAACTTATGAAACTTCGGTTTATCTACAGCTAGCATGGCAGGACTTTTTGATGGAATAGGCCTAAAAGGATCGTCGACAAACGTTTGTTTCTTAAGATTATGGAAGCTATTAATGTCAAATCGCCCCATAGCGACACCAATTGCCCAGGATAATAAATTTTCAGAGTAACTAGTATCTTTACTAGATAAATCAGGCTCCTTCTTACTTTCAGACATCCATTTGGGAGAGTTGATGCTTTCCATCATATCTAACTCTAATAGTGATAATTCACTCTCATCTAACCCGTAAGACTTAGCGATGGCAATTTCAGCGTCTTTTCCCAAAAGAGAACTACGATCCAGTTTAACCTCCCCCCCCTCCTGTTTAGGAAGAAAACCATTAAATTGAATTGCAGTCTCATCTTGTTGAAATTGACTCTCCGAGATTACAAACTTTTCATTAACTTTATTTCGAATCTTTTCTAGATCTACTTCATCTATATCGCTATATGGGATAGAAGCAACCATGGAGTTTTGAAATTTAGGCTGTCCAAAATTTTCCCCTTTAAACCTTGCAACTGAACTTGCGACGTTGGATGAAACAATAATAAGTACATCATTTTCGAAGCCTTGACTAGGGTAGATCTGTGATCTACCTGCTGCAGGTATTACTCCTCTAGGAACAACGTATGGCACTAATCTGGAACTTCTTAACATATAACTGAAGCCAGGTTTGAAATATAAGCTTTCACTCATTACATACTTCGAAGCAGAGTGGCCATTGCCTTCATGATAAGACTTTATTTCTCTACCATCCCGCCCCCATTTTACAAGTAAATGTATAGGTGCAGCTAATGCTGATGCCTTGTCAATCTTTGAGTAGTAACACCAAGATCCATCACTATTAACTTTCTCCAAGCATTCATCTCTACATTCCTGTGCAGCTAATGATTCGTCAGGCACCATAATTTTTTCTGAAGGTACTTCCCACCATAGACGCAAAAACCTGAAATCGGTACCAGTTTGAAGTCCAACTCTAATTTCAGCCTTACTAGGTTCAATAGGTTCATGTTTCGCTATTTTTTTAGCTACTTTAATTGGTATCCAATATATAAATGGTGCACTGTCAATAACTTCAAATTGGCTCTGTGGAACCATGAATGTACAGCCTGATATAGAGCCATCAGACAAGCTATTCACTTCACGATGAAGAAGCTCTTCTTTTTCTTTTTTTACAAGTAGTCTAATAAATGGCGACGGTGAATCACTATTTTTACCTTTACTGAAAACACTACTTGCAACTTCTACCATTGCATCTAGAACTTTAGATCCCAAATCGACATGGCAGTCTATCTGTGAATTTTCAAGAATATGCTTTCTAAACCCTGATAAAGTTGACAAGTAATAGCCAGTACGACTCACTAACGTTCCTATCTTGGCTCCTTCTACTCCCATCTCTATGCCTCTTTCAATGAAGCAAGCTAGAAGATTCGATTTAGATTTAGAATAAACATTATCAATATATTTTTTGGTATCCCTACTAGAATCTCCAAATGGTGGGTTCATGACAACAACGTCAAACCTCTTTCGGCATAAATCAATAAAAGCAAACCCTTTAGCTGCATCAGAAGCAAATAATCGCCTTTGAATCGAGCCTTTATTTAAGGCCTTCTCAGCGTAATTTTCAAGCTCCGCCAATATACTACTTTCAACATTTAGCCAAAACTGCTCATCAACACTTTCTTCTGTCCCCTGAATTAGTGTCAAATCACCCTTTTGCCATTGCTCATTTTTTATATATTCCGCTCTGGCTTTATGTATTGCAGTTTGTATTTCTTGTTCAATTTTAAGCAATGAACCGGCTTCGCCCGCTAATTGCATTTTATTAAAAACAGTTTCTACTAAGCTCCCTAATACTGGAGGTTGAATCTGGCTAGTAAACTCACTTAACATTCCTGATTCACCAGGCATCGGCTCTGCGCAAACTATATTTGAACGACTAATTTGTGCTCGTTGAGCAGGCTTAATACCATTATCCGCCCATGATTTATGTGCACGAAGCCAAAGCGACAAACCAGCTACTTGAGCTGCCCGGGGGTCAATATCAACCCCGTGAATATTATTTTCAATAATCAATCGAGGAATATCAGCTAAAAACAGTTCTTTATTTTCGTAATCTTGATGTAGGGCTTTTCGCATTTCACCATTAACGCTTTCTCTTACAAAACTCCCGAGACTATTAGACGCTTCTAGCTCCCATGCTTCTTGATAAATTTTTTCAAATAAATCGAAAGCATAAAGACCAAAATGCATTGAGCCACAAGCTGGGTCTAGCATTTTTATATCTCGAGGGTCTTTTAATGGTCTATGTTTGATAAAAACGTTTTGCTGTAACAGTTCTCTCTGACTTAAGCTCTTTTCATGTTCAGTCTCTGTAAGTGGTAACGCTATGCCTGAAGCGAGAAATTCTTCATTAGGGCGACGAACTAGAAAATCACAATTATTCACCAAATCAGTTTGACCTTTGGTCATTTCATACCAAATTCGACCTAATGTATTATCCGTCAAAAATTCAACTACATACCTTGGTGTAAAAAATTGATTGCGAACAGCCATTTCCCTAGAGCTTCTTGGAGCTCTAGAGGCTGATCTCATTTTATCAATTTCATCTCTACCATTCCAAAATTGATATATCCAACCTATAGTTTCATCTTCTCCCCAAAGTTGTTCAAGTTCAGTATCATTAATTAACTCTAACAGCTCAATAAACATTGATTCATTAGGAAATAAACGACCTTGACTTGAATAACGATCAAATAAAACCGCCAAATCTAAACTAAGCTCATCAAACATACTAAAAAGATATACCTGATAGGCTTGACCAGTTTCACCTAAGCTACTACCAGCAATACGTTGATAAAGTTGGAAACCTTTTGATTGATACCCTTGACTAATTGACTCCATTACAAAGTTTCGAGACTCTGCCATGCGCAGCGCTGCTAATCGATTTAATACCGTAAAAGCTTGTTCACGAACAATACGGTCAAGTGTAGCGATAACTAGCGACTTATCTTGATACGGTGCTGATTTATGACTAGCTGCCAAATAGTGATCTAAGGTATCACGCAATAATGTCGCAGTTTGACTCTGACTTGGACTTAAGCCAGGTAACTCATCTAAGCTAGCAACTACACCTGTATTAGGATCTAAACCGTAGGTATTTTGCAATTGTTTTGTAAACTCTTCACTTAATAGCTTTCTAGCGTCACTTACAAATTTTTGCAGGCGATTTCGTGTTGATTGATCAAATGCCATCTTTCATATCGCCTTTATTTATTGGAAACTTCAAAAGTAATATCCAATACATCGTATTCTTGGATATCTATTTTTAACTGTTGTAATTCCGTGATGACTATATCTATGTCTTTAGCAGAAGTTAATTTGCTAGGTAATGATTGCTTACGTGTTAATACCTTTGGTTGATATGTTCCTGCTTCTTTTTCTTTTACTAACTTTTCAGCTTTTTCTTTTTCACGCTGTAAACGTCTTTGCTCTGCCGTTTCTTTAACTGAACGCTGCAAATTACGTAATGTTGTGCTGATACCATAATCGTTATTTAGTAAGGTTTGCATCCCTTCAAGACTTACTACAACTTCACCACTGAATTTTTCTAATTGACCAAGCAATGCATTACGTTCGTCAGCATTTAGCTCTTCCCAACCAGGACTACGCGGTAACTCCTCTTGAGCATTTTTCAAACTATCAGCAACATCCAAATTCATCTGTTTAGCCGCATCAACAACACTACCCTCAATTTCACTTAAGGTAGTTGAGAGATCTGCCTGGTGTTGATAGAAGTCTTCTTGGTTAAGTCGTTGCTTAAGCTGAGTTAACACTTCAGCCAAGTCACTTTTAAGGTCGCCTGGAATACCTGTGTCTGGTAATTTTTCAATTCCTCGACATTGAATTTCAATTGTTTGCAGTGTGTCTTCTAAACCATTTTCTAGTTTAGTTTTTACTTCAGAAACCCACTTTAAGCTACTGTAAACAGAAGAGTCTTCAGCACCTAGGCGCTGAGTTGCATCTGAACAGTCGTTATATAGAATATCCCTAAGTGTTTGCTGAAGCGTTGTAACTCTACTTTCACCTGGAACCTTAAGCCTTTTAAGTTTTTCACCTAAAGCACCAAATTGCTGTAAGAATACGGGTAAATGTTTTTGTGCTGCTTTACTAATGTCATCTTCTAGCGGCACAATCATGTTACCGTCGCCAATGACTTCACTTAGCCTTTCTGCTGCTCTTGCACACATTTCTATAGAAGGTTTGTCGTCTCGAAGAGAGATACCGACATTGGCAAAACTCTTATTAGTTTTAAACGCATCAATTGCTTGTTGGCCAACACTTGTTAACTCACGGCCTGCGACTTTGAGTTTTATTTCACCTGCACTCAACATGGCCGCTAGCATGTAACGAGTAGTGTCTTGCGCCCAGCCAAATTTTGGTCGGCTAAAATCTTCACAGATTTTTTTACCTTCAACAGTGCCATTACGTTCTATATAGTCACGAATACTGACCAAACCTTTATGGTTCTCATCAATCTTGAAGTTACCTGAAGTATCTTTTATAACTAAACTTAACGGATCAGTTTCACTAGTAGCGCCACTTAGACCAGCTTTTAAGAATTTCTCTGCCAAGATCGTTTGAGCTCGAACAGGCGCTTCGTTGTAACGCTCATAAACACTGTCAGCTACATCTTTTAGGTGCTTTTTGTTGGCCTCTAGAAGCTCTTGAGAAAAGGTGTCGACCGCAGTATTAGCACCTCGAAAGACAAAAGATCCTCCTTGTAATGCTCGTTTTAAAATACGTTGTAACTCAGGTATTAGCTTACCCTGAGCACGGTCTAATTCTGCATTACAGTAATCTTTAACTTCTTTGTCGGCTTCATTACGATGACGTCTTGCTATTTCTTCACAGCGATAAATATTGGCAACTAATTCATCTACCTCTGGTGATTTCCGTCCTAGTAGATATATTGTATTTTGATTTGCTCGCTCACGGGAATCAGACACTAAATCAGCTAATGCTGTGTCATAGTTATATGGCTCTACAAAATCAATTTGAGTTTGTACTGAATTTCGTTCTCCAGCCATACCACTTGGTATACCATTGGTATTTTGAAGTTTTAACCCTGTTTCTACACTTAAAGAACCTTCAACCTGAACTTTAGGTAATGGTGTTAAGGTATTCTTTACGCTTTCACTTAAAATTCTTCTTAAATCTACAGTTTTAAGGGCTATTTCATTTCTTGCTCTTTGAATTTCAGTGAGTTTTTCGCTGATGAAACCTAAATAGCCATCTTGTTCACTGAAAGGGATATTACCTTCATTAATCAAGTCATCAACGGCTGCATTAAATGCTGCTTCATCTTGTATTTGACCAATGTGAGATTGCATTAGAGCCAAAGTATTTCGACGAGTTACAGGTAAATTAGTTAAAATTTCTAATACCGCCACTGTTTTAGCAATATCAATATGCAAAGGGCTATCGTAATAGTTAGAGCTTTGTACTTTACCGACCGCTTGATGCTTAGTTGGAAAAGCACGTTTTATATCTTTTTCGAGCGCATCATAAAGCGTGACAGTATTAGCCAACCAACCAACTTGCTGTTCTGTAATTGGTTTGCCATTTACTCCTTCAACTAAGATGTCTTGAATAACTTTAATAGCTGAACGTAAACCAATACCACCAGTAGATTTGGCTAACTGACCAAGTAAAGTTAGAAGCACTTCGAAATGAGCAGGTAAAAATGGATATAAGTTAGTAAAGCCTTCTTTATCAAAATCAGCTTCATAAACTCTAGCATCTTCTAATTTAGTTGCGTGCCTTAACGCTTGGCCGTGATTATCAAATTGCTTATTTAAAGCTTCAACACCTGTCGGAGACTTACCTAATAAACGACGGTAACAAATCTCTTTAATATCACTTGATTCTAAATTAATTTGAATTGGGAAACGGTCTTTTAATTTATAAAGTTCGGCAGAGTTCAGGGCTGCTCGTTCGTTATCTTCAGTCAGCGTTTGTTGCGCCGTACCAATTAACCAAACCTTACCATCACCTATATTTTTAAGGTTTTTGGCTAAGCCATCTAGGTTGAGAATTAAGTTATTACGCGAGCCGACATATTGACCAACCTCATCTACTACAAAGATAATATGCTCACGACCAGAATGTTGCCTTGCGATATCAATCATTTCCGAAACACGATCATTCTCAAATCGAATAATATCGCTAGCTTCTGTAGAGAATGCGGTATCGGTTCTAAATAATTGAGGATACATTTCATGTGCAATGCTAGGAATTAAACCATCAACGATCAGCTCATCATTTTGTAGGTCTTTCCATTCTTCGCCTTCGGTGAATTCTTTAAACATTTCAAGGAATTCATCATAACGTCCGTCTTTTTGAAGTTTTCGCTCAAATGCTGCCACTTTGAGGTTGCGAGAATAACCAGCCCATTGCAGTACTTTGTAATAAAGCACGGTCGCAACATCTTCCATTGTTGCGCCAGCAACTTGCTCAGAAGCTAAATCAAGCATAATTACCGCTGCAGGAAAACGCTTGGCTACAGTATTTAATAAAGATTTGGTTGTGTTTTTATTTAATCTATCTTTAAGGTGATCAATAAAAGGGCGTTCATCAACAGTTATAGAGTCATCAAATGCTAAACCAAGATATTTAGTGAATGAGCTTTTACCTGAGCCATAGAAACCAGATACCCAAACACCAACTTCATTTTCACCACCTTGCTCCATAGCAAGCTGCATTTTAGATAATAAGTCTTCAAAATGTTCTTCTATACTGTCGGTAGCAACGTACTCTGATATTTCAGATTTTAGGCGTTTCTCTGCATCGGCACCATAACTAATTACCTTTTCAATGGCACGTTCAATTCCTTTACTTGGATCAAATAACTGTTTAATTTCCATTATTAATTCTCTTATTTTTAACTGTTCTAGTATTAACCGCCAACGTGCATTGAACGATAGTTTCCATCTTCAGGGTAAAAACCTAAAAACTTAAGTCTTGTCTGGCCTGTACGTACTCCTGGGTATAGAAATACCGTGGGTACATCAAACTTTCCTTGTAGCTGGCTTTCAATTGAACCGATACGCATATATGGGTGAAGTGCTTCAAGGTCTGTCACTAATAAAAGTGCTTTGTCATCACTGGATAACTCCAGTAATTTATTCTCGATTACTGCTTGTAAGCCTTTTTCATTATCAGATAATGTATTTGCTAGTGAGTTATTTGTTTTAGTCCAATCAAGTGGTGCTGCTGCATCTTGTTTTAACCAAATATTCCTGCGAAATTTCGGTACATTTTCAAGTAATGCGTTGATATGTTCAGCAATTGAAAATGTGTGAACATTCCACCCTTGCTTTTTCAACATTTGAGACCAGGGCTTTACCTGTTTCTTCACTTCGATAATTTGATTCGGTGAAAACACCAAATAATAAATAGGTTCAAAACTAGCGTGTTGAAACTCTCTTCCTTGTTTTATTCGGGTAACGAGTTCATCAAAGTCTTGCTTCAAGGATGACATCAATAACTTCCTCCATGTTTTTATATGACCAACTAATAGATACGACATCTGCAGCACTTTGAATGATCCAAAGCTTATGTACACTTAGCCTTTTCAGTTCATCTCTTACATCATCTGGCTCTAAACCAAATAATCTCCAGTCAGGATGATTAATCAAATTATTATCAGCAATACCTCTCAGGTGAAGCTCATAAGCTAAGATAATTGCTACACTCGTATTTAGTCGTATTGGTGTAATTTGTCTTGTTGTTCGGGTCTGTTTCTTTAGTAAGCCATAATCTACACAGGCCCCTAATAAATATGATGAAATACGCTTAACCGTTGTGTCTGACCATAACTTTTGAGTTTTTCCATCACTTGTTGCTCGTTGAACAAATTCTTTCGAGTCTTCATTCGAAAGTTCACTGTAACCAGAAGCAAAACGTTCCCAATACACTTGAGATACAAAGTCTCTAAGTATTAGATTTGCTCGTGCGGTAAACAGAAAGAAGAGCTGATTAAGTGAGCGAGCATCAATGCTATGGTTCAAGACTTTTAACCAACTTACAGGTGGAAGCTCTGGTTTCGTGTACCTAGGTGCGAAACATTCAGCAATGATGTTGCGGAGACGTCTCGCTGTAACATTTGGGAATTCACCAGACTCGAGCGCAGTTTGAAACAAATCTGTTGTAGACATATCTTGCTGCCATATTCCTAACAGTAGTTGTGTTTCATTCACAAGCCCCAAACCGGCCTGTAGTTGCGTGGTGTAATATGATTTTGTCATTACGAAATTCCCTTAAAGTAAGGGTACACGGGTTGACTATTAGCAAAACCATTTATGTAGGCTGCAGCAATATTATTGACTAATTTTTCTTTATTTTCCGTATCATCAATTAATAAAGGACCTGTGCCTTTAACTGAATAGCCTGCTGCTAACTCTTTTAACTCTTGTAACGCTGCATCAATAGAACTAGGAATTTCTATCCCGCTATCTTTATTTGAAAGCAAGTGCATAAGTTCGCTTTCTAAATTTTCCGGTAATCTGAATAAGTGATTCACATCACCTACACCGATAAATTCATCATGAACAATTTTCGCGGAGTTCGAACCACCCGTAATTTGAGCGAGTAATGATGTTTTGGGAAATACAGGCCCTAAAAATGCTTTGCCTGAAGCCGACAAGAAGGAGCTTGGCCACCAGTTGTTTTGCTCTTTTTCGCCAAGGTATGCTACACATACTCTTAATTTCGCTAATATATTCACTGATTCTACATTCATTATTTTTCTCTCTGCATATACAGATTATTTATTAATATCTACTAATTAACACTTGTTTTACTATGCTAAACACATCAATTATCAAGTTCTAATCGACCTTATAACCAGGAGCTATGGTTAGGTTTTCAGCACCATATAAGGTTTGTCTATTTCTAAGCCACAACTGATACTCACCACCTCTCAAAGAAGCTTCTTCAGTGCAATCAACATTCCAACGACGAAGTAAATACCCCGCTAAGGCCGCCCTGATATTTAGCTCTAAAACACCTTTATCCATGCCATAGTCCATTTGTATCGCTGTTGGGTGCTCTATATTATTTGGATGTGGTACCAATTGAAGTGGCATCATACGCATCCACTGATGGTCTTCTAGTTTGTCTTCGAAGCTTTCAGGAGTATCATCTTTGATAGTAACTTTACTTATACGAGTCAATACAAAATCACGGAATGAATTTGATTTGCGGTCATAAGCACGGACATGCCACCTTAGCCCATTGTCAATAATGCTGTGCGGCACCAATTCTCTTGCTGCCGAGCCACTGGATAGTGAAGTATAAATAATACTTACGGCTTTGTTATTAAGTATTGCTTGAACCAACTTCGCAACAATGAAAATGTCTGGCACATTTAACTGGCTTGGTGCATCAACGGGGAAGTTAATATCACCGATAGCATCAAAGCCATCAGTTATATCATTCGCTAATTTAACTAAAGTTTTACGCGCATCAAGCTTAAATAAAGGCTTAAACTGCTTCATTTGAAAATACATTTTCGCAGGATTATCAAAATCACAATTCTTCGGAGCCAGCTCCCGGTATAACGCTATATCTCTTGTCGCATTAGCCATGCCCATTTCAAACTTTGAAGTTAAATCACTACGGACAAATGAACCTTTAAACATCAATAAGAAATCTATAAAGGCTAATCTTTGCTTTTGCGCGAAGCTAATGTCTTCGATTTTTTTATTATTGTTATCACTCATATCATCATGTCAGCTATTACAATTGATTCTAAAACATCATCAATTTGATTAAGTGTTAATCTTCGCATATTTCAATGCTATGTCAATCACTATAATGTTGTATTTCAGTTACTTTTTGTACAGTTGATAAACCTACTCACTTGGGAACAACCAGTGCCAAAATCCATTCCATGCTTTTATTAATAAATAGATGATGACAATTGCCCAGATTGCACTAAATATTTGACCTAAGATATCGAATAAGGTCTCCATGTATTATCTTCTTAGCTTTCAACAACGGGATAACACGGTTCACCCCAGAGTTCTTTATAGTTATCCATCATGATTTTTATAATGAATGGAACAAACTTACTCATGAAAGCGATGGCATCCCTCACTTGGTCTCTGTTAACACTGCTATTCCAGGTTGCCCCACCGTGTAAGGTTTGATTACGTAAGGTATATAAACGAGAAAAAATTACTGATAGAACAGCAGAAGTATTTTTATGGCCAAGTGCTTTATGGGCAAAGGCATTGGCTGATTTAAAATCATCTTGCCATTGTTGTTCTGTTTTCTTGTTGTTATGGAAATCCCAAAATGGCTGAAAGACAAATTTGTTGCTTAATAACACTCGAATGCTACTAGTGAATTCTTTCCAAACGAGATCAGACAGACAACTATTTACGTCAAAACTACATAGACGCTCTATAAAATTGCGAAAAGTTTCTTGCTCGGTAAAGCGGTGGTGATCATCGATCTCGTTAGCATAGGCCGCATTAAATGAAATCCAGAGAAAAATAAATTGTGCGTCTTGATCGTCTTCAGCTTGTTCGGCACGGTCTAACCAACTTAACGCCCGGTGTACTCTAAGGCTTAAGTTTATTGGGTAGTTATCGCGCTCTTTACGTTGACGTTCTTTTAACGATTGATAAGTAATTTCCATATTGTTCATCCGTCCAAGTTTGATACTAACTATCTCTTATATAGACAAAAATTACTACCGTTTAGATCAAAGGAATGTGTACTAAATATACTGGGGAACCTATTAACCGAATTAATCTTCGGTACACTGGTTAGGTTTTTAGATTAGTAATTTAATCAAGTGAACTAACCGAACTAGGTAATGATTTTTACTACAACCCGTCGCCATGACGGTAATGGACGCCAAGTCGTCGACTTATGCTCCAACTCATTTACTATGAAGCAGGTGAACTACTTTTCATTCCAATGCTTATTCTTCTAGAGCGACCTCGCTCACCTAACTTTAAGATCACACCTTGAGCTTCAAGAGCTTTTTCCAAAGTACGTAAACGCAAACTTGCACTAATTGCATTTTGTGGAAACGCTTTAGCATTACCTAATATTTTAAGCGGTACACCTTCGGATAATAGTCTAAATAGTTGAGTTGGTTGACCTGTCCATATTTCTGGTTCTGGGTTCTTTTTAGCAAACTCTAGGACCGCATGTGCAAAGGGGTCTTCTATTAGCGTATCTAACATAGCTAACTTAACATTTTGAGAATATGCGACTTGTAACTTTCCAGGCTCAAGATCAATACATTCTTCCATTGCGGCCAGCCAAATAGAAAAATCTATCATTCGTGCTTTTTGAATAACCTCAACAGATTTTCGCTTAGCCAATATCTGTGACGTCAAGTCCAGTAAGCCACGGTAAATTTTAGGTGTTAATTTGTCCAACTCATCAGATAATGCTTTTTCATCTTTTCTGCTTTCTTCTGATAACCGCTTAAGGTTTATAGTTAAGCAGCGATCCGCCAAATCAGCTTCTTTTATAAAGGCATGAATACCATTAAGGACTACTGGAGAATGCAATTTCAACACGAACTCTTCAGCATTAGTATAGAGACCTCTTGTTGATATAGTTCCACCACAGGCCAATATAGCTAAAATATCCGACCAATCAGAGCTGAAAGATCGAATGTTATCGTAAATCAGTAAGTGATTATTCTGGCTCGCTATTGCCATGTCTTTTACATTTTTAGGAAAAACACTTATCGGATTTGCTACAGGGTCAACGAACCGTCTTATAATGCTTTTGCATAGAAACGACTTACCGACACCATGAGAGCCGAGAAGAATCAATAACGGATAACCGGCGTGCAAAGACCTTGGTGTCGCGATAGTGTAAGTCAACCAAGCTATGAAAAGGTATACTTCCATTGAAGCCATATTTAAAAATTTCAATAACAATTTCCAATTACCAACCTCCGCTATCTGTGGCAATGGCTGCATATTTTCAGTACGTTGAAAGTGAGTCTCTGAGCCATTAGTTATTGTAGCAACCTCATTACCACCAACCAGATAAAGTGAACCATCCTCATTAGCACAATCAAGTTTTACATACTCTAGTCCGTATGGGGCTGTACGTTTATAAGGTTGTAAATTTTGTTCACCTTCATGCTCCGCTTCAGAACTTATCTCTTCAATGACTTCTTTAATATCATCAACTTTTAAGTTGTCACCGTGCTCCCTAGCTATTCTTCGTAATGACTTCTTAAATTTTTTAGAATACAGGCTAGTTAAAATATAATTACCCGATTTATCTATATGATATGGATGATCACTTTCATCAATGCCAAAGCTTTCAGTATTAATCATATGGTTAACAATACGCTCAATTTTTCCGTCTCCCTGATAGTGTGATGATTCTTCATTTGTCATTAGTCTTGCCTCTTTGATAAATAGCTTCAACAGAAACACGCAGCTTTAAATTCTGAAGAATAAATAAGCTTGCATCTTCCATTAGTTGAGTTGCCAATTGGATTTTTTCGTTTAGTTTGCTAGTAGGGATTTTAAGTAAAACAGCATCATGAAATGCTGCAATTACAGGTAATTTGGCTTCATCGAGTAATTGACATGCCTTTCTTAAGATAACGCCACCAGTAGTTTGAATTGGCCAATTACGCACAGACAAAATTCGACTATGATTTGAAACCGACATGCGCCAATCATGACAAATCATTTCTTTGTGCTCATAAGCCAAACTAGCTCTTCTGTCTAAATCATCATTTACCTTATTAAAATAATGATTAAAACAAGCGAAAACCTCTTGCTCAGCTTTTGTTTTAAAGGCCTTATCTTGCCCATACAAGTGCGCTAAAACTTGTCGTTTCACTTGTTTACGAGCCATGCCATCTGCCGCAAAGTTTGCGTAGATATCACCACTCAAATACAGATTGATCAGTCGCTGATCATTTGCGAAAGATGCGGCAATTCCAGGCTCTTGTTGTTCGTAATCTATTAAAACAAGTGTTTCACCTGCTTTTGGATTAAAAACATGCTCTCGATACTTTTTGGGTAAGAAAGGGATACATGAACCCGTATGATTATCACGGCCAGTGGTCAGTGCATAAGGTAAAGTACGAGCATGGTGTAACTCATTACTCTTAACACTTATCCCCTTAATTATGCGACCAGAGTAAACCTCTTTTTGTGCAAGGAGTAATCGAGCAATATCATGATCAATTTGCTTTAAACTCTTATTATCAAGACACAACCCTCTATTACGATCACAATGAACGGGCCAATTACGTAATATTGGCAAGGGTAGAATACGCTTTAGTGCTAACTGATCAATTTTACCTTTGTTAAATAGCTCAGCTGGCATGTTGGAACGTACACTTTGCTCTAAAACTTTTAGCCGATTAGATTCAGCGGTCAAATACGCCTTATCAACAGGTATTCCTCTTTTATACCTTTCTTGGCAATGTAGGGCATACATTAGCCTTTCTTGCCAACACGACATGTTGTCGAGTTTATTATTTTTTAAGTGCCGCTCTATTGCATCCAACCGCCATTGTTCAGGATTCACAAATTTAAGAGCACTTTTAGCTAAGAAACCAATCACTTTTAAATTAGGCGGTAACTCCAATGTGGAGTTACCGTTAATTAAGTAATTAGCTTCAATAATTGAAGCTACTGACATTGTTATGCAACTAGCTCATCAGCAATGTCACCATGGAAAGGTTCATCATCATCGTCTAAGTTGGCAAAGACTTCATCAACAGTACTTGTATGACTTTTTTGGACAGTTATACCTAGTTCTACTAGCAATGGATGGTCAAGCGAATCAATAATATTATTGCCTATCGCTGCTTTTAGATCTGGTCCCAACTCACGAAAGGTCTGCGGGCGTTTATTGAGTTTTACCTCTTGAAACTTATATTGTTTCTCTGCACTATCAGCCCAAATTCTAGCCCAATTACCTGGCTGTTTAATCACATCAACAGCAATTTCTTGAGTTTCAGTCCATAAATTTGTATAGCCGTTAATCCCCGGCAATTTTTGGATATAAATGAAATCTTTACCGTGTTCGGTTCTACCAGCATGACAACGAATAATACGGATATCATTAATCAACTCATGCTGTATTTCATCCTTAACCACATAGATTTCTTCGCCAGCAAAGTTTCCATTATCATCCGTTAACTTTTTAAATAAGACGACTAAATCAATTGATGTTGATGGATCGAGTTGAGAAGCTTCTTTCTTATTAGGCTTGTAAAATTCTGCTCCAAGTGCTTCTTTAACCGAATTTTTAACTAAATCTTTATTAAGTTTAAATTGATCTAAAAAGTCTTCTTCTGAATTATTTTCGACATTATTCATGGCAGTGTTAGTCGCATTTCTCTTGAATTTCATCTGTCTTTTATTTTGCATGATATTTTCCTAATTTTAGTTGTATATGCCCGCATATGATTTAACAGGCAAAGCTTAATTTATTTATTTAAATGCTTAACACTATGCTAAGCGGCTACGTTTTCAGGGGTTGGTTCTTGGTCTACTCTCAAGGCATTGTCTTCAAACTTAAATGAACGTTCAGGTATTGAAAGAGTTCTAGGTTGGCCATTACAAAAAGCTGAAAGTAGGAGTTCATGAAGCCTGTGAACGGCCCATTCGTAGTCAATATCTATAACATCAAGATCAACGAATGCATCTGTAAGTTGCTGAACGTAGTTGGCAGATTGGGCAAGTAAATCAACAGGAGTTTTGCCTATTAAGTCACAGCGATACTCTGTAGTACTTAGAACACCACCTAGTTGATTAATAACAACAAAGGTGACCGTACGTTCATCAAACCAAACTAATACTGGCTTTTTAGTGAAACTTGCAAAGCTAACTCCTGGTCCTTCCTCTTCAATTTCCGCGCATACACCTACTGGCATAACAACGTAATCTTTCGATGCAGCTAAAATACAGTGAGTAGATGAAGCCTGGTTTTCAATAAGTTTACTAAATGATGTTGCAGCACTATCTGTACGTTTATGAAGCCCCATCATTTTAGTATTACGTTTCAGTCGTTTATCAACTTTACTCAAGAGCTTGTCTTCTGTTACTACTATTACCGGCTCTTTTTTGATGTTTTGCGTATTCATATGTTTCTCCAACGTTATGTGAACATTTCACGATGTAGATAATGAAGCAGAAACAACTTACCATCGATGTTTGAATGATGTTTTAAATTGAATGCTATTGACGTTTAAATACAGTAAGTTAAGATAAACACATACAGGTTAAATCTGGAATTAAAGGGGGAGAAGGTAAAGCTGTGATGTCAAATATAGAACCTATGTGGCATATTGTTTTGGGTCTTCGGCTATTAGGCGTGCCAGCTAAACAAATATCAGAGATTCTTCATATAGACATTAAAACTGTCTATGAATGGCAGAAACGGTTAATACCTGTAAACAATAAAGAAGAATTTTCGAAGAAAAAAAATACTGACTGGCAATGTGTGTTGACTCACCAGTTAAAGAAACGAAAAATCACACCTCCAAAATCCAATCAATGGTCTGTCCCTACGTTACCTAAAAATGAAATTTTTCTTACTAAAGAACAAATAAATTCAGTTGAAGATATTCATAATAAGTTCTTATCAATTATTGGTGAAACAACTACTACTGCTAAAAGTGCTAATAATAAATTTATTAAGCTAGTTTGGGTTCAGCCTATTCCTAGCACGTTAGTTAAACGATACAACCCTTTCGCTAAAGAAATCATGCCAAGTTGGACAGTATTTCATAAAAAAATAATAGATAACAACCAGTCAAGTATTGACGAATTATTAGGGCTTAATTATTGGCTTGCTTGTATAGGAGTATCAAAACGCTTTAATAAGACTACGTCTTTATTATTACAGTCTATCCACCAAGAGAGGTTCAAAAGTAGTGATATCGACATATTAAGAAATATAAATGACGAAATTGTTTATGATGATATTCTAGATAACATAGGACGAAATTCACCACTATCACTAAAGCGAAATTTATTAAGGGAAAGGCGAAAAAGTAAAGCTGGATTTATTAGTGATTTAGCATTTATTCCTGTATTTGAAGAATATGGGTTTATATATATATTTGAATATCCAATTAGTTCAATACCTCCTAATATGCTTTATCCTTCATCGATAGAAAGCAGTAATAGTAGAATTAGCTTTTTTTACCCTGAACATTTGGAATCTAAATTGAAAGACTCTCATGGTGATATTGAGCAAGACTATAAAAATAGAATCGGTTATGAGAGAAGCGAATTAATTGATGACAAATTATCAGTGTTTAATAAATTTTTCACTGGTAGATGGTGACGAGTACAGAGCAGTATATATTTGATCATCATAACCTGACGCTTTGACGTTAATTAATCAATGAAGTTAACACGGTAATTTTAATTAAAAAGGATGTAAGTGAATGAGTACCCCCCAGGAAATAATTACTGAACACATCAGAAGAAAAATAAAAGTCATCAATACAGATACTGAAGTATTTGAGTCCTTTGTTAACGGCGAGCGTAGTGTCCGTAATGATTATCGTGGTAGAGCTATCTTTGAATTATTTCAAAATGCTGTTGATAAAGCAGAATCCAATGTTTGGATCACTTTAGACAAAGCCAACAAAACACTAATCGTTGCAAATGATGGAAAACCAGTATCAATTTATTCATTAAATAATGATGAACCACGTTCAGATTTTCATGCTCTCTGTTCCATAAACACTAGTAATAAAGAAGTGGGTAAGTCTATTGGAAATAAAGGGGTTGGATTCAAATCTATTTGGGAGTTTACAAATAAAGTAGAGATAAGAAGCCATCACCAAGAGCAACCATGGGCGTTTTTATTACACTATCCGTTTACGTTAAATAAACTTGAAGATTGGGAAGATGCAATACTTGCTAAAGAGATACATGAAGCATTTAAACACAGCAACTTAGACGTCAACGCAAAAGCTCCTTCTTTTTTCTTTCCTCAATATAAAGCAATTAGCCAAGATAATCTGACTAATAAAAATGCCGCAACTGAAATTGTTCTATCGGACTTAACTGACGAAGCAATGTCTGCTATAGAAAAAAAATTAGAGGCATTTTCAAAACAAAACCTTTTATTTGTATCTGAAATACTTATTGGTTCTACTTCGAAGAGTGAAAAAGTTGAACTCAACCTGAGCTGGGCTGGAGATACAATAAATAAAAATCTTTATCCTGATACTGATTGGATGGTATTGAGACCCGTTCTAGCACCAGTAATGCCTGAGATAATAGAAGCCGCAACTAAACTAGATTACGATGTTAAAAGACCATACGTTACATTTGCATTACCTAAATCAAAAGATACTTTCGACGCTAAGCCTTATTTTCACTGCTATTTACCTACAGAAATAGCTACAGGCACACATTTCCCTATTCACGGTGAGTTTTACTTAGATAACTCCAGAAAACATTTGGAAATTACAGATAATCTATATAACCAGTTACTGTTGCAGTCTTCTTTGAAGTGGTTTCTTAGCCTATATGACTCTACAAGTAGTGATATATGGAAATTACCGAACCCTTTACACTTTCTGATACCGGCAGACAGAGCAATAAACGAAGTTTCAACGATTTATAATCAAACACTAAAGAGCAAACATAAATTACTTGAAATCATTCAACGTTTTTTAGAAAAATTTGACGGAAGAGTAACCGAAGAACATTGCAACACCATCAGTAGGATTATCTGGCATTACCGCCCGAAGAGAGCTAGTAATGGCCACTATACTGTTTACCTCAGAGATAACCTACACCCATATCTATCATACTTTCTGAATAGCCAATTAAAGATAATTCCAACATATTCAACTGAACAAGGTTCACTTGTCGATATAATTGAAACGCACCCCTTAAGTGATACCTCAGAAGGGATTACTACCGCGTTTTTTTATAAAGATGATAAAACAATAGTTGATAGTAAGATTGACGGATATCTTGCAAGTTGTGGCGGAATTTCAACAATATCATGGACATTCAAGCCATCCGGTTTCCAAACACAGTTAATTGAAGATAACTATATTAATAAATACGATAATCAATCTATTATTAGATCGCTTAACGGAAAAGCAAAAAACAGCTCAGATGAAAACCTTCGAGTATCAATATTAAAAGCTATATGGCACCTACTTCCAACTAAAAGTAGTGAACACACCAACTGTAAACACTTAAGTTACACGGGTGAAACAAATAGTCGTGTGTTACTTCCGACAATATCCGGTAAATGGAAAAAAGCTTCTCTTTGCTATTTACCAAATGATGAGCTTGATAGCTTATTAAGTGGTTCAGAATACAACCAAGTCGATTTAGTTAAAATATGCAAAATAATTGAAGAAGAGCAAGTTGAAGGTAGATTAAAGCAAATAGGTGTATGGGACTGTTTACCACTTAATAGACCTAGTTCGGTACTTCATATTGCCAAACCTGAGCTATTAGCTGTGTCCTCCAATAAGTTGATATTCAAATCATGGTTTACCTGGACAAATAATCTAGACCAGTCATTATTTAGCAGTGTAAAGTACCAGTTTAAGCAAGCCAAATGGATAGTTCCTCATGGCACGGGTAAGGAGCGTACTTCTCCACAAGAAACATTCTTAGTTACGCTCCCAATAACAAGTCTAAATGATAAATTTAACTATATACGCGAAAGAGATTTTTCTCATTTAGAAATCGATTTCCTTCAGAAACTTGATATTTTTCGAATAGACAATTGTTCTGCCCCCAAAAAATTAATCAATCTAGCAAAGTGTGTATGTAGTGACGACATAATTTCAAATGATGCAATCTCTTTGTATCGCTCAATCTGTCAACAGCTAAATAAATTACAACTAGATACGATAGAACCAAGTGTAATAGAAGAGCTACCTATACTAATCGAATTTAAGAATCGAGCGAGAAAAGCTATTGATTCAAGCACTGTCTTTTACCAGCCTCAAGAAGAACGTATATGGCGTGATCATTTTGCCCAATTTAAACCTTCCTATTTAATCCTTAGAGACAATGCAGCAGAGTTAATTAAGTATTTACCTAACGTTACTCGATTTAAAGTTAAAGAAAGCATTCAAGTTAATGATAAAAAAGGCTTCCATGCAACAGAGCTAAGTCAGTGGCTAGAGAGAGAAGTATTACCAATTTTCTTGTGTATTGCTGCTCACGGTCAATTAGATGGTGTAACTAACATAGATTTGCATACAGTCATACAACGCTGGCAAAGGGCACTACTATTAATCAGTGACGAAGCATACATGCAGTTGGCATTAGAAAACACGACTCAATTTAATATTGAATTAGAGTTAGACCGAGGGCAAGCTCTTTGGGAAGCTAAGACGGCTCAATATAAAGGTGAATTAAAAGTATTTATAAAGTCTACGGATAGCTTTCATGATTACCTTGCTCCTTTAATTCGATGGTTTTCAACTGAGATATTCAGAAATAGGCAGCTGACGGTTTACTTCGAAACAATAGTAGAATTAATGCATTCAAAAACATTAAATGCAAAACTAGAAAAATGGGGAGTGACAGCAAAAGACATTGCAGCCGTAAAAGTTGAAGTATTAGCCTCTCTCCCCCCTGAACGCCACTTTGACCTAGCTGAATCTATTTCAAGATATACAGGGTTACAATTTACACCCGAAAATTGGACCAATAGAGAACTGTATAAAGGCCACGGCATTAACTTTAAAAGGCTTGAGTTACACCTTCCTGATTACATAGATCATTTAACAATTTTAGATCCTAGCCAAGATAACGAACAGGAGCTTAGTGAATGGGCTGACGAAAATATAACTTGGCTGAAAGATACTTTTGAAAGTAGCAGCGAACTTGTTGATGAGAGTCGCTCGAGCGACGCTTTATTTGAATTTGATTTTAATGCTGATAGCTGGGTCAAAGAACACCTTAACCTTACTAGTGAAGAACTTAAGCTTCTAAAGGAAGGGGCTGACATTGCATTAAGCAAAGAAGTTGAAGCCAACGGCTCTCTTGTTAATGATACCGATAATACTCCTGAAGAAAAAGAACTAGAATTTACCCAAAATGAGGGGGGCCCGAACTCATCTCCTAGTGGAGTTGTAGCAAAGACAATAGAGCAACACCTTGAAGAGGCACTCAATAAAGCTACAAGGGGGCACGGAGCAGAAAAGCAGCGGGCACTTATATACGCTAAAGAAGTTGTTGAGACATTTAGTGTTGAGCAAAAGCAATTATTTTTTCAACTATGTAAAAACGAATACAAGAGAATTAATTTACATTTTGCAGATGTAATGCCTATATCAGGAATGGATTGGTATAAAATCATTCATGTGGGACATGAAGTAGAGGGGGTTGGTTACGATATGTTAGCCATGGAACAAGAGCTGCTGCTTCTAGTTGAAGTAAAATCTTCAAGTGTCTTTTTATCAGAACCAGAGCGACGTAGGATTGTTGAATTCAATTCTCCAGAATTTCAAGATGAAAATCCTCATTTAGCTTGGAAAATGTGGTTTATAGAAAACGGGAAAACTTTAGACATAACAAATTCTATTTCACGAGCGGTGGTAGAGCATGAAAGTACTTTATCTCCAGCAAGTCAGGTGATAAGAGGAGTGAAGTGGAAAGTGAATTTTAAACTGTAATAACATAACCCGCTACTCTATGTTCTGCACAACTAAATCAGGACACTTTTCTTAAGGAACTTTGTTCATATTCTACTGGCGATAGATCACCATTAGCGGTATGAAGCCGTTCTAAGTTGTAATAACGCATATACGCCATCACATCTTTTCTCATATGCTCACGAGTTGGTTGTGGTACTTTCAGTAACCAATCATGTTTCAAACTGCCGAAGAATCGTTCAACAACAGCATTATCCCAACAAGCACCTACATCACCCATACTAGCTCTAACGCCATAACTCCAGAGTAATCGTCGATATTGCTTGCTCGTATACTGTGAGCCTCTGTCGCTGTGAAATACTACCCCCTTGGGCGGTTGCCGTAAGTTATAAGCTTTTATCATCGCCTTGCTTACCAAATCAGTCGTCATGCGCTTACCAATATGCCAACCAACAATACGGCGAGAATATAAATCCATAACAATGGCTAGATACATCCACCCTTCACCAGTCCTCAAATACGTCACATCACCAGCCCAAACTTGATTAGGTGCAACAGGATTAAAGTTCTGGTTTAACAAATTATCTGCAACAACATCACTGTGCTTGCGCTTAGTTGTAACTTTATAAGCAACTCGTTGAGTAACCACTAAATTAAGCTTAGCCATGAGCTTTTGAGTACCGTACACACTCACTTTAAAACCCTCTCTGCATAACCTTTTTCGTAACTCTCGATAACCTAAGCTATTTCGACTTTGCTTAAAAATCGTTTTGGCTCTTCGATACAAGTGAAGTTGCTCTGCTGCAATGATTTGGGCTGGTCGGTTTAGCCAAGCATAATAAGCACTGCGACTGATTTTCATTATTTGGCAAAGCTTCACTATTGGAAAAGCTGAAGATAGCTGTTTAATCGTTTGAAACGTTACTTGGTTTCCTTTAACAGGAGGGCGCTGGCCTTTTTTAAAATCTCTTTTTCCATCCTTAGCTCCTTGACTTCCTTGCGTAACTTAAGCAGTTCAGCGCGTTCATCAGCATTTAAAATAGCACCTGATTGTTCGGCTTCTAACTTGGCTTTCCAGTTATAAAGCAATTTATCTGTGATACCTAAAGAGCCTGCCGCTTTAGATACGCTGTAACCTTGCTCGGTTACTAATGCTACGGCTTCTTGTTTAAACTCAGCCGTATAACTTCTGTTTGTTCGTTTTGTCATTTAACACCTCAATAATTGGATTATATTCCATTATTAAATTGTCCTGTTTGATTATTGCAGATCACTAATTACCCTAATTAACTGATGCTAATTAGGGTATATCTCGCTTATATATTGATAACCGTTATGTCAGAGACAAGCCACTTAGTTCTGCGACCAAAACCTGGTTTAGGCTCATATTGAAGTTTTACTTCTACGGGAAAATCCAAACCTTCAAGCTTCGAACTTAGTGTTTCTTTTACATCCACCTGGTCAACCTCAAAGCCTCTACTGCTATGAATACTAAAGTTAGCAGTATCTTTCGACTGAACCGGTTTTACATAGAATAGATGCGCAATTTTAAAATCTGACTGTTGCTTGGTTGAAAAACCACTACCAATTTTATAACCAATAAGCATGACTGCTTCATCACATTTAGCCGTTAAACCTGAGTTAGTCTTAGGTTTAGCATTGTGTATTAAGTTATTCACGTATGTAATTTTTTCTTCGAGCTCTTCTTCAAGCGCTAAGGTTAATTCATAGTGTTCTTGATAATAAATAAAGTGCCTAGGTGCCGAGTAGAGTACAACCTCTTCAAGTTCTTTATAGGGCAAAGTTCGTGATACTTGCGATAGATTAATTTCTAACATATTACGCTGACGATCAATCTGATCTTTTGCCTTAACATCATCGACTTCGTGAGTTACTTTTATTTCTATATCTAGCCATTCACCTTCTAAATCTAATGCGGTTAAATCAGGTCTATAACCTTCCATGACGGGTTCTTCTTCGACTGATTCAAACATTGCCAATTTAGTTGGAATAAACTCATTAACGTGGTGAGGATGCACATTAGTATCAAGATCCATTTTGTGAAAATAAGTTGCTGGTAACTGAACAGCTTTTCGATCTGCTATGATTTGCTTTGCCATTAAATGTATTGCTGTTTCAGCACCATGTTCACAGTCTATTGCATTGTAATGAGCAAAATGGTGAACACGTACGTTGCCTTTTTTGGCAATCAATTGACTGCCACAGTGCGGGCATGAACACTCACAATCAAGGCCATTAGTTACAGATTCAACATGAACTACGCGGCCGTCTTTAATGCCATAATGTAGCTCTGTTTTTTCGATATCATTGATTAAGTTTATTTCGTTACTATTTACCTGAGCCGTTGATACATTCATAATATTTCCTTTTCTTAATTAAGTTTTATATGTAGTGGCGCTTGTGCGCTCAATATGAATAATCAATAAAATCAGAAAGATAATCGTGAAATTCCAGAATTTCCGGAAAATAGAACAAGGAAGATTATGAAAGATAAGCAAATTTCGTTTTTAAAAGATGCTTTAGATTTCTTAGATGAAGTCATGAGAAGTGAAGAGCAGAGGTTATTTTTTGTAGCTTGTTTGTCACATCTATCAGATAACGAACAATTACTACGCACGCAATTGTCTGATGTTGCCAATACGTCAAAACCAAGAGATCCAAAAACCTACGTAAACTGGTTAGATTGGCTGATTACAAAAATCAACGACAATAAGAAATTCATCTGGGAAAGTAGAGAAATAAAAGAATTAATTCTCTTTCCTATGATCAAGAAGCAATCTGGAAGTGGTGGTTCGGGCAACGAGACTTCTTTTTATATTGAACCCGTCGGTCTCGACGCAAATATTCCGAAGCAAGATGATACTGATGCTTCTGCTAGTACTACCATTAATTTTAGTACGGTTTATTACCAAGCGAAGAAACTTAAAAGAACTCCATGGTATTTAACAGCTTGTAGTCCATTCTTTGAAAAAACGCGAAACAGACAATTTTTGCTAATAGTGTTAATTCTCTATTTTATTGCTATGCCTATATCTCTTGGTTGGATGCTTGTTAAACCTGGTTTTTCAATCTACTTATGGGCACCGCTATTTATCATTTATTACATTACTTTTGTGCCTGTGAAAAATATCCTTAGCGTTAGCACTCGTAAAATGACTTTGCTTGAACATATGTTTCAGCCTTTGAGCTCAATTTGCCTTTCTGAAGTTTCAGCTTCACCTAATACTAAGAAAATAGGCGACATCAGCAGAAAGCTAAGTTCAGTTCAAGTTGAAGGAAAATGCCCTGTATGTGCTAGTGTTTACGGCCTTGAGAACTCAATTATCTTAGAGAAACAGAGTATATTTAAATCTAGGATTATCGGTAGGTGCTTAAATAACCCGCAAGAGCATCAGTTCACTTTTGATAAGGACTTAATGTCTGGAACCCGACTCAACAGTTAAATTCAGAGGAGGCCGTACTATTTTAAATACGGCCCTAATTGCATGATTAGATAAAACTAATCGTCATCATCATAGTAGTCGTCAGGGTCGTCACATCCACAATCGCTATTAGCACCTCCGACATAATCATCCTTTCCATCGTCATCTTCCCAATAGTGTGTCGTGCAATAACACTTATGACATTGATCATGGTATATGGTCATAACTCCCCCTAATTCAGTGAATAAGTTATTGCCAAAGGAGGTCGTTCAACAATAGTCTGTATCTCGTCAAGTCGTCGATTCACAGCGTTGTTCAATTCTTGTGTCGCAAGAGGATTACTACTTCTTGGCATTAGAGTTTCAGGACAATTAACATACCGAGGCGTATACCCAATAAAAGGAGCCCACTTGTAAACGGATGAGCCAAAATCGTTATAGAATTTATCATCATACTTGTCGGGTACTCGTTGAAATTGAACTTTACAGAAAGCTGAAATATCAACAATAAGGGCATACATATATGGGCCAGCACGATAGCAACCATCATAAAATGCTTCACGAAGAAACTTACCTGCCTCGTTGAGCTCACCAAATAAAATTGAACGTTTAGCGTAAAACCATTTCAATAACCAAACTGAACCGGCGTTTACTTTCATATGTTGGTGGATTAAAAACTCAAGCTTTTGACAATCCTCGAACGTTACATGACTATTTGGCAAAAGCATCTTACTGAAATGCTTTGAATTAATAATTTTATCTAATTCAGCCTCACTATTCCCCATTTCACTAAGTATTTGCTGAGTTAATGCTAATACTTCACCTTGATAGAAAGACGAGTTTTTCTCTACGCTTAACTTCTTCCAATCCAAGCTTTCAATACTCGTTTTATCTGCAAGGCCAATACTTATAAGTTCATCTCTTTTAGTTGGGAAATAATTTCTTATAAAATGTGACTTTCTAACACGATTACCAAAATTATCTGCATATGACTCAAGTACAGTTATTTCCTTTGAACAAAGCTTAGCTAGTGATTCGGCATTACGATTCATTTCTTTGAATGTTTCAGCATCCATATGCTCGCTGCATAATTGAGAAATACTATGTATGACATAAGCAGTGAATAAATTTGCCTTTAGCTCTTTTTCACTAAACTGATTTAACTTTACTAGTACAGGAGACAGTACCATCCATACGTCTCGCCATTTAACCTTATTTACTTTGCCTATTCGGTTGAATAACTGTTTAACTTTTGTAGATGGCTCAGGTTTCTTATCTAATGCTTCAAATAACCCCCATGCTTTAGCATTACTTAAATTACTATTATTTAACTTAAACGCATGAAAACACTGTAATTCCCAAGCACTAATACCAACTAACTTCAAAATATAGTCAATAAAACTTTGAATAGGCCACTTAGCAACATTACTGTCGTCTATAGAAAATGAAGTAATAAAACAATTTAAAGGAACCTTTTGGCTAAAGTTATTGATCAAGTTTTCTGTCGCAATAGTTTCAATTACTAAGGGAATTAAGTAGCCGACAACAAAGAGCATCATCATGTCTTCAGTTGAAGAAACATATGGGTGGTTGCGCAAAAACAGTTTGTATTGCTCAATTGTATCTAACCATAAGTTATCAACTACCTGACTTAACTCGTCATCATCTAATGCGGCATTGAGAAGATGCTTTATGTAAGGTTGAAACTCTTCGAATAAAGTAGAGTCTTCTAACTCTGATTTTGATAATGCCTGCACATGTTTCTGTATTGTTTTGCTCTTAACTGTTTTTTCTTTTGCTTTTGGCGCTTTAACCGTCGCTACCGCAAGTAAATCATCAAGGTTAAAAGGCTGAGAGCTTAATGAATCAATAACCTTCTTTAATGCCGCCTTCTTTTCTTTTTGATTAGGTGCAAGTTCAATATCTAATGATGCTTGAGTTGAACTCCAGATATTCAGCTGATTTAAAAAAATTTTGTTAAGACTACCTACAGTTGGTAGCGTATTATGATTACTCATTAGATTTTCCTTTCTTTTTAAGACCTTTAATAAATTCAATGTGCAGATATTAAATTTATTTCCCTGAAGGTATTAAGTATCAAAACAGCGATTATAGATATTGTGTGAACTTAGTGCTAAAAAATTAAATGTGAATAACTATCACACTACCTACAGGTTAATGAAAAGAAAAGGTTTTTCCAATTATACACAAAGGTTTTAGTTATGATTTACTCCATAATCAGATCCAGTTAGTATAATTTTTTGCAAACTTAAAAGGATGTAACTTAGCAATGAGCATATCAAATTCAGAACAACAGTTAATAGACCTAAAACCTACTTCGCATCGGAAAATTATCGAGTTAGTTGAAGAAGCTGGTATTGATGTGAGTGATTGGCCAAACTTCAAAGGTGGTACAGAAAAAGCAGCATCCAACCCTAAGTATTGTTATGAGTGGTCTTTTGAAAACAAAAAAGAAAACATCATTGTATTAAATCTTTGGTTTGATAACTGTGAATTAGAAAATGACACTATAATTCAAAAGCTAAACATGCGAGCTGAATCAGAAGAGTTTACAGGCATTCGTATCAGAAGAGCTATTAACATGGATTTCTCATTACAAAGGGCCGCTCGATTAAAGAGCCCTGTCCGTGTAATTATGTGTGATGAAAATCCAAAGGAAAAACTTAAAGAAGGAAAATCTACAGCTGATAAACGCAATTTAGATTCAGTCGATTGGTACGTTAAAGAATACGACGAGGAAGGAAATTGTGTTCTACAACGAGGAGAACTGGCAGCGCCATATATTGACCAGTTTATATTACGTGACTTAGAGGTTAATCCCTCTGAAAAGCACGAATCGACTTCTTTTGTTTACCCCCGAAGTAAAGCCGTAAGAGATGAAGTGTTATTGCGAGCCAAAGGCAACTGTGAGCATTGTGGTGAAGAAGGATTTAGAACCAATGCAGGTGCCTTCTATCTAGAAAGTCACCATATTGTTCCCTTGTCTGAAGAGGGGATAGATCATATTAGCAACGTTATAGCTCTTTGCCCAAACCATCATAGAGAAGCTCACTATAGTGAAAATTCTAACGAACTTCGAAAATTGTTTTTAGAAAAAGTTAGTAGTTAATACTTATGGAAAATTTACTTACTGATTCATCATTACTCCTAAACGAAATTAATCCAATAATTTCCGTAGGGCCAAACCAAAATAATAAACGATGGTTGGGAAGCTGGATAATGTGCGATGTATCTTTAGAACATGCACATTCACTTCAGACTTTAATGAATATAGGAAACAGTACTTCAGCGGTATCAATGCTAAGACTTCAATTTGACGCACTAACAAGGGCAGTTTGGCTTTTGTGGGGAGCCACTGAAAGTAAAGTTGATCGTATAATGCAAGAGTTAACTGTTGATACAGCTAATGCTGATAATGGACTACCTTCTCATGTTGATATGATTAAGCAGATAGACGGGAAAGCACCTGCGGAAGCAACGCGTATGCTCAAAGAGTTTAGAGATGTTACCTGGAAAGCATCGAGTTCTTATGTACATAGCGGTATTCATGTGATGAAGCGACATGGCGAAGGTTACCCCATCCCCTTAACCAGACAAATTATTATCAACTCTAATGGATTGGTAATGTTATCAGCAGTCCATTTGGCAACTATGACAGGTAATGCACACGTCGTTAGTGATATTGCACGCATAAGAGATGCGTTTAGAAATATTTTGCCGAAGTTGAATTTATAAAAGTACTCAATTGAAATTTCATGGTCGACTTTGTCGAGAGCAAAGGCATAAAACTCAGGTAAAAATGAATGCCGGTACTCTACCGGTCTTGGTTAAAAGGTTTGGAGTTCATAGTTGAAACCTAGCTTTTTTTGTTTTGAAATGGCTTTTGATGACTTTGTTCATATGATGATGAAGTACGAGACTTTATAGGTTTCAATTGGTAAAACAGCACTAAAATTGAGGTCTGTTACTCAAACTCATAATCGGCAGGTCCCCCGTTCAAGTCGGGGAGGGGCCACCATTTTTAATGTTAAAGACGCTTATTATGCGTCTTTTTTTGTATCTGAATTTCATTCAGTTTCATTTATGTATGACATTAAATTATCGTTAGTTTGATGCAGTACTTCTAATGTCTTCGCACTATATTATTAATGATATCCAATAGTCGAGTTCAGATTAAATATCACAATAATAAAAATAACTGCACATAAATAGCAGCTAAAAAAATGCTCTTACAATAGTAAGAGCATTTACTAACACATACCTAATTAGTTATTTAAAATTTATAACTAGCTTTAACATACACAAATCGACCTTGGGCGCTATGTGTGCTGTTCGCGTAGCCCATAAAATCATGATAGCTAAACGGTGGTTCTTCATTAAACAAGTTTGTGGCACCTAAACTAAGTGTGGTGTTTTCAATACCGATGTAATTCACGACGCTATCAACAGTAAACATAGATTTAACATTTGGCAATATAACGGTTTCTACAACGACACCTGCGTCATTTTTTATCTTTTGAATTCGTACTGAGCTATCTTGTTTAAACTCTCCAACATAATTCAAACCTAAGCTAGCATTCCAATCCCCTTTAACCCATGCGGTATTGAAGCTCCAACGGACCTCAGGTTGCTCAAAGTCTCCCTCATGCGTATCAATGCGAGGTAGGCCAACACTGCCATCAAGATTAACCGTTGGGCGAGCATCTTCATACGACAGAACATAATTAAGTACATATGAAAATTTGAAGTCCCCCATATCGGTCTCTAAGCCATAATTAGCTTCAATATCTAAACCAGAAGTGGTGACATTACCAATATTTTCAAATTGATCGTGAATACGTACAATTTCACCTGGATCACCAGGAATATTTGACGGTAAACGTTCAACCACATCAGGATTCAACCCCTGAGTATCAAGCTTATACTGCGTATCTTTGGTAATAATCTCTTCAATATCGTAATTATAATAGTCAATTGAAAAATCTAAATTATCAGAAATTTCATAAATCACACCCAAATTGTAGCTTTTTGACTCTTCAGGTCCTAAATTAGCATTACCCGAAAGTACCGCGGTATACTCTTGTGGTTCACAAGCTTTATTGATGTTGCCAACAGCCTCACAACGAGGGTTATCTACTAAATTTGGCGATTCATCGGTATTACCTAAACCGATTTGGTGCAATGATGGTGCTCTAAATGCTGTACCGTAAGAACCACGCAATGAGAGCGACTCAGTTGGTTGCCAAATAAAAGCCACTTTTGGATCAGTGGTTGTGCCGAAATCACTGTAATCCTCATGCCTTACAGCTACTTGTATTTCTAAATTATCAAGTACAGGAATAGCCAACTCAGCAAAAACTGAAGTATTATCGCGCAAGCCATTAGCTTGCGTTGCTTCGGTACCGAAAACTTCACCACGCAAAAATTGGTCATCTGGGTTATCAGCTATTGTTTCTTCACGATATTCAACGCCGACAGCTAAACCAAGATCACCGTGTTCCATCTCCATCAATGAACCACTTATTTTACCATCAAATGATTTACTGGTTGATTTACCAATTCGTGAGGTTGTCGTTTCAATAAAGTCGAGAGACTCTTGGCTGTTACTTGATGGTTCAAATGGGTTCCATAAACCACTATCGATTGCCTCTTGGGTTCGGCGAGAATTAGGAAAACCATTAACACCACGTTCTGTAGAAGAACTTTTGATGTAATTGTAAGCAACTTCCCAGCTCCAATCGTTTACTTCACCTTTAAGGCCAATAATTGCTCGATAGTAGTCAGAAGTCACACGTTTTTCACGGTTACCAATATCTAACATACGTCGACGCATTGTTAAATCTTGTTGATAAAACTCATGAGTAGGCATATCTGCGAAAGGGTGATTAATGTTATCTCCCGACATGAATAATTCATTAAAGCTGGGGCTACCTGCGCCACGAATTGTGGTTTTTGAATGTTGACCGTTTAACTCGGCAAAGCCCTGTAAATTATCATTTATCTCATATTTACCCATGTAGATAAAACTTGCACGTTCAGTTGCGGGAACCGAGGTCATTACCGGCGCATAATCATATCGGCAAAGATTTCCAACAATATCTTCTGCTGCACAAACATCATTACCAAACGTATCGGGCATACGATTAGTTGAGTCACTTGCCAAGGCTATCGTTCCTGGAAAGCCTGATGAACTTCTAAAGTCAGTAGCAAATGGGTCATTAGGTCTTAATGCAGCTTGGTTTGAAGATTTTGAATAATCGCGATCACCATAAAGTATTTCTTCACGGTCAAAGTAGTCTAAGGCAAAGGTATGACTGGTTTTTTCTGTCGAGTTACCCCAAACCAAACTTATATTTTTTTCTTCGCCGCCACCATCTGCGGTATCACCGAACTTTGCTGATATTTCGGCACCTTCAATATCGTCACGTAAAACAATGTTGATTACACCAGCAACAGCATCAGAGCCATAAGTTGCCGACGCGCCATCTTTCAAAATATCAACACGCTTAATTGCTGCTAATGGAATATTATTAATGTCAACAAATGCAGTATCAATATTATTTGCAAATGGTGATACAGATACCCTGCGGCCGTTAACTAGAATTAAAGTTGAATCAGCACCTAGACCACGTAAAGAAACACTTGAACCACCATTACTGGTATTATCGCTACTGTTTCCTTGCGTTGAGAATGTGCCCTGACCCGCCATTGGTAATTTAGTAAATAAGCCAATTAAATCAGTTACCCCAGTGTTAGCAATGTCTTCAGAACTAATGGATGTTAATGGCGATGGCCCTTCCATATCAGTTCTCTTAATATGGGAGCCCGTGACTTCAATTCGCTCAACTTCATCTGCTTCAGCAGCAATAGCTGAGTAACTTTGTGAAGCAAATAATGCGGCGGTTATACTTAAGGCGAGAGCGTGCTTACGACTATTTAATACTTTCATGTTTAAATCCTTTTTGCTTTTATAGTTATTTGTTTTTTATATATTTATTCCATCTACAACATTAAAACACTGTTTAATTAAAACAAATCAGCAGTTTTTTATAACAAATAAAATTGAGCTTTGGTAGATAAGTTAAATTTGATGATTAACTAAAATGTAAACTTTTGTTAACCAAATAAAGTAAAAGTACGAATTAATTCGGATTTATCCTCCCTTTAAAAAATTTTAAAATGCTTTACAAAAACGTCTAATAATCATACTGAAAATATATATGAATAAAGCAATAAAAAAGGAGCCATAAAGGCTCCTTTCGAATAATGTAAACATTAATTAAAATACAGTTATTAACTTTTACGTTTCACCAGTATTTTATTTATAACTCTAAATAATGCAGCAGTTAATGCTAATGTTGCGACAATTGCTGCACCACTTGGTAAGTCAAAGCTTGCTGATAAAAATAAACCTAAAACATAGCCAATAAAGCCAACTCCATAAGCCCAAACTAAAATATACCTATTCTTTAACTTGTTAACGGCTAGCGCTGGTAAAATCAAAGTACTGAAAACTAGGTAGACTCCAACAAGTTCAACTGACAGTGTTATGACTAATGCAAACAGTAAGTAAAAAGCGGCTCCATCTAAAATTTTAGGCTTAGCGTATATCAGCGCTAAAATTGCACTATAAACAACCGCAGGTAACAAAAGCTGTTGCCAACTTACCCAAAGAATTTGGCCTGACATTAGCTGCTTAAGTAACTCAGCACCATGCGGATCATTCGATAATAACAACATAGCCGCAACTGCCGATAGCACGTAAAAGCAACCTATCATCGCCTCAAGCTCTTCTGCCATATGCTTAGCTAGCCAGGCAATAACGCCTGCCCCTGCTAACGCAAACAGTGCTGGCATCCAAACATGTGCATAAGCAAGTTCAGCAATATCATGATCCATATGCACAACCATTGCGCCCAGCGCCGCAATTTGTGCAATTGCCAAATCAATAAATATTATGCCACGTTTCAATACTTGTTTACCCAACACAACATGGGTTGAAAGCACCAAAACACCTGCGGCAAATGCTGGTAACAATATTGTTAGTAATTCATAATCCATCGTTAGAGCCCTATCACAAGGTCAGCAACTTTTGTGCATTGTATTCTTGTATCAATAAATCAAGCACATTGTCGTACAAGCTAAATAAGTCGTTACTTTGCTCATTGCCCCCAACAGATAGAGGCAGAACAATAACAGGCAAGCTAGACTTTTCAGCTAACCAATTGGCACCACGAAGGTCCTGATAAGATGCCACCACAATAGCCGAAATATCATCTTGTTTTGCCCGTTTTAATAAACTAGCAAGATGAGTACTCGTTGGCGGCAAGCCTGGCTTTGGCTCTAAATCAGCAACTTGCTCAATACCAACAAAATCAAATAAATAGCGGAAACTAGAATGATAGGCGATCACTTTCATTCCCTTTAATTGACTTGCCATTTCATGCCATTTTGAACTTGCAGCTTGCCAACGCTTACTAAAGCTTTGTAAACGTTGTTGATATGCTTCAGTTTGTTCAATATCTAACTGCACTAATTTTTTCGTCAATGCTTTAGCAATTAGCAACATGCGCTCAGGTGAAAAATGCAAATGCGGATTACCTAAGCTATGCACATCCCCCATGCTGCGATCAACATTAGCCATTTTATCTAATGTGTCGACATGCTCTGCAGCAAAAAATAATCCTTTATCAGTGCTACGCACTTGAGCATTGGCTGCTTTCATTTGCAACATAGGCAACCAACCAATTTCAAGCTCAGCTCCCGCACATATCACTAAATCAGCCTGGCGCATTTTAGCAATTAAACTTGGACGAGCTTGTACTAGATGTGGATCTTGCATTGCCGTTGTTGCAGAGTATATTCTCGCTTCAGGTGCAAGCTCTTCTGCTAGGGCAGCATATTCAGGCTCACAAGCAAAAATATTCACTTGTGCGAAAGCTTGCTGACTCAAAGATAATAAAACACCTGAAACTAATAGTTTAAAATTGATGTGCACCGTGAGCCCCCAAAGCCATAACATATTGTAAAGTAATGGCGTTATCACTTAAATCATTGTCAAAACCGACATTGCTTTGGTGACTAAATTCTAATCGTACCGTTGAAAAGTGACTGTTATGCCAAGCAATGCTTAGTTCAGTTTCTTTTAATTCCTGTGCATCAAAATGTTCTTCATGCTGAAGTTGACTGTCTAATTCACCGTAACGTAATCCAGCAGACCAGTTTGGTGAAAATTGGTATACACCACTAACATACCAAGCTTGATGATAGTCCTTGCTATTACCTTCTGCATGCTCATCTTCATCATGATGGTCTTCTTCCTCATGCTCATCATGAAGTTCAGGTACCATAAAATCGCTCACTCTAAAGTATTCTGCACTTAATGTTAGATGTTGATACTTATAGTTGCCATTTGGCGCCCACTTGAAAACGAAGTCAGCAACATAAGTATTCTTGCCCGTATAACTGGCAGAGTGGCTGTGGCCATGTTCATCTTCTGCATGCTCGTCTTCATGGTCACCTTCACCATGCTCGTCATGTTCTTCTGGTGTCAATAAACCATTTTCATTACGTAAATAACTAAAACCTAATTGCCACGAACTTTCAACGCCAATATCACCGCCGAACTTAGTAAATGCGGTATAAACACCAGTACGGTCAAACTTACGCTCACCATGTTCATCTGCCGCTCGAAGGCTATCACCTGAGAATACTTCAGCTCCCATAGTCCAGTACAAGTCAGTTGGTGCAATATAACTAACTCTCAAACCATCATCGAAATAATGACCACCTAAAAAGGCACGATAAGCACTTGGTCTGCTGGTAAAAGAATCTGAATGAAGATGCTGGTTATTCAAGTAACCAATATCCGACAAAAATCGTCCAGCGCGCACGGTAAAACCGTTAGGTAAGGCCATAGTTTGTATGAAGGCTTCTTCAATGTTGACTTCACTTTCGCCATCATGCGTTTCAAATACGGTAGTTAGCTTGCCATAGAACATATCATCAATACTGGCACTAAAAGCTAACTCTGTTTCACCTAGCCCAAAGCCTTCGGTGCGTTCAGCCATTAAGCGGTTTTCACTTTGGTAATAACCATCTAAAATTGCACTAACAGTAGGGTTAGAAAGTGTTGGTGTTTGCGCTTGTGCAAGTACCGGAATTAATGCAGACATAGCCAAAGCAGCACTTACTTTTGCAGATAAGCGCGTAGGTGAAAATTTCATGTTTTTCATTGTTTTAAATCTCTAAAATAAATTAAATACGACAACACAGGCCATTTACTAATCGAGTAAATGAACATTGTGGATATACAAATTGTTAACTAATGAGTTTTAGAGAAAAACGGGAGGTGCGCGGCTAAGGTAAGTAACACTATGAACAAGTGCTAATAACGGTTGAGCAATACTTCTTGCTTCGTAATACTGCCCTATAAATTCAAGATTGGCGTCTTGCTGCGGTAGTACTTGATCAAATTGATGCTGGTGAAAGCACAACGTACAGTGCGTTTTCGCACCTTCATCGATATGTTCAACACTATGCGCAGAAGCAGCCACAGACAATACTAACAATATAGCACTGAGCCATATTGCGATTAGTCGCCTGTTAGTTACTGAAAAGTACATTTCTGCTATCCAATGAGTGAATGAATCAAGTTCGCCAATAGTGTACGCGACTTGCAATACGCCTTGCAAGCCACGCTAATGTCATTCGGCACATTAAAATGCGCTTTTAACGCAATCAGACAGTTGGTACTTTCAAGATTCAGCACCGTGCTCAAAAGATACCACTTGTTAGGTTATGGCTTACTTTGCGCAGAGATCAGTTCGTAAGCAGCTTGAATATCTTGCGCTTTTTGTTTGGCAATCTCCATCATTTCCGGCGGTAAGCCTTTAGCGACTAATTTATCAGGATGATGCTGTGACATTAATTTACGATAAGCTTTTTTAACTTCGCTAGCAGAATTGTTATCACTAACGCCTAGCACTTTATAAGCATTTTCAAGCTGCTGAGCTGAGTTTGCAAAACCATTACCTGCGCCTTGCTGGTGAAAGTTTGCCCCAGCAATAATCATTTCTAACAGCTTATCGAGCTCTTTCGGAGAATAGCCTAAACCACTGGCAATTTGATGTAAGGCATTGCGCTCATCGCTATCTAATTCACCATCAGCGAAGGCAACTTGAATTTGAATTTCTAAAAATAATAATAATAAATCATGGCGATGACCGACTGCAGATTTTAACTTGGCTAAGCGCTCAGCCAACGGAAACCCTGTAGTTTTACCATCTCGAAAAGCGTCTTGCGCTTGTTGTCGCAATTCGTCTTTAAGACCTAGTTTGTCCATATAAGCTTTAGCAAAAGCTATTTCGTGCTGAGTAACACGACCATTAGCTTTTGCGATATAACCCATAACGGAAAAAGTACTATAAAAGAATGCCGCTTGACGGTCAGTATCACTTTTTGAACCGCCTAAGTTATTAAAGTTAAGCCCTACACCTTGATCAAAGCGATGACCTAACCATGCGCCAAGTAATGCACCAAAAATGTTCTTACTCAACATAAAGCCAAATAAGAAACCTAATATTTTACCCCAAATCCGCATAATAGAACTCAATAACTCTTTATTTATAAAACAATTTATTCACGATTTAGCATAGCTAAACGTTCAGGTGTACCAACATCAGTCCACGGTACATCAATCAAACTAGCCGATATTTTTCCAGCATCGGCTGCGGCCCTTAACATAGGTGCCAATGGTTGTATCGTATGCTGCTCAAACTTTTCTTCACATAATGCTTTAACATATCGTTTAAAGAAGCGTTTGCGATAAAGCGCAATACCACTAAAGGTATAGGTTTCTTGCTTAGCATTATTAGGGTTGTTCAACATGCCCGCTGTAAGCTGAAAGTCACCTTTTACATTATGCTCAGGGTTAGCCACTAGCATTAAGTGAGCATTACAGTGTGGCGGCAGTTCAGGTAATTGTTGAAAGTTATAATCACAATAAACATCACCATTAACTACGGCGAATATCTCGTCATCTTCCCCGGCTAGTAAAGGCAAAGCTTTAAGAATTCCGCCTGCGGTTTCTAACGCAACAGGTTCTTCGCTGTAACTAATTTTAGCTGAATATTTTTCACCACTACTTAAGTAGTCAACTAATTGCTGACCTAACCAAGCGTGATTAATCACAATATCTTTAATACCGGCTGCGACTAAATTTTTAATATGATATTCAATTAACGGAATACCTTTTACCTTCAGTAACGGCTTAGGGCAAGCATCGGTTAATGGCCGCATACGCTCGCCACGCCCTGCCGCCAAAATCATGGCTTTCATCTAACATTTTCCATTTATTTACACTACGCAAAGTAAAACTAAGTCCAACTCTACTTACAAAGTTATTTCATCTAATGCTGGCATTACGCGCTTCGTCACAAGCTCATGAAGAAAGCTGAGTTTATCATATTGCCCACTAACATCTTGTATATAGGTCAAAGTAAGTGGAATATCAGCTAAGTAACTCGACTTTTGATCTCTATGATGCAATCGCGCAAATATTCCACTAGCCTTGATGTGCCTTTGTAAACCAGTTAAATCAAACCAATATTGCCACTTTTTTTGAGATAAATTTTCAGTTGGAAAGTGTTTTTGCACTCGCAAGCGGTATTCTTCAATTAGCGGTGCTAATAATTCTGCGGGCCAGCGCACATAGCAATCTCGCAGTAAGGAAACCAAATCATAAATAATAGGACCTTGCACAGCATCTTGGAAATCAATAATGCCCAAAGGTTCATTTTCTAACAGCATAATATTTCGACTATGATAATCACGGTGCATGAAAACTTTTGGTTGTTCAATAATAGCTGCTGATAAGTAATCAAAACATGCTAATAATTTGTTAGTTTCTTCTGCTGATAATTTAATACCTAGGTGTTCTTCAAGTAGCCATTGTTGGAATATCATTAGTTCCGTAGCAATAAACTTTTCATCGTATATAGGTAAAGAAGTCATTGCGGCTTGTTGGGCAAAGTTAATTTTTTCTAATTCAACAATTGCTTGTGAATAATACTTTTGCATGTTTTCTTTAGACAATTGATCTGCCAGCAATACATTTCCTAAGTCACTCAAACATAGAAATCCTTGTGAACTATCCTTTGCTAATATTTGGGGTACGTTAACGTTAGCTGAGTGTAAATATGCTTGTATCTCAATAAAAGCACTGTTGTTTGATAACTTCGGTGGCGCGTCAACGGCGATATAAGATTGGTTATTATAGTTAAACCGAAAGTAACGTCTAAACCCCGCATCACCAGTTAATGGTATTAAAATAATTTCTTGGTTCGAAAAATGCTGCTCTAACCACTTTAGTAAATTGCCTGTTCTTAGGGTGTTCAATAGAATTATTCTCTCAAAAATGATAATGCCAATATAACTAATTAGCAGGCTAATGAAAATTGCTATATTATTGCAGTCTTTAGCGGTAAAATGCCGCGGTTATTCTAAGTTTTTATTTTTATAAGTTAATTATTCGGACAATAAATGCGTTTTCCCTTAAACAAAATTTCTTTTGCCTGCCTACTATTTTGTACATATGGCAGCAACGCACAAAATAATAATACGAATAAAACTGACGTTAGCCAATGCCCTATTCCAAGTTATGCTCAAATAGCAGGTGAATCAGGTAAAGTAGCTAATGATAATTTTACTATTTTATCTTCAACGTCAAGTATCAAAAAAGGTGAGTACGCTCAATTTACCGGAGGCGTAACATTATTAAATAAAGATAAGTCTGTTGTCGCAGATGAATTATCAGTTAATAGAGAAGATGCTACTGTTATTGCAAATGGTGACATTCATTTTCAAAACAAAGGCATTGATATTTTTGCTAGTACCTTAAATATCAATGAACAACAAAAAACCACTTCACTAACAGATACTTCTTATCAGCTAAATGGTACTGCTGGTCATGGTAGCGCAGAAGAGATAAATATTAATGGTGATGGAAAAACGCTGAACTTCATCGATTCAAGTTTCACCACTTGTTATGGCGCAGTACCTGATTGGCAAATGCGCGCCAGTGAAATTACCATTTCAGCCGATGAAAAGTCACTAGAAGCCTATAATGCACGCTTTAGTCTTTTCGATATTCCAGTACTATATGTTCCCTATTTAACAATGCCAATAGGAACTGAAAGACAATCAGGATTTTTATATCCAAGTATTAGCTCTTCAAACAATTCAGGCATTGAAGTTCAGATGCCATATTATATCAATATCGCTGAAAATATGGATGCAACCATTACACCGCGCTATATGTCTGACCGCGGTACTCAGTTAATTACCGAATTTAGGTATTTAGAAGGTTTGCAATCAGGACAAGTCGATATTGAGTACCTTAACAATGATAAAAAAATCACTAATAATGATTCGCGATATTTAGCACGCATTCAACATATTGGTACTTATTCAGATAGATTTCGAGCTCATGTTGATTATAGTACCATCAGTGATGACAACTATTTGGTGGATTTAGGCAGTAGCCAGTTCAATTCAAACGACTCTTATTTGTATCAAGTTGGAGAAGTGTCGTACTTTGCCGACACTTGGCAGTCGACGTTTAAATTACAAGATTTTGAAGTATTAGGTGATCATCAGCAAAGTTATAAAACCCTACCGCAAATAGAAATAAGCAGTCAGCAAGCATTAACAAGCTTTGATGGTATTATTGATATTTATTCGGAGCTTTCTGTTTTTGACACCCCTGATAAAACTAAACCAACTGCCGAAAGATATCACCTTGAAGCAGGACTACTATATCCAATAGTGACACCTGCATGGTTCTTAAACTCTGAACTAAAACTATTACAAACCAATTACCAGCAAAAAAATATTGATGCAGCCAGTAATCTAGAGAAAGACGTCAGTCGAACATTACCAAAAGTTCGAGTTCATGGTGGCGTAAACTTTGATCGCGCTTTATCGCTCTTTGGTCAAAGCTATAATCAAACCTTAGAACCACAATTACAGTATCTATACATACCTGATAAGGATCAAAGTAATATTGGTATTTATGACACTACCAATTTACAAGATGATTATAATGGTTTATTCCGAGACCGTCGCTTTAGTGGTATCGACCGTATAGCCCAAGCTAACCAAGTATCATGGGGACTTACCAGCCGCATTTTAAATGAACAAAACAGTGAGTTATTGCGCTTTAGTTTAGGTCGTATCGTTTACTTTAATGAAAGTAACTTTAACAATAGTGAACAAGATGTTATCGCTGATAAATCAGCGTTAGCTGCTGATATATACGTTCATTTAAGCCGAAATTGGCAGTTTAGTAGCGACATTCAATACAACACAGATTCAAATAGCACCAGTAAAAGTCAGACATCATTAGATTACTTATTTTCAAATAATCAAACAATTCAATTGAACCATCGCTACGCTAGTGATGTCTCAGGAGAGTCATTAGAACAAATGTCATTGGCGACTAGTATAAAAATTGCTGACCGTTGGCAATTTGTCGGCCGTTTTACACAAGACTTAAAAGGTAGACGCAGTATCGAAAGTTATGCAGGTCTTGAGTATAGTAGTTGTTGTTGGGGAATACGATTTGCATACCACCGCAATATTAACTCTAAAATTGAAGACGATAACAATATAAATGAAAACCGTGATGCGTTTGATAGCGGTTTTAAGATTGAATTTGTATATAATGGCGTTAATAGTAAGCAGTCATCTAACAGTGTTAGTGATATGCTAAATTCAAGTATATTCGGCTATAAACGCCCTTACTTCCTTAATAATTAATTAGAAGAAATTTACGTTACATGAAAAATTCATTGAAATTATTACTCCTTAGCTCAGTGCTAATGTTAAACCCTATTAAGCATAGTTTTGCCGAAGAAGTTGAACTAGATAGAGTAACAGCGATTGTTAACAATGGTGTGGTATTAGAGTCTGAAGTCAAAGATCTAATCTCATCCATTACCTTGCAAGCTAAAAAGAATAATCAAACTTTACCGTCTGATCGTGCCCTGCGTATTCAAGTAATGGAAAAGTTAGTTAATGATGCCATTATTTTGCAACTGGGCGAGCGAATGGGTATTCAAGTAAGCGATGCACAACTTGATGAAACACTTTCAAATATGGCAAAGGATAATGGCCAAACACTTGAGTCATTTCGTGAAACACTACTTTCTGAAGGTGAAAGCTATGAGAAATATCGTGAAAATGTTCGCAAAGAACTAATTTCCGGTGAAGTTCGTCGCGCAAGCCTCAGACGCCGCATTTACATTTCTCCACAAGATGTAGCTAATTTACTGGAAGTAATGAAAGAACAAACATCTGCTGATGTTGAATATCGTTTAGGTCATATCTTAATTGAATTTCCTAGTGACCCTAGTCAAGAGGATATCAACGCTGCGAAATCTCGTGCTGAAAAAGTTCTAGAGCTTTTAGAGAGCGGTAGTGATTTTACTAAAATTGCCATGACCTCTTCAGGTGGCGGTAAAGCACTAGAAGGTGGTGATTTAGGCTGGAAAAGCATCAATGAAATGCCAACACTTTTTTCAAAGATAGTTGATGGTAAAGAAAAGGGCAGTGTTTTTGGCCCTATTCGAACAGGATTAGGTTTTAGCATTGTAAAGCTTGTTGATGTTCGAGGCCGACAAGTAGTCGAAATTGAAGAAGTTAAAGCTAGTCATATTTTAATTACCCCGTCAATTATCCTTAGTGAAGCAAAAGCTGAAGCAATGCTGCAAGAGTTAATTGAACAATTAAATACTGGTGCTGATTTTGCAGAATTAGCAAAAGAGCATTCAGATGGACCTACCTCTGTTCGAGGTGGTGATTTAGGCTGGAAAGAGCCAAGTAAATATGACCCCATTTTTTCTGAAGCCTTAGCAAGTTTAGAAGTTGATGAAGTCCACAAACCATTTCGTTCATCGTTTGGTTGGCATATAGCTAAATTGACAGGTCGTCGTACGTTAGATACAACCAATCAGATGAACGAAAACCGTGCTTATCAAATGCTTTACAATCGAAAGTTTGGCATGGAAGGTGCTCGATGGATTAAAGAACTACGTGATGAAGCTTATGTTGAAATTATAGAGTCGGACGAAAAATAGTGTTAAAACGCATAGCAATAACACCAGGTGAGCCTGCGGGCGTTGGACCTGATTTAGTCATAACAATAGCTCAACAGTCATGGCCAGCACAAATAGTTGCAGTTGCCTCGGTCGAGTTATTGCGTGCGCGCGCTAAGTTACTTCAATTACCATTAATTATTAAAGAATATAATGCTGATGATGAGCCCACCGCTCATCAAGCAGGCACGCTAATCGTACTTCCTGTTGAATTAGACGATGTTTGTATTCCCGGTGAACTTAACGCTAACAATGGTCGCTATGTTGTTGAAACATTGCGTATCGCCAGTGAGAGGAATATTTCAGGTGAGTTTGATGCCGTAGTTACTGGCCCTGTTCATAAAGGGCTAATTAATCAAGCTGGCATTCCTTTTAGTGGTCACACTGAGTATTTTGCTCATCAAGCAAATTGCTCTGACGTAGTCATGATGTTGGCAACAGAAGGACTAAGAGTAGCGTTAGTCACCACACATATCCCTCTTGCTTATGTAGCTAAAGCAGTTACTCACGAACGACTACAGAAAATAACACGTATTTTACATCAAGATTTGATCACTAAATTCGGTATTCCAAGCCCTAAAATTTATGTTTGTGGTATCAATCCGCATGCGGGTGAAGATGGACATTTGGGTCGAGAAGAAATTGATGTCATGATCCCTGCTTTAGATGAACTCCGACAGGAAGGTATGAGCCTTATCGGTCCATTGCCTGCAGATACTATTTTTCAAGAAAAATACCTCGCAGAGGCCGACGCCGTATTAAGTATGTTTCATGATCAAGGCTTGCCGGTGCTAAAATTTAAAGGTTTTGGCTCTTCAGTAAACATTACCTTAGGTTTACCCTTTATTAGAACATCAGTTGACCATGGCACCGCCTTAGATTTAGCTGGTAGTAATCAAGCCGATGTCGGAAGTTTCAACGAAGCTATCCGCACCGCAATCACTTTGGCTAATAACCAAACTTAGCTTCAATTCGAGCAATAGAAAATTATGAGTAAAAATTCCCATTTAGGTCATCAAGCAAAAAAACGCTTTGGACAAAACTTCCTGCATAATGATGCAGTCATTAGTGATATTGTCGATGCAATTAACCCTGAGCCAAATGAAAATTTAATTGAAATCGGTCCCGGCCTTGGCGCATTAACTGAGCCTGTAATCGAACGAGCAGGTGAGCTTAGCGTAGTAGAATTAGATCGTGATTTAGCACACAGATTACGTCATCACCCTTTCTTAGCACCTAAATTAACCATTTATGAAGAAGATGCATTAAAGTTTGATTTTTCAAAATTAGCAAGTGAAGACAAGCCATTACGTATTTTTGGCAACTTGCCGTATAACATATCTACACCACTTATCTTTCACTTGTTAACTTTTAAAGATAAAGTGAAAGACATGCACTTTATGCTACAAAAAGAAGTAGTTCAGCGCATGGCTTCAGGTCCTGACTGTAAATCATTCGGTCGTTTGTCAATCATGACACAATACCAATGTCAGGTTATCCCGGTAATGGAAATTGGCCCAGAAGCATTTAAACCTGCGCCTAAAGTTGATTCTGCTATTGTTCGCCTTGTGCCACATAAAGTCATCAAGAATCCAGTTAAGGATATAAAAGCGCTTAACCAAGTTTGTTTAGCTGCTTTTAACCAACGTCGTAAAACAATTCGCAACAGCTTTAAAAAATTAATATCAGTCGAACAGTTACAATCATTAGATATTGATCCTAGTTTGCGTCCCGAGAACTTGGGCTTAAATGATTTTATCAAACTGGCTAATTTTATCACTGATAACCCTGTAATAGCCAATGATGACTAAAAGCAATTATATAGTTACACATGCCGTACGTGTTGAAGTTCAAAGCAACTATATTGCTCAGCAATCAATCGAAGCTGAGCAACAATTTGTTTTTAGCTACACCATCACCATTAGCAACCAAAGTAATGAAACAGTACAGCTTATTGACCGATACTGGCTGATTACCGACGCAAATGGAGAAAGTAATACCGTATCTGGTGAAGGCGTTATTGGGCAACAACCACATATTAAGCCTAACGAAAGCTTTACCTATACTAGTGGTTGCGTCTTAAAGTCACCACTAGGTAATATGCAAGGCCATTATCAAATGCAACAAAGTGATGGTGAATTAATACAAGTTGATATTCCGCTTTTTCGCTTGGCGAAACCTAATATTTTAAATTAGTAGGACGCTATGACAGATTATTTTGTCGGTGATATACAAGGCTGTTATAGCGAACTCGATGCGTTACTGAGTAAAATAGCCTTTTCCACAACTGATGATCAATTATATGTTGCAGGAGACCTAGTCGCACGTGGTCCCGACTCATTAGCGACCCTTCGACTTATCAAATCATTGAAAGACAATGCAAAAGTAGTCTTAGGCAACCATGATCTACATTTACTCTCAGTTTTTCACGGCTTAAAAAAAGTAAAAGCACAAGATCAGCTTTCTACACTATTATCAGCGCCTGATGCAGAAGAGTTACTTCATTGGTTAATTAGCCAACCTCTTATTCAAAAAGTGCCAGGTGAAGAAACTTATATGAGCCATGCGGGGTTGTCACCACAATGGACGCCAACAATAGCATTGAAACAAGCTGATATTGCCCATCAGCACCTAATTTCACCTGAATTCAAGTATTGGCTTAAGCATATGTACGGTTCTCAGCCAATAAGTTGGGAAAATGCTAACGATGAAATATCGAAGTTTCGCTTCACTATTAACGCCCTAACACGTATGCGCTATTGCCATAACGACGGCAGTTTAGATTTCGAATGTAAAGAAAACTTAAATCAAGCGCCAAAGGAATTAACTCCCTGGTTTGAATTTAAACATATAAAAAACAATACCCAATGGCTATTTGGTCATTGGGCAGCGTTAATGGGCAACTGCCAACCAAATAATATTTATGCTCTCGACACAGGTTGTGTTTGGGGTCACCACTTATCTATTTTAAGATGGTCTGATAAAGTATTATTTACTGAACAAGCCCATAAAACATAAAGATAGCTGACGTCTGCTGTTTAAAATGTTGCTTAGCTTGCTATACTAGCGTGAAGACTTATATGTTTTCCTTGTAGTCTAATAATAATTAATGATTAATTACGTTAATAAAGCATGCTTTTTAATTAGTCTGTACATAATTTAATTTATATATTGGTGGGATCTATGAAATTAACTGTAGCAATGAAAATAATTGGTGGCTTCACCGTTATTTCACTTTTACTCATTTTAACCAGCGTAATATCATGGAATAGTTTAGATACTATTGGCAATGCCACGAAACAGCAAAATGAACTTGCGATACCGACGTTAAAAGGAAGTAATAGGCTCGCGAACGATCTAACAGAAATAGGCAACTTAACGCTACGTGCCTATTACCAAAGCGAATTAGCGCCCCTTGCAAATAACCGTTCGGCATATAATAACGACAAAGCCGATTTTAGAACTCAGTTAAAGAGTTTAAAAAATATCGTTAAAGATGAAGCAAGCTTAATCGGAAATTTGCGTAAACTAGATTCGGTCTACAATAATTTAGAAAACGAAATTGATAGTGTTATCAGTAACCGTAGGTTAGCGATTGAACAGCAGACAACACTTATCGATAAAATCGATATTATTGAAGAGAAAGCTGATGATACAGCAACTATCTTACTCGATCTTGCCGACCATGATTTAGCTGATACAAAACTACAGCGAGCGGTTGGCTTAGCCGAGCGTTTAGAAACTCTGCTAAACGGAATGGTAAGTTCAGCCTTCGAATATCGTGAAATAATTGAACAGCAATCTGCAAATTTAGTTGCTGGCGAAGTAAAAAATTCTTTTAACGATATTATCAATTCGGTTAATGACGTCACAAGTGAATTGAATCAGCAGGGAGTGTCTGAAGTAGCAGAAGAACTAACATCCAGTTTTTCTGAATTAGAAAGCTATATCACAGGTAACGATAAAATCTTTGCCAATAAAGATAACCAGTTAAATGCAATAGCTGCAGCAACTGTTAGCCTAAAGGCAGCAGAAGACGGTATTAGTAGCGCAAATAAAATTCTAGCAGCACAAGTAGAGCTCGCGAATAAAACAACGATTGCTACCGGAATATTAGTTGAAGACTCAGTATCCGAAGGCACTCGAAACACACTTGTTATTACACTCATATCAATCGTACTAGCGATAGTAATTGCTTGGATCACACTGACCAGTATCACTCGCCCGTTAAGCCGTGTTAACGAAATGCTTAATGTTGTCGCTTCAGGTGATTTGTCACGTAAATTAGACGAAAGTGGTAACGATGAATTTGCACAATTATCACGTAACTGTAACTTGCTAATAGATAGCTTACGAAACTTAATTCAAAGTATTGTTAGCCGTTCAACGCAACTAGCAACTGCCGCAGAACAAACATCTGCAGTAACAGCACAAAGTACAACGGCGATTGAAGAGCAACGCACTCAAGTAGAACAAGCTGCATCAGCGACTACTGAAATGAGCAGCACTTCACAAAGCGTACTTTCAAGTGCCAACGATGCCCTAGGTGAAATTAAACAAGCCGATGATGAAGCAGAGCGTGTGAAAGTTATTTCTGGCCGTAACCGTGAAACTATCGAGTTACTAGCAAATGAAGTTGAATCGGCATCTCAAGTTATCAATAAATTACAACAGGACAGCGCCTCTATCGGTGGTATTCTTGATGTTATTCGTGGAATTGCAGAGCAAACGAACTTATTAGCATTAAATGCTGCGATTGAAGCTGCTCGTGCCGGTGAGCAAGGTCGAGGCTTTGCTGTTGTTGCTGATGAGGTTAGAACACTTGCTAGTCGCACACAGGAATCGACACAAGAAATTCAAAATATGATTGAAGTGCTACAAGGTGGTGCTGAAAAAGCCGTTTCCGTTATGGATACCGGTAAAAAGCAAGCATCAAATTGTGTTGAGCAAAGTGTACAAGCAGAACAAGCTCTCGACACTATTACTCACGCAGTTCATGAAGCCTTTGACCGTAGTTCACAAATTGCTACCGCTGCTGAAGAGCAAAGTGTTGTGGCACATGAAATCAGTGAAAACCTGGAGTCAATTGTTGCCATTGCTGAACAAACATCAGCAGGTTCACAACAAACAGCTGAATCGAGTAGTGAAGTAGCTCGCTTAGCAGAAGAGTTACAGCAATCTGTACAAGAGTTCAAACTGTAAATATTCTAAGAACTTAATTGCTCATTTGAATATGAGTTTTCTTCTAAAATAAAAAGAGCGCTATCAGCGCTCTTTTTTATGTCAAAAAATAATTAAATAACTGACTAAAAATTTCGTTCGTAAACGTTAAAACGTAATTGGTAATTATTTTTCTCATCTGCAGCCTTAACTTCACTTACTCCTAACTGCCAATCATTAAGGTCATACTCAGGAAAATAAGTGTCGCCAGCAATATTAGCATCAATATGGGTAATATAAAGGCGTTGTGCAGCTGGTAAGCAATGTTTATATATTGCACCTCCACCAATCACCATTACCTCTTCAACATCACTTACTAATGCTAATGCAGCTTCCACAGAGCCAACAACTTCAACACCTTCTGCTCGATACTCCTCATCACGCGAAATAACAATATTTTTACGACCAGGCAAAGGTCGACCAATCGATTCATAGGTTTTTCGTCCCATAATAATCGGCTTACCCAGTGTTGTTCTTTTAAAATAGGCGAGATCTGCTGGTAAATGCCATGGCATATCATTATCTTTGCCAATAACTCTGTTATCAGCATGTGCCACAATCATAGATAGTATGGTCATAATCACTCTTTTTATTTTTAGATTAACTCGATATAAAAATATTATACGTGATTAAAGGCAACAAAAAAGGCGCAAATGTAATTATACAAATGCACCTTTAAAACAAAGACTTTAATAAAAGTCGGTGAATAAAAAACTCTTACTAACGTTTATATTCTACTTCAACATCGTAGTCATCTTCATCCCAATCTTCATCATCAAGATCGTCGGTTAAATCAGCCATCGCATCTTCATGATAAGTATCCCATTTAAACTCAACGGTTTTACCATCAACAGGAGTCTCTTCTTCCTCTGGCGGTAAGGCTTCAATGAAACTCATCACACCTTGACAAAGATCTTCAGTACCAGTTCGATTAAAAGCAGAAATGCTGCGTACTTCACCGTCCCAACCCAAGCCTTCAATAATGCGTTCAGTGACTTCTTTAGCCTCTTCTTCCAGCATCAAATCTAACTTATTAAATACCAACCAGCGTGGTTTACCCGCTAGTTCGACAGAATGAGTTTCAAGTTCACTAATAATAGTTTGAGCATTCTCAAGTGGATCAGAGCCATCAGCAGGCATCACATCAACTACGTGTAGCAATATACGACAACGTTCTAAATGCTTAAGAAACTGAGTTCCCAAACCAGCACCGTCAGCTGCACCTTCAATCAAACCAGGAATATCAGCAATAACAAAGCTACGCTGAGAGTCTAAACGCACTACACCTAAGTTAGGTACTAAGGTGGTAAACGGATAGTCAGCCACTTTAGGTTTAGCCGCAGAAACACTACGTATAAGCGTCGATTTCCCCGCATTTGGTAAACCTAATAAACCTACATCGGCAAGTAATAGCAACTCAAGTTTTAAGTTACGAATTTCACCTGGCGTGCCGTCTGTTTTTTGACGAGGAGCACGGTTAGTACTACTTTTGAATCGTGAGTTACCTAAGCCATGCCAGCCGCCTTTAGCGACAAGTAATTTTTGCTCGTGCTGAGTTAAATCGCCTAATTGCTCACCAGTATCAACATCAGCGACACGGGTCCCTACAGGAACCTTTAGTAACAAGTCGTCAGAGCTTTTACCTGTACAATCTCGACTTTTACCATTTTCACCACGCTTTGCTCGATGAAATCTTTCGAAGCGATAGTCAATTAGGGTATTCCAACTTTCATCAGCAACTAAATAAACGTCACCGCCATCACCGCCGTCGCCACCATTTGGGCCACCGAACTCAATGTACTTTTCTTTACGAAAACTAGCGCAACCGTTACCGCCGTCACCAGCCTCTACGCGAATTTCTACTTCATCTACGAATTTCATGGTGTTTTAAAACACTCCAAAACTTTATTTCTGCGAACTATTATAAATGATTTTGCTTAATTAAGTTTAAACAAAGTCATTTTTTATACAAAAATTAACAATTAATACCAATCAAATTAATTAATAGGTCAGATTTTAATGAGGATAAATTTTCAAGAATAAGGTGCTAGATTGACCAATAGCTGGCTATTGGGAATGAAAGCAACGATGTTATTGGAGATTTAGGCCATTTAAAAAGAGCACTTAGTTAATCTGATTGGTATAAATTATTTCAGTGCAAAAAAAAACCCTGCATAACAGCAGGGTTTTTTAAGTTTGAAAGCTATTATTCAGCGATAATGCTTACAAACTTACGGTTTTTAGGACCTTTAACTTCAAATTGTACTTTACCGTCAGATAAAGCAAATAAAGTGTGGTCTTTACCGATACCCATGTTGTTACCAGCGTGGAATTTAGTACCACGTTGACGAACAATAATGTTACCTGCTAAAACAGCTTCGCCACCAAAACGCTTAACACCTAGGCGTTTAGCTTCTGAATCACGACCGTTACGTGTACTACCTGCAGCTTTCTTATGTGCCATTGTAAATCGCTCCTAATTAGCCGTTAATGCCAGTAATTTTCACTTCAGTAAACCATTGACGATGGCCAGCTGATTTACGTGAATGCTTACGACGTTTAAATTTAACAATTTTAACTTTATCAGCGCGACCTTGAGTTACAACCTCTGCCACAACTTTACCACCAGCAATGTAAGGTGCACCTACATTGATGTTCTCGCCATCGGCGATCATTAAAACGTTTTCGAATTCTACTGCTGCACCAATTTCAAGTTCAATTTTCTCTAAACGAACTGTTTGGCCTTCAGTTACACGATGCTGTTTACCACCGCTTTGGAATACCGCGTACATAGCTACTCCGTACTGCGTCACTATCTATGAGATGACGCTTAAATTTAAAATTATAGGGCGCGAATTCTACGCGAAGATATCTGATAGGGCAAGCATAAAAGTAATGATTTATTATAATAATTACTTAAGTGAAAACTTATCACTTAGAAAACTTCTATCATTATGAATTTCGTGTAAAATTAGCTTTGAAATATTTTGTACACTATAACATGAAAGGCAGCTCGTTACGCTTTATGAATATCAAAAACATCCAATCTTTGACTCAACAAGACATGACAGCGGTCAACGACCTTATCTTTTCGAAGCTCCATTCAGACGTTGCCTTAATCAATCAGTTAGGTATTTATATTGTTAATGGCGGCGGCAAGCGCATGCGCCCTCTTCTAACCGTACTAGCTTCAAGAGCGATGGGTTACGAAGGCAGTGAACATTTACAACTCGCCGCTATTATCGAATTTATTCATACTTCTACATTACTTCATGATGATGTAGTAGATGAGTCTAATATGCGTCGAGGCCGTGAAACAGCAAATGCCATGTTTGGCAATAGTGCCAGTGTATTAGTAGGTGACTTTTTATATTCTCGTTCATTTCAAATGATGAGCGAGCTTAATAACTTACAAGTTATGAATATACTTTCAGATGCGACTAATATTATCGCCGAAGGTGAAGTATTGCAGTTAATGAACTGTAATGACCCCGACACCACTGAAGAAAGTTACATGCAGGTAATTTACTGCAAAACCGCTAAGTTATTTGAAGCCGCAACACGCCTAGCTGCAGTAATCGCTAATCAAGATAATGAAACAGAAATGGCGATGCTTAATTACGGCAAGCATTTAGGTACGGCATTTCAGTTAGTTGACGACATTATGGATTACACCGCAGATGCGCAAGAAATGGGTAAGAATGTTGGTGATGACTTAGCTGAAGGGAAACCGACATTACCGCTACTTTACGCAATGAGACATGGTAATGAGCAACAAAGCGCTTTGATTCATAGCGCAATTAAAAATGGCGATGGTATGGACCACCTTGAAGAAATCCTTGCCGCAATGAAGCAAACTGGCTCATTAGTATATACTCAGAAAAAAGCAGAGCAAGAAGCCGACAAAGCGATTAATGCTTTAACTAACTTACCTGAATCAGAGCATAAACAAGCACTTATTTCACTCGCTCATATTGCAGCAAATCGCAGCCACTAACATATTCAAGCAATAGTTAATTTTTTAGCTGTTGCTTAGCTTTTCCCCCTTTATAATTCTGGTAATCATTTCTCAAGCGCTAGTAATCTTATAAATGCATTTGTTATAGTCTTCTTACTTAAGAACCCTAAAATGAAAAATGTATGCCTAGCGAAACTTCAAATAAGCACTTATCTATTATTCAAAGCAGTTTTGGCACACTAGGCTCTGGCGAAAATGCACAACTTTATACATTGTCGAATGCCGATGGACTTTGCATTAAAATCAGCAATTACGGTGCTATTATTGTTGCTTTAGAAACTTTAGATAAAAACCAAGTTTCTGCCGATATCGTTCTTGGTTACGATAATGTAAAAGCGTATGAAGCAGACCCATATTATTTAGGTGCAGTCATTGGCCGTTATGCTGGACGAATAGATAAAGGTGAATTAGTCATTGAAGATACAACTTATCAACTCAGCATTAACAACAATGACAACCAACTACATGGCGGCGTTAATGCTCTTAATAAGCAACTTTGGCAAGCAACAACAGAGCTTTCCGACGCGGAAGCTAATTTAACCTTAAGGCACACTAGCCCTGATGGAGACAACGGCTTCCCCGGCAATGTCACTTTTACGGTTAAATATAGCTTAAATAAAACCAATGAATTATCGGTTGAGTATTTCGCTAGTACAGACAAAACTACGGTTGTGAATCTTACCCAACATAGTTATTTTAACCTTGCTGGCCATAACGCTGGCAATGTATCTAAGCATTTAGTGCAATTAAATGCTGACCACTTTTTGCCGATGGATGAGCGTATTTATCCAACGGGAGAAATACGAAATGTTGCCAACACTGCGCATGACTTTAGCAACTCAACAGCGTTAAGTGAAAATATTGACAGTAACGATGAACAGGTAAAAATCGCTAAAGGTTTTGACAATTATTGGCTAACAACTAATGATGCTATTTCAGGTAATAACTTTACCGCACAAGCTGTTGATCCCAAATCAGGCCGACGTTTAACTCTATATTCAGACCAACCCTGCTTAATTCTATACACGGCAAATTACATTGATGGAAGTCGAGTGGGCAAAAATGATTACTGCTATCAAAAACATGATGCTTTTTGCTTTGAACCTTTGAGACTAGCAAATATGAATTCAGCTGCCGATATCAAGAATACTATTTTACGCCCTGAACAGCCTTTTTATAGTAAGTCTCGATATATTTTTGATAATACGAGCACGGATGATTAAGAACGAGCATGCGCCCGCGATATTACCTACATGGATGTAGCTACTTAGTTTTTAACTGACCGTTCATCCTGAACATACACGCTCTTGCGCATCCATGCACCCGCGATATACCGTTCATCCTGAACATAAAAAGGGTAAACAATCATTGTTCACCCTTTTCGGTCATAATGTTTTAAATAGCTAAAACTAACTTTGTGTTGAAACACCGAGCAATAAGCTAATTTCTTTAGTTATTTCACCAATACGATTTACATCCGTTGGTGCGATAAATATCGTGTCATCGCCGGCTAATGTGCCGAGAATGCCTGTCGACTCACCTAAACTGTCTAACATTCTTGAAATTAGCGGTGCGCCACCAATACCTGTTTTTAAAATAATCTGCATATTATTGTGTTTAACACTAATAACGACAGATTGAATGGCTTGCTTTGATTTAGGCACAGCAAGTTCGTCAGGTAGAATGTAAACCACTTGCTCACTGGCATTACGCATTTTTACAGCGCCAAGTTTAGATAACAAACGGGATATTTTCGCTTGCGACATATTCTTAAAGCCTTGCTCAGCAAGCGCATCAGCCAACTGGCTTTGCGAACCATAGCATTGCTCTTTTAACAAAGCTTTAAATGCTAAAATTAATTCTGCTTCATTTTTTTTACGGCTTGTTGTCATTATTTAGCTCAAAACGGAAATATCTAACGCCTATTGTATAAAATAAAAAAATATTCAGCCATTTTTTATTTTATACCCAGTGTTTTATCTTCTTTTATTCAACAACTAACTTACGTTGTTCACTTAATCCCATCGCAAGAATAAACGGATCTTGTTTCTGTTGGGCAATAAAATCAGCCTTGGTTTGCAAGTCTAGCCATTGATGAGCAATTAAACTTTGCGCAACAGCGCCGCCTAATGTTGCCCCAGGTCCTAGAATAATTAACTTATCGGGAGCAAACTCTTTAATCGCTACTTCAATTGCTTTCGAAAAGTTATATGGCGCTACCACTTGCGTATCTAGGGTGTAATTATAAAGTTGCTTGGTATCGCAACTGTAAGGTTGCCATACTTGCCCTAAGCCGTCGATAAGAGGCACTTTCGGAGTTGAAAACATATCGGCTGAAAGTTGCTCCATTGCTTGCTTAGAAACATCTTTTAGCAATGGCGTGTGAAAAGCAGCATGGTTAAACAAGTTCATCGGATACCTGTCTTGCACAACAGGCAATACGGCTTCTAACGCTTTCAAGCCTGCTTTATTACCACCAAAAACAATGTAGCCACCTAAGTTAATAGAAACATGCACATCACAAGCACTATCTTGATTTACTTCGGCTAGCCATTGCATCACTTGCTGTTCTTTTTCAGCATCAATTTGCCAGTCATCGTTAATAATTGGATAAATCATCTGACCGCCGACCAAGCCATTAGTCATCATTGAACCCATGGTATTAATTAATTCTATTGCTTGTGGCTGGGCTAATGCGCCAGCAACCGCTAAGGCGATATACCAGCCCATGGAGTTACCTGTAACGGCAACAACATCAAACTCTTCTTTATTAATCGTTTGGTAATCTGATAGCGCGCAAGCATAAATAAGTGCTGAGGCATTTTCTCCAGCGGTATGCACGCGCATACTATAGTTATCCATACCATCAAGTTCAGAAACTTTCATTTGTCCCTGACTATCACGATAATCATCTATCAAAGAAATAATTTCTGTTTTATCGCTGTGTAAGCGCTGTAAGTAACCTAACTCTTCTTTATTGTACGTACCGCGACCAGGACAAATAACCACTGCGCGTTGCTTCTTTTTTACTGACTGTTCTACTGATGAACTCATTGGCAAATCTCCGTAGCCGCTGTCACTATATTTTCAACCGATGGCAGCACTTCATAAGCAGCCGCGCCTAAAGGAATAAAACTATCACTGGCGGTAACTCGCTTAATTTTAGGCAACGTTTCAGCTTGCTCATGAATCAAAGTCACTAGCGCTTCACTGATTGAGCCGGTTTGACGACATTCATCAACAATAAGTACACTTTCACAATCATTAACCTGTGCCAAAATACCTTTTTCATCAAGCGGTGCTAACCAACGTAAATCAACAACACGAACATCAATACCTTGAGCTGAAAGTTGTTCCTGCGCTTGGCGTGATAAATAATAGCCATTGCCGTAAGTTAAAATACATAACTGCTTGCCTGAGCCAGCAACCTTAACACCTAAATCAATATTGTTATCTGACAATGCTGGAGCCTGATATTCATGAGTCCACAAACCATCGCCTTCTTGATGCAAATCTTTGGTCATGTATAAAGCAATCGGCTCTAAAAACACCACCATACGTTGTTGCTCTTGCGCTAAACGCACACTGCTGCGCATCATTTCCACGGCGTCTGCACCATTTGATGGGCAGGCAATAATTAATCCTGGAATATCACGAAAAACAGCAAAAGAATTATCATTATGAAAATGACCACCAAAACCTTTTTGGTAAGCTAAGCCAGCAATACGAATAACCATAGGGTTAGTAAATTGGCCATTAGAGAAAAACGGCAACGTCGCTGCTTCACCACGAATTTGATCTTCGGCATTATGCACATAAGCTAGAAATTGAATTTCAGGAATAGGTAAAAAGCCATTATGGGCAAGACCAATGGCGGTGCCCAAAATAGTTTGTTCGTCTAGTAAGGTATTAATCACCCTATTCTTACTGAAACGCTCACAAAGCTTAGCGGTAACATTATAAACGCCACCTTTTTTACCAATATCTTCACCACACATAACAATGTTTGGATACTCAGCCATTAAGTCCATTAATGCCCAGTTAATCAATTTAGCTAAGTGCTGTTTTTTCTTAAGATTATGCTTTTCATGCCTAAAAATTTCGCCACGCTGCTCTGCACTGACAACAACGGAACTTCGTGCTTTGGCAATATCCGGCACAATACTGGCCATAACTGAGTCAGCAGACGTTAGTTTTTCTTTACCTGCGGCATTTTCTGCAACTACGGCAATACGTTGTTCTACTTGCTGATAAATATTAATCAGCTCATCAGGCGTTAAGATATTATTTTCTAAAATAATACGCGCGGTGTGTAACAGTGGGTCTTGAAATTCAGTGGCGGTAATATCTGCCATATCACGATAAACAAACTCAGCATCAGAACCCGCATGCCCTAACAAACGCACCGTTCGAACATGTAAGAATACTGGTTTACGCATTTCACGTGCAATACGCTCTGCTTCTTTTGCGGTTTGATAAGTGTCTAAAATATTTAAACCATCACAATACAGGTAAGTTAGCCCGGCTCTATTCTGGTAATTAGCAGCAATCCAACCATCAGGTGTTGAGGTTGAAATACCAATGCCATTATCTTCACAAACAAACACAATCGGCATAGGAATAGATTGATACGCCGCCCATGCGGTGCTGTTAATCGCACCTTGGGTTGTTGAGTGATTTGAAGATGCATCACCAAAGTTACAAATAATCACACCGTCATCAGGAATTTCACCTTGATGTGCTAAGCGCTTGGCCAATGGAATACTATAGGCCGCGCCCATCGCTTTCGGTAAATGAGACGCTATGGTGCTGGTTTGTGGCGGAATAGACAGCGCTTTACTGCCTAATACTTTATGGCGTCCGCCGGAAATAGGATCGTCTTTCGAAGCCGCAAACGATAACAACATGTCATATAGCGAAGTTTGCCCTGGCACTTGTTTACCACGTTGGATAACAAAAGCACCACTGCGATAATGCAAAAATGCCATATCTGTTGGACGAAAAGCTTTCGCATAAGCCGCATTACCTTCATGCCCTGAGCTGCCTATCGTATAAAAGCTTTGCCCTTTCTTTTGCATTACCCGTGACTGTAAATCTAAGTGCCGGCTCATAGCTTGAGTTTCGAACAAGTCGATAACATCTGTCGCAGATAAGCCGACATCGCTTGGAGTTAAATTAATCGAGGATTGCGGTAGCGTTTGTGCACGAACAAAATTGATAAAATTTTCTTTCACCAATTGATTACGATCAGACATCATATCTCCAGTGGAAATTGTGATTTTTGAATATTATTAGCGGGAATTTCGTTAAGCTCATAAACAAAAGGCGTATGATTAATACGCCTTTAATTTGGGTTAACTTTAGAAGAAAGCCTGTAAGCCGGTTTGCGCTCGACCTAATATCAGGGCATGAATATCATGCGTACCTTCGTAAGTATTAACGGCTTCAAGGTTCATCATATGGCGAATAATATGAAACTCATCAGCAATACCGTTACCACCATGCATGTCTCGGGCAATTCGGGCAATTTCTAATGCTTTGCCACAAGAGTTACGTTTAATCAGTGAAATAGCTTCAGGTGCTAATTGACCTGAATCCATTAATCGACCCACTTGCAAACAAGCAAATAGTCCAGTGGTGATATCCGTTTGCATATCAGCCAATTTCTTTTGTACTAATTGTGTTGCCGCTAATGGACGACCAAACTGTTCGCGGTCAAGGGTATATTGACGGGCACCATGCCAACAGAATTCTGCCGCACCTAACGCGCCCCAAGCAATGCCGTAACGCGCTTTGTTCAAACAACCAAATGGACCAGATAAACCTTTAACATTAGGAAGCATGTTCTCGCTTGGTACGAAAACGTTGTCCATGACGATTTCACCAGTAATCGATGCACGTAATGAAAATTTACCTTCAATTTTAGGCGCGCTTAAACCTTCCATACCTTTTTCTAAAACAAAACCGCGGATAACACCATCAAGCTTTGCCCAAACAACAAAAATGTCAGCAACAGGTGAATTAGTGATCCACATTTTATTACCTGTCATGCGGTAACCGCCTTCAACAGCTGTAGCGTGAGTCGTCATACTCGCTGGATCTGAACCAGAATTTGGCTCAGTTAAACCGAAACAACCTATATGTTCACCAGTAGCAAGCTTCGGCAAATACTTCATGCGCTGCTCTTCACTACCGTAGGCATAAATTGGATGCATCACTAATGATGACTGCACACTCATTGCACTACGGTAACCACTATCAACACGTTCAACTTCACGCGCCACTAAACCATAAGTTACGTAATTCACACCAGCACAGCCGTATTTTTCCGGTAATGTAGCGCCTAACAGGCCTAGTTCACCAAGTTCACGCATAATTTCAACGTCAAATACTTCATTGCGGTTGGCTTCTAGTACACGAGGCATCAACTTTTCTTGGCAATATTGGTGGGCACTATCACGGATCATTCGCTCTTCTTCAGATAATAAAGAATCGAATAAAAGTGGATCTTCCCATTTAAATGACGGACGGTTAGCACTGCTTGAACTAGACATGTATTTACCTATTTTTTAGCGGGTGAATAATAAAGTGCAAAAATAATAAGCAAATAATAGCCAAAGTTAAAATATTCTTTTTCTTTATCTGATATAGTTTTTATCTATACCTAAGTAAACAAGTTGCCCTATGGACTTAAAATCACTTTATTATTTCACTTCAGTTTATGAACTGAAAAGCTTCAGCGCTGCGGCAAAGTCGTGCTTCATTGCACAGCCTTCAATATCATCAGCAATAGCACAGTTAGAACAACAACTTAGCGTACAGCTATTTAAGCGACATGCTCGTGGTGTAACCCCAACGGAACATGGTGATAAGCTTTTTCCATTAGCAAAACAGTTGCTTGGGCAAGCTGGTGCAATAAAAACTATTTTCACTGAAAAGGCCAATAAACAAGCATTTAACTTAGGAGTTACTCGGGGTTTAGGTGTTGAAAGAATGAGCTTATTGCTGAAAGATTTTACCGCCGCACAACCGTTTGTCGAATTAACCTTAGTACCGCATTTAGAAAATGTTGACGCCCGCATTATTCTCAAAGATGAATTAAAAGACGGTGAACACTATATTGACATGTGGCAAGAAGACTACTTACTCGCCTTGCCATATGACCACATATTTGCGCTTAATGACGCAGTAACACTAAAACAACTTGATGGTTTGCCGTTTATTCAGCGTACCCCGTGTAGTGCATGGAATAACTTACAAGATACACTAGCGCTAACAGGCATAAGCTTAGATATTCGCGCAAAAATCACCACCATAGATTACGCGATAGGCTTAGTGCATGCTGGCATTGGCTGTGCATTTTTACCTGCCCATGCAGAAATAATTAATCAAAGTGATGTGGTATTTAGGCCAATTGATGGTCTGCAATTAACCCGAGAAATTGTCTTAGCATATAAACACTCATCCGATATTGTTGATACCTTAAAACGCCTTGCTCATAAGCATGCGAATTAAACCCACGACAATAAAATCACGACAATAAAATCACGACAATAAAACCAAAGAAACGTTTCATTAGATTAGGCTTTCTTACATTTTTTAAACACTTTATCCATCAAGGCAACTAACGCCTGATAGTTACATTTGATAACATACTCACCACTATCAAGTTTAGTGATATGACACTAAGATGTTTATTTAGGAATTATTTGGCTAAGCTTAATAGCAGCAAAGTAAGTAACTAAGTTTACGATAAATATTTTCATAATCATGAATTAAAAATAAAAATAATATGCGAACAATAAAAAATACATTAAGCATGAAAAACAAATATTCAAGATCTCAACTTAAAGCGATGGGAAATCAATAATGCTCAAGTATCTATTGTGCAGTTTGCTACTCATTACAGCTTTGCCAAGCTTTTCGAATGAAAAAATTCCTGAAAACGAAACCACTGTTTTTAATGAAACTTTCAGCTGGCAAGCAATGGGCAATATTTTTGTTACCTATAACCCGTCATTATTGGCTGGACATGACCAAGAAGAAGTTTTCGATTACTTTGGTGCAGGCATACTGTTAGATGTTTACTATAAAGGCTTTTTTATTCAATCTAACCACAAACGAGCTTCACTACAGGGCGCTGAGCTTGGTTACCAGTTAGTCGTTACCCCCAAATGGGAATTAGACATCATCAGTAAAACTTATATTTTTGGTTATCAGCCTGAAGATATTATTGATGATGCCGATAAGTCAATTCCAACATTAGCAGGCCTTAGTGACAGAAACGCAGGTGAAGGTGTTGGTTTGCGCTATACCCGTTACCATTCTAACTCTTCGCTTTCAGTTGATTTTGCAACCTTAGCGCCATTAAGTGACTCAAATGGTTGGGTAGTTGATGTTTTATATACGTATATGCTGCCCTATCGAAATTGGGATATTTATTTAAGCGGCGGCTATACCCATTATTCTGAAAAAGTAATGGATTACTTTTATGGTGTTAACTCTTCTGAAGTAACACCTGATAGAGCATATTACGAAGCAAATGCAGGTTATCGGGTACAACTAGAATTATTTGCACAGCACCCTATTTCAACCAGTTGGTCTTTTGCCGGAGGCGTAACTTACAGCCACTACTCTGACAGCACCAAAGACAGCCCATTGGTTGACACCCAAGATTTAGCGAAAGTGATGCTTGGAGTGATCTATGTTTTCTAAATGGGACAAGGGAATTGTCTTATTAGCCTGTTATTTCGGTAACTTAGCTAGCGCTTCTGCGCAGCAAGTTTCTGTGCTTAATGAAAACACCAATGCTACACCAGCAGAACTTACTGTTAATTCAGCATTCTCTGTTTTACCTGCAAAATGCATTACCTTAACGCAAGGCCGACAATGTTTTGCAACAGTTACATTTACTTGGCAAGCTCCTATTCAAGGCAATTATTGTATTTATCAAGTTGGTAAAAAAGAAGCCTTAGACTGCTGGTTCAATCAAAAGCAAAACAGCATCAGCTTTGAATTCGAATCAAATAAAACCATGCAATATCAGCTTATTGCCTATGACTTTGATAAAGTGATAGCAGAAACTAGCATCGAAGTAAGTTGGGTACACAAAGCATCGCCAAGAAAACGTCGCTGGCGCATATTTTAAGAGAATATTTTATGACTGAAGCAAAACAAATTTTACTCGTGGAAGACGACTTAACCTTAGGTGATTGGGTCTGTGAATATTTAACAGAGCAAGGCTTTAACGTTAAGCATTGCACTCGCGGCGACGAAGTTATGGCAACGTTAGATTCATTTGCTGCCGACATTGTATTGCTTGACGTAATGCTACCGGGCTTAAATGGCATTGAAGTATGTCGACAAATTCGCCAAAAACTACAAACGCCAATCATAATGTTAACCGCTCGTGCTGATGAATTCGACGAAGTAATCGGCTTAGAAGCAGGTGCAAACGACTATGTTATTAAACCTGTACGTCCGCGTGCTTTACTAGCCAGAATAGCAGGCGCTTTAAAACAAACCACACCAGCGGTTGCAGTGTCATCTGATATTCTACATGGCGATTTATTAATTAATATCGAAGCCAACCGTGTTACTTATCAAGGCAAAGAAGTTGAATTATCAACCAGTTTATTCGCCTTCTTATGTTTCTTAGCAAGTCATGCTGGTGAAGTTATTGACCGAGATACGGTATTTAAAGCACTGAAAAATCGTGAATATGATGGCCAAGATCGCCGCTTTGACGTTATGCTTTCAACCTTACGAAAAATATTTAACGACGACCCGCAAAAACCTCGAAAATTTAAAACCGTTTGGGGTAAAGGTTACCTATTTGTTGCCGATGCTTGGAACAATGACGAGCAGCCTAGTTCTTAGCCATGCGCCGTTTATATATTAGTATCATTTTAACCGTCATCGGCTCGCTATTTATTATTACTTGGGGGCTCGATAAAATTGTTGCAAAACAAGCCCCTGTCGATGAACAAAATGAATATGCGGTTTATCATCAGCTAATTGAAGGCTTTGATCATCAGCTATCCGAACTACCTGTTGCCGCATTAACCAAAGCAAGCCAAGCACTTAACCAGCAGTTTCAAATTTCATTGCAGTTAGATAAAAGTGAAAATATTGCCCTACCGCAAGAATTAACCAGCCAACTAACACAAATTGGTGGCTTATTACTGGCTTCAGAAACGCAACCTTACTTATTAAAACAACTTTCAGCACACCCTGAATATATCATTCAACTTTCTCTACCACTGCCAGTTGTTGATAACCAAAATATTAATATGATATTAACTGCAACACTCTACATGGGCGTTTGCGCCATTTTGTTAGCATGGTTATTTCCATTAACTCGTCGATTATTTTTACTGACAAATACCGCAGCAAAAATAGGTGCAGGCAACTTAACTGCGCGTATGCCAATGAGCCGTTTTTCATATATTAGTTTGTTGGAAAACAGCTTTAACCGCATGGCAACACAAATTGAAAAACTCGTCGCTGATAACAAAATTCTTGCCCGTAGTATGTCGCATGACATTCGCACGCCAATGTCATGCTTACGCTTTGGCGTAGAAGCCGCTATCGACACCCAAAATATCGACAAAAAAAATCATTACCTTGAACGTATGGAAACAGAGTTAACCCGCATGGAAGACATGACAACAGCGTTTTTAGAATATGCAGGTATGGAACGTCAAGGTTTTCGCTTAAAACGTGAATTAGTTAATATTAATGACTTCTTCACTAGCATCAACGCTGATTTTCAATCTCTTGCTGAGCAGCATAACGTTGAACTGAAGTACCAAGCCAGTGCTGAATTTGTTAAACAACAGGTTAAATTGTCGCTTGATTTTCATTGGTGCTACCGAGCTATTCAAAACTTGTTAGGCAACGCCGTGCAATATGCACAAAGCCAAGTCACTATTTCTACTTATCAAAAAAATAACCACCTTTACATCACCGTTGAAGATGACGGCAAAGGTATTCCAGAAGAAAGTATCGATAGTATTTTCGACCCTTTCGTAAAACTCGACGTAGATCGGTCACGCGAACTAGGACATTTTGGTTTAGGCTTAGCAATAACCGCCAAAATCATTCATTGGCACAATGGTTCTATTCACGCAAGAAACAGGCAGCCTACCCCATCAACAGAAAATGCATCAGAGCAAACAACCTCTGAAACATCAGGCGCTTGCTTTATTATTAGCTTGCCGATAACAGGAGGTGAAGCTTAGCCTGCTATCGGCAGGCAAATTGTATACCTTTCCATCTGGTCAACGATGCCTTAACATATGCTTAAATATAGGCATATGTTGCCTTCAACGTTAAGAGTTTTCACGCTAAGTATGATCCCAGCCCAAGAAAAAGAAGCACTATCAGTAGTTTTAGAAGAGTTTGGTTACAGCCCCAAAAATTGCAGTGTAATGCCACTTGGCAACGGATTAATCAATAGTACTTATCTAGTAAAAGTTAATAACGAAAGCTTTGTTTTACAGCACTTAAATAAACACGTTTTTAAATCACCTGAGCAAGTGACCAACAACGCCGACTATATTAGCCAGCACCTAAAAGCAAAACACGATAAAAACCAGTACGCCCTGCAACCTATTTGGCAGCATCAAACCAAAAGTATGCAAAATCACGTGAATATAAATGGCGAATATTGGCGCAGCCTGCATTGTATTGAGAACTGTTACACCATAGAAACAATCGAAAACAATGAACAAGCAAAGTTAGTAGCCAATGCATTTGCACAATTTACCTCTGCATTGACTGATTTTGATAGCAAGCTACTGGTTGATATTATTCCTGATTTTCACAACTTGTCGGCTCGCTTAACCCAATTCGAAAGTGCCTTAAAACAAGCCAGCGTTGAGCGTCAGCAACAAGCTGCATCAATCATCGGTTATATTCAATCTCAGCAAGAATTTTGCACGGAAGTTAACAATCTTAATAGCGTTTTACCACTACGAGTTACCCATAACGATACGAAAATAAATAACCTGTTATTTAGTCATAGCAACCACAAACCTAAAGCAGTAATCGACTTAGATACCTGCATGGCAGGCTATTTGATGCATGATTTTGGCGATATGATACGTAGCTGCTGTTCGTCAATTGCTGAAGACAGTGCTGAAATAGCGAGCATGTCGATAAACTTCAATACCCTAACAGCACTTACTGAAGCATATCTTGATGGTTTTTCAGAAACCTTATCTGAAATTGAGCAGCACAGTTTAATTACTGGCGTAAAGTTAATGCCTTTTATGCTCAGCATTCGCTTTTTAACTGACTTTTTAAATGGCGATCAGTACTTTAAAACTCAGTACCCCGAGCACAATCTGGTGCGAGCAAAAAACCAAATGCAACTTTACAAACTTTTTTGCAAGCACCATAAGCAATTGGCTGAGATTATTCTGCGTAAACCTGCGCTTAATGCTATTGCTTAGGTTGTGCTAGCTCAGGTTGAATATAGTCATTAGAAAAACGAGTTTACATGATAACTAGAAGGAAAGTTAACTGTGCTTTGCCCCCTATTTAAATATTTGTTAACTACTTATGCTTTCATATTGGTTCTTTAAATTTTCGTTTAGTTTGATTAACGCATATTCTATCAATTTCTTTTTTTCATTAGGCATATGCATACGCCTAGATTCAAAAAACAAGAATAATAAGACTTCCGAACAATTTATTGTAACTTCATAATATTCTAATAAACTTTCACCTTGCAAACGGGGCATAAAATGAATGAATTGATTTCTAATATCAATAATTCTACCTATCGAGTCACTGGTTTTCTTACAGTCAGGGAGAGTCACAGAATCCATATAACAACAGATATCCGGATTTTTTAGTCGCTGGTATAGCCACTTAATAGAATCTAAGTTTCCATTTTCAAGATGTCTTTGATTTTTACTTCTTAACACCCCCTTACCAGATTCCATGAGAGATAAAACCATAAACGCTTGTAATGAATTATGAATTGAAATCATTAACCACTTCCAATTATGGGGATGAGTATCTACAGATTCAGATAGATAACTCGCCAACTCAATAGACGAAGCTGCATCACTGTATTCATCAAAATAGATAATTTGATCCATAATATTACCTCTAGAAGCAGCTAACGCCTCGTTAAGAGGCAATAAAGTTGTTGGCTAAAATTAGTTACAATGGAGTGAAAAGCCAACTATTCCTTTTCTTTTTAGTGACTTGTTAGTTACTATTTTTACCATAACAACTTAATAGTGCTTTAACAAAATCATCATCAATTTCAGCTACTTTAACTGATTTTATTTTCCCATCAATATCAAACCACACTTTGTCATTTTCTATCATATAAATACGGTAATCTGTATAAATACGGTTTCGATGGGATTTTTCTAATCTGTTCTTTAATCTGAACTCTTTATAATTCCAAAGAGAGGTGAGCAGGCCGCCAAGGAAAGACAAGAAAATCATTCCTGCAACTATATTACTTTGCATTAAACCTGAACCTGGGGGGAAACTAAATATCTTCGTTACAATAATGAAAATAGATACAACAAGTATGGCAAATGATAACTTTAGGTTTTTATTAGCTTCACTACATTCATTCTTAACTACGTTATACATTTGACAAGACAATAGTAAACTCGATGTAGAACAATCATTAAACTCTTTCATTTATCCCCTTTAAAGTTCTACATATCACTATGAGCAACTAACAGCTTAAATATAGAGGCCTCAGTAATCACCATCTATTAAATTTTAACAAAAATAACTCAACACCTTTTATTTTCAAAGACTTATTGTGTTATTTTTTGTTCTATTTATAGAGGATTGTGCATATTACTTACAAGTCTCCGTAATATGCATCATTCGCTCGTTAAACGGTGTAACATTAGCACTAATTAACTTGTTTATTTGAACTTACCAATCCAAGCCTTTTTGTGCTTTTACACCTGCTTTAAAGGCATGCTTTATCGGCTGCACTTCTGAAACTGTATCTGCCAACTCAATCAATCGACGATGACAAGCGCGCCCTGTGATCAGTACATGCTGCATTTTAGGGCGATTATTCAACGCTTCAATAATTTCGTCTAATTCAATGTAGCCATACTTAACCATGTAGGTCATTTCGTCGAGTAGCACAATATCAAGCGTTTCATCGCTGAGCATTTCTTTACTCTTTTGCCAAGCAACTTTTGCTGCGGCTTTGTCGGTTTCGGTGCTTTGGGTTTCCCATGTAAAACCTGTACCCATGACATGATGTTTAACCGGAAATTGCTTAAGAATGTTCATTTCGCCACATTCCCATTTAGAGCCTTTGATAAACTGCACAATACCCGCTTGTTGGCCGTGACCAATGGCGCGTAAAACCGTACCAAAACCAGAGGTACTTTTGCCCTTACCGTTACCTGTTATTACCACTAATACACCACGTTCTTCAGTCGCTTGAGCGACACGTTCGGCAACCTCAGCTTTAATTCTTTTTTGGCGCTCAACATGTTTTTGTTCTTTATTTGCCAATTTCTCTTCGTTATTCATACTTTACTCTTATTATTCGTTACTAATTAAGATCAGTTTACCTGTTTCTGGGTCGCGATAAACCTGTCCCATGGCTTGATAACCTTCTTCGCTCTGTAATTTGTTTTGCAATGTTTCTGGTGGCGAGGTCATTTCTTTGCCCACCGAGTCAATGGGCTGAATCATGGCTTTATTATCCACTTTTTTCATTTGAAAGTGTTGCTCTAAATCTGGGCTTACCGCCACCAAAGCGGCAATTAAACCACAGGCAAACACCAGCATAATGTCAATTAAGTTAGCAAGCGGCCCTAACGGCTCTTGTTCTTGATTGTCAAACTGGCTACTTCTCCATGCATCACTCATCAGCTTTCCTTATGCCGTTTTGATTGAGGTATCAACAACTGGCGTTAGTTTAGCAGTATCGGTAACAGATTCTGCAATTTCTAATCGCTCTAATTCACCAATCGCATTGTCGTACCAACGTCTGCGCATTCGTCCCAATACGAAACCAATAACACCGGCGAATAAGCCAATAATGGTGGTATCAAATGCCACTGTCATCGCAGTTGTCAAAATACTGATATCACCCGAGCCAAGCGCAGAAAGGCCAGGACCTAACGGAATAAGCGTGCCCATTAAACCTAACATAGGCGCAATGCGGGTAATAAAATCCGCTCTTTCAATGCGTTTTTTACCTTGGCTGATCAAGGCTTGCTTTTGCTTTGCTGCTTGTAAAGCAGGTATCACCGAAAGCCGTTCACCTAACGCTAAGCCAAATTCATAAATTGCCAAGCCAGTAAAAAACAATAAGCCCCATACCACAGGTTGAAGCAACCAAGAGGTAATTAAATGCATAATATCTAATGAAAAACTATATAACATACTAACTTTCCTCCTCAACAACCGATAATTTAGGTAACTGACGTTGCGCTCGAATATAACCAAACAGTATTAACAACAACACGACACTAATTAACCCAAGCATTAAAATTTTCTGCTCAAATAACTGAGCTTGTTCGTTATCCTGACTCGCATTATTTTTTTCAGTCGCGGTCGCACTATCGTTCGGTACAACTTCATTAGCTTTTAACGATTTAGTTGCCGCAGTTATTTCTTGAATATGCTGAACACCAGAGCCCTGTTCCCCAATAGGTGTGTGGTTTGCCGCAGCAAGCACCTGAGCAAGTTGCTTTTGCAACGACGCAGACAACATAGGTTTAATGAATGGATAAATAGGATGGTTTGCATGGGTATGACCACTGCCCGGAATGCCATGTTCAACAATATTTTTCGCAAATTGCTCAGCAAGTTCGGTTTGCGTTTGTTGGCTGGCTTGCCAAAAGCCTTTTTCAATAGCCACAAGCATCACCGCCAAAATATTACTTTGCACATGCACGTTATGCTTTTCTTGTAAAAATTCATCAAGGCCAAGTTCTAAACTATCATCAATATAAATGGCTTTTAGATCCTGCCAAACCCAAGACTTAATAATTTCTGGGCTTGTTGCTTGCCAACCCCATAGGTTTTCAATGAACTCACTGCCTATGGTTCTTGCGCCCGCATAACCTTGCTTCATTAGCGGTTGTATCCATTGTCGATTTAAAAAGCGCCCGCGTAACTCTGACAATAACGCGGTTTGCAAAGGGTCTATCGACAACTGTTGATTGTTCGCATGCGATATAACAAAGCTATTAGGTTGCTCTCCAGCAATGGTTTCAATCGCTAAATTTAACCCACCCAAATAATCATAAGCGTCATTGTTATCAATCAAGCCATAAAGATTACTTGCGCGTCCTAAATAGGTGTTATTTACGTTAGCAAGTTGTTGACGAAATAAGCTTTGTACATTGCTGCCCATCGCTGTATTTTCATTTGGCACACCATAGGCATGACTCATGCGTTTGATATACGCTTCGCCTAATTGCTTACGTTCTTGCCATGCGCCAGAGCGCTCTGCTAAACGGTTGATACCCGCGCCATAGGCACCAGGCGCAGTACCGAAAATTCGATAACTTGCCTGACGACCTAATAGCTCAGCACTGATGCTGCTATTTGCTCGTAAAAGTGCTTGCGCTTCACGTAGCCAATTACTGGCAACCATATTGTTTTCAATGTTTTCATTGAAGTGATGGCTCTGCTGCGAAAGCATATGTTCAACCGGTGCTAATGCCGCATGTAAAGCACTAATAAGTGCTGGATGGTCACGCTCAATAACATTTTTACTGGCTGCTAATGCCAGCAATACTGAGCGATCTAACCACGCCAATTGTTGAGCATATAAATCACGGAACAAGCCCGAGGTGGTAAAAACAATATCTCGACGCTCTTTACGTGTTTTATCAAGCTCGATAAGTTTCAGCGATTTTAAAATACCACGTCGATTCCACACCGGCTGCACGCCGAGCATATCCATACCAAAGGCGATCATAGCGCCTTCATCACGCACCGCATCAGAAGCCCATAAAATAACGGCTTCTTTATGAGTTTTATCAACAACGGGGTTTTCTGCTCGCGCTTTAGTTGCCAATTGCTGACCGGTATTAAAACCTAACTGCGACGGTATTAAACCACTATCAAGTGCGTAAAAATTTCGTCCCGTTGGCAAGGCATCAGGTGTTCTAATCGGATCATTACCTTTGCCCGGCGCTACAAAACCGCCATTTAAAGCATTTAAAAACGCTGACATTTCACTTTTCGGTGATTTGATCAGGTTCTGTTGAATTTCATGACGTTTCGCATCATCAAAGTCTAACTCGCCTTTTTCAATCGATACCATCATGGTTTCAATGGCATCTTGTTGCCAATCTTTACCATAAACATGCAAACCTAACGGCATAAAGTCTTCTTGCAGTTTCGTTAGATAATGCCCGACTTCATGCAATAAAAAGTCATCATCTACTTCACCAAAACCAATGCCTCGAACTTGCAGTTCTTCATCCATACTGGCAACCAGTTCATCAGTTAAATTCAACACTTGGATTTTATGACGTAAGGCTTTAATCGCTTTTTTCTTGGTATCGTCATTCGATGCTGCTTCAGCACTTTCAATGAGCTGACGTAACTGCAATAAACCGTCATATAGCTCCGTTGTGGCCAACGGTGGCGTTAAATGATCTAGCATCACCGAAATACCACGGCGCTTAGCTTGAATACCTTCACCTACGCCATCAACAATGTAGGGGTAAATACTTGGAATGCTTTCAATAATTAGCGACGGGTAATCACTTGCTGATAAACCCACTGCTCGTTTAGGTAAAAACTCATAGGTTGAATGTCGGCCTAAATGCACTATGGCGTTGGCTTTAAAAACGTCACGTAAATGATAGTAAAACGCTAAGTATTGATGCGGCGGCGGAAAGGTCATATTGGCATGCAATAGCTCTTCATTTAGCTCCCAACCTCTCGGTGGCTGCGGCCCTAAAAATACATTTCCGAACTGAACACCGGGTAATAGAATTTCATTATTCCAAACCATGGTTTTCCCCGGCACATTGCCCCAACCTCGAATGCCTTCAATTTGCATGGCAATTAGCGCATTTTTCAGTTTTTCTGCTGACTGCCATTGTGTAACTGCAATCTCGCTATTTGCCTGTTTTAAGGCAATTAAATGGCGATATTGCTCGGTTAGCTGTTCAAGTAAATCTAACGCGCGGGCGCGCCCTTTGTGTCGAATACCATCAAGGGCGTGATGTAAATCAACCGAGGTACTTTCAACATTGGCCAGCAGTGCTTGTAAAACCTTATTGCGCTCAACCGTTGAAAGTTGCGCTAATTCCGTTTGACCTTGAGCAAATAGGTAAATGTTAACTTGAGCATGTAAATGCCCTAACGGCCCTTCAATCATTTCAGCCTTTACAACATCAGGTAAGGTGTCGAAATACGCTTGGTAGTCACTTACCGACATTTTATTGATCAGCGGCGACATTTTATTGAGCGCTGCGGCATCTTGCGGCAAGTTCACCGCTTTCAGTTGTAATATATCCAGCAGTTCTTCAGCAGAATTAGGGAAGTCAGCTTCAGCACCAAGGTTATAACCTTGCGCTTTTAATTGCTCTAATATTTGCCAAAGCGATTGTTGAACATCGAGGTTATCGGCTCCGATATTATGGCGACCCGGAGGATGATTATAATAAACAATAGCGACTTTTTTCTTCGCGTTTTCAGTGGTGCGCAGCGCTAACCAAGCAGTTACTCGCACTTGTAGTCGTTCAACTTCTTTTGTTAATACTTCACTAATCGATAAGCTTGCACCGGTTAATGAGTCTAGCTTAGCTGCTGAGGCTAACGCCAATACATGCGGCTGTGAAACACCTTGTAACTCAGGCATAGCAACACGGTAATGCACACTATCACTCGGTAAACCTGTTGGTGAAAGTTGATATTCCAACGCACTCATTTCGGTTACTCGAATGCCTTTAAATACCGGCACGTTCAATTGCTGAAACTTCTGCGTAACCGGCTCGCGCCCTTCACCGCCACCAATCACAAAGTCTTGTAAAGCGATAATGGCTAATGGCTGGGTAACGTTGAGACTGCGAATGATCTCAATTGCTTGCTCACTGGGTTTTCCCCAACCTGCAAGCACAGAAACGCATTGCCATTGGCGCTGACATAATTGCTGATGTAATTGCCATTGTCCCGGTTGGTCGCCGGTATCGTGATCGACAATAAATACCACTGGCTTAGCTATGTTTTTAGCAATATTACTCGCTAAATCAGCCTGACTGATCAGTTGCTCTTGCCAATAAAAACGTATTGGTTGGAGTGGTAAAATTTTCGGTGCTTGGGCTAATAAAATATTACTGTCGTTACTAAGTTGAGGGCTTGATATTTGTTGCAACCACTCAAACAAATGCCCCAAATTTTCCTTACCTCTGTTTTGCCAATAAGCACGGGCTTGTAGCCAATAAGAAAATTGTCGCCATTGTTGCTGCTTATTCGATAATGCAGATAAGTAATTGTTTTTATCGAGTGCTGACATCAAGTCTAATAATTGTTCTTTAGATAAATCAGCAATTCGCCCGCCTTGTTTATCATGGTGTAAAACCATTAAGCGCCTATCGGCATTCAATATTAGCCGCGTTTGTTGAGCTTGATATTTTAAGGTAAGTAAACGCTCGACAGATTCACCAAAAACTCCGGCAATGACCAATGCTTGATGTTGATTAATGAGTTGCTGTATTTGATTGTTAGTTAATTGATTGAGTTGGCTAACACTACGAATAGTAATACTGCTTTTAGCTGTTTCATGTGTTGCTAAAAACTGATGTGCGCCTGCTACCATACTCGCGGCGGAACGGTCTGACACTAAGGCTAACATCTTAGTTTCTGCTGCATTTAGCGTAAAGCTACTAATAAAAAACGCAATAAATAATGTTAAAGCAAGATAGGTGTTACTACGACCTTTCGATACGCTGATAAAAGGCTTTATAGCTTGATTGCTACAAATAAAACTTGTCATGAAAACTCTCATAAAACTGTGTGGAAAAGCAGTATTAGTAAATGTGTTAATAAAAAGGTGCTAAGCACAGTTTTTCGGCACGTTAGAAGCAACGCGCCTTATTAAAAATACGTAATGTTAAACCTGGATTACTCGGAAAATACCAGTGCATGTATGAGGCTAGAATATTGTTATGTTGATAAACAAATTCGCCTGCTCTTTCGCTTGGGTGATGTGTAGTTTGGCAAATGGGTTCAAGCGCAATTTCCGCACGCGAGTAATGAAAACTATGACCACGCATAATATTTTCACACGCGTCATCATTATTACTCGAGATGTTTTGCTCAAATGGTGACAAATCAACCCATTGTGAACCTATTGAAGCCAGCTTTTTCTGCATTGTCGCTTGACCAGGCATAAGGCCAAGCATAGGTAACTTTTTCCCCGACATATCAGTCAGTTGCTCAAGTAAATACAACATACCGCCACATTCAGCAATGATAGGTTTATTACTAGCAGCAAAGTCTTTAACGTCACTTAAGAAAGTAATATTGCTCATTAACTGCTCCGCATATAATTCTGGATAACCACCAGGAATATATAGAATATCGCCTTCAGGCAAATGAGCGTCATTAAGCGCTGAGCAATAAGTTATTTCGGCGCCAGCTTGCTCTAAAAAGGCAATATTAGCGGCATAAATAAAACTAAAAGCATTATCACGAACAATGATGACTCTGGTACCCACTAAGGCACGATCAATAAAGCTTTTTTGATCTTCATATTCATTAGCGTTGGCTTCAACAGCGAAAAACTCTACTTTTTCAGGTAAATCAACCAAGCCGGTATTGGCGATATGGCTAGCAGCTTGGTCAAGTTGAGTATCAATATCAGCTAGCTCTTGCGCTTGAACCAAACCTAAATGACGTTCAGGCAAGGTGATGCTGTCATCTTTTGGTATTCGGCCATAAAAACAGAACTCTTCAGGCAAGCTACTACTAAGTAATTCTGCATGGCGCTCGGTATTAACACGATTAGCCATAACACCAGAAAACGGTAAGTTTTCACGAAACTTCGCTAAACCAAAAGTCACCGCAGCAAAGGTTTGTGCCATGGCTTTTGCATCAATAACACCAAGTACAGGAATATTAAAATATTGCGCTAAATCAGCACTACTTGGTGTGCCATCGAACAAGCCCATCACACCTTCAATCAAGATAAGATCAGATTCCATAGCTGCACGATGCAATAGCGCTTGGCAGCCTTGTTCGCCAACCAGCCATAAATCAAGCTGATAAACCAATTCACCACTGGCTTTTCGTAAGATCATAGGATCAATGAAGTCAGGTCCGACTTTAAATACAGTTACCTTTCGTCCTTGATTGCGGTGATAACGCGCAAGCGATGCCGTTACTGTTGTTTTCCCAGAGCCTGAATGCGGTGCAGCAACAATTAATGCAGAACACATAGTGCCGCTGCCACTTTCTTGTTCAGGCTTGTGCTGAAAAGCGGCTGTCGCTTTTGCTGTTTCTGACTGACTCATTGTCATTACACCTTATCTTGTGGCGATTTTGCTAAGCCTTTATCAGTCAAGAAACGACTAATAGTGAAATCAATAACTATCGCAGAAATCACATAAAATACCGGATTAGAAATAGAGCGGAAATAATACTTATCAACACGCGTTGCATATTCAGCCCATGATAATTCTGGGAATTTTCCTGACAAAGCATAATAACTGCCATTGGAAATGAAAAAGGCAATTGAGCTAGCAACAAACAAGCCTAAAGCAACTTTAATAATATTGTTTTGCCAGGCGCTTTGCTGCCAATTAGGGCGAGTATAGTAGCCTGCAGTAAACATAGCGGCATAGCTCAAGACTAGTGCAGGATACGAGGTAGTTATGCAGTCGCCGAATTGTCCACGAAAATACGATGAAGCAAGATCAATCACTAAAGTTAAGGTATAGAAAAACCAAAACGCTTTCATATTGCGTAAATACATACCGGCTAAGAAAAATATTGCGATTGAAGCGCTAGGTAAGTGATTTAAGCTGGCAAAATGATGCGTGCGTGTAGCAAGCATAAGAAAGCTTAATATTGCAAATACTGCAGCAAGCAAACTGATAGGTGACTTTTGATTGACTGATTTCATAACGATTCCGCTGTCTAAAATAGATAGAATATTAACGGTGTAGGAAATCAAAGTAGGTAAACGGTGTGCTCGCAAAATGAATAGTTGAAGCGTTAAAATAACGCATTTAATACATCAAGCGATCGTGGAAATATAACTCAGACCGTATACTGTTCTCTGAATTACCGCCCACCGCAGTTGTCGAGTAATACCTATTGATAATTGCGCTAAATAGCTTGCTAGCAATAAATATAATTTAGGCCGGTCTCCGGACTCCTGATCATCGCACTTGCAACACCTTCCCATATTTATCAATACAGTGGTTTTGTTGCTGCTCACAGTTACCGTTGCGGGGGCAGTACTGGTATTTCACCAGTTTCACGTTTCATCTTCATTAGTTGGTATTTATCGGATAAATTTTATCACCATAAATTGACCGCTGAAGACACCTAAATCGGCGTTGATGTTACGCCATGCAAGAGAGTTATTCAACAATTAACAATATATACAACTAAAGTACTAATTATATTTTTTGTTAAAAAGACAATGCTCAATAGAAAGTAAATTTGCATTGAATCAAGTTAACGATTTAGTTATTCTCCACAGCCAATTAATACCTGAAAACCTATAGAGTTGAGCAATGAAAACAAAGTTATATTTAGCGCGTCACGGACAAACTCTATGGAATAAAGTACAACGTTTTCAAGGCCAATTCGACAGTGAATTAACTGCAGTTGGTAAGCAACAATCAGAAAATATTGCTCAGCAGCTTGCCGATAAAAACATTGATTTAATCGTTTCATCATCGCTTGGGCGGGCAATAGCAAGTGCTAACATATGCCAACAGCAATTAAATGTTCCGGTTATCAATGTAGATGGCTTGATTGAACGAAACTTAGGGCATTGGCAGGGGAAGCATGTTGATGACATTAAAAGCGATAAGAACTATCACGAAATATTGCATCAATTTACCGAACTTAAACCTGTTGATGGTGAAAGTGCAGTGCAATGTGGCGCACGCATTTATCAAACACTGCAATCGCTGGCAGAAAATAATTCAAGTAAAAGCATACTGGTTATTTTTCATGGTGAAGCGTTACGTTGCTTATTAGCAAAGCTTGGAGAGAGCTCTACCGATAATGCCTATGAGCTTTTCGATAACGGCTGTTTGTTAACGTTAACTTATCAACACCAAAACCATAGTTTTCAATTAATTGATAAAATGGCTGAGACAATAAAATAACTTGCGTTAAGTTAGTTAAATTAAGAAATTTCATCAACAAAGAAAGCTAAGGCAGTGCCAACATTGTTTGAACATATTTTTCAGCACCACATATTTCAACAAGTTGTAGCGATACTGCCTGAGTTTAGTATTGCATTAACGTTATTAGTCGCACTTTTATTAGACAAAAACTTAGGTGAAGCAAAACGCTTTCATTACTTGGTTGGTTTTGGTTGGTTAGCAAATAAAATAGCAGCATTACTTAACCCATTACCTTCAGAAAACACCTCAAAAATATCAGCCTTAAAAACTAAACTGCTTGGCACTATTGCGTGGTGTGTATTGGTATTGCCATTGCCTGTGTTTTATTTCCTATTTATTGAAAACTTAACTTGGTATTGGCAAATAGCCGCTGATGCCACAGTACTGTATTTAGCGATAGGGCTAAATAGTTTGTATCAACATGCGATGCAAATTTATCGGCCACTTAATTCTGGAGACTTAGAAGCTGCCCGTCACTTCACCGGTTATATTGTTAGCCGAGAAACCAAAGCGCTTACCGAGCAGGAAATGTCGAGAGCCACTATTGAATCTATGCTAGAAAATGGTCACGACGCGGTTATCGCATCACTAATTTATTACCTTATTGGCGGAGCGCCACTAGTTATTCTACACCGGTTTGCCAACACTTTAGATGCGATGTGGGGCTATAAAAATTCACGCTTTATTAATTTCGGCTATGCCAGTGCTCGACTAGACGATGTACTGGGCTTTATTTCAGGAAAGTGCTGCACAGTGCTTTATGCCATACAAGGCCTACCACAAAGGCTTTTCGTCAAAGCACTTTACAATGCCTACAGCCAAGGCAAACAATATAAAAGTCATAACGGTGGTTGGGTGATGGCCGCCGGTGCAACAGTGATGCGCAGAAAATTAGGCGGTAGCGCCCAATATCATGGCAAAGAAGTTCATTCTGTCACTTTAGGTGAAGGAAATAACGTTAGCAGTGATGATATTCCAGCCAGTTTAACTTTGGTTAGCCGTGCCAGTTTACTGCTACTCATTGCGGTATTCGTTTTTCAATTATTGATTTACTTGAAGTAATCTTCAATAACTCTACATAGCCAATTTCATAGTGATAATAGGAACAAAATGGCGTTAATTCATGGTGGACAGCTGCAACAAGTTGCAGAGCAATATAAAATTCCTGTGGCTGACTGGCTCGACTTATCAACGGGTATTGCCCCCATTAGCTACCCTATTCCCGATATAGCACCAAGTGTATGGCAACAACTGCCACAACAAAGCCCTGAGCTAATAACCGCAGCCAAGCAGTACTATCAATGTTCACAGCTAATTGTTACTAACGGCAGCCAAACGATTATCAAAGCTTTACCTGAGCTAACTCGTCAAAGAAACATTGCCAGTCAAGATGTCTACCTACCAGAACGGGGTTATAAAGAGCATGCTCAAGCATGGAAATTAGCTGGCTACACACTGCATTTTTATAAAAAATCATTACCCGAATTAAATGAATTACCAATGAATTGTATTGTGGTGATTATTAACCCAAATAACCCGACGGGGCAATTTTTTGACCGTACCGTCATCAGCCAATACCATAAAAAAATAAAACAGTTTAATGGCTTGTTGGTTGTTGATGAAGCCTTTATCGATGTTATGCCTGACCACCAATCTTACTGCAACGAAGTTGGTACTGAAGAAGATCACATCATAGTGCTACGTTCTTTTGGCAAGTTTTTTGGCTTAGCAGGTATTCGTATCGGTTTTTTAATTGCCAGTGATTATTGGTGTCAAAAATTTAAAGAATTACTAGGCCCGTGGCAAGTGAATGGCCCAGCACAAATTATCGCCGAACAAGCGTTAAGCGATACTGTATGGCATAAAAAGCAATGCGTTAAATTGCATACGCTACGCGTGCAACAAGAAGCATTATTGTGGCAAACATTCAGTGATAAATTAGTTAGTGCTATTGAAGGTTGTGATTTATTTCTCACATTGAGTTTTCATCAAACAAATAATGCAAAAAAGCTCTATCATCTGTTATGTCAGCAAGGCGTTTATTGTCGACTTTCAGATGAACAAGATACGCTTAGGTTTGGTATTGCCGTAGAAGAAAGTTTCAAGCGATTGGAAAGTGCCTGCCGCCAAGCTTGTAGCGAATTAGCTTAAAATAAGTCAGCGTCAACCTTATTTAAAACGGGTAAGGCATACACGCTCTTTCACATCCATGTGACCGCGACATATCGTACATCCTGTACATACACGCTCTTTCACATCCATGTGATCGCGACATACCGTACATCCTGTACATAAAAAAGGCACCTCGTCAGGTGCCTTTAAAATTAGAAACTAAGCTTTATATCTTAGTTTTGGTAAGTAATACCAACATAAAATGCACGTTCTTGAGTATTGTAAGTATTAGCTGTTTGATATTCTTTATCTAATAAGTTTGTCACGCGTGACGATAAACTTAAGTTATCCGAAATATCATAATTCAAACCTAAGTTTACTAGTTGGTAACTACTTAGTTCGACATCGCCTCTATCTAAACGAGAACCAACAAATTGATACTCTACGTAAAGGTCAGCAGCACTAATTGAGGTTGTAAACTTATAGTTAAACTTCTCTTTTGCACGGCGAACCAATTGTTTCTTAGTCTGTTTATCTTCAGCATCAGTGTACGACATATTAAAGTCATGAGTGCCACCTAACTTGTCGAAGTTCAAAGCAAACTCAAGACCATTAATCTCAGTTTCTTCAATGTTATCAGCTTTACTACCATCCCAAACAATTAAGTTATCAACATTTGAATGATAGAAGTTCCAGCTAACATTGATGTCTTCAAGCGTTGTTTCGAAAAATATCTCTGATGATTTAGAAAACTCAGAAACTAAGTCATCATTCCCGCCCCATGGGTAATATAAATCGTTAAATGTAGGCGCTTTAAAACCAGTTCCATGGTTCACAACAATGCGACTATCACTATTAAAAGCATAACCTAAACCTAAGTTATAAGTGTTTTCTGACTCTATATCTTCAACATTGTCATGGCGTAAGGTTGCTTCATAAGTCCACGCATTTTTTGTATATAACGTATGAACAAATACACCTGTAGTATCGCGTTCTTCAATATCATACATTGTCGTACTTTTAGAAACATCATCTTGATAATGGTCAACACCAAGGTTTAACTGTAAGTTATCTGAAAGTTCACTGTTATTAACTAGAGAATACTGATTACGACGGGTTTCGAAAACCCCCTGTGATTCGCCATCTCTCAAGCTGTCAGCGCTATCGCGATTTTGACCTACTGAAAATGCAGTTCGGTTAGCAATACCGTTAATATCAGTTTGGTAATTTGCACGTACTAACCAAGCATGGTTTTTAATGTCTGAGCCATTATAGTAGCCATCAAACTCATTATCGCCACTATCACTAGTTAATAGCCACTGTAATGAAAAATCATCCGTTACTTTCTGTTGGCCGCGAATGGCGACAGAAGTAAAGTCATAACCATCATCGTCAGCATCATCACCGTCAGCTTCAGTGACATCATAGCCATCACTCTCTTCCTTACTTACAGTAATAGTTGTTTGACCATCACCATGGCTAATGCCTACACCAGCTTTATATTTCTTATAGCTATCAGTACCAAAGCTAGCACCAGCAAAAAATTCACCATCAGACAATTGACGAGTAAATATTTGAATAACACCACCAATAGCATCAGAGCCCCAAAGCGCAGCGCGTGGGCCTTGAACAATTTCAATACGCTCTATCATTTCAGGAGAAATAGTACTAAAGCTAGTACCACCAGAAGTAGCAGAGCTGACACGAACACCATCAATAAGCACTAAGGTATGATCTGAGCCTGTGCCACGCATAAATATAGAACCAGTTTGCCCTTTACCGCCATTCGAGGCGACATCAATACTTGGTACTGACGATAATAAATCCAAAATTGATACTGGGTTTGCTAACTCGATATCAGCTCGAGTGATAACCACTTGGCTAGTTAACGCATCATCAATGTTCAAACTTGAACGAGTAGCCGTTACTGTTAATACTTCAATATCTTCCATACTTTTTTCAGCATTTGCTGAAGCGATAAAAGATGTCGACATAGCACCGGCAATTGCCAATGATAAAAATGATTTTTTGAAAAAGTTATTTTGCTTAATGTTCATATGACCTCATTAATGATGCCCACCGCACCATATTTATAACTGCACAAATACAGTGTGAATTAAGCAAGCTCAAGTGCTCGGACTGACATTGTTATGACATGCATAACAATGATTACCGTTGCGGGGGCAGTGAAGAAATCTCATCTTCTTCCCTCGAACTTACTGTATAAAACAGTAATTAAAATTTGTAATTACTGTCGCTAGTTTAGATTCTTTTTATCTTGATACTGCTAATAGAATATTTGATTCGTATTTCCATTAGTCACTTAACGATTATTGCTTGGCGTCTCGACACCTTCAGCAATAATGCTTTGAATTTTTTCCATATCTAAATGCTGCTCGCAAATATCCGCCAAGCGTTCTAACTGCACTTCTCGATGCTGATTTATATCGATAACGGGTTGTTCCATATCTTTTATGCCTAACCAATTCAGCACCGCTTGTGTTGGCTCTGGGCAGTCGAAAAAGCCATGTAAGTATGTGGCGATAATTTGATTGTCTTCAGAGATACAGCCGTCAGGTGTGTTTTGCTTTGTACCGACACCATCACTTTCAATATGCAATAATGGCTTGGCTAACGCTGGCCCTGTTGAAACACCACAGTGAATTTCATAGCCTGATAACTGACAAGTTTCACCGTTAAAATTCATTCGAGCATCAACCTGAGTTAACGTCTTATCCTGCGTTAACGTGGTAGTGAAATCCAATAAGCCTAACCCTGATATTTGCTCAACATGAGATTCAATATGTTCGGGATCAAATATTTGTTTACCCAACATTTGATAGCCGCCACAAATCCCCATGACCTTGCCGCCATAACGAAGATGTTGTTCAATTTCTTGCTGCCAACCTTGTTGTTTTAAAAAGGTTAAGTCAGCGGTGACATTCTTACTACCTGGAATAATAATTAAATCAGCCCCTTGTAGCGACTGACCAATGCGAATGTATTGCAAATCAATATTGGGTTGTAAGCGCAAAGGGTCAAAATCAGTATGGTTGCTCATGTGTGGCAGTAGCGGAACAAAAATTTTAACTTTTGCTTGCGTGACTTTGTTATCAAGCGCGACGGCATCTTCAGCGTCTAACGCTAAGTCATGTAAATAAGGCAATACACCAAGCACAGGCTTTCCTGTGCGCTCTTCAAGCCAATCTAAACCTGATTCAAGTAACTTAATGTCACCGCGAAAACGGTTGATGATGAAACCTTTGACTCTTGCTTGTTCTGACTCTGACAATAATTCAAGCGTTCCTACTAAGTGCGCAAAAACGCCACCGCGGTCAATATCTGCAACCAATAAAACCGGGCAATCTACTTTTTCAGCATAACCCATATTGGCAATATCATGTGCACGTAAGTTAATTTCTGCTGGGCTGCCTGCCCCTTCCACTAGCAATACGTCATGGTCATTAGCCAAGCGCTGATGAGATTCAACAACCGCTTGCATCGCCACTTTTTTATAGTCGTGGTATTTACCCGCTTCCATGTTCGATAGTGCTTTGCCGTGAACAATCACTTGCGCACCAGTGTCGCTATTCGGCTTTAGTAAAATCGGGTTAAAGTCGACTCGAGCTTCAACTTTCGCCGCAATCGCTTGTAATGCTTGGGCACGGCCAATTTCACCGCCGTCTTTCGTTACCGCACTATTTAGTGCCATATTTTGTGGCTTGAATGGTGCTACGTTAACGCCAGCATTAACTAATACTCGACATAATCCAGCAACTAAGGTGCTTTTTCCTGCATCAGAAGTGGTGCCTTGCACCATCAATGTTTTCACAATTTTTCCTTAGTGGCTTCAGGCGATTTTAATGATAAGGGCAAACCAGCCATAACAAACTCAACATTGTCAGCAACTTTGGCAATGGCTTGATGTAGCCAACCGGCCTGATCAACAAACTGGCGCGACAGTTCGCCCATCGGCACAATGCCGTGACCCACTTCATTACTGACTAAGATAATTTCAACTCGCTGTTTTTTATCACTCAAACGCAGTTTTATGCTTTCTAATTGTGCTAAAAATTGCTGTTTTTCTTGTTGCCAATAATCGAGATTACATTCTGAGGTATGTCCCGCTTCAACATTGGGCTTACATAAACTATTACTGAGCCACAGTGTTAAACAATCAACCAATATGCAGATATCTTGCTGACTATTTTCAATCACTGATGCTATGGTTTTGCCTAGCAATAATGGCGACTCTACTAGTTGCCAGTGCTCAGGACGTTCAGCTTGATGCTGAGCAATGCGTTGCTGCATTTCACTATCAAATGCTTGTGCCGTTGCGATATAAGTCACCGGTAAATTTGATGATTTGGCATAACGTTCAGCCAACGAACTTTTACCAGAGCGAGCGCCGCCAATAATTAAGTGAACTTTATTCAACATTTGCTGACTCATAAACCCGCCACAGAAAGTGATAATAAGGAGAGATAAATAACCACTTCAGAAAGCTGTTGTGCAGCGCCCAAACAATCGCCCGTGTAACCACCTAGTTGTTTGGTAAACCAACGCTTTAAACACCAACGCGTAATCAACAATATAGCGATCAATTTCCAAGCGATGCTAAATGATAAAGTAAAAACAATAATCACAGCCCCTGTCGCCAATAAGGTTAAATAGCTGTTGCTTGATAGCTCTTGCGCAAGTGGTTTAACTTTTGATGTGGCATCTTCGCTGACATACGGCATATCAGCAATCAGGCTTGTGGCTAACACTCGACTTAAACAATGCCCTAACAATAAAATAGCTAGTATGCTCAATGCATCTGTAGATAGAAATTCACTGTTGATAGAGCCGTTGTTGACAGTACTGTTATTAATAGAACCGTTAATCAAAGCTAGTAATGCTTGATATTTGATCATCAATATAAAAAATAATGCCGCAGCGCCATATGTGCCTAAACGACTGTCTTTCATAATGTTGAGTTTGTTTTCGACCGTCCAACCGCCGCCGAAACCATCCCAAACATCAGCCCAGCCATCTTCATGAAAAGCGCCAGTAAGCAACACACTGCAAAACATCGAGATTAAAAGCGCGATCTCAACAGGTAATAACGTTGCGCTAAGGTAAAAAGCTACGGCTGAACAACTGCCAATTAACACGCCAACTAAAGCGAAATATCGACTAGCTTGATTAAGCATACTAGCAGTAACATCAACTTTTAGCTTCACCGGTATTCGAGTGAAAAAGCTTATTGCTAATAGCATTAAATGCCATTGCTCGCGCAGCATGCTGTGCTTAAGTAACATCGGTTACCTCGGCATCTGCAAAGCTTGCCATGTCATTATAAAACCCAACAGCGGCTTGTATGATTGGCAATGCTAACGCAGCGCCGGTTCCTTCACCTAAACGCAACCCTAAGTTTAATAAAGGTTTAACATTCAACCACTGCAACATTTTTTGATGACCTTGCTCGCCTGAACAGTGAGCAAACACCATGTAACCTTTTACATTAGCGTTTAATTCAATTGCTAACATCGCAGCTGCAGTACAAATAAAGCCATCAACAATAATAACCATGTTGTTTTCTGCGGCCGCTAGCATAGCAGCAGTAATTTGTACCAATTCAAAACCGCCTAAGCAGCGTAAAACGGCTTTCGCATCAACTAAGCTTTCACTGTGCAATGCCAAAGCTTGTTCAATAACTTGTTGCTTCTTCTTAACCACGTCATCAGAAACACCTGTACCACGGCCAACAACTTCGCTCGCTGGTACTTTCATCAACGCTGCCATAATGGCGGATGCAATCGTGGTATTGCCTATGCCCATTTCACCAAAAGCGACAACATTGCAGCCCGTTTGGCTAATGTTAGTTATATGCTGCTTAGCAAATTCGAAACCTTGTTCGACTTGCGCTTCAGTCATCGCGGCTTGTTGGTTTATTGGTTTGGTGATACTGCCTAAGCGCTGATTAATCACAGGTAATGAAGCGGCTGGAGCATGCAAAATTCCAGCATCAACAACACTGAGTTGCCAACCGAATTGTCGGCAAAATACATTGATAGCCGCACCACCATTAGCAAAATTAGCCACCATTTGACTTGTAACATCACTTGGCGCGATAGAGACACCTTCGCTTGCAATACCATGGTCGCCAGCAAATACGGTTAAATGAGGAGTTTTGATTGAAAGTTTTTGTTGAGATAATTCGAAGGAGTTAGCTTTGTTATTCGCTAACTGAATTTGCGCAATTTTCTTCGCTAGCTGTTCAAGATCACCCAATGCGCCCAAAGGTTTAGTTTTGCCATCAATTTTGGCTTGAATTTCTGCAGAATGTTGACAACTAAGCGCTTGAATATCGAACATGACATCACCTAAACAAGACCACGCTAATTAAACAATTAGTGGGTCAAACTATTATGATTAACGTCGATAATATTGAGGTTTTTAGGGAAGCAAAACTGTTTTCATCTGTGACTTCACCACAAATTTAATTACAGTAATCAATGCTCGAGTAACCCGCTCGACGTCGCAATTAATGACTATATTCATCTGGTATCCTGACTTACAGCGTCTAGATATATCCCTTCCCAAGTTATTTTGGCGCAAAACTTAGTGGTTAATATATCGCTCTGTTTACAGTTGCGGGTACAGTTGTGGATTTTCACCACATTCCCAGCCTCACTAATTTAGCGACTTTAAAGCATGCTAAAAAAGTGTATTTGAATATGACATTATTTAATTATTGGCGCGATTATCGACAGCTAGGGCAAAATAGCAAGGTTTATTTTTATCTCGCATATAACGCAATGTCATAAAAACTATTTGAATCAATCGATTGCTATAAACTGATAAATTGTCGTCATACTAAAGGACTAAAATAATCACCCTTTATAACCGACAAATTAAAGCATTAATTTGGGCCAAGATTTACCGTCACTATCGATGAAAATTTGAATATGAATAAGCGCGCCATAAGGCACATCGATATTAGTCATATGGTTAGTACCGGGAATAGCAAGGCCTAAAACTTTCGCCAGCAAGTATCGAATAACCCCACCATGACTAAACACTAAAGTATTTGATGAGTCACTTTTATCAATATTAGCTTGGCTTAGCTGCGAAATTAAACTTTGCCAGAAATCATCAACACGCTCAGTAAAGCTTGCCATAGATTCGCCGTTCGGTGGTAAGCATTGCCAAGGGTTTTGCCAAAACTTTCCTAATGTCGGTATTTGCTCATTTAAACTTGATTGCTTTTGCCAAAGTGCTTGATAGCTTGCTCCATCCCAGTCGCCAAAATTCATTTCTTGTAACTGTTCAGATACTTGCAGCGTGAGTCCATTTTTTTGGCAGAACTGTTCAGAAAAGTCTCGACAACGAATTAGCGGGGAACTAAAGCAATGTGAAATAGTAGGTAGCTTATTTGTCGCTTCAATTAATTGCTGTTTACCAAAATCAGAAAGTGCTATATCCGTTCTTCCACACAGAATACCTTTTTGCACCAGCTCACCATGGCGCAGTAAATAAACATTAAATTCTGACAAGTTTTATTCCTAATTCTACTGATAACTTCTAGAGCAGTGTAACAAATAAGTGAGTAACATTAACGAGTTAAATATTTCGAATTAGCTCCTACCTCCTTTACCGTGAATAAAGAATAAAGCATTGTGTCTCAACAGTGAATAATGTAAAAACAACCACACTAAAAGAATAATTTATCCCAAGGAAAGTACATGAACCAGCTCCCACAACCTAAATGGCCAGAACGTATTATCTGTTTAACAGAAGAAACGACCGAGGCACTCTATTTGATGGAAGAAGATCATCGTATTATTGGGATATCAGCCTATACCATGCGCCCTGAACGAGCGCGTAGAGAAAAAACTAAAGTTAGTGCTTACATCACCGCTCGAACCGAGAAAATATTGGAGTTAAAGCCTGACTTAGTATTAGCTTTTTCTGATATGCAGGCTGATATCGTTGCTGATTTAATAAAAGAAGGCGTGCAAGTACATTGCTTTAATCACCGAAGTATTAGCGAAACCCTGCAAATGATCCGCACACTATCAGGCTTAATTGGTCAGCCTGAAAAAGGTGAAAAGCTGGTTACTCAATTGCAAAGTAATTTGGCTAATATTCAACAACAAGCAACTAAATTACCTGTTCGCCCTAAAGTATATTTTGAAGAATGGTTTGATCCCATTATTACTGGTATCGGTTGGGTAAGTGAACTAATTGAAATTGCAGGTGGTATCGATTGTTATCAAGAATTTGCTAAACAGTCTTTAGCAAAAAATCGCATTGTTGCAGACGCTAGTGATGTTATTGCCAAACAGCCCGATATTTATATTGCCTCATGGTGTGGTCGAAAATTCGATAAAGAAAAAGTGATATCACGAGATGGCTGGCAAGAAATTCCAGCAATAAAAAATGACGATATTTATGAAGTAAACTCAACCGATATTTTACAGCCTGGTCCTGCGGCATTAACTGATGGTGTAGCCCAGTTAGCAAATATAATTTCACAATGGGCTGAGCGTAACAAAAAGCAAAGTAACTAGTGTTACGTTTTATCGTTATTAGCCATTAATATTAATCAATTATTTGGTCACTATTTATTGTCTGTAGTACGCCTTACTGCTATGTTTTAATTATAGAATATTAAAGGCTTAATAATGGACTTTGGCATGAAAGATACTGCAACCATATTAGTAGTTGATGACGCCCCTGAAAACATTGATGTTTTAGTTGGCATACTGAAGCCTAGTTACCAAATTAAGGTGGCGCGGGACGGTGAAATGGCGATAAAAATTGCCAATATTAGGCCCCGCCCTAACTTAATTTTACTCGATATTATGATGCCAGGTATCGATGGCTATGAAACATGTAAACGCCTAAAGTTAGATATCGCTACTCGCGACATTCCCATTATATTTATAACCGCAAAAATTTCTGTTGATGATGAAGCTAAGGGGCTTTCCTTAGGCGCTGTCGACTATATTGCCAAACCCGTCAACCCTGCAATTGTAATGCAACGAGTCAAAACCCATTTATCTTTAAGCAACCAAAAGCGCGCGCTTTATCAACAAGTAAAATTGCAAACTAAAGAGTTAATTAGTACTCGTAACAATATCATTCAAAAACTTGGCCGTGCTGCTGAGTTTAAAGACAATGAAACGGGAGATCATGTTCAACGCATGAGTAAATACGCCTTTGTTCTTGCTACAGCCTTTGGTATGGATGAAGCCGCAGCTGATATGCTAATGAATGCTGCTCCTATGCATGATATCGGCAAAATTGGTGTGCCCGATCATATTCTTAAAAAAGCCGGTCGGCTTAACGAGGATGAATGGCAAGTAATGAAAGAACATGCTGCTTTTGGCGGTAAAATACTTGATGAAAAAAATCCATCACCATTAATGGAAATGGCAAAAACGGTTGCAATAACACATCATGAAAAATGGGATGGTAGTGGTTACCCCAAAGGCTTAAAGGCGCAAGAAATTCCATTAACCGGCAGAATTATTGCCATTGCTGACGTGTTTGATGCATTAACATCCGCGCGTCCATATAAACCTGCGTGGACAATCGAACGCAGCGTAGAACTTATAAAAAGCGAATCGGGTAAGCACTTTGATCCAGAATTAGTTGATTGCTTTGTAAATAATTTGGATGAAATTCTTGCGATTAAAGCGCAATTTTCAGAATGATAGATCACCACTGAGTAGTAAAACACATGCAAAAAAATTCTCGTTTGAAAAATATAATTACCAGTTTAATGGTTACATTGTGCTTAGTGTTGAGCAATCAAAGTTGGGGGCAAACGCTAGAGAAAGTTTCTATACAACTGAACTGGTTTCATCAATTTCAATTCGCCGGTTACTACGCAGCTATCGAACAAGGCTTTTATCAAGAACTTGGTTTAGAAGTAGAATTACGTGAATTTAATGGCAAAGGTGCAATAGAAGATTATGTCATTGATGGTCGAGCGCAATATGGTATCAGTGATTCGAGTTTGATTGTTGCAAAAAGCAAGGGAAAACCGGTTGTTATAGTCACGCAAATCTTTCAACACTCACCAGCAACCCTTGCAACGCTGCGTTCGTCAGGAATTTCGACTCCTTTTGAATTATTAGGGAAACGTATATTAGCTGATTCAGTCAGTGAGAATAATGCACCTATCATCGCCATGCTAAAACAGGCAGGAATTGATATATCAGAATATACCTGGCTAAAAGAAAATTATCAGCTTTCCACCTTAAAGAACGGTGGTACTGATGCAGTACTAATATACAGCACCGACGAGCCATTTAAGTTCAACGAAGAAAACATTGATATATTTATTATTGATCCTAGAGATTATGGCATTGATTTCTATGGTGATAATCTTTTTACTAGCGAGACTGAGGTTAAAAATAATCCGCAACGTGTACAAGCAATCCGTCAAGCAACTATAAAAGGTTGGAAATATGCACTAAGTCATCAAACAGAAATGATTGAGTTAATTGCTAAAAAGTACAACAGCCAAAATAAATCTATTGAGCACTTAACTTTCGAAGCCAGTGAAATTAGTAAAATAGTGTTAGCAAAGTTCATTCCTATCGGTTCCATTGCTCAAACTAGAATGGAAAAGATTACTGAAACTTATCATCAGCTTGGCATGGTAGGTTCACCATTTTTACCAGAAAACATTTTGCTTGATCAAGCATTAGAAAGCTTTGCACCAAAAGTTATTGCCGCTGATAACAGTACGTCGTTAATTATTACTATGGTCGCGATTTCACTAATGCTCATTGCAATCACCTTATTTTTACCGAAGTTGATCACGCCAAAACGTATGGCTATATTCATGGCTTCCAGAAAATTTTCATTAATTGTGCATTCAATTTCACTATTAAACATTGCCATTATATTCAGTGTAATTTACCTAACACTACAAGAGAATGAAGAAAGTACGCAAGCGAACACAAAGAAAAACCTTAAATTTGTTGTTGAAGCAACCAAAACCCGAATAAACGACTGGATAGCGGATCAAGAGAATTTATTAAAACAAATTAGTACTGATGATAAGGTTGTAAAGATAACAGAGAAACTACTGCTGCAATCCCCCCAACAAGAAAAGTTAATTATTTCATCACCATTACAAGAGATTCGCCAATATTTCCGTCAAAGTAGTATTGAAGGCCAAGGTTTTTTTGTTATCAATAGCGATTACATAAATATCGGCTCTAGTCGCAATGAAAACTTAGGTCAAATCAACCTAATTGCTCAACAGCAACCTGAAATACTTTCGGCGGTATTTGCTGGGGAAACACGTTTTGTCTCACCAATTAAATCAGATATTAGTTTGCTATTTGGCAATGTTAGTAACCCTATAGACAAATATAGTATGTTTATTGTTACTCCAATTAGAAACAATGAAAATCAGGTCATTGCTGCATTAACCTTAAGGGTTCAAGCAAGTGGACGGATTTCTGACATTATGCAACAAGGCCGTATTGGCGCCTCTGGTGAAAGTTACTTAGTTAACAACCAAGGTGAAATGATATCTAAGAGTCGATTTGAATCAGAAATTTCATCACTTAAATACTTCAGTGATAGAAACGAAAACAACCAATTAATATTACTAAAAGATCCAGTAATTAACCTCACAAAAACACCTAACGAATCAATACAATCTGAGTCATTAGCCTTCACTCATTTAGCTATTGAATTACTAAGTAGCGTGCGCTCTGCTGACCCATTCGTAGTTACCAATAAAAAAATTGGCTCCAATGTTATTGGTTACAATGATTATCGTGGCGTAAAAGTTTATGGCGCTTGGCTGTGGGACAATAATTACGGCTTTGGTATTGCCACAGAAATAGACGTTACTGAAGCCATGCTGGGGGTAAGCTCACTACGCAATAAGTTGATGCTAATTTCCATTGTCACCTTACTATTAATTTTAACATCAAATATATTCACCGTTACTGTTGGCCAACGTTCGACTAAATACATGCGCCGCTCAAAAGAGGAACTAGAAAGAGTTGTTGAACTACGCACTGCTGAATTACATCAACGTGAGCGTGCTATGTGGGAGCTATACGAACATGCACCCGTTGCTTATGCGACACTGAATACGTCAGGTGTGTTTATTAAGCACAACTGTGCCTTTGCTCATTTATTTAAACGCCAACGTGAAATATTTCCTTCTTTGAACTGGCAGGACTTTGTTGCGCCAGAGCATTATGTGCATCAAATATTTCAATCGAAATCACATTTATTAGAGTGTGAAATTCCCGTTGCTATTAGTGCTAACCAAACCATAGAAACCATGATGTCGGCGTTGCCAGTATATGATGACAAAGAACAATTAACTGAGATACGTTTAACCTTAATTGATGTCACCCAAAGAAATGCAGCAAAAGCACAATTTGCCGCTTTAATGGAGTCAGCGCCTGACGCTATTTTAATGCTAGATAAGTACCGTGAGCATAGTATTGTAAACTCACAAGTATTAACCATGTTTGGCTATGAAAAGTCAGAGCTTATTGGCCAGAAAATAGAGCGACTGCTACCGGAAGAAGCCAGCTTGCACTTATTTGACAAGTTAATTCATCAAGAAAATCCAGAAAAGCAGCTACTAGAATTAACCGGGCGACGAAAGTCAGGCGATGAGTTTTCCGCAGAAGTAACCGTAAACGCAGTTGATATTCATAACGATCGTTTTATTGTTGCCGTTGTTCGCGATATAACACAGCGTAAAATAAATGATGCTGCGCTGGCAGAACAAATACTATTTCAACAAGCATTGGCTGACACTATTCCTTACCCGGTATTTGTCAAAGGACCCGATACCAAGTTTATCAACGTAAATACCGCCTATGAGCAAACCTTTAATGTTAAGCGAGAAGATATTATTGGCAAAACAGTACTTGAGCTGGAATATATACCTTTAGCCGATCGCGAAAATTATCAAAAAGAAGATATCGACGTGATTGCTTCAACAGGCATGATCAAGAAAGAAATTTCGATGCAATATGCTGATGGGTTAGATCATTCCACCATGTACTGGGTACGAGGTTTTGAAAAGTCAGATGGCAGCATTGGCGGGCTATTAGGTACTTTTGTCGATATAAACGAACAGAAAATGGCAGAGCAAGCCCTAGCACACGCAAAATCGTTGGCCGAAGATGCAGCCAAAGCAAAATCACACTTTTTAGCCAATATGTCTCATGAAATTCGTACACCAATGAATGCCATTATTGGTATGTCGGCATTGGCATTAAAAACCGAACTATTGCCAAAGCAAGAAAACTACATTTTTAAGGTCAATCAAGCGGCAGAATCACTGCTTGGTATTATTAATGATATTTTAGATTTTTCTAAAATCGAGGCTAACAAACTTGATATTGAGTCAATTCCTTTTTGCTTAGATGACATTTTAGATAACTTAAGCAATATGCTTATTGATAAACTGAGCGAAAAACAAACCGAGTTAATATTCGACGTAGCACAAAATGTTCCGATTGATTTGATCGGCGATCCTTTACGGTTAGGACAAGTTTTAACAAACTTAGGCAGCAACGCCACTAAGTTCACCGATCATGGCGAGATAAAAATTTATATATCTTGCGTCAGTAAGCACGATAACACTGTGACCTTAAAATTCTCAATTTGCGATACTGGCATCGGTATGACGGAAGAACAACAAGGGAAGTTATTCCAGTCATTTAACCAGGCCGACGCATCTACTACGCGAAAATATGGCGGTAGCGGCTTAGGACTTGCCATTTGTAAACGATTGGTTGAATTACTTGGTGGTGAAATATGGGTAGAAAGCCAAGAGCATGTTGGCAGCCAATTTCATTTCACCGTGAGCTACCAAGTTCAAACACAAGAACAAATACAGTCAACTAAACCCTACTTATCTTCAATTCAAGGGCTGAAATTAGCTTTGATAGAAGATAACGACACTTATAAATCTATCTTGCAAAGAATCATTAACTCTTTCGGTTTTGTATTGGAAGTTTACTCTTCAGTTGCAGAAGCGCTACCTGAATTATCACAACAAGAGAGCTCTTTCGATGCCTTAATATTTGACGTATCTAAAGTTAGCGATGAGCAAAGTTATCAAGATATTTCTACCTTGCGTGATAGTTGCAAAAAACTACCGATATTACATATTTTGCCTAATCGACGTGAGGTAACGATGCAAGCCTTGGATGGCGATGAAAACTATTATATTACTTGTAAGCCAATAACTTCATCCAACTTACTTGATAGTTTATTAATCACATTAGGGCATGAAAGCTTACGACGAATGAAATTTAATTTATTGCCGCAAGACGAACAACTTGCGATAGACACCTTGCTGGGTGCAAAAATATTACTAGTTGAAGATAACGAAATTAACCAAGAGCTTGCTACAGAATTATTAAGTCATCACGGCATTGAGGTTATTGTGGCGAACAATGGCCAAGAAGCAATTGACTGCTTAAATAGCCAGGCATTTGATGGTGTACTCATGGATTGCCAAATGCCAGTAAAAGACGGCTATACGGCAACCAGAGAAATACGCCAAAATCCAAAGTTTACCACATTACCTATTATCGCTATGACAGCCAATGTTATGACAGGAGATAGAGAAAAAGCTTTGCAATCGGGTATGAATGAACACATAGGAAAGCCAATTAATACCAATGAATTATTCACCAAATTAGCACATTGGGTGAAACCTAGTGGCATTGGTAAAGGTGTTGCTATGCCACACATCAAATTAGACGAGTCGATTGTTATTCCAACGCTCGATGGTATAGACACCACAGCGGGCTTAGCTATTTCACAAAATAACCATCAGCTTTATCAGCGCTTATTACTTAAATTTAAAAGTAACTATACAGATGCAATTACACCAATGGTTGAAGCTGAAAGCCAAAATAACTTTGCATTAGTTGAACGTCTTGCACATACATTGAGAGGCGTAGCAGGCAATATTGGTGCAAAGCAGCTTTATAGCCTGTGTCAAACAATAGAGAGCAATGCAAATCAGCAACAAATAAGTTCAATAGCCCTATCGCAAAGCAAAGATGAATTGGCACGCATACAAGTGGCGCTAAAACAATTACAAGCGCCAGCACTAGCAAATGAAGGCTTTAATATTTCAGCGTGCAAAACACTCCTTGCACAATTAAAAACCGATGTTGAAAATTATGATGTTGCCGCTGTTGATACCATTCAAGCATTGCTACCAATGACCATGCAGCAAACCTACAACCAGAAGCTTAAAAACATTATGGCTAAAGTTGAGGTTTATGAGTTTGACGATGCTGCCGAATTACTTAAAGACATTAATATTTAATAAGAAACTTAAAACACATAACCCATTGAAATTAAAGAACTGTCATATGAATGTCGGACAAAAGTCGTAGCAAAAAATCATCTCACAGTGAATAATTCAAAACGAACAGCAACAAGGAAAAGTAAATGATCGTTCGAAAATTAAGACTTAAACGAGCTTGGTCTCAAGAGCAACTAGCCCAATTCAGTGGTTTAAATATTAGGACCATTCAACGTATTGAGCGAGGCCAAAAAGCAGGTCTGGAATCATTAAAATCTCTTGCAGCTGTATTTGAAGTTGAATTAAATGAACTAGTGCCGGAGGAAAACATGAGTAATTCAGATAAATTTAGTGAAGAAGAAAACCGTGTTATAGAACATGTTAAAGACATTAAAGGATTTTACAGTCACCTTATTAATTATACGGTAGTAGTAATGGGATTATTCCTCATCAATTTTTTAACCAGCCCTGGGTATTATTGGGCTTGGTGGGCTGCTTTAGGCTGGGGTATAGGGCTAATTTCTCACGGCATTAGTGTTTTTGAAGTTTATAGCTTTTTTGGGGCTGATTGGGAAAAGAAACAAATAGAAAAAAGGTTAGGTAAAAAACTCTAAACTGCTGTAAAAGCCTAGCTAATACATTGCGATAGCCACTCTGAGAGTATAACCGTTATAAGTTAATTAACTATTTATAACGGTTTCAATTTGCACAATGTCACACTAAAGCAAAGAGGATTTAGTTAAAATTCTGCTGGCACTTCAAACGTCATTTCTTCGCGACTAATTGGGTGTCGCAATGCTAAATATTCGGCATGTAAATGTAAGCGTTCAGCCTTATCACCATAATGATCATCACCAACAATCGGCATATTTAGACCTAATTTATGTGCACAATGTACGCGAAGTTGATGAGTACGACCTGTTTTCGGATACAAATGTAGCCGAGTGATATTATTTTCTCTCGCCAACACTTTCCAATAAGTGGTCGACGCTTTACCATGTTGATAACACACTAATTGACGAGGCTTATCGTCTAAATCTAAGCGTAGTGGTAATTCAATTGTGCCACTTTCAGCTTCAACATTACCAGTAACCAATGCGACATAACGCTTCTCTACCGTGCGTTCAATAAACTGTTTTTGCAGCGCTTTATGAGCTCGTTTATTTAACGCGATAACCAATAAGCCAGATGTCGACATATCTAAGCGATGAACAATAAGCGGCCCTGAAGCCTGCGGAAATTGCGTTTTAATACGCAAATATACTGAATCTTCAATATTTTTTCCTGGTACAGACAAAAACTCTGCAGGCTTATTTACCACTAAAATATCGTCATCTTGATGAACTATGGTTAAATCTTTACCTTGGGCGGGATTAACTAACAGTGGATTTTCATCAACCACTAACCCTTGCAACATATGCCCTAATATTGGCTGGCATTTACTATAACAAGATGGATAATAATTCTTATGTTGTCTAATCGCCGATTTTGGTGCTGGCCCCCACCAAAACTCAGCCATGGCAACGGGCGTTAAGTTATGCTGATAAGCGTACTGCAATAATTTAGGAGCAGCGCAATCACCTGCGCCCGATGGTGGCGTTTGCTCAGGTAAGTCAGCAAAGATACGATTCAGATCTTTTACTTCACCATCGGCATTTAAAAATTCGTATTGAGCAAATAGCTTTTTCTGTAAAGCCTTAGATTTAGCACGTCTGAGCTTTTTCAAGCCAGCAATTTCACTATTGAGCTCATCCAAATGGCTTTGCAATGCAGAAATTTTCTCTTGCCAAAACTTCTTCAATGCTTGTAACTGTTTTTTCTGTTCAATACTTTCGCCAGCAAGTTCGCGTTCTAGTTGTTGATATTCATCTTCGCTTACAGATGTTTTCGCCGCTTCACGTTGCTGTTTACGCTGCTTTCTGGCATCTGTCATCGTTGCTTGTAGCCTAAGTAAACGGCTTTGATAATCGTTTGTAGCAACGGCTATTTCATCAATATATTGTCGTAACTGCGAGCTAGTTTCTTTTGCTGTTACTTCATCATTTATGCGATTAATCAATGCCTGCTCTGTCAGGTATGCATCATCGTTTAATTGCATAGAAGATACTGGTGGAACAAATAAGTTATTTGTAGATAAACTAATTATTTGCCCTGAATATGCGGCTAAGTAGCCAAGTTCTTCGGCTGAGTTTTTAACCACTAGCACACCAAACATCTTGCCTTCTAACGCCGTTTTTTCGGTTGTAGATTCAATATCGTATTGCCATTGTGCTTGGTTATTTAAATAACCTTGTAATTGTTCTGCCGCCATATTCGCTAGGATGTGTGGCTGATAATAAAATGGAAACGTAAATTTTTCCGGTAAATTAACTTGGCATGTATCTCGTTCGAAGGGAGTAAAACAAAGGCTATTCAAGGACATAAAATATTGATAAAAATAACGACATTAAGATAATGCAATTTTACCATACTTTACCAACAATAATTGCACCTGAAATGATGTCGTCGCTATAACGCCCAGCTCAGATAAAGATATTATTTTTTAGCATGACTAAGTTGGTCAATTGATTGGTTATAAACTTTGTCATTATCAGGGTCACAACATGGTAACTTAACGGTAAATTTTGCCCCTGAAAGTTGAGTGCTGTTAGCCGCCGTAATTTCTCCGTGATGCCAATCAACAATTTTTTTAGCAATAGCTAAACCCAAACCATAGCCCGCGACTTCATCATGTTCACGGTTAAATGGTAAGAATAAATCTTCAAGTTTTTCGCTTTTTAAGCCACGACCATCATCTTCAATTTGTAAAATTAACGACTCTCGCTCTTCCCGTACCGTAATAACTATTTCGCTGTCGGCATGTTTAAGTGCATTATCAATTAAATTTTTCATCACTCGTGAAAAGTAACGATAGTCAATCAGGGCTGTGGCATTAGTTTGCTTAGTCAGGGTAACTTTCTTATCGGAAAATCTTAGCAACTTTTCAACATACTCATCAATAATGGCAATAGGTGATTGTGCTGACAATGCTAAAGAGGGACATTGATGTTCTTGTTTTGAAAAACTTAAGTACTCTTGTACTAGTCGTTCAATATCACAAATATCACCATCAAGTAATGGTTTCATTTGCTGATAATTTTCATCATTTAGCGCCGACAAGGTAAACTTAGCACTCGACAAACTAGTCCTAACTTCGTGCGATAAGGTATTCGATAATTCTTTTTGCAAAGCGACAAGTCGGCCAATTTTTTCAAGCATTTCTCTAATGGCAGAAAATATTTGCTGAAAATAGGCAGAATCAGGAAAGTCACTGGCGTTAAGGTTTTGCTTTAATTCGAACTTTCTTACTACGTCACTTAGCCGTCCCATATCTCTAAATAATGGATAGAAACCTAAAAATAATGCTGCCGCTAATAATACGTAAAATAGCGTGGTATAAAAGCCACCATTTTGTTGCGGCTCAAGTTTACTTGGTCCAAGTTGTAGGTAATATTTTTCATCATAATTGACATAAAAATAATTACCATCATCTACATCATGAACGGAAATAACAGCTCCCGATATCAGCTTTTGCTTTTGCTCAGTGGGAAACATGATGTGCTGTTTTTCGACTAACACACTAGGTATCGTTAATGGAATTTTCTTACTTATACAATCTTGTAGTAAGCAGTATTGTTTCACTAACGGTATAATATGGTTGACAGTTAATGGCTGAGGAGCTTGTACGGCATTACTTTTGTTATACCAATAATCTGCAATTAGAATGCTCGAAACAATACCAATAACAATCAGTAAATAATGTTTAATGAAAGCTTTAAACAAGGGTTACTCATTAACCGTTAACATATAGCCTTGGCCCCACATCGTATTGATACGGCAAGTTAAGCCTTCATAAGTCAGCAGCTTTTTACGTAACCGGCTCACACGTCCATCAATAGTACGATCCAGGCCATCGTATGAGCGTTTAAGGGTATTTACGAATAAATATTCACGTGTGATTTGCTTGCCATAATTTGCCGCCAGTAGCCAAAGTAAATCAAACTCATGACGAGACAGTGATATATCTTGTTGCTCAAAGCGCGCCCAGCGATTGTTTTTATCTATGGTTAAATTACCTATGGTTAGCACATCGCTTTGTTCTACTTTTGCGGTGCGCTGCAAGCACGCTCTAACTTTTGCCAGTAATAACTGTGGGTCAACAGGCTTGCAAATATAGTCATCTGCTCCTAACTCAAAACCCTTAAGTTGATTTTTTAAATCATTTAATGCACTCAAAAAAATATACGGGCCATGATAAAAAGCACGTACCTTTTTAATAATACGAAAACCATCATTCCCCGGCAGCATGATATCGCAAATGATAATATCAATTTGCTCATGCTCAATTAACGAGCTCAAACACTCATCATTAATAAAGTGTTTAACATCAAAACCTTGAGAGGTAAAAAACAAGGTGATTGATTGCGCTAAGCGCTGATCATCTTCAATTAATAATATTTTGGTTTTACGTTCATTATTCGGGCTTTCTTTTAATAACGCTGACATTAAAATACACTCCATAAATGTCGACGAGATTGTCGAACATCTTTACCCAATTCTCGTACTTTAAGTTGACGTCGCATTTCTTTATTTGATGCTCCTAACCGTAAAATGAATTCATTTTCTTTCTGAACATTTAACGTGAGAACAATCGAGGTTAGCTGTTGCATATCGCTGCAATATAACGCTTTTTCTTCACCAACAAGAAACAAACAGCTATTACTAGCATGGCTCAATCGCCATTGAAAACGGATATCTTGCTCGCAACTATTCTCTCGGGCAACAACACAAATACTTGGCAAAATGCTAAAAGATTCAATCATAGGGTTATTCGCTGCTTGTATCATTGTTGATAGTTGCAGCAAACTTAGGCTGAATGACTGAATAAGTATCTTCATCGTAGAATTAGTACATATACTTAATGCCAATGAAATATGACAATATATTAGAACGCTTGATGACTGGGCTACGACGGATATTGGAATCTAACCATTGCTGCTTTACAACAGCTAAAGTAAACCAGTGTTCTGACAATGAATACGCGGTGGTATATTGCAGGTAATAATTATTACTACTTTCTAAACTATGGTTATTTTGTTCAAATTGAGCATAATCAACGCCGTAGTAGTAATTACTCATTTTATCACTTTTATGAATAATTCCCATTTCGAAATCAGCATTAACTTTTCCTAATTCATGCTGAAAATGTAAACTAAAATCTACTTCATAACCGTTATGGACATTACTAACATCAAATAATGTCGTCAGAAAATAATCTATTTTTCCGTACCAGCGAATTTCTGCCCCTGCCATATAAGACATTGATTTATGTTGTGGAAGAACCTCTTCTGCCGCAATAGCATCTTCCAACAGTTTACTATTAAAGGTCGGGGTTCGAATAAAAGTGCCACTAGCTGCGACCGCAGCAAAAGCATCACGATGATCGCCAGGAAAATAAATGCCATCAAAATTTTGTTTACCAACTAACTCAACAACAAAATTAGGCTGCTGAAATAAAGCATAAGAAAAATTTAAATTTTCTACTGAAAAATTTTCTCCGTAATAACGAATATCAGGGATAAGAAATAACTTAATATTCTTTTGTTGAGCAACCGGCTGCCTAAGCTGACCGTAGCCTAAAGTCACCCCTAATTGCCACTCATTGGCTTCAACCAATTGAGTTGTATTAACCGTGTCATCTGCATAAGAAAATGACATTATAATTTGCAGGAAAAATATGCATATCCAAAAAAACTTCATGAATTCAATTTGCTAAAAATATCGAGTTAAAATGACTAAACAAGTCAAATTTAAGGTGTCGACAATGTAACAACATGCATAAGTAATTACAAACAAGTCTAGTTACACATTTTTATCATGGTTTAACACATTACGAACGACAAAAAAAATAAACACTCAATAACAAAGACATACAAGAAAAACAAAAGTAAAAACCAATAGAATATTCGTTACAATTTTCTACAAATGCTACACTTTTGTACAATTGTAACTAATCCTTTTCAAATTTAACTTAAAAAAAGTGCAAACGTATAACTGGCTTACCACTGCGATGAGAAAGCAAAAAAGTCGAGCTCACCCCATTCAATAAATTAATTTAAAACGATACAAAGTTGTACATTTTAAGCCTTCATTTTATGCGTTACTTTCAAGCGAATTGCGTATTTAAACGCAAAGAATAAAACAAGAGAGAGAACAAAATGAAACTTAAAAAAATAGCTTTAGCTATTAGTGTTGCCGCCTATAGTGCTGGTGCAGCCTATGCTGCAACACCACATACGGCTGTGCATAAACTACAACCTGTGAAGGTTACCACTGAACAAATAAAACAGCGACAACAAGCAAAATTATCGTCTGAGCAAAATATGCTACGAAACGACGGTCTTAATGTTCATATCAATAGACAAAATGGCAAGTTTGTTGAAGAAGCTGATATTACGGGCGAACATACTTACATTATTCGTTTAGTTGACCAACCGGTTGCTATTGTTGCTAATGACCTTAACTCAGCCATCGCACAAGAGATGCAAAGCAAAGGCATTAGCAAGTTATATGACAATGGCAAAACTAGCATTAGCGCTGCAAAAGAATATGAACAACAACTATTAGCAACCCAACACAATGTTATTAGTGAAGTTCAGAAAGTTGCGGGTAGCAGCAAAGTTAGAGAACAATTCACTAAAGCACTCAATGGTTTCTCAATGACCATGACTCAAGAGCAAGCTAAACAAGTTGCTAGCATGGGTAATGTTGCTAACGTTCAACGTTCAAAGTTTTATGATCTATTATCAGATCAAGGCCCGAAACAAATTGGCGCTGACCAAGTTTGGACAGGCACTGCAACTGTTGACCAAATGGAATACAAAGGTGAAGGCCAAATCATTGCGGTAATTGACACTGGTGTAAACAGTGATCACCCTTCTTTTGCTGATGTGGGCGATGACGGTTACGACCATACTAACCCATGGGGTACTGGGAACTACGTAGGTAACTGTGCTGATGATGAACTAAAAGACTTTATTAGCTGTAATGATAAGTTAATCGGTATCCGTACTTACCAATCGGTAACTGATATCCATAAAGAATTTCGCGCAGACTGGCCAGCCATTGGTGAAGATTACCAAGGTCACGGCTCTCACACGGCATCTACTGCTGCAGGTAACGTGTTGCACGATGTTGACTTTGTAAAAACACAAATCGCCGGTCCTGACGGTAAAGCTGACGGTGATTTAGTTAAAGCCGATTTATTTCCTGTTATTTCTGGTGTAGCTCCACATGCAAACATTATTGCTTATCAAGTATGTGTTGGTAACAACGATGAAAATAAACAAGGTTGTCCGGGTGAAGCGCTAGTTTCTAGTATTGAAGACGCAATTACTGATGGCGTAGACGTAATTAACTTTTCCATCGGTGGTCAAGACAAAAACGTTTGGGCTGATGATGTACAACTTGCTTTCTTATCTGCTCGTGAATCGGGTATTAACGTAGCTGCTGCAGCCGGTAACGGTGGTCAATCATGTGGTAGTCTAGAATGTATGGGCGGTGTTGATAACTCTTCACCTTGGTTAGCACAAGTTGCAGCCACCACACATGATCGAGAAATCGTTATTGAAACTGCTGTAGAGTACAATGGTTTTATTGACCCTGCTTTAGGTAGTGAAGTTCCTCCAGGCATTGATCACCCTGTATTAGGTGGTTCAATCAATGCAGCTGAATTAAGCGGTGTTGTGGTTTGGGCAAAAGACTATGAAGATAGCAGTGGTTCAAAGGATTGGAATGGTTACTGTGTTGACAACTATCCTGCCGGTACTTTTGACTTCTTTAAAGATGGTACCGCAATTCCAGGTGCGGCCGGCGGCTCAACCAACGTCATAGTTGTTTGTCAGCGTCATAGACCAAATGATCCTGAAGCGAACGCACGTACTGTAAAAGCAGAAAATGTACAAGCAGGTGGTGCAGACGGCTTTATTATGTTCAATGCCGACCCAACACAAGGCACAGTTGCAGATAGTTATGTTGTACCTTCAGTTCACTTTACCTATGAGCAGTTTCACGGTAAAGATTTGGGTTGGCAACACCCTGATAACACTGACGGCATTGCCGACTGGATAGATTCATACAACGAAATGGGTCATCAAATCACCATTAAATCAACCATTATTGAACGTAGAGTTGATGAAGGAAATGGCGACTGGTTAGCGACATTCTCATCTCGTGGCCCTTCCTATCGCAATATAGAAATATTAGCACCTACATTAGCGGCACCAGGAGTTGACGTTTATGCAGCCTATTCTGATGAAAACCCATTCCTAACCAATTCTTTTGGTACTGATTATATCGCCATTAGTGGTACATCTATGGCATCACCGCATGTTGCAGGTTCAATGGCATTAATTCGTCAAGCAAACCCAACATGGACCGCTTCAGAAGTACAATCAGCATTAGCGATGACAGCCGACAATGTTGTGCAATATCATCGTTTAAATAATGAGAATGATGTTGTAGGTAAAGCAGAAATTTACCGCGCAGGCTCGGGTCGAATTAATGTTGCTAATGCAGTACGAGCAGGCTTAATAATGAATGAAACTGCTGAAAACTTTAGAGCAGCAGACCCATATAATGGCGGTACACCACATAAACTTAACATGCCTAACCTTGTTGACTTTAGCTGTACACCAGAGTGTTCTTGGGTAAGAACCGTTAAAGCAACACGTGACGGTACTTGGACCGTTTCAAATGAAGCCGTTCGTAGCTGGGCGTTCGATATGAGCATCCAAACGGAAGAACAAGGCATCACTATTGAGACATCACCATCAACATTCACTTTAAAAGCCGGTGAAACTCAAACAATTGTTGTTAAAGCATCTATTGCTGCTGCACAAGGGATTTGGGGCAACGGTGAAGGTGAACTTCATTCAGCACTGGTACTAACTGCCGAAGATGAAAACATTCCTGATTCGCGCTGGCCAATGGCATTTAGCTACGACGCTGATGAATTACCATCACGCATTTCAGCAACGGCTCATCGTGATGAAAGCTCTTATCGTATCAACGGTATTCGCGTACCAAAATCTGACAATCCGGTAGGTCGTGTTTATACGCCTGTTAAAGCAGAAATTGATCATGTTGTTCTACACAAAGATGATGACAAAATCGAGCCATGGATGATCAATAGACCTGATCCTGAAGATTTAACAGAATTTGCACTTGATGAAGATGCTACATTTAGCAAATTTATTGAAGTTCCTGCAAATACCAAACGCTTAGTGATTGAAATATTAGGTCTTACCGAATCAGCAGCAAAAGGCACGTTTGAACAAGGTAATGTTCAACTTTACATGGGTAAAGATTATAACGGTAATGGCAAAATTGAGCCGGCAACCGAAATTCTTTGTTTATCAAACTCACCAAGTCACGATAACTTCTGTAACTTAAATGATCCTGAGCCAGGTACGTATTGGGCAGTACTTCACAACCCAATCAACCAATATGGTGAATTTCCATTAATTCCAGAAACATTCACCTTAGCTACAGCGGTCATTTTAAATGATATTGCCGACAATATGACTGCAGAATTACCGGCAAGTGATGGTAATGACACCGTTGACTTAGATGTTAACTGGAACATGGCAATGACTGAAGGTGACATGTACTACACAGCTATCGATGTTGGTACATCAGCAGCAAATGCTGGTAAATTAGGTGTTATCGGCTTCATGCTAAATCGTGGTGTTAATGATGTTAGTATGACAAGTACACAAAGCGCTGGTAAATCGGGTGATAATATTGCTGTTAGCTTCAACATATTAGCAAACAAATCAGGCGCAGACCGTGATTTCACCATTACAACAACATTACCTGAAGGTGTAGTATTAACTGATAATGATCTAGCTAAATCGAATGCTGATGCTGCAACATTGAGTGTTGATGGCAACATCTTTACTATTTCGGGTACTCAACCAGACACTAGTGCTGTTGTTCCTCATTACGATATCACCACTAATGCTACTAATGCTATGTGTATGACTCCTAATGTCGGTAACTCAAATCCGGGTGGCTACATTGACATGAAAGATTTTGGTATTAACCCTCTATTTGGTGGCTTTGACGAAAATGGTAACAACACCAATGTTAGTTTTAAATGGGCAAATACAAACGTATTTGAAACATCAGTTCTTTTCGGGGGATATACAGATTCTTTCCACCTGTATAACAACCAAGAAAGCTACGCACCTGACATATTAAAAATTGGCGGCAATGGTGCAATTATGTTTGGCCAACGTCCAATGTTTTGGGATTTCTACTTCCCATTACCATTTGACGGATTCCCAGATGAAGTTATTGCACCACTTTGGCGTTCAGCTAACCCGATCACCAACAGAGAATCATTTAACACTGAATTAGCTTGGGACTCTGGTGTTTCAATGGCCTTCACTAATAACGGTTGGGCAATTATTGAATGGGATAATGCTAGCGATTACGCCTATGCGGGTCAAGACTTGCCAGCAGGTAAAACACTTTGGGAACGTCGTGACAATAGCTTAGATTTTGAAGTACTTATCAACGCTAACGTTCGCCATAATGATGGTGAATACGAATTAATCATGGCTTATGATAATATCGACTTTGGCAGCACTGATGGTCGCGGTTCAATAGGTATTAAAGGCTACTCTGACAAGTTTGATGCTTACGGTCCACTTACAGGTTACAAAGGTGAACAATTTGCATTGAACAACTTAGATGAAGTCCTTAAAGATGACCTAATTGTTTGTTATGACTATGTTGGGCCTGAATCTTCACAATTTAATGTTACTTTGAATTTTGATGTTACCAATGACTTTTCAGGTCGTAACCTTGAATTTTCTGCAGTTTCTAGCATTGAAGGCATGGCTGACATTAGCATGAGTAAAAACATTGCTATTAACAGCAACATCACCGTATCAACATTGAATGATATGGAAGTTGATGAAAATTCAGACTTTGACATTAATGTTGTATTTATTGATGACTTAAACACAGCTAACACTGTTTCTGTTTCTGGTGATGCTATTGCTAGCTTCACTTCAGTAGGTACGGCTGCAGGTGCAACCTTAACGGTAACACCTAAAGCAAATTACCACGGTGAATCAAAAATAACAGTTACTGTTTCAGATGTTGATGTTGTTTCAGACAAAGCGATGACTAGCTTCATGCTAACCGTTAACTCTGATGGCATTGAATTAGGTTGTACTGATAGCTCAGCAACAAACTTTGATTCCGCAGCGAACCAAGACAACGGAAGTTGTATTTTTGAAGAAGAGAAGAAGAAATCTTCAGGTTCTTTTGGTTGGTTAATGTTAGGTTTAGCAGCATGCTTTGGCTTACGTAGAAAAATTAAAGTTAACGCATAACACTATACGATTAACGTAAAGTAGTTTACGTAAAAAAGACGAGAAAGAGCAAAGGTAAACAGTTTCCCTACTGTTTGCCTTTTATTTTGTCTGCTATTTGTAAAACAATCAGAGCTAAGAATTAAAAAGGAAGTTAGGGTTAAGCAATGATTAGAATCGTTATAGAAAACTTAATGTCGGAGTAACTTGCACAATATTGCGTTGTGAATCCAACTGCAATACTACATCAGACTTTCTCGCCATCGTTTGCAATGCATGCTCAGTTAACCTTTGAAATAGTTGAATAAAGTTTTTCACTTGCTCTGCACTGAACATCTCATTATTTGTATTGTTCTTATTTGCCTTAAGCAGCTTATTTTCTTGCTCTAATCGCCATTGAAAAACACAGTCAAAGGAAGGAGCCTGCAAAAACACCCAAAAATTCATCATCTCGTAAAGTGGTTGATAGTTGAGTTTTAATTGCTGATTTACATACTCACGCCACGCTTTATTTGGGTCTGCTGCTTTTTCTAAGGCATTAGCATCAACACTGAGTTGCTGCGCACTTTGCGAATCAACGCCCCAGCACCAACCTTCCATAAGCACAATATCAACAGGCAAACTGACTTGTTCCGCATTAATAGGGTTATCAATGACTTTAGAGAATCTCGGTAAATTGGTTGTGCCACAATGACGCTTAAGATCGGCAAGCACTTTTGCCAGTAATGCAATGTCGTGAGTGCCTGGCACACCTCGAGTTTTTAATAATGGATGAACAGATTGAGATAGGTTTTTACGCGACGCTTGGTCTAGATAAAAGTCATCAAGAGAAAGTACCACAACCTTTAATTGATAACTTTCAGATAAGTACTTAGCAATAAATGCCGCTAAAGTAGACTTTCCAGAGCCTTGGCAACCGTTAACACCAACAAATAATGGTGCTTTTAAATTAAATTGTTTAGCCTTAATTAATTCAGCAAGCGGTACAAAGTAGCTGCTTGCTGTATCTTTAAATTCATCATTTAGCGACTGTTCTTTGGTAAACTGGCTAATTGTATCCACAAATGTTTTCTCATTTACTTTATAGTGAAAAGCATTGCCAGTTAGAAATTTTTAGCATGGCAATAGCGCTTCAGTGAGTAAGGTACTTAGCAATAATTTTATCATACTGCTTGGTTGCTTTAATCTGTGTCAGTGCAGAGTCCATGTGCTGGATAAAATCACTTTTAAATGGGAAGTCGTCATTAGCACTATCAGAGTAGCCAATATGTGCGGTTTGCGACATAACAATAAGTGACTCAGATATGTCATCAAAGTTTAGTTCAGGAGCCTTATTCAGCCTTAGTAGTTCATATTGAATAGATAATCTGTCATTTAAATAGCAATCAATACGCTGCGATTGCAGCTTTAATATATTTGCGTTTGTGCTTTTATTTTCCCAAACTAACATTTTCTTATCAGCAATCGCCACCTTGATTTCTTCACTGAAAATCATATACCCAGAGTTTATGCCGATGTTTAATATCGGCAAAACTTGTTTTGAGGCCGAACTAAAATATTCGATAATATTGATATCATTATGACAATAGGCGACAACAGTTTCACTCATAATTGCTAATGAATAAGGCCAAATATAATCACGTTCTGCTATGTGCTTATAAGGTGGTAAAATACCTAACACCCTACCTTTTTTTACTTCCATCAATGCCCTCTTCCAAGGTGCACCAGCTAATTTAACCTGATAATTTTTGTTGAACAATTTCGCTGCAGCTCTGACTATATCTACATAAATACCTTTCAGTTCATTATTTTCGACATATGAATAAGGCGGATAACTGTCATCAGCTAAAATAGTGACAACAGGAATTTCATTGGCTCCTACTTTGGTGTTATAACAAAACAATATGCTCAGCACTAAAATCATTAAAGAACCATGTGCCTTATAATCAATCAACACAATTAATACTGCCACTGCTTAGAAAAGTCGTAACGGAAGCCTATTGATACGGAAGAAAAATCATCTAAGTAGTCGAAATCGCGTTGTAAATATTCAAGATGAAATCTTAGCCAAGGCTTTGGTATCCACTCTAAAGTGGTGTTAAAACCGCTAAAGTCGCGGCTTTGGTCATTAGTAAAACCATCAGAAAAGTCAAAATAGCCTAATTTCAAACGATATTCTTTCGCCAACCAATATGCAGCGGAAGCATCTAAGGTGTGTCCATCTCTATCCATTTCGCCATTAATTCGTTGATACTCTTTGTCTTGGTATCCAAGAGCTACATACAAGCCACTATCAAAATCATAGGCAATTGCAGCAGCATATGTTTCATCATCACCAATAGTAGCGCTATTGTTACTATCATTGGCACCTTGCGTTAGATAAGTTGCAGCGACATGTAAACCTTTATTATCATAACTTAAACCTAGGTTAACTAGGTCACTGTAGTTATCACCTGCTTCACCGTTAAATTGTGCGGCAGCCATCCAGGTGTAACCATTATTTTTATAATTATAAGTAACTAAATTATCAACAAAAAAAATGCTTTCAGGATCATAAGCAAAAGGACTGTTGCCATGATCAAAAATATCAACATATTCTGCAATGAAAAGGTACTGTGCAGGCCTTTGTTTACCAATACCTATAGTGCCTACTGGGCTGTTTAGCGCAACATACACTTGCCTTGCTTTGCCAAAATCACCATTATTAGATAAATCAATGCCCCACTCACCATGCAATGTCGCACTCCACCCTTCATCAACCTCACTTGTTGCTTTGAAACCAGCGTGAGAAAGCGCGTCCCTAATATCAGCCTGAGTAGTATCATTTTCATCAATATAACCAAACGTAGGACGAATAGTGCCATATACTTTCAAGCTATTAGTATTTTTAGCCAACTTATCGGTGGGTTTCGGCTTGCTTTTTTGACTATCTTTTTTAGCCTTCGCTACAGAGTCAATACTAGCCATTTGCTGCTTTTCAAGTTGGGCGATTTTTTTTTGCAAAATCTCAAGATGTAATTTCAGTTCTTCAAGCGTGACAGCTTCTTGTGCGTAGCAGGTGCGGCTAATAACAAAAGAAAGTAGCAAGAAAAAACAAGTAAAGCCTCTAATTCTTATCATAAAAAATCACTTTCGATTTACACTTTTTATTCAGTGTAGACTATATATTATAGTTCTATAGTTTTTTCATTACGGACTTAAGCATGAACATAAAAACAAAATTTTCAGTTGCATCCGGTATTGTTGTATTTGTTATTGTCTCTTTACTTTCCCTTTCCAGTTACATATTAATCAGCAGTTCGCTTCAAGAAAAAACTCAAGCTTACGTAGAAGATAATTCATCACTATTGGCACAAAGCATCAGTAATTGGCTAAACAGCAAAACCTCTCAAATCCAAATCATTAGAAACATTGTTGAAAGTAATTACTCGGTAGAAAACTTTCAAAATACTTTAGCCCTACCATCATTAAATAAAGACTTCTCTCTAATGTTTGGCACTTTGGCAAATGAGAAACAGTTGCGTTCGAATGATCCAACACGAGAAAACCCTGCTAATGTCGATTTTAGAGAACGACCTTGGTATAAATTAGGACAAGAAAATAAAGATGTAGTATTTACCCAGCCTTATATTGATGCAGCAACAAATGAGTTACTACTATCAGTGGTAACCCCTATTTATAGTAATGGTAACTTTCAAGGTGTTTTCGGCGGCGATTTAAGCCTAAATAGCATTGCAACCAGTGTTAACACAATCAACTTTAATAACACTGGCTTAGCGTTTATTGCTAACGAGAATGGCAATATCATCACCCACCCAAATGCACAGCTTAATGGCAAAAGTACCGAGGACTTATATAACGCATTCCCAAAGAGTGACCAGCAAATTATTGAAATTGAGCATGAAGGCGTCAATAAGCTCATTTACTTTTACCCTTTGAAAAAAGAATTTGGCATGAGCTGGTATTTAGGCGTTTTATTAGAAAAAGATAAAGTCTATCAATCGTTAACTCACCTGACGAATCAAACCATTTTGTTCGCTATTATCGGTATTGCCATTTGTGTTTTATCATTACGACAATTAGCTAAAAAGCTGCTTATGCCATTAAGTGTTTTAGAGTCGGCTATTGCTGATATTGCATCAGGTGGTGGTGATTTAACACAACGTTTAACGATAACAAGTGAAGACGAATGTGGCGCTGTCGCATCAAATTTCAATCGCTTTTTGGTGAGTATGCAGCAGCTAGTAAAAGACATAAAACACAAAGCAGATATCGTGGTTAACAACAGCGACAGTGCAAAAAATTTGGCCAGTGAATCTAGTGTTCAATTACAAGAACAAGGTGTATTGGTTGAAGGCTTAGCAACCGCAATGAATGAAATGAGCCAAACCTCGATGGATATTGCATCAAGCGCACAAGATGCAGCGACATCAATATCATCAGTTAATGAAAGAGCTGATGAAGGTAAAAATTTATTTAGTAGAACTAGTCATGATGTTATGGAGCTTTCAGAAACCATCTCATCTTCACAAGAACTCAGTAATCAACTCGCAGAATATAGTAATAATATTGAACAGGTACTTTCCGTCATTAATGGTGTTGCTGAACAAACCAATTTACTGGCATTAAATGCCGCTATTGAGGCGGCAAGAGCTGGTGAACAAGGGCGTGGGTTTGCCGTAGTAGCAGATGAAGTACGTACTTTGGCTTCTCGCACACAAGAATCCACGACTGAAATTAAAACTATGATTGAACAAATTCAACAGTCATCAGGCTTAGTGCAAGTATCAATGAATGAGAGTCGTGAAAAAGCAGATTCTTGCGTTGAAAACACACAAATAGCCAACCAAGCATTAGAAGATATTTCTGGAGCGGTAAAAGATATTATGGATAGAAATATTCAAATTGCTGCAGCAATTGAAGAACAAAGTGTTGTGATCGAAGAAATCAATAAAAATACCACTCATATTAATGATATTAGCTTGCAAGTTGGCGATTTTTCTCAAGAACAAGTAGGCACGAATGAAACCCTTGTTGATGAAGTGAATCAACAGCAAGTGCTATTAGAAAAGTTTATTGTTTAGGCTCCGCTGAACGTATTGTTTTCTAAGTTGGCAAATAATAAAAGTACGTAACAATATCAATAAAATCACGACTAGCCATTTGTGCCTAGGAAGCGCTTATAATTTGTGCTTTACTATTGATATAGCTAACTTTTATTGAAGTAACTCATAATCTATATATGATGAAATTTTCTCACACAAAAGCTATCACGGCTTTCACCTTACTTTTTATGCTAATGGCTGTAATTTCGCTTATTGCCATTAAAAAATTACAATATTCTGCTTCAACCGCGCTAGCTGCTCGTACTGCCACGGTGTTGGCTTCTACCATTAACCAAGCTCGAGATTCTTATAGTAAAAATGCTGTTGCAGCTTTGCGTGCTCACCCTGATATTTCAGTACAGGCGCAATATCACGATAAACCTTACGCGGTGCCCAACCCCGCAACATTTGCAATTGAACTTGGGCAAGCGATATCAGCACCAGAAAAAGGGTTGATCTTGCATACTTTTAGTAATTACCCTTTTGCAAGCAGAAAAAATAGTGGTGGCCCAAAAGATGACTTTCAAAAAACAGCTTTATTAAAACTTAACGCAACGACCCTTGTATTTGAACGTATTGAAATGCTGGGCGAAACTAACGTGCTTCGACATGCAGAGCCCATTTTCATGGAACAAAGCTGTGTTGATTGCCATAATATGCACCCAGATAGTCCGAAAAAAGATTGGCAGGTTGGCGACATGCGCGGTGCTGTTGATATTACTATTCCATTAAGTACTGACGATGCTGAGCTGACAAAAACAGTGCAATATGCCTATGTTATTTTTATCGCATTTTCTGTGATTGGGTTATTGTGTATGTTCGTTACTTTAAAGCGTGCGCTCAATTTATCAAGCGAGCTAGAGCAACAAGTTGAAAAAAGAACAGCAGCCTTAAGTCACCTTGCACGCACCGACTCGCTCACTTCAATTGCTAACCGTCGCCATTTCGAGGAATTTGGCCAAGCATTATTTAGCAATCAGTCTAAAGTAATTTGGCCAATTGCATTACTGGTCTACGATTTAGATTATTTTAAAAACGTTAATGACAACTATGGGCACGATATTGGTGATGAATGTTTAAAAGCCGTAGTGAATGCAGTAAACCTTGCACTGAGAAATAGCCAAGACTTTCATGCTCGTATTGGCGGTGAAGAGTTCGCCATTATTTTGCAAGACATATCAAAAGAAGAATTGCAGAGGGTCATAGACCGAATATTAAAAAATGTCAGTAGCATTGAAATACCTGACAATAACAATATTCATATCACCTGCAGCATAGGCTATACAATAAAATTCAGTCAGAGTAATACCACAATGAGAAAAATGATGTCGTTAGCAGATCAGGCGCTTTATCAAGCAAAGTTGAATGGTAGAAATCAAGCGGCATACATTAATGATGAAGATGTTTAATACGCTTAGTATCAGCGGAGTGGGTAATAGAATTAACTGACCAATACAAAATAGGATTAGGTAGAGAAGCAAACTCTCTACCTTTTTAAAGCCAGTCGACTAAAAACCAATATTAAACATAGCTAACACCATGTCACCATCATCATGCATATGATGATAAGTAAAGTCGAACGCCATATCGTTGCCAAAGTCATAGCTGATCAGTAAATCAGTTTCATCTTCACCTTCATCAAAATTAACATGTGCTAGGCCAATAGTTACGTTATCAATGCCGCTATAATCAATGCCAACTCTAAGTGCTTTTTGATCAATAACACCATCAATCGTATGATCTTCTGCATTACTAAAAAATGGCCCGCCACCAAAGCCATTAATAATAGTGCCAGAAACATGATTGTATGCTGAGCTAAAAGTAAAATCATTTAACGTATAGCTTGCTGTTATGCCGTAAACATCACCATCAGGGCCTGTATTATCATCACTATTATCTGATTGCTTAGCGTATTGTACGCCAATTGAAAATTGCTCAACTTCAACCATAGCTTCAAGATAAATTAAATCAGCTAAATCGTTAATATTGTAATACCAGCTTTGCAAAGCAACATTTTCAATGCCTTCGTAAACAGCGCCAAATACATTAACACCATCACTGTTATTCATATCAGTAAAGTCTTCTGGTTTATCCGAATCAACACCAGACCATTTATCTAAATGCGCCAAATATACAGTTGTGTCACTAAGGTCATTATTAGTGATTAAAATACCAGAAAAGGTATTAGGCACCATGCGAATATCATCCATATCAGCATGAGGTGAGTCAAAACCAAAACGGCCAACTTTTACTTCTGTCGCGCCTACATTGGCTTGTAAATAAGCTTGCCCCAAAATGGCATAACTATCACCGTCTGATGCAAAAAAATCACCGTTATCATCATTGAATAGCTTTTGTGTTGTGTACAAGCTACCCCTTGCACTAATACCATTCCAACTTGCACTGCTATAGCTTAGCTCACCACCAATTGCCGAACTTTCGACACTATCGCCATTGTTATCTTCTGTTGAAATATAACCAAATCGAAAATTACCTGAAAACTTACCTGCTGATATTGCACTACTTGCATCTTGCTGCTGGTTAGCATTTTCAAAAGCAAAGGTAGAACTTGAAAAAACACTGGCTATCGCAACAGCGACTATGGTGAGTTTTTTGTTAAAAAAGATCATGTTTAAAATTCGTTTTCAGGATAAAAGTGGCGCAAATATAAAGAGCAATTTCTCATCATTCAATAGCAAAAATGCCATTTTAAATGATAACTCAGCTAACCTTGATCTAGATTAATAAATACAAATAAGAATTACTCTCATTTCTTTTATTGATAAAATAAATGCGCTACCATGGCGGCATTATTTAGTATTAGTCTCGATTACCCAGTGTAAATTAAGGATAACTTGTGAAGAAATCTCTTGTAAGTCTCGCGATAATGGCATCATTACTTTCAGGGGCAGTAACGGCTGCTCAAACAAATATTGTTGATAAAACCCATTACCCTGCAAGTAACTTTTTAGCTTATACCGAGTTTGAATTATCTGGCGAGCCTTTAGCAGAAGCATTAGGTTTAGACTTAGATATCCTTGATGCAACAACAGCGAATACACCAACCGCATTTGATTTTGCTGCAGGTATTGAAAGTTATGAATACTCAGAAGAAGCTATGTATGCGCTAAATTATCAATCAACCATGGGGCCACATTTAGCAAACGGGCCATTAAATAAAAAACGTGGTGGCAGTATTGAACAACTTAGCAAGCGTATCAACATCATGGCCGGCGCAGTAGGTTTAAGCCAAAGCGAAATCCCAAGTAATGTTTACCCATTATCCATGCCTTACACTTCAGGTAACCCTGAATTTGTTGCAAAGCCTGATACCACTGCTGGTGACGCCGAAACTTTCGATATCACCACAGCAAAAGGTGAAGACAAAACCATTATCTCGGTTACCCCTGCTTATGTTCACGATTACAAATCACTGGCATGGGATGACAAAAGTTTTGATAAAAGTTTTAATCCTGCCGCGATTGGCGCTATTTTCCTAAAAGAAGTGATGTGGTCACAAGACTTTTTAGGCGGCATGCATGTCACCGAAACTGACGAAGAAGTTGAAGCAGAATCAGCGACCATGGACCAAGACGGTGTGCACAGTTTAGGTGTTTCTGCCGCTGATGGCTTTAACGGCATGATGCTGACCGAAATGTCGATTGATAAATTAATTATTATGCAGAACCAGCTTGGTTTTAATGGCAAGCAACTTGGCACTGCCTTTGGTCTTGATTATTCACCAAAAAATGGCGCTGTTTGGTTCCCACATAAAGTGCAAGTTAATGAAGGCAATATCAATGGCGTGAATAGTATTAAGTCATTAAAAGTTACTGATGCACGTTCAACCTTGCGTGACACCTGGCAAATGTTGTGGCCATTAGCAGAATTCTACGCATTTACTGATCAACGTATTGCCAATACAGGGCAAAACCCAGCAATGTTAGCGGTATTTGACGGCGCACCATTTGCAGCCGCGCCGAAAGTAAATACCGACAATAATCCGGATAATGACATTGTTAGTGATGATGCCTTTTCATTAGCCAACAACATTTCTAACTTAGTGTTTAAAAACTTGAGCGCTTTGCATTTTAATAAAACTCACGGCAGTTTTGTTAACGATTATCAAGTAAAGCAAGGTAGCTATGTAAATAGTTATGACGCCGCTTACACCATCGTTGCCTTATCAATTTATCAACGTGCTAAAGATGCCCTGCCAGTTGGTTATGCTGCTGCAGAAACTAGCGCTGTAAACCTAAAAACAACCGCAGGTAAACAAGCTCTTAGCATGATAAAAGCACAGGCTGACTTTATGGTTAAACACTTGATCAATGATAAAGGTTTAGTTGTTGATGGTGCTAATATTGGCAAAGATGTTAAAGCAGATAATTCAACCTCATTAGAGAACCAGTTTGCTGCTATTCGCGGTTTAGTGGCAGCATTTTTAGCCACTAAAGATGATAGTTACAAAGCTGCTGCGCGCAGTATTTACCTTGCTGTTGAAAAGCACATGTTTGATAAAAACCTCAATACCTGGGCCACAATTCCGGGTAAAGCGACAGTACATACGCCATACACAGAGGCTGCTATTTCTGGTGGCTTACGTGAAACCATTTTACATTTGCAAAATGAAGAAGGTGAACATAATCCAGCCTTTGAATTAGCAACATTAACCGCACGTTATGTTAGCTGGTTCAGTACGGTAATTAATGGTGCGATGCAGTTAGCAGAGCCAATTGGTGATACTGGTGAGTTGGTGATTAAAAATAGCAACAATGCTGATACCGACCAAGATGGCGTAAAACAAATTATTGCGGCAGGCGGAAAGTATGGCACAGCGCCAGTGATGGCGAATACAGTCAGCATTAAATAGTTGCTATAACTTAGTAAGGTTAAGCTAAGTTAAGCTCAGCTCAGAGAAGCAATGAGTGAAGTTACTTAGCTTAATCACTAAAAAAGAAAATAAAGCAGCAATAATGTCATTGCTGCTTTTGCCGTTTCAAATGGTGTAAAGCATAGAAGATTAACAATATGATTAACGTAGATAATTCAACAGTAATTAACTCCCCAATATTGATAATTTCAACATGGTGGAAACAACTCGCCTATCGTCATAAGTCGGCCGAGTTTTTATTGTATTTTATGTTTGTCAGTGGTGTATTACTGTGGGATAAAATAGCGCTTAGTTGGCAGTTATCACGCTGGTTATTACCTCTTCACATGATCATCGGTGTAACCTTATTCAGCATTATTGTTGGCGCTTTTTGGAGCTCGCATCGTAAACTGATCACCAAAAGCAAAAAAGCTTTTCTTCGCCAAACAGGTACGTTAATAGAATGGTTATTAGTCGTTTGCACCTTAAGTGGCTTTTATCTATTTTTTTACGGTAATACGGGTAATAGCATCAGCCAACTAATACAAGACCTACATTTTTACTCTTCATGGTTATTAGCGCCGATTGTTTTTAGGCATGCGTTACGTTGGAGTATTTTAAATTTCCGCAAGTAAATCAGTAGCTATTACTAAAGTCTCGTTATCGAGAATAATTTTTCAATTTTATAAGTTCGGTACAGCAATGCTTAAACGCCTAAAGTGGCCACTACTGCTAGTAGCAATTTCACTTCTTCAACTATTAAGTGTCAGCGCATCGGCATCAGAAAAAAGTGCCTCATTGCTTTTTAATAGCGATAAAAGCAAAATATTTAGTGCCAACTTTGACGCAGGTAGCATCAGCATTATTAATCGCGATAATGGCAACACTATTAGCGAACAAACGATAGGCCGAGACATACGCCGAATTGCTTATGCTGAAAAACAACAATTACTGCTAGCAAGCGACTTCCAAAACAACAAAGCGATTTTACTCGACGCTAAAACACTGTCAGTAAAAAAAGCTATCAACGTGCCCGCTCGTCCTTTTGGCGTTATTTTCGATAATAAAAACCAACAATTTTACCTAACCAGTTTCAAAGAAAATAAGCTACTAACCGTTTCATTAACCGGTGAAATAACCCATACCATCAATACCGAGCAAACGCCTCGTGGTTTAGCGTTAACAGATGATGGTCGCTTATTGGTTAGTCACAGCTTATCAGGGCAAGTATCAATTTATGATGTGAACGCCGAGCAGCCAGCACTAAAAAGTGTTATTCAGTTAATCGACACCCCAAGTAACAAAACTAAATCAGTGCCTCAAGGTAAGCCAAGGTTACTCGACAATATCGCCATTAGCCCCGATGGTACAAAAGCTTGGCTACCGCATGTGTTATGGTCGTTTGGTCATGACTTTCAGTTTCAATCAAGTGTTTTCCCAACAGTTTCAATTATCGATTTAACGCCAGATAACGAGCACGAAATTACCGAGCAACGTAAGCAACTATTTAAGCAAATTAATATAATTGAAAGTGGCAATAAAGTTCGCATTGTTTCGAACCCACATGATGTACTTTTTAGTGAAGACGGCAAAAAGGTACTTATTTCATTAGCTGGCTCAGAAGACTTAATGGTCTTTGATTTATCACGAGAAGCGAGTGCCAATAAAAAAGCTAAAAAAAGAAAAGGCAAAAAACGCCACCGCCGTAAAAAGTTTCAAGGTGGCGCAAAAGTCACGCAAATATACCGCAACGTGCCGGGCGATAACCCAAAAGGCTTGCTGATAGATGGCCAAGAATTGTTTGTGCAAAATGCTATGTCATTAACCCTTGCTCACTTTAATACCGGCGCTGCTGGCCCTTTTGCAAAACTTAAATTAACGCAAGGTAACTTTGCTGATTTAGTTAACCACGACCCATTACCTGCACAAGTTCGTTTAGGTAAAACCCTATTCAATCAGGCCAACAGTGAAAAAAATAAAGACCACCCAATGGCCGGTGATTTTTGGATGAGCTGTAACTCTTGTCATTTCGACGGTTTTAATTTCACTAATAAACAATTAATGAAAGACGCGACAAAAGATAAATTCTCCAATGCCATCACAGGTCATGTTGATACTTATAAAATGATCGCTGGCGATCCGGTAGCCGCCTATATTGATATTATTCAAAAAACCCAAGGCGGTATGGGCGCAGATCCTGCTACTTCAGAAACCTTAACCGCCATTGATATGCTAAACCCACCTGTTGCTGTCGCTAAAATGATGGGCGCGTTAAATAGCTATGTACGCACACAAGAAAACCTACCTTACCTTTCTACTTGGTTAAAACTTGATGACGATAAAAAATACGCCCATCCCAAAGAGTGGTTAAGCTCAGCGCAATGTAAAGATTGTCATAGCACCATTTACGACCAATGGGCTGATTCAAATCATGGCATGAACATGGATCATCCTTACTATCGTTATCAAGAAAATTTAGCAGCAGAGCTTGAAGGGGAAGAATTTCGAGTACTGTGTAGAGGTTGTCATACACCACAAATGGTCATCAACAATGATAATTCAGCCCTAAGTGAGTTTGGCGATATGTGGGAAAAAAATGCCGCATCCTTAAATGCTGCTTATCAGCATGGCACGCCAGTTAATGAGCGTGGTACGGGTTGCGTATTCTGTCATCGTATTACCGAAGCGGAAGACGCAGGTGGTAATACCGATTTAACCGTCAACATTAAAGACCGTACTAGCTATATTTTTGAAGACAGCAATAATCAGTTTTTACAGTGGTTAGCTAAAAAACAAATTAACGCTGCGCCGAAAGCTCATAAAGCCTCGTATTCAAAGCCTGAGCTTTACCAAAGCTCGCTTTACTGTGCGACTTGCCATAACGAATTCACTACTGGTCCTGGCGCGAAAATAAATGACAACTTCGGCGAGTGGTTAGCATCACCATTTAATTCACCTGACGACCCTAGCCAACACAAAACCTGTATTGATTGTCATATGACCCAAGATGTGACTAATTTTGATAACAAAGTTTCTGGTCAATCAACTGACGACGGACCGATAAAAAGTAATATGCGCTCACATCATTTTGCAGGGGGTAATTATTACTTCACTGGTATGCGTAACCCTGAACATAAAAAGTTGAGTATCGACATTCTAAAAACAGCATTAACGCTATCGGTTGAAAAACAAGGCAATACTTTTACCGCAAATGTCACCAATGCCAATTCAGGCCACGATATGCCCGGCGGCGCTAGGCGCCAAGTTTGGTTAGAAGTTATCGCGACTGATGCTAGTGGTAGAGAGGTTTTCAGCTCAGGCGTAATGAACAATGGCTACATTCCAAAAGATGCTCGACGCTTTATTAAAATTGGTGTTGATAAAGACGATAAGCCAGTAGGTTTACGCTTTTGGCGCTATGTAAAACTCAGCCAAGACACTCGTATTAAGTCAGGCCAAACCCGACAAGAAAGCTATCAATTGCCAAGTAATATTCAATATCCCCTGACGGTAAAAACACGCGTGCTCTATCAAGTGTTTGCCAAAGGCTTAACCGAAAAAGTTCGTACTGCTTTTCCTAAGGAAAAGATTCCTGAGCCAGAGGTGATTGAATTAGTTAATGTTAAAAAAGAGTATTTTGAGTAAGTCAGCTTTAACCATTACTCATCATGTTGAATCATTATTCGTACTTAATTAGCACTGCAAACCATCGTTCGCAGCGCTTTTAATCTGTCATAGTTCAAACTCGATCAGACATTTTAAAATTTGTAGGTTTTAATCAGAATTTACTGTCGCGAGAGCCAGCAAAATGGACGTTGAAAAACGTAGTGGATAATTTGCAAGGTGTAAATTATCCACTACGGATAACAAAAGGTGGATTTTACAGAACCAATATCAACATTTCACTAGTTACAGTAATTCACCTTCCCAAGAAATTTCTATCCAGTAAGTATCGTTAAGCCTAATTAAGTTATCGAGAGAATATCTGTTAGGTAGTTTATTTCGAAACTCTTAATGATAGTAACCTAATGCCATAAGAGATATTCAAAAAAAATGTACATATTTGTTTTTTAACTATAATGTGACATACATCACATTATAGTTATCGATGGACTTAATCTTGTTGGTAGTAGTTGCTCTCATAAGGTCCAATTTTAACAAATAGGGAGATTAAAATAAAAATATGGATATTTTATTAGTAGATGATGATCAAGTAGATAGAACTGCTATTACTCGAACGCTTAAGAAAAGCAACTTAAATGTCAATATAGAAGAAGCAGTTACCGTAGATCAAGGATTAGAATTATACGCTAAACATGCCTTTGATATCATTCTGCTTGATTACAGCATGCCCGCTCGTGATGGTATAGAAATGATCCTAGATATTAGGAATGAATCCAAAGGCTCAAGCACTGCCATTGTAATGATGAGCACATTTGAAGATGAAAGCATTGCACTTGAATGTATTAAAGCGGGTGCTCAAGATTTTTTAATAAAATCTGATATCTCGGAAAAAAAGTTACGACGGGCGATACTTCATTCAACGACACGGCATGAATTAGAAGTAAAGCTTTTTGAAACATATCAACAGGTTAAGCAATTAGCAGAAACAGACTCTTTAACAAAGTTGCCCAACCGTTATTTTTTTGATGAGTCACTTAAATTAGCTATCACAAATAACAGACGAAATGACCATACACTTGCCCTATTACTCTTTGATATAGATAACTTTAAGTTAATCAATGATAACTTTGGTCATGATGTTGGCGATCTTTTACTGAAGAAGAATGTAGCAAAAATAAAAAAGTGTCTTAGAGGCAATGAATTGTTTGCACGGCTAGGTGGAGACGAGTTTGCAATCACCTTAAGTAATTTGCAAAACAGTGAACAAGCACTATTGGTGGCACAACGTATTATTAGCACAATGCAAACACCTATTGAAATAGCAACCACCACAATAAACTCTACAGTGAGTATTGGCATAGCACTTCACCCATGTAACGGAAAGACGAGTGAAGAATTATTTAAATATGCTGATATTGCTATGTATCGTGCGAAAAAATTAGGCAAGAATCGAATTTGTTTTTTTGAAGAGGAAATGCAACAAAAATTCCATCGACGCCTACAAGTAGAGTTAGAGCTAAGAGATGCAATAGAACAGCAGCAATTTGAGTTGTATTACCAGCCAGTTATCGACCCAATTAATCAGAGCGTAACAGGATTTGAAGCACTCATACGTTGGAATGTTGCTGGTGCTGTTCGTTCGCCTGATGATTTTATTGAAATTGCAGAAGAAACCCAACAGATTTCTGATATTGGGCTTTGGGTGATTGACGAAGCTATTTCAACGCTAGCAAAATGGAATAAAAGTCGCAGAAAGCCTTTAACAATGGCAATTAATATATCGGCCGTACAATTAGGCGATTTTACCGTTGTGGAAGCCCTTGCTGACTGTTTATCGAAATACGATGTATCCGCACATTTAATTGAAATAGAATTAACCGAAACAGCATTACTCAAAGACTCTATTACTTCCCGTCAAGTGCTAACCGATATAGTAGAAGGTGGCTGCCATTTATCGCTTGATGATTTTGGAACAGGTTACTCTTCAATTGCACATTTAAGAAATCACCCGATTTCAATTGTAAAGATTGATAAAAGCTTAATGCCATACGATAAACACGACATCAAGCGTATTGCATTAGTCGAAGGACTGGTATCTATGGCTAGTATTTTAGGCTTAGGTGTCATAGCGGAAGGTGTTGAAACAGAACAACATGCAGAACTCTGTAAGCAACTTAATATTGGACGTGCTCAAGGTTACTATTATTCTCGTCCTCAATCTCAACGTTATATTGAAGAAACTTACCTTTAAATGTCACATTGTTTTTGCTTAATAATTCAAGGATAAATCATGACTATAAAGGTAACTAAACCGAATAGTTTTCTACATTGGTATCATTGGGTCGTTATATCGGCTTCCCTTATACTAACCATTACGGCCTGGAAAATATCAGACAACCAAATACAAGAAAAAAGATCTGAGTTATTCAAAATCCAGTCTGAACAGTTACTTGCCCAAATTTCTGAACGAATGTCGCATTATGAAGTTGCATTAAAGGCTGGGGCAGCCGCCATCCAAACATTTGCCCCAAAAACACAGGTAAACGATTGGAAGGTATTTTCTAAAAGGCTAAACCTTACCGATACTTACCCAGGGATTAATGGCATTGGTGTAATTTACTTTGTCCCAGATAATAATATTAGTCAATTTATTGAGCACCAGCGTAAATACAGACCTAACTTTAATGTTCACCCAAAACACGATGAGCAAGAGTATTGGCCAATTACCTATATAGAGCCGCTTAAAGGTAATGAAAAAGCTGTTGGACTAGATATGGCGTTTGAATATAACCGTTTCAGCGCAGCTAAAAAAGCGCGAGATAGTGCAACTACGCAAATCACAGCCCCAATAGTACTTGTTCAGGATGCTAAAAAAACACCAGGGTTTTTAAAGTATATTCCATTTTATAATTCTTCGAATATTGAAACACCTGAACAACGCCAAACACATTTTGTTGGCCACGTTTACGCTCCTTTCATTATGCACAAATTAATGGAAGGGACACTTATGCAAAGCAATAGACAGTTGGCATTTAGTATCTTTGATGGCGATAGTAACCTTTATGATGAGCTTACGCCTGACAATGAACACTTTGACTCTAAACCTCTATTTCAGAAAACTGTCACTATAGATATGTACGGTAGACCGTGGACATTTAATATTCAAACAGCACTTTCATTTAAAACATCTACACATTCAAGTCAGCCGCTGATTATTCTAGGAGGTGGTATTGTTATTGACGCCATGTTGGTGTTTATTTTTCTTATGCTAGCACGCTCTCAAAAGGAAGCAGTAACACTTGCCAATACAATAAATCAGCGACTGTCTGTGAAAGATAAGTATTATAAACACATTATAGAATCAGCACCTTGTGGCATGATTATCACGAATGTTGATGGCGTGATTGAAACAGTAAACCCACAAACCGAATTGCTTTTTGGCTACAAGAGCGAAGAATTAATTGGCAATAAGATTGATATGCTGCTCCCCAAGCGCTTTCAAAAGCAGCACCCACAACATCGTGACAGTTTTAATAACAGCCCCTCTAATCGCCAAATGGGACTTAACAGAGAGGTTTTTGGTTTAACAAAAACAGAGCACGAATTTCCTGCGGAGATAGGGTTAGCACAATTTAAAAGTGGTGATGACATAAAAACACTCGCAACGGTTATTGATATGTCAGAGCATGTAAAAATGTCAAAAGAATTAGATGAAATAGCTCAGGCAATCATCATTCAAGAAAGGTATTTTAAGCATATTATTGAATCAGCTCCCTGTGGCATGATTATCACTAATATTGATGGTGTGATTGAAACAGTAAACCCACAAATTGAATTACTTTTTGGCTATAGAAGTGAAGAATTAATCGGCAATAAAGTTGATATGCTGATACCTAAGCGGTATCAAAAGCAACATCCACAGCATCGTCATAGCTTTAATAAAAGCCCCTCTAATCGCCAAATGGGGCTTAACAGGGAAGTTTTTGGTTTAACAAAAACTGAGAATGAATTTCCTGCGGAAATAGGGCTAGCGCAATTTAAAAGTGGCAATGACTTAAAAACACTTGCGACCATTATTGATATGACAGAGCATATTCAAATTACAGAAGAGTTGAAGCGGAGCAATCGGGAACTCAGTGATTTTGCCTATGTAGCATCTCATGATTTGAAAGCCCCTTTAAGAGGCATAATGCAACTTTCATCTTGGATTGAGGAAGACATTGCTGACTTTGCTGATGATGATACTAAAAACAACTTAGCGTTACTAATGAATAGAACCTCACGCTTAGAGAGTTTATTAGAGGACTTATTAGCATATTCTCGCATTGGCCGTAAAATAGGTGATGTTCAAATTGTTAATATACGAGAGCTTATTCTGAATATATTTGATTTACAGAATCCATCTAATGAAATTTCAATAACATGCGATAATTCTCTTCCTGAAATTAAAACGTACCTCGTACCTTTGGAAACTATTTTTCGTAACCTAATTGGAAATTCGATTAAGCATAATAACAATAAGAGTAAGCTAGCAATTAACATATCTGCTATTGAACACAGCACTTTTTACGAGTTTTCGGTAGAAGATAATGGCTCAGGTATTCCCAAGCAACACCATAAACAAATTTTTGAACTATTTAAAACATTAAAACCTAGAGATGAAGTAGAAGGAAGTGGTATGGGACTTTCTATCATAAAGAAATTACTTGATTATCAAAACTGTAAGATAACGGTTATTTCTGATGGCAAGAGCGGTACTTGTTTTACTTTTACTTGGCCTAAATAAAAAATTGGAATAAATCAATGAGTGATACTAGTTATAAGCATGCGACCATTTTGTTAGTGGAGGATGATGATGTTGATGCGAAAGGTGTTGAACGTGCATTTAAAAAACTTAAAATAGTTAACCCTATTGTTCGTGCTAAAGATGGCATGATTGCATTAGAACTTTTAAAAAAATGTGAAGTATCTAAGCCATACTTGATTCTGCTAGACCTTAATATGCCACGAATGGGAGGACTAGAATTTTTAGCAGAAATTCGTAAAGATGAAGGCTTGAATAACAGTGTAGTCTTCGTATTAACAACCAGCAAGGATGACGAAGATAAACTTGCAGCATACGAAAAAAACATAGCAGGGTACATTGTTAAGGAAAGGTTGCAATATGGTTTTGACGAGCTTGTTAAACTACTTGATCACTATTGGAGAATTGTAGAACTTCCTGAACAATAACTTTTAACAGTTTTTCTTTTATAGAGCCCTTGAAGAGTGAGTTATTTTCGCAAAGTTGCTTATGGTAGAATTGAGTACGAGCGGTCGTTGAAAGTTCAATAACCTAATAAGCTCACTATGTCTATATCAATCTCAAGGGCAGCTATGAACTTAAAGCTGTCCGTCAGGTGTAGTTAAGCTCTGATATTAAAATGTAGGATAAAGTTTGAATCCTACATTTAATATCAGCAACTTATCACTTTATAGTTCTATCGTTAACGTATTTGATTTCGGTCGTGATACGCACAAACACATTTTACCATTTGCTCGTTCTGTTGGTGTTAAACATTCATCTAAGTGTTCAATTTCACTATTTTCAGCAACATTTACTACACAACTTTTACACTCGCCTGTCATACAACTATAAGGTGCATCAACACCTGCGGCCAATACTGCATCGAGCAAGGTTTGTTCTGCTGCTACTTCAATGCTAATTTTCGATTTAGCTAAGGTTAACTGACAAGCGTTTGCCGATTGATTAATCTCTCTGGAAAACTGCTCAAAGTGAAGGCGACCTTTATCTATGCCAAGTGCTTTTGCATGTTGTTGGTATTCCCTTAGCATTGCTTCTGGACCACAGAAATAAAAATGTGTTTCCGCTTTTTGCTCGCTCATCAATGATTTAAGCATCAGCTTTTTACCTTCATTTGAAGGGTATAGAAATAATTTATCAGCCAATTGTCGAGTTAGCCTGTCAGCATATGCCATATGTTCACGGCTACGTCCTGCATAGTGCAGTTCGAATGAAGCATGCTGCTGAAGCAACCCTAATGCCATCGATTTAATTGCCGTTATACCAATACCTGCTGCGATTAAGACACTATGTGGTCGATTCTTTGCTAAAGGAAAAAAGTTTTCTGGCATCCGACAATTTAATCTTAAGCCAATATCAAATTGTTGATGAAGACTTTGTGAACCACCTTGGCCTTGTTGTTCTTTTTTTACCGCTATTTCATAACAATCAGTACGCTTAGGATTACTACTTATCGAATAATTTCGCCATACCAGTTGCTCATTTAGCAATTGCACTGGTACTTGAATATGAGCGCCAGCACTAATTTCAGGTAAAGGGCTATCATCAACACTACGCAATTCATATGCTCTGATTTCAGGGGTTAATTGCCGTATTCCTGCGATAACTAACGAAAGTTCACCGTCACCTAATTGTTCAAGTTTATCGACTTTTTTATTTGCACTCATTTGCAATTTCAATTGCGATTTTAATGTCTCAACCTGTGCTTGCAGTGGATCAAGCAATGCGGTTAGTTCCACTTCGTTGTAACGTGGAGTAATGTGCTGAGGACAGTTCCAATCAAATGCTGATATTTTAATGACAAAACCACGCTCTACTCTTGCTCGGTAGTGATTATCTTCTAGGGCAGCTAAAGTTGTCCAATCTTGTTCATCAACTTGTGATATATGCCCTAAAATCTTTAAGCGTCGTCGATTCGGGTAGTCCATTAAAATAATCGAAACTTTGTCATTGGTTCTAAAATTTCCGGTGCTAACATATTGTCGATTACCTTTATAATCAGCAAAACCAATAGTTTGCGCGTCAATAACCTTTAAAAAACCATTCGGCCCACCTCGATGTTGCACATACGGCCAGTCAGTTTCACTGACACTCGCCATGTAGAAGCTGTCTCGTTGAGCAATAAATTCCGCTTCCATCGCCGACAACAAGTAGTTGTGGTCTTCGCCAGTGTCCATACTGGCATAACCTTGACGACTGTTCTGCTCACGTTGTACTTGTCTAACAGTTTCAGTAAAAGCAATTTTTGCGTATTGATGAGCCATAATAGTTTCCTTATTAAATGGGCTATTGAAGAGCAAACTCCTCAATAGCTAAACAAACGACTCAAACTAAGAAGCCTGTTTTAATTCAACTTTTGGAAAGTCGATTTCAACACGACTTGCCTTGGCTAAAATATTGGTTAAAACATTCATACCAACATGGGTGATAATTTCAACGATTTCAGCATCATTAAAGCCAACATTGCGAATTTCTAGTAATTCTGCAGTTGATACTTCACCACTATTTTCAGCTAGTGAGCGAGCAAATTTTACTGCCACGCTGGCTTTAGCATCTTGGCTATCACCTGCCCGGTTCGCTAGCATTTCATCGCCTGTTAACCCTGCCTTTTTACCAATGGCGGTATGTGCCGAAACACAATATTGACAGGCATTTTGTTCGGCTAAACCTAAGGCAATACGCTCTTTAGTTTTGCCATCTAATGCACCTTCACTCGCAATTGTATGCAAACCAAGAAATGCTTGTAACGCGGTTGGTGAATTAGCAAATACTTTAAGAAAATTAGGTACAACACCTAGCTTTTGTTCAATCGCTGAATAAAGTGCTTGCTGTTGCTCATTCGCTTGCTCTGTTGACACTAAATTAATTCGACTCATGATTCATTCCTCTTTAATAAATTGGTGGTTTTGATCCCCTACTTCAGGATGAAACTAGTGTGCAATAATTCACTTTATTTAAGAATATAGAAAATATACAATTAATTATTTCAACTTTTGGAACAATCAATGTTAGACCAAATACAACTTATGCGTATTTTTGTTGCTGTTGCAGAAGAGCAAGGTTTTGCTGCTGCGAGTCGTCAGTTAAATATGTCACCACCAACGGTAACACGCGCTATCGCTATGCTTGAAGATAGATTAGCGGTAAAGCTTTTTAATCGTACCACTCGTTATGTACGCGTTACTGATGCGGGTTTACGTTATTTAGAAGATGTAAAGCGCATACTAAATGACATCACATTAGCCAATGAAGCGGCACAAGGTGTAAATGCCAAGCCACAAGGCAGTTTAAGTGTCACGGCTCCGGTACTGTTTGGGCAAAAGTTTGTTTTACCCGCGGTAATTGAATACCTAAATCGTTATCCTAATACCGATGTTAAGACTATATTTCTCGACCGCATTGTTAATTTACTTGAAGAGGGATACGACCTTGGTGTTCGTATAGGCGAATTAACCGACTCTTCAATGCGCGCTAAAAGGGTAGGTTCAGTGCGGTTAGCACTCGTCGCCTCACCTGAATACCTTGCCAAGAATAATATTCCTCAACATTATAGCGAGCTAAAAGATCATGCCTTAATAGCGGTACAAGCCGGTAGCCTTACGCCTGATTGGAAGTTCGTAGAAAATGGTAAAACCATCACACAGCGTATTAAATCAAGACTGAGTGTGACGACAAATCAAGCCGCTATTAACGCTGCTGTTGCCGGCTTTGGTATTACGCGTATCATTTCCTATCAAGTGGTGGACGAGCTTGCTAGTGGCAAACTCAAATTTATTTTAGAGCCTTTTGAACTTGCCCCATTACCACTGAATATTGTTCATCGAGAAGACCGACTATCATCAGCAAAAGTTAGAAATTTTATTGACTTACTTGCCGGTCATTTATCTGAGCACAGTGCTTTTAATTAAACCATGGTACTGCTTGAAAGCTTATGCTTATGAGAATACATTCTAGAGTCAGCTAAATTAATAAGTTCATTTACCGTTTTGCAATCATCAGAAAAGTGAGCCAAGCCTAAGCTAGCTTGAATATTAAGCGTTTTTGTAGACGTTTTGATAGGAGCTTCAATAGCATTTAGTAAATTTTTAGTGAAATCAGCATTATCTATTTTTTCTGATAGCAAAATTATAAACTCATCCCCTCCTACTCTAGCGACAGTATCTGTTTTTCGAACACTTTCGCGTAGCCTTTTACCAATAGAAATCAACACTTGATCTCCGCATTGGTGCCCAAAACAATCATTAACTAATTTAAATTTATCAAGATCAATATATATAACACTAAAGCTAGAACCACTTCGAACAGCATGGTTAATTTGTAAGTTTATTCTATTATTCAGTAGGTTTCGGTTGGCACACTTAGTAAGCTGATCGTAGAGCGCTAACTCCTCTAAAAGTGCTTCTTTTTTAACTCTTTCAGTAATATCAGTTATTGACACAACGTACTGTTTTTCAGATATAACATTAATTTCAGAGATAGATAACATTGCATCGAATACAGAACTTTCTTTTTGTTGAGCTACTATTTGCCAGCCTTTGTGAGTAGTAATTGGAGTATTTGATGATAAATAACTACTTAAATGACTATCATGCTCTCCTGCAATTAATAACCTAATATTTTTCCCTATAAGTTCATTGGCATTGTAATTAAACAATATATTGGTAGCTTTATTAACTGACAGTATTGTTCCGTGATGGCTTATTCGAATGACTGCCAGCATAGATGACGAGAAAGCAGCGGTATTTATGCTCTCTTGCAATTCAAGCGCTTTCTTAGCGTTTATAATGTCTTTTTTTTGGGCTAAAAATTTTTGCTCATTTTTTTCATCTTGAATAAGTAACTTATCAACATTCAATACATATTTTAAATTGCATTCTAAAGTTAACCTAAATGGACTTAACACTTTTTTTAGCGTTTCAGAAAAATCTGTTGGTTTCTTGTGAATTACACACAAAACACCGAATAAATTCCCATTGGGCCAATACAGCGGAACACCAAGGTATGAGCCTATATCCCACTTTGTAACGTTCCATTGAAAATCATCCACTGCATTTTTAACGTAAAACTCACCGTTCGCTTCAATAGTTTTACGGCAAAAACAGTTAATATCCCAAGACCATGAACTGTTAACAGAAAGAAAATTATCTTTATTAGAGCTAGTAGAAACGACATTAAATTCGTTGTGTCGGTATTGAATTATTACGCCACAAGAAACAGCAAAAATTTCAGTTAATAAATTAACTATCGTATCCCATTTTGTCATATCCAGATTAGGTAATGGGTAACTCATAATACACTTTGAATTATCAATCATTATATTTTTCTTATAATTATCAATTGTCTTAGGAAACTTTACAAAATCACAGAATATGCCTACTTCGTAAACATGCTTGCAACAATTAAAGCTAAGCTTTTGATTATGTAATAAAAACCTAAAACCACTGTGTTCTAGCTTTCACCAAAGTAGTTATTTACTTCATACGAGCAAGGCTATAATGTCTCCTTTTATCAACATAAAGGAGCAATTTGGTTAGCCTCATTTTCAATAACTAATTTATGAAATGTTTAGCCTTTTCGCCGAAAATAAACGTCATGTTACGAAAGGAAAGATTAAAACCATTTGCTGTACTTAGGCCAATAATATCTATAACTCAAAGCGTTCAAACACTTTATGAGTGATATCTTTTGCATTATTTATCGCTAAACTAAGTTCTTCAGGTGATTGGCTCATTCCAGTTTTAGTCCATAAAACAAGTAGCGTGACAATTGAGCTTGAACAGTTTTCCAAGTAAAAGTCTTCTACATCAACTTGCTTTTCTGCTTTTAAAAGTTTTTTATTAACTTGCTTGAGGTTGCTATATAAAACCTGCTTGAGGGTGTCAGTTTCTTTCAGGTTTATTAGTAGTCTAAGCAAGTCAATTCGGTTTCTAAAAAAAACTAAAGTTGGATATAAAAGTAAGTACTTGTCACTTTTATGAGGCTTGCCTTTAATTTTAAAAAACTCAAAAAGTTGATCTACTGTTTCTTGCAATTTAAATTGAATTACATCATCTAGTGAAGAAAAATGTCGGTAAAAAGTTGAGCGACTTATTTCAGCCTTCTTCAAAATGTATGTGATTGTTATTCTTTCTGCTCCTTGTTCCAACGATGACATTAGTAACGCGTTATATATATTTTCTTTTGATTTAATACTACGAGTATCATCCAAAACTTTCCCCATCAATATTACCCCTTTGCAAATATACAAATTTATTAAGCTTTATAATTGACGCTACATACGTCTAAAACCCATTGGTTATTTACACCAACGTTTATATGTTCTCTCATGCAAATATAAGTAATTTTTTTAAAGTTAAAGTTTAATCAAACAAGTTGTTAACAGACTTTCCCCTTTTCTTTAATGATAGTACGATAAAATTTTACAAATTATAAATAGCAAAGTTTAGTTTTTATAGGATGTGAAACATATCGTAAAAAACTGTTTCGAAGAGCTTAAAAAACAGCCGAAACATAGTTACATCATTTGACAGAATTTAACCAAAGACAATGAAATTTAACAAAATGTGACATTTACACATAACAGCTAGGCGTGAATCAAGGGCATCAAGGTTAGCGAGTACATTCGCATAAAAATCATGTAGCACTGCAAAGAGTGCTAAGTAGGAGCAAATTAAATTGGGGGTATTGAAGAGAGAAGTAGTTAGTAACACTATGATTGATTAATGATTATCTCTATTAATCTACTTTCAGGTAATGCGATATAAGCCGATAAGTTTAGGTTTTCGCACATGTAAAAATCAGCCAACACTCCTAGTAAGATACGGTCAAATTCAACAACAAAGCTTAAAAAAACCCAAGTAATATTTAATACTCTATTGCAGTGAAAATACTCTTTTATCAAATGTTTGCTAAAGAAAACCGAAAAACACGCAATGCTTTTTCAAAGGAGAATATTCTCCCGCTTTAGGTAACGGAGTTGGTTAACGTTGAGGGTATCTACTTAAGATAAAATATAGCTAGGTATTTTAAACAGCAAAATCGAGAGGTCTTTCTTCCCCATGAATAGCGTAAACAATTGATTTACTGTTAATAATTTTTTGGGTTGTTGCTCCTTTGAAATGAACAACTTTACGATCATCATTTTTCGCGATAACACTAATGGCATTCAGCGAAGTAAAGCCATCTAGTTTGCTATAAAAAATTGACAATCGTCCTGAAAACTCATTAATGGTAGCCGTTGCATCAAGGTTCTTTAAATGAATTTTATCAGTTGAGTATATTTCATTAACTAAACGGGAAAGCAGACTCGACGGAATGGTATTTTTTTTAACGTAACGCTTAAGACTTGTTAGGTAATTTAGAACCGGAGAAATTAGCGTTAAGTCATATTGATAACCAGTGAACCAGCTACTATTCGCGATAACGCTTGCACCTAGACCTTGTGTAATAACATGAGTGGGCTCATGGATATTTTTTACTGCACTATCAAACGCATTAACCCATTTTGGCAGCGATATATTGCTATTATTTAGCCTGTTGTGAGGAGGAATTTCAATAGCAATACAACTATACCCTTGGTTAGCAAGTTTCTTCATTAATGGCCAAAACTGATATGCGTTTGACCAACCATGCAACAGCCAAACACATTTTCCCTGGCCATATTGATAGGTGTTAACGTTACCAAACTTAGTTTCAATAACGACTTTTTTAATATCATCAGCCCATTCATTTGACTCACTTTCCGGCATCAGCAAGCGCTTTTTTAACATTGAATATGCGAGTTTAGGGAAAAAGATATTAATGAGCTTAAGCGCAAAATTCATAAGCTGAGTATTAATTGACATACGACCATTCTATTTTAATTATATTAGTGTGTTAGCAGGTTAAGTTTTCACTTACCTTGGTAGTGTTTTTTGTGCTTTGGCTTATACGCTTGTTCAACTCAATTTAGGGGATGGGATATATTTTTTAATCAATAGCTCTGGAGGGAGTTGAATTTGTTTGCTCATAAAATCAAGAAGGTATGATTTTTCAGCGTTGTTTTCACTACTTTTAATCAGTCGATATATTTCAATTGATAGCAAATAGTTATCTCGCCCATGCGTTAAAAATAAAGATTTTAGACTATCAAAATGATGAGGTTTTATTGCGCCTTTTAAATACTCTAATGCACTTAATTTCTCGATACTACAGGCGGGGATATCCTGTAAAATTATATCTAAAACTTTATCAATAACTATTGCAGGAAAAGGTGAGTTATCAAATGCTTTATATAGCTCTAACTCAGCATTAAGTTCAGAAACTTTCGTTACTCTTCCATTTAGTAACCTTAACTGAAAAAAGCTATGAGAGTTTTTATTTCCGTTCGGTATGCCAGTAGTGCCTATGTTAGCGTAGTTGGCGACTTTTTTTCGTAAACGACGCGCCCCGAGATAATGCTTGGGAATATATATAGCCAATAAAAATACTAGTAAAAGTATCGCCAAAATAAAAAGTAACATAAGCAATTTAAGAACCTAAATTCGTAACATTTACCCAAGGTAACAAACAAATAAGGAAACATTATGAAAGTAAAATAGGAACTAAATACTTTTAAAAATAGGTAACTTAATAATAACCGCTAGTCCACCAGTGTTACTTTTTTTTGCGAATATTTCACCTTGATGGGCAAGGATAATATTTTGACTAATAGCAAGCCCTAAACCAGACCCGCCTGTTTGCCTGTTTCTAGACTTTTCAACACGATATAAACGTTCAAATATCTTTTCTAAATCTTCATCATTAACGGTTGGCGCACTGTCTTTAACAATTAAAACTAACGATTCTTGCCTGATAGTGGCTGATAATTGAATTTCACCGGGTTTATCCGTGTAATTAACGCTATTGGAAATTAAGTTAGACAAAACTTGTTTAATTCTATCAATATCAATTTTTACTTGGGCTGATTCAACGTGAGTGCATAAACGCCAGGAAAAGCCTTGCTGCTCAACGTACTGTAAAAATTCATTATTCCACTCTCTGAGGATTGGAATGACGTCGCATTGTTCAGTAGTAAAAGATAAGCCATTAACATCTGACGTTGCTAGTTCATATATATCAGCAATTAGGCGATTGATATCCATGACTTTGGCACTTAATTTTTGATAACTAAGATCAACGTTTTCCACCACCTTATATCGTAAGGCATCAATTTGAAGCTTTAGTGCCGTTAGTGGCGTACGTAACTCATGAGAAACATCAGCAAGTAATTGGTTTTTTTCGGCTAACGCATCCTGATAGAGTTTAGCTTTTAACAGCGCTATTTTTCGACGTTGATATAGCATAAAGACAATAACAACAAACAACACAATCACAATAATAAAAATAGAAACATTACGTTGATTTATCGCTTTATGAGCAATCACTTCTTCCTCAATGCGTAACTGCTCTTTCTCTAACTTAGTAACCTTAACTTGCTCTTGCAGCAGATTAATATCACGTTTATGCCGCTCCATTTCTTTAATTTGTTGCTCAGAGTTTAGCTGTAGTTGGATATTAAACGCCATTTGTAGAAACTGATAAGAAAGTTGATAGTTCTCAAGTTTTTCATAAACTTGTGATAATAATTCATAATCATCTAATTGATATATTGATAAGCCAAGTTTATCGGAAAGAGAGTGAGCTTTTTCAGCATAGCTTTTTGCTGTTTGATACTCCCCCTTCTCTAAGTAATACCGACCAAAGCTATGCCAAACAACTCTTAATTGATGATCTGAGGCTGCCTGTTGAGCTGAGTTCTTAGCTAAATTCAAGCTCTCAAGTCGAGCATTGCTATTATTCATATCAGCATAAATTTTTGCTTGCTGAACATAGGCACGTGAAAGCACTTGTTTCGCCGACAAGTTTATAAATATTTCAATTGCCTTTTGCGTAGAAGCTAACGCCTCGATAAAATTACGCTGCCGTAAAAATATAGTACCAATTCGATGATGATCGTAGCCAACATCTTGCATACTGTTTAGCTGTGTATCCAGCGCTAGCGCTTGCACATAAAATGCTAATGACTTGTGGTAGTCTTTTGAGCGAAAGTAAAGCTCACCTAAATTAAAGTAGTTTGTGGCAAGTTCTTCTACATCATTTACTTTTTCAAAATAGCGCATCGCTTTTTTTTGGTAATCAGCCGCTAAAACTAGATCGCCAAGTGATTCATAAAGCACACCTAAGTTGCTATATATTTTTGCTTCACCTTCCTTATCATTAACATCACGAAAATGTTTTAAAGCCAAATGGTAGTATTTTTTTGCCTGATCCAACTTCATTTGTAAGCGGAAAAAAACGCCGGTTAATTGATAGATTTTAGCGAGCTGAGGTGAGTTCGGTAACGCTATAGGTAAAACGCGGGTTAGCATAGTATTGGCAGCGTCAGCGTACTTATTGTTGCTACGCTGAAGTTGAGCGTGGCTGATGAGTATATTAATTTTTAATTCATCATCAAATTGCTGCAAATCATTTAACAATTGGTTAAGTAATTCCGCAGCCTTTTTGTGCTGACTGCTTTTTCTATAGATTTTAATGAGTTTAAGGTTAACCAATACAAGGTCGTCTCCTTGGCTTAGCGCCATCAACCCTATTACTTTCCTTTCCGCTGATTTAGAAGAAGAAACAATAGCTGATAGTTTTCCCTCAATTGATTGTTCAATAACAGCTGCGGCTTCGATGCGACTAGGGTAGAAAGTTATTAAAAAAATAACAAAAGAAAGTAATGACAAGCATCTAACTTTATTAACTATTGGCGTAAGTTTACTTAAGTGCAAAACGGTAACCTGCACCATAAATTGATTCAATGGGGTTATCAATAATCCCCTCTTCTTTAAACTTATTTCTAATTTTTTTCACATGGCTATCAACAGTTCTATCAGTAATATGTCGATATTGTGGATATGCTAAATGTAGTATTTTTTCTCGAGAGTAAATTTGTTCAGGGTGACTAAAAAGCAGATTAAATAGATTAAATTCAATTGTAGAAAGCAGAACTTTTTTTCCTTGATAAACAATTTTTGTTTTATCTTGGTCAACGGTGATTTTTGTAAAACTCACATGGCCTTTAGTACGCGATAAAATTGCTTTCGTACGTAAAACTAACTCCATAATATCAAAAGGCTTACAAACATAGTCATCGGCACCAGAGACTAAGCCTTCATGTTTATCAGCTTGTTCAACTTTTGCGGTCAGCATTATGATAGGAACATTACTGAACTGACGAATTTTTTGACAGCAAGTAATACCATCTTGATTCGGTAACATCAGATCCATAATAATGATGTCAGGGTGAAAATCCTTCACACTTTGAACGGCTAATGCACCATCATCAATATGTTTTACTAGATAATTTTGATGTTGAAAAAAAAGCACTAAGTTTTCAGCTATATCAATATTATCTTCAACAATAAGTATTTTATTCTTTGCTTTCATTAGGCACTCACCTGCTGCCTAATCCCTCATTCAGCAATATTTGATTTTTACGATTAATATATATTAACGGTTATAAGCGCAAGTATAAATGCTAATGAGTAACCTTCCTTTATATTTTCACAATTCGATTCTTGCGAGTTATGTTAATACGCTGTTAAACAAGAGTTTTTAGAAAATCGTGGAAAAGTAAATAAATGGATGGGCATTAAAAAGCCCCGACATCACTGTCGAGGCTTTTAAGAATTAAGTGAGTTGACGCATAAGCCGGGTTTTGTAGCTTTTCCGAAGAAAAGTGACAATCATTCGTCTAGGCTATAAATCGCTCTATAGCTCAAGCAACCTACCCGGTTTCCACGCGAGCCACGCTTATACTATTCAAACTTGCGTTTAAGTAGTCATGAAACCCTATTTGGTCTTGCTCCGGGTGGAGTTTACCCTGCAATTACTGTTACCAGCAATCCGGTGCGCTCTTACCGCACCCTTTCAGCCTTACCTGTGAAACTTTCGAAAAAGTAACCATCGGCGGTCTTCTCTCTGCTGCACTTGTCGTCGGCTCACGCCGCCCAGGCGTTACCTGGCACCCTGCTCATTGGAGCCCGGACTTTCCTCCCCTCCATCTGTCTACCCGAAGGCACAACGATGAAGCAGCGATTGTCTCGTCAACTCGGAGCGCATTCTACTTGATATTATTGTACTTGGAAAGCGTAACGATCTTACTATTCACTCACCCACTAAGATTCTTTCATGGCAAGTGCATATTCATATAAAGCATTTTTCTTCACGCCGTAAATTTCGGCAGCTATCGCACAAGCTTTTTTCGGCTTCATTTCTGCTAATAACAATTTCAATGTGGCTATAACGTGAGCAGGAATAGCATTTTGGTCGACTTTATGGCCTTCAATAATTAACACCATTTCACCTTTAAGTTGGTTAGGATCTTCCTGTAACCATGCTAATAAATTCTCAGCGGTATCTGAGTGAACAGTTTCAAAAGTTTTAGTTAGCTCCCGTGCCATGACAACGTAACGCTCGCCACCTAACACTTTTACAATATCTTCAACGGTATCAATAGCACGGCGCGGTGCATCGTAAAACACCATAGTACGCGTTTCACTAGCAAGGTCATTTAAGGTTGCTTGTCTTGCACCTGATTTTGACGGTAAAAAACCTTCAAAGGTAAATCTGTCAGTTGGCAGTCCGGCAACTGACAAAGCAGAAATCGCCGCACAAGCGCCAGGAATTGGCGAAACCGCCAAACCAAGTTGGCGACAATGGCGAACAAGATGAAAACCAGGGTCGCTGATTAATGGCGTTCCGGCATCTGACACTAAAGCAACGCTTTTGCCTTCTTGTAATAATGTTGCTATTTGCTCTTGGCGTTGTCGTTCATTATGGTCATGCATCGACATTGTTCTGTTTTTAATGCTGTATGCCGATAACAAACGTTGCGTATGTCGAGTATCTTCACAAGCAATTACATCAACATTTTCTAATATGTTAAGTGCACGTTGACTGATGTCAGCTAAGTTACCAATGGGCGTTGCGACGATATAAAGAGTGCTTGGCTGAATAATTTGTTCCGACATATTAAAATACTTGTGTTGAGACTGAAGAGGATGAAGTTTATTATAAAGCACTCTTAAAAAGTACGGATTTCTTACCTTTGACACTGACTAAATGGTTTTCACCTGAAAAAAGCACCCTACTCACAATTATTAGTGTGATGTTATTGGTGAGTTGCTCAACAACAAAGTCAACGAAAGTAACCGAGTCGTTACCGGAAAAAGCAACTGTGGTTGAAAAAATAGAAACCACACTTACCGCTAAACAGTTGATGACACAAGCGCTTACTCAAGATAGTAATACCGCAGTAAATTCATTCATTCAAGCTAGTGAGTTGTATCTGCTTGAAGCTAAGCCTAATAAAGCTTTATGGTTAGCTAATCAAACCATGGCATTAACGCAGTTACCATTAAAAAAGTATCAATTATCAGTAATTAGCGCAAAAAGCCTATTAGCTTTAGAACAAGTAAATAAAGCTTATCAGTCACTTGAAAGTGCCAATAATATAATAATTACCGCAGAGCTTAATCACGGCCTTGCCTATTATCAAACCTTAGCTTTTGTGCAAACAAAGCGAAATTTACCGATTGCGGCACTTGATGCAAAATTAAGAGCCTTTGCAAAAAATCCTCAAGCGACAAGCGATGAGATAGACGCAATATGGCAACAACTTTGCCAATTATCCCAATGGCAACATCAACAGCTAATAAAAATGGCTCCACCTAAAATAAAAGGCTGGAGTAGATTACTAACTTTTGCCAATAAGTTTGGTGATGATGACGATCGCTTTCAGCGTTATTTAAACCAATGGCAACGAGAATATAACACTCATCCAGCACAATATGTGGTCACTCAGCTACAGCTAATTGAGCCTGCTTTAATCAATGAGAATAAAAATATCGCTATTATAATTCCATTATCAGGTAAGCAAGAAAGAGCAGGAAAAGTCGCACAGCAGGGAATATTAGCGGCTTACGATACTAATAGTGGCGCAGCGTTACATTTTATTGATTCAACAACCTTAGATATGTCGACACTAGCGTTACAGCTAGCAGACTTAAACATTGATTATGTTATTGGCCCATTACTCAAAGACAATGTAAAAAAGTATTTGTCGCAAGAAGCGCTAACACTACCAACACTTTTACTTAATATTCCAGCAACGATGGCATTAAAACCATATCAAGTTGCCTTATCGATGCGTCCTGAAGATGAAGCAATACAGGCTGCAACCACGTTAAGTCGCCAGCATTATAAGCAGCCAATAATTTTAAGCCACCAAGACAAAGCTAGTCGCCGTATTGCAAAAACGTTTAGCCAACAATGGCAACATATTACGGGGCAACAACCTGAAACCGTATTTTTCAATAATGATGAAAAAATGCAAAGTCAGCTAAAAGCTAGCCTTGGTGTAGACTTAAGTCAGCAGCGCACTAAAGAGCTAGATCGCCGAATTAAATATTCTATAAAAAGTGAGCTACGTAACCGTCGAGATATCGATATGATTTACATTGTTGGTTTACCGTTAGAAACTAAATTATTGAAGCCTTATATTGACGTTAATATTAGTCCATTCGCTGATATCATTCCGGTTTATGCAAGCTCACGTAGCCATAGCGCTAAAAGTGATAGAAGCGACAATCGTGATTTATCAGGCTTAACTTTTACCGAAATGCCTTGGCAGTTAGCAAGTAAACAACAAAATGCAGCGCTAGTGGCAGAAGCCAAAAAGCTCTGGCCAAACCGTAGTGATAGCTTACAAACTATTTTTGCCATGGGCTTTGATAGCCTATCTTTAGTTGATAAAATTTCTTCAATGAAAAATAAAACTTATGTCAGACATTATGGTCAAACCGGCATACTGCAATTAGGTGACGACAATATTTTAAAACGCAGTTTAATTTGGGGTAAGTACAGTCGTAATAAGGTGCAAGAAATTGCCATCGACTAATAACTCGAAATCAACAGGTCAAGTTACTGAGCAAATAGCGGCAGACTACTTAACAAAGCAAGGGCTATCATTACAAAGCGCTAACTTTCATAATCGTGCTGGTGAAATTGACTTAGTGATGACTGAAACTGATACTTGGGTATTTGTTGAAGTAAAGTATCGTCGAAATAATAACTTTGGCGGCGCTATTTCAGCAGTTTCAGTCCAAAAACAGCAAAAAATTAAACAATGTGCAGCATATTATCTGCAACAAGCAGGATTAAATGAATATAATACCTCCTGCCGATTCGATGTTATCGCCTTGCAAGGTGACATCACTAACCCAGAAATTACTTGGCTGAAAAATGCCTTTTGATGAACAAAACAACGGAGTTACATCCAACATGTTAGAACGGATAAAAAGCAATTTTACCGAAAGTATTCAAACCAAAATCGCTGCAAGCGAGCTTTTAGCTGGGCCAATTGAACAAGCAGGTATGATAATGGTGCAAAGCCTACTTGCAGGTAACAAAATTTTAGCTTGTGGTAATGGCGGCTCTGCGGGCGATGCTCAGCATTTTTCAGCTGAATTACTCAATCGTTATGAAACAGAGCGTCCACCGTTACCCGCCATTGCGTTAACAACTGACAGTTCAACCATTACTTCTATTGGCAACGATTACCATTTTGACGAAATATTCTCAAAACAAGTACGAGCCTTAGGTAACAATGGTGACGTATTACTTGCTATATCTACCAGCGGAAATTCTCGTAATGTCATTAAGGCCATTGAAACAGCCGTTTCACGTGATATGCCAATTATTGCCTTAACTGGTGGCGATGGTGGTGATATTGCCGGCTTGTTAGGTGAAAATGATGTTGAAATTCGTGTACCTTCAGGCCGAACAGCTCGTATTCAAGAAGTACATTTAGTAGTCATTCATTGTTTATGTGACATCATCGATACAACACTATTTCCACAAGCAGAGGATTAACATGTCGATTAAATCTATTGTTGCAATTATTGCTACTGCAGCAATATTACAAGGTTGTGTCGCCGCTGCAGTTATTGGTGTTGTAGGTGGTGCCAGCGTTGCTACGGATAACCGTTCGTTAGGCAATCAGATTGATGATCAAAAAATTGAGCTCGACGCACATTCCAAACTTGCGGCAAGCGATGCATTAAGTGAGAACACAAACCTACAAGTAGTTAGTGTTAACGGTAGCGTATTAGTTATCGGCCAAGCGCCGAATAGCTATTTACGTAATCAAGCCATTAAACTGCTCAATGAGATTAACGGTGTTAATCAGCTTCATAATCAAATTCGTATTAGCAACACCACTGCGTTTACAACTAAAACCAATGATATTTGGTTAACCTCAAAAGTAAAAACTGCCTTATTTAGTAGTGATGAATTAGATGCGACTAATATCAAAGTGATCACCGAAAACGGTGAAGTATTTTTAATGGGTTTAGTGACAAAAACCCAAGCAGATATATCTGTAGATATCGCTCGAAATGTTGGTGGAGTTAATCGCGTATTTAAAATATTTGAGTATGTGAAATAACGCTAAATAGATTATTCGAAAATGAACATTGCTATTCATTCACCTCGACATGTATAAATGCACTAATACCTTGTAAGACAGGGTGTCTGAGATAGGTCTGAACATAGCCATTGATTCACACCCCAGTGTTCATGACATACCGTTCCTCGACGTGCATGTTCCAACAGGGATGTTGATCATTAGAGTAATGCAGGAGCAATTACCGAGACGCACTAATGCCTCGTAGGACAGGATGTACGGGAGAGGCCTGAACATCGCCATTCTTTCACATATGTGACCATGGCATACTGCTCATCGACGTGCATGGACGCACTAATGCCTCATAGGATAGGATGTACGGGAGAGGCCTGAACATAAAAAAGCAAACCCTAGGGTTTGCTTTTTTCATTTTTATTAACGCTAATTATGATTGCCTTTTTCTCAGGCACTCTCTACCAGGTTACTTTCTACTTGCGGCTTTTCAGGTAAAAGCTCCTGTTCTAACCAATTTAATGCTTGCTGCCACTCTAATTCTAAGCCTGAAAATAATCGGCTATTCCAATTGTCATTTGCACGCGTGACATTAAGTTGTTCAAAAAGGGTTTTACATTCATCGGTATAATAAACAAATGCTATCGCTTTTAGCCCTTGATACGAGCCAATCGATAATTGGGCTTCGTAACTATAGGAATATTCATTAATACGATTTATTAGCATGCCAAATTCACCAAAAATATGAGCTTTAAAGAATTGGTCACACTCTTCAACCATTTCTAACGACAGCTCGATACCATCATCAATGACCACCTCAACAATATTTTCAGCAAGTAAAGTAAAGTAACCAAAACTCAACCTATGTTTCATTTTGCTCCTTTAAACTAGGGAATAGAATTGATACCTTTCTTTGCTGCAGCTATGCTTCCTTTGCTATTTTTAGACTACTACCATGTAAAATAAACTACCTATTAACCATAGTTTTGTAATTGCGCTTATTCAAACACAAAAGTGATAAAAACAAGTCTTAAATGCTTAATGGTTGAATTTAAAGTAAATCTAATCGCCAAATATTTTTTCAAACCAAGACTTTTTCTTCTTAGCTTGCTTGGCATCATATTCACACTCGCTTTCATAAATTAACCCATTGGTTACTGCCGGCAGTAACTGAGAGTTATCACACGCTTGACTTACCGCACGACCGCTTTTGTTATCAAAGCGCACTAGCTCAACACTTTGCGGCACAATCGCTAGTCGACTTTGTGCGCCAGTTTTTTTCATAAACTCAGCGAATAACACAAGTGCTCCACTGCTTCCTGTTAATTTGGTGGGTTTGTTATCATCTCGCCCAAGCCAGGTTGTCACTAGTAATTCATTGTCATAACCAACAAACCAACTATCACGTTGTTCATTCGTTGTGCCAGTTTTTCCTGCTAAGCTTTTATCTTTAAGGCGCCAAGCTAAAGAGCGAGCCGTACCTGACGTGGCTACTTTTGTTAAGGCATAATCAAGTAAATAGGCCGCTTGTGTTGATATGATTTGTTGTTCTTGTGCTTCAAATTTCCACAAGGTTTCGCCATCGGCGTTGACTACTCTTTCAATGGCATGAGATTGCTCTGCAGAGCCACGATTAGCCAAAGGCAAGTAAAGTTGATTAACCTCCATAGGCGACATATTTAATGCCCCCAGTAACATTGATGGTCGAGTAATTATATCGCCAGAATAACCCAACAAATGAATTGCTTGAGCAATATTGTCTAAGCCTAATTGCATACCTAAATTAACGGTTGGAATATTTAGGCTCGACGCTAATGCATCAACTAAATGCACCTGACCACGATATTTACCATCATAATTTTTCGGTTTCCACGCTTGTCCGTCTTCACTCGACAAGGTAATGGCTTTGTCTTCAATTAAACTTGCTAAGTTGAATCGTTGATAGCGCTCTAAAGCAGCAAGATAAACAGCAGGTTTGATTAATGAACCAATAGGGCGTTTTGCATGTAAAGCTCGGTTAAAACCAGCATAGCCTGCTTCTTTACCACCAATTAATGCTCGAACAGCACCACTTTTAAAATCAGACACCACCATAGCTACTTGCAGAGCTGAACCGGTTTTTTGTTCTAACGAGGGCAGTTGTTGATCAATGCTTGCTTGCAGTGCTGATTGTTGAGTTATTGAAAAACCCGTAAAAACACGCACACCCGACTGCTGTTCATATTCTGACAAATGCCTTGAAAGCTCAGCTTTTACCAGCTGTAAGTAAGCCGGGAATTTTTGTTGAGCAAGACGACGATTCTTACGAATAGACAATGGTGATTCAACTGCTCGTTCAAATTCATGTTGGGCAATAATTTCTTGTTGATACATTAAGCGTAGAACTAAATCACGGCGTTTTAACGTCCGCTCAGGAAAGCGCCAAGGATCGTAATAACTTGGGCCTTTAACTTGTGCGATTAACATCGCCATTTGTTCGACATCCAACGACTGAATAGACTTACCAAAATAAAACTCTGCCGCTAAACCAAAGCCATAAATACCATTGGCATAATGCTGACCTAAATACACTTCATTGATATATGCTTCAAGCAATTGATCTTTGCTATAGCGATACTCCAAAATCAATGCCATTAGCGCTTCATTAACTTTTCGCCATATTGTTTTGTCACGGGTTAAAAACATATTTTTAACCAATTGTTGGGTTAACGTACTGCCGCCCTGCACCGTTCGTCCAGCTTTAAGGTTTTGATATAACGCTCTTAAAATACCTAACGGAGATACACCATGATGGAAATAGAAATCGCGGTCTTCTACCAACAAAAGCGTGTCTAATAACTCTTCAGGTACTGCTTCTAAGGAAACTAATACTCTGTCTTCTTTACTTTCAGGTAAAATTCTATCCAGTAATAGCGGCTCTAAAATGACTTGCTTGACCGCGACATCATCAAGGTACAGTGCTTTAATGGCATTATTACTAACATCAAAGGTGATTTTTTTACTACCTTCAATACCGGCACCAAAGTCAAAGGCTCGGCGGAAAACAATGGCACGACTTTTCGACAAAGCGAATTCACCCGGCCTTTGGACAAAGTTTACTTTTTTATAGCGATTAGCCAATAAAGCGTGTTTAAGGTCGGTCAGGTTTAATTGTCCGCCCAATTCATAGCTTTCTAGTTTACCGAAGACTTGCACCGGCACTTGCCAACGCTGCCCCTCAAACTTACTTCGAACTTTACTGTCAAGATAAATACTATATAAAGAAATAAAGAATACCGTTAGAAGCATCATTTTCAATATAAAAAACAATGACCAACGCAACACTTTACGTATACGTGTGCGCTCTGTAACTTCCGGCGTTTTTCGGCTGTTTTTTTTAGGAGAAGTAGTTTTAGTTTGAGAAGGTTTTCTTGCCGCCATACGCTATTTAGCCAGACCTGTAGTATGTAAATATATGCTTATATTAAGCCAGCAAACCACATATCCCTAATGATTATTTGATTGAAAAAAAATTGTTGAATTTTTCACAACAAACAAGCATCAACAATTATTTAACGATATAATATTAGCTTCTCTTTTTAGGTAAATATTTAGGTTAATTATGTCCGCATTTAATATGTTAGTTGTACTTGGTTCAACGGCATCTGGAAAAACAAAACTTGCGGTAGAATTAGCAAAAATGCTTAATGGTGAAATTATCTCTGCCGATTCAAGACAAGTCTATCGCGGCTTAGATATTGGTAGCGGTAAAGACCTCGACGAGTACCAAGAAATAAATCATCACCTTATTGATATCGTCGACCCTGGCTATGAATATAGTATTTTCGACTTTCAAAAAGATGTTATTGGTGCTTACCAAGACATTACCGATAAAAACAAACTTGCTATTATGGCTGGCGGCTCTGCACTTTATGTCGACTCCATTTTAAAAGGTTATCGCTTAATTGAAGTACCTGAAAATATCGCACTGAGAGCTTCGCTATCAACACTTTCTCATGAAACTTTAGTTAGTAAGTTATTAGCGCTTAAACCTAATTTACATAACACCACTGATATTATAGAACGTGAAAGATTGGTGCGAGCAATTGAAATTGCTCAAGGTGAGCTAGACGCAAAAGATGAAATAAATGATTTTCCAGCACTAAAGCCACTTATTTTTGCCATAAAATGGCCAAGAGAAGTCATACGTCAGCGCATTACTGAACGTTTAAAAGTGCGAATGGAACAAGGTCTGATAGAAGAAGTCGCCCATTTGCATAACCAAGGAGTAAGTTGGGAAACTTTGTACTTTTATGGCCTAGAATATCGGTTTATTGCCCAACACTTGCAAGGGCAACTTACGAAAAACGATTGTTTTCAAAAACTCAATTCAGCGATTCATCAGTTTTCTAAAAAACAAGATACATGGCTACGTCGGCTAGAGCGTAATGGTAGTAAAATTCATTGGCTTGACGGTAAAAAAAATATATTGTCACAAGCAATGGCGGTAATAGCACAAGTCAGTAAATAATAAATTCAAGCGACTATCCAAAATCACGATGAAAAGTGACTTTCTAACGTATCGCCATTAATCCTGAACATAAAAAAGGACGATCATTAATTATCGTCCTTGTTACTATCAAACAACTTTACTGAAATTTAACCCGCTGAGTTAGAAAAAACCTAACGGGTTAACGTCGTAACTCACCAATAAATTTTTTGTTTGCTGATAATGCTCTAACGCCATTTTATGGGTTTCACGGCCTACACCTGATTTTTTGTAACCACCAAAAGCAGCATGTGCAGGATACATGTGATAACAGTTAGTCCAAACTCGGCCAGCTTGAATTTTACGTCCCATGCGATAAGCCAAATTCATGTCTCGAGTCCAAACACCAGCCCCTAAACCAAATTCTGAACTGTTAGCAAGTTCAAGCACTTCCGCCTCATCTTTAAAAGTAGACAGCGATATAACCGGACCAAAAATTTCTTCTTGGAATACTCGCATATCATTAGTACCTTTTAATAACGTCGGTTGAATATAAAAGCCGTTTTCGTGCTCCCCAGCCAACGTTTCAACTTCTCCACCTAGCAACACTTCAGCACCTTCATCACGGCCAATAGCAATATAGCGCATGATTTTATCGAACTGTTCTTTAGAGGCTTGAGCACCCACCATAGTTTCTGTGTCTAACGGGTTGCCACGAACGATGGCTTTAGAACGTTCAATAACTTTTTCAATAAACTTGGGATATATATCTTCATGCACAAATACTCGTGACGGACAGGTGCAAACTTCACCTTGGTTAAAATAAGCTAAAACCATGCCTTCAATACATTTACTCAAGTATTCATCTTCTTGGTCCATCACATCTTTAAAGAATATGTTCGGTGACTTTCCACCAAGTTCAACGGTAGAAGGAATAATATTTTCCGCAGCACATTTTAAAATGTGAGAGCCAACAGGCGTCGAGCCAGTAAAAGCAATTTTGGCAATACGAGTGCTGCTAGCCAATGCTTGCCCTGCTTCTTTACCAAAACCGTTGACAATATTTAACGCGCCAGCAGGTAGTAAATCGCCAATAAGTTCAGCTAAGACTAAAATTGATGCTGGTGTTTGTTCAGCAGGTTTTAATACTACACAATTACCTGCCGCTAAGGCAGGCGCTAATTTCCACGCCGCCATCAATATCGGGAAGTTCCAAGGAATAATTTGTCCAACTACGCCTAAAGGCTCGTGAAAATGATAAGAAACGGTATTCTCGTCCAAATCACCTATCGAACCTTCCTGCGAGCGTAAACAACCCGCAAAATATCTAAAATGGTCAACCGCTAGCGGAATGTCAGCCGCTAGTGTTTCCCGCACCGCTTTACCGTTATCCCAAGTTTCTGCCACTGCCAAATACTCTAAATTTTGCTCAATACGGTCAGCAATTTTCAATAAAATATTTGAGCGTTCAGTAACTGATGCACTACCCCATACGTCTTTTACTTTATGAGCCGCATCAAGCGCAAGCTCAATATCTTTTTCATTAGAACGTGGAATTTGGCAAAACACTTGACCGTTGACAGGGCTAATATTGTCAAAGTACTGACCGTCACATGGTTCAAGCCATTGACCACCAATAAAATTTTGATAGCGTGATTTAAAATTGATTAAGGCACCACTGGTACCTGGAGCTGCATAGATCATAAGACTTTCCTATAGTTGTATTTTTAGTCAATTGTTATTACCTTAGTAGATTAAAAAAATTTAACTATGCAATAAGTACAAAAAAGTTGACTGCCAGTACATATAAAAAGGGCTTGAAGATGATTAAGGAAGTGTTAGCAAAGCAGCGGAAAAACCCGAAAGTTTTAGTCGAAAACAAAATAAGCTTTGCAGGGCCAGAAACAGAATTGAGCATTTACGATACTTTTGAGCAAGCCAACCGAGTGCAATTAAGATCTGATCAACTTTTATTTTGTGGCATGGTGTCGGGGAAAAAGGTCATGCATGATGACAATGCCCGTTACGAAAGTGAGTTCCTACCGCACGAATCTTTTGTTATGGCACCTGATCATCAAGTCGAAATTGATTTTCCCGATGCTAATATAGAAAACCCCACGACCTGCTTAGCCATTGAAATATCACTTGAACGCATCAACAAAATAGTTAATAGCATTGAGCAACAAGCGCCATTGAATCAAGTTTATGGCCAATGGCAATATCATCAGCATTTAGTGCACACACATCACAATGCTCAAACTCAAGGGTTACTGAATCGAATAGTACAAATTTATACTGAAAATCATCAAGATAGAAATTATATGATTGATTTGGCTATTTCAGAATTAACCGTACGGCTACTGCGTCATCAAACTCGTGACTTTATTATTTCTCATAGTGAAAAAAACCCTGATAGTAACGGCTTAAATGCCGCTATTCATGTTATTAATCAGCATCTAGCGGCGAATTTGAATATTGATGAGTTGTGTAAAATAGCTTGTATGAGCCGAACAAAGTTCTTTCATCAGTTTCGAATTCATTTGGGCTGTAGTCCAGCGGTTTATCAACAACAAATTCGCTTAAAAAAAGCAGCCAGCATGATTAAAAATGGTCATCAAATAACGCAAGTATGCTTTGAACTAGGCTATAACAATGCCAGTCACTTTAGCCGCTGCTTTAAGCAGTTTTTCAATCTTAGCCCTAGTGCTTATAAGAACCGGCATTTAAGTAGTTAAACCTTTATTTTATAATATTCAGACACTTAAACATTAAGGTGTCGCTTAGTTTTTCGCGTTGCTTCTGCATTAGCAGGGTCATCCGGCCAGAAATGTCGCGGATATTGTGCTTTCATATCTTTTTGTACCGCACGATAACTCCCCTGCCAAAATGCCACTAAATCTTGAGTTACTTGAATAGGACGCTTCGCAGGCGATAGTATTTCAATAATTAGTGGAATTTGACTTTGATTCGCCCTATCCCCTACAGAGGGTGTTTCCGTCACACCATATAGCTCTTGCATCGGTAGGGAAACAATCGGTGCTTGCTCTAAACTATAACGAATAACACACTTACGCTTAGTTGGCCCAACAAAAAATGTCGGGGAGACTTGTTTAAACACCTGCTGCTGTTGGTAGCTTAATTGGTTAAGTAGCACTTCTGAAAGGTTAAGCTTATCCAGTTGATTTTTAGTTGTGATATCGGCTAAGTAAGGTCCTAACCATTGCTCTAAATTGTCTAATAAAAACTGCTCGCCCACCTCAGGAAAAGTTAAATGACTTTGCGTGCTATTTACCCAACGCCAACGTAACAACAGTTGCTGACTGTCGGTATCAAACCTTAACCAATTAAGACCTTTCTTACGTACTTGTTGACACCAACAGGCAACAAGTAACTCTGGCGATATTTTTTGTGAACTATTTTCGTCTTTAATAACCAATGAACCAACCACCTCCTGCTGACCCGAAATAATGCGGTTGAGCTGATTATCAAACTTTAAGTGCGCTCTACTGGTTGTATTAACCACTCCCCATGCGATTGCTTGTAACAAATCAAATTCTGCTGCTAATACGATACTGAGCGTATGTTGGCGTTGAAATAACTGCGCAGCAATAATATAGCTTTCACCCGCCAAGGCATCGGCTTCATTCATCACTACGCCTTTACCGTAGGCAGTTAAGTAGTGCCCTTGGTTATTTCTCTGTTTTGCTATTCGTTCAGGATAGGCGTGCACTAATATTAATCCACAATATTGAATAGGCAAATCCGCTCCAACAGTACACAATTTATCTGCCGATTGAGTTTGGCGAATATTGTTAGTATTTTGCTGCCGTGCTAAACGAAAAAAACGTTGAGCCTGTTGAATAATACGTTGATGGTTGCCTCTTTTAGGCTGCTGGCAAAGTTGTATAACGCGATGTGCAATATCACAATCATTGCTGCGCTGTTGCGCATTAAAAATATCACGCTCTTCTAATAATGCCGCAAGTAAACAAGCTAATGACAATAAGTGGCTAATATCTTGTTGTTGCTCTAGCTGTTGCGCACTTAGCAACATTTTTGCAAATCTTGGGTGGCAAGGAAAAACGCTTACTTGTTTGCCGTCATGCGTTAAATTTTTATTTTCTGAAAGCAAACCTAGATCAATCAACTCCTGCCAAGCCTGCTGTTCACGCTTACTATCAGGCATTTCTATCATCGGCAGTTGTGAGCAATCACTTGCGCCCCATCTTGCCAACTCCATCAACATAGGCAACAAATCAGCCTGTTGAATTTCACTAACGCTTTGCTCATTTCTACGCTGAAAGTCATCTTTACTAAATAAACGAATACAATGTCCTGCTTGTAATCGCCCTGCTCGACCAGTACGTTGAATGGCGGATGCTTTGGCAATAGCTCGCTGCGTGAGCTTATTGGTTAATGTTTGATTTTCATAGATGGCGACATTTTCTAAACCAGAGTCGATGACTAAATCGACACCTTCTATGGTTAAACTGGTTTCTGCAATATTGGTTGCCAGCACGAGTTTATTTTTACCGTTTTGTGCAGGGGCAATTGTTTGCTGCTGCTCAGTAAGCGATAAGTCACCGTAAAGTGGGCATAACAACATCGAATCAGGCATAAAAGTTGATAACTGCTCAGCTAAATAACGGATATCACCAGTTCCCGGTAAAAATACTAATATTGAGCCTTGATGGGAATTAACTACTGATTTTAAAACCGATAAAGCATGTTCACGCCATAGTCTGGCATTGGTAGGTGCCTGGTAACTAATTTCAACAGGAAAGCTTCGGCCCTGACTTTCGAGGCAAACCGCTTCTGGCAATTTTTGCTTTATGGTATCTGTTGCTAGCGTTGCCGACATCAACAGAATTTTCAAGTCATCACGTAGACCTAATTGCACATCTCGGGTCAAGGCAAATGCAAGATCAGCATTAAGTGAGCGCTCATGAAATTCATCAAACACTATCAGTCCACAATTAAACAACTCAGCGTCATGCTGAATAATTTGCGTTAAAATCCCTTCAGTTATCACTTCTAGGCGAGTGTTTTTCGATACTTTGCTTTCATTTCGTAAGCGATATCCAACAGTTTCACCAACCTTCTCACCCAGCTGTGACGCAAGGTAACAGGCAATACTTTTAGCGGCAATGCGTCGAGGCTGAAGCAAATATATCTTTTCTCCAGCTAAACAATCTAATGCTAGTAACCACAAAGGCAGCTGAGTGGACTTACCCGCACCTGGAGGCGCCGTTAATAATAAGGTATTGTGTTGTTTTAACGTTGAAATAACATCGTCTTTGATATTATCAATTGGCAACTTTCTAGCCGGTAGCGTCATAATTTACTGGATATCACATTAGGTTTTATGGTTTCAATGGCGCTAATATTACCATAGCTATACTCAAACTACTTGAGGGCACAATTTCAGTCATAGAGTGAAGTCGAATAAATATGAATAAAAGAATGTTTATCGCCTGGGATATAACAATTGCAGATAAATCAGCAATTACACTTTGGCGTGAACAACATTTATCGCTGCCTTTTAAAGTAATTCCACAGCAAAATTTCCATATAACCTTAGCTTTTTTAGGTGTAATTAATAAAAAACAGCAAAATGATGTAGCAAAAATTATCAGTGAAAATCATGACAATATTAAGCAACGGCTTAGTAACTTTTTACAAGGTAGCTGCACGAATAAAAATGCCCTTAAATTAACACTGTCACAGTTGGGGCATTTTAACAAAGCACAAGTATTACACTTGATGCCTACAACTTCCCCTGATTGGTTATCTTACCTAGAAAAAGTCATCACCGAGATATGTCAACAAAGTGATATATTACTCGAAAATAGGGCTTACAAACCTCATTTAAGCTTATATCGTAAAGCAAAAACGCCCTTAGCATTGCCTGAGCCATTATTGTTAAACACTCAACTTCCGAATGGTTTTTGCTATCAACTCAACATCAAGAGCTTTAGTTTGTATTATTCTTACTCAAACACTTCAGGTGTCACTTATCTCCCCATTCACACTTGGAAGCTAAATTATTAGCTATTGATTTTTATATTAATTTAAACTTGAAAAATTAGAAAAATCTGCTTACTTGGCAAGTGATTAAAATACTGCTATTTATTGCCACCCCGTTTGAAAAGGAGTTGGAGAATGGATACGTCAGTTAAAGGAGAATACTCGATTGCATCGCAGTCGAACATTTTGCAGGTAGATGCATTTGGCCCATTTAATAATAGTGTAACAGAGCAGTACATTGACGATATGTATCAGGCTTGCGAGCAATTTTCTAGTGAGCCATGGGGCTTACTCATTTCCTTTCACGGCAATAGCGTGTTTTCACCTGAAGCTGAAGCAGCACTAATTAAGGTCAATAGATACCGCGTTAAACATGGCTTAATTGCCAGTGCTAGCGTACTTATTGATAGCAGTACCGCCGATATTCAACAATTACAACTACGCCGAATTTACCAAGCCTGTAACATTACCTTTTACGTGTTTAGCGATGTTGATAGTGCAAAATCTTGGCTAGAGCAACATCTGCAACAAACTCGCGCGGGTTAGTTTTATTACCACTTAAAGTTTTAAATGGTAATAAAAAAACGTCAGCCTAAGAGAATAAAGATAATAGGAATGATCGTTACTAGAGCTCAATTAACTTAAACAAACCATGCTTCATTCTAAAGCCGACAAAGTATAAATTCTGAGTCGTTAATTAATTTACAAATTAATTTACAAATTAATCTACAAACTAATTAACGACTAATTCTGAATTGACAAACATCTTCCATTTACCTGCAACAATTTTTTGGCTGATAAATTCGAATAACTCGGCTTCAGGAATTGGCTTAGAAAAATAATAGCCTTGTATTAGATCACAATCGTTATCAGTTAAACTGCGTAATTGTGCTTTGGTTTCAACGCCTTCTGCAATAACCGTTAAGCCTAAATTTTTCACCATTGCAATCGTCGACATAATAATTTGAAAATCTGCATGATTTTCTAACATACCGAAAACAAAACTTTTATCTATTTTAATAACGTCTACTGGCATACGTTTTAAATAGGCCAAAGAGGAATAGCCAGTGCCAAAATCATCAATAGCAAAACTAAAGCCAAGACTACGCATGGCATCCATAGTTTCAATGGCCTTATCAATATCTTTAACTAATGTTTGCTCGGTTAATTCCAGTTCAAAGTTTTTTGCAGGTAAATCAAACTCAACTAATAAGGCTTCCAAATAGCTTATTAAGTTAACGTCAGCAAACTGCCCCGCAGAAAGATTAATAGCAATAATGGCATCAGTTAAACCAATTTTTCCCAAACCTTTACTGAGCTCAAAGCATCGGCGAATAACCCAATAGCCTAATTCGATCATATGCTCTGAATTTTCTAAGATAGGAATAAAGTCATCGGGCGAAACCATGCCACGTTCAGGGTGCTGCCACCGTAAAAGTGCTTCAAAACCATGTAATTTATTAGTTTTAGCAACTAGTTGAGGTTGTAAACTTAAACTAAATTGACCTTTGGCCAATGCTTGTTTAACTTCACTTTCCATCATGACTCTATGCGCAACGCGTTGGAACATTCCGCCTTGGTATGCAAAGTACTGATCGCCACCATTTCCCTTGGCTTCATACATAGCGATATCAGCACGACTAATTAGCTCACTGGCTTGAATTAACTCATCTTCTAACATCGCGATACCAATACTGCAGGTAACGTAAAACAAGCTACTATTAATCTTTATCGGTTTCTGGAAGCTTTTTAAAATCGACTTGGCGAGTTCTTGCGCCAATTCAAGCGAGGTATTTTCATTTAATAGAATAAGAAACTCATCACCACCGAAACGGCAAACGATATCTGCACTTGTTACGCTTAAGTTAATACGGTTAGCCGCTTCAATTAGCAGTTTATCTCCTTCACCGTGACCATGGGTATCATTAACTTTTTTAAAGTCGTCTAAATCTAAAAATAAAATGCCGGCATTACTGCTTTTACGACTAGCATTATTTATTACTTTACGTAGCTGAAAATTAAGCATATTACGATTAGGTAGACCGGTTAATAAATCATACATAGCGATATTTTCAAGCTCTTTAGTCTTCTGAGTAATTTCAATATTCAACTGCTCTAACTCATAACTTAACGCTGTTGTCGCATTAATTAAGACATCAATTTCATCAGGAAAAACCTTCGATTGCTTTATTTTAGTTTTTCGAAATTGTTCAAATTCCTTTTTCGCCAATAAAGGCAAAATATCTGTAAGGACTAATAATCGTTTGGTAAATGGTCCAGCGACAAAGTGCACGAGAAAAGCGATGACAATAAGAATTGCGATGGCTGAAAATACGAATTGTAAACGGTAATCTCGATATTTTTCAGTAAACGAGCTCACATCATCAACTTGTGCCATATAAAAATCTTGAGTCTTGGAATCCGCCAAATGCATCAAATTAATTAAATAACTTTTATCGTTAAACTCAATTTGCAAACCATCTTTTTTCACATTCGAAAGCATTGCTTGTGATTGACTATTCATAAATAAGCTATTCATCAACTTAGGCGCAGATGAAGTAATGATTTCGGCCTGCGCTAACTTAACTGCAGCTGACTTTTCAAACGCCACAATAGCCACTTGATTTTCTAATGCTTGATTAATTGCAAAAATAACGTCAACAAAAGAAATCGCCATTGAAACAATTGCCATATCACCTTTAGCATTTAGAATAGGGATTGAAACTAGTTGCAAGCATTCTTGCACACAACTTAATTGATAATCTGGTGCACTGGTTTGAATAACTCGTTTAATACTTGCTAACACTTGTGCTGGCATTGGCGAAGATTGAAAGACAGGTTTTACCTGCTCGGAAACCAGCCACAACGACTCGACATTATGATTGATCTGCAAGGCATCAAATTGCTGCTCTAAAGCATTTGCGGCTTGGTAAAAACCATCTTGCTCTCTAAGCTGAATAAGATCAGTAAAAGACTCTAGCCATACGCCCACTTTCTCGCGAACAATTCTACTTTGCATGTCAAATTGAGCATTACCTTGGCGTAGTTTATTGCCTTGATATTGTTCAAATTCTTGATCTAATCGAGAAATAGACAACATTGATATTGCCAAGCTTAATACCATCAATGCACTAACAACCAGCATGAAAAGCTTTATCGATACACTCATAAAACTAACTTTCATCATTAGAACCAGTACATAAATTGAATGGCCCAAACCTGCCAGTTTTTGCTGTTATTAGCGATAGGATCAGGCTGAACAATAGGAGACAACCTTGCAGCACCTTGCATCCAGTGATATTCAGCATTTACCCTAAAGTCACTTGAAAAATCATATGATAAGCCAATGACAGTATCATTGTGATAACCAAAATATGCCGGTACTAATCCGCCAGTATTTTGCTCTAGCTTGCTACCATTCTTATCCTCTTTATTATTGTAAAAACGCTCATGCCGCGCCATTATTGAAAGATCTTTTTGCAGTTTATAGCGTGCTTGTAGGTAATAACCTTGCCCTACTTCGTCACGATTAAAACCTGAAAAATAGAAGTCTTTAGTTATAAAGCGCTCTTGAAATAATTCCCCCGTGAACTCCCAAAATTCACCTTCATATAGCGCATTGGCAGTATAAAATTGAAAAGTAAAACTTCCATCCGAATAGTTATCAGCGTTCCCGCTATTATAGTTAAAAGTAGAGTCAAGCGCAGAAAATCCAAATCGCCATTGTGAGTTTGCAGGCCGCCAATACACACTGGCCTGTAAATCTAAATCATGCCCAAACTCACCAGTAGAAAGGCCACCAAGAATAACATCTGCTTGTTTATCGGAAATCGTACTTTTCCCTCGGCTAAAGTTAAAATCAATTTCTCCAAGACTGTCATCGCTATAGCTTAATTTTGCTGCAACGCCATCGCCACCAACGGCAATATCTCTAAAGCCGTCGAAATATACGACTTGAGGAATAATAATTGAAGGACGCGCAAACGGGATATCACGCGTACTTGAGTACAGCCAATGATTATTTTTAACTCTGCCAAAATAAAATGAAGCTTGCCAAGCATCATTATGAAATGCGTCCCACTCTAAAAGTAAGTAATCTAATCGCATACCCGCGTGGTAACGATTACCACCATTTAGATAAACAGCTTGTCCTGCAACACGAAAATCATCATTAAGTTGATATGAAGCATTAAGCCCAACTTCTGTTAACTCTAATGAAACATTTTCATCAGCATTAATATAATTACTATTATTGGCATCGATAACACCTTGCGCCACGAAACCATGAACTTGCAATGATTCACTTTTCAATTCTGTTGCTGATGCAACAAAAGCCAGACAAAGATATCCGATAGAGCAAAGTAGCGTCTTTAACGTTCTACTCGTCAATTTTAATAATGTTAACATCTTTGACCTCCAACACACTTTCCACATAACCAATAGCACCTTTAGTCGACTTTATGGCCTCGACAAGCTCTACTTCACTCGAAACTTCAATAGGGGCAACACCATAGCCAGAAAATGTTAACTTATGCCAGATACGGTCAAGCTGGTAAGGAAACAACTGCAATTGCTCTTTACAGAATTTCTGATGAATAAGGTTATCACTAGGCAACACATAAACGACAATTGGTGTACCATTTTTCCAATGTACTTGGCGCATAGAAAATATTCGGCGCAACTGTGTCGTCGACAACGAAACAGTTTCGGCCGTACTATTTGAGATAATATTTATTGCTTGTACTTGAGATGTAAATAGCAAGATAACGAAAGCAAAAAGGGTAAATATGACTTTAATAACTTCATCCTTGTTTTAAACATAGAACGACATGACAACATTTAACCATGGAGCCAACTCCCAGCACCTAAGTTAAATCAATGAATTAATTAAAATTACTACAATATTTAGTTTAGTAAACTTATTCTCAGTTACAACGTATTATTCCCCTAAATACACCGTCTAAGTGATTAGACCAGTATTTTGCTGCTATATTCTGCGAAAACACTATAATAATCGTCTAATTGTATTAAATACGGTATTTTGCTAAATTTTGTACAAAATCATATATAAATATGACATGATGACAGCATTAATCAACGTTAAAGGTGTTTTTACCGAAGATGACTACAAAGTTTAACATTTTAGTCTTAAATGGTCCTAACTTGAATATGTTAGGTAAGCGTGAACCCGCTATTTATGGTTCATTATCACTGGCTGAGATTATGACAAATTTACAGCGTATTGCCAATGAGGTAAATGCTGAATTAAGTCATTGTCAGTCAAATGCCGAACACGTATTGATTGATGAAATTCATCAAGGCTTTGAGAAAGTAGATTTTATTATCATTAACCCTGCTGCTTTTACTCATTCCAGTGTCGCGATTAGAGATGCCTTGTTATCGGTTAACATTCCGTTTATTGAGGTTCATTTGTCAAATGTTCACGCACGTGAAACGTTTAGACAACATTCATATTTATCAGATATCGCCATAGGCGTTATCAGTGGCTTAGGTGCAAATGGCTATGAGTTTGCTTTAAAAGCAGCCGTTTCGCACCTTGAAAAGCAGTAATTAACAACTAAAGTGCCTTAGGCATTTTAGTCATTCAAAACATAAATTTAATAAATATTAAAAGGTATTCAAATGGATATTCGTAAAATAAAAAAGTTAATTGAGTTAGTTGAAGAGTCTGGAATTAACGAATTAGAGATCTCTGAAGGTGAAGAGTCAGTACGTATAAGCCGTGGCGGCACAGTTGTGCAAGCAGCTCCTATGATGCAAGCTGCACCAATCGCAGCGGCACCAGCAGCGGCAGCACCTGCGGTAGCCGCGGCACCAGCAGCTCCAGCATTATCAGGCCATCTTGTTCGCTCTCCAATGGTTGGTACTTTCTACGCTTCTGCTTCTCCTGATGCCCCTGCATTTGTTGAAGTTGGTCAGCATGTTAACGCTGGTGATACTTTATGTATCCTTGAAGCAATGAAAATGATGAACCAAATTGAAGCTGACAAGTCTGGCGTAATCAAAGAAATTTTAGCATCAAATGAAGATGCAATTGAATTTGATCAACCGCTATTCATCATTGAATAATCCCATATACATCAACGCATAAGGGTCATTCTATGTTAGATAAAGTTGTTATCGCCAACCGAGGCGAAATTGCACTAAGAATCTTACGTGCATGTAAAGAGTTAGGCATTAAAACAGTTGCTGTGCATTCAACTGCAGACAGAAACTTAAAGCACGTTTTATTAGCTGATGAAACCATCTGTATTGGTAAAGCGGCCGCACCTAGCAGTTACCTTAATATTCCAGCAATTATAACTGCTGCAGAAGTAACAAACGCGGTTGCTATTCATCCGGGTTACGGATTTTTAGCTGAAAATGCTGACTTTGCTGAACAAGTTGAGCAGTCTGGTTTTGCTTTTATTGGCCCTAAAGCTGAAAGCATTCGCATCATGGGTGATAAAGTTGCCGCAATTAAAGCAATGAAAGTTGCTGGTGTTCCTTGTGTACCAGGTTCAGATGGCCCACTAAATGATGACGAAGAAACAAATAAAGCCCATGCTAAACGCATTGGTTACCCTGTTATTGTTAAAGCCGCTGGTGGCGGTGGTGGTCGTGGTATGCGTGTTGTACGCACCGAAGAAGAACTAATCGACTCAATTGCTTTAACAAAGAGAGAAGCTGGCACTATTTTCAAAAATGACATGGTATACATGGAGAAATTCCTTGAAAATCCTCGTCATGTTGAAATTCAAATTATGGCTGATGGCCAAGGTGGCGCAATTCACTTAGGTGAGCGTGATTGTTCAATGCAACGTCGCCATCAAAAAGTGGTTGAAGAGGCTCCTGCACCAGGCATTACACCAGAAATGCGCGCAAAAATTGGTGAGCGTTGTTGTAAAGCTTGTATCGATATTAGCTATCGTGGTGCAGGAACATTTGAATTTTTGTACGAGAATGGTGAGTTCTATTTCATTGAAATGAATACTCGTATTCAAGTTGAGCATCCTGTCACTGAAATGGTTACTGGTGTTGATTTGATCAAAGAGCAACTACGTGTTGCCGCTGGTCAGCCATTATCTTATACCCAAGATGATATTAAAGTCGTTGGACATTCAATTGAATGTCGTATTAATGCTGAAGACCCACGAACTTTTATCCCTTCACCGGGCAAAATTACGCGCTTCCACCCACCGGGCGGTTTAGGCGTACGTTGGGATTCTCACATTTATGCTGATTATTCTGTACCACCACATTATGACTCTATGATTGGTAAATTGATCACTTGGGGTGATAACCGTGATGTAGCCATTGCTCGTATGCGCAATGCCTTAAGCGAATTAGTGATTGACGGTATTAAAACTAACATTGCTTTACATCAAGATATTTTAGATGATCAAGGTTTTGTTAATGGTGGTGCTAACATTCACTACCTAGAAAAGAAATTAGCTGAAACTGAATAAAGCTTTAACTAGTTTTGAATATAAGCCCTGCACCGCAGGGCTTTTTTATGTTCAGGATGAACTGTATTAAGCAATCACATGGATGTGAGTGAGCTGTTATGCCATGGATGGCGGTATTAAGCAATCACATGGAGTGAGTGAGCTGTTATGCCATGGATGGCGGTATTAAGCGATTACATGGATGTAAAAGAGCTGTTATGCTCAAGATAAACGGCATGTCGTGATATCATCGTGATAATGCAATACTTATTACGTATGAAAGATTTAAGAATATGACTGATTTATTAGAAAAACCTAGCCCTCCTGCAGATGACGATTGCTGTGGTGGTGGCTCTTGTAACCCTTGTGTGTGGGATCATTATTACGCTGAGCGTAAAAAATGGCGCTTACAACAAGTAGAATTAAAAGACGCTGCAGAATTACAAAAAGCACAAACTAGCGATTAGCTTAAGCCTGACATTGTCATTCATTGAATGTATCGTATTAATATATATTCAAACTACTTGAAGATGTAGTTTCAAGTAGTTTGGGTATAAGCTATTTAAAATAGTTAATCTGCCATTTTAAGCACTTTTGCAACTAACTTGTTAATACCACTTGCCGCTTCAACCAATGAAGTTGCTAGCATATAGGCAGGTGTTGAAACTAATTGTCGCTCTTCATCAACAACAATATCGTTAACCTCACAGCATTGGTGAACCAAACCGATATTGTTTAATGACTCAGCAAGTGCGGTATCATTGCCAATAGTTGCTGTAGCGTTTTTTCCGTAGATTAATGGGATCATTACTGGCGCAATGCACATATATCCCGCTGGCTTCTTCGCTTTTGCAAATGCTTGGCATACTGACAATACCTGTTCATTTATAGCGATAGCTTCACCATTAATGGCAAAATCAGATAAATTTTTTGCCGCCCCAAAGCCCCCAGGCACAATCAAAGCATCAAACTCATCAATGTAAAACTCGCTAAGATCTTCAGTATCACCACGAGAAATACGAGCCGACTCAACGAGCACATTTCGCTGTTCCTGCTCCATAACCTGACCGGTAACATGATTAATAACATGATGCTGATTGATATTCGGCGCAAAGCAACGATATTTTGCCCCTGCTTGTTCAATGGCAAGCAATGTTAGTACTGACTCATGTATTTCGGCGCCATCATAAACTCCGCATCCTGATAAAATTACTGCTATGTTTTTCATGCTTTATCCTGATTTTTTTCCATTATTTTATGTAACCTGAACTCTGGATAATGAGTGCTTGATATTAAAGTAGATTAACAACTTAGCTAGTGAAGTAAATACTATAGCAAGATAAACGCCTTATAGACGCCATCAATGCTTTATTTTATGCCATTTCCAAGGCAAAACGTTTATGAATAGCGAGCTATTTATCGACGTTTTAACGCAGAAAATGGATTAAAAGGAAGTATTGAGCAAGTGCTGCTTATCCAGAGTTCAGGTTATGGATTAATTGACAAACTAATACCGCAAGCACGGATACTAGCATTAAACCCGCAAATGGTAGTGCGCTGCCATCATAAAACACCGCTAATATTGGACCTGCTAAAGCACCAACACCAAAACGCAAAGTACCATTTACCGCCGTTGCGGTGCCAGTATGCTCAGTAAATTCTTGCAGAATAAGCGCATTAGCATTGACCGAAATCATCGATAAACTGCCCATTAACGGCAGAATTGCTACAACATGGTATGGCAAAGGTAACGACAAAATATTTGCTAAAAACAAACTTGTCGCTGCGGTTATTGACAACAAAACACCATAACTGAGCATTTTTCGTGAACCAATTCTTGTCACTAAGCGAGTATTAATAAAATGTGCGCTCATTAAAGCAAATACATTCAAGCCAAATAAAATACTGAAAGTAAATTCAGACACTTTAAACACAGTTAAATAAACAAATGGAATAGCAGTAATGTAGGCAAAAAAAGCTAACGATACCATCATTGATGAAATAAGATCTAAACGCGCTTTTTTATTACTAAATACAATTTTATAACGTTGAATAATACTAAATTCTTCACGTTTTTTTACTGACTTAACTTCTGGTAAAAAATAAAAGCTACAAATAAAAATGATCAGAGCATAAATAGCCAAAACGTAGAAAACCATTTGCCAACTATGCAGCAGCAACGCACTACCTATACTTGGGGCAATCATAGGCGCCATCATCATGATCATACTGACATAGGAAAGCCCTTTTGCCGTATCTTTGCCATAAAGTTGACTTATAATTCCTGGCACCACCACCGTGGCTGCGCTGCCAATAAAGGCCTGCAAAAATCGTAACGCGATAAACTGCTCAATATTTTGCGCATATGTTAGCATTAGTGTTGTCAGGATAAACCCTGTCAGCCCTAGCATCACTAAACCACGTCGAGAGTGTTTGTCGGCCATAGGACCAAAAACTAGCATACCTGCGGCATAGCCAAATAAATAAATACTTAAACTATTTTGCACCAAAGGCATTTGCGTGAAAAAATGTTCAGCTAATTTAGGCATTGCCGGCAAGTACATGTCTATCGCTAGCGGAGAAACCGCGATGATTGCCGCCAGCAACGGTAATAGAAATTTTAGTGATAATTGTGTCGAGTTATTTGGCACTCTATAATTGTCCTCATTTATAGTCTGTAGATTTTATTTTCAGTTAGCACAATCACCTAAGCGATTACGCATCAGGATATTGGTGTACTAATTTACCAAGCGTTTGAATGGCTTCATCAATACGTTCACACCACTGCACACCAAAACTTATTCGCATATAGTTTTTATACTTACCTGACGGGGAAAATATTTCACCGGGTGCAAAGCTAACACCTTGCGTAATCGCTTGGCTGAAAAATTGACTAGTATCAACATGAGAACGACATCGCACCCATATCACACTGCCACCTTGCGGCTTAGAAATACACACTTGTTCTGGAAAATGCTGAGCAATTAATGCCCGCATACGTTCACAGTTATAACGCAAGGTTTTGCGTAATACTTGTAAATGCCTATCGTATTCACCGCTCATTAAATAATCAGTTAATGTCCATTGCTGTAACATTGGCGTAGAACAAGACTGCGCACGTTTAATACGCTTAGCTTTTTCTTCAAATAGCCCTGGTAGTAACCAACCTACTCGATAGCCTGGTGCAGCCGTTTTAGAGAAAGAGGAACAAGTCAGTACTAGGCCTTTTTCTGAATACAGCTGTGCTGAAGTCGGTCGACGCTCGGTAAAATACAAATCGCTGTAAACTTCATCTTCAATAAGCGGAATATTATTGGCTTCAAGCAGCTCGACCATGTTTTTTCGCTGCGCATCTGTCATCATAGAACCCAGCGGGTTATTAATTGCCGTGGAAAATAAACAAGCTTTAACCGAATGCTGTTTAATAACACTGGCTAATTCAGGAACACAAACACCATCTTCAGGACTGGTATAAACTTCCAACGCTTTCATCCCTAAGCTTTCAATAAGTTCAATTAATCCAAAGTAACAAGGCGACTCAACAGCAATAACATCACCTCTTTCAGCAACACATTGCAATGCTATTGACAAAGCTTCTTGTGCGCCATTGGTAATAATTAAATCATTATGGTTTACCAACACGCCTTGTTCTTGATAGCGACAAGCCAAACTCAACCGTAACTTAGGGTCACCATTTACCGGACCATAACTTACCGCCTTTTCAGATACTCGGCTTAGCACTGAGCGCATTAATCTTGCCAGTGCTTTATCAGGTGGATGAGCATGTACAGGATTAGAAATACCTAGCGCTACAGAGTCAGGCATATGTACCGCATCATAAACTTGTTCAATTAAACTTCGACAGGATATCTCTGCTGGCTCACAACTCGCCCACTTTGCTCTTCGTGGCAGCAGTGTTCGTGCTTGTTTCGCTTTTAAATAATAACCCGATTGAGGACGAGCAGAAATAGTACCTTGTCGCTCAAGCTCAACATAAGCCTGCTTGACCGTTGGCACACTGATCTCAAATTGTCGGCTTAACTTACGCAAACTTGGCAATTTATCGCCTGCGCGCAAGGCACCAATTTTTTCTTGGTGTTCAACAAAGTCGATAACTTGTTGGTATAAAAACTCCGGTGCTGATTTATCAACTAATCGCATAACTGTATAGGTTGCATTTTCATTTTTCTGTGTATGTTATTAAAACAAAAAATCAGTAAACTGTCCATCCATCAAGATAAACAATTTATTTAGAACGGACGTAAATAACCAATAGTCAGTACTAACAATTAACGAGGAGAGGCACATGACATTTGCATATATCGCAAAAACAGTATTGAAGAAATGGATCACCACATTGTCGAAAAGAGGGTTTAGCACTCAACTTGTCAGCCATGAAACTCAAATAGCTTTGTCTTCTCATGTTAATAAAGTACCTGTTGATAACCAACACTGCGGCATTAAGTAATTTACAAACCTGATAGCGAGAAGTTAGCTCGCTATCCCTTTTCGATTTATTTCATAGGATTGTTATGAACAACACATTTCTATATATCGTTACAGTTGCTATTTGGGGCTCAACTTGGATTGCTATCAACTACCAATTAGGCGATGTTGCGGCAGAGGCATCAATAGTCTATCGCTTTGGGCTAGCTGCACTTATTCTGTTTGCTTATTGTAAATACAAACACTTACCTTTGAAGTTTTCATTGCAAAACCATATACAGTTTGCGATTTTTGGTATCACGCTATTTGGCTTTAATTATTATTTACTCTATTCGGCGCAGCAGCACATTAATTCGGCGCTCACTTGTATTGCCTTTTCAAGCATCATGTTTTTTAACGTTTTTAATGCCAGGATTTGGTACGGCACTAAAATAACCAAGCAAGTTTACCTTGGTGGTGCATTTGGGCTAATAGGTATAGTCACGCTTTTTTGGCCGCAAATTAATGACACAAAATTAGGTGCTGAAACACTACTAGGTTTGGGGCTATGTGTTACAGGAACGCTGTTTGCTTCCACCGGTAATATGCTATCAATGAGAAACCAAAAGCTACACTTACCGCTTATGTCGGCAAATGCATGGGGAATGCTCTATGGCTCAATATTTATGGCCTTGGTGGCAATTGTACAAGGTAAAAGCTTTAACTTTGATTATTCATTTTCTTACGTTAGTTCGTTACTTTACTTATCAATATTTGGCTCTGTCATTGCGTTTGGCTGCTACCTGACATTACTTAACCGTATTGGTACACATAAGACATCTTATGCATCAATTATGTTCCCTGCTGTTGCGGTGATTATTTCTACGATTGTTGAAGATTTCTCATGGACACTTTTTACCGTTACAGGTTTAACCTTTATTGTTATTGGCAACTTAGTGGTATTGGCTCGACCAAATAAATTAAAGGCAACAAGTAATCAGCTAAATTCAACCAATGAAAAAGATTTAAAAGAATCGAATTTAAATCAAAAAACTTTGAATACAGAAGCTTTATAGTTAGGTCTACTATTTTCCAAATGGTCAACTTTGTGCGCAGTACACTTATTACTAAGTGCCAATTGCACAACACGGCGCTGAACTCCTTCCTTTTCAGCGCCGTTTTTTATTCCCTTTATATAAAATGCACTAGACAATAATTACTAGTATTAAGTTAACAATCACTTAACAACATTTTACCAGCAATTTCTTTCACCAGCTTAGCTGCTAGCTGCGAGGTCATATTGTCGATGTCTTTGTTCGGATTGAATTCAACCACATCAGCGCCGACTAAAGGCGTATTAATTTGATGGATCATATTGATAACCTCTCGCGTTGTTAGCCCGCCGGGCTCTCGATGCGAAACTCCAGGTGCAAAGGCAGGATCGATGCCATCGATATCAAGTGATAAATACACCGGATGTTCAAAAACTAAAGGCTGTGATAATGGCCAGTGCCTCATTTCTAACGATTCAACACTAAACTTGGCAATTTGTTGTTCTTGATGCAGGTTCAGTGTTCGTATACCAACTTGTACTAATCGCTCGCAAAGCCCATCTTCCATTACACGTGCAAAAGGACAAGCATTTGAATAACGATTCCCTTTGAACGAGTCATATAAGTCTGAATGCGCGTCAATATGTAATATCGTTAACTGATCAAAATGTTTACGATAACTTTTTAGCACTGGATAACTAATACTGTGGTCACCACCTAAGGTCACTAAACGGGTATTGTTAGACAACAACTGATCACAGCGTTGCTCAATTGCCACGATAAAGTTTTCCGGCACAGTAACATTAATATCGCCAGCATCCAGCCACCGATCAGACTCTCGTAAGTTTATGCCTAACTCAGTTGAGCCATTAAGTGAGCCATGGCTTAGCACGTCGCGAATAACGCTTGGTGCTAAAGCAGGTCCTCGTTCAAATGAAGAATTTTCATCGAATGGCACACCTAATAAGGCAACCTTAAATAAATCACTTTTTGTCATTTATTACCTGTTTATTAGTTAGCGCCAATCGGAGAGCCTGGCGGTAATTTTATTTTCGATACCGGCGTAGATAGCTTGTCATGGCTTAAACTGTAATTAATTTGATTTGCTAACAAAGTGAACTGAGCGCGAGAGCCTTTATATTTTCTCGTGCTACGTTTATCGCTTAACCATTGTGATAATTCAGTTAAGGTTAAATATACTTCAGCTCGCACTTCAGGCACTACATTTTGGCTATGCCACAACGCTAATAAGTGTTCTACCAATTGCTGGTTTACGCGTTGCTGTACCAATAATGCGGTAGATTTTTCCGCATCTGCTTGTAACGTCGCATCAATAAGCTCGTTAAATAACTGCCCCACAGAAGGGATATCATCATCAAGCATGGTTTGTTGTTGTAGTCTCGCTAAGCGCTCTGCATTAAGCAGTAATGACAAAGTATGCTTGGCGCTAGCTTCTGCTGCACTTATTGGATCAAACGTTAAACCGGTATTGCTAATAAAACTTTCTCGGTTACGACTGTAGCCATAGGCTTTTGGTGGAATTAATGCAGTAATTTTCGCAGGTAAAGTTAAAGTATCAGGTGATAAGGTTAACAACAGAGCTTTAAGTGCTGCATGTTGCGACTTACCTGAAACCATTTTTTGCTGGTTAGTAAATTCTTTACTTCGCAACTGATAGCCGTAATCAACACCGGCAATAAGCTTAGCAGTAGCTTCCACTTGAAAACGATGAAAATTATAAATTGGCACTAATACCAGTTCCAGTTCTGACATTGGAGTGCCAACAGGAATACTGTTCAAACCAAAATTTTCTAAGGCAAGCTTTCTAACCTCTAATACCCGAGTTAACTCAGCTGCAGCATTTTTACCGTTATCCCACAAATGCCCTGTTGCATGCGATCCTGATTTCGGGCGTGCATCTGGATCAGAAACATACTCTAATCCTTTCTGTTGAGTCGATTTAACTAACTCTGCAAGATATTGCCCTTCTTGCGCTTTTTCAACATCAGCATAGCCATAAGCAATAACGAATTTATCCCAATCACCAATATCTTCTGCGTAAGCATTTTCTAAGCTAATTTGATCATCTTTAATCGTTATTAACGGGTGTGGATAATCCATAACAGAAGCTCGGTCGTTAACACTGGCAGCAAAGTTATGGGCGATGCCTAAGGTATGCCCTACTTCATGCGCTGATAATTGACGAATACGTGCTAATGCCATTTCTTTCATCGCACTGGTATCGGTATCCGTAGTTTTAAAAGGCGATGTTAAGCCTAATGCTATTAAATAGTCTTGGCGTACGCGTAAAGATCCTAACGTCACATGACCTTTTATAATTTCCCCCGTACGAGGGTCAATAACCGAAGAGCCATACGACCAACCGCGTGTGGCACGATGTACCCACTGAATTACGTTGTAACGTACATCCATTGGGTCAGCATCACTAGGTAACATTTTCACTTGAAAGGCATTTTCATAACCAATAGCAGAAAATGCTTGGTCCCACCAACGAGCACCATCTAATAAAGCGCTTTTAACTGGCTCAGGCACGCCAGCATCTAAATAGTAAATAATAGGCTCAACCGCTTCACTAACTTTTGCTTGTGGATTTTTCTTGTTTAGGCGATGACGAGGAATATTGCGTTTGATTAAAGGCTCATCAATAGCGCTGGCATAGTCAGCATATGAGTTTTCCCAGAAACCACTGTAAGGATGAAATTGACGGGTTTTATAACCATCATCCGGTAACTTAACTAAAGAATGATGTAAATTCACGGTAACGGCTGAAGCATCAGGGGTGACTGAGCGTAAATGAGCACCAGCTTTTGAGCCTTTATAAGTAACGGTTGCTTCTAATTCAGTATTATTTGGGAACGCTTTTGTACGTTTTGCATAAACACCACTGCGTGTTGCATCAATACTATAACTGCCCTGCTTTCTACGCTTTAACTGTTCAGATAAGTTATGAATATCTGACAATAAAAATGGCGTGTAATCAATAAGGGTTTTACTGTTATCTGCCGAATTTTTGCTGACCTTAAAGCCCCAAATAATTGAGCTAGCAAACGCTTCATCAATGGCTTGTTTCTCAAGTTCATTATCAGTATCAGCGCGGTAATAAGTATTAAGCTGGCGTAAAAATACTTTTTCACCTACTTTTTCAAAACGCACTAATCGTGTATCGCCCAATTGGCCGCGGTCTAAACCAATATCATTAGAACCAACACCATGCGGCAAACCACTTTGAAATAGAAACTCTTGTTGAAAGTTTTCTATTTCTAAAAACACTTTCCCTGTTTTATCATCAAGATAAAAAGAAAAGTAACCTTGATGGTGCTGCTTGCCTTTAATGAAATCAGCATAAGTTGTTTCTGTTTTTGCCAGCACTTGTGTGGATAACACACTACAGATACATAAAACTATTACCCTAATAAAAAACCTCATTCCATATCCTTGCTATCAGTAAAAATTAAAATAATTAGAAGTACTGAAAATACTCATATTCTTGTTATAATCGACGTAAAAGTAATCTTGAAAGTTTTCAAGATTACTGAATACAACAATTAAAGCAACTTTTGATGCCTTGATGATACATCATTACATCGAAAATTAAATACAATATACAATTTACTCTTATAATAAGAGCCCGACTCTAAAGTGATTAGGTAACCCGATGCAACGACTAGCTCCAGCTTTACGTGAAGACAATGTACCGTTAGATTTAATTTCATTAATAAAAACTATTCTAGCCGCCACTAAAGAAATTTCATTCCGCGTCAGCCAAGCTCACTTAGGTGGTTTAATGGGCTCGACTTTGGATGAAAACATTCAAGGTGAAGTGCAAAAGAAACTTGATGTTGTTGCTAATGAACTTTTCAAAGATATTTTATTAGAGTCTGGTTTTGTTAAAGCCATATCATCAGAAGAAGAAGATACCTCAGTAGGTGGAGATAAAGACGGCAAGTTTATTGTTTCGTTTGACCCACTAGACGGCAGTTCAAATATCGATATTAACTCGTTAATTGGTACTATTTTCTCAATTCATGAAGCGCCAAAAGATGCTGAACCTTCAGACCCTGATATGTTCAAGCAATCAGGAAATCGTCAGGTTTGTGCTGGTTACGTGCTTTACGGCCCGTCAACCATGTTAGTAATGACAACGGGTAGCGGTACGCATTTTTACGTTTTAGACCGCACTCATGGCGGTTACTTATTAGTTGAACGTAACGTACAAGTACCACAAGACACGCAAGAGTTTGCTATTAACATGTCAAATCAACGTTTTTGGCAAGAACCAATGCAAAACTACATTAGTGACTTACTAGCAGGTGATACTGGTCCTCGTGGTAAAAATTTCAATATGCGTTGGATTGCTGCAATGGTAGGTGATATTCATCGTGTATTAACACGTGGCGGTTTGTTTACTTACCCAAGCGATAATCGCAACCCAGAAAAACCATACAAATTACGATTAATGTATGAAGCTAACCCAATGAGCTTTTTGATTGAACAAGCAGGTGGTTTAGCAATGACCAGTGAAGGCCGCATTATGGATATTGAGCCAAGTGACATTCATCAACGTGTTGAAGTTATTATGGGTTCAAAAAATGAAGTGGAAGCTTGTTTAGGTTACTACAAGTAAGCACTCAAATAATACCAATAAGCTTACTCAAGCTTAATAATATAAACACCTGAAAATATTCAGGTGTTTTTCTTTATAGCACCTATACTTTTCCTTATTCACTAGCTTCGCTTGCTTTTTACTCTATTTGTACAATATTAAAGCTTAGCAACTGTAATTATTACGTTTTTGTTACAAAAAAAGTACCTGTCAGCCTGTAAGATGTGACTTATGTCACGTATAGTGCCCAGGTAAACTTTTATCAAATTCTTTTATCAAGGAAGATAATATATGAGTCATATCACTACGTTCGAGCGCACTTTTACTCCTCAAGAACAACTTGTTTCAACCACAGATTTAAATGGCACCATTACTTATGCTAATGCAGAATTTTGTGAAATTGCCGGATACAGTCTTGAAGAATTAGTTGGACAGCATCACAACATTGTTCGTCATCCTGATATGCCAAAAGCTGCATTTAAAGATTTATGGGAAAAACTAAAGCGCGGTGACTCTTGGCGAGGAATGGTTAAAAATCGCTGCAAAAATGGTGATTTTTACTGGGTTGATGCCTATGTTACACCGTTATTTGAAAGTGGTGAGATTATTGGCTATCAGTCAGTGCGTGCCTTTCCTGATGAACAACAAAAAGTACAAGCACAGGCACTGTACGACAAACTAAATAACAATAAAGCCATAGTAGATTTGCATGCCAATATTCGACTCAAACGACTAACCGCTTTTACCTTTGCATTAGTTGCTATTGCGCTTGATTGGACATTAGTCGGAACCGCAACCTCAACATTAATACTATTGGGTTGCTTAGCACTTTTAACCTTTGTTTTCGCAGAAGAGTTAATACTATTGCCTAATCAGCTCGCAAAAACAAAGTCATTGTTTGATAGCCCTTCTCGTCTTATTTATTTAGGCAAGGGCATTCTCAGTATCATCAATTACCCAGCGGAGCTTTATAAAGCGCGCATAAAAACAGTGCTAGGACGCAGCAGTGATTCTGGTAGAAAACTAGCAAAACTTGCCGATGAACTTGCCCATACTTCAAGTGAAATGCTTAACGGTATTCAAGAAGAAAATGAGCATATTGGCCAATTCGCTACCGCAATAACACAAATGAGTGCAACTATTAGTGAAGTTAGCCAGAGCACGTCATTAGCTCATGATAAAGTGGTAGAAGTTCAAAACGATTGTTTAAACAATATAAGCACAATAGAATTCAGTGAAAGCAAAATTAATCAATTGGCTAATGATGTTGAAGATGCTGCTAATAGTGCCTCTGGTTTAGTAAGTGATGTTAATAATATATCTACCGTAATGAGTGAAATTCAAGGTATTGCTGATCAAACCAATTTACTAGCGCTTAATGCAGCTATCGAAGCAGCAAGAGCTGGCGAACAAGGCCGAGGTTTTGCCGTAGTTGCTGACGAAGTCAGAACTCTGGCAAGTAGAACACAAAGTGCCACCGAGCAAATTCAACTATCTGTACAGGAGTTACAAAAAACCTTAAATAGTTGGAACCAAGTTATGTTGGACAATAAAACCAGTGCCGATGAATGCTCTGCTGATTCGAAAACAATCAAACAAGCCATGCAAGGGATTATTGCCAATATTCAAGGTGTTAATGATATGACCGCGCAAATAGCGACAGCATCAGAAGAGCAAAGTGTGGTTGCTGAGCAAATAACTAAAGGTATTCATAATATTGATGCCATTTCGCAAAAAAACACTAAACTTGCCGGTGAAGTTACCAATAAAAGTATTGAAGTAAATAGCAACGCAGAAGCAATTGAAGAGCTTAGTGCCAACTTTAGTTAATAACTCAAGCGGTTCTATTTATTCACATTTAATTTTTACTACAGAATAAGTAAGCACGTGGTGCCAAGAAGTCGTGAAATAAGAGAAGTAATTGAGGGTAAGCTTGGATTATTAAGGTGTTAAATAAAGAAGCTTATTGAAACTTAAAAAGATATTTTATAGTGAAACTACGATGAATAACGCATAGGTAAGTATTTACGTTCAACGTATCTACTTACCTACTTGTTATAATTATTACTTAAACAGCAACAACTTTGTTTGCACATGGTCCTTTCTGACCTTGGCCAACTTCAAACTCAACTGCTTGGCCATCTGCTAAAGTAGCGTATTCGCCACCTGATTGAATTTCTGAATGATGAACAAATAAATCTTTGCCTCCATCTTCTGGAGTTATGAACCCAAAACCTTTATCCGCATTAAACCACTTAACTATACCTTTACTCATAATATTCTCTTTATCGTCGGTGAAAAATAAAATTCTAATTCACTATCACCATACAAAATCAGAATTTAGTTGCGCCGATTTAAATAGCAAATTGCTTTGCTAATTTAACGAAGCTTACCATGCTTATTTTTCATACTAGTCACCTTTCGCGCTATAGCAAGTAAGTCTGGTGAAATATCAGCTGCACCTTCTTTTATTAGCTTGCTAACATCACCTGACGAAAACAATGAACCACGTTCAGATTTCACACCTAAAGATCTAACAAAATCCTTTGTTTTGCCTGTACTAGCCGTATCAATATATTTGAGGATCACTTGTTCATTAAAGCTTTGTGGTTCTTGTTTTAATGTCGAAATTTGTTCAGTTAGCGATACAATTTCTGACTCTAATATTTCAATTAATTCGGCAATATCAGTATATGGTTTCATTTCGTTACTCAGCTATTATTGGGTTATCTGACGATAAATATGGTTTCTATAATGGTCGTATAGCAAAAAATTTAAGAAGCTTTTAACTCTTCTAATAAATCATGAATTTCTGCTTTTAGTTCTTTATCGACAATTTTATTACAACTAATTTTTGCTTGCTCTAATGCTTCAATTGCACCGGTTTTATCATCTAACTCGACTTTTAAAGCGCCGATAGCAAAGCCAATTGAAGAACGGAAATCTTTATCATTAATAGCTTCAGCTTTAACTAACGCTTGTTGATAAATAGTAACGGCCAGTGCCAAGTCGTCAGTAAAATCAGCCAATGTTTCCCATTGCACAGGATGGTCTTTATCCGTATTTTCATGCTCTTCACACAATTGCTTTAATTCTAAATAATAACCATCAAATCTTGATTGATTTTTTTGTTGAACAGCCGCCAGCAAGTTGTCAGTAAGTGAAAGTACTCGCTTGTATGTTTTTGTATTCATGATGTGGCCTTATCGATAATGATTAACTTAGCTTCAAGCAGGATTATAAAGCTTTTGGCGCAACTAAACACAAACTTAATCATTATTGATAACAGTTATGAAAATAATAACTTGGAATTACTTCAAACACTCAGCGCAGCAACACAATAAAAACCTCATAACGCTTAAATGCAAGCAAAAGCTATCAGATATTATTCCATTTATTCTTTTCACTTCCACAAGTTAAAAATAATTAGTTTAGGTAATTTCATCTTACTCTCCTCGAAAATACCAAAGTAAAATCCCATTACAATTTGTTTATAAATTGCACTTGAAGAATTAAGTCTTGTGACAAAAATCACAAATAAATCGGTTTTTGGGCTACAAAAGCTTGACTTAGATCAAAAATGGATTACAATTTTCACAAATTACTGAAAATTCAGAAAGGACTGTAATAGTGAAAATTACACCTATGACTCAATCATTGGTATTGCACTTTGGTGAAATGGGTTCGCGTTGGGGGTTAAACCGCACACTTGGCCAAATGTATGCCGTTATCGTATTAACTGAAGCGCCGTTAAACGCCGACCAAATCAGTGAAGCACTGCAAATATCACGTTCAAACGTCAGCATGGGTTTAAAAGAATTAAAATCTTGGAACCTGATCAAACTGCAGCATATTCCAGGGGATAGAAAAGAGTACTTCTCTGCTCCAAGCGATATTTGGGAAATTACTCGTACCTTAGTGGTTGAACGCAGAAAGCGTGAGCTTGACCCAACATTATCAACCTTGCGTGACGCACTGATGGAACAGCCAAGTAATGAATCTGATGAATATGCCCAAGTACGTGTTCAGCAAATGCATGACTTGATGGAAATGGTGACCTTGTGGACCAACGAAATGCAAGGCATGTCATCAGAAAAGCTCTCAGCGTTACTTAAGTTAGGCGAAGGCATTAGCAAAATTTTAGACGTAAAAGACAAATTACTACTGAGGTAGCTACGGTTATTGCCACCTCATAATTTAAATAAGCTCGGTAACTCAATCAAACTGACATAACCAACATTAGCTAAGTGGAGTACATAACGTGTTAGATGCAGCAGCTATCGCTAATGACACAAGTTTCATGCTTTCACGCATCCAATTTGCGACTAACATTAGTTTTCATATTTTATTTCCTACCATCAATATCGCCTTATGCTGGATATTGTTGTTCTTTAAAGTGCGCTTTAACCAAACCCAAGATGAAAGTTGGTTACGCGTCTACCGGTTTTGGGTGCGAATATTCGCCTTAACCTTTGCTATTGGCGTGGTCAGTGGCATCACCATGTCGTTCCAGTTCGGTACCAATTGGCCGGGCTATATGGAAACTGTTGGCAATATTGCGGGGCCATTATTAGGCTATGAAGTGATGACGGCCTTCTTTTTAGAAGCTTCATTTCTTTCTATTATGCTGTTTGGCATGGACCGAGTGTCTAATCGCGTGCATACCATCGCAACGGTACTAGTATCATTTGGCACAACGTTATCAGCCTTTTGGATTTTGTCACTCGATTCTTGGATGCAAACGCCCGCAGGCTTTGAGATGATAAATGGTGTCGCCCACGTTACTAGTTGGGTAGAGGTCATTTTTAATCCTTCTATGCCTTATCGTTTAATGCATATGTTATTGGCATCAGGTTTAACCTCAGCATTTCTAATTGCTGGTATTTCAGCATATAGATTGCTTAAGGGCGATAATAAGAAGTCTGTAAAACAAGCACTGAACTTTGCCGTAGTTTTAGCCGCATTACTTATTCCTTTGCAAATATTCGTAGGGGATTTACATGGCTTAAATACCTTTAAACACCAGCCAGCGAAAGTCGCGGCAATGGAAGGTGTATGGGAAACAGATAGCGGTATTCCATTGTTATTATTTGCGCTGCCCGATGAAGAGAAACGTGAAAACAGCTTTGAAGTGAAAGTACCGAATGTCGCTAGTTTAATTTTAACGCATGATGCTAACGGAGAAATTCAGGGTTTAAATGACTTTGTGGATGAACACCCACCCGTTGCGCCAGTGTTCTTTAGCTTTCGTATAATGATAGGCATCGGCGTATTGATGCTATTGTTTTCATGGTTAGCAACCTACCAATTTGTCATTAAAAAGTGTTACCCCACCTGGTTATTAAAAACAGGCATCGCCATGACATTTTCTGGCTGGCTTGCAACATTAGCGGGTTGGTACGTTACCGAAATTGGCCGACAGCCATACCTAGTAACGGGTATATTGCGCACTAAAGATGCGGTAACGACCACACCACCAGAAGACATCGCCTTATCATTGACCTTATACGCGGTGATCTACGGCTTCTTACTTATCGCTTATATCCGTACTTTATTTGTCATGGCAAATCGGGCAGTAATATTAGAAGAAAGTAATACTTCATTAACAGGTAAAGAGCTTTTTTCTGAGGTAAATGAACAAGTAACAACCAATGAAGGAGTAGCAAAATGAATGTTACATCAGTAGATTGGCTACCTATGGTATTCGTTGGACTTATGGGTCTTTCGTTTTTAATTTACGCTATTCTTGATGGTTATGATTTGGGTGTTGGCGTGCTGTTACCATTAGATAACCAGCAGCAACGCGACAGTATGATCTATTCTATTGGCCCTTTTTGGGATGCCAATGAAACTTGGTTAGTAATGGCGATAGGCTTATTGTTAATCGCTTTTCCTAAGGCTCACTCCGTAATATTTCAGGCATTATACTTGCCGACAGCATTGATGTTAGCAGGGCTTATTTTGCGTGGTGTATCATTTGACTTTCGAACGAAAGCACCGAGTATTGATAAGAAAAAATGGGATTATGCCTTTAAGTTTGGCTCTCTATTAGCCACGTTAACCCAAGGTTACATGCTGGGGCGCTATATCACCTCATTTGAAGATTCATGGTTAAGTATTGGCTTTTCTGCTTTATCAGCTATTTGTGTCACGGCTGGTTATTGCTTTATCGGCGCTGCTTGGTTGGTGATGAAAACAGAAGGCGAATTGCAACGCAGAGCCGCAAAGTGGGCAAAACTTACTAACGTATTAATGGCGGTTGGTATTCTTGCGGTATGTTTAACAAATCTGCTCATTGATCAGCAGATTATGGACAAATGGTTAGGCGGTATGCAGGTACTAATTTTGATTCCAATTACCTTACTACTTGGTTTTACTTTTATTACCGTTCATTTGTATTTAGATAAAGTGCCAATGGAAAATGACCTTGGCTGTTGGTTTCCATTCTTAGCAGCAATCATTCTATTTATCATGTGTTTTTGCGGTTTAGCGTATAGCTTTTATCCTTACATAGTACCATTTAAAATGACTATTTTTGATGCCGCGAGTGCTAGAGAATCATTGTGGTTTATCTTTGTTGGCGCCGCTGTCGTTCTACCAATGATTATTGGTTACACGATATTTTCTTACAAAGTATTTTGGGGTAAAACCACTAAGTTAAATTACTAGTCAATGTCACACGCATATAAAAAAGCCCAAGTTTCTTGCTAACTTGGGCTTTTATTATCTAAGAAAGGTTATGTTTATTTACTTTCATCTTCTTTTTTAGTTTTAGCTTTTTTCGCATCTAGTTTAGCTTTATGATCTAACTTGTAGTCTGGCATTGCTTTATTACCGTCCATTAAGTAGTTATCCATCCAGCGCATTAAACGTAAGCTGTAATCATATTGCGCTGCGGCTTTACGGTTACCATGACCTTCACCTGGGTAGTACACTAAACGCACATCTTTACCTTGTACCTTCATGTAACGGTACATTTCCATTGATTGTGCTGGGTGTACACGTGGGTCATCTTTACCGTGCATAATTAACAACGGCGTTTTTGACTGATGTGCCCAGTAAATTGGGCTACGTTCTAGATAATACTGCCATTTGTCCCAAGGGTAAGAACGCGCATGTACCAAGTGCATTTCGTTAGAAATATCAGTCGTACCGAACTTAGATAGTTGATTTGAAATACCAACAAACATCACGCTCGCGGCAAAATGTTCAGTCAATTTAGTTGCCGCCCAAGCAGAAGCATAACCACCGTAAGAGCCGCCCGTAATACCGACACGCTTAGTATCAACTAAACCGGTTTCAACCAAATAGTTTTTCATATCAACTAAGTCATCAAACTCTGCGCCAGCATAATCATTTTGACCAAGTTTAGAGTACTCAACACCTTTGCCTGTTGAACCACGGTAGTTTGGATAAAATACCGCATAACCACGTGCAGCACCCATTTGACCTGGTTTAGAATAAGCAGTTACCCAACCGTTTTTCTCATGGCTTTCTGGACCACCATGCACTTGCATAATTAATGGGTAGCGCTGACCTTTTTTATAATCTAACGGGTAAACTAAAATACCACCAACTTCAACACCATCACGTGCTTTCATGGTGATAGATTCTTGCTTAGCAAAACGTTTATCTTTCAACCATGGATTAGAGTCAGTAATTTTACTCAGTTTTTTGCCTCGAACGACAAAAGCTTCATTTGGATGTTTAGCACTATGGCCTTTAACAGCGAGTGTTTTATCTGACTTTGACAGTGATAATGCAGAAGCAATAATTTTTCCTGCTTTGACTAGCGTTTTATAGCTGTGACTATTGGGTTTAATATTCGCGACAATGCTTTCAGTACCAATATTAGCAATAAAGTTTAATTTATTACTTTTATGTGACCATTCAATATCAGAGACATGGCCAGCAAAGTTTGGTAACCAATCTTGTATTTCACCGGTTTTAACATCGGCTAAATATAAACGCCCCGTGGCAGGGTCATGCTTATCTTCTGCGCCAATAACCGCAATATGTTTACCATTATGAGAGAATTCTGCGGTACCTAACTTACCTTCGGTAGCAATCGACATTGTGATTTTTTGATCAGCCAAATTCATTACATGCCATTGAGCTTTAGTGTATGAATCATCAATCAATGCAGTTGGTTGCGTTTTAACAAGTAGTTGCTCGTTATCAGCAGCCCAATTCATATCGCTAACATAACCAGCAATATCTACAGCATCTAACTTAACTGCTTTATCTTGTACGGCTAAATCAGTAATAAATAATTGCTTATTTTTTAAGTCCATTTCATAAACTTCAGCTTTAAAGCCAAGTTCTTTTAGTTTTTTCTCAGACTTATCTTTTGCAGGCATAGCTAAAAGTGCCACCTGCTTGCCATCAGGGCTAATGTCATAACGGCTAATAGAGGTATCTTTTAAGCCCATTACTTTTTGGCGTTCACCACCATTAACTGGAATACGGTAAAGTTGAGTAAACTTTTCACCTTTAAATTTTGCTAGAAAGTAAACAAATTCACCATCTGCTGACCATTCTAAAGCACCAACATTAACTTTACCGGTTATGAATGGCTTAGCATTGCCTTTCGTGTCAGTAATAAATAAACCACTATAACTGCTACCATTTTTATCTACATATAGTTCACGTGGCAGTGTGCGGGTAAAAGCGATGTGATCGCCACTTGGGCTAATAACACTGTTGCGTACTGATTTTACTTTCGGGATATCTTCGATAGTGATCACATCACTCGCCAGTGCACTCACACTCGCCAATGACACTAGCGCCACTAATGATTTTAATTTCGACATAAGTTCCTCAATTGAAAAGGCTATCCATAATATAAGCCGTTATTTTGAACAAAAATTATAATAATTACCTGCCAATATTAGCGTAATAAAATAAATCCTTAAAGCGTTACCCTAACAGCTATTAATTGATATCAAGTTTCCATAGTTATTCATACCAAAGTTGTATGAAAAGACTGCAAATGACAACTAGGCGGACAGGACAGTTTTTTGCTAGAATACGCGCCATATTATTGATAACACCGCTAACGATAAGTCGTTATTCGGTAAATGGCGCTCGGAGATAACAGTTTATGTCAGCTTATGCAGTAGGACACAAAGTTCCTGATTCAGATTCAATTTGTTCAGCAATTGCACTTTCATATTTAAAGAATACTATTGGTGAAGACGTTAAACCGGCTCGTTTAGGCGAGCTTTCACCTGAAACTTTATTTATTTTAGATAAATTTGGTTTTGAACAACCAGAACTTAAAACAAGTTTTGCTGATACTGACGGCATTTATGTTGTTGATCATTCAGACCGTATTCAAGGGCCTGACGATATTGATGACACAACAATATTAGGTATTATTGATCATCATAAATTAGGTGACATTACGACCTCTACGCCGTTAGAAATTTGGGTACGTCCTGTTGGTTGTACTAATACCATCATCAAAATGATGTATGACTTTCACGGCGTAGCAATTCCAAAAGACATTGCTGGCGCTATGATGTGTGCAATTTTATCTGACACAGTAATTTTCAAGTCACCAACTTGTACAACTGCTGATATTAAGTGTGTTGAAGCATTAGCAGAAATTGCTGGTATTGAAGATTACAAAGGCTTGGGCATGGAAATGTTCACGGTTAAATCTTCTGTACAAGGCACGCCAGTACGTGAATTAGTATTGCGTGACTTTAAAGATTTCAACATGAAAGATAACATTGTTGGTATTGGCCAATTAGAAGTTATCGACCTTGCACTATTTGACGAAATGAAAGCTGATTTGCACGCTGACTTACAAGCGGTAAAAGAAGAAGGCAATCGCCATACAGTAATGCTGCTACTTACTGACATTATGAAAGAAGGGTCGGAGCTATTAGTGGTTAGCGATGATGCAAGCATTGTTGAAAAAGCTTACGACATAACATTAACTGACGGTAAAGCTTGGTTAGACGGCGTAATGAGCCGTAAGAAGCAAGTAGTGCCACCATTACAAGATACGTTTGCTTAAGTTGTTATACGAAGAAATTATCTAGATAATTTCGATTAAAATTAAAAAGCCCAGCAATTGCTGGGCTTTTTGATATTCTACGCAACAGTTCTTTTTAAACGCTTATGACTTACCTGCGCGTGATACATATTCACCAGAGCGAGTGTCAATTTTAACTACTTCACCTATTTGCACAAATAGTGGTACGCGGATTACAGCACCTGTTACTAGTGTTGCTGGTTTGCCGCCAGTGCCTGCAGTATCACCTTTTAAACCTGGGTCAGTGTCTGTGATTTCTAACTCAACAAAGTTAGCTGGCTGCACTGAAATTGGCGAGTTATTCCATAACGTGATAGTGACGATGTCACCTTCTTTTAGCCACTTTTCATTCTCACCTACCGCTTTGTTTTCTGCTGCGATTTGTTCAAAAGTTTCATTATTCATAAAGTGAAAGAATTCACCATCAGCATAAAGGTAAGCTAATTCCACTTCCATCACGTCAGCGCCTTCAAGACTTTCACCTGACTTATATGTTTTTTCTAATACCTTGCCCGATATTAACTTACGAATTTTAATACGGTTAAACGCTTGCCCTTTACCTGGCTTTACGATTTCATTATCGATAATGTTACAAGGTTCACCATCAATCATTAATTTAAGTCCAGCTTTGAACTGGTTAGTGCTAAAATTAGCCATAATTATTATGCTCGCTCGTTCACGTTGTACACGTAAAGGTTAAAAATTGAATATAGAAATGCCGCAAATAATAACCCAAATCAGCGACAGATTGCACACTTCTTGGCAAAAAGAATTGGCAAATGTTATTACAGATCCAAAAACACTATTAGAATCGCTTGAAATTCCACCAGAAGAATACCAGCGCCACTTCAGCGCTCGTAAATTATTTCCGGTTAGAGTGCCCCGCCCATTACTATCTAGAATGAAAAAAGGCGATATAAACGACCCTATTCTAAAGCAAGTTATGCCACTAGATTCGGAGTTTACAATTACTGATGGCTATAGCCAAGACCCATTAGAAGAACATGATACTGTTGCGCCAGGTTTATTGCACAAATATAAGCATCGAGTGTTAATGATGGTTAAAACCGGTTGCGCCATCAATTGCCGCTATTGTTTTCGTCGTCACTTTCCTTATGCGGATAACAGCCCTAATAAAGTGCGTTGGCAACAAGCACTAAGCTACATTCAAAACCATAGTGAAATCAACGAAGTTATTTTTAGTGGTGGCGACCCATTAATGGCCAATGATGAGCATTTACTGTGGCTAATTAATGAAATTGAGCAAATTCCTCACGTGAAGCGTTTACGCATTCATACTCGTTTGCCAATTGTTATCCCGCAACGTATAACGCCAGCGTTGGTCAGCGCTTTAGCAAAAACAAGACTTAAACCAACTATCGTTTTTCATATCAATCATGCCAACGAAATTAATGAAGACGTTATTCAAGCAATTGAACCTTTAATTGCGGCAAGAATTCCATTATTTAATCAAAGTGTATTATTAAAAGACATCAACGACGATGCAAATACACTTGCTGAGTTGAGTGAGCAGCTATTTGATAGTGGTATTCAGCCTTATTACTTACATTTGTTTGATAAAGTCCAAGGTGTTGCTCATTTTGATATAAGTGAACAAGCCGCCAAAAAAATTATTTTGCAGTTAATGGCTATTTTACCTGGTTACTTAATGCCAAAACTTGTCAGAGAAATTGCTGGAGAGGCTAACAAAACGCCGATCAATTTGGCATAATAGCGTTATTGAACATACCAAACGAATATGAGTAATTATGAGCGAAGCTGTACACAAACAATTAATCGAAAACATTTCGATAATTTTAAAGAAGTCATTGGCAGCTGATGCCACATTAACGACATTACGTGAAGCTAAACAAGCAGGCTTTGCCGCGATATTTACCGCTGATGCAGGCTTTAAGTGTTCAGCTAACACTTTCCAACCTTATGTTGAAGAAGTGGCAAATGATTTAGTTTTTTGGCAAAAAACATCTGATCAACAAACGTTGATCACGATAGTTAAAAAAATTGAGCAACTATTTAACGTATTGAGTAAGTTTGAACAAAACTAAGCGTTTAAATTTCGACAACAAAAAACGCAGCTAAGCTGCGTTTTTTTTATTTCTAATGGCCGGAACCTTAAAGTAAAGAACTACTTAATAAAAGTATCTTTAAACCAATCATCAAGCATTTCTTTCTCATAACCAAATGACTGACTTCGATATTTAAGGCCATTGTGCATTAAAAAGCCCATATCTTTTAGCGAGACATCTTCACTTTTAACCACTGAGTTATCAGCATTTAACAGTTGATAAGAAAATTCGATTCTCGGAAAAAATATATTTTTCACCACTCGAATTCGTTTCATACCGCCATGATTAACATCACCGGCCAAATCGACATTGGTAATATCAAATACCAACTTTTGGTTTTCAGGTAATGTTTCCGCTAGTTTTGCAAAGTGCTTTTCAAAAGACTTAAAGGTTCTTTCTTTAAAATGCTTTCGATGTTCTTCACCAGCCTCAATATCAGAATATTTGTCTGGATTTGTCCATTTCACTTCAACGTCAGCAGCCTGCACATTAGTAAATGGCACTAACGCCGCGATACTCATTATTAAATACACTATTGATTTATTCATTACGTTATCCTCTTACACTGCTTACAGTATAGTAGACCTTATTAATAGAGAAAAGTGTGTATGAAATTGTTAAAAACAATTACCTTTTATGTTAATGGGATTTGTGAAATTGTGCTAACACCATATTAATAACATAGTTACGACGTTGTTCTCTTTCATCATCTGTTGCATCTTCTTGCACAAAGCCTTGTATTGCGCCATGCCATACACGTTGTCCGGTATTAGCGTCAGTAATAGAAATTAATATACTGCCCTTATTTAAGCCTTGGCTATCTTGTAACCCAGGAGTAATACCAAACTGTTCACTGATAGTTTTGTCATCTAAGTCTTCAGATAATGCTAAAACAAATCTGACATGAAATGCTGCTGAATTTGCATCTTGGACTTCTTGATAACCGTTACTATTCAAATTACTTTTAATACCTTCAGCGTAACGTTGGTAAGCAAATTTAATTTCACCGGTTTTATTAGACACCTTCTCAAGATGTTGAGGAGAAATACTGTATTTGCTACCAGCACTAAATTTTGTCGGTTCATCCCAAACGCTGGTCACGGCTAGATTCGATACACGAGACTCATTATTTACCGGCACCTGTACACAGCCTGACAAAATAAAAATAGCTAACAAAAATAATATTTTAACTGAGTGCATGTTTATAAACTCCTTGAGAGCCACAAAGTAAGGTTAATAACGCCATGTTGACTGAATAGTCTATAAATGTACATAAAATCAGCACGTTAATTTGCAACAATATGTAGCCCTGATACACCTTCGACAAAGGCTCGTATTTCAAACGCTGACAAGCACTGTAAAACAGATCATCCTTTATTTGATGTATATCAGCGTGATGAATTGAATTGATGTTATAAAACTCTTTTAATTATTCTGCCCAACTTGAGTTTAGTATGATTTCAAATGGTGAAAAAAACATAACGGCAAAAGATTTAGTACAAAAAAGTTTATTGTCGTGTTCAAAAATGACCACTATTTATCAAGCGGCAATGAAAATAAGAGAAAATAACACTAGCTCTATTCTCATTAAAGAAAATGAAGAAATTATCGGTATTTGGACTGAAGCAGATAGTACAAAATTAAACTTTAACTCGACAAATTATTATAACTCACCCATTCATAAGTTTATGAGCGCCCCTGTCATAACAATCAATGAAAAAATGCCGTTGCAAGAAATTATCATGGCATTTCATCGCCATCGGGTACGCCATTTATTAGTGCTAAATAAAGAAAAGCAGACGCTAGGTATTGTCAGTCAAAGTGACGTCATTAAAAAGCAAGGAGTAGAGCATTACCTTCGTTTACGAAAAATTAAAGACAACTACAACCCAAAAGTACCCATCATATTAGGGAGTGAACCGGTAAGCGCAGTAGCCAGTGCTATGTCAGACTCTCATTGCACATCAGCACTTATTCTTCACCATCAAACCAACGAATTTGGCATTATTACGGAACGTGACTTATTAAGACTCATCACAGATAAAGACAACAATAGTGATGCATGGTCTTCTTCAGTACATCCATTAATTACTATTAACGAAGAAGACACACTCTATCAAGGGTATTTATGCCTACAAGAACATAAAATTCGACACTTGATTGTACAAAACTCACAAAAAAAAGTTCTCGGCGTTCTATCGTTACAACACATATTGTCTGATATTGAAGTTGGGTACTTTCAAAAATTGGAGAATGTATTAGTCGAAAGAGATAATGCACTGGCGCAATCGAGAAGAAGCTTACTTTTTGCAGAAAAAATTATTGAATCATCTCTTGATAGCATAATGGTCACGAATGGTAAGAGCATTATATTATCAGTCAATGCCGCTTTCATTCGCTTAACTGGCTATACGGAAGAAGAGGTCATTGGGAAATCATCTAATATTTTAAGTTCAGGTAAGCACGACAAAGTGTTTTACCAACAAATGTGGCAAAGCCTTTTAGAAGATAGAACATGGCAAGGGGAAATTTGGAATAGGAAAAAGTGTGGTGATATTTATCCTGAATGGCTAACCATAGTGCAAATTAATGAAAGTGATACCACAGAGCCGCTTTACGCGGCAATATTTAGTGATATTACCCAAAGAAAACTTGCTGAAAAAAGAATTCACGCCCTCGCTTTTTACGATGAACTAACTGGCTTACCTAATCGTCGACTTTTTAATGATAGGTTTGAGGTTGCCCTATCAACAGCGCATAGAAATGAACAACTAGTTGCGGTGTTATTTTTAGACCTCGACCGGTTCAAGCAGATTAACGATAGCTTAGGACATAACGTTGGTGATGAAATATTAGTTGCTACCGCGCAAAGAATACAAAGCAATATTAAAGAAGGTGATACCGTTTCTCGCTTTGGCGGCGATGAGTTTGTTATTCTTCTGACAGAAATGATATCACTAAAAGATATTGTTAGTGTTATCGAGCGTCTAGTCAGGGTATTAAGTGAACCTCATGAACTTGATACGCTAGCGCTTCAAATCACCTGCTCAATTGGTGCCTCTGTTTACCCTGAAGATGGTGTTGGCGCTGATGTTTTACTCAAACAAGCTGATACCGCTATGTATGAAGCCAAAGATGAAGGAAGGAATTCATATCAACTGTTTTCTCCAGAAATGAATACTATTTCAATGGAGCGTTTAATTACGCAAAATTTTCTTCGTAGTGCATTGAAAAAAAATGAGTTTGAGCTTTATTACCAACTACAAGTAAATAGCATTACGCAAAAAGTTACCGGAATAGAAGCTTTATTACGTTGGAATCACCCAGATCTTGGTCGCGTTTCTCCTGCTCACTTTATACCGATGGCAGAGGAGTTAGGGTTAATAGTTGAAATTGACCGATGGGTTTTGACACAAGCCTGCCAACAAAGAAAGCGATGGCAACAACAAGGTTATGATTGTGGACGCATTGCCATCAATATTTCCTCTCAACACTTTAAACACAACTTGATTGACTCTATTGAGTTTGCTCTAAAACAAAGTGGCTTAGCGCCCGCTTTACTAGAAATTGAAGTTACCGAAAACTGTTTTATTGAAAATATCAAACACGCAAGTGCAACGTTACAACATATTCGGCAATTAGGTATTAAAAATTCAATTGATGATTTTGGCACTGGCTTTTCATCTTTAAGCTACTTAACTCAACTCCCCTTTGATACCTTAAAAATTGATGCAAGCTTCATTTCTAAACTACCTGACGATATTAAACAATGCCAAATCGTAAAATCGATTATAGCCATGGCTAAAGGTTTAGATTTAACGCTAGTCGGGGAAGGAGTTGAAACCAATGAACAAGCTAAGTTTTTAGCGGTTAACGGTTGTGATGTTATACAAGGGTATTTGTACTCGATACCTGAAAATTCTGTGGGCACAACTGAATGCCTTATGACACATCAACTAATTCCGTCAGGTTAGAAACGAGCGCAGTATCTTACCCAATAGTCATTTGCTAAAAGTCAAAAAAGCGAAAGCCTGAATATCATGATTTAGGCTTTCGTTTGAACGCGAATTTGTGTGCTGAATAAACCATTTCGTTCAAAGCGACAAGTAGTAATATTGATACTACTTTTTCGCTTAACCATCAAGTAAACCCTAGCTAAATCTGTTATTAATTTTCCGTCAAAGTTGTTAATTTTTGATGTGTCTGACGTGTAAACTTTTCTTTAATAAAGATGAATTCAACAACAGCCAGATTGATCCCAATACCAACCAAGCGCCCATAGTCATGCTGAAATTGGCTTAGTATGGCTAAAATACTTTCTAATTGACCAAACAGCAGATGAAGAATTGCTTCAACAAATAAAGGTGTGACTGCTGCAAGTGTTACTGCAACGGCTCTTATCATCCACTTACGATGCATTTGAGCATTACGCTTAATTATGTGCCACAAAGCAAAGCTAAATGCTGCACACATCCCAACACTCATGATGACTAATGACACGTAACGTATGCCGAATGAATCAGGAGATAAGACATGGTGCATCCAAATACCAGACACTGCCATTACATAACCCGATAACAGTGCAATACGGCCGCCTATTTTATGCCAATTGGCATTTTTATTTCTTAATGCCGGTGAAAATTGAAATGGCATGGTTAGAAAAAACAGTACGCCTGAACTGCCATGAACCAAAATAGCTGCGGGTGTTTCAAAATACAATGCATTAATAAGTGATGAAATTGTGCCGTCGCCTGAAGGACCTAAAATAACCAATGCAAGTAAAAAAATAGCAGGCACACCGGGGATACCAGTCATAACAAGCAAGAAGCCAACAATTGGCCAATTAAAGGGGGATTTATTCAATTCGGATGTTTTTATTGTCGACTTTATCAAAGACATTTTGTTCACTCTCATACGTACTAGCTAAGGTTAAGTGAATTATGTAGAATGCCTTTCTAAACATCGTCCGAGCATGTTGACCCGAACTATTTGTTGGTCTTTTCCTGTAGGACAAGCCATTTAAAACAACTTGAATACGTACGTTTTATAAGGTTTACAAGGCAGTTATAAGGTTTTACTTTGATTGATAACCCAACGTTACTGGCGCTGAACATTTCCACCCTAGTTGTCATCATGTTTAGTGTAAACTTGCTTTTTTTGCGCTCTTTCGAGCGCCAAACTTATTTACCATTAGCCTTCTGTTTGCTGGCCATCGCCGTTATTATTTGTCGGCCAACCTTAGCCGTTTTTTTTCCATTATTGCAGCCAGCTTTTCTTATTTTTTCGCTACCAGCCATTTTACTTATCGGCCCCTGCTTTTGGTTTTATGTACAAGGAATTACTTGTGAAACACCTTGGTCTTTTAGTCGACAAACAATCCCTCATTTTATCCCTTTTTTCATCGGTGCTTTCATTGCGCTCGCATCTTTACTCTTGCCGACAGAAATTAGACTGGCCTTATTAGTGGAAGGCAATGAAGGTATTCTAGACAGCACACCTATAGTGCTACGTTATTTTATTTATGGGCTGCTTATCACTACTTTTATTTTAGTATTGGGCTGGGTCATTCAGTCAGGCTTTTATTTTTATAAAATCATTCGGCGATTAAGTGGCTATCGCCAGCATTTAAAAGATTTATTTTCCAGTACTGAATCTAAAGAAATCCGCTGGTTAAGCTGGTTGCTCTTTGTTGTGGGTATTGTATGGGTAGCAGCCGCAATCAATATAGTGTTAGATAATTTGTTTTTATCTACCCAATGGGATGCCATGTTGTCTAACAGTGTAATTTTTGTGATGATTTGGAGTATATCTATTTGGGGGCTAAGACAAAAACCAGGGTTTGAAGAACTATATAACAATCATGAAGCTATAAAAGAAGAATTAGTTCAAGCCGACCTTCCTCAAGCCAAATACCAACGCTCAGCTTTAGATGAACAACAGGCGTCACAGATTGCTGAAAAAATAGAACATGCGATGCGCGACGATAAACTATTTTTAGATGCCTCACTTTCTTTACAAAAATTAGCGAAATCCATTTCCACATCACCTAATTATATCTCACAAACGCTTAACGAAACTCTTGGCATGAGCTTTTTTGATTATGTTAATAAATACCGTGTAGAAGCCGCAAAGCAAAAACTTGAACATACCAGCAATACTGTATTGGATATTGCCATGACGGTTGGATTTAACGCAAAGTCTTCCTTCTACACTGCTTTTAAGAAAGAAACACAACAAACCCCGAGTCAATATAGAAAGCAATGTGCAACGAACAACCACGAATAGAAAGCAATAATGAAGTAGGCAATTTAATCAAGCATAAATGACATAATGCCGTCCATGTTAGCCTTAACCATCTGTTTTTATTTCATTAGTTACATGGGAAAAATTTCGATCACTCTGTATATGCCGTCATACTGTATTTAAAGTACTTTTAGCGTAATAAACACGCATTAAAATTTAGCTGAAATGCTCAATTTTCAAATTATATATTGATGAATAACAGAAATTAACAACAACAATACTAAGTGCTCTTTGCTCTAAATACATAAAGCCACTATTTATTTTCTAGGGCATTAAGCTGTTCTTTGGTCTTTCGATAGATTTCATGAACAGCAAGATCCTTCCTACAAGTTCGGTGTGCAGCTGTTAACAAGCTTCTATTTAACTCAATCAATTGTGCTTTATCAAGCTTAACTTTACTTGAGATTTCATCTAGCTTGCGCGAGAAATATACAGGTGCAGAAGGCAATAATGCAAAAGTTTGCCACTCTTTATTTTCCAGCTTTCTTTGAATAAACTTCTGGTTTTGGAACTTTTTCACGACACTCTCATGAAGTTTATAAGACGTTATTATAACTCCATCAGGGCGAAGAGAAGCGCGCTTTTGGCCTGCATTATTAAAAGATGCTCCCCATTTTCCACCTGAATACCAGCGTGAAGCTCCATCATAGCCAAAGCCATGAGCCATATCATTAGCCAACCGGTTAGTGACGATGTTTAGATCGGTAGAACACCACCAATTACCATCTTCAGGATTTGAAGTAATTATCTTTGAAAGGCTTTCTACAGATCTAATCGCCTGCCTATCATAAAGCCGAAACAATGGGACACCCAATTTATAAGTCATACCTGGAGATTTAAGTATCAAATTAAGCATTCTAAAGCGCCTTATATCTGACGACTTTTCTTTTAATATTTGATTAATACTGCCTATCAATTTGGGCTCGCTTCGTGCTAATAATTCTAATAGCTCATCATTGCCAAGATCGTTAGCAATCCAATCTCTCAGTAAAGCTGTACTTATTAACTGTCGTATCTGCTTTTTAAATCGTTCCTGATGATGTTCATATTTAAAAAGCGTTGCTCTTGAGGCTAGTACCTCCAACTCTAAATAGAGTTGTTTTAATTCTTTCACGTCAAGGAAAGATACATATCTAAGATAGTTATCTGAGAGGTATGCTAACTTCTCGTCTGCATTTGCCTGAGCAACACTCTTAATCCATTCAGGCTCTAAAAAGTCCTCTTTACTTTCAGCTGTGACCAAATCTATTCTAGTGAATCCTGCGTAGTGAGAGGAAATGGCTTTGAGATAAATAAGCTTCTTCAGTTCATCTACATTAAGAGCTGTAATCAGATAGTCTACCGTTCGATTGACAGCTTGGTTCTTTATGGCTTTAAAGTAAATGTCTTCCACTTTTAGCCATTTTGTCAAATCTAAACCTGTTGCAGAGCCTATACGAAGTACATTCGTGTACATTGTCCAGAATGTCACTCTTTCACTAGTAGACGCACTACAGCCAATTACTTTATCGGCCAATATATTAAACTCTCTTACAACTATCTGTGCTTGAGGGTCAGTTGGCTCTACAACTTCAGCCAATGCGCTTAACCAAGCATAAGAATTCGTTGTATCCCAACGTTCCACAGCATACTTTGCTAATTCTTGATAGTCAGAGCGCTTATCAATATTATTTTCAAAAGCCCAGTTTTGTAGGTGATTACGATAAGATACAGTCGCTGTAAACTGCAGCCAATTAATTAGATCATTCTCTTTAGCAGCCTCCCATACTGCAAATTGGAGATGCCCAAATCCTTTCGGGAATTTAGAATCAAGCCACCAATTAACAGGATCGCCTTGAGACGTGAAGATATCTAAATCGAAAACAGCCTGCTGAAGGTGAACATTATAGTTACGTTTTTCAACATTTAAATGATCATATGCCTTCTCTTGATTTTCCATTACGCGAATCGCAGACTGCATAACCTCACGTGGTTTAATAGTATAGCGATCTTGAAGACCATAGCGTGATTTTTGATTACCAAGCATTTTCAGTGGGCAATCTCTCCATCCACAGTAAAACGAATAACTCCCCCCTTCATTAAAGCTAGAAGTAATCTCTTTAAAAGTATCGCGACGATTATTCATAGCGAAGTACAACAGAGATGAACCAAGTACGCTATCAAGAGTTTTAAAATGCAAACCTCCTGTATAAAGAGTGTGATGTTCCATGTAGCTTTGTTGTAGTCGCTTAAACAATACTTCATTATCGACATCTTTTTGCAAGCATTGCTTGGGGACTGAATGGACACTAGTAAGCACTTTATCACTAGGTAAAACCGAGCTAGTTTTTACAGATAGCAAAGCTTGTTCAGGGTGTGCTATTACTACCTGTTGAGGTGATTTTTCAATTAATGATTGAGTTGAATCATTTTTCTGAGAGGTACAAGATATTAATATTAGAGAAAGTAGAACTGAATAGAATAATTCAGCTTTTTTATTTGTAGTCATATAGTTCCATCTACCAACCATCCTTAGATAAATGGAACTATACCTATTTACAATAGTTCCCTCAATAAACTTTATTGCTAATAGTTATGCATTAATTTACAGAAAATTAAAATACGGAAGTAGGACTTCAACATACTGACAAACAAAAAGCCCGAATATTGCTATCCGGGCTTTCGTTTAAATGGTTAGAGCTAGACTAAAAGATTTAAAATCTATTTACATCATACCGCCCATTCCGCCCATACCACCCATGCCGCCCATATCAGGCATTGCAGGAGCGCCAGCATCTTTCACTGGAGCATCGGTGATCATAGCTTCTGTTGTTAGCATTAAACCAGCAACTGAGGCAGCAAATTGTAATGCGCTACGCGTTACTTTAGTTGGGTCAAGAATACCCATTGCTAACATATCGCCGTAAGTGCTGTTACCAGCATTGTAACCGTAGTTACCTTCGCCGTTACGTACTTCGTTTAATACAACTGAGGCTTCATCGCCTGAGTTATTAGCGATTTGGCGTAAAGGTGCAGACATTGCACGAATAGCTACGTTAATACCGTGAGTTTGGTCTTCGTTGATACCTTCAAGGTCTTTAATTACATCAGCAGCACGTACTAATGCAACACCACCACCAGCAACAACACCTTCTTCAACCGCAGCGCGAGTTGCATGAAGTGCATCTTCAACACGGGCTTTTTTCTCTTTCATTTCCATTTCTGTTGCAGCACCAATTTTGATAACAGCAACGCCGCCAGCTAATTTAGCTAAACGTTCTTGAAGTTTTTCTTTATCGTAATCAGAAGATGAATCTTCAATTTGGCCACGAATTTGTGAAACACGTGCTTGAATTTCTGCTTCTTCACCAATACCGTCGATGATAGTTGTGTTGTCTTTAGAGATAACAACACGTTTAGCTTGACCTAGGTCTTCTAAAGTAGCTTTTTCAAGCTCCATGCCGATTTCTTCAGAAATAACAGTACCAGCAGTCAATGTAGCGATGTCTTGTAACATCGCTTTACGACGGTCGCCAAAACCTGGTGCTTTAACAGCAGCAACTTTAACGATACCACGCATGTTGTTGACAACTAATGTTGCTAGCGCTTCGCCTTCAACATCTTCAGCAATGATTAATAATGGCTTACCCGCTTTAGCAACACCTTCAAGTGTTGTTAATAATTCACGGATATTAGACACTTTTTTGTCTACTAATAAAATGAATGGGTTTTCTAATTCAACAGCACCGCTTTCTTGGTTGTTGATGAAATATGGCGATAAGTAACCACGGTCGAATTGCATGCCTTCAACAACGTCTAGCTCATCAGTTAGTGCTTGACCTTCTTCAACAGTAATTACACCTTCAGTGCCCACTTTATCCATTGCTGTTGCAATGATTTGACCAACAGTTTGGTCAGAGTTAGCAGAAATAGTACCTACTTGCTCAATCGCTTTATTATCAGCACATTCTTGTGACAAATCTTTTAACGCTTCAACAGCAGCAACAACCGCTTTGTCGATACCACGTTTAAGGTCCATCGGGTTCATGCCGGCAGCAATTGATTTTAAACCTTCGTTCACGATAGCTTGTGCTAAAACAGTTGCCGTTGTTGTACCGTCACCCGCTTCATCATTGGCTTTAGAAGCAACTTCTTTCACCATTTGTGCGCCCATATTTTCAAACTTGTCTTCAAGTTCGATTTCTTTCGCAACGCTCACACCATCTTTAGTGATTGTTGGACCACCAAATGATTTATCTAATACTACGTTACGACCTTTAGGGCCTAATGTTACTTTTACTGCGTCTGCTAATACGTTAACGCCTTTAAGCATTTTTGCGCGTGCATCGTTGCCGAATAATACGTCTTTTGCTGCCATGTTAATGACTCCTTAAATTCTGTTTTTGTATCGATTTAGGTCAATACAATAAAATGAGTGGTTAATAGATAATGTCTATTATTCTACGATGGCTAAAATGTCAGCTTCTGACAAAATTAGTACTTCTTCACCGTCGATTTTTTCAGTCTTCATGCCGTAGCCTTCACTGAAGATCACTTGATCGCCAATTTTTACGTCTAAAGCGCGCACTTCACCGTTTTCTAGAATTCGGCCGTTGCCAACAGCAATAACTTCGCCGCGTGTCGATTTTTCAGCTGCGCTACCTGTCAATACAATACCGCCAGCAGATTTTGACTCAACTGCTTTACGCTTAATGATCACACGATCGTGTAATGGACGAATACTCATTTCTTTCTCCTGGGAAGTTCTATTTAATAAAAAATAAAGAATTTAGTTTTATTACTATTTACTTGTAAAAGTAAGATGGGGATTAAAAAAAACTTCACAAGCCCCATCTTAAGAATTTTAATCTTTACGCTCAAATTCACCGTCTAAGGTTTTGCCTTTATGAGGTGATTGAATATGTTCTTGAAATGGGCTTTCCTGCGGTTCAGAAAAGTCATTTTGGCTTTGTTCTTGGTTATGTGTATGAAACTGAAAGTGCTGACCATTTGCGCCACGAGTATTAAGTTGTGCTTTAACACTACCAACAATGCCGTTACGCACGGCAGGAATTAACAAACTCAAACCTAAAAAGTCAGTCACAAAGCCTGGAGTTACCAAAAACACACCCGCAACTAACAACATTAAACCAGTAACAATTTCATCGGAAGGCATTTGCCCTTGTGCCATTTTGGTTTGCACTGAATTCAAGGTTGAAAGCCCTTGTTGGCGAACATATTTAGCTCCCAACCAAGCGGTAAAAATAACAATAGCAATAGTTGGCCATACACCTAAAACAGCACCAACCTGCATTAAAACAGAGATTTCTATTATTGGGATAATAATAAAAAGTACAAATAAAAGACGAAACATAGTCGCTCCTAATAATCTTTAGTGAAACTTATATGGGGGTTCACGGGTCTTTTTCAACCGAACAATGATTTTAGGTGCTTTTCAGCCGACTTAGTTCAGCTAATTAACTGACATAGGTCATATTTACACACTGAAAAACGTGACATCACTTAATTGAACTTTGGTTTTTTGTTATTCATTTTATTGAGCAAGTGCAATAAACAGTCAATTACATTGTTACAATAATATAAGATTGCGACAAAATAAGTTTTTTTATTGAGGTCTTTGATAATGTATCAATTAACGTTATGCACCTGCCCAACTTCTGTAATAGCACAAGATATCGCAGATAAATTAGTAACAGAAAAGCTTGCCGCTTGTGTTAATATTTTACCGAACATTACTTCGGTATATTTGTGGCAGGAAAATGTAGTCAGAGAGACAGAAGTACAGCTATTCATAAAAAGTAAATGTGAATATTTTGAATTGCTTAATGATAGAATTAAGCAATTACATCCGTACGACACTCCTGAAGTTATCGCGTTGAACATCCAGCAAGGCGATCATCAATACTTAAACTGGATTAATGAGTCTTTAAAATAACGGTTATGAAAAAAGTTGTTGCTGTTTTTTGGTTAATTCTTACTTGCCTTTCTTTTAGTCATGTACCAGCGGTACATGCGCAAGATTCAATTTTTAATGCTCCGGCGTCATTGTTTAGTAATGACGACGAGTTTTTAAAAGTTGATGAAGCATTCATTTTTGATTTTCACCAGCAAAAAAATAAGTTACAGGTTAGCTTTAATATTGCTGACGGGTACTACCTTTATCGCCATCAATTTAAATTCACCGTTAACAATGCGACTATTGTTCCGGTAAATTTGCCAGAAGGCGAGCATCACGAAGATGAATTTTTTGGTGTTCAGCAAATATTTACTGGCCAACTCGATTTTACTATCGACATTGCACAAGCGAGTGATAACGCCAATATCATCATTCGTTACCAAGGTTGTGCAGAAAAAGGTTTATGTTACCCGCCAACTAAGAAAACGCTAGATTTAACTAAAGTAATCAAAACAACTTCAGCTAATGACGCGGTATTAAGCGCCCTTAGTACAAACAGCACAGGCAATAGCTCAACTGAAACGGAAACAAGTAGTAGCGAACAACACCAATTAGCTGACATGCTTAAAAGTGACAGTGTTTGGTTAACTTTAGCCGCGTTTTTCGTTGGTGGTTTATTGCTATCTTTTACCCCATGTGTATTTCCAATGTATCCAATTTTAACCGGAATCATTGTTGGCCAGGGTGATAAGTTATCAACTAAAAAAGCCTTCACATTATCCTTTTTCTACGTGCAAGGTATGGCCGTAACTTACACCATACTTGGTATTGTAGTGGCTATTGCTGGCGCGCAATTTCAAGCCATGTTTCAACATCCAGTAGTGTTAATTGCCCTAAGTGTTTTATTTATCTTCTTGGCACTATCAATGTTTGGCGTATTTAATTTAGCTTTACCTAGCAGCTGGCAGAACAAGTTAAACCAAGTCAGTAGTAGCCAAAAAGGTGGCTCATATGTCGGTGTTTTAGTCATGGGGGCTATTTCAGGTTTGGTGGCATCACCATGTACTACCGCGCCATTAACAGGTGCGCTGTTATATATTTCCCAATCTGGCGACATACTATTAGGCGCATCAGCGTTGTACGCCTTAAGTTTAGGTATGGGCTTACCACTACTTATATTAGGTAGTTCAGGTGGTAAATTACTGCCTAAAGCGGGTAATTGGATGAATGTTATTAAGAACATTTTTGGCTTGTTGTTGCTTGCTGTACCAATTTTCTTACTTGAACGTTTCTTACCTGTTCTAGTTATTGACGTAATGTGGATTGTGCTTGTTTTAGCAACTGCCGGTTATTTTTATACGGTAAACCAAGACTCAGCGAAAACATTTGGTTTCGGCTTACGTAGCATCATAATATTTTTAATTTTCTTTTTGGGTGCGAACAAAGCTTATCAATTGGTTTATCCAACAGCGCAAATTTCAGTTTCACAACAAACTCAGCAACATGGTTTTGAACACGTGAAAAACTTAACTGAAATGAATCAAGCAATTGCAAAAGCTAACGCCGAAGGAAAAACTGTGATGGTTGATCTTTATGCTGACTGGTGTGTGGCTTGTAAAGAATTTGAAGAATATACCTTCTTTGAAGCGAACGTACAAAATGCTCTTGCGGACTCTGTGCTACTACAAATTGATTTAACTGATACTGGTTCAACAGATAGTGTTGAGTTGATGTCGCATTTTGAAATATTCGGATTGCCATCAATTCTATTTTTTGACAAATCAGGTAATGAGTTAACTCAACGTCGTGTTACTGGTTTTATGGGTGCTGATGACTTTTCTGCGCATGTAACTAAAACGTTTGCTCAATAAACCTTATTTAGGACGGGTCAAACAAACAGAAAAAAAGCGCCGTTAGGCGCTTTTTTTATTCGAGCTGATTAATTCCCAACAACTTTCACATTTTAATGGGTAAATATTACCGAAAAACTCACTGGCACTACGTAATCAATGCTTGGTAATGCGGCTAATTCTTTTAACTTATTGATACCAGCAACAACGCCGTAAGCGTCAGCTTTAATAAAGAAAGGCTTTGTCGTATTAACTAACAACGTTTTGCCATTAGTTTTAGTCACGTTAACTTCGATGGCAACTACTTGAGTTTGACCATGAAAGCTCAAGTTACCCGTCACAGTTTTTACGTAACTGTCACCAATATTAAGTGTTGATAACAAGTCTTTATCAAGCTGTGCATCAAACATCGCAGAAGTAAATTTTTCGGTTTCAAAAACAAACTTTTTCATACGTTCGTCTCGAATGACAATATTGGTATCTACACTGGTTAAATCAACTTTAATGCTAACCTTGCCACTTTTATTAATACTGCCCTCAAGTGCAGAAAAGTGATGATTTTCAGCAACGGTGCCTTTTTTAACTGAAACAAAGTTTAGTCGAGAATTTTTATTATCAAGTTGCCAACCTGCAAGGCTAGGTAAACTAGTTATAGCTAATGAAAATATAGTTAATAAAGTAACTGTCGATTTGCGCATTAAGCACTCCGTTGTTTGGACCTGGTGTAGATCCTATTTAATGTTGTTAACCGCGACAAAAATATGACCTATCACTGTTAAATGTATGTGTTTATAACTAACCATTAAAGGTAGTCTCTAAGACTATGCTTTAACGCACAGCTCTGTGCGGTTTAATCGCATGTTGCCATGGAATAGCCTTATTGCCTAGTGAAAGAAAATCAGGCTGCATTAGCGTTGTACGTTGATTGTAGGTTAATGGATTAAATTCACTATCAATAATGCTGCCACCGGCTTGCTCAAGAATACAGTGACTAGCACCAGTATCCCACTCTCCTGTTGGGCCAACCCTTAAATAACAGTCGGCACCACCTTCTGCAATTAAACAGTTTTTCAAAGAGCAACTGCCTAATGCGATATGATCATAGGAAAAGTCATCACTTAAGTATTGTCCCATTAAATTAATATCTTGGCGTCGACTAATGGCGACCTTAATTCGGCGTTCACCATCATATTCTGCAACGTGTATTCTATGGCTAGCAATATTATTTTCTTTATATGCACCTAAGTTATTTTGTGCATAATAAGTTAGCTGATGATCTGGTGCGTGTATTACACCAATACTAGGCCAACCATTTTCAACCAAGGCTATATTTACGGCAAAATCACCACTGCCAATGATAAATTCGCCTGTGCCGTCAATCGGGTCTAAAAGCCAATAACGTGACCATTTACCACGTTCAGCTAACGGCAGAGCTCCAACTTCTTCTGAAATTACAGGAATATCAGGGGTCAAAATTTTCAATTGATCCATCAAGACATCGTTAGCAGCAATATCTGCACTGGTAACTGGACTATTATCCGCTTTTATTTCCGCGGTATAATCACCTTGCTTGTAATGTTTAGCGACTTCTATTCCCGCTTTTTTCGCACTTTCAATCGCAATAGCTAATAGTTTTTCTGGGCTCATTAAATACCTCCCAAGTGGTCTTTTACTAATAATAGTGCGGCAATACTGCGCGCCTCATTGAAATCATTGGCCGCCAATAACTGTTGATAGTCAGTCAGGCGCCATGGCACCACTTCTAACTCTTCAGGCTCATCACCTTCGAGTTTTTCAGGATAAAGATTTTCACCAAGGAATATGGTCATTTGTGCATCAAAAAAAGCTGGGGCGGTGGCAACACGATGAATAAAGGTGAGGTTTTCCGCGCCATAACCTACTTCTTCTTTCAGCTCTCGGTTTGCCGCATCGGATGGCTCTTCGCCAGGGTCAACAAGCCCTTTTGGAAAGCCCAGCTCATAGCTATGAGTACCAGCACAATATTCACGTACTAGCAGCATAGTTTCATCATCAAGCATAGGGACAATCATTACAGCACCTGAGCCTTTGCCAGGTATTCGTTCGTACTCTCTGCTTTCGCCATTACTAAAACTAAGATCAATCTGCTCAATAGCAAACAGTCCACTCTTGGCAACCTGTTTACGTGCAGTAATTTTCGGCAAGTGTTTTTTTGTGCTCATAACGCCCTTTAATCACAACAGAAAATGAAGCAAAGCCTCAATACAACAAACTAAAGCTCAACAATAGTTCGATAACATTGAATACACAGCTAAACCTCTTGGGTATAATCCTATAATAAACGTGTTTCTAGGAAAAAATCTATGCTTGATTGGTCAAAAATTTCAACTGTTTTACTCGATATGGATGGAACTATCCTGGATTTGCATTTTGATAACCATTTTTGGCTACATCATTTACCCAAACGTTATAGCGAAAGTGAAAATATTAGTCTTGAGCAAGCAAAAGAAAAGCTATCATCACACTACAAAGCTGTTGAAGGTACCATTGATTGGTATTGTTTAGATTACTGGGCGAAACATACTAATTTATCAATCACTGACTTGAAGCGCGAAGTACAGCATTTGATTAGGTTGCGTGATGATGCTCATAACTTTCTCACAGCATTAAAAGCTTCAGGACGAGATATTGTTTTAGTGACTAATGCTCACCCTGATAGTTTGTCATTAAAAATTGAACGTACTGAGTTAGACCAGTATTTTGATACCTTGTATTCAACCCATGAATTTGGCGTAACGAAAGAGTCACAACTATTGTGGCAGAAGCTGCAAGCTAAACACGGTTTTGATGTCGACAGTACGTTATTCGTTGACGACAGCTTAGTCATTTTAGATTCAGCTAAAAAGTATGGCATTAAGCACCTTTTAGCAGTAGCGAACCCTGATAGTAAACAAGCTGATAAAGAGATTAGTAATTATCCAGCGATAACTGATTTCGGTATATTTGTAGAAGAGATAAAACGTACCCGCTTGAACTAATACGTTTCTGAGTAATTGTGGGGAATGAACACTGTTTAAAGGTAATAAACACTGATGGTGTTTATTACCTTGATGATTAGTTGGTCGTTATATCTTTAATCGATAACGCCCTTTTTTATCTGCTTTGCCAATAAAGCTTAATGCCGGTTTAAGTTGCTCAGGAAATTTCGCGCCCGGCGTTAAATAACCGCTGCCACTAAAACGGCCACCTTTTTTGATTTGTGCACGATAACTAAGACCTAAGTCATTTTTCGGGTCAATCTCAGCAATTAGCTCGCCTTTATCACAGCTCAACTTCGCAGCTAACTTTCCTAATTTAACTTTTTCATCTAGGGCAGTAACTGCGGCATTACGCCACTGAAAATCACCATCAAGTTCACTACAGATTGGGGCACCTACAACGAAACGTGCCACATTAATAGTCAGTTGTTCATGAGCGATAACATCAATTGGTAGGTTAAGTTTTGCTGAGACATTATTTGCCGCCAAACTTACCGTTGCATCTTCAACCGTTATATCCGCTAGCAAACCACTTAACACCAACTTTCCTTCTGGACCATTGATTAAAGCGTCACCAAAGGTAATATCAAGTTTCGGATCTAACATCAGCACTGAGAGCAATGATAATGAGCTATGTACCTGGCTGATCATGATATCGTCAACCACTACTTGTGATATTTTAGTATTCCAAATACTACCTTCAATTCCCGCAATTTCAACATTATTAGGTAACTTAACTTGTCCTGCTACCCAATTTGCCGGCATCAATGCAATAACAAAAATGCTGTACAAAACGAGAAAAATTGCTGCGATAGCAATGTTCTTTTTCATTAATTCTTTCCTAACTGTAATCGACGAACCCTAACAACACCTTGCTGGTCTGCCTTGCTTAAATCAATATTCTTCACTTGTAAGCCATCTCTGCTGGCGAGCTTTTCTAGCCATGACAACAACTGATTGAAAGATATTTCATCAATCCATACCTGTAAGTCATCACCTTGTGGTTGCATACGAGTGATAGTAATTTTCTCTAATCGTGAAGTGCGATTAACAATGCTTGATAAGCTTTCACCGCTACTTCTACCGCCATTGCGTTTAGCCTGTTGATAACGCTGAGCACTTTCTTGAACCCAAGTTAACAACTTTTGTTGACGCTCAATTTTCAACTTGCTTGTTTCAATACTTTCATTCATCGGTTGCCAAATTAAGCCGTAAAGAATGAAAATAGAAATCAACGCTGACATCACAACAACAAGTCGTTGCTCACGAATATTTAACTGTTGCCACCAAGTTTTCATGAACGTCCCTTAGATGAATTGTCTGTAATACTAAAAGACCCTGAAATTTGGTCGCCCTGATTATTTTGTGCTCCTAGATTTACCGACAGTCCGGTTTTTTCTAAAGCAACTTTTAGCTTTTCAAAATATTGATAGTCTTTAGCAACGGCTTGCATACGCACTTCTTTGCGCTTGCCATCAAACTTCAACGTTTGTGGTTTAATTTCAGGCACACTTGCCAAGGCTGGCTCTAAGTTAATCAATAAAGGTAAGAAGCCTGCTGATTCACCACTATTACCGACTTCTGCTAACTTGCGTTTTAGTTGCGAACGAATAGTAGATATTTTAACTCTTTTTGTTTCTGGGAAAGCACTTTTATAAGTCGCAATAACTTCTTGTTCAATAGCTGTTTGTTGGTTTGATAGCTGATATAACTCTGCACCTTTGAGTGCAAAATTAAGTACTAAAGCCAAACTTGCAATACCGGCAACCCACAACCAGTTTGTCGATGTTGTTGAGCGCTTTTCTTTAACCTGAAATTCACCTTGCAGCAGGTTAAACTTAGCCGAATAGTGATTGGCTAAAATAGCTAATGGTAACTCTTCTGGTAAAAACTCAACGTTTAAGTCATCAGGACTATTTGGTAATGGCGAATACGAGTGAATTCTTTTATCTATATCGCTGTTATTAATCAGTTGTGGAACAACATATGGCCAAGCATTACTTTCAAATGACATCACTTGCCAAGGCGCCAAGCGCATAAGAACTTGTTCGTCTAACATCACCGCAGTGCAATGTTCTTCATCAATAGGTAACGCTAGCGCGTCTGGGATCATCAATTTGCAGAATATATCGGCATCGGCCAGCCATTGCTGCCAAAGTGATAACTGTGCATGCTCAAGTGCTGCTAAAAAGCAGTTATGACCTTGGTCATTTTGTTTTTGCTCGCTAAAGGCAAAAAACAACTTTTCAACGTCTTGTGCCAATTCATCTTCTAGCATGTATGGCGCAGCTAAACGAATAGCTCGTTGTGAAGAACCGGGAACCGTTACACTTTTAACAGCAACATCGCATGCAGGCACAAAGGTTACCACTTCACGTGCCGCAGCCTTTTCGGCTAATTGCGCTAATTCGTTTGCGTTAGGCAATTCGCCACTGGCAATAATTTCTTCATGTCCGTTTGTTTTAATGAGCCAATGTATTTTACTGTCAGCTTGGCTGCCTAAACGGATAAATAATGTTTCACCCATTACGTTTGTCCTATGACGCGACTGTTCACGTTAATATTATTTTTATTTTTCACTTTCACTTTCCATTTTGTCACTGTCATTTTCTACGCTAACAACAATATTCATCACTACGTTACTCACGCCCGATGATGCGACTGATCACACTAATATTATTTTTATTTTCTACTTTCATAATGCTTTTCATCGCAAAGTAGCTGTCATTAAAGCTAGCATTAGTTTTGAGCTTAAAATACTCACTTTTAACCGCGAATTGTTCTTTTTGTTCTGCCGTAACTTTTGCTTTAACTAACTCGCTTAAAGCAAAGAATTCTTCAGTTGTTTGAAAGCCTTCATCTTCACGACTCGACAGCACTTGTGAAGCATCATTTTGACTTATCCCTAACATAGCCACAAGCAGTTCAGGTTGATCTTGCGCTATGGTGTTGATATTGACTTTATTCAAATTAGTATCTGGTAATACACAAGCGTAGTCTTTTAATTTGTTTATTACAGCAACGTTAAAATGCTCAATTACTCTTAATTCACTGATGCTTGCTAAGTAGTTGTTAGCCGCCAAGTAAGGAAATTCTTTTGCTGCGTAATCGTTATCTTCAGCACCGCCTGAACGAGAAAGACTATCATCAGAATCAAGCCAATCAGTTAATGCATCTGTCATCGATTCTGCTTCAAAATTTCCAACCCCTTCAATGTTCAGGGCAATTAATAACTCTTCAAACGCTTTTTGTGCGACTGTTCTAGTTGTGCTCTTATCAGTGCTACCCTCGTCAGAGCGTAAGGCGTTTAAATTAAAGCAACTGTGCAGGTCGGTAATTTCGCCGGTTATTTCGCCAAAATCAACCGGAAAGGTGTTTTCACCCTGTGCCCACATTTGCTCTAAGCTTGTAACATCTTCGTTATCTTCAAATGACTGCCTTAATACGCTTTTAGCAAATGCTTCTGCGCCCATGGCATACCAATACGCTTGCTGGTTTGAACCAATGTTTGTCGTTCTTTGCATTTGTAACTGCAAACGTGCTGTCATTTGCGTTGCTAATATGGCAATTAAAGCAACAATTAGCATCACCGTAATTAAAGCGACACCTTTTTGCAGATTAGGTTTTGCCATTACCGTCATCCTTTTCTTGCTGGCTATCACCTGCAACCAAAAATTGGCGTCGGATAACTCCATAGTCCGTTGTATCTAGTTCAATTGCAATGGCTATAGGTAAGGTATTTTCTTGTAAGGTTTTTTGCCATTTTTTGCCATCATAAAACTCAAAATCTAATTTTTCTACTTGTGATATTAATGGCCTAACTTTTGGCTCTTCGCCTAGCACGGCATCGACAAAATTAAAATGTACACGCTCAAGTACCGTATCGTTTAATTGATAAGCAACGGACTGTACATCACTGCGTGGTAATAATAACCCTGGGTTAGTCCAACCATGTCGAACAAAACCAATCGCTTGCTCACTGCTTGAAAAGCTTTCGTTGTCAGTATGCAAAAAACCTTCTTGTGGTGCTTCGCCATTTAATCGCACGCTGCGCCTTGCTATTTGCAGCATGTCGCGTTCAATCATTAAGAAACCACGTTGCAACTCATTAATTCTGTCTGTACGTTCTTTAGTAACGGTATCGCTATTTAATACGGTTTCAAAAATGCTAAAACTTGCCATACTAATTACGGAAAATATAGCGATGGCGATCAACACCTCTAGCAAGGTAAAACCTTGGTTATTACTTTTTTGTGGCGATTTAACCTGCTTGATAAAGCTCGATTGGGTAGCTGCTATTTTTTTCATTTATTTTTCTTAGCTACATAAGTCATTAAGCTAGTAAGTACTGATTCATCTCTTTCTGTCAGTCGTACTTCCATCACAATTGCTCGTAGATCTTTGTCAGTGGTTTTAATCACCTTTTGTTGCCAAAACCATTCTTGTCCAGCAAGCTCAACTTTACCTTTTTTATTATTTTTCGGCGGCCAAGTAGTATCTAAGGTCACTTCAACCAACTGATTTGACGCAACCCAGCTAGCAACAATTTTACTTTCCAAGTGCCCTAAGTTTCGTGCATTCGTATCTGCTGTGCCTAAAATAGCAATGCCTGCAATTGAAAACACCGCCATTGCTAGCATCACTTCAATTAAGGTAAAACCATTTTTAAATTTTTTGCGGGTATAATTAACGACGGTTAGCATTTTCTATCGGCCCCTCTATCGTTAATGGTGTCGTGTAAATGCCGGTAACCTTAAAACTAACATCTTCACCTTGATCAAAGGCAAAATCAGCAAGTTCAAACGTTAAGCTAAACGGCGTTATATCGCCCCCTGAAAGAATATAAACCTGTGGGATAATTTTTTTCTCTTCTTCTTCCTCTTCGAAAAGGCTTTCATCGTCTTCGTTATTTAATAATGCAGGATCAAATAGCAAAACATCTTCAATTGGTAGGTCGTCAAGTTGCAACGATAGTTCAACACCCTCAGGTAAGGTATAAGTTTCAAAAATAGGCTTATCGGCTATTGGTGACCAAGTTACGCCATCGTAGCCAAGAAATTGATAAGTGTTTTCATCAATGTACAAGCCCAGCTCAATATTATTAAGCATGCCGTACTCAGCAGCAACGTCAAAAATGCCCGCAAAGCGGGCACTGTTTTGTTGCAATAGTTGTTCAGGTTTACTACTAGAAAAACTAAACTGCACTGCAGAAACCATAATGCCAATCAAAACAATGACCAGCATCACTTCAATGAGCGTAAATCCCTGATGCTGGCTATATTTTCTAAGTAATAAATGGCCGCTTTTAGTCTTCATAGTTAACAAGTCATCAATTAAAATTGATTACTGAAAATCACCTAAATTCCAGTTACCAATGTCGTCATCAGTGCCAGCTTCACCATCAGGTCCCATAGAGAAGACATCCATATTGCTGTTTTCGCCTGGATTTAGTAATTGATATTCGCTACCCCATGGGTCGTTAGGTAAACGTTTAACATAGCCACCTTCAGGAAAGCGACGTGGTGCTGGTTCAATGTCTGTTTCAGTCACTAACGCTTCTAAACCTTGTTCTGTACTTGGATACTTATAGTTGTCCATTTTGTACATGCTTAATGATGTTTCCAAAGCATTGATGTCAGAAATAGCTTTTTGCATATTTGCGCGTTCTTGGCTGCCCATTAAGTTAGGTACTACCATACTGGCTAAAATACCTAAAATCACAATAACGACCATGACTTCTAAAAGGGTAAAACCTCGAGTATTTTTTACTGCTTTCATTTCTAACTTCCTATTAATGTATTTAACTGAAGAATTGGCTGTAATATAGCCATTACGATGAATAAAACGATGCCTGCCATTACTACCATTAATGCTGGCTCAAACGCCTTTAATGAAATATTAACGATGGCTTCAAACTCTCTATCTTGGTTGTCTGCGGCGCGACCTAGCATATGCTCGAGCTGACCACTTTTTTCACCACTGGCAATCATATGTAGCATCATTGGTGGGAAAAGTTTTGTTTGCTCTAATGACACTCGCAAGCTTGCTCCTTCTCTAACCTTATCTGCTGACTCTTTAACGCTTTGCTTAATAAAAAGGTTATCTAAAACCTCACCCGAAATTTTCATGCTCTCTAATAGAGGAACGGCACTAGCGGTTAAAATACTCAAGGTACGAGCAAATCTTGCGGTATTAATACTTTTTGCTACTTTGCCAATGCCCGGTAACGCCAGAAAATGCTTATGATAAGCAAACTTAAAACTGGCTTTTTTTAGTAACTGAGCCCATAGAAACATTAAAGCAACAACAAAAATCACAATAAACAAGCCGTAATCACGTAAGAAATCACTACTTGCTATCAACAACTTAGTTGTACCAGGTAAGTTCGCCCCCATGTGTTCAAACTGTCCAACAATTTTTGGCACTACCGCGGTCAACAAAATAGTAATAACACCAGTGGCAACTATCATCATAATGATAGGATAAACCAGCGCTTGAATAAGTTGTGACCTTAGCTGCTGTCGTTGCTCAGTATAGTCGGCAAGTCTATCCAATACTTTATCTAGGTGACCTGACTTTTCACCTGCAGCAACCATAGCGCGAAACAAGTGGTTAAATACTTGTGGGAATTCGGCCATGCTTTCTGCCAAACTATAACCTTCAGTAACTTTGGTTCGAACCGCCATCACCATGCTTTTCAATGAGTTTTTATCACATTGCTCACCAACGGCCATTAACGATTCTTCAATTGGTAAACCGGACTCAACTAAAGTTGATAACTGACGAGTAATCAATGCTAGTTCTGTTGCCGATATTTTTTTACCGCCACCAAACCTTGATTTTTTACTTTCCTGTTTACTTTTTTGTAAGCTCGCTGTGACTTCAATTGGCATAAGCCCTTGTTCACGTAGCAAACTACGAACATGTCTAGGCGTATCCCCTTCGATCACACCTTTTTTGTTCTTGCCACGGCTATCAACCGCTTGATAATCAAATGCTGCCATAATTTACAATTTAATTTATAACCTAGTTATTAGCTTAATTAGTCTTCTCGGGTTACTCGTAAGACTTCTTCAATAGTTGTTTCCCCGCGCATAACTTTATCAAAGCCATCACGACGAATACTTGGTGTTGTTTTACGAATGAATTTTTCGATAACTTGCTCACCTTTGCCGTTATGAATAAGCTCTCGCACTTTATCATCAACAACAATTAGCTCATGGATACCGGTTCGGCCTCTATAACCTTTGAAATTACACTCTTCACAACCTACAGCTTTAAAAATTGGCGCTTGGTCACCTTCAGAAAGTTGCAACAAACGTCGCTCTTCTTCTGATGGGGCACAACATTCACGACAATGTGGACACAAGGTTCGTACTAAACGTTGTGCTAATACACCAAGTAGACTCGACGAAAGCAAGAAAGGTTCAACGCCCATGTCTTCCATTCGCGTAATCGCACCTGCAGCGGTGTTTGTATGCAAGGTTGAAAGCACTAAGTGACCCGTTAAACTGGCTTGAACACCAATTTGTGCGGTTTCTAAATCACGAATTTCACCCACCATGACTACATCAGGATCTTGACGAAGTATCGCACGTAAGCCTCGAGCAAACGTCATGTCTACTTTAGTATTAACCTGCGTTTGACCAATACCTGCAATAGCGTATTCAATAGGGTCTTCTACCGTTAAAATATTTCGTTCTTTACTATCAATTTGGCTTAAGCCTGCATACAAGGTAGTACTTTTACCTGAGCCTGTTGGCCCTGTAACTAAAATGATACCATGCGGCTTTTCGATTAATTCCGAAAAGCGTGCTCTATTGCCATCCGTCATCCCTAAATCTTGTAAATCTAATCGGGTAGAGTTTTTATCTAACAAACGTAAAACTACTCGCTCGCCATGACCTGTCGGCATAGTAGATACACGGACATCAACTGCTCGTCCCGCTATTTTTAACGAAATACGACCATCTTGTGGAATACGTTTTTCAGCAATATCAAGCTTTGCCATAACCTTAATACGTGAAACTAATAATGATGCTAATTTACGGTTTGGTTTTAAGACTTCACGTAAAACACCATCGACACGAAAACGAATTTGTAATGATTCTTCAAAAGTTTCGATATGAATATCAGAAGCATTTTCTTTAATCGCCTCACTTAACATGGCATTGATCAATTTAATGATCGGTGCGTCATCTTCATTTTCGAGCAGATCTTCTGTTTCTGTCATTTCATCGGCAAGTGAATATAAGTCAACTTCGTTACCGATATCTTCCATCATTTGTTGCGCTTCAGAAGAGTCACGTTGATAAGCAATTGTTAGCAGCTGCTCAAATTCTTCGGCTGTTTTCACTTCAATATCAAACGGCGATTTTAGTACTCGCCTAACTTCTAGTAAAATATCAGCGTTTAACGTATCAACACAAACCAAACGTAAGCCACCATCATCTTTCTGAATAAGTACGCTATGGCGCTTTGCGAAACCAAATGGCAAGCGAAAACGAATATTTTCGTCTGCAATAATCTCGCTATCGTTTTCCATTAATTTTTGTTCGTCATCGGCTTCGCTTGCAGCAATAAAAGCCTGAGCTTGAGAATCGATATCACTCATTACTCATCTTCTTTTTTCGTCATTGTTTTTTTATCTTCTACTTTTTGCATATGCTCTTCAAAAGACGGCGGCAGTGATAATTCATCATTCCACTCAGGCAAAATAGGTAGTTTTTCATCGTCCATCAGTTCTAAACCAGCTTCACGACTTGACACTTCTTGGGCACGAATATAGTTGTATTTCTCTTTACTTAAATCATCCATTAACTGGCCATTACGAACAATAGTCGGACGTAAGAACACCATTAGGTTACGTTTACGTTTAGTATTACTGGTTGATTTAAATAAATGGCCAAGAATTGGAATGTCACCTAATAATGGTACTTTCTGCACACTTTCTTGCACGTCTTCGTCAATCAAGCCGCCTAGAATGACTGTCGCGCCATCATCGGCCATTACGGTAGTTTTAATTTCACGTTTGTTAATTGAAATATCAACGCCGGTTGCACCACTTACAGAAGAAACTTCTTGCTCAATGGTTAACTGTACGCCACTACCTTCATTGATTTGCGGTGTTACTTTTAACTTGATACCAATTTCTTGACGTTCTACCGTTTGAAATGGGTTGGTGTTACCGCTACCTGTTGCAGAGCCAGTGATTATTGGCACTTCTTGACCAACAATAAAGTAGGCTTCTTCGTTATCTAGCGTTGTAATACTTGGTGTAGACAAAATATTTGAGTTTGTATCCGAACTAACCGCTTGTAATACCGCGCCCCAATCACCTTTAACAATACCAAACAGTGTTCCGCTCACAGAGCCTAAAACGTCAGCAGCCAAGCTGTAATCGCCATCAATATCATTTTTACGATATTCATCACTAATCTTTTCGCCTGTTTCAGAAGAATAAACAGCAGGAACGATATCACCAGGGGTTGATTTAGCTGCTTCAGCCGCTGCGGCAATTGAGCTAATTGGTGCAACACCATTAGTAAATTGTGTCATTGCGCCTGATTCGTGATACCACTGCACACCTAAGTTAACACCGTCACCTTCAAAAACTTCAACAATAATGGCTTCGATAAGTACTTGAGCACGGCGAATATCTAATTGACGAATAACCGCTTCAAGTGAGCGCAGCATATCTGGCTGAGCAGTAATCACTAGGGTATTAGTATCTTCATGAGCATCGATGCTAATGTTTCTAGTTTTGCTACTTTTAGATGATTTTTTTGTGCCTGAGCTATCAGATTCGATTGACTTACTAACCCCTTCCAACACTTTAACCATGTCTTCAGATTTAGCGTATTTCAGGTGATAAACTCGGGTATTACCGTTTGACTCAAGTTCGCTATCTAAACGCGAAACTAATCTTGCTACTCGTTCACGGGCCTGTGCTTCACCGCTAACAATTACGCTATTAGTACGATCATCAGCAACAATTTTAGGAATTAAAAATGTTGGCGTACCAGCCGATTTCCCTTCGCTAGACTTATTCATTGCTTCGATAATACGCACCATTTCACCAGCTGAAGCATACTTAAGCTTAATTATTTGTACATCTTGGTCGCCGGCTTTATCCACACGTTCAATAATTTTAACTAAACGATTAACCACCGCAGCGGTACCTGTAAGCATGATTACGTTGGCAGGATCGTAGTTAACAACATTGCCTCCACCTGCTTGGTCAGATAGTTGGCGAAGTAGTGGTGTTAACTCACGTACTGTAACGTTTTTCACTTCAACAACGCGAGTAACCATTTCATCGCCAGAGCCAGGATTGTCGTTGCCAACAACAGGTATTGATGAAGTTTTTGCGTCTTTATTACGAATGATTTTGACAACATTATTATCCATTTCTACCGCAGCAAAACCGTACACTTCTAGCACGTTCAAGAAAAATTGATAATACTGCTCTTCAGTTAATAAGTCATAACTGCGAACATTAACTTTGCCACGAACGTTGGGATCAACGATCATAGTTTTTTTCAAATTTTTACCAACAATATTGATAAACTCTGCTATTTCAGTGCCTTTAAAGTTAGGCGAATAGTCGGCAGCATGAACATTTGCTGAAAGCAAAACACCATTTAGCATAACTGCAGTAACAACCCCGGTAAGGCTTTGCTTATACCAAGGAGCGCTTAATAATTTGCGCATCTCTTATTCCTTTTTTATTCTAATTATCGATACTGAAAAGTATTTCGGTGATCTCACTATTACGATCAAGTAACAATGAAACTTCTCGTTCTTCTTTTAAAGATTGCAGCGCTTGAGCTGCCTCTCTTGGCTCGGTTAAATCAAAACCGTTCATTTGTATTGCTACATCACCATTCTTAAGACCCGCACTTTCGAAAAAAGTTGGATCTTTTCCCGGCATTAGCCGGTAGCCGCTAATTTTTCCATTTTCACGCTTTGGTGATATTTTTAAATAATCAGTAATTTTACCCGGATCGTCATCTAAATCTTTTCTTAATGATTTAGTACTTTGGGTAAGTGCTTTGTTATTTCTTTGGTCAACAACGTTAGGTGAAGAAAACCGTTTAGATGGAGCTTTTTTAGTTGTTCTTTGTTGTTTACTCGCTGGTTTTATTGCTTGAACGTTTTTATTAAAATCTACGCCTTCAATCATCAATGTTTCTAAGCGGCCAGAAACTTTCAATAATACTCTGTCGTTAAAAACTTTTTCCAACACGGCACGTGTGCCTTTAATATTTTCACCAATGCTGTAGGTTTCTTGCTTACCTGCACTTTCAATAATGGCTGCTGAAGTTGCTTTATCACTACTGGCAACCGCACCAGTTAAGGTTAATTTCAGTCGAGTTTCTGGGGCATCTTCAATAACTAACTCTTCAACTTTTTCGGCTTCCTGTTGAGAGAATGCGCCAAATAAATTAAGAGCTTCAATTGCGTTAACATTTAACTGTTTAGATGTTGAGACTTGAGTTGGTTTTGAACCACTAGCTTTTAATACCGCAGCATTCTTTTCTTGCGGTATTGCTAGCCAAGTAATTTGTGCAAATAGGTAGGCGATATAACTAAGCAACAGAAAAATAACCGCTTGAGTAATTTTTTGCTGAGGAAGTTTAGATAGCTGCTCAAACACATTTGATAAGTTATTCGATAATGACATTTTGTTATAATTTTATTGTCTGGAAATTTTAATTCACTTTGATAATACTTGACCCGAGGCGTAGCAACAAGACGTCATATTAGTTTTTAACTATAATAAGTTAAAAAATGTAAACACATGTATTCTAGCTAGCGTAAACAATACTGTTATGCTAACTTCGCCATTTTTATAACACCTACACAGAGTAAAAGCAAAGCAATGGTCAAATCAAGCGATAACAGTACGGAAAACAAACAATCCACGCGCTTAGATAAATGGCTATGGGCTGCGCGCTTTTATAAAACCCGTGCGATAGCAAAACAAATGATTGATGGCGGAAAGGTATTTTATAATGGCCAACGCAGTAAATCAGGTAAAGCTGTTGTGCTAGGCGATCGCATCACTCTGCGACAAGGCTTTGAAGAGAAGCATGTAATTGTTATTGCACTTGCTGATAGACGACGGGATGCCACTTTTGCCCAAACACTCTATCAAGAAACCTCTGAAAGTATTCAAACCCGAGAAAAAAATAGCTTAGCTCGTAAACAAGGCATTTTACTTAGTCCTGCGAGTGAGACAAAACCAGACAAGAAACAACGTCGACAAATTCGACATTTGAAAGAAAGGATCTAGACAGTGACCAGACAAACTGACGTATTAAATCGCTATTTATTTGATAACTTGCATGCTAGAGGTGAGTTGGTAAATTTAAAGCAAACATTTCAAGATATTGTTGCCCCACATAACTACCCTGCTGGTGTAAAACAATTGTTGGGTGAGCTTGTTGCTGCGACTTGCCTCTTAACCGCAACTTTAAAATTCGAAGGTGAAATTGCCGTACAATTGCAAGGTGATGGCCCAATAGGCTATATGGCTGTTAATGGTAATCATCTACAAGAAATGCGCGGTATTGCACGCATGGCCAGTGAAACCAATGCCACAACATTAAAAGAGCTAATCGGTAAAGGTAATATGGTGATCACCATTCGCCCAAGTAGTGGCGAACCTTATCAAGGCGTTGTAGCGCTTGAGCAAGAAACCTTAGCCGAATGCTTAGCACATTACTTTGAAGTGTCAGAACAAATTCCGACTAAAATTTGGCTATATACTAACAGCGATATTACGCAAATCGCCGGTAGCTTAGTACAACTTATGCCTGACGGTGAAGACAAAGAAAAGCAACATGCTGATTTTGAGCACTTATGCCAACTGACCAACACAATCAAAACTGAAGAAATATTTTCACTCGATAGTGAAGCGTTGTTGTACCGTTTATATCATCAAGAAAAAGTAATATTATTTGAGCCACAAAACGTTAGCTATAAATGTAGCTGTTCAGAAGAAAAGTGTTTAAGTGCCATTTCACAAATAGAGCCTAGCGAATTAGAAAACATTATTACCGAGCAAGGCTCAGTGTCAATGACTTGTGATTATTGTATAACAACCTATAAATTTGAACGCCCTCAACTTACACAATTTATTGATGACGTAACCCACTAAAATCATCTTCAAACAATTTATCAGTAGCTTACAAACCAAAATTGTAAGCTACAATTACACTTCACTCATTATTATTTTTCAAAGAATCCTTTTAACACAAGTTAAGACAGCCTAATTTTCATACTAAATCAGACTCTTTTGTAAACTCTATTTGCCACTTTTAATTATTTACTTTCATTAACGCAAACCTTTTCACACAAAATATTTACATTATCTTTACATGTGCTATGTTTAACCGTCGCATTTTTGCGTTTCTCGTATTATAAAATTAGTAAAGCCGTCAATTAACGATTTTACTCACTAAAAAATAAATATCAGCACAATTTTTGTGCATTTAGGGAGGTTCTTTGTGAATAACAAAGTAACAATTGCAGTATCAACAGCGCTATTATCAATGGCAACTATGCAGGCATCAGCCAGTACAGTGCCAACGCAATATTCAGCTGACCCATTAAAGTCAGTTGCACCAATATCAATTAACAAAGGTGGCACATACAACAAGCAACAAGGCAAAAAGTTTCGTGCAGAAAAAGATTTAGCTGACGGCACATATACCTATATTGTTCGTCTTAAAGATCAGCCTATAGCAACTTATGACGGTTCAATTGCTGGCTTATCTGCCACTAACCCTCAAATAGCTAAAAAGTCGTTATTCAAATCATTAACGAATAGCAAAAAAAGTTCGCAGCAAATTAGAAAAGAGCTTCGCTTAGATTTAGACGCACCTGAGTCAATTGCTTATGCCAACTACTTAGAAAGCAAGCAAGCAACATTCTTAAGCAAAGCAAACAATAAATTAGGCAATAGCTTAAATCCTGTTTATAAGTATAAAAATGCTTTCAATGGTATGGCTTTACGCTTAACTCAAGCTGAAGCTGAAAAGCTGTCTGCACTTTCAGATGTTGCGTTTGTTGAAAGAGAACGCATGGAGCATATAAACACTGATACCGGCCCTACTCACATTGGTGCGCCTCAAGTATGGGAAGGAGAAGGCCAAAGCGCAATAAATATGGGTGAAGGCGTAATTATCGGTGTAATCGATAGTGGCGTTAATACCGATCATGATTCATTTGCTGATATTGGTGGTGATGGCTATGACCATACTAACCCATGGGGCGCTGGTGTCTACGTTGGTGATTGTGCCGGTGATTTTGCTGAATTATGTAACGACAAATTAATAGGTGTACGTTCATATGCATCAGTTACAGACAACTATGATGACGCATCTGTATTTGGTGACAACCCTCCAGCAAAAAATGGTGAAGATTACGGCGGGCATGGCTCACATACTGCAAGTACCGCTGGTGGTAACATTTTAAAGAATGTTCCAATGGTTGACCGCGAATTCGGGGAAGAACAAGGGGACGGTATAAACTCAACTGGCTTTATGTTTGGACAAATTTCAGGTGTTGCACCGCATGCCAATATTGTTTCTTATCAAATTTGTAACCCTGGTAATCGCGGACAAGAAGAGTCTGATACATACAATGGCTGCCCTGGCGCAGCAATCATAGCAGCACTAGATGACGCTGTATCTGATGGTGTTGATGTAATCAACTATTCGATTAGTGGTGGTGGTAATCCTTGGGCTAGCTCAACAGAATTAGGTTTCTTAGCTGCACAAGAAGCGGGTATTTTTGCCGCTGTTTCTGCAGGTAATAGTGGTCCAGAAGCGCAAACGACTTCAAAAAATGCTCCTTGGTATACTGTAGTTGGTGCATCGACTCATGGCCGTGAAGTAGCATTTGATAAAGAAATTGGCAGTTTTTCAGGTGGAGATACAGAGCTAGCTACATTGGAAGGAAAAAGTGCTTCAGGTGGAATTACAGCAAGTATCGTTTGGGCAGGAAACTATCCAAATAGTAATGATCCAGATGGCGATCCTGCACAATGTTTACAACCATTCCCTGAAGGTACTTTTGATGGTGAAATAGTTGTTTGTGATCGTGGTGCAATTGCTCGTGTAGACAAAGCAATAAATGCTAAAGCGGGTGGAGCAGCTGGTTTTGTACTTGGCAATATAGATGGAGGTGCCACATCTGTAGCTAACGATGTTTATGTAATACCTGGCATTCATATGAATGCAGAGAATGGCAATGCTTTACGTACTTGGTTAGCGTCTGGTGCAGACCATATGGCAACAATTACAGCTGCTGATGGTGAGCTAAAAATTGGCCAAGCCGATGATATGGCTGACTTCTCTTCTCGTGGTAGCAACGTAACTGTTCCTGATATTATGACACCTTCAGTAACAGCTCCAGGTGTTTCCATTTATGCGGCATACTCAGATGAACAGTATGGTCACGACGTGCTTGGAACAGACCCAGCTGATTTTGCATTTTTGCAAGGTACTTCAATGTCAGCCCCTCATACATCAGGTGCTGGCGCTGTATTGAAATCAGCTCATCCAACATGGACGCCTGATAACATTCGTTCAGCATTAATGTTAACCGCAGTAACTGATGTACGTAAAGAAGATGGCACTACGGCTGCTGACTTCTTTGATATGGGTTCTGGTAGTATTCGTGTTAATTTAGCACACCAAACGGGTCTTATCATGAACGAAACTGCAGCAAATTATACTGCTGCAAACCCTGAAATAGACGGCGATCCTAAAACGTTAAACATTCCTTCAGTTGCTAACGCTAACTGTGTAGGTTTGTGTGACTGGACTCGTACTGTTACAGCTACAGCTGCAGGTACTTGGACAGTTGAAGGTGCGACGATTTCTGATGGTTTAGTTATTACAGCTACGCCAGCAACGTTCACACTTGCAGAAGGTGAAAGCCAAGCTATTGCAATAAGTGTAGACGCTGTAGGAGCAGAGAGTGATGTTTGGTCATTTGGTCATGTAGTAATGACTTCACCTGATCATCCAACGGCACGTATCCCAGTAAGTGTTCAAGCTTCAAACGGTAATATTCCTAAAAAAGTTACTTTTGATGCAAATCGTAATGTAGATAGCTTCTTGCTAGAAGATGTTATGGCTGTAGAAATTACTGAGTTTACTGCTCGTTCTTATGGTTTAACTAAAGCAGACCAAGCAGAAGCAACATTAGCAGTAGATAGCGATAATAGTGCAGCTTATGATGATTTAGCTGACGGAATTAATGTAACTATGCATACTATTCCTGAAGGTGCTAAACGTTTTGTAGCTGAAATCTTAGCTTCAGAATCTCCTGATTTAGACTTACGTGTAGGTCTAGATGCTAATGGTGATGGTATCCCTCAAGAAGACGAAGAATTAGGTGAAAGTGCTACAGGTACTGCGCTTGAAAAAGTTGACTTAATGATGCCTGCTGCAGGCAGCTACTGGGTTGCAGTTCAAAACTGGGCTGCCTCTGAAGAAGGCGCTGAAGATGCTTATACATTGGCAACTGCGATTGTTGACGGTGAAACAGGTGATAACCTGTCAGTTGAAGCTGATGCAACAGTTCCTGCGTTAACCGAATTTGACTTACGTTTTAAGTGGTCACTTGACGATGGTATGTCTGGTGACATGTATTACGGCGCTGTTGATTTAGGTACAAGCATGGAACGTGCTGGTAACTTAGGTCTTGTATCAGTTGATCTTATGCGTGGAATGGATGATGTTTCTATTTCAAGCAATGCTGATGCATATATGGAACGTAATGATCGTGTTGATTATGAAGTTAGTGTACTTGCAAACGTAACTCCTGGTGACCGTACTTACACAGTTAAAGCAACTGTCCCAGCAGGTATGACACTTGATGAAGATTCAGTTACAGGTGATGCAGTAGTTGATGGCAATGACATTACATGGACATTACTACAAGAGTCTTTGTACGGCCTAGCTCCATTCTATACGATGACTAGTAATGTTGATGATGCAAGCTGTGCACTACCAAACTTTGGTGCAGGTGGCGCATATATTAACCTAGCAGACTTAGGTGTTAAGCCTGGTGATGTAGAAGGTAATGACCAAGTTGGTTCATATAACATTAGCACTAACTTCTTAGGTAAATCTTTCTCATCATTCAATGTAACTGATGATGGTTTTGTTTACTTTAGTGGTGGCGCAGGTTCAGCACCATGGATAAACCAACTACTTCCAGATAGCGCTGAAGCAAATGACCTTGTTGCTCCAATGTGGAGAGATGGTCATATTGTTAAAGGCGATGCATCTGGTTTATCTGTTGCAAGTAACTCTGCTTATGCAATCATTGAATTTGACAACATGATGCATTGGTTAGGCGTTAACGGTTCAGCAGCTAACGGTATTGCACCTGGTGATATTGCAGATATCATGGATTTTGAAGTTGTAATCGAGCGAGCTACAGGTAACTTTATGTTTGCTTACGACAACGTAACTCATGACTGGGGCTCTAACTTGGGTGCAACAGTTGGCTATGAAGATGCAACTGGTACAAATGGCAAGGCAGACATTTATGCTGAGTCAGTATGGGGTGGCGCTGAAGGTTCAATAAGTACTGTTGAATCAATTCAGTCAGGTCTAATCATGTGTTATACATTGACTGAAATAGCAACTGAACCAACAGTATTTAAGTTCTCAACTGAAATTACTGATAACTTTACTGGTGGTCCAACTAATGTAGTTATCTCAAGCACTACTGATGATGCAAACACAGCCGAAGTTGTAAATGAAACAGGCGTTGTTATTCAAGTTGAAGGTGCTCCTACAGCAATGATTACAGGTAGCACTTCAGTTGTAGAATACGATAGTGTTCAACTAGATGCTTCAAGTTCATCTGATCCTAATGGTGATGCGTTAACTTATACTTGGGTACAGTTAGCAGGTACTCCTGTAAGCTTTAGTGCAAATGCTGAGTCAATTAGCTTTGAAGCACCAAAAGTATCAAAAGATGAAACTATCTCTTTCCAACTAATGGTTGATGATGGCAAAGGCAACTCAGATACAACTGTTGCTTCTGTATCAATTGTTAATAAGAAAGAAAGTGGTTCATTCGGTTGGTTAATGTTATTACTAACTCCTATGTTATTTACACGTCGTAAAAAAGCGTAATATCATAGTTTAGGTTTCTCATAACCTAACTTCAAAAGCCATCAACAATATGTTGATGGCTTTTTTATTGCCCATTTTAATAACAACCTTCCTCCCACGCAGTGCAGAACTAAAACGTTGTGTTTAAGATAAGAGTATTGATTAGAATGCGATACCCGCTATTCATTTTCATAATAAATTTGAAAGACATTAAATTCACTTTGTTAAAAATAAGAGTACAAGTATCAGCACCTCCCTTCACCTACATAGCCTAAACACTATTTAAGTAGCGTATCAGCCATAACGTTATATAAGCCTCTATCTGTGTTTCATATGTACCGCATAGCTCACTATTGGGTGCATAAATACTTCGATAGCCATTTAATTATTGTCTAAGGGAATATAGGATTTGTAATGAACATTAGCTGCCTGTTAATTATGATGTGAACTAGATAGGGTTGAGGCTTTATAAAAATATAGATAAAGACGCGGGCAATAAAAAAGCAGGTCTGATTACTCAGCCCTGCTTTGCACAAAACGATAACGTTAAAGTTTAGAAGTGTATTGTTGTACCAACAAATACACCGTCAAATTCGATGTTAGTGTATAAGTCATTTAAGTCTTCTAGTTCTAACTTAACTGCACGATAACCAGCATTAACATTCACATCGATTAACATGTTGTCGACAAGTTCATAGCTTACGCCAACTTCATAGTCGTAAAGTGTATGGTCATCAAATGATAAAAAGTTACCTTGTGCGTATAAGTTTAAGCCTGTTAGTGGTAAGCCTACGTTAGTGGCAACGTATAGCATAGGTACAACATCAGTCACCGCAATAGTATCGGATTGTGATACTGTGCCAGAGCTTGTTGTCACCTGTGTTGATACTGTAACGTCACCATCAAAATCACGCGCAGTAATACCAAAATCAAATGATAATAAATCATTATCAAATAATTCATAATATAACGTGTAATCAACATAGCTTACATCGAAGTCAGCATTAACATCAGCACCGTTAAGGAAAGTCTCATCATCAAAATCAAAGTCAGTATCAAGAGTAGTCATACCGTTAGTTTCTAATGACGTAGAAGCAATACGAGCGTTTGGAATTAATGGTAGTGGATGTTCAAAAGCAACAAAAAAGCTATTTTGCTTTTCATCTATTAAGTTAAAATCAACTAATGAGCTACCGTCACCAAATGTGCCTGAAGCTTGGTTGTCCCATACTTGGCCACCTAAATAAATGCCTAAGGCATCAGCTTGTACATTGGTTGATAAAACTGTGGCAAGTGCTGCCGCTAACGCAATTTTTTTCATTTTTTTACCCTTGACTTAATAAGTCGTTTAAATCAATCAGTGCAGCATTTGCACGTGATATATAATTTGCCATTACTAAAGAATGATTGGCTAACATACCGAAACCGTCACCATTTAAAACCATTGGGCTCCAAATTGGCTCTTGGCTGGCTTCTAATTCTCTAATAATCTGTTGAACACTAACTTTAGCATTTTTCTTTTCTAAAACGTCATTAAAATCTATTTCTATTGCTTTTAAGAAATGTAATAAAGCCCAACAAGCGCCACGAGCTTCATAAAACTCATTATCAATTGCCCACCAGCTAGTTTTTATTTGCATGCTAGAAGCGGTGTTTGTAGACTGCTGCGCAACACTATCACCAGCAAGATCAACATTAATCTGCTCACGGCCAACGCTGGCGCTTAAACGTTGTGAATAACTACCTAAGCGTTTTGTTGCTTCTTGAATCCAACCACGTAAATTGTCTGAACGAGCATAAAACTGTGCTGATTGATTATTTACCTGAGTTAACGCCGTGCGGTAAGCATAAAGTTCATCAATAGCTTTTTGATATTGTCCTTCGGCACTTGGAATCGCCCAACTAGTGTGGTCAATATTAAATTGTGGTTGTGCGACTTTTAAATTCTTATTTTCAGCTGACTGAGACTGTGAACGACTAAACTCTTGACGCATTACCAACGCCATATCCCTAACCATTTCCAGTGCGCCAAATTCCCATGCAGGAATGTTGTCTAATAACACTGATGGTGGAATAGCATCATTTGCTAAATAACCGCCCGGTTTATTTAACAATGTTTCAGTCACTCGAATCAATGCCGTTGTCGTTGTATAACCAACCACTGGTGCTACATTTTCAGCCGTCGCCGCTTTTGTTACTTCAGCACGAATATCTAATTGGTCTGGTTCAAAGCTCCAATAAACACCGAGGAAATATAGAAATATAAAAATACCAGCGAACGCAGACACAACTGCTTTTGTCGAAATATTAACACTCATATTTTACTCCTAATGATGGTGATGTTTCTTCTGCTTAAGACCTTTGACCAGATAATTCACATCAATGCTCGACTCGTCGTCGAAATGCAACGTTATCTTAATATTTTCTTTAGCTTTTAGTGGTTGTTTTAAATCAAAAATCATCAAATGAAAACCTGATGGCTGAAATACTGTGCTGTCTTTAGCTAATATTTCTACATATTCACGCTGACGCATTTTCATTAAACCATTTTCCATGGTGTGCTCGTGAATTTCTACGCGATCACTTACCGAACTTGATGCGGCAATCAGTCGTAAATTATTTTTAGAAACATTATTTAATGTCATATAGGCAGATGAAATTGTTGTGCCGGGAATACTTTCTCGCGCATAACTATTTTCAACGACCATACCGTTGCTCTCATTCGCAAAAACACTATTAACAAGAACACTACAAATTAATAATACCAGTGTAAGTACTGGTGCAAATACATTCCTCATAAGCTGTTATACATCCCTTTTATTCATATTATGATTCTTCAACACCATTGTAACTAAGCTGGAAGAAAATGGATAACTTAATTAATTCAAATGAGAAAAATGCCGTTCTTTGTACGCCCATTAAAGGCAATAAAAACATAAAATAAGTGTACAAAAAAAGCCAGAAGCTTAAGCCGCTGGCCTCCCATTAAAAACCGTCAATATACCGTAGAGCGGAACAAATAATCGACCGCAACAACTTATTTTAAGAACGACTTAACCAACACGTTTTTTTAATTGCTTTTTAAGCTTCTTTTTTAATTTTTTAACTTTATCTTCTAACTCTTCATCTTCACTAATATCTATTTGAGCAATAAAGTCAGTTGCTTTTGTTAACTCTTTCTCTTCAATATACAACTGCGCTAAGCGATACCTCACCCAAGGTTGGTATTGCTTTTCAGCTAAAGGCAATGCCTGTGTTAAGGCATTAATACCTAATGCGGCTTCTTCACCTGACTTTACCGAAACCTTACCTTGTTGATACAAAGCTTGCCCTTTTTTCTCATCATCTTTGGCAAACTGAGCAGCAAAGGTTAAATCTGTTCTCGCTTTATCCCAAGCTTCACTGGCAATATTTTCCATCGCACGGGTAAAATACAAAGTGCCGCTTTCAGGGAACTTTTCAAAACCTTCAGCCATAGTTTGTTTCGCAAGTTCAGGCTTTTCAGTTTTCCAATAAACGTTAGCAATTTGGCTATAACCTTGCTCCGCATCATATTTTTGCAACTGTTTAGCATAAACTAAGGCTTCCTCTGTATCACCACCAGCAATGCTTGGGGCATTTAAATGAAAGCCAATTAAGGTATTAAGTGCGTCTTGATGATCAGGTCTTAATTCAACCGTTCTTTCCATCGCTTTAATGAAATCTTTCGCATAGCCAAGTTTTGAAAAAATACTGGCTTTTTGCGCCATAATCACTGCGCTAACGCCCAAGTAATAGTTCACATCAACATTGTTTGAATGCTGCTCAAGCATATCTTCAAAATAGTCAAAAGCATCTTCTGTTTCATCTTTTGCAATTAATAGACGCCCTACAAGTATTTGTCCGTCAACACTCGCTTTTTCATCTGCCGTTAGGGTACTAAATGCTTGTTCAGCTAATGCCGTGTCGTTCGCTTTAAATACTTTTTTCACCGACGTAATATCGGCATGACTTGCCATACTAATTGAGGTAAAAAGTGCTAGTGCAATTAATTTCTTCTTCATTTAACTTCCTGTTTTTTTATTATGCTCAAATTTACTCTGGTTAATATTGTACGGCTCTTTTATCTCGGGTAACCAACCAAATAACGATTGCTACCAATATGATAGGCCAAAAAACACCTACCAATAGCATTGCACCGCCACCTAGCAGCAACATAGCAACAAAAATTAACGAACCAAATACGCTCATCGCTATCGCTAAAGCAACCAAAACTAATAAAACGACAACTAGTGCTGAGATACTAATTGCCTTTAAAGGTTCAATTAACCTCTCGCCCATATAGATATCAACATCAAGTAATTCAATCAAGCTAACACCCAACACGTAAGTTAAGAACATGGTGGCAAAAATTGCTAAAAACAAAGACTTAAAAAAAGTCATAGTGTTCTCCTTTTCATACAAAAGCGCTTAATAAGCTACTTATAAACTTAGTGCTTCACTACCCTAAACACCTTAAAGGCGACGAGTTTTATTAGGTATTAATAACGTAGCCACTAAGTAAGCAACACCAGTTGCAACAGGGAAAACTAGCAACGCAGCAATAGCGCCAACTCTAACCGCAATACGAGGCACATTGTAATGCTTAGCAATACCACCACACACACCAGATAACTTTTTATGAACTAGGTCTTTAGTTAAGGTTTTATTAACTGAATATTCGCGATTAAAACTCATTATTTACTCCTCATGTCCAACTTTGGCTTCTTGAACATTAACTTTAAAAAAACTAACAGCCCGGCGCCGATAAAGAAGCTAACTACCGGCGTTATAAACATAACACCAGCAATTAACCACAATGAAGATGCCACACTAATACCTCTACGCTTTATTAACCGTTAACAACTTTTTTCTTAAGTTGTTCAAGCTCTTGTTCGATGTTTTCATCGTTTTCAAGCTCTCGAAACTGGCTATTCAAGTCTTTCGCTGATGTCATATCGTAGGCTTCAACTTCCGCTTCAACACGGTCAATCTTCTGCTGGTAGCGCTCAAACTTACTAATGGCTTCATCAATATTATGCACCGCTGCTTTTTCGCGAACTTTTAAACGAACTTCTGCAGACTGCTGACGAACTCGGTAAGCTTCTTGTTTACGCTTGGCTTCAGAAAGCTTTTCTTGCAAACGTTGGCCGTCTTGCTGCACTGCTGTTAAATATTCGTCAAACTGGCTTAGCTCTTCATTAAACTCGGCAAGCTTTTGGGCACAACTTTGTTTTTCAACTAAGGCAGCTTTTGCTAAATCTTCACGGCCCTTGGTTAAGGCAAGTTCGGCTTTTTGCTGCCAATTAGTAACACGACTTTCCATATCGCGAATATTGCGCATTACCGTTTTCTTTTCTGCAATATGTTTAGCGGCTGTTGAACGAACTTCAACTAACGTTTCTTCCATTTCCTGAATGATCAACTTGATCATCTTCTCTGGATTTTCAGCCTTGTCTAACATTGAATTAATGTTCGCGTTAATAATATCTGTGAATCGTGAAAACATGCCCATGGTATTTCTCCTGTTACTCTTCTGAAGTTTGTTGTTTTTGTTGACGTAATTTAGATTGCTTTGACACTACCGCTACTTCTTGTGGCTTCACGGTTGTATAGCGTAGTGAAAAACGATTTAACTCAGCCTTAATAGAATTTGATAGTTCCGCTGATAAATCATGTGCGGCCTTTTGTCCCTGTGCCTGTATTGTTGCTGCTAAACTACGTTCTAAAGATGCTTCTTCTGCTGAAGCGTTAAAAGTAAATAGCAACGTACAAGATAATAAAACGGTGCTTAAAGCTTGTTTACTTGGTAAAAGTTTCATTATTGATATCCTTATGTCAGTAACATGAAAAGTTAACGATTAACCTTTCTTGTTGATTTCTGATATTACTATTACAAGTGCTGTGCCAACTGATAAAAACTTTTTAAGTAACTGTTATTTATATATTTATAAAAAACCACGAGAGACACGGAATTTCAAGACATAATATGTCACACGATAAAGTGGTCAATATAAACACATTAGTTAGTGAAATTGACCAACAGATATTTGATTATTTAATTGGAGGTTTTCGAAAGACAGGTAACAACAATGAGGATGAATGTTTTTAGCCGTAAAAATAAAATAGTAGTGATAAAAATTGCCGATAAAAAGTAAGAGTAAAAGCAAGAATAAAAGTGGCAGCGCTAACTGCCATAATACGAATAGCAAGCTTGTGGCTAAATAACCTTAACTAGCCTTTTTCAACTTGTGTATGCGGCAATGCTCCCCACTCACTCCAGGAGCCGTCATAAACACGAACATGTTCTAAACCACTTATATCGGCTGCCAAAGCTAAGATACAAGCCGTAACACCTGAGCCACAGCTCATAACCATCGGCTTATTTGCGGTATTTAACTGTTGAAAAACTTTAGTCAGTTCATCTGCCGACTTAAACAAACCATGATTGGAAACATCGAATAACTCGCCGAAAGGCAAGTTTTTTGAACTTGGAATATGTCCACTGCGCACGCCTGCACGCGGCTCGTCAACAATACCTCGGAAACGATCATTAGCTCTAGCGTCTAAAATGACTTCTTGCTGCTCATCTATTTGCTGCTCAACCTCGCGCCAATCACAAAAGTAATTCTCCTGCACATTAGCAACAAAGTCGCCTTTCACATTACTTTTAGCATTACCTTTTGCAAGGCCATCGGTATTCCCATCAGCACCAGCGCTAGTTACTGGCTTATTCAACGACAGCCAATAAGGCAAGCCACCATCTAATACCGCAACATTTTTATGCCCCATCGCTCGAAACATATACCAAGCTCTTGCCGCCGAAAATAATCCAAGGTCATCATAAATTACAATCTGGCTTTGTTGGTTAATACCCAGGGCTTGCGCGGCACGTTCAAAGTGCGCAGCACATGGCATAGTGTGCGGCATGTCACTATCAAGATCAGAAAAGTCTTGGTTTAGGTCAAAGCGGCGAGCCTTCACAATACAATGCTCAGGCCAGCTATGCATAGGTGCTTTCATTTTTCCTACAGGGGGAATACTGGCATCTAGCACCACAAGATCTTTACAGTCCAAAATGGCATGTAAATCGGTACAAGAAATTAACTGTTGAAAATAAATCATATGCTGAGGAGTTTACTAATTAACATTTAGCAAAATTAGCTGAGATTAATCGTAAAGTACAGCGTTTACACTTGAGAATTTTCCACGTAAGTGGCAAGAAATCAGACAAAAAGCCTGACAATGAAAAATAGTAGGAGTTAGCAAGTTAAAAGCAAAAGTATTTAAGTAGCAATTAACCTATCAATTGGCTTTGTAGTTTGGTGAAACCCAAGGTTGTATCAGAATCTGCGATACTAACCTTGAGACAATATAGACTTTTTCCCTTGCTCTAAACGCGCGACAACAAAAGACGTCGCCAGCATACAAACACCGGGTAACATAAATAGGGTAAATAACATGGTTAAGCTTGGCATTGCATCATTCCTTTTTAGCAGTTTAAACAGCTGTAATTTATAACTTGTTACTAGTTAAGTTGCATAAACACTTACAAAGGTTGTGCCAAGGATCGAACTATTTGTTAGTCCATTGTTTTTTAAGTGAATTTAATTTTTACAAAATAATGTGATTTGTTAAAAACACCGTAATAGATAAGCGATGTGGTTAAATTAACTAACTTATAGTGAATTTAAAGGCGAACAGTGAAGAAAATAGCATTTATGCTAATAATGTCCCGAAATCGAGAAGTCATTTACCGATATCGGGATTTTTATAATCTCGCACACCGGCGTTAACTTACAGGTGTAACAAATGAAAAAGCTTGGGTTAAGCTATGCAAACAAAATACACGCGTAAATTACACAGCTAAGTTTAAATCAGGGTTTAGCTGTATTACTCTTGCAAAGGCTTGTTGCAGAATATCGCCTGACACTACTTGACCGCTACAGTTTTCACTTAAAAAGCGACGGAACTGCTTTGCACCCGCTAAGCCATTACATAAACCTAGCATGTGTCTTATGACATGCCATGCACGACCACCATTAGCAACGTGATAATCAATATATGGCACCATCTCATTAATCACCGCTTGTCGTGATTTAACCGACTCATTCGCTTGCCAAATAGCATTGTCAGCCTCTACTAGCATATATGGGTTCTGATAAACCTCACGGCCGATCATCACGCCATCAATGTGCTGCATATGCTCATTCGCTTCAATAAAGCTTTTTATACCGCCATTGATTGAAATTTCGGTCTCTGGGAAGTCTTGTTTAATTTGATAAACACGTTGATAGTCCAACGGCGGAATATCTCGGTTCTGCTTAGGGCTTAAACCACTTAACCACGCCTTGCGCGCATGAATAATAAAATGCTGGCAACCTGCGGCGCTTACCGTCGTCATAAATTTATGCAAAAACTCATAACTGTCTAAATCATCAATACCAATACGAGACTTAACCGTAGTAGGAATACTAGTAGCATTTTGCATACTCGATACACAATCAGCGACGAGCTGTGGTTCAGCCATCAAACAAGCGCCAAACATACCATTTTGCACACGGTCAGACGGACAACCAACATTAATATTAATTTCGTCATAACCTTGTTCCTCAGCAATTTTTGCACATTCAGTCATCGCTTTTACATCGCTACCACCTAACTGCAACACAACCGGATGTTCTTGCTGGTTATATTCAAGGTAATTACCTTTGCCAAATAGAATTGCCCCTGTGGTTACCATTTCGGTATACAACACAGTGTGCTTCGACATTACACGATAAAAATAACGACAATGACGATCAGTCCAATCGAGCATGGGTGCAATGGAAAGCTTATGACTTATTGAATTTGTTGAATTTATTGGTTTTACTGGGCTAGACACTTTATTACCTTACAATAACTACTGTATAAATTACCATGAGTTGCGTTGAGTTACCTTCAATTTCGATCTATGGTACACCATATGTACACCATAAAAGAGTAGGATTTCTAATGGCATCATTCACAATTACAAAACGCGCCAAAGCTAATGGTGACTTCAGTTACCGCTGTGGAATCGTTGTTAAAAAAAACAATGCGATTATACACCGAGAATCTAAAACATTCCGTAAAAAAGAATTAGCACGAATTTACGGCAAAAAACGCGTCCAAGAAATTGAAAACGAAGAAATTGGAATTAAAAAAGCAATATCGATTGGTAACTTAATAGACCTATATATTGAAGATGAGCACTTATGGGGTAGCACAGGTAGAACTAAACGTTACGTAATCCAAATGCTCCGAGACTGTGACATTGCTAAAACACAAAGTAACAAGCTAAAAACCAGTGATTTAATCAGACACTGTAAAGAACGTATTGAATCAGGAACAAAACCGGCAACCATTTATCACGACATGTCATATTTGCGTGCAGTCATGAAAAAAGCCTATCCAGTATTTGAGATTGAAGCCAATTATCAAATTTTTGACGAAGCCTTACCTACATTGATTGATATGAAGTTAATAGGAAAAAGTGAGAAAAGAACTAGACGGCCTACTCTTATAGAAATAGATAAACTAAAAGCGGCCCTCACAATTAGAGAAGGCCAAAAAGCCAATGGAAAGGTAAGAATTCCATACAATGACATATTAGACTTTAGCATTTTATCTTGCATGCGAATTGGCGAAGTATGTGGATTAAGATGGGAGGACTTAAACCGAGAACATAAAACAATTTTGATTCGAGATAGAAAAGACCCAAGAAAAAAGAAAGGCAATCACATGATTGCACCGTTATTAGGTGAATCATTTAACATTGCTATTAGACAACCCCAAAATTGTGAGTTCATATTCCCTTATAAATCCCAAAGCGTAAGTGTTGGCTTTCAACGTGTACGTAATGAATTGGGTATTGAAGATTTAAGGTATCACGATTTAAGACGTGAAGGAGCAAGTAGGCTATTTGAGCAAGGCTACTCCATTGAAGAAGTAGCCCAAGTTACTGGTCATAGGAATTTAAATATTTTGTGGCAAGTTTACACTCAATTATTTCCACATAAATTACATGAGAAATTATTATGAGATTACACTTAATCACGCTTAATATGCAGTAAGGTTGATATATCAGCCATGAATGGCGCCCCAGAAATAGTTGGTTAAAATTAGCAACGCGGCAGCAAAACCAACTGTTTTTTTTGTCCAGCTTGAATGGTTTGTTATATTTTAAAGTTTAATAACAGCCAGCATATCTTCATCGTCTTCATCCATACCGACTTCAGAAAAGCCAAAGCTAGCATAAAACTCTTTAGCGACAGGATTTTTGGGGTTATAACAAATTTCGATTTCTTGTAAATCTGGTACTTTTCTTATTTCCGCCAAGGCTAGGTTAAGTGCGACACGTCCTATTGATTTTTGTTGATGGTTTTTATCGACCATAAATCGCCAAATGGAAACTTTAATGCTAGATTCTTTCACCCACATAAAAAAGCCTACAGGCTCTTCTTTCATATAAATAACTCTGGTTTCATACCCTTCATTGTACTTTGACTCAACTATTGACCACATATTACAAGCCACAAAGTCTTCTTGTTCTTTTGTGACATCGAGCTCACAAACTTCTTCATAATTTTCTTTTGACACTTGGCGAAGTGATACTTCCACAGAATTTCCTTAAAATATCCCCCGATTAAGAGGAAAATAATTGTTGGCTAAAATGTTGAGGAACGAAACAGTAAAGTGTTTTTAGTCCAGCTTAATTGGCTTGTTATATGTAAATTTACCTAACTAGCCCTAATACTTCTTCGCCTTGAAACCCAACACTTAATTGATTACAGCTTTTTGGCGTTATTTGAACATCGACAAATGAATCTTCCGCTGCACTATACATTTTTGCATCCCAAGAAGACTTCGTAGAAGCAATTTTCAAACTTTTTAAGACAACTAAACCAACAGAGTCAGGATTTAAGTCGTGAGAATAAACTGAGATTTCACCTTTAGATAAATCAATAAAAAGTTTTGCAGGTTTAGCTGAGTGATCCCAGATGCCTGCAAAATTACATTCATCACTTTTCGCCTTCGTTGAAAATGTTGAGGCTATAAATATAGAGCTTAAAACTATTCGTTTTAACATAACTTTCCTTTACATATAACGCCTTATTAGCAGGCAATAAAATAGTTGGTTAACATTAGCGACGAAGGAGCAAAACCAACTGTTTTTTGTTCTTGTTTAACAGCTTGTAATGTTTTAAATGTCATCCTTAAAAACTCGTCTACCTGTTGCTCGCTGACCATCCCAATCTACCGTTTTAAAAAAGGTACCTTTATCATTAAAAAACAAGAACATCTTTTTCGAACCATGGTTTAGAACAACTTCATTTCTTTGGTTAACAGTCCATTGAACTTTAGACCAACCTTTTAGCTTTGATATTTTACCGTCAGGCTTAAAGCCAAAAATAAACTTACTACCATTCCAATTGTATTCCCAAGTTGTGCCGGATACTTTAGATTTAAATGCAACAGAATCTACAAGACGATTATATTTATCCCTTTCAAATGAATGTGCTTCATTTTGAAAACAAGAAAAAAGTATTAAAATAAAAAGTGTTACTACCAGTTTATGCATATTATTCCCTTAAAACATAGCGCCCGGTTAAAGGGCAAATTGTAGATGACTAAAATGTGCTGTGAAGCGAAATCGAGCAAACTATTAGCAGCCTCGCTTGAAATGCTTGTTATGTTTTTCTTAAGAAACTAAGTATTTTTTCAGGGTTATAGCCATTTAAAACCACACCGTCTATTACTAAAACAGGTATTCCTTTACCGCCTATTTTATTATATTTTTCAAGTCCTTCATGCGAAGCTTCAATGTCATATTCGATATATTTAACGCCATTATCATCTAGCAAGCGCCTTGCTTTTTTGCAGTACTTACACCATGAAGTTGCATAAAGTACAACCTGAGCATTAGGGTTGATTGGTTTAGCTGTAATCACATCCCATTTTTGAATTATCAGTATAAGAACAGCAACGAAAATCCATTTCTTCATTTACAGCACTCCTAGCTTAGATTAAAAACATAACAGCTTATTATGGAGACTTCTCAGTAATGTCGCCCCTAGAATTTCATTTGTAAAACTAACGATAAACTATCTACGGTATGCTTAACATCAATATCCCCTGAACCCCATTTCATTGATAAAGTAGAATACTCTATACCAAGGCTAACTTTATCATTCAAAATATATTCAGCACCAATTCCATAATAAACATCAGTTCCACTTTCACTAAATTTTTCAACTTCATCAGGGTAAGCAGAGTCTGTAGCAACAACATCGAAATCCCAATTAGCTGCACCCAAACGCGCATTCAAAGAAATAGCATCAGTAACTGGCCATATACCTTTAAGAGCAATATTATTTGAGTTTGAATCAATTTTATTTTTTATTGTGTCATCATATCTATCGGTATATTTATAAGTAACATCACCATATACATGGTGGGATAATTCTATCGCGAAATTATCATTAAATTGATAACCGCCTCTTAATGCGTAAGAGGTACTACTTCCAGAAAGTTTAATATGATCTTCTAACTCAACTTGTACTGAGTCATCATCACTTTTGCTTTTCGATTCATTATTTGTGTTTCCTAACAATAATTCGCCATAAAAACCTGTGTCGGCGAATACAGGCGTAGTTATTAATGCAGCAACAAGCCCAATTATACTTTTATTCATACTCAATCTTATATCCATATTTAAATTATTAAATAACCATCAAATTTAACGGTTACTAGTTTTCGGCGACGTATTATGAATGCTTTTCAATAAGATGAAACAAATATTTATATTATTAATTAGAAATATTTAGCAGGAAATAACTTAAAACCTAATCTAAACTAATTTTTAAACCAATTAATTATAAAAGTCTTTATAGCCCTTTAGAAACAGTACATAGAAAAAATAAAAATACTTTACTCCCATAGTACTAGGAGGGGGTCACTTCGAATACTGGGTTAGGAAGAAGCATTAAGCCCTTCCTCTCCACCATTTAATCAATCATATAGTTAACTAAAACTCGAAACAAAGTGAGAACAGCCAACTTACCTTTCACTTGAAGTTCTTGTTAGATTTTTAATTTACAATTTGCGTGAAATAATTATCAAGAGATATAGAAGAGTGCCTTGTTTCAAGCGTTTTCCCAAGATTTTCAGCAGACTTCTGGCCAAAATATAATTTTTCACTATTAATATAAATTAACGTGTAATTTGGCGGAAGATTTCGATTATCAGAATTATAAGTAAAAGTCTCATTTAAACCATCAGCTTCAATACTTTCTTCACTTATTACTTTACCTGTAATAGCAAATTTTGAGATATCCAACGTATCAAACATCATTGAGCCACATTCAGTATCAGTTGGGTGGAAGTACTCTGTTCGGTAAGTAGATTTTAGCGAGGAATCTATACTCAGCTTAATCTTGACGTTCCAATCACCTTTTAACTCGTCGCTTGAAAACTTATTATAAGGAGAACATGCTTTTTTCCAAGACGTATTAGATAACTTTGCTTTAAAGTCACTTTTTGAGGTTTCAGTAGCTGCATTTCCTCCAGTGCCACCACAAGAAGACAAGACCATTGACGAAAGGACTATCGTTATATATATTTTTTTCATTTGCACTCCATGCTTTGATATTGTGTAGCAGAGCAAAACTAACCCCGCTTGAATAGCCTGTTATACGCAATTCTTAATTGTTAAATACTTGCTTCTAGCGAAAATCACATAGTACAAAGGTAATACTAATACCTTTAAAAAACCGCCACTGACGCTATTTTTAATGATAAGTTTTTTTGAAGAATAATTGTCCAGATAAAACTTTGGGCTTGAACGCCAGTCAATTTTAGCTTCAATAAATTTAGTATGAGACGGAATTGAAATAATTTGAGTTGAATTAGGTTTAATTTTAGTAAGCTTATTACCATCGACATACAAATGGTAATTCCTAACTTTATCTAGAAATTGTTTTGGACGAGTTACTTCAATATCCATTTGAACTCCGTTTACATATTACAGCTTATTATGAAGGCTTCTCAGTAATGTCTGTCTCATAATTTCTATTTAGTTAATGTTACATAGCTTATTTAGTTTCACCTTAAACCCTTTTATTTTACCAATACTCAATTATATTCTAACGTCCAAGTGAGGGTTTTAATGATTTGCTAAATGGTAATCCAAGTGAGACTAACAAACTGTTATAAGTCTCACTTGGCTTGTTAGACACACCTTATTGAGGTGCTTGCCTAGTGCTAATAACACTACTAATTGTTGTGCCTCCGACTTGAGAACACTCAGGCTTTACTTTCGAATCCCATTTAATCGCCTGCCCACGCGCTACAGGGCGAATAATACGCCAAGGCCAAAAGCCAAACCTCTGTGTACCTGCATAGTTTATAATGGCATCAGCCTCTAGAACCTGTGCTTGGGCTGCAAATTGTGGAAGGATATCCACAACACTTCCGAATGACCCCTTTCCAACTTTTACCTTACCCAACTTGGTAAAACTCAAATCTGATGGAGGCACTCCTGTGAATAAGCAAATTTCCAATGATTTAGCTTGATCGACTTTACTTAGCTGTACTGTTGTTGCTGAACAGCCAACAAGAAGCATCATAAAACATAGCGTTATTAATTTCATATATCTTTACTACCTAAATTTAGAATTCATAGTTATTGTGATTAACAGTTTATTATGGAGACTTATTAATAAAATCCACTCCATAAGCTTTACTTAATTGGTATTAATATCCCATAATTTCAAAGTATTATAAACTACAAAATTAATTTATACCTAAAAAAAGCAAGGACACTCCATTGGTACGCCTTGCTAGCTCAAAACCTATACTTAGTTGAATTAAGCCCAACCAAGTACTGGGTAATCCCTCCCTTCATTTAACTAGCTCTCTGAATAAAAATCATGCTATATTTTAATCACTTACCTTTCACGAACGAAAATAAAACATCTATGAAAAATAAAGGATTTACTTTAATAGAGTTAGTTGTAGTTATAGTAATATTAGGTATTTTGTCGGCTGTAGCTTTGCCCAAATTCATTAACCTTCAAAACGATGCATTACAAGCCAATATGCAAGCGATGAAAGGGGCATTAAAGTCAGCCGAATCATTGGTTGCACTGAAAATACGCTTAAATCCTGATGATTTAAACAGTAACCAAAACCGATTTGCATTGAGCGACACCGTAAATATTAGGGTAAGAGGAAAGTTGCCTGATGGCCGGTGGGATCTCACTTTCGCTAATTTAGTCGATTTTGAAGATATTGCGCAGGTGTCATCAAATAACTGTAGCGATACAAGTCTCAAGTGGTGTGTACGACAAAGAGGAAGAAATTGGTTTGTAAGTCGTGGATATTCATCACTTGGTACTGGCAGAGGTTTTGTTATTTACCCTTTTGGAAAAAACCTTAACCAAGAACGTTGTTATGTTTATTATATGAATCAAAATGATAGCGCTATTCCAACAACTGTTTCACCATCTATCGTCGGCGTTGATTTTAGCGGCTGTTCATAACTTGGTTATTAATTAACAAACTTTTACAAACAATAAAGGTGCAACAATATTGCACCTTTATTTACTTAGAAATAGTTGTGTTTGAATGAGCTAGTTATAAAGCTATAAATTCAACATTAAGCTGCTTGAAACTCATTTATTTTAGCTCTTAAATCTTCATTTGCTTTACTCAATATAGCAATATCAGCCATTGCTAAGTCTAGCTCTGCTTGTATCGCCAATCGTTGACTAATAGCTGCAGTTTTATCTGACTGTGCTTGTACTTCTAACGCTTTTACTTTCGCTAATTTTGCTTTCGTTTCTTCTAGCAAGTCCAACAAACGAGTAACATCTTTGTTTTCACTAAAAGCCTGGTCACTACCAATTTTATCTTCTATTGGCTCATCTTTTTCAACAAATTCATTGGTTTTATTGGCAAAATATAAATACGACAATCGCAGAGTGAAAAATAACAACGTAAAAAATAGCACTAGAATATATTGATGAACATTTTCTGCAGATGCCGCGCTTAACCTTTCGCTTACACCACCGTTACTTAATATAAGAGTAATGAAAAATTGATTGTGCCAAAGCATTGATATCAATAAATATACTAGAATGAAGTTAGGCGCTTTATTTTGTGAACGATTAAAAACCAGCAATGATTTAAAAAACTTTGAAGACATAAAAATCCTTTTTATACAGAGTAGATATTAAACAAAAAAGCTATTTTACAATAATCGCGTAACAATTAAAGCAAAGTGTTTAAATGCATTCTTCCATATAAATATAAGGCTCATTACTCACAAGCTACATTAGTAACAACCTCCAATAGTCCATTGATTTTTATAGACAAAATACTACTTAGCATCCATTGCTTGTTGTATTTTTTTTAAGGTTTGCAGTGTTGTCGCTAAATCTTTCGCATCTAAGTTATCAGCTAAGTTATTTGCCCAAGGAATTTGCTGTTCATCTACCTTTAAATAAATAGCACTGCCCTTTTCTGTTAAGGCGATTAATTTCGCTTTTTTATGATTAGGATTATCAGAAAAAGTCAGCAGGTTATCTTTATGCATTATATCAACTAGCCTTTGCACAGCTTGGCGAGACTGCCCCATAGTTCTTGCTATTTGTGGCACCGTAAGCGAATGCGATGATAGATAAATTGCCCCTAATATTTTCCAGCGCGCACTATTTACGCCTGCTGATGCGGCAATGCTATCGCCTACGGTGGTCAGTAAACCACTCAATTTAAATGTTTCTAAAACAATTTCAGTGAACATATTTCCATCTGGGCTAAGTTTCATAGTTTACTCTCGTTTAAAATTGACAACATGATGTCATTCTGACAACATACTGTCAAACATGATCAATTAAAGAAAACATGATGAAGCCTATAATTCACTTAATTGCTGCCTTTACTGCAACCTTATGTATAGCAACATTTTTCACTTCTACCTTGCTCGTAGAGTTGTTTGGCACACACGAAACTATTGCAGTGGTTAAGAACTTAATTGTTATGCCAGGGTTATTTATACTCATTCCCGCGATGGCGATAACGGGTGCAACCGGTGTTGCTTTATCAAAAGTAAAATCAGGAAAAATAGTTAAGAAAAAATTAAAACGTATGCCGTTTATTGCAGCCAATGGCCTACTAGTACTATTACCCGCAGCTATTATGCTTGATTTATGGGCAGCATCAGGCTTATTTGATAGCCGTTTTTATATCGTTCAAGGTATAGAATTAATGGCTGGAGCAGTCAATTTAACGTTAATGAGCTTGAATATTCGTGACGGCTTTAAAGTGTCGGGTAAGTTACGCAAGTAAAATAGTGCTTAGCGCAGTATTTTACTTGCTAAAAATAGCCAATTTTATTGTGCTTCAAAATCATCTTCACGTAACTTGGCGGTACCATCACTTTGCATAACCCACAATTCGTTGGTGATAACACCTGCGGCTTTATTCATTTTCCAGCCCGACTTTAACACCGCACTATTTTCGTCAAGTACTTCAATGCTTGGCTCAACATAGTCAACATCGGTAAAACCGTCTTCCAGTAATTGCTGCCAAAATGCTTGAATAGCTTCTCGGCCTTTAAATTGTCCAAATGGCATGGCGTTCATTACTGCATCAACTTCATATTGTGCCGCACAGTCAACATAGTCACCGCGATTAAAAGCCGCTTTCCACTTACCACTCGCTATATTTACCGCCTGCAATACCTGTTCACGCGCTTCATTGCTTAGTTGTACTGATTGGTTGTTATTTGAATTCATTGTCGCTTCCTGTAATTTGAACCTTGGTTAGTAAGTCATATTATGCAAAACTTCACACATGCCAACCCATGACGTAACTGACACAAAACAGTTTAAAAACGACAAAACCATACACCTTTCTAAATGACTTACCGAAAATACAACAACGCTAAATACAAACTTTAACGGAAGCTTTTCTAACAACACCACCAATGCAAGTACATAACCGATCAATTTCATTAAGAAACTAACCATAGTTAACCCGTATTCACTTCCTATCATTTGAATATTGGTTACTGAGCAATAATATGCAAAACTTCAAACAAGCCAAACTATGGCAAAACTAACGTAAAACGGTTTAAAAATGACAACACATATAAATATTGCCTTAATTAATTACCCAGAAGCACTAAAAAGTGCAATACACGGTTTATCTGAGTTATTTACCATGGCGAACAAAATCGCTAAGGAACAACAGCTAGACACTGCATTCGTGGTTAGTACCATCGTGCAAGAACAGTTAGTTTCAGCATCACAAACCATTGCCCAGCAGCCATTTGATCTTGTTATTTTGCCGCCTAATTCTAATGAAGATTACTTTCAACAACCACCTGAAGAACTACTTAGCCTGTTACGAACCACACATCAATCAGGAGCAATATTGTGTTCTGCTTGCGCCAGCGCTTTTACCTTGGCGCATACAGGTTTATTGGATAATCGCACCGCAACAACGCACTGGCAGCTTGCTGAAAAATTTAGCGCTACCTTCCCACAAGTAAAACTAAACATTGAAAGTTTATTAATTAACGATGGCGATATTATATGCGCAGGAGGACTGATGTCTTGGCTTGATTTAGGCCTAGAAATTGTCGCCCAGTGCATGAAACCAAATATTATGCGCAGCTTAGGCAAGTTATTAATCGTTGATACAGGTAAACGTGAACAACGTTACTACGGCAGTTTCACGCCTCTTTTTAATCATGGCAATGAAGCCATTGTAAACGTGCAACATTACATACAAGCAAATTTTCATCAGCCAATGAATATTAGCCAATTAACGCAACTTGCCTTTATGAGTGAGCGTACTTTTCTTCGGCACTTTACTCGCGCAACGTCATTAAAACCTATGCAATACATTCAACGAGTACGCGTACAGAAAGCCTGTGAATTATTGGAAACTAGTCAACAAAGTTTTGAACAAATATCTGCTAGCGTAGGTTACGACGATGTGAACAGTTTTCGTAAGGTATTTATTAAAGTAATTGGTTTAAGCCCAAGTGCCTTTAAAGCGAGGTTTGTTTAGGCGCTGTCGAATGTTTTATTTAATCTTTTAGCACATAACTAATGCCATAAAACAAGGTGAGATATGAAGTAGTAATATGCGTTTGTTCAGCAAGTGGTTGGTAGTGCCAATTTAGGTTATTTGGCGCTTTGGTATTTAATAATAAAACAAAATTAGTCATCGCATTCGCCACGTCATTTCCTTCTGCTGCTGCATTGGCTAGCGTGAAATATAGCGCGTTAGGCTTTTTGGTATTTTTATGTGCGATGATTTTGTTGTAAATCTCAATTTCGTCCCCCTGCAATGGCGGACTTGCGGCAATATAGTAGTCAAAAAGCTCAGGACTGTTGGCAAATAAGTCAGCAGTATAAAAGCCTGCTAATGAATGTCCAAATAAAGTATTCAAACCCGAGGTTCGATAATGACTTTCAACATAGGTCATGATTTCACTACTTAAGAAGCGAGTAAATTTTTCACTTTCAGTATTTAAGTCACGTTCCCTCATGTTTTCTTTATTGGCTATCGCAACAATAATAAGCTCTGGAATTTTTTTAGCTTTGTACAGCAACTCGGTCGCAATAACGGCATGGTAAATATGCCTCTCGCCATCGAGAAGATACAGAACTGGATATCGTTGTGTTGATTCTGCGTAGCCTGTTGGCAAGTGAATAATTAGGTTTCGCTCTACGCCCAAAACTTTAGAATTGATTGAAATATTGTCGCCAAATTCACGTGTGACTGGTTTATAAGTCAGAGCTTCATTAGTCAAATTTTTATTAGCCACAATTTCTGCCGTTACAGGTAACGCTATTACGTTAATTAGCAGCAGAAGTATATTTAAAATTTTCAATGAGTGTTCCTTTCATGTTTTTTTAAACTATAAAAATTTAAATGGTTTGAAGATATATTGCTCTATCAATAAAAATATAACTGGCCAATGTAACGCAAGAAGCACTGAAGCCACATGCAAAAAGTGCTAGTGGCATACTAAACTTGTTTGTCGGTTTACAGGTGCAATTATTTAATAAATTTAATACTAAGAGGGTAAACCCATAATTGATTTTCATTGGCCTTGATTGCTGCAATGATTGCAAAGATGAAATTAAGTATTGCTAAAACTATGAGGCCAATTATCCCTATAAATATAAAAGCTAAAATCCCGCACACTATAGAGTAAATAAACAGGCTAATTAGCCAGTTAAGCGTTGTTTTTCCGTGCTGGTCTATGCTTTCATGTTTGTCTTTATTCGTTGCCCACATAACGATAGGTAAAACAAAACCTAACCCGGGAATTATAATACTGGACAACTGACTTAAGTGAATCATCATACAGTACGTATTTAACGGCATTCCCCAGTATTCTTCTCTATTTTCAGACATATAACTATCCTTGTAATAATTAATTTCTTATATGCAAACTTACACATAGATACTGATTAGTACAATACTAAATATTATAACGACGAATCCTGTGAATATAATTCGACCTTCGTGCTCTTTAATTTGCTTTCCACGCGGATAATGACCTAATGTCACAACAAACAAGAAGCAACGGCCGACCCAATAAACAAGAAACTCACAAAAGGCTTCGATAAATATTATACGAATTACTCTTAAAATGGGCTTAACTGCAACTTCGGCTAGTTCTTCCACTGAAATCTCCTCATGTATACCCACTTATTCTCAAATATAACCTACACAACTAGTAGGCTATAAAATTTCACGCAGGCAGTTATTGCCCTAATTTTACAAAGCTATTAACAGCCTAACTATTGGCTTTGAAGAACTTGATTACCGCTTGATTAAATACTTCTGATTGCTCCCATTGTGCGGCATGTCCAGCTTCTGGGATGACTAATGTCTGACTATTTGGAATTTCTCGAGCGGCCGCCCTCATCATTGAAGGTGGCTGATATAAATCAGCGCCACCAGCAATAAAAAAAGTGGGAATATTACCTGCTCTCATGTTTTGCCAAGTTAATTCACTTTTCGCGCTTTGCCCGTGTCGAATGCCATCACCCTTAGATTTTTTCTCCATTTCAATCCATGTTTTGACGCCTTCAGGGTGTGCCCAACGGTAGGATGGCCCCAACTCTTTAAATTCAGGAGGTAAATCTCTAAAAGCTTTAGGCAGAATAAAGTCTAAGCGTTCATCAATATTTTTGTCCCACAAGCCAAATAAACTGCAAACAATTGTCATGCTCAGTAATTTTTCAGGGTAAGAAACGGCATAATCAGATACTGCAAAGCCACCTGCTGCAAGGCCCAAAATATGAAATTTATCGACCTTTAAATGTTTCACTAAGGCATCTAAATCATCTGCGTAATTACCTTTATCATCCTTTGAACCAGCAGGAGAGCCAAAGTAACCTCGCCTTGAGTAGGCAATAACTCTAAAGCCTGCAGCAGATAAAACTGGCTGTTGATAAGGCCAAGTTAATGCGCTGCCTCGACCCGGATGTGATAGCACGACAGCAGGCCCGCTTCCACCTGTATCCCAGTAGTAAAGTCCGGCACCACCAGATAGCGGTAAAACACCTTCTAACATTTGTGCTTGCTGCGGTATAGGTACGTAAGCGGGTTCAACTTTAGCTGCTTGCTTGTTGGCCGTTAAAGTTTGCGCTTGGCTAGTGGCAAGTAAACCACCTGATGTTGCGATAACAGCTGTTACAGCGGCCTTTTTTAGTATATTTCGTCGGTCAGTACTAATTGTCTCGTTATTTTTCTTCATTTAAGCATCCTTCTTAAAAAATCATCTATTGTCGCAACACCAGTAATAGCCCAAATGGTCGACTAAAACAACTCAGCAAATCGCAACCTAACTCACTATTAATTTTTTCTCGCAAGTCGTAGTTCATACCCTGGCAATTCAGGGGAATCGGGATCCAACAGTTTTAGTGCATCAACCATTCCTGCTAACCCTGCTTTATTTGGAGCATTGAAAAAGATGATTAAACCATCACCACTGTCTTGATAATAATAAGCTAATGAAACTACCGTCCAGTTGGTTCCTCTGTGCCCAATAATTTTGTTATTTTTTAAATCCGACATGCTCCAACCTAACCCATAGCCCATTTTAGTTGGGCATTTAACGGCTAAAAATTGGCTGCAATCAATATCCTCTTGAGTAAACTGAATGCCTTGCATCGTATTTCTGTCTTGTTTTAATTTGGCGCTTAACCCTTCGCCCTTAATTGATGAAATCAAAAACTTTGCATAATCAGATACTGTCATGACTAAGTTGGCTGCAGCAGAAGAACTACCTTCACTGCTGCAATAACCTGAAGGATGGCAATAATGGCCATGAAATTTTCCATTTTTATCCATTGGCTTGGCAATACGAGAAAAATTTTCTTTACGTACCACTATCGAAGAGTTCTTCATCGCAAGTGGCTCAAAAATTGTCGATTCAACAAGTTGCTCGAACGGCATTCCTAGTTTCTTTTCGGCATATTTTGCTAAATATTCAAAGCCTTCACCTGAATAACCAAAAGCTTCTCCGGGTGTATTGATAAAGCTCAGTTTTCTGTCGTTTGCAAAATAACGCCAGTTCATAAAACCACTAGTATGAGTAAGCAGCATACGAGGTGTTAGCCTATGGACTTCAGGGTTATTTTGTAAGTCTGGGTCAACCCAATATGGCGCTATTGACTCGTCTAGCGAAAGCTTCCCTGTGGCAACAAGCCTGAGTATAGTTTCAGCGGTTATAGTTTTAGTTAATGAAGCGACATTAAACAATGTATTTTCGTTTGCAGGAACACCATGTGATTGGAAGCCGTATTGGTTTTGCCATACAACCTTATTATTTTTGATAACCGCAACACCAGCTGTATTTATTTTATGTTTAGCGACTAAAGCCAAAAATGAATTATCTAAAACCATAGCTTGTGTACTGGAAATATTGTCAATATCAACTGTTTTCAAAGGATAAAAGTCACTCAGCATTTTGGCGTTAAATTCTTTTCCTTCTTTGTACCTTAAAATAGTGCCACCCCATAAGTTCTCAGGATGCTGGGTAATTTGCTTAAGCAATATATTTATATGCGGGAAGGTAATAAGTTGCATCGCCTCAGTTAACGGCAGCCATTTAATTTCTTCGATGTTGTCTGGGGTTATTTGTTCGCCATCACTGACTTTTACATTATAAAAATGTCGGCTTGATTCGGCCTTTGTTTTCTTGTTTTTTAGCGTGAAAATGCCTTTTAAACTTGGTTTAGTGACCTTAAAACCGTAGTCAGCAGCTAACTGATATAGATTGTCATGAGTAAGCTTGTTATTTTCATTGTAAAGGCCAGGTGTCACCCAAAAATTAGTATTTTTAATCTTAACTACCATCAGCTGATTTTCATCATTAAAGATCAATAACCGATGAAAACTTGGCGCTTTGTCATTTGCTTGTACAAACGAAGATGCGGCAAACAAAATGGTAATAACTAGTAAAATGTTCTTCATTAACAACACCTAATTTCGACTAAAATATAAAGCCCATTCACGGGCTAATAGTTACATGGCAAAGCGTAAGGTTAATGGCACTACTCGTTACTATGCTTTATTCTTTTTTACGTTTTTTATTTATTATTGCCCTTAAAATAAAAACGTATGATCAAATATAAAACTATCACAACGTGCTTAACGTAATCTGCTATTAAACCGCTCTCATAAGCTGAATTAATTAACATTAATATCACATAATTTCAAAACTATATAAATTACAAAAAGTTAAATTATGTAAGAAGTTATTTATTGCTGAGTTACGCCTTGGAATGCCTGTATTAAAATGGCCTTTGTGAACTTAAGGCATTTTAAAAACAGTTTTTTGTTTATCGTATTTCCCTGCTTCCATATCGTTCAACATTTGCTGGTATCTGCCGCTGTCTTTTAATTTTTTCAAGCCTAGATTAAATTTATCACGCAGGTACTTAGCGCGCTTATGGTTAATATTAATAATTAAGTGCAGGTTTTTTATGCCAAACTCTTTTGGATGGTAGGTAATAAGTTCAGCTTCATTTGCCGATAGAAAGCTTTTGATTTGTGCGTTACCAACATAGCGATCATTCGGGAATATGTCGATGCGATTGGCTAACAATTTTTTGTAATTGAATTCGTCTTTTGAGGTTGAATCAACATCAATACTTCTTTCATTGATTACATGCATTAACGCTTCGCCGTAATCATACTTTGAGGTAACGCCAGCTTTTACACCTTGTAAATTATCGAAGCTTTGCCACTGAAAATTGTAACTTTTTAAATGAAAAAAAACGAAAGAAGTGGTTGAAACGGTATTACTCGATAAAAACACCTGATCAATTTCCTCATCAGGCCACCAACAACACGATGCATCCCAGTCTTCACCCGTTTTGGCATATTGAAAAGAACGTTGCCAAGGAAAAAATCCCCACTCAACGGTAATACCTTCGAGTTTAAAAGCTTCAGTAACAACGTGAGAAGTTAGGCCGTATTGATAGCTGTATTGTGATAAATAAGGTTCCCATTCGCCATTGGTGATACGGATTGTTTCTGCAGCTAAGCTTTTAGTAAAAAATGTAGCTCCCAACAGTAGGTAAAATAAAACTCTCATTGCTGCCTTTGTGTTTAAATTAATGCGGTTTTCATCGCTTATCTTCAGCCATGATGTTGTTGTCGTTATTATTACTATTTTTACAGTAACCGCGCTGACTATTTACTTTGCCAGTAACATGAAAGCCACTTGCAAACACGGCATAGTAAATAAAGCCTAGGTAAATAAATCAAAAAAGCCAACGCAATTTGCACGTTGGCTTTAATCATTTTAGTGACTTAATACTTTTAAGTAGTACTAATGTTTTTTATGTAAACGTTCAGGATAAACTGCTTCTAACTTCAATGTTACGTCGTTATAGAAACGCTCACCACGTACACGAATTCGCCACTTGCCCGGTTCAGGGTTGATAAATTCACATACTTCTTCGTTACCTTCTAAACGTGGCGCACAGTCAAACTTTCTCTTGTTTGGTTTTTTACCGTGTCGTACGTAAAGATCAGCTTCACCAATACCACCAGTGATAGTTGCTTTAAAGCTGACCGCACCTTTTGGTACGCGGAAACGGAAAGTTTTCCAACGTGCTCTTGGGCCTAAACCTGCTTTAATTTTGGTTTTGGTTAATAGTGGTGTTTCGCCGTTAAACTCAATAACTACAGGGTCATGATCAGAAGCGCGGTAAGCGTCACTATTATACATAGTGTGCAATTGCTCTTCGTTTTTGTACTCAGTGTTGTAATCAAGAATTAATGGTTCGTCAGCGTTAATGTGCCACTCGGTTAGGTCAACCGCTTTATCAGATAGTGACACTGACGCTAGCGCGTGATCTAAGGTACCAACTTCACCACGGTAAGCGTAAGAATAAGCCATGTCGCCAACAAATTTTTGCGCTAAGTTAGTGTAACCTGCGTTTTCAAGTGTGGTTACTGGGTCTTCTTTGCTGTAGGCATTTAAGTCACCAATAATGAGTACGTCTTCATCTTCTACGCCCGTTGGCGACTGTGCTAACCATGCAGTAATCGCTTCTGCCGCTTGTACACGACGTAAGTTATAACAGCCTTGACCGTCTAACTTGTCTTCGTTTTCCACGCCACCACTGCTTGAACAACCTTTAGAGCGGAAATGGTTAATGGCAACAGTTAAACGCTCACCGGTTTCTGTAGCTCTAAACGTTTGCGCCATTGGCGGACGGTTATGGTATTCAAACGGGAAACCCGTTAAATAAGCCGTAGTACCAAACTCAGTAACAGCAAGGTCGTTATAAATCATCGCAACTTTAATGCTATCGCCACCTAATAATTCAATGCCGGTTTCGGCATCAGCAGCAATATGTGGGTTAACGAAGCTGTAATGAACACCTGCTGGAGCAACAGCATTTAAGCCGTTAACTAAGTCTTGAATAGCACTTTGCTCACCAAAACCATCGTTTTCCACTTCTAGTAAGCCAATAATATCGGCTTCAATAGTAGAAATGGCACTGATAACTTTGTTACGTTGGCGTTCGAACTCTTCTGCAGTGTCAGCGCCACGAGACGTTGGGAAACCACCACCGATACCATCACCATTGAAGTAGTTTAATACGTTGAAGCTAGCAATTCGTAAGTTACCCGTTGCTATTTCTGGCTCTGCAGTTCGTGAATTAGTATCAGTAAAGCTTGGTTCTTGCGTTGGAATAATGCGGTACTTACCAAAGCTGTAGTCAATGACACCTTCAAGATTATCAACAGAGTCACCCATACGTAGCGTATTATCAGCCGATAAACCACCCGTTGGGTAAATAACGTTATCAGGGTTTGAACCGTTAATACCGTCATCAAGGGTAATGCTATTTAATGCGTTACTTGCTGCTAACGCTGTGTATTCAGCAGAGCCTGGAAGATGAATGTTTGTTGGTACATAAACACGACCTTTCGATAGACCAACTTCACCGTAACGGCCTAAGCTGTAGTTGTCGGTTACCATTAAGGTATCTTCTACATAAACTAGCATGCCTTCAATACTTTCACGTGCTTCGCTTGAGCTAAATGGTAAGCTTAAGCTTGTTGCTGAAACGCTATCGATGCCACAATCAAGAAACGCTTCATTTAAGCTAATTTGTGTTTTTCCGTAGCTTTCAGAAACATTACCAATAGCACGAACTACGCTACCTTGAGCTGGGTATTCGTCGTTTGATACTGCAACAAAAACACCTTCCGAGCTTAGGCTGTCAGCGTCTTGGTCCATGCTTTCTTCTTGTACAAAGAAGCCTTTTAACGCTGGGAATGACGCAGTAACGACACCTTCAATAATATGCACTTCACCAACAACAGGTGAGGTAAAACCAGTACCTTGCACTGCGCTAATTAAGGTGGCAGGGTCAGCACATTCACCAATTAAGCTTATTGGATCACCACCGCCTGAGCTTTCGTGTTCGCCAATATTGTCAAAAGTGTTATTCGCGAAGCCTTCCCATTCAATTGACGGGTCGAAAGCATCATCAATAATCGTATCGCCAACAGTAATGGCAGCTTTACGAACTAAGGTATTGTCTTTGGTGCTAGTTAAGTCACTGCCCCATTGTGAGCCTGGATCAACGCCAACTTGACCAATTGAGTCGACCACTTCGCCATTTTTATACAGTACGTAGGCGTCATCACCGTTATGGCTAAGTGAGCCAGTAACTTGGTCAGCAACGTCTAAAATGGCACTGTCAGCACCTGAGTTAGCAATAACATAAACACTGTTACCCGCTATGGTACCGTCAAGAGCGATCATATTGCCGCTGGTATTGCCGTTAGCGAACAATTCAAGTTGATAATTTTCAGCCGCTAAGTCAACATCAGACGGTGAAGGATTATAAAATTCTAACGCTTTGTTAAAACTGCTGCCTTCAATATATTCTGAAATAAAAATTTCAGGGTTAATAACGGTATGTAAGCCTAAGTCTGAAAAGTCATCTTTGCCTGCGCCCGTCCATTCTTGTGCTGGATCGAAGTTGTCATTTATAACGGTATCGCCACTGACAACCGTTTCATTACGGCGTAAGGTGTTGTCTTTGGTTGTGCTGGTATCACTACCCCATGCTGAGCCAGGGTCTTCACCAACATTACCAAATGAGTCGACTACTTCGTCATTTTTGTAAAGTACATAAGCGTCATCACCATTGTGGCTTAATGATCCACTTAATTGGTCCGCTAAATTGGTTACAGCTGTTGAAGCTTGGTTATTAGCAATGACAAATGTGCCATTGGCTTCAATAGTTCCAGTTAAGCTGATCATAGATGGCGTAGTGCCACCATTACTAAAACGGCCTAATTGGTAGTTGTTTGCACTCAGGTCAATATCGGTATTTGACGGGTTAAATATTTCAATTGCTTTGTTGTAGCTGCTGCCTTCAACATATTCAGAAATAAACAATGCACTTGATGATGTGCCGCCGGTATCGCCGCCGCCATTATCACCACCACCGTTGTCTCCGCCGCCATTGTCACCACCGCCGTTATCTCCGCCGCCGTTGTCGCCGCCACCAGTACATGCGGTGGCACTATATAAAAGTTCGACCCATTCAGGGTGGTCAACGAACGGATTACGATTACCTTGGAATTCATAAATTCTTCGGTTTCTTTCTTGTTCAGTCGCATCAACTGGGTCGGCATTATGCCATTCAAGTAAACGACATAAACGACCAAGTGCCGCCTCACTTGTTGTTGTTAACCTATCAACAACTGCTAAATCAGGTGTTGCATCAAAGCCCTCATAACGTGTATCCATATAGAAAACCATGCGAGCTGCATCGCCTTTTACTGAATCACGTGGCTCGAACGAATCACTGTCAACACGGTTTGCTGGTGCTTCATTTAATGGCGAGTCACTGTTATCAAAATCTAAATTACCGCGCGACGAGTTAATCGAAATGTCGGTGGGTCTTAAATGATGAATGTCGGTGTAAGCTTCTAAGCTAGAGCTTGAAAAACCATGGCTTTTTGGCCATACGTGCTCGCGGTTCCAGTTGTCTTGGTTTGTACTTTGTGAGCCACTGCCATTCGACATTTTAGCGATTGATTTTCCGCTATAAAGCAAAATAACATTATCAGTATTGCTAGGGTCTTCATCAGTTTTAGTTAATGCTGTCCAAACTTCTGAATAAGTTAAATTTTTATGATTTGCTGTGATAGCAGTAGTGATATTTTCTTTAATCGTAACAGCAGATGAATTACTACTAATGGCAGCAATGGCGTCAGCATAATACTGGGCGTCATTAAACGTGTCGGCATCGGCTATTTGGTCTAAAGGTGGGCAGTTGAAACAGGCATCTATTATGGTATCTGCATATGTGTTTCCAGCAAATAACGATAATGAGAGCGCAACGGTTCTCAATTTCATGTTGATTTCCTCAGCAGTTTATTTTTTATAAAAGGTTGTGAGCAATGTGGCATCGTTACGTGACAACAAGATTACATAACAAGCACTATTTAAATATTTTTATAATTTTATTTTACATTTTTGCAACAACTAAGATCTCATATGCTGACCTTATGGTCAAATAACAAACAGAAATATAAATCACCTAAAATAACACTTATAAGTATTAAATTTAGTTACTCAGGAACTACACATAACCATATGAAAAGTTTTTAACTTTGAAATTAAACGAAAAACAGCTATAAAATCAGAACAATAGAATGAGTAAATATTGCTTATAAAATGTTGAAGTTATTGATTGAATTAGGTCGTGATTTTGGCGCCACCAACAATGACTGAACGGGTAAAATAAAATTAATCAGGATACTGAAAACAAACGATAAAAATGCTATTTAGTGTGGTTTTCACTTTAAAATTAAAAACGGTATTTTTTGGTAAAAGAAAACAAAATTGCTAGTAACAGGCCTCACTGTTATTTAATTTGGAATAAGCCAATTATTCCAATTAACAACTCAACCTATTTTTTGTGCGTTTTGTCGCATTTTAGTTCTTCAGTTACATTTCCCAAGTCATAGAAATGTTATAAAAGGGAGTTGTTATATTAACATTCAAAATTTTCATTCGACTTTCACTCATCAGGGAAAATATGAAATATTCAATTAAGTCAGCCTTACTTTGTGTATGCGTTGCTGCCAGTGGTCATGCCTTGGCAAAAAATAGCATTAGCGACGACAAGTTTCGTCAGCTAGAAGAGAATTTACCAACGCCAAATACTTACCGCACGGCGTCAGGTGCACCGGGTCATCAATACTGGCAACAAGATGTTGATTATAAAATCGATATTACGTTAAATGACGAAAAGCAAACCCTGTCTGGTAGCGAAACGATTGATTATACCAATAACTCTCCTGATACCTTGCGCTACTTATGGATGCAGTTAGACCAAAATAAATTGGCAGAAAATGCTGGTTCTAAAACTACTCGTACTGCCCCAAAGAAAAAAATTACTTATAGTGGTTTACGCAACGCCATTGAGTCAGACAAGTTCAACGGTGGTTATGACATTACTAAGGTTACTGGCTCGAACGGTAAAGCCTTAAATTATGTAATTAACGGCACCATGATGCGAATTGATTTACCAAAATCACTTAAGTCGGGTGATAGCGTTGAATTGAACATTAACTGGAACTACCAATTACACGAGCAAAAAGTATTAGGTGGTCGTTCAGGTTACGAATATTTTAAAGAAGATGAAAACTACCTTTACGAAATTGCTAGTTGGTTCCCTCGTGCAGCAGCTTATTACGACGTAATGGGTTGGCAGAATAAGCAATTTATCGGCAGCGGTGAATTCACTTTAGAGTTTGGTGATTACGATGTAAGCATTACAGTTCCTGCTGACCATGTGGTTGCGGCAACTGGTGTTTTACAAAACCCTAAAGAAGTATTAACGAAGACTCAGCGCAATCGTTTAGCTAAAGCTAAAAATGCTGATAAACCTGTATTAGTTATTACCCCTGCAGAAGCATTAGAAAACGAAAAGTCTCGCTCAACAAAAACCAAAACTTGGGAATTTGAAGCGAAAAACGTTCGTGATTTCGCTTTTGCCTCAAGTCGTAAATTTATTTGGGATGCCCAAGGTTATAAAGGTGGCAAAACAGAGACGATGGCAATGTCGTTCTACCCTAATGAAGGTAACCCTTTGTGGGAAAAATACTCTACTGAGTCAATAATTCACACCATGGAGCAATATAATAAATATACTTTCGACTACCCATACCCTGTTTCAATCTCGGTAAATGGTCCAGTTGGCGGCATGGAATACCCAATGATAACGTTCAATGGTCCACGCCCAACTTTAGATAAGAAAACGGGTGAGAAAACTTATTCTCGCGCGACTAAGTACGGCTTAATTGGCGTTATTATTCATGAAGTGGGTCACAACTACTTCCCAATGATTGTTAACTCTGATGAACGTCAATGGACTTGGATGGATGAAGGTTTAAATACCTTTCTACAATTTGTAGCTGAGCAAGCATGGGAAGAAGGTTACCCATCGCGCCGTGGTGATGCAGCCAATATTACTAATTACATGAAAAGTAATAACCAAGTGCCAATTATGACTAACTCTGAGTCAATTTTGCAATTTGGTAACAACGCTTACGGCAAGCCAGCAACGGCATTAAACATTTTACGCGAAACCATTATGGGTCGTGAATTATTTGATTTTGCTTTTAGAGAGTACGCACAACGTTGGAAGTTTAAACGCCCTACTCCTGCTGACTTTTTCCGTACTATGGAAGACGCTTCAGGTGTTGATTTAGACTGGTTCTGGCGTGGTTGGTTCTACACTACCGACCATGTTGATATTGCTTTAGGTGATATTCATTTATACCGCCCAAATAGCCAAAACCCTGATACGGAAGAAGCTTGGGAACGTGCTCTTGATAACGAAAAACCAGAATTTATTAGCAAGATTCGCAATGCCGGTCAATGGGTTCGCACGCAAGACAAACCTGAATTATTAGACTTTTACAACGAGCATGACAAATTTACCGCAACCAACAAAGCGCGTAACAAATATAATTCAAGCAATAAAAAATTAGAGCAATGGCAAAAAGACCTACTTGTTGACGAAAACAACTTCTACATAGTTGATTTTGAAAATAAAGGAGGCTTAGTAATGCCAATTATTTTAGACCTAACTTTTGCCGACAACACGGTTGAACGTGTCACATTACCAGCTGAAATTTGGCGTCGTAATAGCAAAAAAGTATCTAAGTTACTTATTCGTGACAAAGAAATTACGGCCATTGCTATTGACCCTAACTGGGAAACAGCTGATTTAAATGTAAATAACAACTACTGGCCAGCACGCCCTATTAAGTCACGTTTTGATCTATACAAACGTAAGAAAAAAGACATGATGCGCGATTACAACGTTGAGTTAAAAATTACTGACGACAAAGATGCTAAAGAAGCCTCGAAAGATAAGGCTGAAGAGCAGTAATGTACATCAGCATAGCTAAACGCTTTTTTGTTTTGCTATTGTGTGGGTTAGCCGCAAATGCGGTTGCCCACCGTTATTTTTTCAGCATTACTGACTTAGCATTAAATGAAAACAGCCAATCGATAGAAGTTATTCATCAAATAACGGCTCACGACATTGACAATGCTATTGCAGAAGCCAAACAAATACACTTTTCAGTTGCGCACCCAGAATACGAAAGCATCATTCGCCAATATATTGAAAGTCATTTTCAGTTACATTATCAAGATAAAGCAGTGATATTGAATTGGGTCGGGCTAGAGATAAACAAAGGCAATATTTTTATTTACCAAGAAGCTGAGTTTCATCATTCGCTACTTGGGCTAAAAATAACCAACAATTTGTTAATTAACAGTTATGCAAAGCAAATAAATACGGTTAATTTTCGCGATAAGTCGATAAAAGGTAGCCTAACTTTCAAAAGATCAGTTACTATTGATACTATAGTGAATAATAATTAATACTAGTTCATATAGATTCTGCTCATATCAGTGCAAAATCAAATAGCTAGTTAAAACCAAAAGGTTTTGGAATACTTTATGAATGTAGAGTTTATTAACCCGTTTTTATCTTCAATGCTTAATGTTATGTCTACCATGGCTCGAATGGAACTAACTCCCGAAAAACCTCGTTTAAAGAAAAACGAAGTGGCTCATGGTGATGTTTCTGGCTTAATAGGTATGGTAAGTGAGCAAACTAAAGGGTCATTATCTATTACGTTTGAAGGTAAGCTTGCCTTAGCAACGATGAAAAGCATGGTTGGTGAAGGTCCTGATGAAATCAATGAAGAAATTACTGATTTAGTCGGTGAAATTACTAACATGGTTACCGGCGGCGCTAAGCGCATGCTTAGTGAAAAAGGTATTGAGTTTGATATGGCCACACCTATGGTTGTTTCAGGTAAGGATCACACGATTACTCATAAAGCTGACGGACCAATCGTGATTATCCCTCTTGCCTCTGCAGAGCACGGCAAAGCATATATAGAATTCAGTTTCGACAAGTAAGCTATTTAAGCACCATAATAAGCCTCGTTCATTCGGGGCTTTTTTATGTTCAGGATAAACGGTATGTCACGATCGCATGGATGCGAAAGAGTGACGATGTTCAGGCCTTTCTCAGACATCCTTGTCTTACAAGGCATTAATGCATCCATGCACGTCGATGAACGGTCAGTTTTTTTGTTCCTGACAAAAACTTAGTACCTACGTCCATGCAGGCAATGTCACGATCGCATGGATGCGAAAGAGCGACGATGTTCAGGCCTTTCTTAGACATCCTGTCTTACAAGGCATTAGTGCATCTCGGTAATTGCTCCTACATTACTCTAGTAACTTACATCCACGTATGAACATACATGTCGATGCGCAACAATATCGACGTTCAAAACAATCCTGGTGCTATGATATATATTTTCCTATTGAGAGAGTCTTATGTGGCAACAAATTGAGTTATCTTTAAAGCCTCGTGCACGCGGTTTTCATTTGATCACCAGCGATATTGAACAAGTGCTTGCCAAACTATCTTCCGGGCGCTGTGGTTTACTGCACATTTTTATCAAACACTCTTCAGCGTCGCTAACCATTAATGAAAATGCAGACTCAACCGTACGTGATGATATGGAGCGGCACTTTAATCAGTTCGTCCCTGAAAATGCGCCCTATTATCGCCATACATATGAAGGTTCTGACGATATGCCGGCACACATTAAAGCCAGTACGTTAGGTAGTAGCGTTAGTATTCCATTAACGAATGGTCAAATGAACTTAGGTATTTGGCAAGGTGTTTATTTAGGAGAACATCGTGACAATGGTGGTGCACGCACCTTAGTATTAACGGTTAGTGGCGAATAGCACTAAGGCAACACTTCTCCCTTAGGTATTTATGCTAATTGAATAAGTACACGACGAGTGATGTTACAAAGCAGCTCGTAAGGTATTGTGGTGGCATACTCTGCAACTTCTTCTACTGGTAAACCTTTGCCCCATAACGTCGCAATGTCGCCAACTTGATCCGCGGCATTGACACCTAAATCAACCGTTATCATGTCCATTGATACTCGGCCAATAAGCGGCACACGACGGCCATTAACTAATACCGGAGTGCCATTAGGTGCATGACGAGGGTAACCATCACCATAACCAATGGCAACTACGCCAATGGTGGTTTTCTTTTTGCTAACCCAAGCACCGCTGTAACCTACCGCTTCACCCGCTGCAATTTCTCTAGTCGCAATTAAACTTGATTGTAAGGTCATCACAGGCAATATACCGTCGACTGCAACATCTGTTGGTAATGGTGATACGCCATAAAGTAAAAGCCCAGGGCGAATCCATTGATAATGACTTTCTGGCCACGCTAATACTCCGGCAGAGTTAGCTAAGCTTTTTTCCAATGCTAATTCAGCAGTAAGTTCATTAAACAATGCTATTTGTTTAGGTGTTGCCGAATTGTCTTTTTCATCTGCGCAGCCCAAGTGACTCATCAAAACTATCGGTTGTTGCACGTTTTTTGATGTACTTAACGCTCGATAAAAATGTGCTAACTGCTCAGGGTTTATACCTAAGCGGTGCATGCCGGTATCAATTTTCAGCCAAACTTTTAACGGTTTTTCTAGGTTGGCATTAATGATCGCGTCAAGCTGCGGGGTATTATGTACGATAGTTTGTAAGTTATTAACGGCAAGAATATCAATGTCAGTTTCAGCAAAAAAGCCTTCAAGTAATACTATGGGCTTAACAATACCTGCCGCCCTAAGTGCGAGCGCTTCATCAATACGTGCAACACCAAAGGCATCAGCATTAGGTAACGCTTTTGCAATGCGTTCTAAACCATGCCCGTAACCGTTAGCTTTTAACACAGCTAAAATTTTACTATCGGGTGACATGGTTTGAATTAAGCGATAATTGCTACTTAACGCCTTTAGGTCAATAACCGCGGTTGCTGTACGTAACATTAAGACTTAATCTTCTTCGAGTACATGTGGACCAGCATAATTATCAAAACGTGAGAATTGACCTTGGAAAGTCAAAGGCACACGCCCAATTGGACCATTACGCTGCTTACCAATAATAATTTCTGCCATGCCTTTAAATTCTGAATCGTCGTGATAAACCTCATCACGATAAATAAACATGATTAAATCGGCATCCTGCTCTATTGAACCAGATTCACGTAAATCTGAGTTAATCGGACGTTTATCTGAACGTTGCTCCAAACCACGGTTAAGCTGAGATAGTGCCACAACTGGCACTTCTAATTCTTTCGCCAATGCTTTTAACGACCGTGATATTTCGGCAATTTCCAAGGTACGATTATCAGAAAACTGAGGAGCACGCATCAATTGCAAATAATCGATCATGATCATACTAATACCGCCATGATCACGGGCAATACGACGAGCACGAGAACGAACATCGGTTGGTGTTAAACCAGCAGCATCATCAATATACATTTTGCCTTTTTCCATCAACAAGCCCATCGTTGATGATAATCGAGCCCAGTCTTCATCTTCTAACTGACCTGTACGAATTTTGGTTTGGTCAATACGTCCAAGTGAGGCTAACATTCTCATCATTAGCTGTTCTGAAGGCATCTCTAAACTGAAAATAAGCGCAGGTTTATCTTCGGTCATTGCTGCATGTTCCGCGATATTCATCGCGAAAGTAGTTTTACCCATTGATGGACGAGCGGCAACAATAATTAAATCGGACTTTTGAAAGCCTGCGGTCATTTTATCTAAATCAGTATAACCACTAGAAACACCTGTCACACCACCGGTTGGTGCAGAACAAAGTTTCTCAATTCTATCCACGGTTTTTTCTAGTACTGAATCAATATTTTCAGGCCCTTCCGACTTATTCGCCCGTTGCTCGGCAATGGCAAACACCTTGGTTTCAGCAAAATCGAGTAAGTCTGCACTGGTTCGTCCTTGTGGATCATAGCCCGCTTCAGCAATTTCATTGGCAACACTGATCATTTCGCGGGTAACGGCACGTTCGCGCACGATATCGGCATAAGCTGTAATGTTGGCAGCACTTGGCGTATTCTTCATCATCTCAGCGAGATAAACAAAACCACCAGCGTCTTCTAATTTTTGATCGTTTTCTAAGGCTTCAGAAAGGGTGATTAAATCAACAGGTTCGCCGACTTCAATTAGCGCGCCAACGGTTTCAAAAGTAATACGGTGCGAACGACTGTAAAAGTCTTGTGCAACAACACGCTCACTTACTCTGTCCCAGGTTTCATTGTCTAACAATAAGCCACCTAAAACTGACTGTTCAGCTTCTAAAGAATGTGGTGGAACTTTTAGTTCATCAATTTGTTTGTCACGAGGAAACTGGTTATTTTTACTAAATTTGGCTGGCTTTCGATCGGCCATATTACACCCTAAACGCTTGGCGATAATCTTTACTAATTAGCGTGTTTATTACACCAATGAGCACTAAAAAATTATTCGAAAATAAAGAGAGCTAATGTAGCAGAATTTGCTGCTGAGCAAAATGATAGAATGAAAAGAAATATTGTAACGAGGTGGGGCTAAAATAATAATTGTAGCAAATATTTTAACGAATATTTTCGCTAAACGCCCGCACATATGGGGGCGAACGTTTAACGCTTGTAAGTACTTTATTTGTTACTTAACAACTATGCTACCACTTACAGTACTTGCGCGTACTGAGCTGCTACCATTACCTGTTTCAAATGATAGCTTAGAGCTAGGTCCATACTTTGCTCGTTTCGCTTGTGCCGATGTAAGGCGATTAATGATGTCGCCGCCAGCATTAGTTTTTAAGCTAAAACTTGCTTGTACTTCATTCTTAAAGTTAACCTGCAAGTCACCACTAACGCTCGACATTTTAAGTAAGCCATCATCATTTAATGAAAGTTCGCTATTAAACTCACCACTGACTGTTGAAACAATTAACTCATCAATTTCAGCTAAACGTAATTTAATATCACCCGATACCGAGTTAGCTGATATTTCATTAGCGCTAGAACTTGAACTTAAGCTGCCACTAACCGTTTTAAAGTGTGCTCGACCTGAAGAGTTTTTATCTTCAATATCACCACTAACCGATGACAGACGTAACTTACCTGATAAGTTTTTGCTTTCAATATTACCACTTACCGTGGCTAACTCGACTTGCTGCATTAGGTTTTTAGCGGTTACGTCACCACTAACCGTTTGAATTTCAACGCCATTGGTAAAGTTATCGATATCAATATCAGAAGACACACCTTTAAAGCTTACACGTACATGCTTAGGCAATTTTATGCTTAGTTCAGAGCCATCAGCACCCCAACCATTATGGCTATTGTGCGGTATTTCAACTTTTATAATTATACGTGAACCTGACTTTTCAAAAGTTAGACCTTCAGCTTTATCATCAAGCTCACCAACAACAGAAACTGTATCCCCGTTGTTACCCGTTACTTTTACTTCACCGCGTAAATTTTCAATAATGACACTTTTGGCGCCATTCAATGACATTGATTCGTCAATCTTCTCGCCAGCTAATGTTGGTATTGCTGTTGTTAGCAATATCAGTGGTAAATAACTTCTTAAGTTTCCCATATAAACCTCTTATTTCTTGTTCGTTAACAACTAAATAACGACTATATTGTTTGCCACTGCGGACTATATAATTGCTTTAGTAAATCTAACTCTTGCTTCTGTGTCCAGCGTAATAGATTTAACAAGTCACTATTATTAGGATCATCAGCAAGTGCTTTGCTAATTGTTTGTTGAGCCGAGCTCAACTTCGTTAATTCTGTTTGCATTGCAGTTGGTAATTTTTTCACGTCTGGCGTACCAAAGCTCACTAACATAGTTTTCTTTTGCTGTTCAAAGTCTTGTTGCATTTCAACAACCAAATTGACCTGTTGCTCGCTATTATCTGGTGTTGGTCCTAAGGTTACCCATGTTAGCAGTACAGCAGCAACAACCGATGCCGCCCACGCTGTCGGCATAAAAACCTTAGCTTTTGAATGTTGGCTTGGCGATGCTGTTTGCGAATTTTGGTTAATTGCCTTTTCGATACCTGACCATAAATCACGTTCAGGTGTCATTTCTCGCGGCAATTCTGCTATAGCAGCTTTTAAATTTTGCTCTGCATTTTTACTGTCAGTCATTGTCTGTTTCATATATTACTCACCTAACGACTCGCGTAATAAACCTTTAGCTCGATGATATTGTGATTTACTCGAGCCTACCGCCATTCCCAACATTTTAGATATTTCTTCGTGACGATAGCCTTCAATGGCAAATAAAATAAACACTAGCCTTGCTCGTTCTGGCAAAGATTGAATATTCTTATCTAAATTTGATAGCTCAGGCATTTCTACTGCGATGTCTTCAACCACTTGCTCTTCAATACTGAAAATACGTTGGATCCAAGTTTTATTCTTTCGAATATGTCCTAAAACTATATTGGTAGCGACACTATGTAACCAAGTGGAAAATTTACTTTCACCACGAAAGTTATTAATTTTTTGCCATAGTTGCACAAACACTTCCTGACAAACATCTTCAGCACTGTCTTTATCTGCCATCATGCGCCAGCACAACGCATAAATACGGCGGTGATAGTTTTCATATAAGTGATGAAATGCCTGTTGGTTTCCCTGCTGAGCTTGTGCTATCCACTGCGACTCAACATCTGGGCTAAAACGTTCATGGGCATCAATAATTTTTAACTTGTCCAAAAAAACAAATTCTCGATGTTTTACATAGTTATTAGGTTAGATGCAGTATGAAGTAAAAGGGTTTAAATAAAAGAAAAATAAAATAATATTTTTAAGTAACCTGAACTTAAGATAAGCAGCACGCATCACCCAAAGTTCGGGTTATGCCATGACGATTAGAATGAAAAACCTTTGAGAGGATTAAAATAAAGAAGGTGGTTTTGAATTTAAAGATATAAAAAAAGCGCCCATAGGCGCTTTTTCATCTGGTAATTTAGCAGAATTACTTCTTGCTAAGAGCACCAAAACGCTTGTTGAATTTATCAACACGACCGCCAGTCTCAGCAGCTTTTTGCTTACCAGTGTAGAATGGGTGACATTCTGAACATACGTCAAGGTGTAAGTCTTTACCTACAGTTGAACGAGTTGTAATAACGTTACCACAAGAGCAAGTTGCCTTGAACTCTACATAATTTGGATGAATACCGTCTTTCATGGGAAACCTCTGTTAAGGCCGTATCGCCACTTGATCAGTCATTATTGCTGCCAAGCACCATACGAGTTAAAAATAATGGAGGCGAATGTTATAGGAACATTGCCACCATAGCAATAAATATCGCTAAAAAAATGAGCAGTTTTTCGTTTTATTTATTAAAAAACCATTTCTCATTATTTTCTCGCTTGGCTTCACTCAATTTACCAGTAGAATAAGGCCAACATTTGGTTTTAACATGACAAAAATTTGTGGCAATAACTTCAACTGGCAAGTACGTAAAAGTAGCGATTCCCGTTCCTATGCGTCAATTGTTTACCTATAAATTGCCAGCAAAATTAAATGTTAACGCTATTAAGCTTGGTGAGCGGGTTATTGTGCCTTTTGGTTCTCGCCAAGTAGTCGCCATTGTTTTAGCAGTCGATGACGATACTGAATACGCCGCAGAAAAAATAAAGTCGATATTAAGCCGAGTTAAAGACAACTTTAGCTTCTCAACTGAACTATTAAACTTTTTGCAACGCTGCGCTGATTATTATCACCACCCTATTGGTGATGTTTTTCAACAAGCACTACCGGTTCTTTTACGACAAATAAAACAACCTGATGTTGAATTGCCACAAATTTGGTTAACAAAAGAATCGTTAACAGATGAAGAACACAATGCCACACAAAAGCGTGCGCCTAAGCAAGGTGAGTTACTCACTTTACTTAAGCAACACCAAGGCATGACCTGGTCTGAACTTTTAACTCTTGGCTTTAATAAAGCACAACTTAACGCGCTGGAAAAAAAGCAACTCATTTACTCTGAATCTCGCCCAGTGGAAGTATTCAGCTGGCAAGACAGTGCTTTACAACAAGATAACCGTTTAGAGCTTTCTGCGGAGCAAGCCATTATCGTTGCTACCATTAAGGAAATGCAAAAGCAGTTCTCTTGCCACTTAGTTGATGGCATTACTGGCAGTGGTAAAACAGAAGTTTATTTACAAGCGATGGAAGAAGTCCTAGCAGCAAATAAGCAAGTGTTAGTGCTAGTACCTGAAATAGGCTTAACACCACAAACCTTAGCTCGGTTCGAACAACGTTTTAATGTCCCTATTTGTTTGCACCACTCAGGCCTTAATGACAAAGAACGATTACAAACTTGGCTAGAAGCTCAACGTGGCTCAGCTGCGATAGTAATAGGCACGCGCTCAGCTATATTTACGCCATTACATGACTTAGGTTTAATCATTGTTGACGAAGAGCACGATGGCTCTTTTAAACAGCAAGACAGCTTTCGCTATAATGCTCGTGACATTGCCATATTAAGAGCACGGCAACTTAATATTCCTATTGTACTTGGCAGTGCTACGCCTAGTTTTGAAACACTGCAAAACGCACTAACTGGTCGTTACCATTATCATCAATTAAAAAAACGTGCGGGCAATGCCTCAACCGCAAAAATCAGCCTGATCGATGTTGCCCAACAGCAAATGGAATATGGCCTTTCAGGTACATTAAAACAAGCAATAAAAAACACCTTAGAACGTGGTGAACAAGCGTTAGTGTTTCTTAATCGCCGAGGTTATGCGCCAGCAATTAACTGTCAAGAGTGTCATTGGATTGCGGATTGCCAACGCTGTAATAAACCTTATACCCTACATCAAGGTCAGGGATTATTGATCTGCCACCACTGTGGTAGCCAAAAACGCATTCCACCACAATGTCCAAGTTGCGGCAGCGTGCGGATAAAGTCGTTAGGACAAGGTACAGAGCAACTTGAAGAAAGGATTGGTGAACTATTTTCTGATTTTAGCACCGTACGCATAGATAGAGATAGCACCCGTAAAAAAGGCGAACTCGCGAAATTGCTACAACAGGTCAGTGATAAAGAACATCAACTATTGATTGGTACACAAATGCTAGCAAAAGGTCATCACTTTCCCGATGTAACCTTAGTAGCTGTACTTGATGTTGACGGCGCATTGTTCAGCTATGATTTTCGCGCAGCCGAACATATGGCGCAATTATTAGTACAAGTGTCTGGTCGAGCAGGCAGAGCTAGCAAACCTGGTAAAGTTATGGTGCAAAGTAATTTTCCTGATCACCCGCTATTACAAGACCTAGTCAATAATGGCTATCAACACTTCGCCAAACAAGCACTAATAGAACGCCAACAAGCGATGCTACCACCGTTTAGCTTTCAAGCACTATTTCGAGCGGATGCAAACTATCCGTCTTACCCTGAAAAATTCTTAAGAGCATTAACTGAGCACTCCTTTGATGGCTGTCAATTTGCAGGCCCTGTGCCAGCAGCAATGGAAAAAAAGGCTGGTAAGTTTCGCTATCATTTAATTTTACAGGCGAAGTCTCGCAAGCAATTACACCAAGCGGTATTTCAATTGATTCATCACAGCACCAATAATGAATGGCAGTCAAAGGTACGCTGGTCTGTCGATATTGATCCGGTAGATTTAAGCTGGTAGCCACACGGCTTTTAACGGGCATATTTTGTATTACTGCTACGCTGTCATATCTAATTACAGCTTATACGTGACTAAGTAGTGATATTTCTTACCCAGTTGGTTAGAATTGGCGAAAGTTTCCCAGTATAAAGTTTTCCATGGCGCATCAAGATTACGTTTCCCGCTCTCGAGCAAAAAATAAAAAGAAAAGCCCATATAAAAAAAATGTTGAGCCAGCGCCAGCTATATCATTGAAAGTTAAAATGATTGCGCTATTTCTAGTACTCGCTTTACCTAGTTTTGGTTATTTGCTGTGGACGATTAAAGACAAACAGCCTGACGTAGTGGTGACGCCAAAAGCGACAAAAACCGCTAAAGCTAAAACGACAGAGCTACCTAAGCCACCTGAAGAAAAGTGGACTTACGTTGACGACTTAAAAAGTAAAGAAGTAGAAGTTGGTGAATATAAGGTCACTCAAAAAGGGCCATATAAAATGCAATGTGGTTCTTTTAAAACCCGTAAACAAGCCGAATCGTTAAAAGCAAAAATCGCCTTTACGGGCTTAGTTGCACAAGTTAGCAAGTCGGTTGGTACTTCTGCTACTTGGTATAAAGTTTACTTAGGGCCATATCCCAAAAAACGTGGTGCTGAAAAAGATAAACACAAGTTAAAGAACAATTCAGTACACGGCTGTAAAATTTGGAACTGGGACTAAACCTTTACGTATCATCGAAAAATTCAGGCAATGCTGCTAAGTTAAACCACGATGCATTGCCTAAACTCTTTTCAAAAACTTTCTGCAAAAAAACACGACAAATTCCGACTAGCTCCCTTGAAAAATGTCGAGTTATCCCCTATCTATTCTACATTAGACAAGTCGACTATCTCAGTTGGCCATATGTAAGAGGTTATTTGTGACTACTATTGTTTCTGTCAGACGTAATGGCAAAGTTGCCATCGGTGGTGATGGTCAAGTTTCGCTTGGCAACACTGTAATGAAAGGTAATGCCCGAAAAGTTCGTCGTTTATACAATGACAAAGTACTGGCCGGTTTTGCTGGTGGTACCGCTGATGCTTTTACTTTATTCGAACGCTTTGAAAGCAAATTAGAAATGCACCAAGGTCATTTAACAAAAGCCGCTGTTGAACTTGCCAAAGATTGGCGTAGTGATCGTGCATTACGTAAGTTAGAAGCCTTACTTGCTGTTGCCGATGAAACAGCTTCTTTAATCATTACTGGTAACGGTGATGTTGTTCAGCCTGAGCATGACCTAATTGCCATTGGCAGTGGTGGTAACTTTGCGCAATCAGCCGCAACAGCGCTATTAGAAAATACCGAGCTTTCAGCAAAAGAGATTGTAGAGAAATCATTAAAAATTGCTGGCGATATTTGTGTGTTCACCAATCAGCAACACGTGATTGACGAACTTTAAACGCCAGATTTAGTAAGGAATTAACATGTCGAATATGACACCACGTGAAATAGTTCACGAACTTGATAGCCATATTGTTGGTCAAAGCGATGCAAAACGTGCCGTTGCGATAGCACTAAGAAACCGCTGGCGTAGAATGCAACTTAATGAAGAGTTGCGCACAGAAGTTACTCCTAAAAACATTTTGATGATCGGCCCAACGGGTGTTGGTAAAACAGAAATTGCTCGTCGATTAGCCAAACTTGCCAATGCGCCTTTTATTAAAGTTGAAGCAACTAAGTTCACCGAAGTGGGCTATGTAGGCAAAGAAGTAGAAACAATCATTCGTGACCTTGCAGATATGGCGATTAAATTAACCAAAGAACAAGAAATGTCACGCGTTAAGCATTTAGCTGAGGAAGCCGCTGAAGAGCGTATTCTAGACGTATTATTACCACCAGCTCGCGATAGCTTTGGTAATGATGAACAGCCAGATAACAGCTCTACTCGCCAAGTGTTCCGTAAAAAATTACGTGAAGGACAACTTGATGATAAAGAAATTGAGTTAGACCTAGCAGCGCCACAAGTCGGCGTTGAGATTATGTCTCCTCCTGGTATGGAAGACATGACTTCGCAGCTACAAAACATGTTCCAAAGCATGTCTAGTGAGAAAACTAATAAGCGTAAATTAAAAATTAAAGATGCTTTTAAAGCCTTACAGGAAGAAGAAGCTGCTAAAATTGTTAACCAAGAAGACATCAAAGAAAAAGCCATTTATGCGGTTGAGCAAAATGGTATTGTTTTCATCGATGAAATCGACAAAATTTGTAAACGTGGTGACTCATCAGGTCCTGACGTATCACGCGAAGGTGTACAACGTGATTTGCTACCATTAGTTGAAGGCTCTACAGTTAGCACTAAACATGGCATGGTTAAAACTGACCACATATTATTTATTGCATCTGGTGCCTTCCAAATGGCAAAACCTTCTGATTTGATCCCTGAGTTACAAGGTCGCTTGCCAATCCGCGTTGAACTGCAAGCATTAACCACTGACGATTTTGTTCGTATTTTGACCGAGCCAAGTGCCTCGCTAACTGAGCAATATATTGCTTTGCTTGCCACTGAAGGCGTTACCATTTCATTTAGTGAAGACGGTATTCAAGCCATTGCTAATGCAGCATGGCAGGTCAATGAGAGCACAGAAAACATTGGTGCTCGTCGTTTACATACCATGATGGAACGTTTAGTTGAAGAATTGTCGTTTAATGCCAATGATCGCGCTGGCGAAAGTATCGTCATTGACGCTGAATTTGTTGGCAGCATCTTAAACGAACTTGTTAAAGACGAAGACTTAAGTCGCTTTATTTTATAATTTACGGCATTAAAATGCTGGAGTGAAACATGAGTAATATCACAGGCTTTACCATTCATCGCCAAGCTGCGAGCTTATCAATTCAATTTGATGGTCTTGAACAAGATAGCGCTGAATTGAGTTTTGAATATCTACGCGTATTCGCTCCAACCGACGATAAAGGTCAGCCAACAGGGTTAACGCCTAAGGTTTATCATAAAAAACAAGTACAGTTATTACGCATAGAATCGGTAGGCATACATGGCTACCGATTAATCTTTGATGATGGCCACAGCAATACATATAGCGCAGCATATATTCAAGTGTTATTAGCAGAATATGAACAACGTTGGCAGCATTATATGAAAAGTGCTAATTCAGCGATTAATAGCCGCGAGGCAACAATAGCTTTCAAAGAAGTGAAGTAATACTAAGCTATCTAATTAACCCAAAAGAGCTTAAATGGTTAACCATTTAAGCTCTTTTTTTATTTAAATTTAATTCAAATTCATTATTTTCGTTTTAAATACTTAGTAAACTCTTCAGCACTAATTGGTCGACTTATAAAATAGCCCTGTACGGCATCACAACCAATGTTACGTAACAGTTGTAATTGTTGCTGAGTTTCAACCCCTTCTGCCAGTACACGCTTTCCTAAACCATGTGATAATTCAACCATAGTTTTCACTATCGTCAAATCAGAGTCATTAGAAGCCACTTCTTGAATAAAGCTGCGGTCAATTTTAATCTTATCAATTGGCAATTTGCGTAAATATGCTAATGATGAATAGCCCGTACCAAAATCATCAATAGACACTTTTATACCCATGTTTTGCAACACCACTATTGTGTTCATCACTAAATCAATGTCAGTGATAACGACATTCTCAGTCACCTCTAACTCAAGGTAAATAGGAGGAATTTCATACTTAATTAATAACGCTTGAATATTACTAATAAAGTTTTGGGCTTGAAATTCAACCGCGGTAATATTGATTGCTAGTGGCACTCGGCGTTTATAGGTTTTATACCACTGTGCGATAGTTTGGCAGGTTTTTTCTAAAACATAGTTATCAAGCTCGCTATAAAGGTTTAGCGCTTCAATATCATCAAAAAACTGCCCTGGTGCTAATAAACCTTTGGTTGGATGCTGCCAACGAACTAATACTTCCGCGCCATCTAAGCGGTTACTTTTTAAATTTAATTGCGGTTGAAAATGCAGAATAAATTCTTCATTGCTAATGGCTTGTCGAATTTCTTTTTCCATCGCCAGTAAATGTCGACCATGGGACTGCATACCCGCTTCATATTTAACCGTTTGAATATTATTACTTTCAGCCTGAAACAAGGCTAAATTTGATTTTTGCAACAACTCATCTGCAACTTCAGCATCCGTAGGAAACTGACAATAGCCGACACTACATTGTAAGTGCACTTCTTGCTGCGAAACCAAATAAGGCCTTTCAATTAATGCATGTAAATGCTCGGCAACAGTGCTTTGCTGTTTTTCACTTTCATAGTCAATAACGTACATAAAAGAGTCGCCGCTTAAGCGTCCTACCACTTTCGGTTTCAATAAGCTTTGGTTAAGCCTTTGTGCTATTTCGCCTAAAATGAGGTCTCCCACTTTCAAACCGTGAGTATCATTGACAAATTTAAAGCGTTTAATATCAAGTAAAAAAACACACAATGCTTGTTTTTTATCTTTTGATATTTTCATTTCATTAGTCAGTTTTTCAAGCACTTGTTCTCGGTTTAATACACCCGTTAATGAGTCATGCTTACCTAAATATTTTGCACGGTTTATAGCTGTTGCGGCAACATGACGCTCAGCACCTTGCATCCAAATAAGAAAAATAAATCCTAGAATAGTATTCACGCCCATATCAACAAATACTAAAGTTTGGGATAGTTCACGAAACCAGTCTTCGGTGAGGAATATGATCGATGCAAATGAGTAAGAGATGTAACGAAGGCCAACCAAAAGACAATAAGCTAAAAATATTTTGCCAGAAAAATGATTAATATTTGCTGAAAACAAATAAAAAGCTGAGGCAATCAAGGCACTACCAAAAATAAATGCCGTTAAGCTTTCACGTAAATAGAAGCGGTTGAAGACACTTTTAACATCAAAACCATAAAAAACGGCAGCAAAAATTCCAATCAGCAATGCAGAAGAAACACCAATAAATAGCATTTTTCTCGTCACATTTTTCTGCTTCGTCGCCGCGTAAATACCAAAGATCAAAAACAAAATATGTATGTACTGACTGACTTGCCGTAATAGTGCGATAGAAATATCTAGTACGCTACCCACATCTCGTTCATTGAAAGTATTTTCACAAGCAAGTGCAAACTGGTTAACAGCAAGTGCTGATAAACTGATCATCCAAAACTTTACATACTGACGCCCTAACCCGCGATAATAGGCTAAAAGAAGTAAAGCAAGAATACTGAAAATAAGAGTTTCTGTAGAATAAATTAAGCTATGGGTAAGTGCCCTATCCGCCATAAATACAACTCTTGGGAGAAAATATATTATGGTTATTAAATAATGTTTCCAGTGCAATTACAAGTAACGTTTACCTTAGAAATATTTAGCAACTATAGCGGCTTAGCAGTTGTGCCTTAGCATTCAACCGTTATACTAGAAGTTATTAAATTTAATAGCATAGGACTGACTATGGAATACAACACTTCAGAATTGTGTGATATCTACACAGACTTAATCGATGTACTTGAACCTATTTTTAGTAACTATGGTGGCCGAAGCTCATTTGGCGGTAAAGTCGTTACCGTGAAGTGTTTCGAAAATAATGGTCTTATTGAAGAAATAGCCAATACCGACGGCTCTGGCAAAGTAATGGTCATTGACGGTGGCGGTTCAACGCGGCGCGCACTAATTAATATTAAGATCACCGAACTTGCCGCTAAAAACAACTGGGAAGGCATTATTTGCTACGGCAGCGTTCGTGATGTTGATGCTTTAGAAGATGTTGATATCGGTGTTCAGGGCTTATTATCTATTCCCGTTGGCGCCAGCACTAGTAACTTAGGCGAAAGTGATTTAGCAATTAATTTTGCCGGCGTAACATTTTTGCCTGATGATCATATTTATGCTGATAACACCGGTGTAATTTTATCTCCTGATCCGCTCGATATAGAGTAACAATCAATATCTAACTATCGTTTTTGGCGTATTGTTGCTGCCATGCGTCAAGCCAAAATGGCAGTTCATGGAAATTAATGCCTGAGCTATAATGTTTACCTTGGGCATATTCTCCTCCCATCGCAATAAACATTTTTTCAATACCTACATTATCAATGTTTGTACCGATAAGTGGCAGTTTCATCTTACGAGTAAGATTAATCAGCGCATTAATAATTGCTTTATCAGATGAACCAGCTTCTGCTTTTGCTAACGCATGACAATTTATTTTAATTTCGCTCACCGCTAACTTTCTCAGATAGCGCAGTGCTTCGTAGCTGCCAGAAAATTCGTCAATAGCAATTTTAACACCCAGAAACTTTAATTGGTCAATACTAGCTTTTGCCTCACGAGAAGCACTTAACAGTATTTCTTCTTTAATTTCTATTAGTAAATATTCACAGTCGATAGCGAAATCTATCGCTTGTTGTTCAATAAAGTCGACGATGTCTGGCTCTAATAAACAGCTGTTTGACAGCTTTATCGCAATTTGTACTTTAGCGCCTAAGCGATGTAACTGTTGTAAAAAGGTAAAGGCCTGCGTCACCATTTTGCGGCATAGTGCAAACGCATCACCACTTTGCTGCGCAATGACCATCACTTCATTAAAGTCTAGCTTTTCACCGTCACGCCCTTGCCAAGTTAATAGCAACTCAAATCCTAATACGTGCTTAGAGGCCATTTCAATTTGTGGCTGTACACGCCAATTAATCGCACCAGTTGCTATATCTTGTTTAAGCTGCTCCATTTTCTGTAATTGTTGTTGATTGAAAATAGCTAAGCCTTGGGCAAAAAAGCTAACTTGCTTTTGTTGTTTATCAGCCTGTAACAACGCATCTTCAGCGCAAGCAATAACTTCATTCACATTGTCACTGTCTTTACCAACAAAGGCGACACCAAAGGCTAATTTGAAAAATAAAGAGAAGCTTTTAAAGCTCATAGGCCCAGGTACCGCTTGGGCTAACTTCTGACAGAGCTGTTCAATAATAACTTCATCACTGTGCTTACTTTGTGCAACATCCATCACGATTAAAAAGTGTAAGCCTTGTAAACGTGCGATACGTACAGGAAGCTCTTCTGTACAAAAGTTTAGTAAATCGCCATCATCTTCAATAGCTTTCTGCAGGCAATAGGCAAGTTGCAACAATAAAATATCAGAATTGTGATGCCCTAAAACAGCATTAACTTGTTGGAAGTTAAGTGGTTTAAAAGCAATAGCAGCATAGCGTGCAGATTTTTGATGTTTGATACTATATTCAAACTTTTTCAAAGCACATTGATAACTAGGTAAGTTCGTCGATGGATCTAAAATAAGCCTATCTGTTTCAATAACGCTTTCAGTTGGAGTTTTTAGCCGACTTACCAACACTGATATCACTTGCCAACAGCCATTAACCATAGCCACTAAATAAGTAAGTACGGCAAGAATGGCAAGTAAATCAAATGACAACTGACCATTTAACCAAACATAAACAGCAATAGTGAAGGTGATATTTACGGCTAATAAGACCAAAGAGCGTTGGTTAAGTGTTTTCGACTTATTAAACGCGGCAAAGAGGTTAACACTAAACAGTGATATTTGAAGTAGAGAAAAAACTAACCAAGCAATTTCAGGGGAAGCTACACCAAGCCAAAGCACCACCAAAAACAATAGCGACAACATGCCATAACTAAATGCTTGCCACAGCACTCGATTAGCCTTTTCCTCTTGTTCAATCTCATAATGAAATTGAGCCGACCAAAAAAAGCTTAACTGCAAAATTAAGGCGCTAAATGTTAAAGCTATATAGTCATTGCGGTGTGATAAATAGCTCATACAATAAAGTAGAGCCAGCAATGCAAGAGTCAATAAAATAGGATACCGCTTCGATATTACAGGTGACAGCTTAGCGATCGACGTTATTAACAACACCGGTAAACTCAAACCTAAAACAAAGGCAATATTAAATTCGATAAATGAAAAATTTTCGCTGCTAGCAAAGGCTGGAAATGAATAAAAACAGCCGATTAGACAAAAACTAAAAAAGACTAAACTCGAAAAGGACGCAGCTCTGTTATTAACCATAACAAACCCATTACTGACAACATCTGCTAAGCCTAATCAAATGTTTAGCATTTGTACAGTAAGCACTTTGCTTTACATATTAACAGCTCTCATGCCAATTGACTGAGAGCTTAATAAACTAAACAATATAAAGATTAAATGACAATCTTGCCCGCCTGCATTAACTGGCTTAGTGGATTAACACCAAACTGATAGCATAACTCTGCCGGTTGCTGAATATCCCAACAAGCAATATCAGCATCATAACCAACAGCAAGTTGGCCTTTCGATTCAGCTAAGCCAAGCGCTTTAGCGCCATGCGAGGTTACTGCTGCTAACGCCTCAACTGGTGTTAAACGAAATAAGGTACAAGCCATATTAAGCATCAATTGAATTGAAGCTATTGGCGAAGAACCAGGATTAGCATCAGTGGCAATCGCCATACTAACGCCATGTTTGCGTAATAAATCGATTGGTGGCAACTGAGTTTCTCTTAAAAAATAGAAAGCCCCCGGTAATAATACCGCGGTCATATCTGCCGCTTTCATGGCAATAATGCCCGCTTCATCAAGAAACTCAATGTGATCAGAAGATAACGCGTTATATTCTGCCGCTAATGCCGTACCACCTAAATTAGAAAGTTGCTCTGCGTGCACTTTTACAGGCAAATTATATTTTTTTGCCGCTGCGAATACCTTTTCAGTTTGCTCAATGCTAAACCCAATACCTTCACAAAATACATCAACCGCATCTGCTAGCTTCAAGCTTGCCACTTTCGGCAACATATCAGTAACGATTAAATCAATGTAATCATCGGCTCGGCCTTTATATTCAACGGGTAATGCATGAGCACCTAAAAATGTTTTTCTCACGGTAACAGGTAAGCTTTGCGCTAATTGTTCCGCAACTTTAAGCATTTTGATTTCATTTGTCGTATCTAAACCATAACCCGATTTAATTTCTACTGTAGTGACACCTTGTTGATGTAATGCACTTAAGCGTTTATGTGCGCTAGTAAACAATTCACTTTCACTGGCAGCTCGTGTCGCTTTTACAGTTGAAACAATACCACCGCCAGCATTGGCTATTTCTTCATAGCTTTTACCTTCAAGACGCATTTCAAATTCATTCGCTCGATTACCACCGAAAACAAGGTGAGTATGGCAATCAACTAAACCCGGCGTTAACCAAGCACCTTGGCCATCAATGACATTGATTTCGTCTTTATCAAACGCCGGTAATTCATCCATTGCGCCAAGCCAAGTAATTTTACCATCAGCTATCGCAAGTGCACCTTGTGCAATAGTGCCATAGCTATTTGCACCGTCACTCATAGTTGCAAGGTTTACATTAGTCCAAAGCGTTTGCCAGTGTTGAGTTATTGTCGACATAAAAATTCCAAAGCATTTATTTTCAGCTAGTTTTAACCTACATTCCACGATGTAGTAAACTAGTGGGTAATTGTTAATGGTGCTAATACCAAATGAATTGGCATTATTAATAATTCGCACTCTAACCGATAGCAAATTAACAAGCAAGCTTGTATATACAACTCTTGACCTGCTCTAAAAAAGATGAGATTGTATATACAAGTTAAAGTGACTTTTCGTTATTACCTAGTTACAACATTAACCGAGCATAACAATGACACAATTAAAGCCCGCAAAGTATACCATTATCAAGCAATACATTTGCGAAAAGATAGAATCTGGCCAATGGCTTGAGCATAGTAAAGTGCCTTCTGAAAATGAGTTAACTGAACAATTTTCAGTTAGTCGAATGACAGCACGCCGTGCGCTACAAGAATTAACCGAGCAAGGTTTATTGGTACGTTCTCAAGGCTCAGGTACCTTTGTGGCAACATTTAAGTCGCAGTCATCGTTACTAGAAATTCGTAACATTGCTGATGAAATTAATGAACGTGGCCACCAATATCGAGCTCAACAATTGGCATTACAAGCGGTTGACGTTAATGAAGAAATGGCGATTTTATTAGCCTTAAAAACCGGTGACAAGGCCTATTTCTCAAGCGTATTACATTTTGAAAACGACGCAGCTATTCAATTAGAGCAGCGCTTCGTTAACCCAAAATTGGTTGCTAACTATTTAACACAAGATTTCACAAAAATTACCCCGCATGAATATTTGTCTTCTGAAGCGCCGTTAACTGAAGCGACACATGAAGTTGAAGCTATTCTTGCCAGTGCTGATGTCTGTAAATTATTGGACATTACAGAGTCAGCACCTTGTTTACAGGTTAAACGTCGCACTTGGTCAAGCCAAGGTGTTGTAAGTTTAGCTATTTTGACCTCGCCAGGTAATAAATACCGGTTAGGTAGTCATTTAGTTTTTTAACTTTTAATTTAGGAGCGTTAATATGACGTTTAAATATGGTATCGACCATCTAGATCTTAATATGGTCAATGGTATTGCCAACGGCAGTATCAAAGCAGAACTTTGCCAAGAAGCTTTAGATAAAATCAATACGAGCCGTCAACGAGTTGAGAAAATGGCTGCTTCTGATGAAGCTGTATATGGTATTAATACCGGTTTTGGTCCGTTATGTGACACCCAGATTTCCCCAGAAGATACAAATTTATTACAAAAAAACCTGCTTATTACCCATGCCGTTGGTGTAGGTGAGCCAATTGCCAAAGCAATTTCAAAGCTAATGTTGATCACCAAGGTTCATGCCCTTAGCCAAGGTTTCTCGGGTATCCGCTTAGAAACCGTAGAAAGAATGCTAGCCTTTATCGAGCTTGACCTAATTCCGGTTGTACCAGAGCAAGGTTCAGTTGGCGCATCAGGCGATTTAGCGCCACTTTCCCATTTATTTTTACCACTTATTGGTGAAGGTGAGTTTTGGGTAAGTGAAGAGGGGCAAGCGGATAAAATTGTACCTGCAGTTGGACTTCTTAAAGAACACGGTTTAGCACCAATGGAGTTACACGCGAAAGAAGGCTTAGCGTTAATTAATGGTACACAGTTTATTCTGTCACATGCCATTACTGGCTTAACCAAAATGCGTTACTTATTAGACCTAGCAGATTTAACAGGTGCGATGAGTATTGAAGGCATGCAAGGTAGCGAATCTCCGTTTAGAGAAGAACTACATAAAACCCGTGCTTTCAAAGGTAACTTAGCAGTTGCTGCACGTATGAGACACTTCTTCAAAAATTCAGAAAACATGGCTGATCATGAAGAATGTGACCGTGTACAAGACCCTTACTCTTTACGATGCATTCCACAAGTACATGGCGCATCACGCAATGCATATTACCACTTAGAAGAGTTAGCTGAAATTGAAATGAATTCAGTTACTGATAATCCTATTGTTATCAGCAGCGAAGAAGCTATTTCAGGTGGTAGTTTCCATGGTCAACCTTTAGCTATGGTACTTGATTACGCTTCTATTGCGGCCTCTGAATTAGGTAATATTTCAGACCGTCGTTGTTACTTATTGTTAGAAGGCTTACACGGTTTACCGAGATTATTAACCACTGCCGGCGGTTTAAACTCAGGCATGATGATCCCACAATACGCTACAGCTGCGTTAGTGACTGAAAACAAATCACTTTGTTTCCCACCATCAGCTGATAGTGTTCCAACATCAATGGGACAAGAAGATCACGTGTCTATGGGTAGTATTTCAAGCCGACAGTTTAACCAAATCTTAGGTAATTTAGAGAAAATTTTAGCGATTGAGCTGATGTATGCTGCGCAAGCAATTGAATTTAGACGCCCAAATAAGTGCTCAGACATTATTGAGAAAAACTTCCAAGTGATCAGAGCAAAAGTAGCAAAACTTGAAGAAGATAGACTGTTGAAGCCTGATATTGATGCCATGATCGCTTTGGTTAAATCACAAGCATTTACCGTTAGCACTGATGAAAGTAAATAGGGGAGTTTTTATTATGGAAGCAACAATGAATTTCCAAGATCAGATTAAGCAAGGTATCCCAACGGTATTACCAGTAGCTAAGCCTTACCCTGCTGATGCTAACCGCGCACCTAAACGTAAGGATATTCTTAGCGTAGAAGAAAAGCAGTTGGCAGTAAGAAATGCTTTGCGTTATTTTCCAAAAGAGTGGCATCAAGAATTGGCGACTGAATTCGCGCAAGAGTTAAAAGACTTTGGTCGTATTTACATGTATCGCTTTAAGCCAAGCTATCACTTAAAAGCTCGTTCTATTGCTGATTACCCAGCAAAATGTGAGCAGGCAGCTGCCATAATGTTAATGGTCGAAAATAACTTAGACCCTGCTGTAGCACAACATCCTGAAGAGCTAATTACTTACGGTGGCAATGGGGCTGTGTTCCAAAACTGGGCACAGTACTTATTAGCAATGAAGTATTTAAGTGAAATGGAAAGTGACCAAACCTTACATTTATACTCTGGCCACCCAATGGGCTTGTTCCCTTCATCGGTAGATGCACCACGTGTCGTTGTGACTAACGGTATGATGATCCCTAACTACTCTCAGCCTGATGACTGGGAAAAGTTTAACGCCTTAGGTGTTACCCAATATGGCCAAATGACTGCTGGCTCATTTATGTATATCGGTCCGCAAGGCATTGTACACGGTACAACGATCACCGTGATGAATGCATTTCGCAAGGTACTAAACAAAGGCGAAAGCCCACAAGGTAAAATATTCCTTACTGCCGGTTTAGGCGGTATGAGTGGTGCTCAGCCAAAAGCAGGTAACATTGCTAACTGTGTAACGGTTTGTGCTGAAGTTAACGCAAACGCTGCCACTAAGCGCCATCAGCAAGGTTGGGTTGATGAGCTAATTGATAACATGGATGACTTAGTTGCACGTGTAAAATCAGCACAAGCTAATGATGAAGTCGTATCAATTGCTTATATTGGTAATATTGTTGATGTATGGGAAAGCTTCTATGAGCAAGAAATTTATGTACATTTAGGCTCAGACCAAACATCACTTCACAACCCATGGTCAGGCGGTTATTACCCTGTCGATATTAGCTACGAAGAATCAAACCGATTGATCCGTGAAGAGCCTGAAGTGTTTAAAGAGAAAGTACAATCAACTTTAAAGCGTCATGCTGCTGCTGTTAACAAGCACACTGCACGTGGTACTTACTTCTTCGATTACGGTAATGCATTTTTACTGGAAGCTTCTCGTGCTGGCGGTGATGTTATGGCGGAAAATGGTATTGATTTTAAATACCCGTCATACGTACAAGATATCTTAGGCCCTATGTGTTTTGACTACGGTTTTGGACCATTTCGTTGGGTTTGTGCTTCAGGCAAGTCAGAAGATTTAGATAAAACAGATGCTATTGCAGCAAGTGTTTTGAAAAAAATCATGCAAGAGTCGCCTGAAGAAATTCAGCAACAAATGCAAGACAACATCACTTGGATTGAAGACGCTAAGCAAAACAAGTTAGTGGTTGGCTCACAAGCACGTATTCTTTATGCTGATGCGCAAGGCCGAATGGAAATTGCTAAAGCCTTTAACGATGCGATTAACAACGGTGAAATTGGTCCTGTAGTACTTGGTCGTGATCATCACGATGTTAGTGGTACAGATTCACCATTTCGTGAAACATCAAATATATATGACGGTAGTCGTTTTACTGCCGATATGGCGATTCACAATGTTATTGGTGATAGTTTCCGCGGCGCAACTTGGGTTTCAATCCACAATGGTGGTGGCGTTGGCTGGGGTGAAGTGACTAACGGTGGTTTTGGTATGTTGCTTGACGGTTCAGCAGCTGCAGAACGTCGCTTAAAATCAATGTTATTGTTTGATGTTAACAATGGTATTGCACGTCGTAGTTGGGCACGTAATGAAGAAGCTAATTTCGCTATTAAACGCGAAATGGCACGTACACCTAAGCTTAAAGTGACCTTAGCCAACTTAGTTGAAGATGATATTTTAGATAACTTATCACTGTAAGTTGCTAATGCTTTAACTAGCGCTAAAAGCTCTTACTCTATGATAAAAAAGCCGACATTTGTCGGCTTTTTTATGTACAGAACTTTCTAAGAGATCTTCTCTTTCAAGGCATTAGACCATCCCTGCATGTTGGAGCCAACAGCATTACCGATAACTCTTTACGAACGAAAATGAAAAACATGTTTGTTCTCAGCTATTAGAGGTTTCTCTACCATGCTTTTTATGGATGGCCTGGTGCAATTAAAAAGGAACCTGATAAAAGGCTCCTTTGCTTTGAAGGTTAATGACTACTTAGAAGAATGTATAATCTAAACGAACAGTTAAATTACGTTCTGGCAAGTACTCGATATACTGTTGTGCAGTGCTTGTCGCGCTACGACTACGTGCATTTTTGTACTTAACATCTTCAGTGTCAAACAAGTTATTGATGTGAAGACTTAATTGTACAGAGTCAGAAACTTCAACACGGCCAGATAAGTTAAATACTTGATAAGCATCGACTTCATCGCTAGGAAGTGTTTTAAAGTGTGTCTTATAGGCACCATATGCTGTCATATCAATACGAATATAGGCTTGTTTACCAAAAGCTTCTATCGATTTATCAAAAGCAAGATAAGCGTTGTAATCGGGAACCATAGTCATATCGTCGCCTTTCTTACCACTAATAGCGTCATTATCTTCTGTTAGTTCTGACTTGGTATAAGAAGCATTAAATACCATTGAGATATCGTTTGTTAACTGAGCTGTTGATTCAAACTCCAAGCCTCTTGAAACAGCTTCACCGCCATTGGCTGTGTAACTAAATCCGCAAGTGTCCATATAAATATCGGTTTTAATATCTGTCCAGTCAATTTGGTAAGCGGCAGCAGCAAATGTAAAGTTACCGTCAAATACAGAGCCTTTGAAACCCACTTCATAGTTATCGATTTTATCACTGGTATAACGGTCTTTCTTATCACCAGCTTTAGGGTCGTTAACACATGACTGTGCTAATGGGCCATTGTTACCACCAGGGCGATAACCTTCAGAATATAAGAAGTAAGTAGAGAAGTTATCACTTGGACGATAAGAGGCACTGAACTTCAAACGATTACCGCTTTCTTTACCACTTGTAATCACATTGTCTTCAGACCAAATACCAGCAGAGGTTGTGTGGCTATAATCTTCAAGGTCATAACGGCGAATACCGGCATTCAACTCAATTTCCCCCATGTCGCCTGCATCAATTGTATATGATGCATCAGCAAAAAAGGATAGCTCTTTTTCCCATGCAATTACACGTGCTGAATTCCAGTTACGGTTAGCGTCGTTAAACTCTTCAATACCTGTCGCTGTTGCATCTACACCCCACCAATAGTTGGCTAAAGCAGAAACTTGATCACCACCCTCATGATATTGCCACTGTACGTTAGGGTTTTTAGGCTCAGTAGTTTTGTCGTAAAACATACCAACAGTCCAGCTAATTGGACTGTTTACGTCTAGGTTTTGAAAACGTAGTTCATGCGTTGTTCGCTCTTCAAAATCATCATTTATGATCCAAGTACGGAACATGTCGTTTGCATCAAGACGAGACCAGTTATCTAGTCCTCCTTCTTCATACTCGCGATACGAACCAACATAGCTCACTGAGGCTATATCAAATAAGTTGTCGTATTCAAAAGCTAAAGAGAACAAGTCTGTTTGCTCATTATACGTACCGTCGATTAGGTCATAAACAGTATATTTATCTTTAACATTTCTATCTAAAATATTTTCTCCACCTAACAAACAGGCTGGACGCTCAAGGTTAGCATCACAGTCAATCCAGTTTTCACTCACATCATATCCGTATGGGGCATCTGCATCTGGCGTTAATACAGCCTCATAGTATCCTCCTGGTTTAGAACGATCACCTAAAGTAGTACCTTCTGAATCATACTCTTCACGAACATAACCAAAAGTAAAACGCATATCGTCAGCAGGTTCCCATAATAATTGTGTGCGAATAAAGTTACCGTCAGATTCACTTTGGTTACCTGTATACGCATTCACCATAGGTCGCTTGTTATTGTATAAATTACCATTTACACGCAACGCCAAGGTATCGTCTACTAGTGGTAAGTTGATACCTAAAGACATATTAGAATCGTATCCCGCAACACTCTTTTCAGCTTTCCCTTGCATTGAGCCAAATAATTCAAATTCATTCATTACTGGTTTTTTAGTAATAACACGAATCGTACCGCCAATAGCATTTGATCCATACAATGTCCCCTGTGGCCCCCTAAGTACCTCAACACGCTCAACATCCGAAAGGTTGGTAAATTCAAAAGGTACGCCATCAGTGAATGTTGCAGTTGTACCAGGTACAGAACTGTTACCTCCACTCAGGCCTCTTAGAATCAACTCTCCACGAGGCGCTGCTGCACCAGCTAATGTACGATAAAGATCTTGTGAATCAATATAGTTTCTATCAACAATTTCCATGGCTGAAATACTTGAAATAGCCATAGGTACTTCAATAATACTTTCTTCTTTTTTACGAGCAGTAACCATTATACGCTCTACTTGCTCTTCTTCTGCATTACTTGCACTTTCTTCAGCGATTGTTTGTGCAGAGCTTAATGCTGTAATAACTCCGCAGCACACTAGACTGGTTTTCATTAAGTTAGATAACTTTTTAGACATGACGATATCCCTTCAATTTTTATTATTGTAATGATCAAGCTTGCTGATATAGCTACGCTTGAATTAATAGGTGCAACTTTGCATCGTTCTCTTTGCAATTTTGATTGTTCTATAAAAAGACAAAAGGCAGAAAACGTTGTGGAATAAGTTGCGCTCTTACCATTAGGAGTTAATCACGAGGAATTTAGCCAAACAATAGCTCAATTAAAGAACAGCTTAGCTAAGTCTATATTTTTAATCATAAAAAGTGATTTTTTATAAGTTTTAGCGAATTATTTACCTTTGCACATAACGTTAACAGCTGTAGTTGAACTAAAGTAAAGTTAACAATTGTCTTTTTCTAAAAAGTAAATATTTATTCGAATAACCTCAAAAGTAAAAAATATGTAACCAAATGTAACGCAAAAGTTAATAACATTACCTTTGGTATCCATTAACGATTTACAACAATAGTAAATTAATTTTTACCTAAGCTGATATTTTCAAATGAAAAAATATTTTTTAACGGTAAGGAAGCCTGCTGACATTTCAAAAAATAAAAACATTAAATGCTATGTTATAAATAAGCTGATTATGAGTAATATCAACATCTGTATGCAAAAAATCACACGGCTAAATATTTGAGTTGCTCAAAAAAATAATATTACGGCTCTAACAACAGATACTACCAATAGAGAAAAAAAATATTCACATGGAATAGTCTGTACTCTATTGAAGGTTAATTTAGCTGATTTTTCTAGTTAAAATTAATTAGCGATATCATCACAACTAATTGAAAGCATTAGCCTGTCACAACAATGACGCTATAATGACGTAAGGTATTTCTCGCTTTTTTCTAACCTCAATTGCATATTTGCTGGCGAAACGAGAATGACATTTTTAGGAGTATTCATTGCAAAGCCTCAGTACTAATTTATCCCCTGAAAGGGTAAAACACTTCCGTAAAGACAATGGTTGGTCGCAAGAATTATTAGCTAAAGCTTCTGGCCTAAGCTTACGAACCATTCAACGCGCAGAAAAAGATGGCAATAGTTCAGCGGAAACTCAGTTAGCACTAGCTGCAGCATTTAATATTTCTCCAAAAGAGTTATTCCCTGTTTCATCAACCCTAGATGTAAATTGGAAGAGGAAAAATATTATGCAGAGTTTTTTAGCGTTACTGGTGGTAACAGGTGTCGTTACAATGCTAGCGATACTTGCCGGAGGCATCTCGCAATTTATAGACGTTCAAAGTTTATTGTTTGTGCTGTTATTTATGTATGCAGCCACAGTGATCGCTTTTGGCTCCACCGGATTGTTGAAATCATTCAAAGGGCTTAGCTACTTGTTTGCCAGTGACATTTCACCAACGCCAGCAACAGAATTTTTATCCGTCATATTTAAAAGACAAATATACTTTATTTATGGTGCAGCACTTATTGGCTTGCTCATCGGTAGTATTGCAATTCATACCAATGTTGATGAGGCTATTATATTCCACCGAGCTTATGCCGTTAACCTAGTCGTATTATTATATGCCGCAATTATTGCTGAGGGCATATTAAGACCGCTCGCTGCTAAATTAGAGCATAGAGAGCTAGCTAATAAGTTTGACTAAGTAGCTTCGCTTATTAAATTTTTCCTTAAACCAGCAAGTTTGACATAATATGTCAAACTTGCTACTTTGTTTTTACTAGAAATTACTCAAGATTAGTTTTCACTAGCTCACTTTGGTATTTCAATAAAATCAAAAAGGAACAAAAAAATGGAAGCATTTGCCCCTCTTATCTCTAGCCCATGGTTATGGATCACCATCGTCGTTTTATACACGCTTAAAAAAGGCATCTATTTTGTTCCGCAAAACAGAGGCTATGTTATTTATACGCTAGGTAAATATGACAAAACTCTTTCAGCGGGATTAAACTTTATTATTCCTTTCGTTCAATCTGTTGCGGCAGATAGAAACTTAAAAGAACAATCTTTAGATATTTCGTCGCAAATGGCTATCACCAAAGACAATATAACACTGGCACTTGATGGCATATTATTTATGAAGGTGACCGATGCGGCAGCAGCAACCAATAATATTACCGACTATAAATTGTCAGTAACACAATTGGCCATGACCACGATGCGTAATGCTATTGGTTCAATGGAACTTGATGAGTGTTTCCAATCAAGAGATATCATTAACGCCACTATACTATCGGCAATGACGGAAGCTACCGCACCTTGGGGCGTTATGGTGACACGTTATGAAATAAGAGATATTAGCCCGCCACAAAGTATCCGTGAAGATATGGAAAAGCAAATGACCGCAGAGCGTGAAAAGCGTTCAGTGATTTTGACTGCAGAAGGTGTGAAAACAGCGTCAATTACCGAAGCGGAAGGTTTAAAAGCTGCTCGCGTACTAGACGCTGAAGCTTCAAAAGCCGAACAAGTATTAAATGCTGAAGCCGACAAAGAAAAGCAAATATTAGAAGCTACAGGTAAATCTGAAGCTATCCGACTGGTCGCAAATGCTGAAGCGGCAGCTTTATCTACAATTGGTGACGCTGCAATTACTCAAAGTGGTAAAGCAGCAGTAACATTAACATTGGCACAAGATACAATTGCAGCTCATCAAGCTATTGCAGCACAAAGTACCGTGGTACTAACTGACGGTAAAACTGGCGAAAATATTGCTAATACGGTTGCTCAAGCAATTGCGGTATCGAGCTCTTTAAAGCTACCAACAAATGATGCATCTTAAAGTTAACTCTAAAGGATAACCTCATGGATATTATTAGTTATTTCAATGAAAATCATGCCCATTTATTCTATCTAATGGCAGGTATAAGCTTTGTTATTGAACTTACCATTCTCGGCTTAAGTGGACCTTTATTATTTTTTGCTCTTGCAAGTGTATTAACAGGCATTCTGATTAGCCTAAATATACTGTCGGGCTGGGAAAGTGAATGTTTTACCGTAGGCTTGTTATCAGGGATAATCGCTTGGGTGCTATGGAAGCCAATGAAACGTTTCCAAAACTCAGGTGGTGGCGCTGATACGAGCAGTGACATGATTGGTAAGCAGGTACCAAGTTCAAGTACCATAACTCATGAAGATGGCAGTATTCGTTTTTCAGGAATTGATTGGAGCGCACGGTTATCAAATGACACTCAAGAAACAAGCGTAGCAGCTAATACCTCTTGTATAATCACTGGTGTTGATGGCAATACTATGCTGGTAAAACCTTTGTCTTAAGTATTTAAAGGGAGAAAACCTGCAATAAACCTTAACAATACTTACGCATTTTTAAATGTTATCTACTAAAACTAAAAAACCGACATTAATGTCGGTTTTTTATCATTATTACTTACCGTTTTAAATTAACAAAAAACCAATAGAGAGTACTAGAGCTAACGAACAAGCTAACCACATTTTATCGGTTACTTTTATTTTTTTAGCTTTATTTATCTCACTCAATTTATTTACCGCTAAATAAAAGCCCGTTGTTAATAATGCGATAAATAGGTGAACTTGAATGGTTAATAGCTCACTATTTTCTTCCCATAAAAATACCGGACCACTGTACGATACAAAAAATAAATTTAACAAGGACACATGTGCCCAAAGCGCTAAAAACAGCAAAGCAATTTTATATTGGTAAATCTTTCTTAATGTTTTTGTAATGACATTATTTGCCATAAAATATTAACCTTAGCTTATTACTTTTTAATGCTGTAACCATATATCGAAGCTGAACGCTGAAATTAGACTGTTGTCGCCCACTGCAATAGATCATCATAGACATAGTTATAGTTCAACTCGTCCCGCAATTTATCGCCAACAACTTGCTTACCGGCACTACTAACTTGTTCTTGTTCAAAACGAGGTTCAGCTAAGCCCATTGCCTTTGCTGTTTGTTGATAATAATCTTTGCGGCTCAACTTAGTACCACTCACAACATTGTAAATTTTATTAGCTGTTTGCACATTATCTTCAATCAGCAGTTTAATAACGTTCACTACATCGGTTTGATGTACCAAATTTACTTGTGCGCTGGCATTTTTAAAAAGACGATCAGACTGTAAAAATTTCCCAGGGTGTCGGTTAGGGCCAACCAAACCAGCTAAACGCAATATACTAACTTGTTGAGAAAATACTTGTACCGCTTCTTCCGCCGCCAATAGCGTTTCAACTTTTTCAGCAGTTAAATTTAACGTATGACTTTCATCAATTTCCCCCACTAAACCATTATAAATAGCCGTAGTGTTCAATAAAATAATCTGTTTGGTTTTGCCTAATTCAGCGAGCTTAACCAATTGCTGAATTTTCAAAGGATAATCTAATCGACCTTTTTTTAATTGCGGTGGAATGGCGATAACTAATACATCTTGTTGAAATAAGGCTTTATCAACGCCCGCCATTTCTGCGTTACTCTCGAATTCACTAATATCAGCCATAATGGGTAACATTAACTGCGTAGACGGAATATTTAAGCGGTTAAGCTTCTCTAGCGTTGATTCTGATTGGTAACTAGCAAGTACTTGAATATTTTCAGCTAATAAAACGGGCGCGAGAACTTGTCCTAACCAACCACAACCTATAATGCTAACGCTCATAAAAAAATGTCTCCAAAATATAATAATCAATAGCGAAAAAAATTAGTCAGCATGTGCTGCTTTCTTTGTTCGAAAGTCTTTAATCGACTCTACAACATCATGAGCAATGGCATTAGGTAAAGGAATAGACAAGTTATATTGCAATATTTTCCAACCTTGCTCAGTATTAATCAGCAAGCCACTGCCACGACAACGGCCATAATTTTTGTTTTCTAATAACTCGTCAAAAAATACAATATTTTCCACTTGCGTCGGAGTAATGTGACGGTCTATAGGCTGATACAACCAGCCTTTACCTTGACTAAAATATGGTTTAACAAAAGCAGAGAATTGCGTTTTATTCCAACGCTCACTACTATCCGTCCCCATGTATATGGCATCGTCTGCCAATAATGACATATATTGCTTATAATTGGCGTTAGCCGCCGCTTGATGAAAATTATTTAATACTTTATCAGCATCTTCATTTGCTGATGAGAACATGCTCACCAACAATAAACTCAATATAATTTTATACATACAGACCCCAACTCCCTGTCTTAACTCGATTAAGACCATAATAACTGAATTTATTTATTTCTGGCAGTACTTACGTAGCCTTATCTCTTTTTAAAACCGCAACGTAAGAACCAGTAAAAACCGCAACCGTTTTATCACCGCAACAAACTTGTACTTCAATGTTAAAGCGGGCATTTTTTCCTAACGCCAGCGCATCACCACTGCCTGTAACTAAGGCTATAGAAGTTTGCGCATGGGCAACACCCGCCAATGGTGCAAGATAGCGAATATTTCCCTCAGCCAAAACAATATCAGCCTGCTGTTGGTATTGTTGCAAAGCAAAGTAAACCCAGCCCCAGCCAGTTAATGTTGCTAAAGTATAAATGCTGCCAGCAAACATCGTATTGTGTAAGTTTTTATTAAATGTTGGTTCGCAGTTAGTCACAAGTTGTTGCTGATCAAAGTGACAAATATTAATATTCATCGCTTTGCTTAATGGAATAGTTTGATGCCATATTGCTTGCAACTTATCAGCCTTTGCCAGCAAATGAGTTTTCGAATTAGCAAGTTTTTTACTCATTTTAGTATGGTGTACAACATCATATAGCGTGTGTGAAAAGCCTTGGTCTTGATAACCTAGTTGCAAGTAAAAACCAATGGCATTTTCTCTGGCGTTAAGTTCAATTTTAGTAACGCCTACTTGCAATGCAATACGTTCAAACTCCTCAAGCAGTAACTTACCTAACCCCTTACCTTGTGCCGCATCATCAATTGCCATATAGCGTATTTGCGCGCTATGTTGATTACATTTATGTAAACGACCGACACCAACAATATTATCCATATCATCCAAAATCACACGATGGTATGATTGCGACTCAAGCTCATCTTTTTCACTACCTTTAGGCTGTTGCCAAGGGCTTCGCAGCACTTGCCAACGAAGCTGATAGTAAGTATCTATTTCAGTTTGATTTTTTGGCGCCCTACATCTATACATTGTCTACTCTTCAGCCGTCTATACCAGGATTATAAAAACACGTGAAACTTGCCCAACATGTTAATCAAGGTCGACTAGTGTACCTCAGTAATGATGCGGACCAAATATCCATTTGTGAAAATTCGCATTATCGTTGGCTAATGTTTGACGATGTTATTCAAAGTGTGATGCATTTACGTCGTCCCGAAAAATTAACTTTACCTCACCAATATGCTGCACTTATGCCGTTGTTATTTTTTAAGCCAAAGCAAGTGGTTGAACTGGGGTTAGGCGGTGGTAACATTAGTCGATTTTTAAGTGCATTAAATTCAGATATTGAAGTTGTTAGTGTTGAACTTTCTAGCCAAGTTATTCGCAGCTTTCGCGTACATTTCAATCCACTGCAGCATAATATTACTATTGAAAATAAAGCGGCTATGACTTGGTTACAAGACAAAGAACACAGTGATAAGCAGCCAGCAGACTGGTTAATTTGTGATGTTTATCAGCATCATGCCGATAGTTTTCAAAATAGAGTAAAATTGTTAACCGCATTAATAGACAATTTGGCAGATGATGCCTGTTTAACCATTAACTTGCCTGATCTCGATGATCATGAAGTTAATCTCTGTTTGACAATATTAAAGCAACTTCAAAACTCACATCAAATTATTTACTTTCATATTCCTCGTTACCTTAATATTGTCATTCACCTATTACCTAGTCATTGGCCCATTCTCAACCTGAAAAAACGATCAAAAACGACTAACCTACCGTTGTGGCAATATCGTCGATGGCGTAAGTATTTCACCAACCACATTAAAGCTTAAAAGGAGTTAATTAGCACTGCAAGTTTATAGTTACAGGGCCGTCATTTAGTAATCTAACTTGCATATCAGCACCAAAAATTCCTGTTGGCACTACAAAATCAAGCAGACGTAATTGCTGACAAAAATACTGATACAGTTCTTCGCTCAACTTTGGTGGCGCAGCACTAGTAAAACTAGGACGCAGTCCTTTAGAGGTATTTGCAGCCAGTGTAAATTGGGAAACAACTAATATATCGCCATTTATTTGCTTCACATTTAAATTCATTTTTCCGTTTTCATCTTCAAAAATACGATACCCTGCTACCTTTTCAGCTAATCGTTTAGCTTTTTCTTGGTTATCATCTGGTTCAATTGCAAGTAAAACTAATAACCCCTGATCTATTTCACCCACAACCTTATTATCTACACTAACACTCGCTTCAGACACTCTTTGTAACAACGCGATCATTTATTCATATTTCCTTGTTCGGTAATAAAATTAGCCATAGTGTCGGCCGCTTTACAAAAACCATCAATAATTTGAGACTCAAACCCACCATGGCCAGCTTTTGGCAAAATTTGCAATTGAGCGTTTGGCCAGCTTTGCACAAGTTGATAAGCATTAGTTAACTGACAAACCATATCGTATCGACCATGTAAAACTATTGCCGGAATATTTGAGATTACTGCCATATTATTTAAAATGAAATCTTCCTCAATAAAGCAGTTATTAATAAAATAGTGACTAGATATTTTTGCCATACATAGCGCTTGATGCGTATTATCGATATGACTCATATCAATGTGATGATGCTCTATAGTGGATAAGCGCAGCTCCCATAAACACCAAGCTTTACTTGCTGCCGTCGCCGCAATTTCATTGCTGCCAGTTAGCGCATCATAATATGCTGATAATAAATTTTTATTGTCTAGTCCAGCAACATGCTGGCTAAACTCTTGGTAGTATTCTGGGAAAAAGCATGCAGCACCCGTATTACGATAAAGCCAGTGATATTCAGAGTTCTTTCCTAAAAAAATTCCTCTAAGAATAAAGCCTAATACTGCGCTAGGATACTTAATACCGTAGAGTATTGCTAAGGTGGTGCCCCAGGAGCCACCGGCCACCAACCAGCGTTCAACCTTAAGATGCTGACGAATATTTTCAATATCTTCAACTAAATCAGCACTGGTATTGTTATCAATACTTGGGGAAGGTTCCGAGCGACCGCAACCTCTTTGATCGATAAGAATAATGCGATATTTTTCAGGGGCGAAATAGCGACGGTGATTATCACAACAGCCACCACCGGGTCCGCCATGAAGATAAATCACAGCAATACCATTGGGGTTGCCTGATTGCTCAATATATAATTTATGCCCCCCTTTAACTTCTAGCCACTCTTTATGGTATGTAGAAATATTCGGAAAAAGCACTCTAGACATATATTCCTCCTTGAAGAGAATAGTGTCAGTTTAGTTGCTAGATTAGCAAATAGCGATATTATCGTAGTGGCCTAAACAATAAATTACGCTACCTCTTTTTCATTAACTCCTGCTTTACGTTTTACTTCAAAGTCTTCTAATGAAACGGTAAATAATGCTCCTATAAGTACCACTAGCCAACTTAAGTAGACCCATAAAAATAGAATAGGAATACTTGATAACGCGCCATATATGGCTTGATAAGATGGCAGTTGTGTCACATAGATAGCAAAAGATTTCTTGGCAATTTCAAATAAAATGGCCGCTAAAGTTGCTCCAGCTAAAGCGAATTTCATTGGAATAATTTTATTCGGCACTACCATATACAAGATGAAAAATGCAGCAATTGAAGCAAATAGAGGTAAAGCTCGAACAAATATATTGGTAATACCTAATAAGTCATAATCACCGAATGAAACTAATGAAACAATATAAGAGGTCATAACCAAACTACTACCTACTAAAACAGGTCCTAAGGTTAATACCATCCAATACATAGAAAATGACGTCATCACGCGTCTTTTTTCATTTACTCGCCAAAGTTTATTCAAACATTTATCAATAGCTGAAATAAGTAACATTGCAAAAACAAATAGTGCTGTGATCGCCACTGCAGACATTTTAGATGCATTACTAACAAAGCCTGTGATGTGTTCTCTAACAACATCACCAGAAGCAGGTACAAAGTTTTGATATACGAAATTTTCAATCATTTCGCGAATATCGGAGAAAATAGGAAAAGCTGTCATTACTGAAAGCATCACAACCATTAAAGGCACTAATGACATTAATGTGACATAAGATAAGTAACCAGCAGTGACATGAATATGCTCTTTTTTCAGGTTGCTCAGAAACAAGTACAAAAAACTTGATACTTTTTTTACATGATCGTTTTGTTTAATTTCTTCTAGCTTGGGATGCATAGACGTCACTGTTCATTACAATTAGTAATATATTAAAATAATGCCGGACGGAACGATAGTGTATTGTCACAAAATTGTTATTTATAAATAGCTTTATGAATAGAATTTCTTTGAGTTTTCTATTTATAGGAAAGAGATAAGAATATTTTAGCGTTATGACGAAAATACTTCAAAGCTTGCATTTGAATTGTCATCCTTTACATTAACTTCAGTCAACAGCTCTGATAATTGTTTAATTTGTTTCGGGCCAGCTAAACCGTTTTCAAATAACTGGCTTAATTGCTGTAAATTTTTAAGTTGTTCGGGTGACATAGAAAATTCCTTTTTCTTTACTAACTTACTACAATGATTTTAACCTGCAGTTCGTCTTCCTGTACACGGAAAAATTACCATATTATTAGCTTTATTATCACGTCCATCATTGATAAATTCATTATACAATTCATCAAGTTCACGTTTTTCTAATAATTTTGCATTATTGGCAACAGCTTTTTCAAATAAACAACTTAGCCTTACAAGTTTACTTGGGTCCATGTTTTCTGCCTTCCTCAGTGTTTTAAGTCACTGCAGCTGTTTGTAGATAGCTAAACTATAGCAGTAGAACTTAATTCTAAAAGGTAGATTAAAAAAGGATTTGAGGTAAATATTGAATAACTTATAGATGTGTTATATCTGTATATTTAACAGGCTGTTTTAATTGACAATTAAATATTGGGCTAAATTAGCGATGTTTATGGCTGATAGTATTTTGAGATATGTCTTACATTTATAATCTCTTCACTACTGATAAAGAAGAGCTCAAAAAAAACCACTTGAGTTACCCCAAGTGGTTTTTAAATTAGTAATTTACTAAAGTCTATTTAGCAGAACGACCTTCACGTTTACGGTCAGATTCTTTTAAGAATTTCTTACGTATACGAATACTTTCAGGTGTTACTTCAACCAATTCATCGTTATCAATAAACTCAAGCGCTTGCTCAAGAGACATAAGAATAGGTGGCGTTAATGTTTGCGCTTCATCAGTACCTGATGAACGAACGTTAGTTAACTGCTTGCCTTTAAGAGCGTTTACCGTTAAATCGTTATCACGGCTATGAATACCAATAACTTGACCTTCATAAATATCAATACCGTGACCGATCAACATACGACCACGAGACTGTAAGTTGAATATCGCGTTAGTTAATGCTTTACCTGTTGCATTGGCAATCATTACACCATTTTTACGTTGGCCGATATCGCCACCTTTATGAGGACCGTATTCAAAGAATGTATGGTAAATCAAACCAGAGCCAGAAGTTAATGTCATAAATTCAGTTTGGAAACCGATCAAACCACGACTTGGCATGATGAAGTCCATACGAATACGACCAGTACCATCTGGTGCCATATCAGTTAATTCAGCTTTACGAACACCCATCTTCTCCATGATAGGGCCTTGATGTTGTTCTTCAACATCGATAGTTACTGTTTCGTATGGTTCGTGTAATACACCATCAATTTCACGTTCAATTACTTCAGGACGTGATACTGCGATTTCGTAACCTTCACGACGCATGTTTTCAATTAAGATACCTAAATGTAATTCACCACGACCAGATACTTTAAACTTATCAGGATCATCTAGTTGTTCAACGCGTAAAGCAACGTTATGTACAAGTTCTTTTTCTAAACGATCTTTAATGTTACGTGAAGTAACATACTTACCTTCTTTACCACAAAATGGTGAAGTATTAACTTGGAAAGTCATGTTAATAGTAGGTTCATCAATAGATAGCGCTGGTAAACCTTCAACTTCTGTTGGACAACAAATAGTATCTGATATTTTCAATTCGCCTAAACCAGTGATTGCAATAATATCACCAGCAAAACCTTCTGCAATGTCATGACGCTCTAAACCTAAGTAACCAAAAACTTTACCTACTTTAGCATTGTGTACGCCACCGTTTGCTAATTGTATTGTTACTTGTTGGTTAGGCTTAACGCTACCACGCATGATACGACCAACACCGATTACGCCTAAGTATGAGCTGTAATCAAGTTGAGAAATTTGCATTTGGAATGCGCCTTCAGGGTCTGCTTGTGGCGCAGGAACTTCTGAAAGAATTGTTTCAAACAATGGTGTCATGTTTGAGCCAGTTTCGCCTTCTTCAAGTGATGCCCAGCCATTGATTGCTGAAGCGTAAACCACTTTAAAGTCTAGCTGTTCGTCAGTTGCGCCTAAGTTGTCAAATAATTCGAAAACTTGATCCATAACCCAATCAGGACGAGAACCAGGTTTATCAACTTTATTGATAACAACAATTGGCTTTAAACCTTGAGCGAACGCTTTTTGTGTCACAAAGCGAGTTTGCGGCATTGGACCTTCTTGCGCATCAACAATTAGTAGTACTGAATCTACCATTGACATTACACGCTCAACTTCGCCACCAAAATCAGCATGGCCAGGAGTATCAACGATATTTACACGGTAATCTTGGTAATTAATCGCGGTGTTTTTAGCTAAAATAGTAATACCACGTTCTTTCTCGATATCGTTCGAGTCCATCGTACGTTCTTCAAGACCGCCTCGGACATCAAGCGTACCTGACTGTTCTAATAACTTGTCAACCAACGTTGTTTTACCATGGTCAACGTGGGCAATGATTGCGACATTACGTAATTTATCTAGCACTGGCTTTACTCACTTTTCTTTAAAGACTTTTTCATTAAAAGAATATAGGACTACAATTGGGCGCGTATTGTACAGTAGAAGTACGGATAAAGACACTGTATTAAAAATATAGCTTAAATTAATAATAACAAAGCATTTTCCTCTTGATATACTTCAATGGCCAAATTAGAGCATGCGCACCACAATGCAGCAGCAATCGCACCACATTGGTGCAGCGCTAATAGTTAAAAATCATTAAAGGCATATATTTCAATGACTTTATCCTTGGCACAATATTCGCTTATGCACAGACAATACAAAATTAATTTTTTGAAAATTTAAGATTTCACTACCTGGAGACTTTCAATGTCAAACGCAGTTTTAGATTTAATTAAAGAACATGACGTCAAGTTTGTTGATTTACGCTTTACCGACTCTAAAGGTAAAGAACAACACGTTTCAATTCCTCACCACCAAGTAAACGACGACTTTTTTGAAGATGGTAAAATGTTTGATGGCTCTTCAATTGAAGGTTGGAAAGGCATTAACGAATCAGACATGGTAATGATGCCTGATGCTGAATCTGCTGTATTAGACCCGTTTACTGAAGCTGTAACATTGAACATTCGTTGTGATATTGTTGAACCTGCGACAATGCAAGGTTATAGCCGTGACCCTCGTTCAGTAGCTAAACGCGCTGAAGACTATATGCGCAGTACAGGCATTGCTGATACCGTATTAATTGGTCCAGAGCCAGAGTTCTTTGTTTTTGATGACGTGCGTTTTCATACCGACATGAGTGGTTCATTCTACAAAATTGATGACAAAGAAGCTGCTTGGAATTCTGGTACAGAATACGAAGAAGGCAACATGGGGCATCGTCCTGGCGTAAAAGGTGGTTACTTCCCAACAGCACCAGTAGATTCATCACAAGATTTACGTTCAGCTATGTGTTTAGTTATGGAAGAAATGGGCTTAGTTGTTGAAGCACATCACCATGAAGTAGCAACAGCCGGACAAAACGAAATTGCTTGTCGTTTTAACACTATGGTTAAAAAGGCCGATGAAGTGCAAATATACAAGTACGTTGTTCATAACGTTGCACATGCATATGGCAAAACAGCGACTTTTATGCCGAAACCACTTGTAGGTGATAACGGTACCGGTATGCACGTTCATCAGTCACTTGCAAAAGACGGTGTTAACTTATTTTCTGGCGACAAGTACGGCGGATTATCTGAAATGGCACTTTACTATGTTGGTGGTATCATCAAGCATGCTAAAGCACTAAATGCTTTCACAAATGCTTCAACTAACTCTTACAAACGTCTTGTTCCAGGTTTTGAAGCTCCGGTAATGCTTGCTTACTCAGCACGTAACCGTTCTGCATCAATTCGTATTCCAATTGTGCCTAGCCCTAAAGCAATGCGTATCGAAGTTCGTTTCCCTGATCCAACAATGAACCCTTACTTAGGTTTTACAGCAATGTTAATGGCTGGCCTTGACGGTATCAAAAACAAGATCCACCCTGGTGATGCTATGGATAAAGATTTATACGACCTTCCTGCAGAAGAAGCAGCAGCTATTCCACAAGTTGCTTCATCTTTTGAAGAAGCACTTGATGCTTTAGAAAATGACATGGACTTCTTAACTGAAGGTGGCGTTATGGATAAAGATATGATCAACGCATATATCGGTTTGAAGCGTGACGAAGTTGAATTATTAAACTCAACGACTCACCCAATTGAATTTGATATGTACTACAGCGTATAACAAATTCAACTAGTTAGTTGTGAAAAAAGCTCACTTAGGTGAGCTTTTTTGTGGCACAAAGGCTATTATTTGGATAGATTAGAGAGATACCTACGGAACAGGAACTTACTTTTGAATAATTTTGCCCGTATTTGCATATTTTTTATATTGCTTACGCAAGCTGTTCCGTTATTTGCCGGCTCAGCTAAAGTATACGTGTGGCGCAATGAGCAAGGAGTATTGGTATTTTCAGACAGTCCTATGCCTGGCGCAGAAGAAGTTGAAATACAAGAATCTAACACAATGAAATCTTCTGTAGATACCTCAGTTCTAGATATTACTCCAAAAGTTATAGATGAAAAATACCAAGTAAATATTACTCAGCCAGAAAGCAACGCCACCGTGCGTGACAATACTGGTTCAGTTTATGTTTCAGGTAGAATACAACCCATTTTTAAACGCGGACTTAAAATCCAATTGTATCTAGACGGTAAACCATACGAGAAACCTCAAACCCATTCTATGTTTGTACTTCGAAATGTTGACCGAGGCGAACATAAAATAAAAATGACTTTGATTAGCGACAAAGGCAAGGTTATTGCAACATCTTCTCCTGTAACGTTTTATATGCATAGAGTCTCTGTTAACAAGGCAAACTAGCAGTATTTAAGTGCATATTGCACCATAATTATTTACACTCGTTACTTAACGCACTATTTTGGTGCAAAGGATGATGATGTCAAATACTATGGTAGATTTACAACAACTAAAAGTTCACTATCAGCAAGCATTGCCCAATCAAATGGTGACAGCTGTAGTGGTATTAGACCAAAGCCTTGCCATTTGTTATGTCAATCCTGCAGCAGAAGCTTTATTGGTAAAAAGTTTAAGTAAACTATACCAACTTCCTATCGAACAAGTATTTTACAACACACCTATTAATAGCAATCGCTTACAACAGTTACTCACTACGGGTCAGGAGTTTAGCGATAGTGACGTAACAATAGAGTTTTTTGATCATCGAAAAATTACCGTTGAAATTACCGCCTCTTCGGTCACCTTTGAAAACCAGCCACATATATTATTGGAATTCAAACAAATTGATCAGCAAAAACAAATCAGCGCAGAAGCATTTCAACAACAACAGTGGGAATCTGCTCGAGATTTGATCCGCGGTTTGGCTCATGAAATTAAAAATCCCCTTGGCGGCTTGCGCGGCGCAGCGCAATTATTAGATTTAGAGCTCAATATTGAACAAAAAGAATATACCGCCATGATCATTGAACAAGCTGATAGATTAACCAACTTAGTAGACCGCTTGTTAGGGCCTAATCAGTTGCCAGTAATGAAATTGCAGAATATTCATATCGTAATTGAAAAAATATTCCAACTGACAAAATTTGACAATCCTAAAAATATTGTACTTGAACGAGACTATGACCCCTCAATACCCGAATTGATATTTGATCAAGACAAGCTCCAACAAACCATTATCAACATTGTTAATAACGCCATTCAAGTATTGGGTAGTGATAACAAGATAACACTAAGAACACGAGCAGCCAGTAATAAAACGATTAATGGCAAACGTATAAAGTTATGTGCAGAAATCAACATTATTGATGATGGTCCGGGGATTCCTGAGCATATTCAAAGCACACTTTTTTACCCTATGGTTTCAGGTAGAGCATCAGGCACAGGTCTAGGCTTATCTATTTGTCAAACCATTGTTCATCAGCACAACGGTAAGCTTTCATGTAAAAGCCGTCCCAGACACACCGAATTCACAATTTTATTACCTTTTAACAGCGAGATAAATTCATGATCACAGAACAAGTCTGGATAGTTGATGACGATAGCTCTATTCGCTGGGTGCTAGAGAAAGCATTATCAAATGCCAATATAAGTGTTGGAACATTTCATGATCCTCAAGATCTACTCATTGCCCTAGAGCATAACCAGCCAGAAGTAATTATTTCGGATATTCGTATGCCAAATATTGATGGTATGACTTTATTAAGCCAAATCAACCAACAATTCGAGCATATTCCCGTCATCATCATGACCGCACACTCAGATCTTGATAGCGCAGTTAACGCATACCAAGGTGGTGCATTTGAGTATTTACCGAAACCATTTGATATTGATGATGCTATTAGCCTCACTAACAGAGCACTAACGCACGCACGAGAATTGAAGTCCAAAAAGCAACTTAATGTCCCTTTCGCAGAAAATGTCGGTATTATCGGTGCAGCTCCATCAATGCAGGAAGTGTTCCGCGCCATTGGACGACTTTCTCGTTCAAGCATTAGCGTTTTAATTAATGGCGAGTCGGGTACAGGTAAAGAACTAGTCGCTCATGCTCTACATATGCATAGTCCGCGTTCTTCAGCCCCATTTATACCACTTAATATGGCCGCAATTCCCAAAGATCTTATTGAGTCAGAACTATTTGGCCACGAAAAAGGCGCATTCACGGGTGCTAATGCGGTAAGACATGGCCGGTTTGAACAAGCGCACGAAGGGACGTTATTTTTAGATGAGATTGGCGATATGCCACTTGATATTCAAACTCGGTTATTACGTGTATTGGCTGATGGTCAATTCTATAGAGTAGGTGGACATTCACCAATCAAGGTTGATGTCAGAATTCTTGCGGCTACCCATCAAAACTTAGAAGAACGGGTTGATAGCGGTGAATTTCGTGAAGATTTGTTTCATCGCTTAAATGTCATCAGAATACATATTCCAAGCCTTCGAGAGCGTAAAGAGGATATTGCACAGCTTGCTTCACACTTTTTAAAACAAGCAGCAAACGAGCTTTCGGTTGAAAGTAAAACACTACATAAATCTGCATTGACCTATCTAGAGCAGTGTGAATGGCCAGGTAATGTCAGACAGCTAGAGAATATTTGTCGTTTTCTTACCGTCATGGCCAGTGGTAAAGAAGTGCTGCTTGATGACTTACCTAGCGAACTTACTGATAAGCCAGTAGTAACAACAACTACTGATAGTAGTTGGCAAGAAACCCTAAAGTCATGGGTCGATAGTGAGCTGCTACAAGGAAACAGCAATATTATCGACAAAGCATTACCAGAATTCGAGAAAGTATTACTTAGTTGTGCCTTACAACATACTCAAGGACATAAGCAAGAAGCCGCTAAACGCCTGGGTTGGGGGCGAAATACTTTAACTAGAAAGTTAAAAGAACTTAATATGCCTGACTAGTTTGATTATTATGCATTTTCTATAGGAAAAGTGATCACTTGGTCGATAGTATTTGCACTCAGCGCAAGCATTAATAGTCTATCAATACCCATAGCAACACCAGAGCACTTGGGTAAGCCACTATCGAGCGCAGATAAGAAGTTCTTATCAATCATGCGCTCTTCTTTGTCTAACTCAATTCTCTTTCTATTATCTTCTTCAAAACGTGCTCTTTGCAGTTTTTCGTCGGTCAGTTCATTAAAACCGTTCGCCAACTCTATTCCTTTAAAATAACATTCAAAACGTTCTGCAACACGCTCATCTTCTGAGCTAATATTCGCTAGTGATGCTTGGCTAGCCGGAAAATTGTAAACAAAGCATGGAGCTTCTGTGCCTATTTCGGGTTCAATCAATTCAGACATGATAAACTGCAACAATGTATCAATAGAGTCTTCCTTCACAAGCCAGTCACTCAGCATATCGCGCTGGGCTATTAATCCAAGAAGCTCACTTTTCGTTGTCGATAATGGATCAATGGCTACTTCACGTATAAACAAGGTTTGATACGTAATTTTATCAACCTTATTACATTGCAAAACCTCTACCAATAGCTCAGCCAACTCATCCATAAGTTGAAAATGGTTAAAGCCGAGTCGGTACCATTCAAGCATAGTAAACTCAGGGTTATGGTAACGTCCATGTTGTTCATGACGAAATGCTTTACATATTTGATAACAGCAACCGTATCCACTGGCTAAAAGCCTCTTCATAGCGAACTCAGGCGAAGTTTGCGCGTATAGCGGTATTGATTGTTCAATATTACTATCGGAAGAATAATTGAATTGAGTAATAAAAGGATCAAGATGAACATCAGTAATCGTGCCGTTCGATAGCAGAGGCGTCTCAACTTCTATAACATCACGCTTGCTAAAGAACCCCCTAATAGTAGCTAGTACCTGTGCACGTTGCTTAGCGTGCTGCCAACTCATGCTCGCTTGCCATGCCATTAATAGATTTACCTTTAAAGAAAATTTTAAATATTGTAAACGAAAAAAGCCCTTGTCAAAAGACAAGGGCTTACTTATACCTTTAAAAAAGGGAGTCTGATAATGTCCTACTCTCACATGGGAACTCCCACACTACCATCGGCGCTAACACATTTC